>CAVSAH010000010.1:0-17467 GCA_963725885.1 uncultured Chloroflexia bacterium | reverse complement strand
TGATCAGAGGAGGAATTCGAGCAGCACCGGGTTGACGAGCTCGGGGCTGCGGATGTCGGGCCGATGACCGCCGCGCGGGATGACCTCCAGGCGCGCTGCCGGCATGGCGGCGACAATCTCCTCCGCGTGCGACAGCGGCACGGGACCGTCGTCCTCGCCGTGGATGACGAGGACCGGGCAGGCGACATCGCCCATGAGCCGGGCCGGTTCCGCCCAGTCGAGCTCGAGCTCCTGGGTCGCCACCACGTCCGCTGACGCATCCATGCCGATCGCGATCATCTCGGCGATGACCTCGTCCGATTCCGGCTCGCTGAAAACCGCGTGCATGAACGGATCGATGAAGCCGCGCCAGTCTGTCCGCAGGTCCTCGAGGCTTGCCGGGTCGGGCGGGTCCTCGGGCGTGAGCTGCATGTAAGGCCCGACTACGGCGATCCGCTTCACCCGCTGGGGATGCCCGGTCGCGACGAGGACCGCCGCATTGAGGCCACGCGACGCGGTGACGATCGCCGCATCCTGGAGGCCGTTGGCATCCATGACAGCGACGGCATCGGCCGCGTGGGCAGTGAAGGTGTAGCCACGCGCGGGCCGCTCGCTGGCGCCCGCGCCGCGGGGGTCGTATGTCACCACGGTCGCGTGCGGCGCCACTGCAGCGACCTGGTGGCCAACGACCCTGCAGTCGACGACGTTCCATGTCGGTACGAAGAGGAGCGCGCGGTCGCCGCTGCCGTATCGGTTCCAGGCGATCTCGACGCCGTCGGGGCTGGTAGCCCTCCCTTGGACGATCGGTCGGGGAGCCGGGATCACTGATGCCTCGTATTGCGGTGTCGGTATTGCGGTTCGCCGGTTTCGTGGGACGATGCGCCCATGGAGAAGATCACCCCGCGCTGGGAATGGCGCACCTTTGGTTCGTCGTTCGGCGTGGCGGACGAGCGGATCGACGCCCTCGAGTCAACCGGTGTCCAGGAGAGCGAAGAGACGTACATCATCGCGCCCGGCGCCGAGATCGTGAAGCTGCGAGCCGGCCTGCTCGACATCAAGACCCTGCGCGAGGTCGATCCCAATGGCCTCGAGCAGTGGTTCCCCGTCCTGAAGGCGGAGTTCCCCCTCTCCGCCGATCACGTCGCCGCGGCCGCCTCCGCGCTGCGGCAGCCCGCGCCCGACGCACCGGACGGGGCCGCCACGCTCGACGATCTGCTGGCCATCCTCGGCGCGCCGGAGTCCGGCGTGAAGGCCGTCGCGGTGAAGAAGCGCCGGGTGCGCTACACGATCGGCGGCTGCACGGCGGAGCGCAGCGACGTCGACGCGGACGGCCACCAGACTCGGACGATCGCGATCGAGGACCCCGATCCGGTCAAGGTCATCACCGCCGTGCGCGACATCGGTCTGGGCGCGTATGTCAACCGCAGCTACGTCGCCGCGCTTCCGGACGTCGTGGCCGATGCGCCCGAGCGCTTCGCCGTCATCGACTGCGGCACGAACTCGATCAAGCTCCACCTCGCCGAACGATCCACCGACGGACACCTGCACCGGGTGCTCGACCGGGCCGAGGTCACCAGGCTTGGGGAGGGCCTGGAGCACAGCGGCAGCATCGGCTCCGATGCGATCGAGCGGTCGGTCGCCGCCATTGCGGGCATGGCGGCCGAGGTCAAGGCGAAGGGTGCTCTGGCCATCGCCGCGGTCGGGACCGCGGGGCTGCGCATCGCCGACAACTCGGCGGAGGTCGTTGGCCGCGCTCGAGCGAGCGGGCACGATCCATCTCGAGGTCATCTCGGGCGAAGAGGAGAGCCGCCTGGCTTACGTCGGCGCCACAGCCGAGCTCGTGCCATCCGGCTCGGTCGTCGTGTTCGACACCGGCGGCGGAAGCAGCCAGTTCACGTTCGGCCACGGCCACGAGGTCGACGAGCGGTTCAGCCTCGAGGTCGGGGCGGTCCGCTACACCGAGACCTTCGGTCTGGCCGGGGCCGTCTCGGCGGACGTCGTTTCAGCGGCCCGGTCGGCGATCGCCGCGGACCTCGCCCGGCTCGACGGTCGGGCCACTCCGGACGCGCTCATCGGCATGGGCGGGGCGCTCACGAACATGACCGCGGTGGCGCTCGGCATGACCCAGTACGACCCCGATCGCGTCCACGGCGCGCGCCTGGACACCGCAGAGATCGACCGCCAGATCGAGCTGTACCGCTCGACCGATGCGGACGGCCGCCGATCCATCCATGGGCTCCAGCCAGGCCGCGCCGAAGTCATCCTGGCCGGCGCGTGCATCGTGCGGACCGTCATGGATCGGCTCGGTTTCGACGCCCTGACCGTGAGCGATCGGGGACTGCGCCACGGAGTGCTGCTCGAACGCTTCGGGTAAACCCGATGGCAGGCGACCGCATTCCGGACCCCGTGCTCGGCGATCGATTCGTGGACGCGGTTGCGTACGCGACTGAGCTGCACGCGCGCCAGGCGCGGAAATCGACCACGATCTCGTATCTCACCCACCTGCTGGCCGTCTGCTCGCTGGTGCTCGAGGACGGCGGGACCGAGGACGATGCCATCGCCGCCCTGCTCCACGACGGTCCCGAGGACCAGGGCGGGCAGGCCACGCTCGACGAGATCGGGCGGCGCTTCGGCGCCCACGTCGCTGCGCTCGTCTACGGCCTGACCGATACGCTCGAGGATCCGAAGCCTGCGTGGCGCCCCCGCAAGATGGCCTATCTCGCGCGGCTTGCCACGGAGCCGGAAGCGGTCCTGCGCATCTCCCTGGCCGACAAGCTCCACAACCTCAGATCTGTGGCGACCGACCTCGAGCTCAGCCGCGAGGAGCTGTGGAACCGCTTCAATGCCGGCCGAGACGAGCAGGCGTGGCACTACCGATCGCTGCTCGCCGTCTTCGAGGCGGGCATCCCGGCCTCACGCAACCTGCCGGAGTTCAAGCGGCTGGTCGAGAGCGTCTTCGGCTCATAGGGCAGCGGCGAACCAACAGCGTCGGATTGAGTGCGGGGTCTCGCGTTGGCAGTAGTTGGTTGACTTCGGCCATATCCACCGCTGCGACTGCCGCGGAGCTCAGCGAGCTCGTCGTGGATCCCCGATACGAGGACCTCGAGGTCGGGGAAGGCGTCGCGGTCCGCCGTAACGCCGATGGTGAAGTCTCCGGCGTACGAGATCGCGCCGACTCCCAGGGCCACCCTGCCGATCAGTGGAAGGACAGGCATCACCTCGAGGACCCGGGCGCCGGCCAGATAGAGCGGCCGTCGCGGGCCGGGGATGTTCGCGCTGCACGCGTGGACGCGCTGCCGGTTGACGGCCTTCAGCATCAGGCGGGTCATGAGCCCGCTGCGGAACAGCTTGCCGACGGCCGACCGGTCCAGCGTCTTGCGCTCGGCCGTCACGGCGGCGATGGCCGCGAGCCGTACGGCGGGGTCAGCCGTGCCCAGCGGGAGCGGGACCGCCATCTGCGCGACGCGGTTTCCCTGCACCGCCCCGTGCCATCGGCGGCGCAGCGAGACCGGGACGTAGATCGGCACGGTGACGCCATCAACCGGCTCTCCGCGGCCCACGAGCAGCGCTCGCAGCCCGCCCGCCGTCGCGGCAAGCAGGACGTCGTTCACGGTCGCGTCGTGGGCGCGGGCGATGGACCTCAGGTCCGCGAGGTGTGCGCGCACGACCGCAAGCGTGCGGTCCGCGCCGACGAGACGCCCGAGGCTGGTCTCCGGCGGCGGATCATCGACGAGGAGCTCGTGGAGTGCGGGAATCGCGGCATGCAGGCGGGACCAGGTCACCCGCGGTCGAACGAGCGCGCCGATCGTATCGGCCCAGGCGCGGAAGTACCGCTGGAGGCTGTCGGCGAGGAGCGCGGGCCGGGTCGGCGGCGCGTGCGGTCTCCAGACCCGCGCCGGTTGCATCGGTGCATCCGCGCCCGGGTCGAGGAGAGCGCCGATGATCGTCATCGCCGCCAGGCCGTCCGCAACGGCGTGGTGAATCTTGACGAAGAGCCCCACCCGATCGTGCGCCGTGCCGATCAGGAACCACATCTCCCAGCCCGGCCGTGATGGGTCGAGCCGGGCCCGCCTCAGGGTTTCGGCAGCGTCGAGGAGCCCTGCGTCGTCGCACGGTCCCTCGAGCCGCATGACGCGCACGTGCTCGGCGATGTCGAATCGTCCGACATCCACCCACACGGGGCCGCCGAAGGGCGGAGACGGGTCACGGACAACCTGCCGGAACCGCGTGACGAGGTGGAGCCGGCTCGCGATCCGCTCGCGAAGCTGCTCGATCCTGAACTGATCGGCCGCGTCGAACAGCGGCCCGCCCTCGAGGCTCGCAAGGGCACCGATCTCCTGCGGCCAGACCTCGCTGGCGCGCAGCATGAGCAGATCGCCGGGGGACAGCCGCTCGACTGCCATCGGCATCAGGCCGCCGCGCCGCGGCGCGCACGCGCGCGGAGCCGGGCCGCCAGGATGGCAGCCGACGTCGCCGCTGCGGCGACGGCAAGCGCCTGCCAGGCCTTCGGCCCCCTCCCCGGAGGCCGCCTGTGGAGGGACATCGGGAAGATGTCGAGGTGCATCGCCGAGGCTGCGCCATCAGCGTGGCTGAAGACGATGCGTGCGGTCGGCAGACCGAATGGCGCCAGGTCGATACGGAACACGTACGGATCGGCCACGTCGTCGGGGTGCAGCGCGAAGCCGCGGAGCAGCGCCGGGACCGGGGTGAGCAGCCGCAGCATGAGCTGGTCGCCGCGGGCGAAGACATCCGCGCCGAAGCCGGTCATCAGACGCGCCCGGATGTCCGTGAGGCGTCCCCGCGGCTGGTATCGACCGATGAGCCCCGGCCATGTCTCCGGACGTTGCGGGATGTCGGTCCGGATGCCCGGTTCGGCCACCCCGAGCAGACGGTTGAGCAGCCTGGCCAGCTCGGTGGGCAGCCAGAGCATTGCCCCGTTGGCGCCGTTGGTCCACGCGATCAGGCCAACGCCGTCGTCCGGTGCGACGAAGAGCTGCGAGTTGAAGCCGGGGAGGATCCCGCCGTGGCCGATGACAGGGTGCCCGCCGGCATCGAGGCGGTCGAACCCGAGCCCCATCCCCGGAACCAACGGATGCGGCTGGAATTGCGGCGCGAACATCATTGCCAGCGTCTCGGGCCGGAGGATCGAGCCGTGGTCGTTGCTTCCGCCGCCGGTCAGGGCCGCGATGTACAGGGCCATGTCCGCGGTGGTCGAATACACCGACGACGCGCCCGCGGTAACCCATGCGCGGTCAATGACCGGTTTCGGCCCGCTGCGGCCGAGGACGTAGCCGGTCGCGAGGCGCGACGTGAAGCGCTCGTCGCGAAGCAGGTCGGTGTCGGCCATGCCGAGCGGCTCGAAGATGTGGGTTCGCAGGTACCGATCGAATGGCTCGCCGCTGACGTCCTCGACCACCTGCTGAAGCGTCGCGAAGCCGTGGTTGGTGTACGTGAACGTCGTACCCGGCTCGGTGTTGAGCGGGATGCCGTGGCGATAGTGCTCGGCGAGGGTCGGCATCGGATCCTCCAGCGCGAGGCTGTCGCCCCAGTCGGGGCGGATCAGGTCCGAGGCGCGCAGCAGCTCCGGGACGCCGGCGGTGTGAGTGAGCAGATGTCGCAGCGTGGCCGGCCGGAAGGCCTTGCTGGCCGGGATCAGCGCGAACGCCTTGAGGGAATCGCCGACCGGCGCGTCGAGGTCGACGCGGCCCTGCTCCCACAGCTGCATGACCGCGATGGCGGTGAACGTCTTCGTGATCGACGCGATCCGGAAGACGGTGTGCTCGTCGATCCGCTCGCCGGAGCCGATGTCGGCCAGGCCGTGCCCGGCAAAGTCCAGCTGGCCGTCCCGCACGACGCCGATGCCGAAGCCCACGGCGGGTCGACGGTTGAGGACCTCGTCGAGCCAGGTCTTCGTCACGTCCGCCTTCGATGGCGGCGCGGATCGCTCGCGCTGGGTCTTCGGGCGTCCCAGGGTCGCAGTCATCGCGCTCACCTCCGCGGGAGCCCGCGCCGGCGCAGACTGGGCGGCGAGCGGACTCAGCCACACTCAGGATCATTCGCCGTTGAGGTGCCGGGGAGAGCCGATAGGCCCGTCCTGCGGGGTCATTCAGCCCACGTGCGCAGTAGCCCTCAGGGTACGCCTGAACCGATCGCGCACCCCGCTCGTAGCCTGAGTGTGAGCCACCCCTCACCGATGCGGCGTCTGCTCCCGATCGCGGGGGCGCTGGTCCTCGCGGCGTGCGGGAGCCCCGCGCCGACCGTGTCACCTCCCACGACGGTCTCGGCATCGGTCTCGGCATCGGCTTCGCCGGCGGCATCGGCTCTGCCAACGGAGGCGCCTTCGGGGCCGATCGCGGGGGCACCTCCGCCGTGCGTGGACGCCAAGATCGTCTGGGCCGATGGGCTCGAGCGGCTGCTGCTGGTGAATTGCTTCTCCCAGACCGGGCCGGCGGACGTGCGCGAGACGGTGTGGGCCTGGGACGCCGATGTGGACGCCTGGGAGCTGCTGTCGGACGACGGGCCCGTCGCGAACGTGGTGACCGGCTTCGGGTGGGATGCCGAGCGCGACGTCCTCGTTCGGTACGGCGGCATCCCGATGCCCGAGCAGGTGTGCGAGGCCGCGACGTGGGAATGGGACGCGACGACCTGGGCCGAGAGCGAGGCCGATCCGCCAGAGGCGTGCGATCACCTCGAGCTTGCGCCCGACCCGGTGACCGGCCGGCTGATCCTCGTCGGTGGCGGGCAGGCGCAGAACCTCGTGAGCGGCACCTGGACCTGGGACGGCACGACCTGGAGCCTTCTCACCGATGCCGGTCCCGCCCCGCGCGCGCACCACGGCTTCGCGACCGATGCAGCGGCGGGGCAGTCGCTGCTCTATGGAGGCCTCGACAACAGCCACATCTTCGACGACCTGTGGGCCTGGGACGGCTCGACCTGGAGGGAGGTCGTCGAGGAGGGGACGGCACCCGGGCCGCGCAGCCATCACGGGTTCACGATCGGACCGGCCGGGGCGCTGCTCTTCGGCGGAGCGACCGGGGTGTCGACCTTCGGCTCGCTGGTCGACGAGACGTGGCTCCTTGTCGACGGCGCGTGGACGCAGCACGAGGGCGAGGGCCCATCCGCTCGCGGAATGCCGGCCCTCGGCTATGACCCCAGTCGCGACGTCTACGTCCTGCACGGCGGGTTCAACGCCGAAGGCTCGGAGCTTGGTGACACCTGGGAGTGGAACGGCGCCTGGAGGTGCGTCGCGAGCTGCTAGAGGCCGATCAGGACGGATCCTCGCCGGTGGCGACCGGCCACCCGGCACGTGACCAGTCGCTGTACGAGCCGGGGTAGAGCAGCGGATCGGGCAGGCCGGCGACGCGCAGGGCCAGCGCGTTGTGGCAGGCGTTCACCCCCGACCCGCACGATGTCACGACATCGCCACCGAGCCCGGCGAAGCGCTGACGGAGCGCATCGGCGGAGAGGAAGCGACCATCGGGCCCGAGGTTGCCCGCCCACGGGACGGAGTGGGCTCCGGGGATGTGCCCGGCCACCGGGTCCACCGGCTCGACCTCGCCGCGATAGCGCTCTGGAGCGCGAGCGTCCAGCAGGGTCACGCCGGCGTCCAGCCGGGCAGCCAGGGCCTCGCGATCGATCACGCGTGACCAGCGGTCCCGCAGGGTGCAGGCGGCCCGGCGGGCGAGCGACGACCGCATCGGTCAGGGTCCCTCCTACGGCAACCCAGGCGCCGATCCCGCCGTCCAGCACGCGCGCACGGGTGAACCCGAGGTCCTCCAGCATCCACCACAGCCGGGCGGCGACGCTGCCACCCGCGTCGTCGTACGCCACCACTTCCGAGTCGTCGCTGATGCCGAGCGCCTCCATGCGGCTCGCGAAGTCCGCCGGCGCCGGCAGCGGATGGCGCCCCGGCCCGGTGGCCGCGACGAGATCGATGTCGACGTCCACGAAGACCGCGCCGGGCAGATGCGCGGCCTCGTAGTCGCTGCGGCCCTTGCCCGGATCGGTCAGCCACCAGCGAACGTCGGCGGGGACGACCGCCGGGTTGTCGATACGTTCGAGCAGCTCCTCCGCGCTGATGAGGCTCATGGATGGGCTCAGAACGGCTTGAGCACCATGAGCGTGATGATCGCGAGCAGGCCGATGCCACCGACCGCGGCGAGCACCTGCGGCCGCGGCGAGCTGAGCATCGCGGCCAGCTCCTCGGGCGTTGGCCCGGTGCCCTCTGGCACCGGATGCCCGCCGATCCCGAGCGCCTTGCGGATCTCGACGTAGTAGTTGGTGCCGTAGGCGTACATCACGGCGATGATCACGACCAGGATCCCGAGCGAGATCCAGATCCACAGGTGCGCCCACCACGCTCCGATGAAACCCGCCGCGATCCCGGCCAGCAGCAGGATGATCAGCGACGGATACATGAGCCCGAGGCTCAGCCCCGAGAGCTCCAGGCAGGCCGTGACGTTCTCGCGCGTCGGGTTCGAGCGGGCGCGAAAGGCTGCGAACGTGCTCACACCGTGGGCGAAGACGAAGCCGAAGGCGCCGAGGACATGCGCGAGGACGATCCACGGATACCAGTTCATCGGTCGGTGACCTCCTCGGGCGCCGACGGCGTTGATGGCGGATCGGCGGGAAAGAGCGTCACCAGGCGCGCTTGATGCTTCGGGATGGCGCGGGCGACGAGAGCGACGCTCAGGACGAAGATGACGATCGTCGCGGCGATGCCGAACGCGATGGCGAGGCCGCCGCCGACGCCGAGCACGAGCGCGATCACCGCCACGAGCAGGCCGCCGACCATGCTGTTGATGAGCCCGATCATGCCCGCCGAGGTCGTCAGCGCGTACCAGGCCGTCCCCAGCACGCTCGCGTCCGCATCGTCGTCGTAGGCCATGGTCACGCTCAGGATGTCGTCGTGGGTTGCCGACGTGAAGTAGCGCTCGAGGAGAGGCGCCGCCTCGATGTAGGCGTGGCGTATGCGCGCCATCGCATGCATCGCGCGGAGGTCATCGACGTTGGCTCCGCCGATGCGTCCCAGCGTGGTTGCCCCGATCACGAAATCGAAGGCCAGGACGATCGCGACGATGGTCAGGAAGTCGTCGTTGAAGCCCAGCGCCTGGGCGAGGAGGGCCAGGCCGACGAACGACATCGACAGGAAGCTCAGGAACATCCCGCCCCGGGTGAAGGCCTCGTTGTAGGCCAGCGAGCGGGCCGACAGCTGGCTCCAGTGCTCCGTTGCGAGCATCTGGATCGCGCGCGGATCGTCGATCGACGTGATCGGCTTGGGGTCGCTCGCGGTCGGTGGCGACGAGGCCATGGCGCGAGCATAGGACAGCCGGGACCACTCGGAGCGGCCGATGCCGCGCCGTGCGCACGGGTAGCATCGGTCTCGACACCCGTGGCCCAGGAGCCTGAAATGACGTACGACCGCATGCCGGGACCGATGGGGGGCGAGGCGATGCCGCCCTCGACCTTCGAGGACGGCGCCGACCGCGAGCCGACGCCGGTCGGCATTCGGCTCCAGATCCTCAACACCGAGCACTGGAGCCTGCTCGCGACGCGGAACCTGGCCTGGACCGAGTCGTTCGCGCGCGCCGGGATGTTCCTGTCGGCTCTCTCCGGCGCGATCGTGGCTTTGGCCCTCGTGGCCCAGGCGACCGCGTTCGGATCGGAGTTCCTGTTGTTCGGGGTGGTGATCCTGCCGGTCGTCCTGTTCATTGGATTCTCGACGTTCGTCCGGCTCGGACTGGCCAACGACCACGACGCGATCACGGTCATCGGCATGAATCGGATTCGGAATGCCTACGTCGAGATTGCTCCCGAGGTCGAGCCATACCTGGTCATGGGCTGGCACGACGACGTCGAGAGCCTCAGCGTGACGATGGGCGCCTCGCCGTGGCGCAATCCGGTCATCGACATCCTCGTGTCGGGGCCGTTCGTGATCGGCACGATCAACGCCGTCGTGGCGGGCGCCATCGCCGCGATGGTCGCCGCGCTGCTCGCGCTCTCGACCGCCGCGACCGTGGCGGCCGGGGTGATCGTCGCCCTCTTCGTCCTGGTCGCCCAGATCATCGGTGCCATGCGCAGCATCAGGGGCCTCACCGCGAACTACCAACCGCGGTTCGCCGGAGGGGCCGACGAGAGCTCGCTGTTCCGCGGCCCTGGCGCCGATGCTGGGCCGGGCGACGAGGGCGTCTGACCGTCATGGCTGCCTGGGCGCCTGACGCTCGCGTGGACGCGTACATCGACGCCCTGCCCGCCTGGCAGCAGGAGATCTGCCGCGAGGTGCGCGAGATCGCCCACGAAGCCGATGCTGAGCTGATCGAGACCATCAAGCGCAATGTGCAGCCGTACTTCGTGCTCGAGGGCAACGTCGCGGCCCTCCTCGCGGCCAAGGACCACGTCAACGTCTTCATCTACGACCCGCTCGTGACGGATCCGGAGGCGATCATCACGCATGGGCACGGGAACGAGACCGGCCGGCAGATCTGGATCAACGAGGGTGATCCCATCAACCGCCCGGCGCTCCTCGCCATGTTCCGCGAGATCATCGCGCGCAACCGAGCCGGCGGCTGGCGGAAGTTCGTCTAGGGAGCGGCGCCGAGCTGTCGCATGATCGCGAGTGGATCGTGGGTGTGCCAATGCTCGACGACGCGCCCCTCGGCGATGCGGAAGAAGTGCATCTCGGCGCTCGTGTAGCGCTTGCCCTTCGCATCGGCGACGCCCATGAACTCGCCGGTCGGCGTGGCGCTCGACGTGAGGCGCACCGCGACCAGGTCACTCTCGGCAACCAGGTCCTCGATCCGGAACTCGACGTTGGTCAGGCTGCCGTGCACTTTGGACATGGCTGCCTCGAGCGCCGCGGGCCCGTTCTCGGTGATGCCGAACGTGTGCGAGACGAACTCGGGACCGACGAGCTCGTCGATCGGGCCGGCGTGACCGGCTTCGAAGATCTCTTCCACGAAGCGGCGCACGACCGCCTTCATGGCGCTCAGGTGAATCTGGTCGGAGAGCAGTGTCGTGGTTCCCATCGTGGGCCCTGAGATGCACGCGGCGTGCCTCGATCGGATTGCGGCGTATCGGGCAATATCGGTCCATGACGAAGGAGACCCCCGACTGGGGCGCCATCGAGGTGCGCGGCGCCCGAGAGAACAACCTGCGCGACGTCAGCCTGGACCTCCCGAAGCGGCGCCTCACCGTCTTCACCGGCGTTTCCGGCTCCGGAAAATCCAGCCTGGTGTTCGAGACGATCGCGGCCGAGTCGCAGCGCCTCATCAACGAGACGTACTCGGCCTTCCTCCAGGGCTTCATGGGCACGCCGCCCCGACCCGATGTCGACCAGCTCGGCAACCTGACGCCGGCGATCATCGTCGACCAGGAGCGCATGGGCATCAACGCGAGGTCCACCGTCGGCACGGTGACCGATGCCTACGACATGCTGCGCGTCATCTTCAGCCGGCTCGGCGAACCGCGCATCGGCCCCTCCAGCGCCTTCAGCTTCAACGTTCCTGCCGGCACGATCAGCGGCGAGATCACGCTCGAACGTAAGGGTAGCCAGACCGAGGCGCGCGAGATCACCGTCGCCGGGGGCATGTGCGCCGAGTGCGAGGGGCTGGGCCGCGTCTCGAGCGTCGACATCGACGCGCTGGTGGACCGCGACAAGTCCCTGAACGAGGGCGCCATCACGTTCCCCGGCTTCGGTGTCGGAACGTGGTACCACCGGATCTTCACCGATTCGGGCTTCTTCGATAACGACAAGCCGCTGCGCGACTTCACCGATGCCGAATGGGAGCGCTTCCTCCACGGCCCCGAGGCCAAGGTCAAGACCGAGCTGGTGAACATGACCTACGAGGGCCTCGTCGACAAGATCCGCAGCCGGTACCTCATCAAGGACGCCGAGTCGCTCCAGCCGACCCTCCGGGCGGCCGTCGAGCGCATCGCGACCTTCACGGCATGCCCCTCGTGCGGGGGCACGCGGCTGAATGCCGCGGCGCGGTCGTCACTGGTCGGCGGCAGGAACATCGCCGAGATCTCGGCGATGCAGATCAGCGACCTCGCCGAGTGGCTGCGAACCCTGGACGAGCCGGGCGCGAAGCCGATGCTCGACCAGCTCGGCGGGGTCCTCGACAACTTCGTGCGCATCGGCCTCGGGTATCTGTCGCTCGATCGTGAGTCATCCACGCTGTCCGGCGGCGAGGCGCAGCGGACGAAGATGGTCCGCCACCTCGGCTCGTCCCTGACCGACGTGACGTACGTCTTCGACGAGCCGACGATCGGCCTTCACGCTCACGACGTGCAGCAGATGAACGAGTTGCTCCAGCGGCTGCGGGACAAGGGCAACACCGTCCTCGTGGTCGAGCACGACCCCGAGGTGATGCGCATCGCCGACCACGTTGTGGACATGGGGCCGGGCGCTGGCACCCGCGGCGGGGAGATCGTGTACGAGGGCTCGTTCGACGGGCTGGCGGCCTCGGGCACGCTCACCGGGCGGCACCTCGAGGTCCGGCAGGCCATGAAGACCGACGTCCGCACGCCGAGCGGCGCGATCCCCATCCGCAACGCCTCGCTCCACAACCTGCGCGATGTGTCGGTGGACGTGCCGACCGGCGTCCTGGTCGCCGTGACCGGGGTTGCGGGCTCGGGCAAGAGCTCGCTCATCCGCGGCTGCCTGCCCCGGACCGATCCATCGGTCACCTTCATCGACCAGTCCGCCATTCGCGGCTCGCGCCGATCGAACCCGGCGACCTACACCGGCATCCTCGACCCGATTCGGAAGGCGTTCGCATCGGCCAACGGGGTCAAGCCGGCGCTGTTCAGCGCCAACTCGGAGGGCGCCTGCCCGGAGTGCAAGGGTCTTGGCCTGATCTACACCGACCTCGCCTTCATGGCGGGAGTCGTCAGCGTCTGCGAGGTGTGCGAGGGCCGCCGATTCACCGATGAGGTCCTCGGCTACCGGCTGCGCGGCAGGAACATCGCCGAGGTGCTCGACATGGCGGTCGAGGAGGCCGCCGAGTTCTTTACCGAGAAGCCGGTGCGCGTCATGCTCGACCGCCTCGCTGACGTCGGGCTCGGCTACGTCACCCTCGGCCAGATGCTCAACACGCTGTCGGGCGGGGAGCGCCAGCGGCTCAAGCTGGCGATCGAGATGAGCGGCGACTCCGACGTCTACGTCCTCGACGAGCCGACCTCGGGCCTCCATCTCCATGATGTCGACAACCTCATCGGCCTCCTGGATCGGCTGGTCGACTCGGGACGGACGGTGGTCGTCATCGAGCACAACCTCGACGTGGTGGCGCGCTCCGACTGGGTCATCGACCTCGGTCCGGGCGCCGGCCACGACGGGGGCCAGGTCGTGTTCAGCGGGCCCCCCGCCGCCCTGGCCGAGGCGACCGGCTCGCTAACTGGAGAGCATCTCGCGCGCCGGGCGACTGCGCGGCCGTAGTCTCGAGGCGCACCGCAGGACTACCGGTTGTTGCCCTCGTCGGCGACACTTCGCGAGTGCAGGTGCCGGACGTTCACTACGCGCGCAGCGGCGACGTCGCGATCGCGTACCAGGTCGTGACCGGCGCCACCGGGACGACCGGGACCGACGTGGTCTTCGTGCGCCACATGTCGGGCGACCTCGTCTCGACGTGGGAGCAGCCTCTGCTGGTGCGGCACGTGGAGGGCATCGCTGCCAATGGGCGCGTCCTCCTCCTCGACCGTCGGGGCACGGGTCTCTCCGACCGGGTTCGCGAAGTCCAGTCGCTCGAGTCGACGATGGACGACATCCGGGCGGTCATGGACGACGCGGGCTCCGAGCAGGCGGTGGTGTGGACCGGGCTGCACAGCACCGGGATCGGCATCCTTTTCGGCGCAACCTACCCGGATCGGTGCGCTGGCCTGATGTTCCTCGACCCGATGGTCCGCGGTACCCGGTCGGACGACTACCCGTGGGCGCCGAGCCCCGACGAGTGGCGCGAGCGGCTGCGGGCCATGCGCGCCGGCTGGGGCGAGCGGATCTACCTGGAGGCGCTCGCCCGCGAGTGGGCTCCCGAGATGGCCGATGATCCCGCCTTCGTCGACTGGCTCGTCTGGCACATGCGGCGCAGCCTGAGCCCGGGTGCGGCACTGACCGCGAACCGCACCGCCATGGAGGTCGATGTCACCGATGTCCTGTCCGCGGTCCGCGTCCCGACCCTCATCCTGGCACGCCCTGCCCACATCGATCGGTCCCGCTACGCGGCAGATCGGATCCGAGGCGCGCAGCTCGTCGAGCTCCCGGCGTTCGAGGGGATCTTCACCTGGGTCCTCGACGATGTGCACGACGCCACGATGCACGCGACCCGGGCCTTCATCGGCTCCCTCGCGGGCGCGGACCGGCACGAGCGAGTGCTGGCGACCATCCTCTTCACCGACATCGTCGGCTCGACCGAGATGGCAGCGCGACTGGGCGACGCTTCATGGCACGACCTGCTGGAGAAGCACCATGCCCTGGTCCGTCGTGAGATCAGTCGATTCCGTGGCGAGGAGCTCGACACGGCGGGCGACGGCTTCTTCGCCACGTTCGACGGACCGGCGCGCGCCGTCCAGGCCGCCACGGCCATCCGCGGACGCGGTCGGGTCCCTCGGCATCGAGATTCGCGCCGGCCTGCATACCGGGGAGTGCGAGCTCCACGATGGAAAAGTGACCGGGATCGCCGTCTCGATCGGGGCACGCATCGCCGCGCTGGCCGGACCGGGCGACGTGTTGGTCTCGAGTACCGTCCGGGATCTCGTGGCCGGGTCCGGACTGCAGTTCGACGACCGTGGCGCGCACGAGCTCAAAGGCGTGCCCGGCGCATGGAGCCTCGCGGCGGTCGCCACGTCCTGAGCCTGAGCGCTGGTCCGATCAAGGCGGCGCTTGCGTTGAGGCTTACGATGGGCGGCGAAAGCGGGAGACGTTGACGCGCGGCTCCCACTCCGGCCGCCTGAGCCGCGCCGAGTCACTGGCGAGACCGCGCCCGCGCACCGTCGGAGGTGGATCGTGCCCCGCCCTGCGACCTCCGTTGCCTGGGTGACTGCCCGGCGTGCCGTCGCCATTCCGCTCGCCATCCTGCTCGCCGCGGCACCGATGCCCTCGTCGGAACCATCCAGCCAGGCCGAGGCCAGTGCGGCCGGTCCACCGACGGTGGAGCAGTTCGAGGACATCGTCATGCTCGGCGAGTTCGCCGCACCTGGCTTCGACCTCGATCACATCGTCATGGCCTGGGACGAGATCATCGATCCGAGGTTCGTCCCCGACGGTACTGACTTCACGATCACCATCGACGGCGACGATCATCCGGCCGATGGTGTCGAGCTGCTCTACGCCGGGGTCGCAAGCGATTCGTTCCCCTTCGGTGACGACGGCGTGAGCTTCATGCGGCTCGACCTGCCCGATGGTGTGACCGTCTCCGACGGCGACACCGTCACCCTTGACTACACGCCCGGTACGACGCCGGTGCTTGATCTTGCGCTCAATCCGGCAGCCGCATTTACCAATGCCACCGGGTTCGTCATCGACTCTGGCGGGTTCGGGCAATTGCTCACGGTTGTCGACGGCTATCACGGCGCCGACAAGGTGGTCATCGTTCTGACCGATCCGGTCGAGCCACTCTCATTGCCGGATCCGACGCAGTTCACAGTCGAGGTGGACAACGTCCCGGTTGCTGTCAACGATGTGACCGACCTGGCACCCGAGGTCGGGTTGGCCTTCATCGAGCTGACCTTGGTGTCCGCGGTGACCGATCCGGCGTCGAGCGTGGTGGTGAATTACACCTCGGAGCCGGGAACGCTCGTCAGCCGCTACCGCGGCGAAACCCTCGGCGATCTCCTCGACGTGCCCGCGACGGTCATCCTCACCAGCAATGCCAAGGCCGACACGCTGGCAGTGGGAGGAGAGCTCAGCACGGCTGCACCCGGGGGTCCGACACCGGGTGATCCAGTCGGAACCACGGTGAGGGCAGCCTCCGGCGGAGCCACGTCGATCACCGAAGGGAGCGTGGACTTCCCGTCTCCGCCCGGCTTCGCCTTCTTCGGCCACCAGGTGGTCGTTGAAGTGCCCGATGCACCGTCGGCGGCGAATCCGAATGTCCTTCAGTTCGAGATCGATGCCAGCATCGTGCCGCAGGGGCAGAATCATCTGACCATCCAGGTCTTCCGCAACGGCGTGCTGGTTCCGGGGTGCACTGGTGCTCCCGCGGCTGTTCCGACGCCGTGCGTATCGGAGCGCGTGCCTCTCGCGGGCGGCGACGTCGGCCTTACCGTGCTCACCGTCCAGGCCAGCACCTGGAACCTGGCCATTGGGCTGCCGTACGACTTCTCCGGGTTCCTGCTTCCGGTTCGCAACCCACCGCGCGTGAACCTGGCCGCGGCCGGGTGGGTGATCCCCATCCGCTTCAGCCTTGGCGGCGACCGAGGGCTCGACATCTTCGCCGATGGCTCGCCGACGTCGAAGCAGGTGCCCTGTCCGTCGCACGCCCCCTCGTCATCGGTGGGCGCATCGGAGCCGACGAACGCGTTCGGCCTGCACTACAACTCGCGGACCGATCGGTACCTCTACTTCTGGCGCACGAGCCGATCCTGGGCCGGCACGTGCCGCGAGTTCTCGATCACCTTCGCGGATGGGACCGTGGCCACGGCTTTGTTCCGCTTCCTTCGCTGAGACACCGAAGGGCGCTACGGTCCCGCTTGTGAGGGGTCGGGCGTCGGATCCGGCGGCTCGGGGGTCGGTGGAGGCGTCGGTTCGGGCGTGGGAACCGGTGTCGGCGGCTGAGCTGTGGGCGCCGGTGTCGCCGGACGAGGAGTTGATGGACGTGGCGTGCTCGCCGGTGCGCCAGTGCCCGTGGTCGGCGCGGCGGTCGAGGGCCCGCCTCCGCCCGTCCCACTGCTACCGCTGCCATTGCCGGTCCCGCCGCCTCCGCCGCTCCCATTGCCCGGGTTCGAGCCGCCATTGCTAGGCGCGGGGTCGGCGGACGCGCCATCGGAAGCGTCCGATGAGGGCGCGGGCTCATGCGGAGCCGGATGGGACGAGATCGGCTTGGCCGCCTCGCTGGCCGCCGGAGCGGCGCTGGAGGCTGACTCCGTCCCGTCGACCGGGCCCGAAGTGATGATCGCGACGGCGAAGACGATGACCGCCAGGCCGGCGACCGCGTGGGTTCGCGTGAGCATCGGATCGTCCTGTGCACGGGGGCGCGATGAGCGCGCGGAGAGTACATGCCAGGCGCTTGGCCGCACAATGTGACGATCTGCCACCCCGGATGGGCCCTCCGGCATAGCGCGTGGCCGGTTCAAGGGAGGGGAGCGTCGAGCGTCAAGGGTCTTGCGTGCTGCACTACTGCACGACTGCACGACGCCACGAACGTCGTGCTGCACGCAGCAACCCTGACAGCGGACGACGGAGAGCCCGGTCCGAAGGCCGGGTCTACCGATCGCGGAGGAAGAGCACCTCGGCGCCGATGGGCCGATAGCCAGCCGCCAGGAATGCCCGCAACGA
>CAVSAH010000009.1:0-13965 GCA_963725885.1 uncultured Chloroflexia bacterium | reverse complement strand
GCGAGCGGTGGCCTCGCAGATGGCCGACGCGCAGCTCCTTCGCACCTCGCTCGAGATCACCGCGTCCGGCCCCGACGGCCCATCCGTGTTCGTCGCGACGGGTCGGGCAACCCGCTTCGCGGGCTACCTGCGCGCCTACGTGGAGGGGTCCGACGACCCGGCCGCGGAGCTCGGTGACAAGGAGACGCTCCTGCCCCGGGTCGCGGTGGGTGACCAGGTGACGCTCGACGGGTCCCTGGCCCTCGACGCGCTTGATCCGAAGGGCCACGAGACGAACCTACCCCGCCGCCACGCTACACGGACGCGACGCTGGTGAAGCGCCTCGAGGAGGACGGTATCGGCCGTCCATCGACGTACGCCTCGATCATCTCGACGATCGAGCGACGCGGGTACGTCTGGCGTGACGCCAAGGCGCTCGTTCCGACGTTCACTGCGTACGCCGTCACGAAGCTGCTCACCGAGCACTTCGGCCCGCTCGTCGAGCTGGGGTTCACCGGCATGATCGAGGCGGACCTCGACGAGATCGCACGCGGGACACGCGGTCGCGACGACTTCCTTGCGACCTTCTACACCGGCGGCGGGGACTGGCCCGGCCTCCAGCAGCTGGTCGAGGCCGCGACGGACATCGAGTATCCGGTGGTTAGCCTCGGGACCGACCCGGACACCGGGTCCCCGGTCGTAGTCCGCATCGGTCGCTTCGGGCCGTACGTCCAGGTCGGTGAGGGCGACGACGCCCGCAACGCATCGGTTCCGGAGGATGTGGCACCGGCCGATCTGACCCTGGAGCGGGCGATCGACCTCGTCGCAACGCGAGCGCGCGGACCGGAGAGCCTCGGGGACGACCCGTCGGGCCTGCCGGTTTTCGTCATGACGGGCCGATACGGGCCGTATGTGCAGCTCGGGCCGACTCCCGAGGATGGAGCCGGGGACAAGCCGAAACGCGCGTCGCTGACCGCCGACGATGACCCTGCCACGATCGGGCTGGAACGTGCCCTCCAGCTCCTGTCGCTGCCGCGGACCGTCGGAGTCGACCCGGAGTCCGACACGCAGGTCGTCGCCAACTTCGGACGATACGGTCCCTACGTGAAGCGAGGAGACGAGTTCCGCTCGCTCGCGAGCGATGAAGCCGTGTTCTCGGTGACGATCGACGAGGCCCTGGAGCTGCTCCGCCAGCCACGGCCGAGTCGTCGCGGCGCGACCCGGACGGTCCTGAGCGAGCTCGGCGCCCACCCGGAGTCGGCAGCGCCGGTGCGGCTTCTCGAAGGTCGGTACGGCCCGTACGTGACCGATGGGACGACGAACGCGTCGCTTCCTCGCGAGATGAGCCCGGACACGGTGACGCTGGAGTCTGCGGTCGAGATGCTTCGTGCCAAGGCTTCCGCTGGTCCGTCGAGGCGTCCCCGCAAGCGAGCGGCGACCGGAAGCCGAAAGTCGGGCGGGCGCACCAGCTCGGGGCGCAAGCGCTCGGCATGACGTCCGTGGCTGACGCGGCCACCGCTCCCACGCTGCCACCCACGGCACAGGACGCGCTCGACGCGTTTCTCGAGGCCCTCGCCGCGCGCAACGTCTCGCCGCGGACGATCGTCGAGTACCGGCGCAACGTGAGCGCGTTCCTCGGATTCCTCGCGCGACGTGGCGTTGACTGGAGAGCCCCGAACCGTGCAACCATCCGCGCCTACCTGGCCAGCCTTGCCGACCGCGGCCTCGCGCCGAGCTCGGTGGCGGGCAGGCTCGCCGCCTCCCGGTCCTTTTACCGCCACGCGCTGCGCGCCGGGACCGTCGACGCCAACCCCCTGGTCGGTGTCCGGGCTCCGAGGCGGCCGGCCCGGCTGCCACGCGTGCTGAGCGTCGCGGAGGCCGAGGCGCTGGTCACCGCTCCCGGCAAGATGACTCGCGAGGCTTCCGGCGAGGCGCTCGGCCTGCGAGACGCCGCGATCCTGGAGCTCCTGTACGCCACGGGCATGCGCATCAGCGAGCTGGCTGGGCTCACCCTGGACCGCGTCGACCTCGACCGGCGGCGGATGCGGGTCGTGGGCAAGGGCAGCAAGGAGCGCGAGCTGCTGTTCGGCTCGCCGGCGGAGCAGGCCCTGCGTCGATACCTCGCCGTCGCCCGCCCCACCCTGGCGGCGCGCGGCCCGGCGACGTCCGCCGGCCCGGGGCCTGTCATCTTCCTCAATGCCCGCGGCGGACCGCTCGGCGTGCGCGGGCTGCGGCTCATCGTCGACCGCTGGGTCGAGGCCAGCGCGGTCCCGACGCGCACGAGCCCGCACACGCTGCGCCACTCGTTTGCGACGCACCTCCTGGAGGGCGGCGCCGACCTGCGGGTCGTGCAGGAGCTGCTCGGGCACGCGGACCTGCGGACGACCCAGGTCTACACCCACCTGTCCGATGCCGCGCTGCGCAGCGCCTATCGCGAGGCCCATCCCCGCGCTCGGCGGGTGCGTGACGGGCAGGCGGGCCGGTGACCGGGGGCGAGCCCACCCGGACGCCGTCCAGTCCCGCCTCCGCGACCCCGGGCTCGGGGCCGTCGAGCGGTGGCCCCTCGGCTGGAGGCGTGCTCCTCACGGCCAGCCTCATCCTTACCGTCGCGGCGCTGGCGAGCCGCCTGCTGGGCTGGGTGCGGCTCCTCGTCATCGGCTCGCAGTTCGGTGCCAGCAGCGAGTTGGACGCCTACTTCGCCGCGTTCCGCATACCCGACGCGATCTTCCAGCTGGTCGTCGCGGGCGCGCTCAGCGCGGCGCTGATCCCGGTCTTTCAGACTACCGGGCGCGCGGCCAGGACGAGGAGGCCTGGCGCCTCGCCAGCAGCATCATCAACCTCGTTCTCATCGCGCTCGTGGCACTCAGCGCGCTCATGGCCATTCTCGCCCCCGTCCTCGTCCCCATAGTGGCGCCGGGGTTCGACACGGAGACCACCGCGCTCACGGTCAAGCTCACGCAGATCATGCTGCTCAGCCCGGTCCTTGTCGGCATGGGTGCGGTCGTCACCGGCATCCTCAACAGCTACCAGCAGTTCACGATGCCGGCGATCGCGCCGCTGCTCTACAACCTGGCGATCATCGCGGCGGCCATCTTCCTGGCGCCCGTCATGGGCGTGGAGGGCCTGGCGGTCGGCGTGGTCATCGGCTCGGCGGCGCATCTGCTGGTGCAGCTGCCGAGCCTCGCCCGCATCGGGGGTAAGTTCGAGCTCCGCATCAACCTGGGCCACCCCGGCGTCCGCAAGGTGGGATGGCTGATGGGGCCGCGCCTGCTCGGCCTCGCCGCCGGACAGCTGAACTTCCTCGTCAGCACGGTGCTCGCATCGGGGCTCGTCGCCGGGAGCCTGACCGCGTACAACTATGCGTTCCAGCTGTCGCAGATCCCCGTCGGCATCATCGGCGTGAGCATCGCCGTCGCCCTGTTCCCGACGCTCAGCCACGATGCGGCGCTGGGCAACGTGGGCCGAATCCGGGCGCAGGTCTCCGGCTCGGTCCGGGTCCTCGTGTTCATCTCGGCCATCCTCACCGCGATGACGATCGTCCTTCGCGAGCCGATCGCGGCAACGTTCTACCAGTACGGTGCGTTCAGCGCCGAGGACAGCGCGCGCACCGCGAGCGCGCTCGCCTTCTTCGCCATCGGGTTGGTCGGCCATATCGTGGTGCATGTGTTGACGCGCGCCTTCTACGCGATGCAGGACACCCGCACACCTGTGGCGTGGGCGATCGTGGCCGTGGCGATCAACATTCCGCTCATGGTGGCGCTGGTGGGGCCGATGGGGATCGAGGGCCTCGCCCTGGCCCTTTCCGTGTCGGCGGTGATCGAGGTCATCGGCCTGCTGTGGTATCTCCACCGCCGCCTCGAGTCGATCGAGGGCGCCGCCATCGCGGCTGCCGTGGCCCGCGCCACGCTCGGTGCGGTGGTCGCATCGGTCATCATGTTCGCCGGGCTGCGGGCCTTCGAGATCGCCATTCCGACGCTGCTCGCCGACCCGATCGGGCGATTGGTGGTGCTCGCCGTCCTGGTGGCAGCGGGCGGTGCGGCGTTCGTCGCTGTCGCGTCCGTGATCCGATCGCCCGAGCTTGCCCAGTTCGTCGTGGCGCTCCGCCGCATGCGGCGGTGGGGCAGGGCCGCCTGATGTTCTTCCGTGGCGTCGATCGCGAGGAGGCGCGGCACTGGCAGACCTTCGTCGAGGCGACTCCGTCGGGCGACTTCCTGCACGACTGGGCCTGGGGCGACGTCGCCGCGTTCGACGGCGAGCCCCAGCGCAGGTTCGTGCTGGAGGACGGCGGGCGAATCGTGGCGGCCGTCGCGCTCCAGGCACGACCTCTGGCCCGTGGTAGATCGTTCTGGTACGTGCCCCACGGGCCGGTGCTCGACTACGCGCACCCGCATGCCGGTGAGAGGCTCGCGGCCATCGTCAAGTGGCTGAGGGTCGCCGGGCGCGAGCAGGGCGCCATCGCCGTAAAGCTGGAGCCGCGCCTCGCCTCCGACGACCCTGCCCTGGCCCTGTTCGACCTGCCCGATGTGGTTCGCCTCCCCGACACGCTCCAGGTTGGGCAGACGCGGATCCTCGAGATGGCCGGCGACGAGGATCTGCTCGCGGGTTTCGACAAGGACACGCGGTACTCGGTGCGGCGCGCGATTCGCGAGGGCGTCGAGGTGTGGGTCTTCAACGACGCCGAGGACCTCCGTCCGATCGACGACCTCCATGCGCTCGTGGAGGAGACGCAGCGACGCGCCGGGTTCCCGATGCCGGCCCTGAAGCGGTATCGGATCGCGTGGCACGGGCTGGCCAAGGCGGGTCGGGCGAGCATCCTCGAGGCACGGTACGGCGGGGAGCTGCTCGCTTCGGGCATGCTCGTCGTCGAGGGCGATCGGTCGTTCTACCTGTTCAGCGGGTCACGGCGCGAGCTCCCCGGGGAGCCGAAGCGGTTCGCGAGCTACGCGCTGCAGTGGGGCATGCTCCAGCTCGCCCGCCAGCGGGGAGTGCGGCAGCACGACCTGTGGGGAGTGGCACCTCCGGACGCCGGGCCCGAGCACCCCTGGCACGGCGTTGGCCTCTTCAAGAAGGGCTTCGGTGGCCGAGAAGTGCAGTGGTCCGGCTCCTGGGACGTCGTCGTGGATACGCGCCTGTACCGCCTGCGCGACACGACGTCCGCGATGCGTGGATGGCTGCGGGGCCTCCGCGGATGACCGCGGGCCGCCACATGGGCCTCGGCGCCCTCACCGATGCAATCGCGCCCGATCGCGTCGTCGGCATCCCCGTAGGTGAGGTCTCGGCCCTCGCCTACGACTCGCACCTCGTCCGGCCGGGGACGCTGTTCTTCGCGGTTCCCGGCGTTCATGTCGACGGCCACGCCTTCGCCGCCGACGCCGTGGCGGCCGGAGCGGTCGGCGTCGTCGTCGAGCGCGAGCTCCCCGAGGTCCGCGCGCCGCAGCTCGTCGTCGATAGCTCGCGCCGGGCCCTTGCCGACGCCGCGGATGTCTGGTTCGGCCGCCCCTCGGAGCAGCTGACGGTCATCGGCATTACCGGGACCGACGGCAAATCCACGGTCGCGTCGCTCGGCGCCGAGATGCTATGGGCGACCGGGCTCCACCGTCCCGGCCTGATCGGGACGGTGTCCACCGGCATCGGGACCACGTTGGAGGCGAACGACTCGCGTGCCACGACCCCGGAGGCGCTCGAGCTCCAGGAGCTGCTGAGCGAGATGATCGCGGCCGGCAACGACAGCGCCATCATCGAGGCGACGTCGCATGGGCTGGCCCTGGGGCGCACGCGGAACTGCCGATTCGACATCGGCGTGGTGACCACGGTGACCAGCGAGCATCTCGAGTTCCACGGCACGCTCGAGGCCTACCGCGCTGCCAAGGCGCTCCTGGTCGAGGAAGCTCCAGTGGCCGTCCTCAACGCCGACGACCCCGCCTTCGGATTCTTCCGTGAGCGCGCCGCCGGCCACGTCCTCAGCTACGCCATCGACGCCGATGCGGACCTGCGCGCCACCAGGCTCGAGGCAGACGCGACGGGAACGCGGTTCCACCTGACCGGCCCCCGATGGAGTGGCAGCGTCACCGTCGCGCTGCCGGGACGCTTCAACGTCTCGAATGCGCTCGCGGTGCTCGGCATCGGCGAGGCGCTGGGCGTGGACCTCGACCGAGCGGGGGCCGCGCTGGCCGACACCTCCGGCGTGCCGGGGCGAATGGAGCGGATCGACGCCGGGCAACCGTTCACGGTCATCGTCGACTACGCCCACACGGCCGATGCGCTCGGCAAGGTGCTCGAGATCCTGCGCCCGATCACGACGGGCGGCTCATCGTCGTCTTCGGCTCGGCGGGAGAGCGTGACGCGACGAAGCGCGCTCCGATGGGCGGCGTCGCCGCCGCGTCGGCCGATCTCGTGATCGTCACCGACGAGGACCCACGCCTCGAAGACCCGCGCACGATCAACGAGCAGATCGCCGGCGGCGCGCGCGATGCCGGCGCCCGCGAGGGCGTGACGCTGTGGGTCATCGACGATCGACGCGAGGCGATTGCGCATGCCGTGGGCCTCGCCCGCGACGGCGACGTGATCCTGCTCGCGGGCAAGGGCCACGAGGCCTCGATCTTCTACGGGACGGAGAAGCGACCCTGGGACGATCGGCGGGTGGCGCGCGAGGTCCTCGCCGCCTCGGGGTGGGGGACCGCCGAGTGACCGGTGAGCTCAGGGCCTTCCGAGTCGCCGACAGCGAGGCGTGGAACCGCTTCGTCGAGGCCGCCCCCTATCACGCCTTCCCCCAGCTCTGGGAGTGGGGCGAGCTCCGCCGCGGCGCGGGCTGGCGCCCGGTGCGCATCGCGGTCGGACCTTCGCGCGAGGAGCCGCTCGCCGGCGTCCAGCTCCTCCTCAGGCCGATGCCCGTCGTCGGCTGGCACCTCGCCTACGCCCCGCGCGGGCCTATCGGCAGGCTCGATGAACCACCGGTGCGCGACGCGCTCGTGGCGGCCCTGCGCTCGCTCGGCCATGCCGAGCGCATCGCGACGGTGCGGGCCGATCCCGAGGTCGGCATCGGTGCACCGTTCGGGGCGGCCCTCATGCAGCCGCCGTGGCATCCAGCCGCGAAGGTCCAGCCGCCGATCACCCGCGTCATCGACCTCACGGCCGGCGAGGACGCGCTGCGGACAGCGCTGCGGCGGAAGCATCGGCAGTACGTGAACAAGGCCGAGCGCGACGGTGTCACCGTCGAGTGGTTCGACGGATCCGCGGCGCCCGATGTCATCGGCCCGGCTCTGGCGGACTTCAACCGGATCTATCGGCTCACCGCGAGCCGCGCCGGGTTCGTGGCGCGAGACCCCGCCTACTACCAGCGGGTCTGGGCGACGTTCGCGCCGGGAGCGCGCGTCCGGCTGAGCTTCGCTCTCCTCCGCGGCGAACGGGTGGCGACCCTGTTCCACTTCCTGTGCGGGGATCGCGTGGTCGAGTCGTACGGCGGAATGACCGATGCGGGCGCCGAGTCGCGGTCGAACTACCTGCTCAAGTGGGCGGCGATCGCCGGCTTCGCGCGCGAGGGATTCGCGATCTACGACCTGTGGGGGCTCGCGACCGGAGGGATCCGGCAGTTCAAGGAAGGGTTCGGGGGCGCGGAGGTCAGCTATGTCGGCGCGCGCGACCTGCGGCTCAGCGTCGGGTTGGACCTCCTGCTCCGCACCGGCCTCACCGCCTACTCGGCGGCGCAGCGGGCCCGGCTCAGGGTTCGGGGAGGGGCATCGCCTCCGGCAGCCGAGGCACCCTGACAAGGAGAAGCCAAGCCCATGCCACCGCGGACGCCAGCAGCGTGAGGCCGATGGCCCACACGCCCGCGGGCGTCACGAGGACCTCGGCCAGGCCCGCGGGGAGCTCGAAGGCCGTGATGTCGTGGAGCGTGTACAGCAGGCTGGCCGCGAACCCGGTCGCGATGACGAGGTAGGCGGTCAGCTGCCCAGCGGTCGCGACGGCGAACGGAACGAGCAGCGCCATGGCGGGGAAGAGATACCGGTCGTGGACCCGGGTGGGCAGCAAGTAGAAGGCGATGACCAGCATCGCGCCGACCGCGAGGATCGTGATCATGTCGTCTCCGCGGCGCAGGCCGGCCATCACCCCCGCGATTCCGACCAGGAGCGCGAGCGTGCCGATGAGCACGTATCCGTCATCGGGCACACCGAACCCGACGAGCATGCCCCACGGGTTGAACGCGTGGAGCGATGTGTACGGCTGCTGCTGAGCGGTGTTCGAAAGGAGCTCGGCGTACCGGGCGGGGTGGAGGGCCAGCGGGAGGCCGACCACCACCCATGTCAGCGCCATGCCGCCGAGCGCGCGACCAGCGATGCCAAGGTCCCCGGCGCGCCAGGTCCGGATCGCCGCCACCGCGAGCACCGGTAGCGCCACGAGGCCGAACTGCGGCTTGCAGAAGACCGCAAGCATGGCGAGCGCCCCGGCCAGGCCGTCGCGTCGGTACCCCGAGGCGAGGAGCGCGCCGAGGAACGCGAGCGTCCCGGCGGAGTCGATCTGGCCCCAGACCGGCCCGGCAAGGATGACCGCGGGATTGAGCAGGTACAGGGCCGCCGCCGCGAGGCCTGCGAGCTCGGTGGCGCGACCTCGGACGAAGACGTAGAGGACGATGCCGATGCCGATGTCGAACGGGATCGAGAGGCCCTTGATCGCGTAGTACAGCGCCTCGCCGTCAAGATCGGTCGCGAGCGCCCACAGCGGGTACAGCAGGGCCGGGTAGATCGAGCCATCGCCGTCGTAGAAGCGCCACGGCCCGACCTCGACCATGCGCTCGGCCCAGCGAGCCATGACCGCGACGTCGCCCGAGTGGCCCTCGAACGGAAGCGCGCCGACGCGCACGACGAGCCCGATGAGCAGGAGCGTCGCGATGCGGATGAGGTCCCAGGGCACGCGCATCCGCGCAGCCTACCCGGTCGCCGATGCTAGGATCGGCCGGCCGTGAGTGATCCCGATCTCCTGCTCCACGAGCCGACGCGGCGACGGCTCGACGAGCTGGGCGTCGAGTACGAGGTCATGCCGTGCGACCCGGCCCTCGCCGACACCGCGGCCTTCGTGGCCGCGTACGGCGTTCCGCCCGAGCGCAGCGCCAACACCATCGTGGTCGCCTCGAAGGGCGCGGAACCGACGTACGTGGCCTGCATCGTGCTCGCCACGACCTCGCTCAACGTGAACACCGTCGTGCGTCGCGAGATGGGTGTCCGCAAGGCCTCGTTTGCCGCCGCCGAGCCCGTGCGCGAGATCACCGGCATGGAGATCGGCGGTGTGACCCCCTTCGGCCTGCCCGACGCAATGGCGGTGCTCGTCGACGCGCGAGTCATGGAGCCCGACTGGATCATCCTCGGCGGCGGCAACCGCAGCTCGAAGCTGCGCCTCGCGCCGTCGGGAATGACCCGGCTGACGTCGGTGCGCGTGGTCGAGGGGCTGGCGACACCGCGCTGACCGGCTGATCCCTACACTTCGTCCGTGCGCGCCTGTCCGAAGTGTGGAGAAGCCAACCCCGATCGGCTGACGGCGTGCGCGTTCTGCGGCACCGCCCTCGAAGCCGGGACGTCCTCGCCCGAGGAGCGCAAGGTCCTGACGGTCGTCTTCTGCGACCTGAAGGACTCGACGGTCCTCGGCGAGCGGCTCGATCCCGAGGCGCTGGGCGAGGTCCTCGACCTCTACTTCACCGCCATGACGCGGGTCCTGCAAGCGGCACGGCGCCTCGATCGAGAAGTTCATCGGCGACGCGATCGTCGCGGCCTTCGGTATCCCGGTGCTTCACGAGGATGACGCCCTGCGCGCGGTTCGAGCGGCCGTCGAGATGCGCGATGCCCTGGTTCGCCTCAACCGGCAGCTCGAGGCGGCGTACGGAGTCATGCTCGTGACACGGACCGGGGTTCACACCGGCGAGGTCGTCGTCCGCATGGCCGCCGGCGGCAACCAGGTCCTCACCGGCGACACGATGAACACGACCGCGCGCCTGGAGCAGAACGCCGGCGCGAACGAGATCCTCATCGGTGAGCCGACATACCGACTGGTCCGTGGCGCCGTCGAGGTGGACGCCATCGCCCCGCTGACGCTTAAGGGGAAAGAGGGAACCGTTGTCGCGTACCGGCTGCGCGCGGTCGTGGGCGACGAGCAGGCGGCCCGGCGCCACCTGGCCCCGATTGTCGGTCGTGACGACGAGCTCGGCGAGCTGGTGTCCCAGTTCGAGCGAGCCGTCGACGAGCGCCGCTGCCTCCTGGCGACCGTCCTCGGCGAAGCCGGGGTCGGCAAGAGCCGCCTGGTGCGCGCGCTCATCGACGCGATCGGCCATGACGCCACGGTCCTCCGCGGCCGGTGCCTTCCCTACGGGGAGTCGATCACCTTCTGGCCGATGCTCGCCATCGTGCGCGAGGCTGTCGGCATCGACGACCTCGAGTCGGAGCCCGGCGTGCGAGTCGAAGCGATGATCGGGGATGCGGAGGTGGCGCGACGCGTCGCATCGGCCCTGGGCTGGAGCGACGAGGACCTGCCCCTGGCCGAGCTCTTCTGGGGCATGCGCGAGCTGCTCGAGCGCGTCGCCGACTCCGGTCCGGTGGTGATCGTCATCGACGACGTGCACTGGGCCGCCCCGACGCTGCTGGAGCTCATCGAGCACCTCGTCGAACGAGTCGATGCCCGGTCGATCCTGATCGTGTGCACGGCGCGGCCGCTCATGCTCGAGACCCACCCCGAATGGAGCGACGGCCCGAACGCCATGCGGCTGCTCCTCGGGCGGCTGCCCGATGGCGCCGTCGACGCAGCTCATCGCCAACATGACCGGCGGCCTGCAGATGCCGCACGGGGTCGAGGAGAAGGTGGTCGCCGCGGCCGAGGGGAACCCGCTATTCGTCGAGCAGCTCGTGTCGATGCTCATCGACGAGGGCGCGCTGGTGCGGGTCGGCGGCACGTGGAGCGCCACGCGTGACCTCGACCGCCTCCAGATTCCGCCCAGCATTCACGCTCTCCTCGCCGCTCGCCTCGATTTGTTGGAGGCGGGGGAGCGGGTGGTTGTGGAGCCCGCGTCGGTCATCGGCCTGGAGTTTCCGTCCGACGCCGTGCGCGAGATCGTGCCGGCTCCCGCGCGCGACGAGACGCCGGAACGGCTCACGAGCCTGGCGTCGAAGCATCTTGTCCGCGCGGAGGCCACGCCGGACGAGGAGAATGACTACCGATTCGACCACTTGCTCATCCGCGACGCCGCCTACGCGGCGGTGCTGAAGAGGGCCCGCGCAGACCTCCACGAGCGCGTCGCGAACTGGTTCGAGGCATCGACCGGCCGCAGCGAGCAGGACGAGGTCATCGGCTACCACCTCGAGCAGGCATGCGTCTATCGCCGCGAGCTCGGCGTCGACGACGAGAAGACCCGTGCTTTGGCATCAAGGGCCTCGGAGCTGCTGGCCACCGCCGGTCACCGGGCGTTCACCCGCGGCGATCTCCCAGCCGCGGTCTCCTATCTGCGTCGCGCGTACGACCTGCTCCCCGACGGCGATCCGGCCCGCGTGGTCCTCGTGCCTGATCTGGCCGAGGCGCTCATGGAGTCCGGACGGTTCGACGACGCGAGGAAGCTGGCCGCGTCGGTCGACGGGCCTCTGGACGACGACGAACGGCGCTGCGCCGCCGCCAGGACCGACCTCGTCCGCCTGCTGATCGACCTGAACGATGGCGACGACGCTGGCTGGCTCCAGCGGGCGCGGTCCGAGGTCGATCGGCTGATCCCGCTCTTCGAGTCCGCGCGCAACGACATCGGCCTGGCGACCGCGTGGCGGGTCGTGGCCAACGCCGACGTCATGGCGCTCCAGTTCGATGACGGGTTCGAGGCCGCCGATCAGATCGTGCGCCACGCGGAAGCCGCCCAGGACACGCGTCAGCAGCGAAGGGGCGCCGTGGTATTCGCAATCAGCACGGTCCAGGGCTCGACGCCGGTCGACGAAGGCATCGACCGATGCGAGGAGCTCATCACCAGCCTTGACGGCGACCGACGCACGCAGGCGCTCGTCCGCCTGGGTCTCGCCCAGCTGCGCGCCATGCGCGGGGAGTTCACCGAGGCGCGCGACCTGTGCGAAGAGGCTCGGCAGATGCTCGACGAGCTGGGCTGGAAGGTGCTGGCCGCTTCCACGTCGACCGATGCGGCTCCGGTCGAGATCCTCGCCGGCGACCTGGACCGCGCCGAGGCGACGCTCCGCGCCGATGACGCGGCGCTCGAGGTCCTCGGCGAGACCTATCTGCGATCAACGGTCGGCGGGCTCCTGGCCCATGTCCTCGTCGAGCGAGGCCAGTTCGACGAGGCCGAGCGGGTCGCCGGACGAGCGCGGGCGATTGCGGGGACAGACGACGTCGATGCCCAGGTCCTGTGGCGCTCGTCGCTCGGGAGATGCCTTGCCGGACGCGGACGGGGAGCCGAGGGCCTCGCATTGCTCGACGAAGCGCTCGTACTGCTGGAGGGCACCGCAGCGCCGATGATGCGGGCACAGACGCTCGCCGCACGATCGCTCGTCGCCACCTCTTGCGGCCGCCACGACCAAGCCGACGCTGACCGCCGAGAGGCGATCCGGCTCTACGAGGCGAAGGGCAACATCGTTGGCGCCAAGCGCCTGTCGTTGCTGCCCGGCTAGATTCCCTTCCCGCGGCCGTTCGACGGCAGCTCGACGCGGATGACCAGCTTCTTGTCATAGCCCCAGCCTGTCCACCAGGCGTCGAAGCAGAACCCGTCGTTCCAATGGTGGCAGAAGCGCGGCGGGAACTGACAGGTCCCGTCATCGAGCTGGTGGACGAACCTGATCTTCCAGGGATCGCGATAGCCGATGGCCGACTTCTCGTAGGTGAGGGTCAGCGTCAGGTGCGGCTCGACAGCCGCGCCGTTCGCGATCGACATCTCGACCGCGTCGCCGAAGCCGGCGTACGTCTGGCCGTTGCTGCAGACGATCGACTCGTCGACCTCGCCGAGCCGCACCGGGTAGCCCACCGGCACCGGCGGCACGGACACGTTGGAGCTCTGGCCGTTGTCGTCGCCGACCGAATTGGTCGAGAACGTCAGGGCGCCGGCGTGGGCCGCCTGCCAGCTTCCGAAGAAGTTCGGATCATTGCTGACCGACGCGGTCGCGCTGTCCTTCAGCTCGGGCTTCGACCAGTACGAGTAGCCACCCGAGTTCTTCAGCTTCGCCGAGAAGGTGAGCGTTCCGGCCGCGGCCGGCGCCAGGAAGACGAAGCGGAGCGTGCGAGTCTGCCCCGAATAGAGCTTCCCGAGCACGCAGGTGACCGATGCACCGCTGCCGGTGCACCCGGCAGGCGCGGATACGAAGGTGCCACCCGGCGCGGTCCCTTCGATTTTCGTCTGGTTGAAGGCATCCCGGCCGTCGCTGCGGATGAAGAGGTCGAATGCAGCGGGCTGGCCAACCGACACGTCCGTAGTGAGCGCGGTGATGTCGAATGCGGCATGCGCGCCGCCGGAGCCGCCGGTGGCCGACACCGACAGCGGAGCGGCCAGCAGGGACAGGGCCGTGGCGAGCACGACGAGGAGGCGGATCAGACGAGAAGAGCTCGAGCGCATCGGTTGGGACTCCCTCCGTGGCGCGGGCGCGGCATGGCTCGCAGTCCCCTAGGGTACTAGACCGGTCCTGCCAGGTGCGCGAGGCGGGGCGGAAGCCGGTGCGTGCTAGCATCACGCTCCCATGGCGCAGCTGGCTCGCTTTTCCCCTGCGGCCGTCGTGCAGCGGATCACGCGCGGCGGCGAGGCGGCGGGTGCCCCGGATCACACCATCGACGAGATCATCGCGGAGGCGGCCAGCCACCGGCCGAACATCGACGCCGCCCTGATCCGCCGCGCGTACGACACGGCCGTCACCGCGCACGAGGGCCAGCTCCGCAGCTCGGGTGAGGAGTACATCACCCATCCGGTCGCGGTGACTCACTACCTCGCCACGCTCCAGATGGACGCCGAGACGCTCGCCGCAGCCCTGCTCCACG
>CAVSAH010000008.1:0-203455 GCA_963725885.1 uncultured Chloroflexia bacterium | reverse complement strand
GGCGAGCGGGTTCAGCGTGGGCGAGGTCGTCGACCTCGCGCCCGGCGAGCCGCTCATCCGCGAGGGCGACCTCGCCGACGCGCTGTACGTCGTGCTCGACGGTGAGCTCGAGGTCACGAAGCGCGCCGGCACGAGCGAGATCCCGGTGGCCCTGGTCGGGCCCGGGCGCCCTCCAGGGAGAGATCGCCGCGCTCGAAGGTGGGCGGCGCCTGGCAACGGTGCGTGCCCTCGTCGAGGCCGAGGTGCTGCGCATCCCGATCGGCGCCATCCGCGAGCTCCTCACGGCCGGGCCCGACGCTGGCGCTGGCGCATCATCGGCACCGCGGTGTCGCGCCTGCGCGCCATGGAGGCGACTCCTGCGCGAGCGCGAGAAGCTCGCCGGCCTGGGCACCCTCGCCGCCGGGCCTGGCCCACGAGCTCAACAACCCGGCCGCTGCGGCGCTCCGATCGGTCCGTTCGCTGGAGAGCGCGGTCGCCGATGCAGAGCGCCTGCCGCATCCGATTCCGCCGCCTCAGCCGCCGGAAGGGTCCGCCCCTCCGAAGTCGGCGCTGGAGCGCGCCGACCGGATCGCGGACCTCGAGCCCATCGCCGGCACGGCGGAGGCGGCCAGCGCCCTCGGTGAGGCGGGCTGGACCGCCACGACCCTGGCATCGGTGCCGGCCGAGGACGTGCCCTGGCTCGCCGCCGACGCATCGGTCCACCAGCTGCTCGGGGAGCTGTCGATGGCGCTCGAGCGCATCGGCGAGATCGTTGCGGCGGTGAAGGGATATACCTACCTGGACCAGGCCCCGGTGCAGCGGGTGGACGTCCGCATCGGCCTCGAGCAGACGCTCGTCATCCTTCGCCACCGCCTGCGTGATGTCGAGGTGAGCGTCGATCTCGCAGAGGGTCTTCCCGAGGTCGAGGCATTCGGCTCGGAGCTGAACCAGGTGTGGACCAACATCATCGACAACGCCGCCGATGCCATGGACGGGCGAGGCTCGCTGTCGATCATGGCCGCGCCCGACCCGACCGGTGACGGAGTGACGGTCGAGATCTGCAACACCGGGCCGGCCATCCCGGACGATGTGCGCGCGCGCCTGTTCGAGCCGTTCTTCACGACCAAGGAGCCCGGCCGCGGCACGGGCCTGGGGCTGCACATCAGCCACAACGTGATCGTGCGGCACGGCGGACGAATCGACGTCGGGTCGGAGGGTGGACGCACCTGCTTCACGGTCACCCTGCCCCTCGTCATCCCCGGCGCGTCCCGCTAGGGCTCAGCCGTTCGCCATGCGCACCCGCGGGGACCGGCGGGTCCGGAAGCGGGCGGTCGCGACGAGCACCCCGGCGATGACGAAGCCCACGCCGAGGAGCTGGAACGGCGACGGCGCCTCGGCCAGGATGAGGATCCCGAGCAGGACCGAGCCGACCGGCTGGATGGTGAGGATCACCGAGGTCACCGCGGCCGGCAGGCGGGGGAGCGAGGTGCTGATGAGCAGCCAGCCGACGACCTGGACGAGCAGCGCCAGGGCAAGCAGCCAGCCGTGGCTCGGCCAGGTCGGCACGAGGTCAATGGTCCCGAAGGCCAGGCCCACGACCAGGACGACGAGCGCGGCCGACAGGGTGGCGTCGAACAGGGGGCCGGCCGGACGCCGGTGATCGGCGTTGGCACGCCGCTGGACCAGGATGAACCCCGCGTACGCCGCGCCGGTGATGATGCCCAGCAGCACCCCGCCGACCGGGTTCGTGCCGTAGGCATCGCCACCGATCACCCCTGCAATCAGCACGACACCGATGAGCACCAACGGCACCGCGCGCCATCACGCGCCGATCCGGGACGCTCGCCGAAGAGCAGCCACGCGGCCAGGGTCACGATGATCACCTGGGTGTTGCCGAGCACGGTCGCCAGTCCGGCTCCGACCGCGCCGATGGTGTAGTGCCAGGCCACGAGGTCCGCGGCGAAGAAGATCCCCGCGAACCACGCCAGGCGCGCCTGCCCGGGTGCGCGAGGGCCGAATCTGCGCTGCTCGGCGCGGGCCAGCAGGGCCAGGGGCGGCAGGGCGTAGGCGCAACGGAAGAAGGCAGCCGTCTCGGGCGTGACCTCGGCAAGCGCGACGAAGATCGCCGAGAAGGTGATCGTGAGGGCCCCGAGCACGCCGGTGAGCACGGGGCGATGGCGGAGGGCGGAGACGATGGCGCGCATCCGGCGCAGCGTAGACTGACCCGCGCATGCGTGGGCTGCCGACGGGAACCGTCACCTTCCTGTTCACCGACATCGAGGGCTCGACGCTACTCGTCCGCGAGCTGGGCGAGGGGTGGCCCGCGCTTCTGGCGCGCCACGGCGCTCTCCTGCGCGCCGCGATCGAGGCGCATGGCGGCGTCGAGGTCGGCACCGAGGGCGACTCCTTCTTCGCCGCCTTCACGTCGGTGGCCGGCGCCGTCGCGACCGCGGTCGACGCTCAGCGCGCCCTCGCAGAGGAGCCGTGGCCGGAGGGCGGGCAGATCCGCGTTCGAATGGGCATGCACACCGGGGAGGCGAGCTTCTCGGCCGAGTCGTACGCGGGCCTCCACGTCCACCGAGCCAGCCGCATCGCCGGCGTCGCGCACGGGGGGCAGGTCCTTCTCTCGGACGCGACCCACGTGCTCATCGGTGGCGACCTTCCGTCCGGAACCGGGGTGCGCGACCTTGGCGAGCATCGGCTGAAGGATCTCGAGCATCCCGAGCGCATCTGGCAGCTCGTCATCGACGGGCTGACCGCCGAGTTCCCGCCCCTTCGATCGCTGGACGCGATCCCGAACAACCTCCCTGCCCGGCTGACGAGCTTCCTCGGGCGGGAGACGGAGATCGCCGAGGTGGCCGAGCTGCTCGAGGGTGCGCGGATCCTCACCCTGACCGGTCCCGGTGGCACCGGCAAGACGAGCCTCAGCCTTGCCGTCGCCGAGCGTGTCGATGGCTCGCTACCCCGGCGGCGTCTTCTTCGTGGAGCTCGCCTCGATCACCGATCCCGAGCTCGTCCTGCCGACGATCGCCACCACGTTGAACCTCCCCGACCGCGGTGGTCGCTCCGAGCCTCGAGCGGATCGCGGACCACATCGGGGAGCGGTCGACGCTCCTCGTGCTCGACAACTTCGAGCAGGTGGTCGACGCCGCCGGGGAGGTGAGCCGTCTCGTGGGCGCGTGCCCGGCGCTCACGCTCGTCGTGAGCAGCAGGATCGTCCTGCGCGATCGCGGGCGAGCAGGAGTACCCGGTGCCGCCGCTGCGCCTGCCCGACCCGGCCCACCTGCCCGCCGCTGGCGCAGCTCTCGCAGTTCGAGTCGGTGGCGCTGTTCATCGATCGCGCCCGGGCGGTGAACCCGTCGTTCGAGGTGACCAACGAGAACGCGCCGGCCGTCGCCGAGATCTGCGTCCGCCTCGACGGGCTGCCGCTGGCGATCGAGCTCGCCGCGGCGCGGACGCGGATGCTGACGCCGCCGGCGATGCTCGCCAGGCTCGACGATCGCCTGCGGCTCCTCACCGGCGGCGCCCGCGACCTTCCCGAGCGGCAGCAGACGCTGCGCGGCGCGATCGCCTGGAGCCACGACCTGCTCGATGAGCCGGAGCGCGCGCTGTTCGCGACGCTGTCGGTGTTCGTCGGCGGTGCAAGCCTCGACGCGATCGAGCGCATCTCGACCGACGAGGTCGACGGTGACGCGCTCGACCTCGTGACGTCGCTCGTCGAGAAGAGCCTCGTGCGCCAGCGCGAGGGCGTGGACGGCCAACCGCGCTTCGCCATGCTCGAGACGATTCGCGACTTCGCCGCGGAGCAGGCCGCCGAACGCGGCGCCAGGGACCGGCTGCGCGCAGCGCCACGCGGCGATCTTCGCGGAGCTGGCGGACGAGGCGGTCGGCAGCCTGCTGGGCCGGGACGCCGGCTCTGGCTCGACCGCCTCGAGGAGGAGCACGACAACCTGCGCGCCGCCATCGCGCTGGTCGACCGAATCCGGTGACGCCCTGGTCGCGCTTGCGCATGACGGCCAGCATGTGGCGGTTCTGGCAGATGCGCGGGTACCTTGCCGAGGGATCCGAGCGGGTCGAGCGCGCGCTCGCGCTTGCCGTCATCCGTCGACCATCCGGAGGCGCGCGCCGATGCCCTCGCCGCGGCCGCCGGGATCGCCTACTGGCAGGCCGACGCGACGCGATCGCGCCGCTGGTATCACGAGGAGGTCGACGCGCGGCGCGCCCTCGACGATCACGCCGGCCTCGCGAATGCGCTCTACGGCCTCTCGTTCTCGTGGGCGATCCTGGACCTGGAGGACCCTGAGACGGCCACCAAGGCGCTCGCGGCCATCGACGAGGCGCAGGTCCTGTACACCGAGCTCGGCGACGCGGACGGCATCGGGAGATGCGAGTGGGCACGCGCCAACCTCGAGTACGGGCTGCGCGATGGCCGAAGCGCGCTCGAGCACTCGATCCACGCGCGGGACGTCTTCAGGTCGCTCGGGCAACGAGTTCATGGCCAGCTGGGCGACGTTCACCATCGCACTGAGCGAGCTTCTCCTCGAGCAGGACCCGGCGACGGACGAGCCCGGTCGCCGGGCGCGGGCAACCGCCGCCCTGCGCGGGGCGCTCGAGACGTTCGCCGAGGCGCAGGACGTGAGCGGCTACACGCTCGTGATGGACACGCTGTCGGTCGTCGCCCATCGCAACGGTGAGGACGACCGTGCCGCGCGTCTTGCCGGCGCCGTGACCACGCTCGAGCGGACGACGGGCACCGGGCTCAGTCTGTGGAACCGCAGCGTGCTCGACCCGGAGATCGACTTCTCGACCGACCCGCGCTGGGCCGACGCATTCGCCGAGGGCTCGGCGCTCTCGATCGAGGAGGCCGTCGCCTACGCCCTCGAGACCTGACGGGCAGCCCGCCCGCTACGCCGGTGCCGCGAGGTCCCTGCGCGGGAAGACGAGGATGGCGTAGACGACCGGCACGATCGCGGCGACGAACACGATGACCAGGTCCATCGGCTCGAGCGCACCCTCCAGGATCTCGCCGGGGTTGAAGTGGTGGAGCAGCGAGTACTCCTGGGTCCAGGCCGCATCGGTCCAGAGCGAGCCGAGGATCTCGAGGAAGTAGTTGATCAGGAGCCAGGCGAGGCTGATGCCGATGGCCGGGCCGGGCCGATCGAAGCTCACCGATGCCGCCAGGCTGAATGTCGTGAAGGCGGCCCACAGGCCGAACGCGTTGACGAAGACCAAGGGCATCTGTGCCAGGTCGAGCTCATCCAGCAGGCCGGTCGCCGCCGAGCCGCCGACCATGCCGCCCAGCAGGGCGACGAGGACGACGGCGACCGCCAGCAGCAGAGCGACGAGCAGGCTCCAGTACAGGGTGAGGCGCGAGATCGGGCGCGCCAGGAGGACCTCGAGGGTCCCGCGCACGCGCTCACCCGCGACCGCGAGGGCCGCGGCACCGACCGCGAAGATGGCCAGCATGGCGATCGGCAACGGGTGCTGGAATCCAAGGGTGATAGTGCCGGGAAGGGTGAACAGCGAGCCCGAGCCGAAGTTCATGAGCTCCTCGGGGATCGCCCCGGAGTTGGCCATGTCGCGGATCACGTCGCTGAACTGGCTGTAGATCACCGGCATCAGCACGCCCCAGCCGATGCCGGCCACGATCACCACGGCCAGTCGCGCGCGCTGCCAGCGCAGGGTCTGCCGAACGAGCCGGCCGTTCATCCCTCGACCGCCTCGACCGGCGCCGCGGTCGCGTCCGGCGGCTCGTCATCGTCGGTGGCGTAGTACTCCAGGAAGGCCTCCTCGAGGCTCGCCGGCTCGATGGTCAGGTCATCGAGGTTTGGCGACGCGATGGACCGGACGAATCCCGCCACCTCGCCCGACAGCGTGCCGATGATCCTGCGAGCCCTGGACCTCGACGTCCGACAGGCCGGGAATCGTGGTCGGATCGGGGGCCGCCCCGACCCATCGAATGTCACGCGCCGCCGCCGCCGTGCCAGGAGCTCCCCGACGTCGTGAACAGCCATCAGGCGACCGGCACGGATGATCGCGACCCGGTCGCACAGCCGCTCGACCTCCGAGAGGACGTGCGACGAGAAGAAGACGGTGCGACCCTCGCGCCGAAGGTCGTCCAGCAGCCCGTAGAACGCATGCTGCATGAGCGGATCGAGCCCCTCGGTCGGCTCGTCCAGGATCGCGAGCTCGGGATCGTGCTGAAGGGCCTGCACCACGCCGATCTTCTGGCGCATGCCGCGCGAGTAGTCGCGCACCCTGCGCTTCAGGACCGATGACGGAAGCTCGAGCCGATCGCACAGCTCGGCGCGCCGGTGCGGCTCCCGGTCCTGGAGGTCGACGAGGTAGTCGAGCACCTGCTCGCCGGTGAGCGAGTCGTAGAGTGCGATGCCGCCGGGCAGGTACCCGGTAAGCCGCCGGATCTCCACCGACTTGGTCGCCATGTCGAGCCCCAGCACTGAGGCCTCGCCTCGGGTGGCGTGGAGGAAGCCCAGCAGCGTGCGGATGGCGGTCGATTTCCCGGCGCCATTGGGGCCGAGGAACCCGAAGATCTCGCCTTCGCGCACGTCGAGCGTGAGGTCGGTGAGCGCCCGAACCGATCCGTAGTGCTTGGTCAGCCCATGCGTGCTGATCACCACGGGTGACGGCGTGCCCTCCATCGCCGTGATCCTACTCTCTCGGCGACCCGGCACCTCCCTTGGTTTGCACGTGTCGGGGGTGTTGACAACTGTCGACACGGCGGCGCATGGTCTGTTCCTGGCGCACCAGCCCAGCGCCACGTTCGCTCCTCGGCCGGGCACATGCCGAGAGGGAAGGAGGGATCGGGGCCACCGCAGCGTTGGCCGCGCAATCTTGCAACCGCCCTGCTTCTCTCGTGGCGGTCATTCAGCTCCCTGGCGCACTCGTCTGCTATTCGCCTTGCTCCGTGCCCCGCTCGGCTCGCGACTGACTTTCGCCGCTTGTCCGCGCGGCCTGGTGCGTACGCGTCCACCCACGTGGTTGTTGGGTGGGGGCGCGCTGAGGATCACTCGGCCCCTTTGGGCCACCAGCACCAGGAGGATTGGACCTCATGAAGCGACTTCTTGCCGCCCTGCTTGCGGGCGCCGCTGTCTTCTCAATCGCTTTCGCATCGGCCGCCACGCTCACCGTAAACGGCGAGGTCATCCAGGCCGGGGTCGACTTCGACCTGCAATGCGACGCCAACGGCGTCAACGGCAACTGGGGCCTCGAGACCGACACCAACCACGTGTCCAACGTTCGCATCGACGACATCGCCGACGCGTGCTTCGGCGCCCAGATGTGGGTCCGAATCAACGAGACCGATACGTACGGTCCGGTGACGATCGACGCGAACTCGGAGACCTTCGACTTCAACGGCTGGTACTTCCCCGAGGACCTCACGAGCCTTCGGGTCTGGATCGAGGGCTAGCCTCGAGCCACGGGTGGCGTGGGGCCCGGTCGAAGGGTCCCACCCACTCCTGACCCATGAGACCGAAGATCGGCAACCTCCTCGGGCTGGCGCTCGTCGCCGCTCTCGCGATCGGGTGGTTCGTCGCGCTGCGACCCACATCGCTGGGCGGTCCGGCCAGCTACCTGTTCGTCAGCGGCGTCAGCATGCTGCCTACGCTGGAGTCGGGTGACCTCGTCGTGCTCCACGAGGCTGAGAGCTACGACGTCGGCGATGTCATCGCGTTCCGCGTGCCCGAGGGCCAGCCGGGTGCCGGCGCGCTCGTCATCCACCGGATCGTCGACGGCTCGGCCGCCGACGGATTCATCATGCGCGGGGACAACAAGAACGTGGTCGACGAGTGGAGGCCGCAACTCGACCACGTCGCCGGGCGCCTGACCGTCCGACTGCCGGGAGCGGGAACCGCCATCGCGTGGCTGAGACAGCCCGGCGTTCTGGCCCCGTTGTTGGCCGGCCTGACGGTCGCGTTCATCATCCTCGGCGGCGGCGAGCGGCCGAAGCGAAAGCCGACGGTGACGACCCATGGATGACACGCGACGCTCGCGCGCCTTCCTTGGCGGGGTGGCCATCGGATCGGTGGCGATCGTGCTCACGATTGGCGCAGCAGCGGCCCTCGATGTCGATGGCGGCCGGATCCAGATGTTCGACATCCCAGTCGATACCACCCCGGAGCTCCCTCGGGCCGTTCTGTGGGAAGGTGCCATCAGCCTCCCGAGTGTGGCCTCGACTCCGAGCGAAGCAGCCACCCAGACCCCGAACCCGACCGCCACACCGACCGCCCCGCCAACCGCCACACCGGAGGTCAGACCCGCACCGCTCTTCCCATCGACACCGCCCACCGTGACACCGGTGCCCGAGCCAACACCGTCATCACCGCCGACCGATCCGCCGACCCCGACGTTGTCGCCGACTGGGCCGGCCGAGACGCCGATGCCCACTGAGACGCCGACGGAGACGCCCACGCCATCACCGACGCCGAGCCCATAGCGCGGGGCGGATCCGGGCGATCGTCCGTACACTCGGCCCGTGACCAAGACCCGCGCGCCGTCCCTCTACCACCGAGCCGGAGGGATGCCGTTCTTCGAGCGCCTCGTCACGCGCTTCTACGCCGGGGTTGCCGGCGACCCGCCGCTGCGCGCGCTCTATCCCGAGGAGGACCTCGCGGGGGCGACGCATCGGCTCACCCTGTTCCTGGCGCAGTACTGGGGCGGGCCACCGATCTACGAGCGGGAGCGGGGACATCCTCGCCTCCGGATGCGTCACGCCGGGTTCGCGATCGACGCCGTGCAGCGGGATCGCTGGATGCACCACATGCGCGAGGCCATCGCGGAGCTCGACCCGTCACCCGACGTCGCCGAGGAGCTGGACCGCTACCTCGAACGCGCGGCCGACTCGATGCGCAACACGCCCTGAGGCGTTCCGGCGCCCGGCTCAGCGAGCGACGCGGGTGGCGCGGAGGATGCTCCGGATTCCGACGCGCTGGCCGTAGAGCAGCACCCCGGCGCTGTAGATGCGCGCGGCCAGCCAGACCGCGAGGACGAGGGTCAGGGCCAGCAGCACGATGGCCAGGCCGACCTCCCATGGCGCAGGGCTGCCGAGGAGCATCCGGGTCGGCATGAGGTAGGGACTGAAGAACGGGATGATCGATGCGATCGAGACGAGCTGCCCGTCCGGGTCGTTGGGCGCGAAGAAGGAGACGAAGTAGCCGGCCATGGCGAGGTAGATGAGCGGGCCGACTGCCTGCTGGACGTCCTCGATGCGGCTGACCATCGAGCCGGCTGCCGCGTACAGCGTGCAGTAGAGGAGGAATCCGAGCAGGAAGAACACGGTGAACGCCGCCACGAAGACCGGGTCGATCACCGGCAGCTCGAACGGCTGCTCCCCGGACACGCCGAGCATCGAGGATACCGGTCCCGAGAGCGCGAGCCCCAGGACGACGGCGCCGACCATGACGACGTACTGGGTCAGTCCGGCGGCCCCGGTGCCGAGGACCTTGCCGGTCAGCAGCTGGCGCGGCGTGGCCGCGGTGATGAGCAGCTCCATGACGCGGCCCGACTTCTCCTCGGCGACGCTCTGGGCGACCCAGTTGCCGTAGGTCAGGATCGCCATGAACGTCAGGATGACGACGATGTAGGACAGCAGCACGGCCCCGCCGAAGTCCTCCTCGTCGTCCACCGCGTCGGGATCGGCGGCGGTCGCTGTGAACTCGGGCGGCGCGAAGATCGCCTGCGCCTCTTCGGGGCTGACTCCGGCGTGCTCCAGTCGGTCCTGGATGGTCATCGCGCTGGCCGCCTGGGTGACCAGGATGCGGGTCTGATTCGTGGGGCTCTGGTCGCTGAGGTATTCGAAGGCGAGCTCGTCGTCGGAACCGCGCGTGATGGTCAGCAGCCCGTCGAGCTCCCCCTCGCGCACCGCCTCCGCGGCGGCCTCCGGGTCGTCCGCGGCAGTGACCTTCGGGCCCTCCTCGCCGGTCGCCTCCGATGCTGCCGACAGCGCCGCCTGGAGCGTCACGACCGGATCCGTCGAGAGGTCGCCCGCCTGGTCGTCGACCGCGATTTCCGGCGGCTCTCCGACCCCGAACGCGCCAAGGAAGGTGGGGAGCATGGTGAACCCCGCGACGAGGACCGCCAGCAGCACCGTGGTGATGAGGAAGGCCCGCCCGCGGACCCGGAACACGTACTCGCGTCGGGCGACGTGGAGGGCGTTCGGGAAGAGCCCGCTCATCGGTCGTCCCCTGGCGTGGCGCCGGGTGCCGTTGCGAGGTGCTCTTCCTCCTCGTCGACGGCCCGCCGTCCGACGTGCTCCACGAAGACCTCCTCCAGCGACGGCTCGGCGATCTCGAAGAGGGTGACCTTGTCCCCGCGCTCGATGGCGGTGCGCAGGATCGTGGCCGGGTCCTGGTCGGCCGGCACCCGCAGCTCGACGAAGTCCTCTCGCTCGGCGGTGAGCGTCACGCCGGGAAGGGTCGAGAGCCACTCGACGCCGTTCCCGTCGCCGTCGGTCGCGAGGCGCACGACCTGCCGGCCCATGGCCCGCTTCACGTCACGCACGGCGCCGCTGACGACCACGCGCCCGCGGTCGACGATGGCGATCGACTCGCACAGCTCCTCGACCTGCTCCATCTGGTGCGTCGAGAAGATGAGCGTCTTGCCGCGGTCGCGCATGGCCAGGAACGCCTCCTTGAGGAGCCGGACGTTGATCGGATCGAGCCCGGTGAAGGGCTCGTCCATGATCAGCACCTCGGGGTCGTGGAGGATCGCCGCCATGAACTGGATCTTCTGCTGGTTGCCCTTGGAGAGCTCCTCCACCTTGCGGTCCAGGTACTCCGGGATCCGGAAGCGCTCGAGCCACTCGTCGACGACGGCCCGCGCATCGGCGTCCGGGATGCCGTACAGCGCGGAGAAGAAGCGCAGCTGCTCGCCGACCTTCATGCGCGGGTAGAGGCCGCGCTCCTCTGGCAGGTAGCCCCACGTCTTGCGGGGCAGCTTCGTGTTCTCGGTGCCCTGCCACGTGACCGTCCCGGCATCGGCACGCAGGATGTCGAGCACGATCCGCATGCTCGTCGTCTTGCCGGCACCGTTCGAGCCGAGAAGGCCGAAAATCCGGCCCGGCTCGACGGTGAACGAGGCGTCGTCGAGCGCGACGACGTCCCCGAAACGCTTGCTGATGGAGTCGACGATGAGCGACATGGGGCACCTTCCAGCCTAGCCGATGCGGTGAGATGCCGCCGGTGTCCGGGAGGTGGCCCGGTCCGCATCGGTCCTGCTACACTTTGATTCCCGAACCGCCACGCGCCTCGCGAAGAGAGCTGCGGCGGTTCTCGTGTGACTCCCCCGAACGAGACGCTCTGCCGCATGAAGATCGCCGTCCCGCGCGAGACCGCCGAAGGCGAGACGCGCGTCGCCCTCACGCCCCAGATCGCGGGCCAGCTCGTGGCCGAGGGCCTCGAGGTCCTCGTCCAGGCCGGTGCGGGGGAGGCCTCGTCCAACCTCGACGCTGCCTTCACCGAAGCGGGTGCACGGATCATGCCTGACGCGGCCTCGCTCTACAGCGAGGCCGACATGGTCCTGCGCGTCGGCCGTCCCTCCGACGAGGAGGTCGAGATGCTGCGAACGGGGACGGTCCTCATCGGGACGCTCGGCACCCTGGCGCGTCCCGAGCTCGCCACGAAGCTGGCCGAGCGCGGCGTGACCGCCATCAGCATGGACGCGATCCCGCGGATCACCCGCGCCCAGAGCATGGACACGCTCAGCTCGCCAGGCGACCGTCGGCGGCTACAAGGCGGTCCTCATCGCCGCGGCGAAGCTGCCGAAGTTCTTCCCGCTGCTGACCACCGCCGCGGGGACGATCCGGCCGGCGCGCGGAATCATCATGGGCGCCGGTGTCGCCGGCCTGATGGCGATCGGCACGGCGCGCCGACTGGGCGCGGTGGTCGAGGCGACCGACGTGCGGCCGGTGGTCAAGGAGCAGGTCGAGAGCCTCGGCGGGACCTTCATCGAGGTCGAGATGACCCCGGAGGAGAAGGCGGCCGCCGAGACGGCCGGCGGCTACGCGACCGAGATGAGCGACGACTACAAGCGCCGCCAGGCCGAGCTCATCGCCGAGCGGGTCAAGGAGGCCGACTTCATCATCACGACCGCGCTCATCCCCGGGCGGCCCGCCCCGCGCCTCGTCACCGACGACGATGGTCGCGAGCATGAAGCCGGGGAGCGTGATCATCGACATGGCGGCCGAGATGGGCGGCAACGTCGAGGGCACCGAGCCGGGCAAGGAGGTCGTCCGCCACGGCGTGACGATCATCGGCATCACGAACCTGCCGGCCACCATGCCCGCCAGCGCGACCCAGATGTACGCAAAGAACATCCAGACCCTGGTGAAGCATCTCGTCGCCGACGGCAACCTCATCCTCGACTTCGACGACGAGATCACCCGTGGGCGCCACGATCACGCACGGCGGCAAGGTGATCAACGAGGCGACCGCCAAGGCGCTCGGGATCGAGGTCGCCGAGCCTCCGCGGCCGAAGCCCAAGACCGATGCGGAGGCCGCGCCTGCGGTCCCCGAGACCAAGGAGAACTGAGGACCGATGGAGCTCTCCGCCTTCGAGCTGCTCTCGGCGCTCTTCATCCTCGTGCTCGCCGCGTTCGTCGGCTACGAGGTCGTCTCGAAGGTGCCGACGATGCTCCACACGCCGCTCATGAGCGGCGCCAACGCGGTCCACGGCGTCATCGTCGTCGGCGCCATGCTCGTTGCGGCCACCGCGGACACGCCGATCGCGATCGTCCTCGCGTTCGTGGCCGTCATCCTCGGCACCATCAACGTCGTCGGCGGCTTCACGGTCACCGACCGCATGCTCGAGATGTTCAAGCGCCGGCCCGATGAGCAGGGGCGGGATCGGTAGGTGGAGACGCTCGAGATCCTGACCTACCTCGTCTGGCTGGTCGCCAGCGTCACCTTCATCATCGCGCTGAAGTTCCTGGCGAGCCCGAAGACCGCGCGCACCGGCAACCAGCTCGGCGCGGCCGGCATGGCGCTGATCGTGGCGTGGACCTTCTTCACGACCGAGGGCATGCTCGACAACTGGTGGATCGTCGTCGTGGGCGGCGCCATCGGAGCCGTCGCCGGGCTGGCTCGGCGCCAAGCGCGTGGCGATGACCGCCATGCCGCAGATGGTCGCCATCTTCAACGGCGCCGGTGGCGGCGCGGCAATGCTCGTCGCCGTCGTCGAGTTCCAGCGCGACAGCTCGCTCCATCCCGGCGAGCTGCTGCCCCTGGCCTTCGTCATCGCGACGCTCCTTGGCGCGGTCATCGGCTCGGTGAGCCTGACCGGCTCGGTCGTTGCCTGGGGCAAGCTCCAGGGCGTGATCGCGTCGCGCCCGGTGAAGTACCCCGGCTCGCAGCTCGTCACTGGCGCGCTGGCCGTGGCCCTGCTCGGCATCGGCATCTACCTCGCCGCCGATCGAGCCGAGCGTCCCGCTCTTCCTCCTGTTCGTCGGTCTGTCGCTGGTCCTCGGCGTCCAGCTGGTGATGCCGATCGGCGGGGCGGACATGCCGGTCGTTATCAGCCTGCTCAACAGCTACACCGGCATCGCCGTGGCGGCGACCGGCTTCGTGCTCAACAACTACGCGCTGCTCATCGCCGGCACCCTCGTCGGAGCGTCGGGCGCGATCCTCACGCAGCTCATGTGCAAGGCGATGAACCGCTCGATCTTCAACGTCCTCTTCGCCGGGTTCGGCACCGGGGGCGGCGAGATGGCGGCCGGCGCCGAGGGCGAGGAGCAGCTCAAGGAGATCGGCGCGGAGGATGCCGCGGTCCTGATGGCCTACGGCAAGCGCGTGATCATCGTGCCCGGCTACGGCATGGCCGTGGCCCAGGCGCAGGGCCCGGTGCGCGAGCTGATGGACCTGCTCGTGGCCAGGGGCGTCGACGTGCAGTTCGCCATCCACCCGGTCGCCGGACGCATGCCGGGCCACATGAACGTGCTCCTGGCCGAGGCCAGCGTCCCGTACGACCGCCTCCAGGAGATGGACGAGATCAACGACGACTTCGCCGATACCGACGTGGCGCTCATCATCGGCGCCAACGACGTCGTCAACCCCCTGGCGCGCGAGGAGGGCTCGCCCATCAGCGGGATGCCGATCCTCAACGTGGACCAGGCGCACAACATCATCGTCCTCAAGCGCGGTCGCGGCACCGGCTTCGCCGGGATCCCGAACCCGCTGTTCAGCAACGAGAAGACGAAGATGCTGTTCGGCGACGCCAAGCCGTCGGTCGAGGCCCTCGTCGCCGGGGTGAAGCAGGCATAGGTCTGACCATCCGTCGCTCAGGATCGACCCTGGGCAGCGAACGATGGGTCTGCCTCGACGTCGGCGAGACCCTCATCGACGAGACACGGGTCTGGTCGACGTGGGCGGATCAGCTCGGCGTCCCGCGCCTCACGTTCCTCGCGGCGCTCGGCGCAGTCATCGCGCGGGGAGGCGACTACCAGACGGTCTTCGGAATCTTCGGCTTCGACGACTGGCCGCTTCGGCTGGAGTCGGTGGAGCAGGCCTACGGCGGCTTTCGCGCCGAGGACCTGTATCCCGACGCGCTGCGAGCCATCGATGCGTTGCGCGAGCGCGGCTACGAGGTGGCGATCGTGGCCAACCAGCCTGCCGCCCGCGCCGACCAGCTGCGGGCGTTGGGCATCGACGTCGACGTGGTGGCCATGAGTGGGGGGCTCGGCGTGGCCAAGCCGAGCCCCGCGTTCTTCGCGAGAGTCCTGGAGCTCATCGGCTCACCCGATCCCGATACGGTTGCCTACGTCGGCGACCGCGTCGACAACGACGTGCTGCCGGCGGCGGCCGCGGGCATGCGGGCTGTCTGGATCCGCCGCGGGCCGTGGGGCGTGATCGCCGATCCGCCGCCCGACGGGGTCGCTGCCATGGTGGTCTCGACGCTGGACGAGCTGGTGGAGCGCATCGCCGGGGTCTGGCGCTAGCCGCTGCGGCGGGACTCCAGGATCGCGGCAACCTCCCGATCGCTGACGCCGAACCGCCGCAGCGCGTGGCGGATCAGCTCGTTGCCAAGCTCGCGTTCGGCAACGACGATCCGGCTGGCGCCGAGGCGTCGCAGCTCGGCCTCCTCGGCCTCCGAATGCGCGCGCGCCACGACCTCGATGCGCGGGTTCCGCGACACGGCGTAGGCGATCGCCTGCTGTGAGGCGAGCGAATCCGGGACCGCCACAACGAGGGTGAGCGCGGTGGCCACGCTTGCCTCGTCCAGCACCGATGGCGCGCCAGCATCCCCGTAGACGACCGGTGCTCCCGCGGCGCGCGCCTCGCGGGCCACGGCATAGTCGCCCTCCACCGCGATCCACCCGAAGCCGCGCGAGCCGAGCACCCGGGCCACCGCGTGGCCCACGCGACCGTAGCCCAGGATCACCGCGTGGCGCCGCAGCTCCGGCGGCGCCGTGCCGGGGAGCGGGCGTCGGTTCCAGCGCACGTCCAGCGCATCTCCGAGCCGGCGCGCGCCGGCCAGCAGCGGCTCGGCGGTCAGGATCGAGATCACCACCGCGCCCATTGCCAGGCTGAACGTCTCGGCGCTGACCGCGCCGAGCGCGAGGCCCGTCGACGCGAGCACGAAGCTGAACTCGCCGCTCTGTCCGATGAGGGCTCCCGCACGTGCCGCTCCCGAAGGAGCCAGGCCGCCGAACAGCCCGAGCGCCGCGATCGGGATCGCCTTGCCCAGCGTGATGATGAGCAGCAGCGCCAGCACGACCGGCCACGCCGCCAGGACCGCATCGGGCTGGAGAAGCACGCCGATGGAGACGAAGAAGAAGGTGCTGAACAGCTCGCGCAGCGGGACGATCTCACCGAGCACGCTGGCGCTCAGGTCCGACTCCGCCAGCGCCATCCCGGCGACGAAGGCACCGAGCGCGATGCTGACCCCGAGCTGGTCGGCCGCGAACGCCGTGCCGATGGCGATCACCGCCACGCCGATGACGAACAGCTCCCGCGACCGCAGCCGGGCGATCGCCCCGAGGACGCGCGGCAGCAACCGCGAGCCGGCGACCAGCACCAGGGCAACGAACCCGAGGGCGATGCCGCCGCGCAGCACCAGGGTCCCGATCCTCTCGTCCTCGCGCGATCCGAACGACGAGAGGACGACGACCATGACGACGGTCAGCAGGTCCTGGACGATCGAGACGCCGAGGGCTGTGCGCCCGTAGGCCGTCGTCTGGAGCGCCGATTCGCCCGCGACCTTCACGAGCACCACGGTCGAGCACACGGCCACCGCTCCGCCGATGAAGAGCGCCTCGAGAAGCTCCCAGCCCAGCAGGAGGCCCGTGCCAGTGCCCAGCGCCATGGTGATCGCCACCTGGACCGGCGTCCCCGCCAGGATCCGCGGCCCGGCATCCCGCAGCTCACGCAGGCTGAACTGGAGGCCGATGCTGAACATCAGCAACGCCACGCCGATGTCGGCCAGCGCCAGGACCTCCTCCTGGTCGGCCACGAAACCCGGGCGTCGCAGGGCCCACGACGAGCCCTGCCACGATGTACCCGAGCATCGGGGGCAGGCCCAGCCGATGCGCGACCGCCCCGAGCACGAGGGCGGCAACGAGGGCAACCAGGAGGGTCAGCTCGAGACCGGTCATGGGGGGCTGGGCGGCATGGACCCGATCATACCGACCGCCCTTCCGGCGTCGGGTACACTCCAGCGTGCGTCCCCCGTGGGACCGGGCTCAGGCGCCGAGCCCGTAGCGAAGGCGCCATGGTGGAGGCTGCGCACGTGCGCGGCCTCCTGTGCTGTAAGGAGTCGTCGATGGCTCAGTCCAGTCCCGAGTCAATCACGCAGGCGACCACGGTTGTCGATGCCGACCAGTTCCTGCAGATCGGACCGGTGATCGTTCATGGCGACGACAGCCTCCGGACGGCCGCCGAGAAGGCGGTCGAGAACACGGGCTGTCGCGTGATCGCCGTGGTCGACGAATCGGAGCGCCTCATCGGCGTCATCCCGGTGCGCATGCTGGTCAACGACATCTTCCTCAAGATCGTCCCCGAGGAGTTCCTCGGGGAGATCAGGGACGTTGACGCGGCGCTCGAGTACGCCGCGCACATCCGCGCGCGCACCGCGCGCGACGTCATGCTGGCACCCGTTTCGGTCCGGCAGGGCGACACCGTTCGCGACGCGTTTGAACGGATGCACGGCGCCAAGCTCAACGGCATTCCGATCATCGACGACCACGGCCGGGTCGTCGGATTCGTGGATCAGCTCGAGCTGCTGCTGGTCTGGGTGCAGGCGAGCGGCCGGCAGGCGCTCCTCGAGCCGAAGTCAGAGGATGGCCGATGACGCCCGAGGCCGTCATCGGCCTTGCCATCTTCGTCATCACCTACGCGTTCATCGCCACCGAGCGCATTCACAAGACGCTTGCGGCCCTGGCCGGCGGCATTGCCATGGTGCTGCTCGGGATCCTCACCCAGGAGGAGGCCTTCGAGGCTATCGACTTCAACGTCATCTTCCTCCTGGCCGGCATGATGATCCTGGCTGGGATCGTCCGGAAGACCGGCGTCTTCGGCTGGCTGGCCGTCCGAGCGGCTCGATTCGCCGGCGGCGACGGCTATCGCGTGCTCGTCGTCATGAGCGTCATCACGGCCGTTGCCAGCGCCTTCCTCGACAACGTCACGACCGTGGTCCTGGTCGGCCCGATCACGCTCTTCCTCGCCGCGAGCCTCGGCATGAGCGCGTTTCCGCTCATCGTCAGCGAGATCCTGGCCAGCAACATCGGTGGGATGGCGACCCTCATCGGCGACCCCCCGAACATCCTCATCGGCAGTGCCGCGGGCCTCGATTTCGCCACGTTCCTCGTCAACATGGCACCGCTCTCCATCTTCCTCATGATCCTGTACCTCATCGCCGCCCGATGGATGTTCCGCGGCCAGCTCGGGACCGATCCCGACCTGCGGGACGCGCTCCTGGCGCTGGATGAGAGCGAGATGATCGTCCACCCGGGGCTCCTGCGATCGTCATTGATCGTCCTGGGCGGCACGATGATCGGGTTCCTGATCCATGGCCTCGTCGGCCTCGAGCCGGCGACGATCGCCCTGACCGGCGCGGTCGTACTGATGATCGTCGCCCGCGAGGATCCGCATGAGGTCCTGCAGGAAGTCGAGTGGCCGACGCTCTTCTTCTTCATCGGCCTGTTCATGCTCGTCGCCGGGCTCATCGAGATCGGGCTCATCGAGGCTGTGGCCGACGCGATCGTCGCCGTGACCGGCGGCGCGCTGGAGGCGACGGCGATCCTCGTGCTGTGGGTGTCCACGATCCTCTCGGGCGTGATCGACAACATCCCGTACACGGCCACCATGATTCCGGTGGTCGACCAGCTCTCGGAGGGCCACGAGTCGAACGTCCTGTGGTGGGCGCTCGCCATCGGCGCCGACCTGGGCGGGAACATGACGATCATCGGCGCCAGCGCCAACGTCGTGCTGGCCTCGATGGCCGAGCGGGAGGGCCACCCGATCACCTTCGGAGCCTTCCTGCGCTATGGGCTCCCGGTGACGATCGGGACGGTTCTCATCAGCACCGTCTACCTCTGGGTGCGCTACCTGATGTAGAAGGGAAACGCCCCTCCCCGGCGGGCCGGAAAGGGGCGTCGTGCTCAGAGCGGACGATGCGACTTACTCGCCGCCGGGCGTCACCTCGACGGTCGGCTTGATCCACGAGTCGCCCGTGGTGTCCTCGTCGATCCCCTCGAGGGCAGCCTCGGTCAGATCGCTACGGAACGCAGCATCGTCCGGCTCCGCGGTCAGAATCGCGCCGGCCGTTGCGGTCTCGATGGTCTGAGCCAACGCCTCCTCGTCGAGCACCCCGATGCCGTCCGGTGACGGCCAGAGGAGCGCGTTGACCTCGTTCATCATCCAGGCGAGGTGACCCTGGCCCCACAGGCTGCCCTGGTCGAGCGAGTACTGGACGCAGTCGTCCGGATTCTCACGGCAGTAGATCCAGCCGCGGAACGAGGCTCGCAGGAAGCGGATCGCCACGTCCTCGTTCCCCTCCTCGGCCAGCCAGGACTCGCGGGCCCACAGCGCGTCCTGGAGCATGGCGGTGCCAAAGTCGTTGTAGTCGAGCACGTTCAGGTCGGCCGGCGTGAAGAGATTGCCGGTATCGGGATTGGTCGTCTCCAGGAGCTGCGCGTACTCGTTGTAGATCATCGCCTCGGCGACGTCGACGCAGTCGGTATCGGACGCTTCGCACCCGTCCTGAGCGGCCAGCAGCTCGCTCATGTCGAAGTCCTGCTCGACCCGGGTGTAGTCCTCGCCTTCGGTCAGGCCGGCGAGCGTCGCCGTCGCGATCACCTCAAGCTCGTTGCCGAACGGCCACGCGCCGATGCGCTTCCCCTCCCAGTCGTCAGGGGTGAGGATGCCGCTGTCGCCCCACGAGACCGCCAGGGTGGCAGCCCGCTGGAACATCTGCGCGATCTGGACCAGGTCCGATCCCGCCTCGCGCGCCTGGAGCACCTTCGGAACCCAGGCGATGGTGAACTCGGGGCCGTCAGGGGCAGACCCGACCTGCTGCGGGACGATGTCGCCGCCACCGGGAAGGAATTCGACGGTGAGGTTCTCCTCCTCGTAGTACCCCTGCTCCGCTGCGGCGTAATAGCCGCCGAACTGCGCCTGCGGCGTCCACTGCAGCTGCAGCCGGACCGATGCCGCCTCGCCGCCCGGCTCCACCCGAGGCATCCGGTGCGTCGGACGCCTCCGGTGATGCGGCCGGCTGGCAGGCGGCCAGCAGCAGGGCGCCGCTCATGGCCACGTCAGGCCAATACGCGATCGCTTCATGTCCACTCCTCCAGACGGCCGGTGCTCACCACGCGGCCTTGCCCCCACTTCAGCCTCGGAGGATTCTACGGGCGCACGGCCGCGATGGACAGGGGTCAGGGGCGAGTCATGCCACGCGCTCGCCGCGAACCGATGCGTGCCACGGGATGAGCACCTGTTCGAGGGCCAGGACGGCCAGGTACAGCACGATCCCCATGAGCGACACGACGAGGATGGCCGCCCATGTGATGTCGAAGCGGAGGGCGCTGGCGCTTCCGACCACGACCCTGCCCAGCGCCACGGTCAGCCCGCCGAAGTACTCGCCCACGACGGCGCCGATGAGCGACAGCGTCGTTGCGATCTTGAGCCCGGTCAGGAAGTAGGGAAGCGCGTTCGGGATGCGCAGGTGCCGGGTCACCGAACCGTCGCCCGCGGCATACGACCGCATCAGCTCGATCGCCGAGGGCTCGACCTGCGTCAGGCCCCTCAGGGTGTTGATCATGATCGGGAAGAAGACGAGGCTGGCGGCAACCGCCATCTTCGACACCGGGCTCTGGATCCCGAACCAGTTGTTGGCGAGCGGGGCGAAGGCGATGATCGGGATGGCGTTGACGGCGACCGCGACGGGGAGGATCGCGTCTCTCGACATCGGGAAGCGGGAGACGATGAAGGCGACCGCGCAGCCCGAGTGTCGTGCCGATTGCCAGTCCGCCGAGCGCCTCGTACATCGTCACCCTGGCCGCGGGGAAGACCTGGTAGCCCGCGCCCCAGTTGTCCATCAGCGCCGCCCAGATGGCCGATGGGGCCGGGAGGATGAAGCCCTTGATGCCCAGCAACCGGACGCCCGTCTCCCACGCGGCGATGAACAGGATGAAGATCACGATGGCCGGTGCATACCGCCGGACTGCGCCCACGGCGCGCTTCATCAGATACCGCCCTCGGCGGCGAGTCGCTCCGCTGAGGCGCCTTCCATCTCGTCGGGGCTGACCTCGCCGGCGCGCAGTGCCTCGCGCACCGCGGTGATGAGCTCGAAGTAGTGAGGGCTCTCGCGCGTGTCGACACCGCGCGGGCGCTCCAGATCGACGTCGATGACGTGGGTGATCCTTCCCGGGCGGGCGCTCATCACCACGACCCGGCTCGACAGGAACACCGCCTCCGGAATGGAATGCGTCACGAAGACGACCGTGATCCCCGTGCGTTGCCAGATTGCAAGCAGCTCGGAGTTCATGCGCTCGCGGGTCATCTCGTCCAGCGCGCCGAACGGCTCGTCCATGAGCAGCAGCGCTGGCGAGAAGGTGAGCGCCCGCGCGATGGCCACCCGCTGCTGCATGCCGCCGGACAGCTGGTACGGGTGGTGCTTCCCGAAGTCGGAAAGCCCGACGAGGTCGAGCATCTCTCTGGCGCGCCCCGTACGCGTTGCTCGGTCCTGGCCGAAGAGCTCGAGCGGCAGCTGGACGTTCTCCTCCACCGTCCGCCAATCGAAGAGGACCGGAGCCTGGAAGACCATGCCGTAGTCCCGGTCCAGGCGCGCCTGCGTCGCGGGCTTGCCATTCACCAGCACCGTGCCGCTCGATGGCGCCGTCAGGTCGCCGATCGTTCGCAGCAGGGTCGACTTGCCGCATCCCGAGGGGCCGATCAGCGAGACGAACTCGCCGCGCTCGATGTCGAGGCTGATGTCGCTGAGCGCGACGGTCCGCGCCTCGCCGGTCGTGAAGGTCTTGCCGACCCCCGCCAGCCGCACCACGGCCGGCTCGGCGCCGACGTCGCTCACGCTGCGAAGCCCTCCGGCCATCGGCGCAGGACGCGCAGCTCGACGAGCCTCACGATCCCGAAGAAGAGGATGCCGAGGGCCGAAGTGACGATGATCGCCGACCACAGCTTCTCGGGCGCGATCGTGTACTGCTGGCTGAAGAAGAGGATGGCCCGACCCAGTCCGTAGCGGATGCCTCCCGGCCCCTCGCCGACGATGGCGCCCACGATGCTCGCCGTGGCAGTGATCTTGAGTGCTGTGAACAGGTACGGGAGCGCTGCCGGAAATCGCAGCTTCCAGAGCACCGCCGACCGGCTGGCGGCATATGAGCGCATCAGCTCCAGGGTGCGCGGGTCGGGCGAGCGGAGCCCTCGCAGCATGGCGATCGTGACGGGGAAGAAGCTCAGGTAGGTGGCGATGATGACCACGCTGGTCATGGTCTGCCCCACGAAGAAGACGATCATCGGGGCCAGGGCCACGATCGGGATGGTCTGGCTGGCGATCACGTACGGCGAGACGGCACGCTCGAAAAAGCCGAAGTGCACGAAGCCGACGGCCAGCGCGATGCCGATGACGGCACCGAGCGCGAACCCGATCGCCGCCTCTCGCCAGGTGTACAGCGCCTGCTCGAACAGGTAGGCCCCCAACGTCTGCTCGGTCCCCGCTGTTCAACGGGGCCAGCATCGCGGCCCAGACCTCCCAGATGTGCGGGAGATTCACGTCGGAGGCGAACGAGAACTTCAGCGGCGGATCCCAGACCACCTCGCTGTCGACGCGCCAGGGATCGCCGCCGATGAGCTTGACGACCTCCCACAGCACGAGGAGGAGCGCGATGAATCCGACGAAGATGGCGACGCGTCGTGCCATCAGCCTCGCGCCGCCGGCATGGCTAGCCACGCGCTCGGCGGTCATCGGTGCGATCGCTCAGGCGACCGCGGCATCGGTGATCTCGAGGGCGCGATCGATGATCGCGAAGCCCTCGGCCAGCTCCTCCTCGGTGATAACGAGCGGCGGGTTCGTGAAGAACGTGTTCCAGCGCACGAACGTGTACAGGCCGTCGGCGCGGAAGCGCTTGCCCAGGGCCGCCATCTCGTCGGAGGTCCCGTTGAACGGGGCCATCGGCTCCATCGTGTCCCGATTGCGCACGAGCTCCACGATCCCGAACAGGCCGATGCTTCGCGTGGCCCCGACGCTCGGATGGTTCGCCGCGAGCTCGGCATGGTGGCGCTTCAGCGACTCGCCCATCTGCGCGGCGCGTTCAATGAGACCCTCCTCCTCGTACACCTCGATCGTCGCCAGCGCGGTGGCGCAGGCGAGGGGGTGCGAGTTGTAGGTCAGCCCGCCGTAGAAGACGTTGTTCTCGAAGTACTCCGCGTACTTCCGCCGCATGCCGAGCGCGCCGAGCTGCACGTACGCGCTTGTCAGGCCCTTGGCCATGGTGATGAGGTCGGGCACGACGTCCCAGTGGTCGACCGCGAACCACTTGCCGGTGCGGCCGAAGCCGGCCATCACCTCGTCGGCGATCATCAGGATCCCGTAGCGGTCGCAGATCTCGCGGACGCCGGCGATGTAGCCGTCGGGCGGGACGAGGATGCCGTTCGTGCCCGTCACCGTCTCGAGGATGAACGCGGCGATCGTGTTGGGCCCCTCGAGCTGGATCGTCTCCTCGAGGTTGGCGAGGGCCTCGTCGGCGCTGTCCCAGCCGCGCTGGATGCCGTGGTAGGGGTCCATGACGCGGACGACGCCGGGGATGCCGGGCTCGGCGGCCCAGCGCCGCGGATCGCCGGTCAGCGAGATGGCCCCCGCGGTGCCGCCGTGGTACGAGCGGTAGCGGGCCATGATCTTGTGGCGGCCGGTGACGAATCGGGCCAGCTTGATGGCGTTCTCGTTCGCCTCCGCGCCGCCGTTGGTGAAGAAGAACGTGTCGATGTCGCCCGGCGTGATCTCGGCCAGCTTCGCGCCAAGCCGAGCCCGCGGCTCGGTGGCCATGAACGGGTTGGCGTAGGCAAGCGTCTCGGCCTGGCGGGCGATGGCCTCGATGACCTTCGGGTGGCCGTGGCCGATGTTCGTGCACATCAGCTGGCTGTTGAAGTCGAGGTAGCGCTTGCCCTCGGGCGTCCAGAAATAGCAGCCCTTGGCGCCGGCAACCGGGATCGGATCCACCTTGCTCTGCGCCGACCACTCGAAGAGGGTGTGGCGCTTCGTGAGGGCGACGATCTCGTCGCCGGTCATCGTGGTGCGCTCGGTGTCGATCGCCATCGGGCTCGTGCTCCTTGGAATCAGTGAGGAACGTGGATTACACCACAGCGCAGGCGTAGACTCGACCGATCATGGTGGTCGGTCACGAGCGTACCGCGACGTCCGAGGAACGCGTCGCCGCGACCCGCCTGGTGCTCGGTCTGTCGGCTGCCGTCGGAGGGATGGCCGGCGTGATCGGCGTCGTGGGCGGCCAGTCCACCGCCTGGCTCCTCGTCCCGACCATCGCGCTGCTCGCCGGGCTCCTGGCTCGCTCCGTCTCCGTGGCCGCGTGGAGCGGCGTCGGGCTCTGGCTCCTGGTCCTGCCGCACGCCCACGCCGAGGCGATGCTCGGGCCGCTGATCATGCTCGTCGCCTGCCTCGCGATCGCGGTCGGGCCGGAGCGGCTTGCGACGATGGTCGTCCGTGACTGGCACGGCACCCGACCCGCCGAGTCCGAGCCCGCCGGATGGATCGAGGACCGCTGACGGCGGTCCGCGGTTCACGGCAAGGTGGCGGCAGAGCGTAGTCTCCACGCCACATGAGCCGGCCGGCCCGTACGACGGGGATCACTCGCTGGGTTCCGGGGGTGCAGGTGATCACTGCCTACCGTCCGGCCTGGCTGTCGCAGGACCTGGTGGCGGGAGTGGTCCTCACCGCACTTCTTCTGCCGCAGGGAATGGCCTATGCCCAGCTCGCCGGGTTACCGGCGGTGACGGGGCTGTACGCGACGATGCTGCCGCTGCTCGCGTACTTCGTCTTCGGGCCGTCGCGCATTCTCGTCCTCGGCCCGGACTCGGCGGTCTCGCCGCTCGTGGCCGCGGCAGTCATCCCGCTCGCCGGAGCGAGCGCCGCCGCACGGATCGAGACGGCCGCGCTGCTGGCGCTTCTCGTCGGCGGCATACTCCTGCTCGGTGCCGTGCTCCGCCTCGGATTCGTCACCGACCTGATCTCGAAACCCGTGCGGCTCGGCTACCTGGCCGGCATCGCCGTGACCGTCCTCGTCACCCAGCTGCCGAAGCTCCTCGGCATCCCGCTCTCACCCGAGAACTTCGTCGAGGCAGTGCGCGATGTGCCGGGTGCCCTTGGCGAGAGCGACCCGGTGGCGCTTGGGATAGGCGCCGGCTGCCTGGCCGTCATCCTCGTCCTCCGGCGGATAGCGCCGGGCGCGCCCGGGGTGTTCATCGCGGTGGCCGGTGCGACGCTGCTGGTCGCTCTCCTCGGCCTCTCCGACGAGGTCGCCGTGGTCGGTCCGCTGCCGCAGGGGCTGCCGAGCTTCACGGTGCCGAGCGTCTCCGCCGATGCCCTGGGGACGTTGGCCTTGTCGGCCCTCGCCGTCGCCCTCGTCGCCTTCGCCGACACGAGCGTTCTCTCGCGGGCCTACGCCACGAAGCTGCGGCAGAGCGTCAACCAGGACCAGGAGCTTCTTGCGCTCGGCGCGGCGAACGTCGTGACCGGCCTCTTCCAGGGCTTCCCGCTCTCGAGCAGCTCGTCGCGGACGCCAGTGGCCGAGGCGGCCGGCGCGCGTACCCAGGTCACGGGCGTGATCGCCGCGTGCGCTGTGGCGATCGTCCTTGTCGTGGGTGCCGGGCTGACCGAGAACCTGCCGCAAGCGGCCCTTGGCGCCGTGGTAATGGCGGCCGTTCTCAGCCTTTTCGACGTCCCGGCACTGCGGTGGCTCGCCCGCGTCAACCGGGTCGACTTCGCGCTCGCGATCGCCGCCTTCGTAGGCGTCGTCCTGTTCGGCGTCCTCATCGCGATCGCGATCGCCATCGGACTCTCGGCGCTGGCGTTCCTGTGGCGGTCGTGGTACCCGTACGACGCGGTGCTCGGCAGACTGGCGGGGCGGAAGGGCTACCACGACGTCGGGCGGCACCCCGACGCGGCGCTCGTGCCCGGGTTGGTCCTCTATCGCTTCGATGCGCCGCTCTTCTTCGCGAACGCGGGCGTCTTCCAGGAGCGGCTGCTGCGCGCAGTAGAGGATGCTCCGCAGCCGGTGCGCAGGGTCGTTGTGGCGGCAGAGCCGATCACCGACGTCGACACGACGGCGGCGGACATGCTGATCGAGCTCTCCAGCGAGCTGAGGGAAGGTGGAGTGGAGCTCGTCTTCGCGGAGATGAAGGGGCCGCCCAAGGACAAGCTCGCGGCCTACGGACTGCTGGACATGATCGGCGAGCAGCATTTCTTCTCCACGGTTGGCGGCGCCGTGCACGCCTATGTGAACGAGCACGGCGTGGAGTGGCGCGACTGGGAGGAGGACCAGGACGTGGACGACGCTGCACCAAGCCAGCAGCCCAGAACCTGACCCGGCCGGCGAAGGCGTCGCCGGTATCAGCCCTCGTGCGCGGCGCGCAGGATCGCGTCGACGGTGCGGTCGGCATCGGCCTCGGTGGTGGACCAGTTGCTGACGCTGATGCGCATCGCGGCAGCGCCACGCCAGGTCGTCCCGCCCATCCACGCGGTGCCGTCGGCCTGGACGCGCGCGATGACGTCGCGCGTCCGCTCGTCGTCTCCGAAGCGCACGAGCACCTGGTTGAGGACGACGTCGTTGAGCACCTCCACGCCGTCCGCGGCTCGCAGCCGATCGGCCATGCCGTGCCGCCAGGTCGCAGCAGCGCTCGACGAGCGCCCGGACCCCCTCGCGCCCGAGCGAACGGATGGCCGCGTAGACGGTGAAGCCTCGCGCGCGGCGCGAGCTGTCGAGCACCCACTCCCAGTTCTCGCGCTGCTCGCCGCGCATGAGATACGCCGCCGATGCGGACATCGCGGCGCGGTGCGCCTCGGGGTCGCGCGTCGCGACGAAGCCACAGTCGTAGCCGACGTTGAGCCACTTGTGCGCGTCGGTCGACCACGAGTCGGCGCGATCGACGCCGTCACGAGGTGGCGCAGGCGGGGAGAGGCGGCCGCCCACAGGCCGAAGGCGCCGTCGACGTGGAGCCACGCGTTCGGATGCGCGGCAACGGCGTCGGCGATCTCCCCGGCCGGATCGAAGGCGCCGGTGTTCACGTTGCCCGCCTGGATGGCCACGAGGAGCGGTCCTCCGGCCGAGGCGATGGCCTCCCTGGCGGCGTCCGCACGCATCCGGCCCTGGTCGTCCGCCGGCACGCGCGTCACGCGATCGCGCCCGAGGCCCAGGTACTGGAGCGCCGTGAGCAGCGTCGCGTGGGCCTCTTCGCCGACCACGACGGCGATCTCGGGGGCACCGTACAGGCCATCGGCCTCGACGTCCCAGCCCGCCCGAGCGAGGACGGCATGGCGCCCGGCGGCCAGCCCGACGGCGTTGCCCAGCCCGGCCCCGGTGGGAAGACCGAAGCTCGCGTCGGCGGGCAGGCCCAGCAGGTCGAGCATCCAGGCGCCGGCCGACCTCCTCCGCGGCCGCGGCCGCCGGCGAGAGGGCATGCAGCGCGGCGTTCTGGCCCCAGGCCGTGGTCAGCCAGTCGGCCGCCGCGGCTGCCGGGAGCTGACCGCCGATGACGAAGCCGAAGTAGCGCGGGCCCAGGCTGGACACGACGCCGGGGTCGAGTGCCGTCGCGAGCTCGTCGATGACCGCCACGGGCTCCAGGCCCTCGTCGGGAAGCGCGGCCGGGAGCGCTGCACGGAGCGCCGCCGCATCGGCCAGGGGTCCGACATGTCGCTCGGTCGAGGCCGGCGAGATACTCCAGCCCGATCTCGGCCGCGCGGCGCAGGGCGGCCTCACGCTCGTCCATGGACGCCAGTCTAGAGCCCGGCCAGGAGGCCTCCGTCGACGGCGACGATCTGCCCGGTGATGTACGAGGCCCTCTCCGAAGCGAGGAACGCGACGAGGACGCCGAGCTCCGCCGGCTCGCCGTAGCGTCCCGCCGGGATCGTGGCGATGTGGGTCGCGCGGACTTCGTCCTCGGTGCGCCCTTCGCGGTCGGCGCGGCCGGAATCGAGCTCTGTGATCCGCGGCGTGGCGATGCGTCCGGGCATCACCGCCGTTGATCGTGACGCCATCGGCTGCCACCGCGCGTCCGGTGGTCTTCAGCCACGCCCACAGCGCGGAGCGACCGGCGTTCGAGTAGACCAGCTCGTGGATCGGCTGCCGCACGCCGGTCGACGTGATGGCGACCACCCGGCCCCAGCCGCGCTCGCGCATCTGCGGCAGGAGGCAGCGTCGCGAGTTCGATCGGCGTGGCGGCGAGGAGCTGGAAGATCTGTCGCCACGTCTCCGGATCGGTCTGCGTCGGGTCCACCGTCGGCGGGCCGCCGGCATTGCTCACGAGGATGTCGACGTCGCCACCCGCCAGCGCCGCCTCCGCGACCGTGGTCGCGGCCGACGGGTCGGAGGCGTTTGCGGCGACCCACTCGACGCTGACCCCGTAGGTCGCGCGCAGCTTGTCGGCGATCGATGCCAAGCGCTCCTCCGAGCGGGACCAGATCACCAGGTCGCAGCCCTCGGCGGCAAGGGCTTCCGCGGACGCGCGGCCGAGTCCCGATGTGGCGCCACCCACGATGGCGCGGCGGCCACGCAGTCCGAGGTCCATCGGCCTAGGCGTTCGTTGTCACGAGGGGATGGAGGGTGCCTATCGGATTCGGCACGGTTCGAGTCATCCTTCTGGGCCACTGCCCCGGCTCGGGGTCGCAAGCGTTCGGCCCGCATTCTGCCACCCCGTCGCACGGGCACAAGGCGGTCCGTCTGCCAGGGGGAGGGCATCCGCAGGATAATCACCAGCGAGCGCGAGCTCGAAGTCCTGCGGGAGGCTATTGCCAATGTGGTCCCCCGGGCGCGGCGGGGAGGCGTACCTAGCCGGCATCGGGTCCGCGCAAGCATGGAATGAGCCGGACGCCGGAGGGCGAACGCGATGGATACGGAACAAACGATGGGACGCCTGCGCCTGTACAACGCGGGCATGGGGCTGCTCCACGCCATCCAGGGGATCGCCGTGCTGCTGCTCTCGAACGACTTCGCGCTGCCGGTGACGGCCGCGTTCATGGAGGGTCCGCCGGGAACACCCGCGTCGACCGAGGAGCTGTTCACGCTGCCGCTCGGGCCCGCGGTGGCGGCCTTCCTCTTCCTCTCGGCGATCGCACACTTTGTCGTCGCCGGGCCGGGCTGGGGCAAGTACCAGCGGGACCTGGCGGCTCATCGCAACGAGCAGCGCTGGATCGAGTACGCCTTCAGCTCGTCGCTGATGATCGTGCTGATCGCAATGATCACCGGCATCGCGGACGTCGCCGCGCTGGTGGCGCTGTTCGGCGTGAACGCGGCGATGATCCTGTTCGGCTGGCTGCAGGAGCGCTACGAAGCGCCGGGCGGCGGCCGATGGTGGCCGTTCGTGTTCGGCTGCATCGCGGGGATCGTGCCCTGGGTTGCGATCGGGATCTATCTCATCGGTCCGACGGCCGAGATCCCGGCCTTCGTGTACGGGATCTTCATATCGCTGTTCCTGTTCTTCAACTCGTTCGCGCTGAACCAGTTCCTCCAGTACCGGCAGGTCGGCCCGTGGCGAAGCTACCTGTTCGGCGAGCGGGTCTATGTCCTGCTGAGCTTGGTCGCGAAGTCGGCGCTCGCATGGCAGGTGTTCGCCAACACCCTCGTCCCGAGCTGAAGCAAGGCCCCTTGGTTCGCCCGTAGCGGTGCCGCAATTCAGCGCAGGGGCGCGCTCAGCTGGCCCTCGACCAGCGCCTCGCCGACGATTCCGGCCAGGCGTTCGCCGATGGTCCACCAGTCGAATTCGGCGGTCACGCTGCTGGCGGGGACCCTGACGCATCGGTCCGGCGCGAGGTAGATCGGCAGGATGCGGTCGAGGATCGACTCGATCTCATCGCGGAACGCGTCGTTGGTGGATCGGACGCCGTCCTCGAGCAGACCGATGTCGGGCAGGAGGCGGACCGACAGGTCGTAGGTCCCTGCCCAGCGCCGAATCAACGGCTCGACGGCGAACGGATCCTCGCCCCCGGTGACGCGCAGGTAGTACGCGAAGTTGTCCACGACCGACCGGTCGGTGACGAGCACCTCGGCCCGTGGCGCCAGCTCGAGCTCCTGCTGGACCTGGGCCATGAGGACCCACAGCTGCGCCTCCGCCGATGCCCCTTCGTTGAGGCCAAGCGGGTTGAACCGAACGACCTCGCGGCCGACCTCGACGCTCCGACCCGCCCGCCCGATCGTCGACGCGAAGGCGTGCACCGCGTTCGACTTGCGGACCGAATGGGACCCGATGAAGGCGATCTTGGCGTGTCGGCTCCATGGCATGCCTCCAGCGTACCGGAGCCACGGCCGCAAGACGTCGGACCTCAGCGATGCTCGCCGCTGAACTCGGTCAGTAGTAGTCGTCGTCGAAGACGAAGGTCTCAATGACCGGGGTCGAGAGCTCGACCAGCTCCTCGAAATCGGTAGTGATGGCGTCGATGCTGATCGTCACCGTCCCGCCCCCGGGGAGGTCGAGCAGATACAGGCGGATGCGCTCCTCGCCGCCGATCCACCAGGTCACGTCGCTGGAGCCGATGCCGGTGAACAGCGGCACGAGCGGCGTGCCCGGCTCGTACGGCTGCGGAGGCTCCTCGAGGCAGATCTCGGTGTAGGAACCGGACACCGCCAGGTCCAGGCGGATTCCGTCGAGCCCACCGATGTGCGCCGATTCCCGACCGCTCGCGATCATGGCGGGGTTGGCCTCCAGCCAGTCCGCCATTCCCGCTGCCGTGGGTTCGACCGCGTCATCCACTTCGATGTCGCACTGGGCCCTCACTGGGGCGATGTCGCGGAACAGGAAGACTGCATTCCATCCCGCCCCGCCCGACGGGTTGAGGGAGAAGATGCCGGGGACGTCACCCGCGTTCGCCCACTCGACGAGCGCGTCGACTGGGATGGTGTAGTCGAGCGGCGGGATGAATGCGCCGGACCGATACGAACCCCCCGGTTCGAGCGGCCCAAGGCAATCGCCCGGAGGCTCGGGAAGCACGCCGGCAGGCGGCGGCGGGCATGTCGGCGTCGGCAAGGGAGCCTCGCTCTGAACGCCCTGCCCATCTCCGGTGAGCAGGCCGAGCCCGATGGGTGCCACGAGGACGGCGAGCAGGACGACGACCGCGACAGCCGCGACCGTCGGAAGCGCTCCGAACCTCGGCGCCGCACCTCGATCGCGGACGTCATCCAGGCGAGCGTCGACGTCGGGGTCGACATCGGAGGCAAGGTGCTCGAGGCCCTGGCGCAGGCGGTCATCCAGCGGCATCGCTGACCTCCTCGACGGACTCGCCAAGCAGTGACGCCAGTCGCTGCCGAGCCTTGAACAGGTGGGCCTTTGCGGTGCCGGGCGCGCAGTCGAGCAGGTCCGCCACCTCGGCCAGCGGGCGGTCCTCGAAGTAGTAGAGCATCACCGCCGCGCGCTGCCGTGGTGGGAGCGCGGCCATGGCGGCGGCGAGGTCAGGGTCCGAGGATTCGGCAAGCGCCCCCGGGGGGCGGATCAAGGCAAGCAGCCGATCGCGCAGCTGGTCGCGTCGTGCGGCACGGACCGCCATCCGGATGGCGACGCGCCGCACCCAGGCCCCCGGCCGGTCGTAGTCCGAGACCTTCGTCCAATTGCGCAGGAGGGCGGCGAACGCATCGGCAGCTACGTCCTCGGCCGCGTCGCGGTCGTGCAGCACCAGGTACACGGCGCGGGTCACTGCGGCGTACTCGGCTTGGAAGAAGGCCGTGTACGCATCGGCGGCGGAGTCGGCGTCCGTGCTCGGCCGGATGGTCACCGTGGCCGGAGTCTGAACAGCGCCGCCCGCGGTGGCAAGGGTCATGCGACGGTCAAGGTGCGCCTCAGGGCACGTCCGGCGGGACGACCAGGCTGTCGAGGATCGGCTGCACTTCCTCCTGCCAAGCGTCGATCGAGGCCAGTGGGTCGACGTCGAAGACGGAAAGGGCGACGACGAGGGTGGTGGGGTCGTGCGACGAGCCCACCTCGGCAAAGTGGAACCGGACCAGGTGCTCGCAGCACTCACCGGGACTCGGGTCGGGGATGGCCTTCCGCAGCATGCCGTACGCGTAGCCGGGATTGACCCAATGCACCGGGTCGTAGAAGACACCTATGCAGACGACCTCCGCGGGATCGCACCCGCCGTCGTCGGTCAGAGGCTCCTCGTTGATGGCAGCGGCAGAGACGACGACATCCATCCACCTTGCGACGACGTTCCCAAAGTTCGCGTCCTGGCCAGCGGAGGTCTCGAACCGTCCATCCGTCTCGAGCCAGGCGAGGAGCGCCTCGGGGCTCCCATCCACGCCATCGACGATCTCGGGCGGCCCAGCCGGACCGCCGACGCCCACCACTGCGCGGAGGTCGCGCCAGATGAAGATCTGACGAAGCCCGTCGACGTCGTCCGTGCGGTGGAGCTCCAGCTCGCCGGTGCTGTGCTCGTAGGTCGAGTACCCGGCAGGGATCGTGAGCCGGAGGCCGGGGAGGAATCCTTCAGGGCCGGTGGTCACGTACGTGCCGGCTGGCAGCTCCGGACACGTCTCGAACAGGCAGGTGGGCAGCGTTGCCGCTTCGGATGCGGCGCTCGAGGTCGGAGCGGGGTCCGACGCATCGGGATCTGACGCAGCGGCCGACGCCGCGCGGCTCATCAACGCGGATGGGGTTGGGGCCGCGCCACATCCCCCGACGAGAGCACCCACGATGACCACGGCCGCGAGCCGCACACGAGCCTTCATGAGAACCACAGCCACGGGAGGGCTGCCCGGTTTACTTCGGCCTGGATGCTCCCTGCCTGAATGCGAAGACGGAGGTCGCAACCACGAGCAGCAGGGCAATGCCGACCAGGGGGATCGCGATCGGCATCGGCGTCTCGGGCGCCGGCTCGGTCGGCGCATAGATGAGCGCGTCCGCCGGACGGAGAGCCGCCAGGTCATCGGTCCATTCAGTCGTGGCAGTGCAGATGCTGTCGCGTAGCACGCCGCCCTCGACAATCGGGACCACCATGTAGGTCACCCCTTCCTCCCAGGGCCGATCGTCCTCGCTGAACTGGACGCCGCTGGTGAGGCCGTGCACCTCGACCGACCGGGCAACGTCGCCGGCCCACACCTCGTGAACCTCGAGCACCGCCATCGGTGGTTGCAGGTCGACGACGGTTCCGACGAAGGCGACCGGCGCATTGGGCAGCACGTCTTCGAGTGGTCCGGCCGGTTCGCAATCGGCAGCGACGGTCCCGGCGGCGAACGCCATGGTGAGCGCAATGGGGATCGCGATGAGTCGGCGGGCTCGCATCGGACGTTCAGACGTTCGGGGAGTCGAGATCGGTTCCGCCTAGTCGAGCCATGCGTCGTCGTAGGGCATCACGGTAGACGGCTCTGGCATCGGCCATGCGATCGGACCTCGATAAGGCTCGGTGTATCGTATCGGTCCCATTCGACCAGCAACCACCGGAGGGCCAAGGCCAATGGCGCGGATCGTGCGCGCGGCGCTGCTCCAGGCGGAGTGGACCGGCGACAAGGAGTCGATGATCGAGAAGCACATCAAGTACGCCCGCGAGGCTGCCGAGCAGGGCGCGAAGGTGATGTGCTTCCAGGAGCTCTTCTACGGCCCCTACTTCTGCCAGGTCCAGGATCCGCAGTACTTCAGCTACACCGAGCACATCCCCGACGGCCCGACCACGAAGCGGATGCAGGAGCTGGCCAAGGAGACCGGGATGGTCCTCATCGTGCCGATGTACGAAGAGGACGACCAGACGACCGGGATCTACTACAACACCGCGGCCGTCATCGACGCCGATGGCTCCTACCTCGGCAAGTACCGCAAGACGCACATCCCGCACGTCAAGGGCTTCTGGGAGAAGTACTACTTCCGCCCCGGCAACATGGGATATCCAGTGTTCGACACCGCCGTGGGCAAGGTCGGCGTGTACATCTGCTACGACCGCCACTTCCCCGAAGGCGCTCGGGCACTCGGGCTCAACGGCGCCGAGATGGTCTTCATCCCCTCGGCAACCTCGCGCGGCCTGTCCGAGTACCTGTGGCGTGTCGAGCAGGTCTCGCACGCATTGGCCAATGGCTACTTCGTGGGCACCATCAACCGGGTCGGGATCGAGCCTCTCGGCGAGGACGACTTCTACGGTCAGTCGTACTTCGTGGATCCGCGCGGCCAGTTCATCGGCGACGTGGGAGACGCGCACGACGAGGAGCTGATCGTCCGCGACCTCGACCTCGACAAGATCGAGGAGGTTCGCCAGACGTGGCAGTTCTTCCGAGATCGTCGCCCGGACGCCTACGACGACCTCGTTCGGCCCTAGGCCCGGCCGCGAGACCGCCTGACCGATGGACTTCGGGTTCACGCTGAAACTCGAGAACGCGACCGACCGCACCGTGGACCTGACGCGCCGGGCGGAGGCCGCGGGATTCACGTATGGCTGGGTGTTCGACAGCCACGTCCTGTGGCGTGACCCCTATCCCGCCCTGACCCTGATGGCGCAGGCCACGACGGCGATGCGGCTGGGGACCTGCGTGCACGAACCCGGCCACCCGAGAGCCGTCGGTCACCGCCTCCACCCTCGCCGAGCTGAACGAGATGAGCGGCGGCCGAATGGACCTCGGGATCGGCCGTGGAGACAGCGCCCGGCGAGTCCTGGGCAAGCCGCCGACCACGATGAAGACCCTCGAGGAGGCGATCACTGTGATCCGCGACCTCGTCGAGGGGAAGGCCGTGACCTACGAGGGGACCGAGCTCCGGCTCACCTGGGCCGGCTCGTGGACCCTGCCGGTGTGGGTTGCGGGCTACGGACCCATGGCGCTTGCCATGACGGGGCGCGTGGCGAACGGGCTCATCCTCCAGCTGGCCGACCCGGACCTCATCGGGTGGTTCGTGACCCAGCTGCGCGAGGCCGAGGCCACTGCCGGCCGACCGCCGGGGAGCGTCAAGGTCCAGGCCGCGGCGCCGGCTCACGTCGGTCCCCGCGACCTCGGCCAGGATCGGACTCGCTGGTTCCCGGCGTTGGTCAGCAATCACGTCGTGGACCTCGTCAACAAGTACCCGCGCGAGCAGCTGCCGGAAGCGCTGACGGGCTACATCACCGACCGCGAGGGGTACGACTACCACCATCACGCGGAGGTCGGCTCGACCAACGCCGCCTTCGTCGGCGACGACGTGACGGATCGCTTCTGCATTCTTGGGGAGCCCGCGGAGCACATCGAGAAGCTGCACGAGCTTGCCGAGGCGGGCGTCGACCAGTTCAACCTCTACCTGATGAACGGGGACGAAGAGGAGCAGCTGGACCGATACGGCCGCGAGATCGTGCCCGCCCTCCGCGACGTGACCGCCAACCGGCGCTAGGGGCGCCGGCCAGGCGTATTCAGCTGAGGACTGTCTTCTCGCGCACCGGGATGTCCGATCGGCCGCCGGCGAGAATGAAGAGCCGCAGCCGGTTGCGAATCAGGTCCCGCACCTGCCGGAATACCTCCAGCCGCTCCTCAGTCGTTCCCTCGGCGACCGATGGGTCTTCGATGCTCCAGTGCGCGACCTCCCCGACGCCGGGAAGGACGGGGCAGTTCTTCTGGGCTTCGTCGCAGACCGTGATGAACCACTCGAACGCCTGTCCGCGGAACTCATCGATCGTCTTGCTCCGGTGGCCGTCGAGGCTGATGCCGATCTCGTCCATGACCTGGATCGTCTCGGGCTTGATGCCGGTCGCCTCGGTCCCGGCGCTGAACGCCTCGAACTTGCCCTCGCCCCAGGCGTTCAGCATCGCCTCGGCCATCTGGCTCCTGGCGCTGTTGTGAGTGCAGACGAACAGCACGCGTCGCTTGTCCATGCGGGGAGGATATCGCCCCATTGTCAAGACGGCGTTAGGTGACCCGCACCGCTGTCCGACTGGGCGCTTTCTATATTGACAACGATCGATATACTGTCTCTAGTGAAGAACGTCGACCCCGAGATCAGATTGCTCCAGGCCATTGCCGACCCAGTTCGGCTGTCGATCGTCCGTCAACTGGCAGCGTCACCCGGCGAGGTCTGCGCGTGCGACTTCACCGAGTGCTGCACGGTCAGCCAGCCCACCGTTAGCCACCACCTCAAAGTCCTGCGTGAGGCCGGCGTCACAACCTCCCGCCGGCAGGGGACCTTCATCTACTACGAGCTCGCGCCGGACTTCGACCGGCGCTGGGCCGACATCGGCGCAAGCCTTGCCGGACTTATCCCGCTCACTTAGGAGACGAGCCAAATGACCCTGCCCATCGACACAATCCACGAGGAGGTCCGAGCGCGCTATGCCGCGTCGGCTCGACAGGTTCTAGCCGACAACACTCCGGCATGCTGCGGCGAGGCAGGAATCGGCGCTGAGCTCTACAGCGCGCTCCAGCGCGACGAGCTGCCCGACACGGCGGTGCTCGCCTCGCTCGGATGCGGCAATCCGACCGCCGTGGCCGACCTCCATGAGGGCGAGCGCGTCCTCGACCTCGGCTCGGGCGGCGGCATCGACGTGCTCCTGAGCGCGAAGCGTGTTGGCCCGACCGGCCGCGCGATCGGTCTCGACATGACCGATGAGATGCTGGCGCTGGCGCAGCAGAACGCCCAGGAGGCCGGGGCGACGAATGTCGAGTTCCTCAAGGGTCACATCGAGGCCATCCCGCTCCCTGCCGACTCGATCGACGTCGTCATCTCCAACTGCGTCATCAACCTTGCCGCGGACAAGAACGCCGTTTTCATGGAGATCGCGCGCGTACTTAGGCCTGGCGGCCGCGTCGGGGTCAGCGACATCGTCGCCGACGACGCGCTCACGGGCGAACAGCGCGCCGAGCGCGGTTCATACGTGGGCTGCATCGCCGGCGCGCTGTCCTTCTCCGAGTACGAGGCAGGGCTGCGCGCCGTGGGGCTGGCGGACATCAGTGTCACGCCAACGCACGCTGTCGCGGACGGCATGCACAGCGCGATCGTCAAGGCATCGAAGCCGACTGACGCGTCGCCGGCGACGTATCCCGATGCCGCACTGCGGCTCGCGGACGCTGGCTGTTGCGGGGGGTCAGGCTGCTGCTGACAAGGCAGACCGCCGCGGCGCAGCCACATCCCGTCGCGCCTGAACCGCCAACCGGCGCTAAGGGCGCGGCGACCGATCGGCGGCCGTGAGCGAAGTATCGGCGACGCGTCGTCGCAGGGCCGATCCGGACCACGCCACCAGCCAGAGGACCAATAGGAAGAGCGAGAAGATCCCGACGCAGTAGAGCGCCACGGTGCCGTATCCACCGTTCGCCGGATTCGAGGAACGGATACGGATAGCGTCCGTCGATCTCGCCGCGGATCAGCGTGAACGCCGTCCACACGAGGGGGAACCCGAGCCACACGACGCGCGCGGCGGAAGGTGATGGTCGCCTGGGGCGGCGCGATGAGCCAGTCGGCCATGACGGCGATCGGCATGACCCGGTGCAGGACCGAGTCCACCCACGGAACGTGGGTGTTGAGGTCCTCCTGCGCGTCGCGAAGCAGGACGGCGAACACGATGTATGTCACTGCCATGTACACCACGGCCGCGCCCCGCCACAGGTCCGGCACCGGAGTGGCGCCCGTCAGCTGGCGCCGTCCACCCTCGAAGAGGACACCGGCCGCGAACAGGTTGGACAGAATCGTGAAGAATGTGAAGAAGTTGAGGGCGTTGAAGCTCTCCTCGTCGACCAGCGTCCAGATCATGAATGCGATCGCGGCCAGCACCAGGACTGCGAATCCGATGCGAGCGAGGGCGAGCAACCGATCGGTCATGCGCCAATGACTGTATCAATGTGTAGAGTTCAGCCGTGTTCAGGTTGCGCCGATGAAGATCGCGTTCGTCGCCGGTTTCGGGCCGATCGTCCGGGAGGCGAGTGACGCCCAGGCGTTCTGGCGCGACGGGCTCGGTATCGCTCTCGAGGAGTCCGCGCCCGGATACTTCACGAACGACGATCTCGGCGGCGTGAACGCCTTCGCGCTGTGGCCACTGTCCCAGGCAGCCGATGCGACCTTCGGGTCGGAGGCCTGGCCCGACGACGTCCCAGCCCCGCAGGCGTGGATCGAGCTCGACGTCGAGTCAGCCGAGGCCGTCGCTGAAGCGATCGCCGAGCTGAGGGCCGCCGGTCACCGAGTCCTGCGCGACGCGCACGAGGAGCCGTGGGGCCAGACCACGGCGCGGCTGCTCAGTCCGGAGGGCCTCCTCGTCGGCGTCACGTTCACGCCGTGGATGCACGATCACGAGCACGAGCACGAGCACGAGCACGAGCACGAGCACGAGCACGACCACGAGCACGACGGCCACGACCACTGACGCGGCGTAGCGGCTTGTGGACCCCCGACGAGGCTGGATGAGCGACGAGCGCGTCGCTGCCATCCTGCTTGTCGTCCTGGGCATCGCGTTCCTCGCCCTTGCCTGGCGGCTGATGCGTGGGCAGGCGGAAGACAACCGGGCCTGGAGCACGGTCGCGCTGGTGGTGGCGATCGGGATTATCGCCACCGCCACGCTCTTCGCGTCGGGTGGCGATGAGCCCCCTCAGCTGCGGCTGCTGCCGTTCGAGAACCTGATCGATGCGATCGTGCGGGACGGACGCCTTCGCGGCGCGCTGGCCGAGATGTTGGCGAACGTCCTCCTGTTCGTGCCGCTGGGGATGGCCCTCAGCTGGCGGTTTCCCGCTGTTGGCGTGGCGCGGGTCGTGCTCGTCACGCTCGGGATCTCACTCGTGATCGAGGTTGCGCAGGCCGTTGCACAGACAGGACGATGGGCGAGCACGACCGACCTGATCATGAACACGCTGGGCGGAGCGATCGGCGCGCTGGCCGTGCGCACGGGCCCATCGGCATCAACCGAGGAGTAGGCGCGGCCTCAGTCGCCGGCGGCGGCCCGCATCTCGGCCTTGTGTGCTCGTTTTGCGGCCTGGTACTCGGCGAGCGCCTCGGCCGAGTCGACGTCGCCGAGCGTCGGATGATCCGGCATGACCTCCTCGATCCCCGGAGGCCGCACGCCGAGCAGCTTCGCGAGCACTGCGGTCAGGGAAGCGACCTTCATCGGGCCGAAACCAGGGAGGGCGGCCAGTCGCTTCTGGAGGTCGCGCCCGTCGGACGCATCGGTCCAGACGCGGGCTGCGTCGCCGCCATAGGTTGCCGCGATGTAGGAAGCGAGCTCGTGGATGCGGCGCGCCATGGCCGATGGGAAGCGGTGGATCGCGGGCGGACCCTTGGCGGCGGCCTCGACCGCTGCGACGTCCATGGCCGCGATCGCGCGGGCGTCGAGGGTCCCGAGGCGCTCCAGGAGCACCTTCGGCGCCGAGAAGGCCCACTGCACCGGGACCTGCTGGTCGACCGCGAATCCGATGAGCAACGCCATCGGCTCGCTCACCAGCAGTCGGTCTGCTTCGTCGTCCCCCGTGAACGGAAGGAGATCGGCCGTCATGCGCAGGATGGTACCCCCACGAGAGCGGCTTCACGACCATGACGTGATTCACCCATCACTACGATGGCGCGGCAGAAATGCCATGGAGGTTGCCCGCTGGGCAGGATGACGTTCGAGCCGACCTTCCGACCGGCGAGGCCCGCCGAGGCGGCCACCCTCGGAGAGATCGTGATCAGGGGCGTGAGTCATTGGGGCCACGATGTCAACTTCCCCTCCGCGGTTGCGGATCTGCGAGCAAACGGGCTTCCGACGCCGGAGTATGTGGAACGGGCGATCGTCAATGTCCTGGAGGACCCGGACGGCATCATCGGCTTCTACGGGCTTAGCGTCGAGGCCGATCACGTCGAGCTCGCCTACCTGTTCCTCGAGACCGATCGCATCGGCACAGGTAACGGCAGGCGACTCTGGGACCACGCGGTGGTTGAGGCGGCGAAGCACGGGCGCCGGCTGCTCATCAAGTCCGATCCGCGAGCCGTCGGCTTCTACAACGCGATGGGTGCGGTGCAGGGCGACGAGATCGAGATCTCCCCAGGCTTCCGCCTCACGACGTTCACCTATCCCCTCGACCGCTGATCGCGAGACGTGCACGGCACGCAACGAGGTCGTAGCGGCGCTCCTGGCGGAATCCGAGGCGTCGCGCGATGCGGATCGAGGGCAGGTTCTCGGAGTTGGCGTTCCACCACACCCGATCGCCGCGCTCCTCGCAGGCTCGGGCAACTGCCAGGCTCACGAGCGTCCCGAAGCCTCGCTGCCGATACGGCTCGCGCGTCACGACGCCCATCTCGAGCATCCCGTTGCTGCGCGGACCGGCGATCGACTCGGCGGCGACGCGGCCGTCGATCATGACGGCGAAGCCGATGCCGTGCTCCTCCCAGGCATCGGCTGAACCGAACGCGACGAGCGTGTCCTCGTACCACTCCGTCAATGACAGCGTCGTCCGGTCGAGCCGCACGAGCCGGGCGCCATCCGGGAGCGGTCGGGCCAACAGCTCGGCCTCGTCCGGCCCGGCTGCGCGTTCCGTGAAATCGATCGCCTCGCCGCGCCAGTACGGCTCGGCCGGGACGAGCCCGCGCAGGGGGTCTTCCGCATCGGCGAAGCCGAAGATGAGGTCCCCTGATGCCGTCGCGACATCAGCCAGCGCGGCGGCCGCGAGGTCACGCGTGAGCGCTCCGCCGGTATAGACCGTCCCGTCTGCATCCTCGATCACGATCGTGGCCGACGGACTCGCCGCGTCGTCGGCCCAGACGCGTCCACTGAGGCGTTCGTCGATGACGGCTAGCCCGCGCGGACGGGTCGGCGCGTCGGACCGGATGAGCTCGGCGAGAGCGGCGGCCGGATACGGCGGGCTCAGCTGCTCGAGTTTCACCTCGCCATCGTAGTAACCGCGATCTCAGGCGCTACGATGCGTTCCTGCACGGAGAACTGGAAGGCCCGATGCGCACGCTCATCAAGGGTGGGACGATCGTCAACGCGGATGCCACGACGACGGCGGACGTGCTGGTGGATGGCGAGCGGATCGCGCTGATCGGCGAGGTCGCTGGACGTCGACGCGGACCGGACGCTCGACGCGACCGGCAAGTGGGTGATCCCCGGCGCGATCGACGTGCACACCCACATGGAGCTGCCGTTCGGCGGGACCTTCGCCAAGGACACCTTCGAGACCGGGACGCGCGCCGCGGCCTTCGGCGGGACGACGACGATCATCGACTTCGCCGTCCAGGGCAAGGGCCAGGCGCTGCGCGAGGGCCTCGACGCCTGGCACGCCAAGGCCGAGGGCAAGGCCTGCGTCGACTACGGCTTCCACATGATCATGTCCGACGTCACCGATGACACCCTCGCCGAGATGGACACGCTCGTCGACGAGGGCGTGACCGACTTCAAGCTCTTCACCGCCTACCCGGGGGTCTTCTTCTCCGATGACGGCGCCATCTTCCGCGCCATGCAGCAGACCGCGAAGAACGGCGGCCTGATCCTGATGCACGCCGAGAACGGCCTGGCGATCGACGTGGTCGCGGCGCAGAACGCCGATGCGGGCAACACCGATCCCTACTACCACGGCACGTCGCGCTCGCCGGTGATGGAGGGCGAGGCCACGAACCGGGTCATCCGCCTGGCCCAGGTCGCGGGGGTGCCGGTGTACATCGTTCACCTCTCCGCGATCGAGGCCCTGAACGAGGTGCGGCGTGCGCGCGACGAGGGCCTGCCGGCCTACGCCGAGACCTGCCCGCAGTACCTGTTCCTCACCCTCGAGGACATGGGCAACGGCTTCGAGGGCGCGAAGTTCATCTGCTCGCCGCCGCTGCGTCCGGCCGACCATGCGCCCGAGCTGTGGAAGGGCCTCGCCAAGGACGACCTCCAGGTCGTGAGCACCGACCACTGTCCGTTCGACTTCCACGGCCAGAAGGACCTCGGCAGGGGCGACTTCCGCAAGGTGCCGAACGGCCTGCCCGGCGTCGAGGACCGGGTGAACCTGCTCCACGACGGTGGCGTGGTGGCAGGCGCACTGACGCCGAACCGCTGGGTGGACGTCATCAGCGCCGCGCCGGCGCGGATGTTCGGCCTGGCGGGCCGCAAGGGGGTCGTCGGCGGTCGGAGCCGATGCCGACCTCGTCGTCTACGACCCGACCGCGCGGCACACGATCAGCGCATCGACCCACCACATGGACGTCGACTACTCGTGCTACGAGGGCCGCGAGATCACCGGCAAGCCCGACGTCGTCCTCTCTCGCGGCAAGGTCATCGTCGACGGCGACGAGTGGCTCGGCGCCGCCGGCGACGGGCGATTCCTGAAGCGAGAGCCGACCGGCGGCCTCCTGGCCACGACCTGAACGGAAGGACGGAACCCACTGTGACGCGCGAGGGATCGGCGATCTTCCTCAACAAGGGTGCCGGGACCGCGCAGAGCGCGAAGGTCGCCGAGACCGTCGAGCGGGCGCAACTGGCCCTCGACGCCGACCTGCACGTCGCGAACACGCGCGACCCGGTCGAGTTGGAAGCGTGGCTCGGCGGACTGCTCGGCGGCTACGACACGGCCATCATCGTGGGCGGGGACGGCTCCCTGGGCATGGCGCTCAAGGTGGCGACCAACCAGGAGGGCCTCACCCTGGGGTACGTGCCCGCCGGCTTCGGCAATGCGGCGAGGCACCTGCTGCGCCTTCCCACCGACCCCGTCGCCCTCGTCGACGTCCTGGCGCGGCGCGATGCACGCCCCGTCGATCTCGTTGCGGTTCGAGACCGCCTCTGCTTCTTCGCGGGGGCCGGGTGGGATGCTCTCGTGGCCGGTCGCTACGGCGCGGCCGGAGCCCACGGGACGATCGGGTGGGCCTCGGTCATCACGAAGTCGCTCCCCGAGCTGCGGCATCTCCCGGAGGTCGAGGTGCGAGCAGATGGCCGGACCGTTCACCGTGGCCCGCTCGCGATGCTCATCGCGAGCACCACGCCGTTCTATGGCCGGGGCCTGCGCGTGAACCCCGGAGCCCGGCCCGATGCGGGTCGCCTCTCGCTGCGGGTCTACCCCGGCCCTGCGGGCCAGCTCGCGCTCGAGGCTGCGCGCTGGGCCTGGGGCATCAACCCGAAGGCGCGCCGCATCGACGCCGCGGTGGTCGAGATCAGCGCGCTCGACGGCAGCGCCATCCCGCTGCAGACCGATGGTGACCTCTTCGATGAAGCCTCGGAGTGGCGCGTGGAGCTGCGTCCGGCGGTGGTGCCGCCTGATCGGTGGCTGGAGCTAGATTCGCCGCACCGCGTCGAGGGCGGCGAACGCGGCGCGCCTGAGGCGCTGGGGGCCGGAGCCGTGGATCCGGATCTCGGTCGTGCGGCATGGCCACGACGCCGGCGACGGCCACCCGCACCCGGCTGCGTCCGGTGCCGTCCTGGGGCAGCAGCGACAGCTGGATGGTGGCGTCGCCCACCGGCGGTCCCGGGCTGCCGCCCTGGTCGAGCACGCCGCCGACGTAACGCGCCGCTCCCTCGCGATCGGGCGCGGCCGACAGGATGGCCAGCAGCGACCCGTCGGTATCGGCCTCCCAGCTTCCGACCTCGCGTGCCCCGTGCGCGGCGAGCGCGGCGAGCGCCAGTCCCGGGAAGGTCGTCGGTCATCGGTGCCGTAGCAGGCGTCGCCCAGCGTGGCGATCGACTCGCTGACGAGGCGCTCCAGGCCTGTCGCATCGCCGCGCGTCGAGAAGCGGACGTGCACCCCATCGTCGCGGGCGTAGATCCCGGCATCGATGCCCTCGGGCGGATCGGTGATGAGCCCTCCGAGCATCTCCGCCATGGCCGACTCGCCGATGCCGAACGCCTTCACCGTCCGCATCGCCAGCGGCGGCAGCGCGAAGCGCGACTCGAGCCGCGGCCGGACCTGCTCGGCCCACATGCGCCGCATCTCGGACGGCACGCCCGGCATGAGCGCCGTCACGACGCCGTCGCGGTCGACCCACCAGCCCGGAGCCGACCCGATCGGGTTCGGCAGCGGCTCGGCCGAGGCGACGAGCATCGCCTGGCGGCGGTTCGTCTCCGGCATCGGGCCGAAGCGGCTGAAACGTTCCTCGAGCGTCGCCATCAGGGTGGGATCGAGGCTCAGCTCCTCCCCGAGCGCATCGGCCAGGCCCTCGCGCGACAGGTCGTCGTGCGTCGGGCCCAGCCCCCCGGTCGCGAGCACCACCGAGGAGCGGCCGCGCGCGCGGTCGCGAACGCGTCGCGCAGCGTCGCGCGCTCGTCGGGAAGCATCCGCACCTCGGCCAGCGGCAGCCCGATCGTCGCCAGCTCAGCCCCGAGGAAGGCGGCGTTGGTATCCACCGTCTCGCCGAGCAGCAGCTCGGCCCCGATCGACAGCAGCTCGGCCCTCTCCATCGGTCGCGAGTGTAGGGCTACACTGGAATCCGAAGCGCCCTCGACTCGGCGCCGACACACCAAGGAGCCCCTTTCTTGACCGATCCTGCCCTGACCGTCGACGCGGTCATTGCCGACGACCTCCGCGAATGGCTGACCGCCGAGCTGCGCCATCCCGTGCTGGCGGTCCTCACCCCGGACGGCGCGCCGAACCAGTCAGTCATGTGGTTCGACCTCGACCCTGACGGCCCGGACACGATCCTCATGAACACGAAGGTCGGCCGCGCCAAGGAGCGCTGGCTGCGCCGCGACCCTCGCGTCAGCCTCTGCTTCGAGGACTCGCTGTTCTGGGTCGCGCTGCAGGGAACCGTCGAGCTCGACGACGACCGCGAGCGAGCGCTCGAGCACATCAAGGCCCTCGCTCGCCGTTACGGCAGCGAGCCGGAGCAGTTCGACGGCCAGCAGCGCGTGACCGTCCGCATGCGGGTCGAGAAGGTCATCCGCCATGACTGACCGATGAGCGACGGCGTGAAGTTCGGCGCGCTGTGCTGGAACCAATACACCGACTGGCCGAGCCTGCGCGAGGCCGGCATCCGGGCGGATCGCCTCGGTTTCGACGACCTGTGGACGTGGGACCACCTCTACCCGATCGTCGGCGACCACCACGGGCCGATCCTCGAGGCGTACGCGGTCCTGGCGGCCTGGGCCGAGGCCGACCGAGCACGCTCGGCTGGGCCTCATGGTCGGGGCCAACCCCTTCCGCAACCCCGCGCTGGTGGCGAAGCAGATCACGGCCATCGACCACATCAGCAATGGGCGCGCGATCCTCGGCATCGGCGCGGCCTGGTTCGAGACCGAGCACGACGGGCTGGGCATCGAGTTCGGATCCTCCGTGGGCGAGCGTCTGCGCTGGCTGGCCGAGGCGCTGCCGATCATGCGCGGCATGCTCGACGGAACCCTGCCCTCGTCCGACGGCCGCTACCCGGTGAAGGAGGCGCTCAATGAGCCTCGCACCCGTCCAGGACCGCCTGCCGATCCTCATCGGCGGCGGGGGAGTGCGCAAGACGCTGCGGCTGGTGGCCCAGTTCGGCGACGCCTGCAACGTCGGCGGCGGCTTCGAGAACGTGAAGCGCAAGGACGAGATCCTGCGCCGCCACTGCGACGAGGTCGGCCGCGACGAGTCCGAGATCGAGCGCACCGTCGGGGTGGGGACCTGCATCATCCGCGACGACCCCGCCGAGGCGGAGCGCGTCGCGGCGGCCATGTTCGAGGCGCATGGCGGGGCGTCGCCATGGCAGAACCAGCTGTGGGGCACGCCCGAGCAGGTCGTCGAGAAGCTCCGACCCTTCGGCGGCATCGGCTTCGGGCACTTCATCGTCGGCTTCCCGGCCCCGTTCGACGCCGAGTCGATGGAGCGCCTGATGTCCGAGGTGAAGCCCGAGCTCGCCCGAGGCTAGCCCGACCGATGAGGGTCACCCTCCTCGCCGGCGGCACGGGGGGCACGAAGCTCGCCCACGGGTTCGCGATGCTGCCCGACGTCGAGCTCACCGTCGTCGCGAACGTCGGCGACGACACCGAGATGCACGGGCTGCTGGTGTGCCCCGACATCGACGCGCTGCTCTACACCCTGGCCGGGCTCATCGACGACGAACGCGGATGGGGCGTCGCCGGCGACACCGGCACCGCCCAGGCGATGTTCGAGCGCTACGGCGAGCCGACCTGGTTCACCGTCGGTGACGCGGACCTCGCGACGCACGTGCACCGCAACCGCCTCCTCGGCGAGCGGCGCCTCCCTGACCGATGCGACCGCGGCCATGGCGTCGGCACTCGGGATCGGCGCCCGCATCCTGCCGGCCAGCGATCTCCCGTGGCGCACCGTGATCGAGACCGATGACGGCGACCTCGCGTTCCAGGACTACTTCGTTCGGCTGCGCCAGGCTCCCGACGTTCGCGGCGTCCGGCACGAGGGAGAGGGGACGCCGTCGGTGGCCGTTCTCGACGCCATCGGCGTCCGCCGACGTGGTCGTCATCGGCCCATCCAACCCGATCGTCAGCATCGGGCCGATCCTTGCGCTCGACGGGATCCGCGAGGCGCTTGCGTCGGCCTCGGTGCCGCGGATCGCCGTGAGCCCGATCGTTGCCGGGGCCGCGCTCAAGGGTCCCGCCGACCGGATGCTCGGATCGCTCGGCCACGAGGTCAGCGCGCTCGGCGTGGCGCGGCTCTATGCCGGCCTGGTCGACCGCTTCGTCCTCGACGAGGCGGATGCGCACCTCGCCCCCGATGTCGAGGCGCTGGGCATGGACGCCACGGTGCTGCCGACAGTCATGCGGTCCGACGCCGATCGCGCGGCGCTGGCGAAGAGCCTCCTCGCCTAGCGACCTCGGAGCGCGATCGCGATATCCTGCGCACGTGGCGGCAAGGATCATCATCCCGCATCGCGGTCTCGAGCAGGCGAAGACACGCCTCGCCACATCGCTCAGCCCGGAGGAGAGGATCTTCCTCGCGAGCCAGCTCCTTCAGCGCGTCCTGCGCGTATCGCGCGAGGTCACCGATGACGTCGTCGTCATCAGCCCGTCGCGCAACCTGCGCGAGACCGTGGAGTCGTCCGGCGCCCGCCTTGCGGTGCAGCGCGGGATGGGACTCAACGAGGGGCTCGAGGAGGCCCGCTTCGACACGATCGCGGACGACGTCGACACGATGGTGATCCTCCACGGCGATCTGCCGAACCTCCAGGCCGCGGACGTCGAGACGCTCATGGGCGCCCTGCCGGCCGACGGCTCCCCGGCGGTCGCGATCGCTCCGGACCGCGCCGGCACCGGCACGAACGGCCTCGTCCTGCGCCCGCCGGGCGTCATCGGCTTCCGGTTCGGCGCCGGCAGCTTCGCGAAGCACATCGCCGAGGTCGAGCGGGCCGGGGTGGCGCTCGTGGCCGTCAACCGCACCGGCCTCGCCTTCGACCTCGACACCCCCGAGGATCTCGCCCGCTGGCTGGAGCTCGGGGACGCGGCGTGACGTCGCGGCTGGAGCTCGTTGCCCTCGACGGCATCGGAGAGGTCGCCCCCGGCGACGATCTGGCGCTGCACATCGCGCGAGCGCTCGAGCACAGCGAGGTCGCCCTCGCCGACACGGACGTGCTCGTCGTCACCCAGAAGATCGTCTCCAAGGCCGAGGGCCGCCTCGTCGAGCTCGCGTCGGTCGAGCCGTCCGAGCTGGCGCGCGACTGGGCCGAGCGCTGGGGCAAGGATCCGCGCCAGGTCGAGCTCGTGCTGCGCGAGTCCGCCGAGATCGTTCGGATGGGTCCCGGCGGACTGATCATCGCCCGCACCCGTCACGGGCTGGTGTGCGCCAACGCCGGCGTCGATGTCTCCAACGTGGGCGGCGGCGACGTCGCGTCGCTGCTGCCGCTCGACCCCGATGCCTCGGCGCAGCGTCTGCGCGAGGGGCTGCGGATGCGGGTCGAGGCGAGTCCGGCGGTCGTGATCAGCGACTCGTTCGGGCGGCCGTGGCGCAACGGGATCGTCAACGTGGCCATCGGGTCGGCCGGGATCGAGGCGCTCCTCGACCTGCGCGGTCAGCCGGATGCGGCCGGCCGCGAGATGCAGGCCACGATCATCGCGGTGGCGGACGAGCTCGCCTCGGCGGCGGACCTCGCCGGGGGCAAGGTCGATCAGCGACCGGTGGTGGTGGTCAGCGGCTACGCGTGGCGCCCGTCGGAGGCGGGCGCATCGGTCCTGGTAATGGACCGGGAGCGGGACCTGTTCCCCTAGTTCGGCGAGAGGAAGAGGCTGACGATCTCGCCGTTCTCGACGCGGAAGTTGGCCTCCACGTTCATCGGCTGCACGCCGGGGCGCATGACGGTCACCTCGGCGATGTAGCTGGCGCCCATGTTGCGGCTGTCGTTCGTGAACATCCGAAATCCGTCACCGGCTCGCACGAACCAGCCGCCCACCTTGTCGCGTCCGCGGAGGTTGGTGCGCTCGTCCGAGCCCGGCACGCTGATCCCCAGCACGGCGTTCTCGGCGAAGAGCTCGATCGCCTTCTCGCGGCGGTCGTCGTTGATGAGCTCGATGAACAGGTCGACGGTCTCGGTGGCTCCCATGAAGCCAAGTCTACCCCGGCACCGGCGATAGACTGCGCCGATGGATCGCCTGCGCATCGGCCTCATCGGCTGGGGAACGGTGGGCTCGGCCTTCGGGAGGCTGGTTCTCGAGGGGCCGCTGCCGTTGGACCTGGCCGTGCTGGCGGTCCGGGATCGAGCGCGGGCCGACCTTCCGGCGGACGTCACCCTCGGCACACCGGCCGAGGCGCTCGAGGCGGACATCGTCGTGGAGCTGGCCGGCGGAATCGAGGGGCCGCTCGAGTGGGCGCGCGCCACGCTGGATCGCGGCGCTCCCTACGTGACCGCCAACAAGGCGCTCCTCGCCACGCACGGCGCCGAGCTCGCCGAGCTGGCCGACCGCCGGGTGGCGGCGCTCCTCGGCAGCGCGAGCGTGGGTGGCGGCACGCCGATGATCGAGACCGTCGCGCACCTGGCCGCCACCGGCGAGGTGGTGCGCCTGCGCGGGCTCGTGAACGCCACCACGACGTTCATCCTCTCCGCCATGGCCGAGGGCCAGTCCTACGACGAGGCCCTGGCCGAGGCGCAGCAGGCCGGCTACGCCGAGGCCGATCCGACCTTCGACGTCGGCGGTCGTGACGCGGCCCAGAAGCTGGCCATCCTCGCCTCGGTGGCGTGGGGGCAGTGGCGTCCCGAGTCCGACGTGGCGACTGCCGGGATCATCGACGTCCCGGTCGCCCCGGGCGACATCGTGCGGCTCGTGGTCGACGGCGCGCCCGACGGGCTGCGCGTGGCCCCGGCGCGCCTCGACCCGGTCGACCCGTTGGCCGTCGCGAAGGGGATCGAGAGCATGCTCGAGATCGTGACCCGCGACGGGTCGACGGTGCGGGTGAGCGGCCCCGGCGCGGGCGGGCGGCCGACCGCTGGTGCGGTCTACGCCGACGTCGCGCGTCTCGTCGCCGGGGAGCGTCCGATCCTGTTCCGGTCCGCTTGAGGAGCTTGGCGGCCGGTTTCGGCTCGGCGTCCGTCGCGTTGCGGCGGCCTCGTCTGTCGTCCATCTGGCCGACGACACCAGCGCACGACTGCACGACTGCACGACCGCACGACCCACAGTCAAGGCCCTGACGCAGCAATGTGGCAGCGCGGAGTGGCCCTCTCGATGAGTCCGGCCGCACTTCGAATCCCCGATACGGGTATCGTCAACCCATGAGCGAGTCGTCCTGGCCCACCGTCGGCGTTGCCGGAGCCCGCGGCATGGTGGGTGGCGTCTTCTGCTCCATCCTCGCCGACGCCGGCCTGCCGGCCGCGTGCCTCCGGGCCTTCGGGCACGAGGAGGGCAACGAAATCGACTACGCCGGCGCATCCGTCCCGGTCGGGATCCTGACCGATGACGCCGCTCGCGAGCTTGATGTCCTCTTCCTGGCCGTCGACGCCGCCCAGAGCCGCGAGATCATGGCCGGACCTGGACGACTCGTCCCCCTCGTCGTGGATAACTCGAGCGCGTTCCGTCTCGCCGACGACGTCCCCCTCGTCGTGCCGGAGGCGAACGCTCACGCGGCGCGCGAACGCGATGGCAACCTCATCGCGAACCCGAACTGCACGACCGCCGCAGCCGTCGTTCCGCTGTCCGCGATCCGCGATGTCGCCGGACTGGTCTCCGTCGACCTGGCCTCCTACCAGGCGGTCAGCGGGGGCGGCCGCAAAGCCGTCGACGCCTTCGAGGCCGAGCGCGGCAGCGACCATCGCGACGCCGCCTCCGACACCCCGTTCCACGGGCGCATCGCCGACAGCGTGGTCCCCCAAATCGACGTCCTCGGCGACGACGGCTGGACCGGGGAGGAGCGGAAGATCCACGCCGAGCTGCGCAAGATTCTCGAGATGCCCGAGCTCGACGTGGCCGCGACGACCGTCCGCGTCCCGGTCCACACCGGCCACTCGGTCGCGATCCACATTCGAACCGAACGGGACACGACCGTCGAGGACCTCGAGGCCGCGCTCCGCGAGGCACCCGGGATGGAGTACCGCCCTGCCGATGGCAGCGAGCGGCATCCGATGCCCCTCGACGTGGAGGGCCGCGACCCGGTCCTCGTGGGCAGGCTGCGCGCCATCCCCGGCCGCGAGCGCGGCTTCGCCCTGTGGGTCAGCAGCGATAACCTGCGCAAGGGGGCGGCACTGAACGCGGTCCAATGCGCGGCCGTCGCCGACCCCGATCGCTTCGGTCGCCTCGTTCCGCCACCACGCTGATCGCGCTCACGTGGAGCGCTGGTAGCCGCGAAACGCGCGGGTGGCGAGCCCGGCGGCAAGCAGCGCCACGACGAGCAGTCCGGCCATCCGGATGCCCACCAGGCTCCAATCCGGCGAGGCGGTGAGCGCCTCCCGACCGGCCTCGACCGCCCAGTTCACCGGGTTGGCGTGCGCGACCGTTGCGATCCACTCCGGCACGAGGGTCAGCGGCATGAATGCCGCCGACAGGAAGGTCAGAGGCAGGACCAGGAACTGGTTGGCGCCGATGACCGACTCGCGCTGCCGGATCGTCAGGGCCAGCGCATTCGAGATCGACCCGAAGGCCGCGGCCAGCAGGGCGGCCGCGATGACCAGCACCGCGTAGCCAGCCAGCCCGCCCTCGAAGCGAGCACCCATGAGCCACGCCACGACACCGATGATCGCGGCCTGGATGCCGAGGTTGATCGCCTCGTGTGCCAGGCGGCCCACGATGAGCGAGGACCGATGCGTCGGCGAGGCCAGGAACCGATCGAGGATCCCGCGCTCCATGTCGTCGAGCATGCCCATCCCGCTCCAGCCGCTGCTGAACAGCGCGGTCATCACGACCACGCCGGGGACGAGATAGTCGAGGTACGTCGCGGCCGACGTGAAGCCGGGGATCTCGGTGACGCTGCGGAACAGCGAGCTGAACAGCACCAGCCACACGAACGGCTGGACGATGGTGATGGCCACGAACCACGGCTGCCGAAGCAGGGCGCGGGTGTGGCGCTGGGTCATGTACAGGGACTGCGCAATCGCGGTCATGCGAAGGACTCCTCGGTGTGCCGGAAGGCCCGGCCGGTGTGGCGAAGGAAGACGTCGTCGAGGGAGGGCCGGCTGACCGTGACCGATGCGACGCCGATGCCGGCGCCCTCGAGCGCGGACAGGACCGCCGGCACGGCCGCCGCGCCGCGTTCGGCCCGGGAGCGAAGCGATCGGCCGTCGACCAGGGACTCCGCTACGCCGGGGACGCGAGCCAGCACCGAGACGGCGCGGCCGTCCAGTGGCTCCTCGGCGAGCTCGACGACGATCGCGTCCCCACGAAGCTCCGCCTTCAGCTCATCGGGCGATCCAGTGGCGACGACGCGCCCGTGGTCGACGATGGCGAGGCGGGTCGCCAGGCGGTCTGCCTCCTCGAGGTAGTGCGTGGTCAGGAGGATGGTCAGCCCCTCCCGCGTGAGGCGCCCGACCTCGTTCCACAGCTCGGTGCGCGCCTCCGGATCCAGCCCGGTGGTCGGCTCGTCGAGGAACAGGACCTGCGGGCGGTGGACCAGCCCGGTGGCGAGATCCAGCTTGCGCTTCATGCCACCGGAGTACGTGCGGGCGACTCGATCGGAAACGTCGGTGAGCCCGAAGTGGTCGAGGAGCTCGCGGATGCGACCTCGGAGTGCCGCGCCACCGAGGCCATGGATGCGCCCCGCGAGCTCGAGGTTCTCTCGGCCGGTCGCGTCCGGATCCACGGCGATCGACTGGCCGATGGTGCCGATCACGCGCCGCACGCGCTCGGGGTCGCGTACGACGTCGATTCCGGCGACGTGGGCCGTCCCCGCGTCCGGCCGGCTCAGGGTCGTGAGCACCTTGACCGTGGTGGACTTGCCCGCGCCGTTTGGTCCGAGCAGGCCGAACACGGTGCCTGCCTCGACATCCAGGCCGAGCCCGTCGAGGGCGGTCACGTCGCCGGGGTAGCGCTTGACCAACCCCTCGGCTGCGATCGCCGTGCTACTATCCGGAAGCATTCTTGTCTCCTAAATCATTTAGCTGCTAAGATAATCACATGATGAAGCGACAAGAGCCTACCTGTCAAGGGAGGACCGCATGCGCCGCCTGATCGCAGAGGCGCTGTCCGTCCACGACGCCGTCGCCGCGAGCGTCGGCATCAGCCCGATCGAGCTCCGCTGTCTCGAGCTCCTGAAGCTCGAGCCGGACGCGAGCCCGTCGCGGCTCGCTGATCGGGCCGCCCTCACCAGCGGGGCAGTGACGGGGATCCTGGATCGCCTCGAGGCCGCCGGCTTCGTGCGGCGCGAGCCCGATGCGTCAGATCGTCGGCGCATCCTCGTTCGGCCCGTGCCCGAGCGCATCGCCGAGATCGACGCCGTCTACGAGTCGTTCGCGCGGCGCCCGCGAGCATCGGATCCCGACGTCGAGGCGCTGGCGGCGGCCCTCGCCGTCGAGGCCGAGCGCCTGCGCGTGGCAACCGAGGGCGGGATGGTGGGGGATACGTACCTGGCCCCCCTGGGCGACGCGCCACGCGCGCGCTTCGTCGTGGCCACGGGGGCGCCGCGGATCAGCTTCGAAGCGTCGCGTTTCGGACAGCAGGTCCGCATGGTCGCCGAGACCGCGGCGACACGCCTGCGGCTTGGAGCAGCGGCGGATCGAGCCGAGCTGATCCGCGCCACCTTCGTTGGGCCGCCTCCGGACGTGAAGAGCGGGGACGGCGCGGTGACGATGCGCTTCCGGAGACGGATGATCGACACTCGGTCGAGGGAGATCGACGCGCGCCTCAACGCATCGGTGTCGTGGACGATCGAGGTCGAGGGTGGGATCACCGACCTCGACGCGGACCTGCGTGACGTCGCGCTCGATGGCATCGACGTGCGGGGTGGAGCGAACCACGTGCGGCTGGCCCTGCCACGGCCGAGTGGCACGGTTCGCATCTCCGTCGCCGGTGGATCGAGCGAGCTGCGGATCGCAAGGCCACGGGGAGTTCCGCTGGCGATCCAGGCGGCCGGCGGGATCTCCCATCTGCGTTTCGATGGGACGAAGCAGCGTGCACTCGGTGGGGGAGCTCGGCTCGCGAGCGAACGCTACGACGCGGTCCCGGATCGCTACCTGCTCGAGCTCGGCGGCGGAGTCAGCGACCTGCGCATCACGTCCGGCTGACTGCAGCCGCGCGTGAGGTCAGCCGCCGTCGATCCGATCGGTGATGTCGAGGAAGTCGTAGAAGTGGCGCAGGTCGGTGTGCGCGTACACGTGATCGGGTAGCAGCTCAAGGTCAGCGCCGAACCTTGCGTTGAAGATGATGCGGAAGGCGTTCACCGGGGTCAGGTCGTCGCGGAAGCCGGCGGCCTCGAGGTCGGCGCCGGGGACGCGCATGGCGTAGAGGATGCCGAACTTCTGCTCGATCTCCTCATCGGTGGCGTCGGCCCATCGGAAGTTCCAGTCGTCTTCCTCGTAGCGCGCGGGGAATGGCCCTTCGTCGGCCTGGAGCATGATCACTGCGTCCGGATCGGCTGCGAGGATGCGATCGATGGCTCCGAGCAGCCGCGTATTCGCGTACTGGAGCTGCCGGACGTAGCTCTCGCTCCGTCCTCGGTCCTCCACCTCCTGCCGGGTGTTGAGCGAGCCGTCGGTGTCGTGAACGTACGGCGGGTGGCTCGTGACGAGGTGCGCGAAGACGTACTTCGGGCCGGGAAGCGATGGGACCTCCTCCAGGCGTTCGAGCGCGTAGAGGTTGTTCTCCCGCATCTCGGGCCAGTCCCACGGATCCTTGGGGGCGGCATTCGGATCCGACAGGGCGCGCAGCAGCGTGGTCTGGAGCAGCACGCCGGAGAACTCGTTCTGGCCGGAGTACACGAACGTTCGATCGGCGTCGACGTTGTCGTTCGTGGGCGTCCACCAGTTGCCGATCTGGATATAGCTGTAGCCGAGCTCCTTGAAGGTGGCGGGGACGACGCGCCGCTCGCCCAGCCGACGGTGCAGCGGCTCGCGATCCTCCCCGTCCTGTGCCTCGGCCTTGAGCGGCTCGGGGTCGAGGTACTCCATGTCGAGGGAGCTGACCAGCGATGGCGCCGTCTTGACGTAGTTGGCGTGGGCATGGCGCGCGACGGCGAACCCGCGCTCCTCGAGCTCCGTGAGGAATGGCTCGTTGTCGAAGCCGTAGACATCCTGCAGCGCAGTCGAGCCGCCATAGCGGTCGACGATGATGTAGTAGACGTCGGGCAGATCGCCCGGATCGGCGGGGGCGAGGTCGAGCGGGCTGACGTCCTCGGCAGGAGCCGATGCGCCGATGGCGACCATCGTGCTCGCGAGGCTCCACGCGTTGATCGCGATGAGCACGGCGGTCACCGCGTTGAGGATCCCCGTCGCGGTGCGCACCTGCCGGCGCCCTGCCTTCACGGCCAGGACGAGGCCAACGCCGACGAGCAGCGTCCAGGCAGCGATGAGGGGCCACTGGGAGCCGAGCACGCTGCCGAACGTGTCGACGAACGCGTTCCAGGCGTGCCCGTAACCGAAGAAGCCCAGGACGAGCACGGTTGTCACCAGCCCGCTCCGCAGCCAGTCGCCGGTGAGGAGCCCGAGCACCACGAGGATGGCGGCGGCGGCCCCGACCGAGACGAGCAGCGACAGCCACAGCGTGGCCATCGTCACCTGCTCGGCGGCGTTGACGGTGAACAGAAAGATCACCGGATAGGCGGCGGCGAGGAGCGGGTGAAGCGGGATCGCCCCGAGGTCGTGGTGGATCGCACGGCGCCGTGCGGTTAACATCGGCCTAACACTAGCCGAGGCGCTCCAGAAATGCTGAACCTGCTCTATATCGATCCGGCCTCCTGGAGCATGGCCTTCCAGGTGCTGCTTGCGAGCGCCCTGGCGATCCCGTTCTTCTTCCGGCGCTCCATCGGTGATCTCTGGCATCGCATCCGCGGGGACAAGGGCCCGACGGCGCCGGCCGAGGGCGGCGAGGAGACCGATTCCACCTCCTGACGGGCCGGCCGTCGACCCGGCGTCGTTTCGAGATCCCGCCGGCTTCGTATTCCGGCGGGGCGATGTCCTCTACCGGCAGGTCCAGCCGCCCGGCGCTGACGACTGGAAGGCGTTCCGCGACAGCGGCCTGGCCGATCGTCTCGTCGCCGATGGGCTCATGGTGGCTCACGAGGAGGTCGGCGCCGAGCTCGCGGCCACCGATGGCTCGGCCGCGGTCATCCGGCCCGAACGCATCGGCTTCATCTCCTACCCGTACGAGTGGTGCTTCTCCCAGCTGAAGGAGGCCGCACTCCTCACGCTGGAGCTCCAGTCACGCGCCCTCGATGCGGGCATGCGGCTGAAGGACGCCAGCGCCTACAACGTGCAATTCAGCGAAGGACGGCCGATCCTCATCGACACGCTGAGCTTCGAGCGAGCGCCGGACACCGAGCCGTGGCCCGCCTACCGCCAGTTCTGCGAGCACTTCCTGGCGCCGCTGGCGCTGATGGCGCATCGCGATGTGCGGTGCGGGCTCATGCTGCGCGAGTTCATCGATGGCATCCCGCTTGACCTCGCCGTCTCGCTGCTGCCCGGGCGCACGCGGCTGAACTTCGGTCTGCTGTCGCACCTGCGCATGCACGCCGGGGCGCAGCGCCGCGCGGCCCGCTCGGTTCCCGGCAAGGGCGAATCGACGCCGTCCGCGCGCACGGTCAGCCCGACCGGGCAGCGGGCGCTGCTCGACTCGCTGCGGCGGACGGTCACCGGGCTGCGCTGGGAACCATCCGGCCACTGGGCGGAGTACGCGACGACCACCTCGTACTCCGATGCAGCCACCGTCTCGAAGGGCGAGATCGTGCGCGAGATGCTGAGCCTCGCCGGCGGCACGAGCGCCTGGGACGTCGGGGCCAACACCGGGGTCTACAGCGCCATCGCCGTCGAGGCCGGCTACGGCGTCGTGGCCTGGGACCAGGACGCGGGGAGCGTCGAGGCGCACTGGCGCCGGGTCCGTGGCGGCGCCCAGCCACGCGTGCTCCCGCTGGTGCTCGATCTCGCCAACCCGTCCCCGAGCCTCGGTTGGGGGCTCACCGAGCGCAGCTCGTTCCTCGATCGAGGCGAGCCCGATGTCGCGATGGGGCTGGCCCTCGTGCACCACCTCGCCATCGGCAACAACGTCCCGCTGCCCGGCGTGGCGCGGCTCTTCGCGCGGATGGCACCCCACGCCATCGTCGAGTTCGTCCCCAAAGAGGACCCGATGGTGCAGCACCTGCTCTCGTCGCGCCGCGACATCTTCGACTCCTACACGATCGACGGCTTCCGAGCCGCCTTCAGCTCCGAGTTCGAGATCGTCCGCGAGACTCCGGTCGCGGACTCGCCGCGCACCCTGTTCCTACTGCGCCGCCGGTGACGCGGCACGCGCGCGGGTTCGTTCGACAGCCTTGATCTTCGCCACCTAGGATCGAGGCATGGAACGACAGCGCATCAGCTGGCTGATGGACATGGACGGCGTCATCGTGCGCGAGGATCACCTCGTGCCGGGCGCAGACGCCTTCGTGGCGCGCCTCGCCGAGACCGGCCACCCGTTTCTCATCCTCACCAACAACTCGACCTTCACGCCCCGCGACCTCGCGGCGCGGTTGGCGCGAGTCGGCCTCAACGTGTCGCCGGATCGGATCTGGACCTCCGCGCTCGCGGCCGCTCGGTTCCTTGACGACCAGCGGCCCCAGGGAACCGCATTCGTGATCGGCGAGTCCGGCCTGACCACGGCGCTGCACGAGATCGGCTACACGCTGGTCGAGACCGACCCCGACTACGTCGTCCTCGGAGAGACGCGGACGTACGGCTTCGAACGCATCGCGCGCGGCATCCAGCTCATCGGTGGCGGAGCGCGATTCATCGCCACCAACCCCGACCCGACCGGTCCCGGCCCGTTCGGCGTCCTTCCGGCAACCGGGGCGGTGGCGGCGCTGATCTCGGCCGCGACCGGGGTGCAGCCCTACTACGTCGGGAAGCCGAATCCGCTGATGATCCGATCGGCGCTGCGCCAGATCGGCGCCCACTCCGGGTCGACCGTCATGATCGGGGACCGCATGGACACCGATGTCATCACCGGCCTCGAGGCGGGGCTGGAGACGATCCTCGTGCTCACCGGCATCACCACGTCGGCCGAGGAAGCGGAGCGCTACAGCTACCGGCCCACCCGGATCGTCGCCTCGGTGGCCGAGCTGATCGACGAGATCGAGCCGCTCGAAACCTGACGGCCCGTGTCAGGTTCGCGGGCCATCCTGCGCACATGACCGATGCCGCCGCGAAGATCGACATCCTGCCCCTGACGCCTGAGCGCATGGAGGACCTCGCCGCGCTGTTCGGGCTCGGCGGTGACCCGAAGCGCTGCTGGTGCTCGTTCTTCCGGGTTCGCAACGCGGACATCATCAACGGCACCGCCCAGGAAAACCGCGCCGTCCTGGAGCGCTCGCTGGCCGCGACGGCCACCCAGCAGCGGGCGCCGGGCCTCGTCGCGTATCGCGACAGTGTGCCGATCGGGTGGGTCAGTGTCGGGCCGCGCGACGACTATCCCCGTCTCCAGCACTCACGCGTTCTTGGACCCCTCGATGAGCTCCCGACGTGGTCGATCGTGTGCTTCGTCGTAGCTCGCGGCCACCGACGCCGGGGCGTCGCGGCGGCACTTCTCGACGCCGCGGTCGCGTACGCGCGCGAGCATGGCGCCACCCTGGTCGAGGGGTATCCGGCCGACCCATCCGCTGGCGAGCGAATCTCGCCCGCATCCGCGTACAAGGGCACCCTCGGCATGTTCGAGCACGCTGGGTTCCGCGTCGCGGCGCGGCGCCAGGCCAACCGTGCCTCGCCCGTCCGGCCCATCGTCCGCCGGCGGATCCGGCCCCTCGCCTGACGCGCGGCCGCCTCACGCTTGGCGCTTGCGGCAGAGCGGTATCCTGTCGATGCGCCCGGAGGGGCCACCGCGCTCACGCATCGAATCGGCGCCGACGCCGGACCACGTAGGCGGCAACGCCGGACCACGTAGGCCGATCGTCGACCGATGCATGATCGCAGCGGAAGTCACTCCGGGCGCCCTCACGCCCGGCCGTCACGCCGCCAGCCAGCGCCGATACAGCTCCGGGAGATGCGCCTGCGGATCGGCGTAGAAAGCGTCCGCGGCCATCCCGAGGTCGACCGTCCGATCCGGCGCCTGGATCAGCGGGGCCCGAGCGGCGAAGTCGCGGACCGTTGCGCCCATCGGCTTGAGCGACCCGTCCGCGCGGAAGAGGCCGAAGAAGCGTTCATGCACCTGGAGGTCGCACGGAGGCCGGTCCCACAGCGCCGCTGCATAGTCGCCGAAGCACCAGGCGAACGCCCCGAGCGCGCCACCGCGGTGCAGCTGATCGAGCACCGCCGCGTAGTAGTCGGCGGCCTCGTCCTCGGCGGCAAAGAACGCGCGGCGCGTCCCGCCGTCCCACGTAGCGAGGTCCTGCCAGTGGCTGGGCCCGTCCGGCGCGCGCGTGTTCACGCCGAGCTCTTCGAAGAGGATCGGCCGCCCGGCGAGGGCCGCGGTCAGCGCTGCGGCAAACGGCACCAGCTCCGGGTCGAGCGGCTCACGGGCTAGCGAGTCGTAGATGGAGTAGCCATGCATGACCGAGATGTCGGTCACTTCCGCCGCGTCGTCGACGCGCAGCCCGACATCGCCGTGCAGCGAGGCAGCGTGCAGGCCGATCAGGACGGGGTGGTCCGGGTCGACCTCGCAGATCGTGGAGGCCATGTCGGCCATCCACGCGCGCCCGGCGCCGGCCGTCGCCGGTTGTGCGAAGAGGTCGGGCTCGTTGCCGAGGCTCCATGCCCACAGGGCTGGGTGATCGGCCAGCTCGTCGCAGACGGTCCGAAGCAGCAGCCGCTCGGCGGCGAGGACGAAGGGCTCGGAATACGGGTCGTGAATGTCGCTGGCATGGGACGTCCCATCGAGGCTCACGACCTGCCGGTCACCGGGTCGGAGTGGCCGGCGCAGATCGATCAGCCAGGGCGGAGCCCAGTTGGGGCCGCTCATGTGGCCGGTGAAGAAGGTCGGCTCCAGGCGCAGGTCCGCGTCGGCTGCGAGGTCGGCAACCGTTCGCAGCGAGCGCAGCGCGTCGACCGACACCTCGTCGGGCCGGGGCTGGAAGCTCTCCCACAGCAGGAAGATGCGCACGTGGCCGAGCCCGATCGCCCGGATCATGGCGAAGTCCTCGCGCACCTCGCCGGCATCGAACCTGGCCCACCACCACATGGCCTTCGTGCGCGGCCAGTAGTTGACTCCAAGGAGGAACGGGTCGCCGACGGTCGTGCCGGCGGCGGCCGCATCGGTCAATCCGTGACCTCGATGCGGATCCGCTTGTTGATGCGGCCCTTCGACTCGTAGCCGCTGACCGTCACGCGCCCGATCTCGCCGGTGCGCGAGACGTGCGTCCCCCCATCGGCCTGGAGGTCGAGGCCCACGATCTCGATGGTCCGGACCTCGGTGATGCCGTCGGGCAGCAGGTTGATCTTCGTGCGGATGAGGTCGGGGATGGCGAACGCCTCGTCGCGCGGCAGGATCGCCACGCGGATCGCGCGGTCCACTGCGATCTCCTCGTTCACCCGCCGCTCGATCTCGCCGACGAGCTCACCCGACATCGTCTCGAACTCGAAGTCCATGCGGCCCGACAGCGGCTCCATGTTGCCGCCGGTGACCGAAGCGCCATGGTCGCGCCACACCACCCCGCAGAGGACGTGGAGCGCCGAATGCGTGCGCATGAGCCGATGCCGCCTATCCCAGTCGAGTCGCGCGGTGACGTGCGTGCCCGCCGCGGGTGGCTCGCCTTCCACGGAGTGCCAGATGTCGTCGCCGCGCTTCTTGGCACCGGTGACGATCCATGTGCCGCCTCCAGCGCCGATCAGCTCGCCCGCGTCGGCCGGCTGGCCGCCCCCTCCGGGATAGAAGACCGTTCGATCGAGGAGGACGGCGTTGGCCTCGGGATCGACCTCGAGAACCGTGGCGTCGGTCTCGCGGGCGTAGGCATCGGTGTAGCAGATGTTCTCGCTCACGACGCCGAGGATACTCAGGCGGCGGCGCCTATAGTGGCGGCCGATGACGGAACAGCCTGACCCTGACAGCGCGACGGCGATCGAGGCTGTCGTGGAGGCGGCTCGCGCGCTCGGCGTCGAGCTCGACGCGACCGAGGCGGAGGCGTGGATCGACTCGCTGACCGGCGAGGCGGCCGGCTCGCTGGTCGTCGACGTGGACAGCGGCGTGTACGGCCACCGCATCACGATGGCGGACGTCGACGACGCCAGCCTGGCGCGCTTCCGCCGTATGGCGGCTGTGGTCGGGTTCGCCGACCGTCCTCCGCAGGTGATGACGGCGCTCGCCCTGGCAGGGTCGGCGGCGCAGGCGCGGATCCACCGCTTCCCGGCCGACTGCGACTTCTTCGAGCGCATCCATATTCGGGCCGATACGCGCGAGGCGGCGTGCGCCCTCCTGGCCGATGTCATGCGCGAGAAGGCGGTCTCGACGCTTCGCGGGCCTGGGCATCGGCTTCACGAGGTGAAGTTCGGGACGTGGACGTTCGACGCGACGATCGGTGACCAGGCGGTTCGAACCGGCTCGCCGGTGTCGTGGTCGGCGGCGCAGGTCGAGGCCGGGGAGATCGGCTACACGGCCGCCGACGGGAGCGAGGCTGCGCTGACGTGGAGCGACGCATCGGCCGAGCCGGGCTGGTGCAAGCTCGACTGGCTCATCTCCGATGCGGAGGCCGGGATCTCGAACGTCTCGAACTCGCTCGACGTGACGTGGGAGGCGCCCGACGGCACGGTCACCCCGCTCGACGGCTTCCTGGATCCGTACTTCCAGGAGGTGTACATCGAGTCCGATTCGATCCCGCTCTTCAGCCGCCTCGTGAAGGACATGGGCGCCGACTCGGTCGCCGAGTACGTCGATACCCTGCGGCACGAGGTCTACAAGTACACCGTCGACGAGTCGAACCACGCCAAGGCGGCGCGCCGCCTCTACAACATCTTCCGGCTGACGGGCCGATACGCCGAGGCGGCCTACGTGCGCGAGCTGTTCGACGAGCCCGTCGGCGCCCTGTACCAGCTCGCCGCCCTGCTTCGCACCGTCGACGAGGCCGCCGACTCGCCCGAGACGTTCGCGGCCGACTCCCTCGTCGCGCAGATCGACCGGCTGATCATGTCGGCCATCGGCGCGCTCGACGGCCCGACCGAGGCAGAGATGGTGGGGCGCCTGCTGCACCTTCGCGACGCCGTCGGCCGGCGGGCGGCCGAAACGGAGTACTCGGCCGAGCTGGAGGAGGCCCGCGACGACGCAATGGGGGTCGTCGACGAGTTCTTCAAGCGCGCGCTGCGGGCCGTTCCCTCGATCCGCGAGTACCTCGACGAGGTCGCCTCCTCGGCTCCCTGAGCGGTACGAATGACCCGCTTGTGTGCCGCGGCCACGACGGGCTAGGGTCGGCGGACTGCCCATGACTCGTCGCCGCCAAGCTCCCCTCGCGCTGCTGCTGGCCCTCCTCGTCGGCGTGCCGTTCGCCTCGCCGGCGTCGGCCGGCGGCGGCCTGCCGCCGGGCGGGACGTTCCTCGACGACAACGGCCTCAACCACGAGCCGGCGATCGAGGCGATCGCGGCCGAGGGCATCACCAGCGGCTGCGGCCCGCAGGTCTTCTGCCCGACGGGCCTCGTGACGCGGGGGCAGATGGCGACCTTTCTCGTGCGCGCCCTCGGTCTGCCGTCGACCTCGACCGACTACTTCACCGACGACGAGGGCAATACCCACGAGGCGAGCATCAACCGCCTCCGTGCGGCCGGCGTGACGTCGGGCTGCGCGACGCGTCGCTTCTGCCCGGATGGCCTTGTCACGCGAGCCCAGATGGCCACGTTCCTCGTCCGCGGCTTCGACCTGCCGTCGACCTCGACCGACTACTTCACCGATGACGAGGGCAGCTCCCACGAGGCCAACATCAACGCGCTGCGGCGCTCGGGCATCACCTCCGGCTGCGGCGGCACCCGGTTCTGCCCGGGCGGCATCGTGACCCGTGGACAGATGGCCTCGTTCCTTCAGCGGGCGCTGGGCCTGGCGCCGATCGACCCGCCTCCGGTCGTCGCCGGCAACCCGACCGGCCATTCGCCGATCCCGACGGCCGCCCGCCCGGTCGACACGTCTCACCCCAATCGTGTCGTCGGGACGGGCACTCCGGCGAGCTGCACCTCGGCGGCCGTGGTCAACGCGGTCGCGCTGGGCGGGATCATCACCTTCAACTGCGGCCCGAGCCCGGTGACGATCCCGATGGGCGCCACGGCTCGAGTCTTCAACAACCGACCGAACGTGGTCCTCGATGGCGGCGGGCTCGTGACCCTCGACGGTCAGGGCGCGCGGCGGATCCTGTACATGAACACCTGCGATCCGGACCTGGTGTGGACGACGTCGCACTGCCAGGACCAGGACCACCCCACGCTGACGGTGCAGAACATCACCTTCCGCAACGGCCGCTCGACCGGCACCGAGACCCAGGATGGCGGTGGGGCGATCTTCGTGCGCGGCGGCCGCTTCAAGGTCGTCAACAGCCAGTTCTATTCGAACCGATGCGCCCCGACCGGGCCGGACGTCGGCGGCGCGGCGCTCCAGGTCTTCTCCCAGCACGCGGGCCGCCCGGTGTACATCGTGAACACCACCTTCGGCGGCGCAGGAACCCTGCGCAACGAGTGCTCGAACGGTGGCGGGATCTCGTCGATCGGCGTGTCGTGGACGATCATCAACAGCCTCTTCCGCGACAACCGCGCGGTGGGCACCGGCGCCAACCCGCCCCAGTCGGGCACGCCGGGCGGCGGCAACGGTGGCGCGATCTACAACGACGGCAACGAGATGACGCTCCGTATCGAGGGCACGCGGATCGAGGGCAACCGCTCCAACGGCGAGGGCGGCAGCGCCATCTTCTTCGTGAGCAACAACCGCACCGGGTACGTGGAGATCATCGACTCGGTCATCCGCTACAACACCGGCGATGGCTTCTCCACCCACCCGAGCATCTTCTTCCTGGGCCGGCGCATCAGCTTCAGCAACTCCGTCGTCCAGTAGCGGTCATCACTTGGCCAGCGCGTGCCGGAGCCGCACATCCCAACGATCGGCATGGACCGATGAGGGCCGCGTGTGCAGGAGCGTGTTCCATCGGCCAACCATGGTCCAGGTTTGGGCCGATCCGGGCACCTGATTGGCGGTCACGTGCCTCAACGGCATGAATGTGCCACTGATCGGGCCACGGATGCCGCTCCGATGGCCGATGCGTGACGCTCCGTCAAATTGCACCGTCGCATCTATTGAAAGTTCCGCTCCGGATCGGAGCCATCCGAGTGAGGGATGGCGCGCAGATGGGACGAAAGTTGAACCAATCGGCGCCGCGTGGACTCAAACAGGACGAACGCACAGCAGGTTGAGGAGGTTCACGTGTCGGCTCCTGCAACGAATGCTCGGCGACTGACGCGTCGGCGATCGCGGCTTGCCGTCGGTGCCCTGGTCCTGCGGTGCTGATGGCGCCCGCCATCGTGTCAGCGAGCCAACTCTCGGCCTGATCGCTTGCCGCGCCCGAGGCGGGAATCGACCGCCAGTGGTAGCGGTGCGACGGGCCAGAGAGTGAAGGTCTTCGCAGTGGGCGAACCCATACAAGTAGGGTCCACGACTGTGGCGCCGATCCCAATGGAGGTGACGCATGGGCTACCCGACCTCAACGGATCTCCGACTCCGCAGGAGCATCTGGCGTGCTGCGCCGGCGCTGCTGCTCACCCTCACGACCTTGCTTGCGCCGACAGGGGCGGCGGCGCATCGCACGTCCGCAGGCAGCAACCCGGCCGTCATCGGTACCTGGAACGAGATCGCGGTTGCGACGATCCCCGTGAATCCGGCCGCATATCTCAACTACTCGTTCGTGCACCTGGCGATGTACAACGCGGTGAACGGCATCACGCGCGAGTACGAGCTGTACCAGTGGCACTCGAAGGGTCCGCGCGGGGCCTCGCCCGAGGCTGCTGCTGCCGCCGCCGCCCATCGGATCCTGGTGACGTACTTCCCGGCGGCCACAGCGAGCCTTGACGCGGCGCTGGTGACGTCGCTCGCCGCCATCCCCGACGGCTGGCGCGAGGACAAGGGCGTGCGGTACGGCGAGAGAGCCGCGGATCGCATCATCAAGCTGCGGACCAATGACGGGCGCGGCGCAGCTGTGACGGTCCCACCGGCCACCGAGGCGGGCGACTGGCGGCCCACCCCAACGGCCTTCGCGCCGTTCGCCGTCCCCTGGCTGGGCGGGGTCAAGCCCCTCGCCCTGCGGTCGCTGACCCGGCTCGACCCCGGACCGCCGCCTGCCATCGGGACCGATCTGTACCGCGCCGAGCTCGAGGAAGTCCGGCTCTATGGTGCGGCGCCCGGTACGCCTGGCTTGCTCCGCAGCGACGCCCAGACCGCAACGGCCCAGTTCATCGCTGCCATCCCCTTCGGACCGATGCAGGCGGGCCTCCGCGACTTCGCCAGCCGGGACAGGCTCGACATCAGCGAGAGCGCCAGGCTGTTCGCGGCAGTCGACGTGAGCGTTGCCGATGCCCTCGGCAGCGTCTGGAACGCCAAGCTCAAGTACATGTGGTGGCGGCCGGTCACGGCCATCCACGAGCTTCACGATGACGGGGACCCGCTCACCATTCCCGATACGAGCTGGGCGCCGCTCATTGCGACGCCCCCCTACCCCGACTGGCCGAGCGGTCTCTGCTCAGTAGTCGGCGCTGTCACCCAGACGCTGAAGAAGCTGACGGGCGGGGTGGATTTGTACCTCACGTCGCCGGTGGAAACGCGCCACTACGGCAGCAGGTCCGAGCTCAGCGACGAGGCGGTCGACGCACGCGTCTGGTCCGGGATCCACTTCCGCACCGCGGACGAGGTCTCGATCTCGATCGGACGAGAGACCGCCAACCGGGTCCTCGATCGCTACTTCGAGCCGAATCACGGGCATCACTGATAAGGACTGACCTGGAGTCCACTGGCGACCACGGCTGCGCGTCGGGATTCCGGCGCGCAGCCACTCCATGTCCCTGACACTGCCGGCATCGAAAGATTGAGTCGGATCACGGCCCCGGGCGCCCATACCGTGTGAGTGGCCGGCTCCGAGTGGCCGGCCGAGCGGAAGAGGCATGGATACCGATCTCGTGATTCGCGCGCAGCACGGCGACGAGGAGGCCTTCGCGAGCCTCGCCGTGGCCGTCGGCGATCGGCTCCATGCGGTCGCGCATCGAATTCTGCGTGACCTCGACCTCGCCGAGGATGCGACGCAGCAGGCGCTGCTGACCATCTGGCGGGATCTTCCGCAGCTCCGCGACCCGGCGCGCTTCGACGCCTGGTCGTATCGGCTCCTCGTGCGCGCCTGCTACGCCGAGGCGCCGCCGGACCCGCCACTGGACGCCCAACATGCGCCTGCTCCCCTCCGATGAGCCGATGCAGGCGGATGGCACCGGCGAGGTCGTCGATCGCGACCAGCTGGAGCGGGCGTTCCGGAGGCTCTCCATCGACCACCGTGCGGTGGTGGTGCTGCACCACTACCTCGACTGGCCGCTCGACCGCGTCGCCGAAGCGCTCGGCGTCCCGGTCGGGACGGTCCGATCCCGACTTCATCACGCGATGCGCGGGTTGCGAGCGGCGCTCGACGCCGACCTGCGACCACCGGCGCGAAAGGCGGCCCGATGAGCTCCGATCGCGACACCACGCGCATCGTTCGGTCGTGGCTGGACGAGGGCGTCACCGAGCTCCCGGACCGTGTCCTGGACGCCGTGCTCGACCAGGTCCCCGCGACCCGACAGCGTCGCGCCATGCCATGGCCGGCGCGGAGGCTTTCAACCATGAACATGTACGCCAAGCTGGGGCTCATCGCCGCAGCGGTCGCCCTGGTGGCGGTCGTCGGCTACGGATACCTCTTCGGCGGGACGGGTTTCGGAAGTCCCGCGTCCACGCCGTTGCCGACCCCGACGGCGACGCCGTCTCCGAGGCCGCCATCCTGACCGGGGCCAATGTCGGCCAGATCCTCGATCCGGGCACGTACCGGGTCGCAGGGACCTTCGCACTGCCGTTCACCTTCACCATCGAGTCCAACTGGATCCTCGAGCACCTCGGCTCGGACACTGTCTCGCTCGATCGCTCCGAGGATCCCGGTGCTGACTGGCTCGACATCCAGCTGATCGAGAACGTCATGTCGGATCCGTGCGCCGGTGAGCTCAGCGAACCGGCCGTTCCCAAGAACCCCGAAGACCTGATCGGCGCTCTCGCGAGCATGACCGGTTTCGTAGCCGGCACCGTCAGCGAGGTGACGGTCGGTGACCACGCTGGTTCGCACGTGTTCGTCACCAACGAGATGGATGGCGATGCCCTCGGCTGCGTCGGCGGCAATGGCATGCCGATCTACACGACCGTGGACCTCCCCGAGGCTATGATCACGAATGGGAACTCGCGGGACGAGTTCTGGGTCGTCGACGTCGACGGGACGCCGGTCGTCCTCCACGGCCTCCTTACGCGAAGCTCCGATGAGGCGGCCGACGTGCTGGAGACCCAGCAGATCGTCGAGACGATCACCTTCGACTGAGCGAGTCGACCGACAAGCCAGCAGCGGCGGCGCGCCGGCGCCGCCGCTGTTCCATCTCGCCGCGCACGCGCGCGGGCGCCCTGGTCGCTCATCCTCGGGCGAGGATTCACTCAATCGGAGCCACGGCAGCACCATCGGTGGCGATCGGCCGATGCATCACTCGGATTCGCGCACGACGCGCACCGATCGGTGTCGCTCGCGCTGCAGGCTTGGTGATGCATCGGTCGGAAAGCACCGCACGATGGCTTCGGGCGTCAATCGGATGATGCTTCGGCCACGGCAGGACGGTCAGCGACGCAAGCCTGAGTTCGTGGGGCCCTGGCGGACCTCCAGAACATCCTCGAAACCATCACCTTCCAGCCGTAGAGCCTCGCCCCTGACCGTGTCGTCATCACGAAGGAGCGCGACATGACCTCCAGCCGACGCAAGCCGCTGGACGTGTCTAGGCCCTAGCCACCAACCACGGAGCGGGGTTCCTCGCGGACTCCGCTCCGCGACTTCACCAGTGCTCTTCGCGAACGACCTCATCGAGGCCGAGACGCCCGCCGGCGCGGTTCGGCGTGGTGAGGCGGCGCGGGTCGGCCGGATATCCGAACGAGAGCAGGTAGTCGCAGCGCCGATCCGGCGGCAGCCCGAGCAGTCGAGCCGCGAGGTCGTGGTCGTACACCGTCGCAGGCACGCTCCCGATCCCGAGCTCCCAGGCGGCAAGCACCATGCTCTGCGCGGCGCGGCCCATGTCCCACAGCATCGAGGTGGTCGCGGGGTTCGGGCTCACCAGCGCGATCGCCAACGGGGCTCCGGCGAGGTGATCCGCATACTTCCCGACCTTCGACAGCTCCGACAGCCGGGCGCGGTCCCGGACGGTTATGAAGGTCCAGACCTGCTGATTCTTGGACGAACCGGTGCGACGCCCGGCATCGAGGATGCGCGCGGCGTGATCCGGCTCGATCGGTCGGACGTCGAAGTCGCGGATGACGCGGATCGTGTTGATCGACTGCCAGGTCTCCATCGGTCGAACGCTCCTCTGACGGCTCGAGGAGCAGGCTAGCGAAGTTCGGCGCTGCCCGTCTCGCGCGGAAATTGATGGAATCGAATCGGCGCCTGCCCATACCGTGTGAATGCATCGGTAGCTCCGATGCTCATGTGGAAGGGGCATGGATACCGATCTCGTGAGCCGAGCCCAGCAAGGTGACAGGGAGGCCTATGCCCTCCTTGCCTACGGCTTCGCGGATCGACATCTGGCCGTGGCGCGCAGGATTCTGCGCGAGATCGACCTCGCCGAGGACGCGACGCAGCAGGCGCTGATCGCCATCTGGCAGGACCTTCCGCAGCTGCGGACCCGGCCCGCTTCGAGGCCTGGTCGTATCGGCTTCTCGTGCGTGCCTGCTATGCCGAGGGCCGAAAGCAACGTCGCTGGGCACCCAACCTCCGTCTCCTGCCGGCAGACGAACCGGTGGCGGCCGATGGACTGAGCTCGGTCATCGATCGCGATCAGCTCGAGGGCGGCTTCCGCCGCCTTTCCCTCGAACAACGTGCGGTGGTGGTCCTGCGCCACTACCTCGACCTGCCGCTCGACCGCGTTGCCGACATCCTCGGCATCCCGGTCGGGACGGCCACTTCTCGACTTCACTACGCGATGCGCGGGATGCGCGCGGCGCTCGACGCCGACGCTCGCCCACCGGCGCGGGAGGCTGCCCAATGAGCACCGATCCTGAGACCACGCGCATCGTTCGGTCGTGGCTGACGACCGACGAGCACGAGTCGGCGACGGGGGTCGTCGAGACCGCGCTCGCGGAGATCGCAACGACCCACAGCGCTCGTCCAAGCGGTGGCCGGCGCGGAGGACACCCACCATGAACAAGATCCTTGGCATCGGCCTGGCGGCCGCGGCCGTGGTCGCCGTCGTTCTCATCGGTTCCCAGATCATCGGCTCGCCTGGCGGCCTGGGTGCCGATCCGACCCCCATCGCCACCCCAGAGCCGACCGCCACGCCCGGGCCGACCGCCACACCCGAGCCAGCGGACCTTCCTGAAGGCCCCCACCTTGTATGGGAGGACCCGGCCACTGGGGCGTCGATCACGGTCACCATCGCCGCCCCCGACTGGCACGGCACGCCCGGGGAGGGCTGCATCCAGTGGGGTCCCACACGCTCCAGCGGGCCGACGGGCGCGGGGATGATCGGCTTTACCGAGGATGAGTATTACGTGTACGGGGATCCGTGCGCCTGGTCAAGCACAACGCCAGACACTCCCGCCACCACGGTCGACGGCTCATAGCCGCCCTGGCGAACCAGGCCTCGAGGGAGGCGTCGGCGCCCGAGGACATCACGGTGGATGGATACGCCGGGAAGAAGATCATCCTCCACATGGCGGATGAGGTCGCTGACTTCGATGCCTGCGACCAGGATGACGCCGGCGACCCGACCTTCGGCCTGTTCACGGTGGCGCCCGACGGTGCCCCGTGGCGGTACAGCCAGGACCCGGGCCAGACCGAGGAGGTTTGGGCGGTGGACGTTGACGGCCAGCTCGTCGTCAACATCGGCCTGTACTACGCGGATACTCCGCAGCACGCCATCGACGAGGTGCAGGCCATCCTCGCATCCGCCACCTTCGAATTGCCCTGACCGATCCGACCCAGAGCCCGATGCGCGGCGCCGCCTGCCGCCGCGTTCTACGCATCGGCCGCCGACCGGATGGGGACGCCCCCCCCGGTACCGCTCGTTCGCGGCTCCACTACGCTCTTCAGCATCTGCGTTCGGCCATCGATGCCGACATGCAGCCAGTCATCACGCGAGGCACGGCATGACACCCAAGGAGCGGTTCGTCGGTCAGCTCGAGGACTATCTCGAGGAGTTCGAGGGCAAAACGCCGCTGCCCGAGGCGGTTCGCGATGCCATACGTGCCGGCTTCCTTGACACATCAGCGACGCCTGGCGGCCGGCGCGGAGTTCCCCGAGATGAGCAACACCGTGAAGTTTCGGGCTCGTGGCTGCCGTCGTGGTCGCCGTACTTCTCATCGGCTCGCCGGCCCGAGCCGCGCCGAGGAGGGCCGCTGAGCGGCCGTCAACGTGGCGGGCGTGCTCCGCTCGGCCACCCACCCGCGACGTGCCGACGGCGCCCATTGTCGGGCGCCGTCATCGGTATGTGACCCTCCACGGTCGTCGCGTCGTGCGACGGCACGGCGCCCGTTCCAGCCGTGGGGCCGACCGTCGAGATGGACGCGATGGTCGAGACACTTCAGATCAAGCCATAGCCGGCCGCGTCGGACCAACCCGAATCGCCCGTGGCACCATGCGCGGCATGACTCGAGCTTCGCCGAGGCGCAGGACGCCTTCTTCACCGACTTCTTCCGCCTGTACCCGGTCCACGCCACCGAGGCCGGCAACCACGAGCATGACGACCGCTGGCCGGACCTGACCGATGCGGGCAGCGCCGAGCGACTGGCCTGGCTGGCATCGGCGCGCGTCGAGCCTCGAGTCGACTGACGGCCTCAGCCGGGAAGAGGAGATCGACCGTCGCGTGCTGCTCGCCACGATCGATGAGCTGCGCTTCGACGAGGAGGAGCTCGACGAGCTGTCGTGGAGCCCGATCGTCTACACCTACCTGCTCGGCGCCGGCCTCTTCGCCCTCGTCTCGCGCGAGTTCGCGCCGCTGGAGCAGCGGCTGGCGAGCGCGGCGGGGCGGATGGAGGGCATCCCGGCGGCGTCTCGATGCCGCCCGCGCGAACCTGACCTCGGGACGCGGTCGCGCCGTCGCGACGTTCCATGTCGAGAAGGCGATCGCAGACGATGCCCGGTGTGGCGGACCTGTGCCGCACGGCCGTCGAGATGGCCGCCGACGTCGACGACGCGACGCGCGCCAGCGCGTCGACCGACGCGGCGGAGCCGGCGATCGCCGCGGTCGACGGCCTTCACGTCCTGGATGCGCGACGAGCTGCTGCCGGTCAGCGGACGGAGACTTCCGCCTCGGGCGCGACCTCTACGAGCGCAAGTTCCACCACGTCCTCAAGGCGACGATCACTCCCGACGAGCTGGAGAAGCGTGCCGCGGCCACGTACGACGACCGTCCGCGCCGAGATGCTCCGCCTGGCGCGCGAGCTGTGGCCGGAATGGGTCGGCGACGAGCCGATGCCGGACGACCCCGACGCGCTGACCCGGCGCGTGCTCGACGCGATCGGCGCCGACCATCCGAAGGCCGACGAGCTGCTCGACTTCTGCACCGCCGAGCACGAGCGGATCCTGGCGTTCGTCCGCGAGCGCGACCTCATCGGCCTGCCGGACGAGCCGCTCCAGATCATCTGGACGCCGCCGTTCCTGCGCGCCTTCGGCGGGGCGATGCTCATCCCACCCGGCCCGCTCGACAAGGGCCTCGACAGCTTCTTCGCGATCACCCCGCCGCCCGACGTCGTGGACCGACGAGCAGGTCGAGTCGATGCTGCGCGAGAACAACGGCCGCTCCCTGCAAGGTCCTGACCATCCACGAGGCCACGCCCGGCCACTACCTCCAGCTGGCCTGGTCGAACCGATGCGACTCGCTGGCCCGTGCCGTCTTCGGCTCCGGCGTCTTCGTCGAGGGCTGGGCGGTGTACGTGACGCAGGTGATGATGGACGCCGGCTACGCGGACGGTGATCCCGCGCTGATGCTCGCGCACTGGAAGTACTTCCTCCGCGCCTGCACGAACACGCTCATGGACATCCGCATCCACACCGGCTCGATGACCGAGGCCGAGGCGATGGCACTCATGGTCGACGGCGGCTTCCAGGAGCAGTCCGAGGCACGCGGAGAAGTGGAGCCGCGCGCGCCTGTCGAGCGACGCAGCTGTGCTCGTACTTCCTCGGCTGCGTCGAGATGACCGAGCTCGAGCGCGAGGCCCGGCGCCGCGACGGCGACGACTTCGCCTGGCGTCCCTTCCTCGAGTCGGTGATCAGCCACGGCACCCCGCCGATGCCGGTCATCCGCGACATCCTCTTCGGTGGACCGACGCCTTCAGGCCTCGGTCGCCAGCTCGAGGAGCGACGGTCCGCCGCCCGGCGGCCGGCGCGGTGAGCATGGCGCCCAGCGGAGCGTCGGGGCGATCCACGAGCAGCGCGATCGTCACGTCGTCGTCGGGCAGGTACAGCAGCAGGGTCGGTCATACGGTCTAGGAGCCCGGTAGTGGCCGACGCCGACCCGTCCGGCACCGCTCGAGCCGCTGCGCGCCGAGCCCGTAGTCGCTGGCGTTGAACGTAGAGCATCTGCGGCGCGGACGTCGTCGCCGAGGACGTCGCCCGGCGTAGAGCGCGTCGCCCCAGCGGGCGAGGTCGGCGCGCCGATGACCGCATCGCTCCCGACGCCCAGAAGACGGTGGCCCACGCGGCGGGTCGAGCGGCTGCCGGATCGTCAGGCGGTGAGCAGGTCGGGTCGTCGGCCAGGTCGCAGCGGCAGCAGAAGCGCCGCTCCAGCTCGTCCTGCAGGTCGATCGCCGGTGACCCGCTCGACGATGAGCCCGAGCAGGAAGTAGTTCGCGTTCGCGTACGCCCACCTCTCCCCGGGTGGGTGCCACGGCGCGCTGGATGGTTCCGAGAAGGCGACGCGGTCGTCCACGCTCGGTCCGGGCTCGTCCTCGAGCGCCCGCTCGGTGATCGTTGTTGAACACGTCGGCGAGCGCCGCTGGTGTGGTCGAGCAGCTGGCGGACCGTGACCGATGCCCGGGACGTCGGGTGCTCGGGCAGCAGCTCGCCGATGGTGTCGTCGAGGTCGAGGCGGCCCTCGTCGACCAGCGCGAGGATCGTGGCGGCGACGAACGTCTTCGTCACGCTGCCGATGACGATCGTCGAGTCAGCTGCGCGCGCCGTCCGCGCTCGCCGCTCCCGCCGGTCCACACCACGCGCCCATCACGAACCACCGCGAACGTGGCGTGCTCCGCCCCGGCGGTCGTGCGGGCCGCATCGAGGGCGGCGGGGAATCGAAGAGCGCGTCGCGGCGAGCCCGGCCGAAGACGATCGCGGCGTGCGTGCGGCCGCCCGCGCGGCGGCTCGGCGTGGCGTCTCGGGCGGGCGGGCGCAAGCGACGAGGTCCGGGGCACCAGGAGGCACGACGAGCGTCAGGCAGACGGCGCGATGGGGAGCGCGAGACCGCGGGCCGGAGGGTCGTCCCGCGGTCGGGACCCCTGGTCGGGATCACGCGGGCCTGTCGCAAGACGCGTCTCGTGGCCCCCATGATGCCGCGATCCGCGGACGCCCGGGAACGGCCGATCCGCGCAACTCCGATGGTTGTCCGAGTCGTCCGAAAACTTGTTAACATTGCTAACGAATGACGATCTCCAGCCTGCCGCGTCGCGTCGTCGGCGCGGTTCCGCTCATCGGCCGCTCCGCCCGGCATCCGCTTGCGTTGGGCGATGTTCCGCGCCGCGCCGGTCTCGCTCGCGGATTCGCCGCGATGCGCCATCCCAACTACCGGCGCTACTGGTTCGGCCAGATCGGCAGCCTGGTCGGCGCCTGGATGCAGTCGGTCGCGCTGCCGTGGCTCGTGCTCGACCTCGGCGGATCGCCGCTCCAGCTGGGGCTGGTGATGGCCTTCCTCTTCGGCCCGTCGATGTTCATCGCGTCCACTCGGTGGCGTCCTCGCCGATCGGCTCGACAAGCGCGGACCCTGCTCGTCGTCAACGGCATGGCGATGCTCCAGGCGACGACGCTGTTCGTGCTCGCCTTGAGCGGGCGTCATCGAGATCTGGCAGGTCTTCGCCCTGGCCCTGGTGGCCGGCATCGTCGAGCGCCATCGAGATGCCGATGCGCCAGTCGTTCGTCGCCGAGCTCGTGCCGCGCGAGGACCTCGTCAACGCGATCGCGCTGAGCTCGACGTCGTTCAACCTGTCGCGCGTCATCGGTCCAGCGATCGCCGGCGTGACGATCGCCGTGTTCGGGGTTGCCGCGAACTTCGGCATCAACGCGGTGAGCTACCTGTCGGTGCTGATCGGCCTGCTCCTGATCGACCCGACGCGCCTGCACGCCGCTGCCCGCGCCCGACGTCTTCCCGTCCATCCGCACCAGCCTGGCCGAGGGGCTGCGCTACGCGCGCTCGCACCCCGTCGGTGCTGTGGCCGCTCGTCCTGCTGGGCGGGACCGCCGCGCTGGCGATGAACTTCCAGACCCTGCTGCCGCTCTTCGCGCGCGACGCGCTCGGCATGGACTCCGGAGGCTACGGCGCGATGTACGCCGCGATGGGCCTCGGCGCGCTCGTCGGCTCGCTGGCGCTGGCCTTCATGGCGCATCGGCGACCGATGCGTGGGCCTCATCATCGGCGGCGGCGCGACCTTCCTGATCCTCGCGTTCGCGCTCGGGTTCGTGCGCACGCCTCCGCTGGCGCGTCGCGCTCGTCGTCGGGCATCGGGCTCACGTCGATGCTGATGGTCAACACGATCAACGTCACGATCCAGAACAGCGTCCCGGACGCGCTGCGTGGCCGGGTGATGTCGCTGTACGTCACCGTCTTCGCCGGAACGGCGCCGATCGGCGGACTCATCGCCGGAGCGTTGGCGCAGGCCTTCGGCGCCCCGGTCGCCCTGAGCGTCGGCGCGGCCCTCGGCGGCGTCGTGCTGGTGCTGGTCGCGTGGCAGCTGCGCGCCGTGCGGGCTCCGACCGGGAGCGCCGCAGCCGTACGCCGAGCCTCAAGGGCACCCGCCACCGCGTGACGCCGGTCGCGGGTGGTGGTTAGCATGGGCAACGACCCCACCGATGCGCAGGTGAGCGTGCAGGCTTCCGATCCGACACCCGGCGAGCGCCCCGTCGCGGGCTCGGCCGCCGCGCGCGGGCTGCGGCGCGGCTTCGAGTCGCTCGGCGTGCGCAACTATCGGCTCTACTGGAGCGGCCAGGTCGTGAGCCTGGTGGGCACCTGGATGCAGCAGGTCAGCCTCCCCTGGCTGGTCCTCGCCCTGGGCGGCACGCCGATCCAGCTCGGGCATCGTCGCCGTGCTCCAGTTCGGCCCGTCGATGCTGCTCGCGCCGTTCGGCGGCGTCCTTCGCCGATCGCGTCGACAAGCGTCGGGCCCTCATGCTCACGCAGGTCGCTGCGGCCGGCCAGGCCCTCGTGCTCTTCGGCCTGACCGCGTCGGGCGTCGTCCAGATCCCGATGGTCATGGTGATGGCGCTGTGGCTCGGCCTCGTCAACGCGGTCGACATGCCGATCCGCCAGTCGCTCGCCTCAGACCTCGTTCCGCGCCGCCTGCTGGCCAACGCGATCGCCCTGAACTCGATGGCGTTCAACTCCGCCCGCGTCGTGGGGCCGGCGCTGGCCGGGGTCATCATCGCCGCCGGGACCGCCAGCACCGGCTCGGCGACGGCCGGCGTGGCGGTGAACCTGGGCGTTGAACACGGTGACCTACGCGGCGGTCCTCGTGGCGCTCGCACGCATGAACCCGCGCGAGATTCGTCGCATGACGCGTCCCGAGCGACATCCGCCGGTGCTCGACAGCCTGCGCGAGGGGATCGGGTACGCGGTTCGAACCCCCCTCGTGCGATGGTGCCTGCGTGCTGCTGGGCGGCATCGGTGCCTTCGGATTCAACTTCCAGATCCTCCTTCCGATCTTCGCCCGCGACACGCTGCATCTCGGCGCGGAGGGCTACGGCGCGCTGTTTGCGGCCCTCGGTGTCGGGGCGCTGGGCGGGTCGCTGACGCTGGCGTACATGCGCCGCCGGCGCGCCATCCCGCTCATGCTCGGCGGCGGGACCGTCTTCGCGCTGCTGCTCGTTGGCCTCGGGTTCACTCGCGAGGTCGTCGTCGCCGCGGCGCTGATCCTGGCCGCCGGCTACGCCAGCATGCTGATGATCAACACGATCAACGCCACCGTGCAGGCCAACGTCTCAGACGAGCTGCGGGGCCGTGTCATGAGCCTGTACGTGACGGTCTTCGCGGGATCGGCGCCGATCGGCGGACTCTTCGCCGGCGCCGTGGCGGAGGCCCGCGGCGCTCCGACGGCATTCCTCGTCGCGGCCCTATCGTCCGGGGTCGTTCTGTCCGTCACGGCGTACGGTCTGCGCCGCGCCGCGAAGCGCGGCCCGCTTGGTGTGACGACGCTCGACGGCGCCGGGTCGCGCCGGACAGCAGGGACGCCCGCGCCGGCGACCGCCACGTCCGGCGGCTCAGCGGCGCGCTGAATGCGAGGGCACGAGGACCTGGAGCTCCTCCAGCGCCCTGGCCACCGCCTTGCGGCGCGAGGCCGGAATCGGCTCCAGCAGCTCGCGCGCGGCCTCGAGCAGGTCGCGGCGCATGGCACGGGCTCGCCTCCGGCCGCGCGGCGTCAGCCACAGGAGCACGGCTCGACGATCACCCGGGTCCGGCCGGCGTTCGACGAGCCCGGCTTCGGCGAGCGTGCTGGCCAGCCGCGTGACGACCGGCGCCGTGACCATGAGCCGCCGCGCCACCTCGGCCTGCGGCTGCTCACCCAGCGTGTCGACCAGGCGCAGCACGTTGTACTGCTGGTAGGTGAGGTCGTTCCACGCGCGTCGCTTTCGGGCGTGCGCGACGAGATGGCGCATGAGGGGCGCGACCGTGGCGATGAGGCTGGCCTCGAGGCTCTCGGCCGCCGCAGGCTTCCTTGGCGTCGAGGGCGGGGCAGTCGATCGACGAGGTGCGGCTGAGGTGGGCATCGCACCCGATGCTACCAGTCAGGGTCGCCCCGGACTGACGCTCGGCCTGGTGTCGAGCGCCCACGCGGTCATCCACGCCCTCTCGGCGCTCCTGCCGCTCGTGTACGCCATCGTCATCGTCGAGTTCGGCCTGACCGAGCGCGACATCGGCCTCTTCATCGCCATCACGACTGCGGTAGGCGGCACGATGCAGCTGGCCTACGGCTTCCTCACCCGCCTCGTCGCGCGCCCGCTCCTCCTCGGTGGCGGCCAGCTCATCTTCGGCACCGCCCTCCTGCTGGGGGGCTTCGCCCAGTCGATCGGCCAGCTGCTGGGTGCGATCAGCGTCAGCCGCGTCGGCGCCAGCCCGCAGCACCCGGTAGGCAACGCGCTGCTGTCCGACCTCTATCCGCCGGAGCGACGCGGCTACGCCATCAGCGTTCACATCGCCGGCGGCAACATCGGGACGGTCCTCGTTCCGTTCATCGGCGGGGCGCTGCTTCTCTCGGTTGGCTGGCAGGCCACGCTCGCCATCTTCGGGATCCCGGCGCTGGTGATGGGCACGCTGATCCTGTTCCTCGTGCGGGAGGACCACGCGGCTTACCGCAAGGCCGCGCGCGAGTCGGGCTCGGTGCTCGAGCAGATGCGGATCGTGGTCGGCCGGCGCGACCTGCGCCTCATCCTGGGCGCCGCGCTGATCGCGGCCGGGGGACGCGGCCTCGACATCGTCGCGCCGTTCATGGTCCTCTACCTGGCCGGCCCGCTCGGGCTCGACCCGGCAACCGTCAACCTGCTCTACGGCCTGCTGCTCGTCGGCGCGGTGGTCGGCCCCATCCTGGCCGGGACCCTGTCGGACCGATTCGGGCGTCGCCCCGTCCTCGTCGTCTACTACCTGCTCTCGGCGGTCGGGATCGTGGCCTTCGTGGCCGCGGGCGCCAACCTGGCCCTCCTCATCCCGCTGCTGCTCCCGTTCGGGACCGCGGTCTTCAGCGAGTCACCCGTTCTCCAGGCGTACCTTGCCGATCGCGCGACGGGACCGCTGCGCGACGTGGCCTTCTCGGTGTACTTCACCTTCGCCTTCGGCATCGGCGCGTTCTGGGCCTTCGTCATCGGCTCGGTGGTGGCCGCCTTCGGGTTCGGGGTCGCGTTCGGGGTGATGGCGGTCTCGTACGTGGCAGCGGCCGCGCTGCTCGTCGCCGTGCGCGAGGACAAGCCCGCCTAGGCCACGACCAGGCTGCCGAGCACCACGACTCCCGCCAGCGCGAAGAGCGCCGCGGAGCCGATGCGGACCGCGCGTGGTGCCAGGCGCGAGCCGACACCGCGGCCCACCGCCACCGCCACGAGGTTCGCCGCAACCATCCCGGCGGTGGCGCCGATCCAGACGGCGAGCGGGTCCTGCCGCGCCGCCAGGGCGAACGTGGCGAGCATCGTCTTGTCACCAAGCTCGCCGACGATGAACGTCCCCGCCACCACGGCCGCCGTGCCGATCCAGGGGCGGCTCCGGTCCTTCGAGGCCTCGACCACCCCGGCCTCCTCCTCGACATCGTCGTCATCGCCCAGGAAGGTCCACGCCGCGACAGCCAGGAACGCGAGCCCGGCGACGATCGTCAGGGGCACCTCTGGCAGCGCGGCGCCGAGCCACGCGCCCACGAGGACCGACGCGCCCTGCACCACGGCGGCCGCGACGACCAGCCCGACGATGACCGGCAGCGCGGCGGACCGCGTCGCGAAGGCGAGAACCAGGAGCTGGCTCTTGTCGCCGAACTCGGCGATGAAGATGGCAGCGAAGGCGACTCCGATGACAGCGAGGAATGGGGGCATCGGCTCGTGATGCTACCCGGCCCGTCGGGGCCAGCGCCCCTTCCCCGACAGCGTGCGGAATTTGACGCGGCGTCACAACCCAGCCAAGCAGCCGGCCGAGTTGGCGTCTCGTGTGAGGGAGCGTCATCTAACGGCCAACATGGCCCAGAATTCGCCCGGAGCGGCCGTCCCCGTTGTCGGTTTTCTGCAGCAGCCTCACGCGGCGGACGCTGAAGCCAGCTCCCGAGCCCCTCGGGTGGCCGTTGCATGAGGCTCCGTCAAACGCCGTGGGGGCCAGACTCGCCTGCCTGGCCGATGCGTGACCTTCCGTCACATCGCCGCGACCCGGGCCGCAGGGGCGCTGAACCGCAGGGCCGCTGGCCCCACGCCCTAGAATCGGCGAATGACGACTGACGAGCTCTCCGCTGGAACCGAGGCGATCGAGAACCTCCTGCGCGAGGACCGCACCTTCCCGCCGTCGACCGACTTCGTCGACAGCGCAATCCTGGCCGATGGCTCGATCTACGAACGGACCGCCTCCGAGGACGGATTCCGCGCCTTCTGGACCGAGGAGGGCAACCGGCTCGACTGGATGGAGCCCTGGGCAGATCTCTACACCTGGGAGCCGCCCTACACGAAGTGGTTCATCGGGGGCAAGCTCAACGTGAGCGTCAACTGCCTCGACCGCCATGTCGCCGCGGGGCTGGGCGACCGTGTCGCCTACTACTGGGAGGGCGAGCCGGGCGACTCGCGGACGATCACGTACGCCGAGCTCCTCGCCGAGGTCTGCCGCTTCACGAACGCCCTGCGCTCCCTCGGCGTGAAGAAGGGCGACCGCGTCGCCATCTACATGCCGATGATCCCCGAGCTCCCGATTGCCATGCTCGCCTGCACCCGCATCGGGGCGCCGCACTCGATCGTGTTCGGCGGCTTCAGCGCCGATGCGCTCGCCGGACGCATCGATGACGCGGAGTGCAGCGTGCTCATCACCGCCGACGGCGGCTACCGCAAGGGCGCGACCGTGCCGCTCAAGCGCAACGCCGACGAGGCCATCCAGCGCACGTCATCGGTGCGGCACTGCGTCGTCGTGAAGCGCACCGCGGACGACGTGCACTGGTACCCGGACCGGGATCACTGGTATCACGAGCTGGTCGCGGACCAGCCCACGGATGCCGACCCGGAGCCGATGGACGCCGAGGACCTGCTGTACCTCCTCTACACCTCGGGCACCACGGCCAAGCCGAAGGGGATCATGCACACCACCGGCGGCTACCTCGCCGGGGTCAGCGCGACGCATCGGCTCATCTTCGACCTCCATCCCGAGACCGACATCTACTGGTGCATGGCCGACATCGGCTGGGTAACCGGGCACAGCTACATCGTCTACGGTCCGCTGGCCAATGCGACGACCGGGGTCATCTACGAGGGCGCCATCGACTTCCCCGACAAGGACCGATGGGCCCAGGTCGCGGCGAAGTACCGCGCCACGATCCTCTACACCGCGCCGACCGCCATCCGGGCGCTCATGAAGTACGGCGCCGAGGAGTTCGCGCGCGACGACCTGTCGTCGCTCCGCCTGCTCGGCAGCGTCGGCGAGCCGATCAACCCCGAGGCGTGGGCGTGGTACTGGAAGTACATCGGTGGCGAGCGCTGCCCGGTGGTCGACACGTGGTGGCAGACCGAGACCGGCATGATCATGATCACGCCGCTGCCGGGGATCACGACGCTGAAGCCCGGGAGCGCCACGTTCCCTTCCCCGGCGTCGTGGCCGACGTCGTCGACGAGGCCGGCACCTCGGTGCCGCTCGGTCGCGGCGGCTATCTCGTCCTCGAGCGCCCGTGGCCGGCCATGCTGCGCGGCATCTACGGCGACCCGGAGCGCTACGAGCAGACCTACTGGTCGCGCTATCCCGGGCGCTACTTCCCCGGCGACGGCTGCAAGCGCGACGACGAGGGCTACTACTGGCTCCTCGGTCGGGTCGACGACGTCATGAACGTGTCCGGCCACCGCATCTCGACGACCGAGGTGGAGTCCGCCCTCGTGTCCCACGCCGCGGTCGCCGAGGCGGCGGTCGTCGGCCGCAGTGACCCGATCACCGGGCAGGCGATCTTCAGCTACGTGATCCTGCGCGTCGGCCACGAGGCGTCCGATCAGCTGGCCGCCGACCTCCGGGAACACGTGGCCGAGATGATCGGCAAGTTCGCGCGTCCCAAGCAGATCATGTTCACGCCGGACCTGCCGAAGACGCGATCGGGCAAGATCATGCGACGCCTGCTGCGCGACATCGCCGAGCAGCGCGACCTGGGTGACGTCACCACCCTCGCCGACGAGAACGTGGTCAACACCATCCGCGACCAGTCCGGCACCGCCGAGGACTAGCCATCGGGATCCGGGCGGCCCGGGCATCGCCGGGACGACTGGAGCCTCACGATCACCCTCCGCGCCCCCGCTGACCCCACTGCGACCTTCAACTTCTTCCTCGAGGAATGCACCGAGACGACCGGCACCACGGGATGCACGCCCCAGAACCCGCGCCAGTGGGTGGATTGGGTCGTCGAGGATCGGCCCCACCCTTCCCGGCACGGCGATCACACCGGAGACGCTCGAGCGACGGGCAGTCGTTCACGTGGGCCAACCTCGATCGCCGACCGCCACTACCGCGTCATCGAGGTCGGGACGCTGCACCGCCCCCGGAACGGCGCACCGGCTCCGCCCCGGCGAAGCTGGGCGAGTCACGGGCTTCGCGTGCGAATCCGTGGGCGCCACCATCTTCGACTCAGACGACAACTCCATTCGTCGGGCTTCGTCGAGCACGGTCGACGCGGAAGTCGTGCACGAACCCGGGCTGGGCCGACTGCACGCGTCGCCAACAGCCAGACTCGCAGAAGCTCGCGCGGGCAGCACGATCACGGCTCGCAAGGTGGGCGATCGCGCGGCCGATGAGCACGAACCAGCCGCTGTCAGGGCGCGACGATGGGCCTCTGGCGCAGACCACGGCGACGGCAACTTCGAGCCCGGTGCGCCCCGGGCGCCACGGCGAGCGGCGTTCGATGACCGTGCGTCGACGGCGGCCGCACGGAGCCTGCGAGCTTCACCGGACTTGGCCGAGGGTGCCTACTGGGTCCTGGAGGTGTCTCCGCCCGCCGGTGGCGCCTGGAACGCCATCCTCGACTGGGGTCCGGCTCGAGCTCAGCGGCGAACCCAGCGGTGCCCTACGCGGCCGTACCGGAACGGAGACCCGGCGCAAACCTCAGCGTCCCCGGTCCCGACTATCACAAACGGCTTCCCGATCTTCGTGGACGGCCGCGCCAGCGACGATCAAGAGCACGGACGACTTCTTCGCCGACCGCCGCACGAACCCGTCCATCGGCGACGTCACCTGTGCAGGACCTCTTCCGCATCGTCCTCGTCCTCGATCGATCCGGATCGATCCAGAGCAACGGCGCCGGCCGCCTACGAGAACGCCGTGCACCGGCTTCGTCAACGACCTCGTGGGCACCAACACCGACATCGGGATCGTGTCCTTCGCGGCGGGCTCGGAGACCTCGCCTCGATGGCGAGCTACATCAGCGTCCTCGAGCGCGTCCATCGGCGGCGACTGACTCTCGAACGCGATCGCAGACGTCTACAACAACACTGGGCGGCGGCACCAACTGGGATGCCGGCCTCTTCGACGGTGCGATGACACCGTTCGACCCGGCTCCCGACCTCGTCGTCATGGTCACGGACGGCAACCCCACGCTGAACAACACCGACGAACACGTCGAGCTCCGAGGTCAACTGGCACGACTTCACCCAGGCCGTGACCTCTTCGAACCTGCTCAAGAGCGAATGACTCCACGTGGTCGATCACCGTGGCTGCCGGAGCGGCGGGTTCCATCTCCATCACCGGCCTCATCGGCATCAGCGGTCCGCTGACCAACCAGCCCAGCGCGCTCGACGACGACTACATCATCGGGACGCCCGCTGAGCTGGCCGACGCGCTCCGCGAGATCGCGCTCGCACGCTGCGGGGCCTCGCTCGACATCGAGAAGCAGAGCGTGGGCGGCACCGCGACCTTCGACTTCAGCGGCAGCGGCGCCGGCCTCCCGGCCACGTTCACCCGCGACACCGCGGCCGCCAACCCCACGACCAACGCGCCCGTTCGCCTTCACCGCGCCCCAGTTCGGGACCAAGTACGTCCAGGAGACGCCCGAGTCCGGCTGGACGCTCACCAACATCGCCTGCGCCGCCAACGGCGCCGTCATCACCATCGGCACCGGCAGCGGCGGCTCCTTCGCCCAGGGCGCCAGCGCCGGCTTCGACCCGGGCGACACCACCGTGCGGGCGGTCATCGACGCCAGCGACACCCCGACCTGCACGTTCACGAACACCCAGGCTTCGCTCGACATCGAGAAGCAGAGCGTGTCATCAAGCGCATCGTCAACGACAACGGCGGCACGGCCACGGTGTCGACCTTCGGCATCACCAGCACGGCCGGCAGCCTCGTCTTCGGCGCCGCCGTGCCAGAGCCCCGCCAACCAGTTCAACCTACACGGCCACGACGCTCACCGTCAACGCCGGCACCTACACGCTCGTCGAGAGCGACGTGAGCGGCTACACCGAGGGCACCTGGACGTGCACCGGCACGGGTGCCGTGACGGGCACGTTCAACGCCGGCTCGGTGGCCCTCGCCAATCGGCGACAGTCGCGCGACCTGCGAGATCACCAACAACGACCAGGCCGGCCCAGCTCACCGTCATCAAGCGCATCGTCAACGACAACGGCGGCACGGCCACCGGTGCCGACCTTCGGCATCACGACCACGTGCCGGCAGCCTCGTCTTCGGCGCCGCCGTCCAGAATCCCGCCGACCAGTTCAACTACACGGCCACGACGCTCGCCGTCAACGCCGGCACCTACACGCTCGTCGAGAGCGAGGCTGGCGGTGAGGCGCTACTCCCCGTAGAAGTCGATCTCGGCCGTCGTCCCCGAGCCTGACTCGGCCGGGTTGACGCTGACGGTCAGCCGGCGCCCGTCGGGGAGGTTGATGTCCCAGTACGTCCCGCTCTCGCGGTAGGTATCGGTCCAGAACACCTCCCAGCCCGCACCGGCGAAGGCGCGCTCGTAGAACGATCGGAGCGCGTCGATCGACTCGGTCGACTCGTATTCGAAGGTCGAGTACGTCGGGCTCGTGATGCGGTTCGCCTCGGTCGAGCTCGGCGGTACGAGGAGGACGACGATCTCGTCCACCCCGGCAGCGGGGAGGTCGTCGGCGGGGTCGTCGCACATGTGGTCGACCGTGAAGTGGACCAGCGTCCCCGCGTCGTACTGCAGCTGCGTCGCGTCATCGCGGATCTGCTCGCCGATGCCGTCCGCGAACGGAGTGCCCGAAGCGTCGGCCTGGTCCAGCAGCGCCGCGAGCGCGAGGGCGTCGGCGGCATACGTGCTCCATACGCCCCTGTCGGAGTCGTCGTCGTAGTCCGGCAGATCCTGGAGCAGTTCGGCCGCCGCCCGATAGTCGACGGCGTTCACCCAATCCTGGGCGACCTGGTCCGCCCAGCTGGCGTCGTCGAGGACCTGGTAGTTGATCGATTCCCACGTCAGCGAGAGCGTCGTCGCGGCGTCGCGCGCCTCGCTCTGTCGCTCGTCACAGTCATCGCCGACCGCGGTGCCGCCGTCCGAAGGTGCAGCGCCGTCCGAAGGTGCCGCACCAGTCGAAGGTCCGGAGGGCTCGGCGGAAGATCGTTGCGGGGCACTGCTGCCCTCGGCGCTGGCGGCAGGACTACCCGTCGACGTTCCGGCGCACGCAGTGACCACGGTCACCAGCAGCATGACGGCCGCGGCTCGGACGGTTCGCATGGGTCTCTCTCCTCGGTACCACGGTCGGCGGGTCTGACGTGATCATCGTGATCCGCGGGCCGTGGCCGGTGAAAGAGGGAACTCCCCACACTTTGTGGGGAGCTCCTTGTGCGTTGCCGCCCACCTCGGGGGCCGCCGTTACTGGTTCGTGGCGCCGATCTGGATGGAGACCTGGCTCCCCGATCCACCGGCGGTATCGGGGATGACCGTGATGACGCCACCGAATTCGCTGGCATTCTCATCGGTCCCCACGAACCAGGAGATCCCTTCCGCCGCCTCGGTCGTGGTGACGACCTGCAGGCCGAGGTCGTCGAACGCGTCCTCGTAGAACGACGTCAGGCTGTCCATCGAATCGGACGTGGTGAAGGCAGCGAAGATCACCCCACCGGACGTCGTCTTCGTCACTTCCTCGGAGTTGGGTGGGGTGAGCCGCTCATAGGCGGCCTCGGTATCACCGCCGCCTCCGCCACCACCGCCGTCGTCACCACCACCGCCACCGTCGTCCTGGCTGGCAGCGGGAGCCGTGCTGGATCCGCCGTCGCCCCCGTCACCCCCGTCTCCGTTGCCGCTGGACGACGCCGGCTGGCCTCCGCATGCGGCGACCACGAGCACGAGGAGCGCCGCCATGATCGCGAGGGACCATCGCATGAATCCGTACCTCCTGGAGAGTCCCTCGTCGCGGTTGCCGTGCGTTGCCCGGCCGGAGCGAGGTGGCTCTGGCTGGCGTGACACTAGCACTCCGCGGCACCGGTGAGCACGCCGCGGCGCTACCATCAGCCCACTCAGCGCCCCGCCGGAGGCCCCGATGTCGAAGTTCACCGATGCACTCAACGAGCAGCTGGCCAACGAGTTCGCAGCCAGCCAGCAGTACATCGCCATCGCCGCGTTCTACGACGGCGACACGCTCCCGCAGCTCGCGGCGCACTTCTACCGGCAGGCGGTCGAGGAGCGCAACCACGCGATGATCATCGTGCAGTACCTGCTGGACGCCCAGAAGCCGGTCACCGTCCCGGCCGTCGCCGCGCCGAAGACCGAATTTGCCGACCACCTCGAGCCCGTCCGGCTCGCGCTCGCGCAGGAGCGGACAGTGACCGATCAGATCGAGCACCTCGCGCACCTGGCCCGCGAGGAGGGCGACCTCGTGGGCGAGCAGTTCCTCGCCTGGTTCCTCAAGGAGCAGCTCGAGGAGATGAGCTCGATGTCGGACCTGCTGACCACCGTCGAGCGGGCGCTGGCGTCGAGCATCCTGCTGGCGGAGGACTACCTGGCCCGACAGCCCGTAGGCGACGGGGGAGTCGACCGTACCGCGCCGCCGGCCGCCGGAGGAGCCCTCTAGAATCCAACCATGGCGCAGCACACCGGCGGGCTGGCCGAGCCGACCGAGGCGGCCGCCGAGTACCTCATGACGATTCGCTACATGCATGGCGAGGGCAGCCCCGTCATCGCGGCACGCCTCGCCGAGCGCCTGGGCGTGAGCGCGGCGACCGTCAGCGAGATGGTGACGCGGCTCGTCCGCGAGTCGCTCTTGAGCGTCGACGCCGATACGCGCCAGCTCAACCTCACCACCGCGGGCCGCGAGGCCGCCGAGCGCACCTTCCGGCGTCACGCGCTCTCGGAGTGGCTCCTCACCGAGGTCGTCGGCTTGGGCTGGGCGGAGGCGGACGAGGAGGCGCACCACCTTCAGCACGCGCTGAGCGATCGGGTCACCGATCGGATCGACGATCTCCTCGGGCATCCGCCGACGTGCCCGCACGGCAACCCGATTCCCCGAGGCGGCCGTACTCCCGACCGCCCGGCCGGGCTGCCGCTGTCCGACGCCGAGGCGGGCCACGAGGTGACGATTCTCCGCGTCACCGAGGAGGCCGAGGAGGACGCGCGGCTCCTCACCTTCCTGCAGGAGAACGGCGTGCGTCCGGGGAGCATCTTCGCGGTCCTCGACGTGGCCGACCACATCGGAACGATGACGCTGCGCCGCATCGCCGATAACGGCGCGGACGGGCACGAGGTGACGATCGGCCTCCCCGCGGCAGCGAAGCTGCGGATGCTCGACGGCCGAGCCGATCCCGCGCTCTTCCACCGTGTGCCGGAGCGCGCTCGCCTCGCCGCGATCGGCTGAAACGGCGTCTGATAGGATCGGGAGCCATGGTTCGAAACCGCAGTCGCAGGGCCGTCATCGCGGGCGTCGCGTCCGTGATCTGGCTCGCGTACATGATGATCGGCCTGCCGGTCATCAACACGGCCCTTCCCACGGTTGCCGGGCACGGGCCCGAGGGCACCGCCGCCTTCATCGGCCTCGTGGCGGGCGTGTTCGTTGCCGGAATCGTGATGTGGGCGGCGTCCGACTGAAGATACGCCTGGCTGGACGGCGCCATGATCACGGCGGGCCTGCTGGCCCGCCGTTCGCTATGATCGCCCGCGTGAGCCGCATATCCCACGGGGGCCGCAGGTGAGCGGACCCTGGGATCGGCCGTCGTCCCCGGATCCTGACGACCGCGATTCCGCCGCCCAGGACCGCGAGTCGCCCCCCGACAACGCCCAGTCGGCTGAGCCGCGGGCGCCGACTGATCCCTGGGGCGAGTCGAGTTCCAGCGAGCCGGGCTGGGACGTATGGCCGCCGCCCTCGCCACCCCCCGACGACTACTACTCCGAGCCCGAGAGCTCCCACGACCTGTGGTCGGAGCCCTGGGAGGAGGAGGCCGCCGCCATGGGCGCCGGAGCGCCGGACGTCACGTACGAACCGGCGCCGCTCGATCCGCCGGTCCTCGAACCGGCGCCAGTCGAAACGGCGCCACTCGAGCAGCCCGCCGCGCCTGCCTTCGACGAGCCCGAGCCGTACGAGCCCGAGCCTCTCGCGCCGGAGCCGTATGAGCCCGAGCCCTACGAGCCTGAACCCGTCACACCTGAACCGGCCGCACCGGAGCCTTATGCGTCCGAGCCGGTTGTTCCCGAGCCAGCCGACATCGAGTCCTCGGCGGCTGAGCTGTCGGAGCCCGAGCTGCCCGAGGCCGAGCCGCCAGCCACTCGGCCCGAGCCGTACCGGGGCGTGCCGTACGAGCCCGAGCCGCACGAGCCGTCATTCGATGCGCCTGCTCCCGCTGATGATGCGGAGGGCACCTGGGAGCCCGATGCGCCGGACCGGCCTCCGTGGGCGGCCGCGGCCGCCGCCGGCGTCACGGGTGCGACGGTCCTTCCCGATTGGCTCGCAGAGCCGCTTCCCGAATGGCCGGCCCGCGATCTCGGAGACTCCGAGCCGGGCGAAGAGGCCTCACCCGATGCGGAGCCGGACGACGCGGAGCCGGACGACGCGGAGCCGGACGAGGAGATTGCCGAGCCCGCCGGATGGCTCGACGTCGGCGCATCCGCGGCGGCCGCAGCGCGGGTCATCGACGACCCAGGGGCCGCTCCCGAGCGGATCGACGAGGAGCCGCCCGCCGAGCCGGCCACGATCGAGGCGGAGGACGACGATGCGGGAGCCGGTTGGGGAGTCGCCGGACTGGCCGCCGCCGTGGTGGCCGCGGGCCGGCCCGAGGCCCCCGTCGAAGAGCCACCGGTCGCTGCGCCCGAACCAGAGCGCGAACCCGAGCCCGAGCCGCCGACCGAGGAGATCGAGCTCGAGGCCGGGGCAGAGGCCGAGGCCGAGAGCGGCTGGCCACCGCCGTTCCTCGAGACCGATGAGTCGACCCGCGTCCTCCCGACGGACTGGACAGCGCCCCCGGTCACGCCGAAGGAGCCGGAGGCTGAGCTCGAGCCCGAGGCCGGCGAGGCACGCACCGTCGCCGGCGCCGAGCCGGAATCGGAGGCGGAGGTCGAACCGGGCTCGACGGCCGAGCAGGCCGTTCCGTGGCTCATCGGGCTTGTGCTGCTGCTGGCCGGGATGGTGATCGTCCTGCTCGCCCTCATCTTCGCGGGCGACGGGTCGCTCGGCGGCGAGACCCCGCAACCGTCGGCCAGCCTGGCGGCCGCGGTGCCGACCGCGTCGGCGACGCCCGTGCCCAGCGTCGCGTCGTCGGCCCCCAGCGCAAGCGTCGCGCCCGCTCCGACTCCCACCCCGGTCCCTGCCCCGGTGTACGGACCGCTCGAGATGGTCTACCAGGGACGCGCTGCGGCCCTCGCTCCGATCTACCTGCTGCTGCACGACTTCACCACCGGGGACGAGGCGATGGTGCTGGCGCAGGACCCGACGATCGACGTGCGGCGCTTCGCGTGGGCCCCCGACGGCACCGTCGGAGCCGGGCTCCTCGCCGACGTTCTCGTCTCGATCGAGATCGGCGAGTCGAAGCGCAATCTCGGAGAGGACCTGGCCACGCTCACGTTCGGGCCCGATGCGTCGACGGTGTACGCGGTGCGCGTGACGCCCGATGGCGGCGACGACACCGCCACGATCCTGGCGGTCGACTTCGCATCCGGCGAGTCGTCCGAGCTCGCCAGCGTCAGCTATGCGCGGCCCCAGATCGGCAGCGAGCCCGCGCTCCAGGAGGCCCAGTTCACCGACGAGGGCGGGACGATCCGCCTCTTCTGGATGCACGACGGCTCGCTCCGGCTGTGGGTGCTCGGAGCGAGCACGTGGACGATCGACCCCGAGTCGGGCGAGGCGAGCGAGCTGGACGATGCTCCGCTGCCGATCCTTCGAGACCCGGAGGGCACCCACGCCATCGTGCTCGAGGTCGCGGACGATGCCTCCACCACGACGCTGCATTACCGCAACCTCAACGGCAACGAGCTGGAGTCGATATCGGCGCCGGGGCTGGTGAGCCACCTCCGCTGGTCGCCGAACGGCGACCGGATCGTATTCACCGTCGGCCGGTCGGCGTCGGGCGGCGGCGTCCTCCAGGACCTGTTCCTGTGGGATCTCGACAGCGAGGCCCCACCGATGCAGATCACGAACACCGGCGCGGCGTTCGGCGCCGAGTGGCGCGGCACGATGCCCCGCTGGGAGGACGCCTAGCCGTGCCCGAGTTCGTCAACCCCATCGGCGTCGAGCTCGACGAGACCGCCCGCCGCATGCGGATCCGCTGGGACGACGGGCACCTCGGCGAGTGGTCGTGGCCGGCGCTGCGGCGCGCCTGCCCGTGCGCCCTGTGCGCCGGCGAGGGCAGCCTCCCCGGCGTCGTGACCCTGGAGACCGTCCTCGACGAGCGCCAGACGACGATGAACGAGGTGCGCTGGATCGGGCGCTATGCCCTCGCGCCGATCTGGGCGGACGGCCACGACACCGGGCTCTTCACCTACCCGAAGCTCCGCGAGCTGTGCGAATGCGAGGAGCATGCCGCCGGCTGAGCCGCCCCACCCGCTCGGCGGAGGGCTTCGTGCTGGCGCTCGGCGGTGGCGGCGCGCGCGGCTACGCGCACATCGGAGTTGCCCGCGTCCTCGCCGAGCTGCGCCTCACGCCGAGCCGGATCGTCGGGACGAGCATGGGTGCGGTGGTCGGTGCCGGCCTCGCCGCGGGCCGCAGCGCGGACCAGATGCTCGCCGCCGCGCGCCGACTGCCGGTGTATCGGCTCGTCGGCAAGCGCGCGAGGCTGGCCCTGTTCGACCCGCGCCCGCTGATCGAGCGCCTCGTCGCGGAGCTGGGCGACCCGCGCATCGAGGAGCTCCCCGTCCCGCTCGGCGTCACGACGTTCGATCTCGTCTCTGGGCGCCCGCGGCTCATCACCGGCGGCCGCCTTGCCGATGCGCTGGCGGCGAGCATCGCGGTGCCGCTGTTCTTTCCACCGCAACGGAGCGGCGGAGGGGTCCTGGCCGATGCGGGGCCGTGGGAGGGCATCCCGGTGTCGCTGGCCCGCGCCTGGGCGCCGGACCTGCCGGTCGTCGGCGTCTTCGTGGACATCCCGAAGCCGGCGTTCCTCGCCAGTCGCGCTGGCGGGCGGGTGCTCCGCGCGGTCTCCGGCCGCCTCGGAATCGGCTCCGCGGATGATCCGCTGACCGCGCGCCGGTACCTGGGACTCCTCACCGCGCGCCTGGCCGAGCCGGTCACGGTCGAGCCGCCGGACCTCCTCATCGCCCCGCGGCTCGGGCGCCTGAACGCCCTCCAGTTCGGCCAGATCGACCGCGCGGCCGCCATCGGCGAGCGCGACGCGCGGCTGGCACTCGCTACCATCGGCTTCGGCAACGACACGTAGCGAGGTCCGCCCACCCATGCCGGAACGCGGAGGCGTTCTCTTCGTCCACGCCCACCCCGACGACGAGTCCATGGCCAGCGGCGGCACCATCGCCCGGCTCGTGGCCGAGGGCGTCCGCGTCGACCTCGTGACCTGCACCGACGGCGCGGAGGGCGAGATCCACGACCCGACCCTGGACGCGGCCGAGGCGCGCCCCCGCCTGGCGGAGATCCGCGCGGCCGAGCTCGCCTGCTCCGTCGCCGCACTCGGCGGGGGAGCCGTTCGCCAGCATCTGCTCGGGTACCGCGACTCGGGAATGATGGGGACCGATGCGAACGCCCACCCCGAGGCCTTCTGGCAGGCGGACCTGGACGCCGCGGCCGACCGGCTGATCGAGATCGTGCGGGAGGCCCGCCCGGAGGCGATCGTCACCTACGACGAGAACGGCAACTACGGCCACCCCGATCACATCAACGCGGCGCGCATCGCGCGCGATGCGTTCGCGGCTTCGGCCGGTACCGATTGGGCCGTCTCGCGCTTCTACGAGATCGCATTCGCCCGCGAGAGCTGGTTCGCGCTCATGGGCGCCATGAAGGAGCGCGGCATCGCGCTGCCATGGGATCTCGACGAGGTGATCGACGTGCGCCCGCCGGACGAGCTCTACCCGGCCAACGCCGTGGCGCTGGCCCAGGTCGGGGAGGCCCTCGAGTCGGAGGAGGCGGAGGAGATCGCCTTCGGCCGCTCGGAGGCCGAGATCACGACCCGCGTCGACGTCTCGGCCCACGTCGACGCCAAGCGGCGGAGCATGGACTGCCACAAGACCCAGCGCCAGGACATGGGCTGGCTGCTCGACCTTCCCGACGACCTCGCCGACGGGGCGATCGACACGGAGTACTTCGTGCTGCGCCACCTCGACGGCGCCGACATCGACGCGTCCGAATTCCGCGAGACGTGGCTCCTCCCACGGTAGATGACGGTACGCTGAGGACATGGCACGAACCCTTGAGCTCACCGATGACCTGATGGCCTACGTCCACGCGCGCGTCGCCGAGCACCCGGCCCTCGCCCGGCTCCGCGAACGGACGGCACCGATGCCAGGGGCCAACATGCAGATCGGCGCCGAGCAGGGAGCGTTCATGGCGCTCCTCGTCAAGGTGCTCGGCGCTCGCCGCATCCTCGAGATCGGCACGTTCACCGGGTACTCGTCGACGGTGATGGCGCTTGCCCTGCCATCGGACGGGTCGATCACCTGCTGCGACGTGAGCGAGGAGTGGACCGCCATCGCCCGGGAGGCCTGGGCAGATGCGGGCGTCGCCGACCGTGTCGAGCTGCGCCTCGCGCCGGCGACCGAGACGCTCGCCACGCTCGAGACCGGGACGTACGACCTCGCGTTCATCGACGCGGACAAGGGCGGCTACGACGCGTACTACACCGAGTGCCTGCGGCTCGTCCGGCCCGGGGGGCTCATCCTGCTCGACAACACCCTGTGGAGCGGGCGCGTCGTCGATCCGGAGCAGGACGACGCCGACGTCACGGCCATTCGCGCGATCAACGACCGGATCGCCGGCGACGAGCGGGTCGAGCAGGTGATCCTGCCCCTCGCTGACGGCCTCACCCTGGCCCGCGTTCGGTAGGTGCGCCCCGGGTTGACGCCCGTGCTGTAATGGTCGGCATATGCCGACCAAACGGAAATCGCAGACCATTGCCGATGGCCCCGCGCCGGCCAAGGGCGACGCCATGACCATCTCGCGGCCGGACCAGCTCCAGGCCCTTGGCGACGCGACGCGCTGGCGCATCCTCGGCTACCTGCTCGAGGGCCCGGCCAGCAACCAGGAGCTGGCCCAGGCGCTCGGGAGGGCGAAGGGGACCGTCGGCCACCACGTTCGGGTGCTCGAGCGCGCCGGCCTGATCCGGATGGCGGAGACCCGGCGGGTGCGTGGCGTGACCGAGAAGCGGTACGTGCGCACCGCGCGGCAATTCGTCCTTCCCGCGCAGACGGACGAGCTGCCGCCCGGTGTCGATCAGGTCGCGCTGGCCCATCTTCCCCTGCGCACCGCGCTGGCCGAGGCACGTGCCGACGGCGGGGGCGCCGAGGCGTCAATGTCGATCGTCGTGCGCGCTCGCATGCCGGCCGAGCGTGCCCAGCGGTTTGCCCGGCTGATCGGAGAGATTGCCGCCGAGTTCACCGACGGCGCGCCGGGAGAGGGCGAGACCTTCGGGCTTGTCGCCGGCATCTACGTCCCCGACTGGGCGACGGCCCTCCCCGCGTCCGGGCGGAAGCCCTGACCGATGTCGTTGCAGACGGGCGAGTCTCCCGAGCCGTCTCCGTCGGAGCTTGGCACAGCCCCGGTGAACCGCCGCCGCCCGAGCCTCTGGCGCCAGGGCGACTTCATGAAGCTCTGGACCGGGCAGACGATCAGCCAGTTCGGCGACGAGGTCACGGGCCTGGCGCTGCCGTTCGTCGCCATCCTGACGCTCGGCGCCGACGCGCTCGAGATGGGAATCCTGGGCGTCGTCCGCTTCCTGCCGTGGATCCTCTTCACTCTGCCCGCCGGCGTGTGGGTGGACCGCATGCGACGCCGGCCGATCCTGATCGGCGCCGACATCGCCCGGGCCGCAATCCTTGCCTCGATCCCGATCGCCTTCGTGGGCGGCTGGCTGACGATGCTCCAGGTCTACGTCGTCTCCTTCCTGGCCGGGACGCTCGAGGTCTTCTTCGACGTGGCGTACCAGTCGTACCTGCCGAGCATCGTCGAGCGCGACGAGCTGGTCGAGGGCAACTCGAAGCTCGAGCTGTCGCGCGCGGGCTCGTCGGTCGATCGGCCCCACCGTGGCGGGCTTCCTGGTCGAGGCGGTCCGGGCGCCGATCGCCATCGTCTTCGACGCGATCAGCTACCTCGGCGCCGCGCTCTTCATCGGCGTCATCAGGCGCTCCGAGGCCGGTCCGGCGCCCCACGAACCCACCGATGGCGCCCGACCCGAGCATGTGGCAGGAGGCGCTGGCCGGCCTGGGCTATGTTCGGGACAGCCCGTACCTGCGCAACATCGCCGCCTGCACCGGCACCGCTGAACCTGTTCGGCAACATCGGCCAGGTGGTGATGCTGCTCTACATCGTCGAGGTGCTCGGCCTGTCGGCCGGGACGATCGGCATCATCTTCGCCATCGGCAACATCGGCGTCGCTGGTCGGTGCCCTCAGCGGCGGCCGGCTGGCGAAGTCCATCGGCGTCGGGCCGATCATCGTCGCGACGGCGCTGCTCTCGGGCGGTCGCCGTTCGTGCTCGTCCCGCTGGCGCCGGTTGACGACCCGTTCTGGTTCCTGGTGGCTGAGGGTATGATCGCCGGCTTCACCGCGGTCGTGTACAACGTCAACCAGGTCGGCCTGCGACAGGCAATCACCCCTGACCGCATGCTGGGCCGGATGAACGCCACGATGCGGCTCATCGTCTGGGGCACGATCCCGATCGGCGCGCTCATCGGCGGGCTCATCGGCACCTCGTCGGGCTCCAGGCCGCGCTCTGGATCTCGGCCATCGGTACGTTCCTCGGCTTCCTGCCCGTACTCTTCTCTCCCGTGAGGACCCTGCGCGAAATCCCGGCCCAGGCCGAGTGACGCTCGAGGCACCGATGCGCTGCTCGGCGCTGCCGAGGAGCTCGGCGAGCCGATGATCGGCAGCGTCGACGAGCGCCGCCGCTGGCTGCTGGTCGAGGATCGCAGTCACTGGGGCGAGAGGGCCGTGCGCGACGTCCTCGGCGCCGCATTCGAGGCCGACGCGAAGTCGCGTCGGCCTACGCCCGCTGCTCGTGCGCCACCGAGAGGGTCCGCCAGGAGCCGATGCGGTCCGGCGTTCCTTCCTCGTCGACACCGTGACACGCGAGATCGCGGTCCGCATCGATCCGCGATCTCGCCGAGCTCGTGCTCGAGGAGCTGGCCGACGCTGCCGCTCGACGCCATTCGGCGATCCGACACTCCGATCCGATTTTCCTCGTCTGCACCAACGGCCGTCGCGACGCGTGCTGCGCGCTGCGCGGCCGAGCGACGCTCGCGGCCCTGGACGCTGTCGACGCCGACGCCACCTGGGAGTGCACGCACCTCGGCGGCCATCGGTTCGCCGGCAATCTCGTCTGCTTGCCAGACGGCATCGTCTACGGCCGGGTGACCCCGGACGACGCGCCGCGCCTCGTCGCCGCCTACCGCGACGGTCGGCTCGACCTCGAGCACCTGCGTGGCCGCTCGATGCTGCCGGCATCGGCCCAGGTGGCGGAGCTCGAGCTGCGACGGAGGCTCGATCTCGACGGCCTCGGCGACCTCGAGCTGGTCGAGTCCGAGGAGGGGGCGGACGACGCATCGGCGACCTTCCGGACGGCCGACGGTCGCGTCCACCGGCTCGAGCTTCGATCCGAGCGCCTCGGCCCACCCCGCGCCATCTCGTGTCGCGCGGACGAGCTCGAGGAGCCGCTTCACTGGCGCGTCGTCGAGTCGTCCGTCGGCTCACAATGAGAGTCATGACCGACTCGATCGTCTGTGCCCGATGCCAGCTCCCGCTCGAATACGTCGGGACCCGCGACTTCCATCACGGCACGCGCTGGGGAGCCCTCGGCGACCTCGGGGAGCTCTTCGTCAACAAGCAGCACTTCGACGTCTACGTCTGCGGCCGATGCGGAGGCGTCGAGATGTTCGTCGACGGCATCGGCGAGGAGCTGCGATCCCAACCGGAGGAATGAAGCCGGATCTTCTCGTCGAGGCCGCTGAACGGTGGGGCACGCCGCTGTACGTCACCGATCTCGACTCGGCCGCCGAACGTGCCCGGGCCTGGGTGGAAGTCCTCCCGGCGCGTTCGCTCGTGGCGTACGCGGTCAAGGCCAACCCCGATCCGGCGCTGCTCCGCCGCCTCGCGGACGAGGGGATCGGGGCCGAGGTCGTCGGTCCGGTCGAGCTGGCGCTCGCGAGACGGGCGGGCATCGCCCCGGAGCGGATCGTCGTCAATGGCGTCGGCCAGGTCGACGGCGACCTCGTCGACGCGTTGCGCACGGGCGCGCTGGTCAACGCGGAGTCGCTCGGCGCGCTCGACGCACTGCTGGGGGCGGGCGTGCGCGGCGGACGCATCGGACTGCGGATCAACCCCGGCGTCGACGCGGCCACCCACCCGCACCTGGCGACCGGTGCGGCGAGCTCCAAGTTCGGTATCGCCCTCGACGAGCTGCCGGCCGCCATGGATCGCGTGCGGGCCGCCGGAGTCGCGCTCGAGTCAATTGGCGCGCACATCGGCTCGGCCATCGGTGACGCGGAGCCCTTCGGCCGGCTCGCTGGCATGCTGCGTTCGCTCGCGGAAGACCACGGCGTCGGGACGATCGACCTCGGCGGCGGGTTCGACGGCGAGCCGACCGCCTGGGCCGATGCCGTCCGCCCGGGCCTCGGCTCGCAGCGGGTTGTCGTCGAACCGGGCCGCAGCATTGTCGGGGCCGCGGGCTGGCTGCTCACCCGCGTCGTCCGGGTGCAGGCACGAGGCCACCTCGTCGCCGATGCGGGCATGACCGAGCTCATCCGTCCGCTCCTCTACGGCGCGCGCCATCCGGTGACGCTGCTCGCGCCCGGCGGCGACATCCCGTCGCGGCGCTGGACGTTGGCAGGCCCGGTGTGCGAGGCGGGCGACCTGCTCGCCACGGACCTGGATCTGGGCCCCGCGGCGGGCGAGGGAGCGCTGTTGGGGATCGGCGACGCCGGTGCTTACGGCCTGGCGATGGCGTCGGGCTACAACGGCCGCCTCCGGCCGGCGCAGGCCGTCGTCGAGGGCGGCGCGCTTCGCCTCAGCCGCCGCCGCGAGACGCTCGAGGACGTCGTCGCCCGCGACGCGTGAGGTCGATCAGCCCTCGGCCTCGATCGGCACGAAGCCGTGGCCGCCCATGACGCGCCAGCGGAGGCCGTCGTGGGTAAGCCGATACACCGCGGGGTTCGGCATGGCGAGATGGAACTCCGCGTCCACGCCTGGCTCGAGGGTCTGGAGGATGAGCGCGATGAGGTTGCCGTGGCTCGCCGCGGCCACCCGCCCACCCGCCGCATGGCGGCCGCGCAGCAGGTCGAGCGTCCCGATGCCACGCCGCTGCGCAGCGCGCCCTGACTCGGCCCCAGGAACCGCGAAGTCCGGGTCGGCCCACGCCTGCGCCAGCGTCTCGCGCCAGCCCTCGTCGCCGGTGACGCTGAGGCGTCGCTCGCGCAGGTCGTCGAGGACGTGGATCTCGAGGCGCCGCAGCCGCGCCAGCGGCTCGATGGTCTCGACGGCTCGTGCGTACGGTGACGAGTAGATCGCGGTGAGCTGCCAATCGCCGAGCTCGTACGCGAGCTCCTCGGCCGCGGCACGGCCCGCATCGGTCAGCGGGCGGTCGTCGTCCGCGTAGCCCGGCGTTCCGACCGGCACCGACTCGGCGTGCCGGATCAGGAGAACGTCGAGGGGGCCGAGCGTGGCGGTCATCGCCGCCGAGTCTAATCGGCGGCGGCTACTCGCCGAGGCCGCGACGCAGGAAGGCGGCCATCTGCCCGCGCGTCACGATGCCATCGGGGCAGAAGCGGCCCGGTCCACAGCCCGAGGTGATGCCTGCGGCCGCGAGGCGGTTGATGGAGGCCTCGTGGGAGCTGGCCTCGTCGTCGCTGAACGGGTCACTGAGCGTCGCGGGCAGGTCGAGCGCCCGCGACAGGAAGCTGGCCATCTGGGCACGGGTCACGAGGCCATTCGGGCAGAAGCGGCCCGGCCCGCAGCCGGAGGTGATGCCGGCCGCCCTCAGCCGGTTGATCGAGGCCTCGTGCTGGCTCGACTCGTCGTCGCTGAAGAAGTCGGTCGAGGTCGAGGGCAGGTCGAGCGCGCGTGATAGGAAGGTCGCCATCTGGCCGCGGGTGACGAGGCCGTTCGGGCAGTAGAGGGCCGGCGCACAGCCCACCGTGATCGCCTCGCGAACGAGCCACGCGATGTCGTTGCGGAACGGCGCGCCGTGCGGCACGTCGTCGAACCCGCCCTCGAAGGTCGCGGTGTAGGTCGCCGAGGCGGAGGCCGTCACCGTCTGTGTCTTCGGCCCTCCCTGCGACCATGACGCCCAGGTATTCGGGAATCCGTCGTGCACCTGGCCCGACGGCACGCCCAGGATCACCGCGGAGCGGTGGATCACGGTCACGCTGAACGGCGTGATTGCGGTCGTCCCGCCGGCGGTAACGCGAAGTCCGGCCGGGCTCGACCGCATCTGGAAGGTCACCGTCTGAGGGTCGATCTCGATCGAGGCGGTGTCGGTCCCACCGAGGCTATCGGTGACCGTCAGGCGCAGCTCGAGGTGCGACGGGTACTCGTGGTCGGGAGCGGCGAAACTGCCAGCGGTCACGTCATGCCACTCGCGGATCGGATGCGAATGGCACACGTCGGGACAGTGATGCATGATCAGCGACCAGTCGAAGGCCGAGGCCGGAAGGGCGCCATCGTCTGGATCGTTCCCCGTGCCGCTGAAGCTGACGACTTCGCCGACCGACCATGTGAGGCTCGCCGCCGGGCTGGTGATTGACGCGTTCGGCGTCTCGTTGTCGACGTTGATCGTCACCTGGTCTGTATCGGTGCCTCCGCGTCCATCGTTGACGCGGACGCGAGCCGTGTACGTGCCGGGCACCGCGTAGGTGTGGGACGGCGACTCCTCGAACGAATCGTCGAACGCGCTGCCGTCGTCGCCGAAGCTCCACGCGTAGGTGAGTGGATCGTCGTTCGGGTCGCTCGAGCCGGAGGCGTCGAAGTCGACGAGCAGCGGGTCGTCACCGGACGTCGGTGACGCCTCGATGTCGGCCGTCGGCTGATCGTTGTCGAAGAGATACGTGATGCGCCTGATCGACCCGTTGTCATCACCCTGGCCGAAGTCGACGTAGAAGAGGTCGCCGCCCGGGCCGATGGTGAGATGAACCGGCTCGGCGAGGTCGGCGAAGTGCGCGATCTGCACGGGGTTCGGTGCACCGCCGGTGCCGGTGGCGGGCAGGACCCACAGGCACTGGCGCGAGTAGTCGGTGAAGAAGAGCGCGTTGTCGTACTGGTCCGGGTACGGTCCGCCCTCGTAGAACGCGAGCCCGGAGATCGAGCTGGACGACTGGGTGCACTCCCCGGCGACGGCGGATCCGTGCTGGTAGGCATAGTGCGGCGCCGTGACTGCCGAGCCGGCCAGGCTCGTGCACATGTTCGTCTCGTCCCACCCGGGTGGCTCGAACGAGGCGCCCTCGCGGCATGGCCAGCCGAAGTTCCGAACGCTGGAACCGTCCGGGTCGACCGTGTTGATCTCCTCCCAGGTGCCCCAGCCCACATCGCCGATCCACAGCGCGCCGGTAGCCGGGTGAATGGCCATCCGGAAGGGATTGCGGAGCCCGTAGGCGACGATCCGCTTGCCGTTCGTGGTCGGCTCCTCGTCGAACCGGGGATTGTCGGTGCGCGGCGGCGCGCCGGCGATCGGGCTCACGCGAATGACGGAACCGCTCAGGCCGAGCGGGTCGCCGGTGGTCCGGATGTCCTGCGAGCGGAGCCCGCCTCCCTCACCCGTCGCCTGACCATCGTTCGCTTCGTTCGCGTTGAACGGGTCACCACACGGGTTCTGTGGCGTCGGCGTCGACGGTTCGTCACCGCCCCACTGGCCCCAGTCAGGGGCGTTGAAGTTCGCCCCGTCGCCGCTGCTCATGATCAGGGCACCCTCCGCGTCGAAGACGATGTCGCCCATGGAGTGGCTGGGGTACTGCTGGCACCAGTCCTCGATCAGCACGCTCTCGCTGGTGCCGTTGGTCAGGACCGACAGGCGGCCGCTCACGACGCAACCGTCCTCGGTGCCACCGGGTGGTTCCGGGCACCCATCGCCCCAGCGCGGCGCCGTGCCGCCGATGGACGCATCGTGCGTGTAGGAGAGGTACATGCGCCCGTTGTCCACGAAATCGGGATCGAGCGCCATCCCCAGCAGGCCGCGGTCCCAGTAGTCATGGACCTTGGTCGAGATGTCGGCGTACACGCTCGGCGACGCATCGGCGAGGCTGGAGAAGACCTTGATGACGCCGCGCTTCTCGGCCACGAAGACCCGTCCGTCGGGCGCGAACTCGACCACCATCGGATGGTCCAGATCGTCCCAGATGATCTCCTCCTGGAAGTTCGGCACGCTGAAGTCGCCGGCGGCCAGTGTGCGCGGCGGGGTGCCGGTCGGTCCGTCGGTGGGCCGCTCAGGCTGGGATGCGGGTCCGTCCGACGGCGCTGGCTGCGGGTCGTGGGCCGACACCGGCAATGTCGTGGCACCCATCAGGAGACACGCCAGGGTTGCGGCGGCGAAGCGGCGGCGCGGATACGGAGACAGAGCAGGCGTCCTCGGGCGCAAACGGCTCGGTCTCGCCACTGGCTCTTCGCGGTCCAGGCAACCGGGGTAAGGGACCGCGGATCGTCGCCCCCGTCTGGTGGGCCCGATCCTCGCCGACCGGCCTCCGGCCGTCAACCGAGGAGCATCGCACCACACCCCACCCCACCGACCAGCGCGCCTCGGCCGGTGCGTCGACGCCACGTTCCGCCGCCTCGTGATACGGTCGCGCCATGCCCGCGCGTCGCGATGTCGCCCGCACCGCAGCCATCGGCGCCGCCGTTCTGCTGACGGGGTGCGTCCTCGGGCCGCGCCTCGGTGGGTCCGGCGCAACCGTGCCGCAGGCCACCCCAATGCCGTCCACGAGCCTTGCCGCCGCATCGCCCGCGCCCTCCGTTGCCGGGACCACGACGGCGGCCCCGACCCCCACGCCCGATCCCGCGGTCATGGACCTCGTCGTGACGACATGCCCCGGCGGCGTGGTCCTTGAATGGACGCCGAGCACGCACCCGAACTTCCACCACTACACCGGGCTGCGAAGCCTCGACGAGGAGATCGCGCCGGACTACCCACCCATCGCTCCCGCCGTCGACTGGGGTGAGACCTACGCCACCGATCCGTTCGTGACCTCCGCCATCGACGCCAGCATCCTGCCGTCGAGCTTCACGTGGCACTACCGAATCATGGCCTACGACATCCTCAACGACCCGGTCAGCGCGTCGCCGGTGCGCGTCGCGCACATCGAGGCGCGCGACTCGCTGGGCAACCCGGATGTCACCGATGCCGGGGACGGCGTCACCCGCATCGGCTGGCAGGAGCTCGACCCGGATGCGCCTGCGGGGTGCTTCAGCCACTACCGCGTCCTGTTCGGTGTCGGGCCCCCGATGAGCGTCCTCACCGAGGTGAGCGATCGAGAGGTCGTCGAGGTCGAGTCCGACGGGCTCAACCCGGGCACGACGTATCAGTTGCGCATCGACGCAGTCCGCGTGACCCCACTCGGGAGCCTGGTGGTGGGACGGAGCCGGACGGCCTTCTACACGGTTCCCTGAGGTCGCGGCTCGGGAACCGGCTCGAGCACCACTACCGGGATGTCGCGGGTGGTCCGGAGCTCGTACTCGAGGTACGCGGGATCGATCGCCGCGAACCGCGTCCACAGCGTGTCCCGCTCCTCACCGGCTGCGTCGCGGGCCAGGACGGCGTGGCTGGCGCCATCGACCAGGATCTGCGCCGTTGGCATGGCGACGAGGTTGTGCCACCAGTCGGGATTGCGAGCGTCACCCGCCCGCGATGCGACCACCGCCCACCCCGCGTCGTGCGGCAGGTACTGGAGCGCCACGCGTCGCGGCGAGCCGGAACGCCGCCCCCTGGTCGTGAGCAGGAGCACCCCGAAGCCGTTCATGCTGCTGCCGATGCGCCCGCCGCTGGCCCGGAACAGCCAACGATGCACGCGCCAGCCGAGCTCGAGTGCGGGGCCGATGCGAACCGCCGCCATCGCGACATCGTCGCATGGCTCGTCGGCCTCAGGCGGCCTCCGCCTTCACCGGGCCGGGCGCGGCGGAACGCTCGGGTCGCCCGCTGATGCCGCGGAACATCACCCATGACACGGCGGCCGCCACGAGGACGAAGAGGCTCGCCGCCAGGAAGACCGATCGGATACCGATGAGGTCGCCGAGCACCCCGCCGACGGCCATCGAGGTCACCGTGGCGGTCGAGATCGCGGCATGCACGATGGACACGACTCGCCCGCGGGTGGCGTCGTCGACCGAGGTCTGGACCATCGTCTGGACCATGGCCTGGAGCGGGGTCACGCACATGCCGACCACGAGCAGGATGAGCAGCACCTGCCACACCTGGGCGGCCCCGGTCATGAGACCGATGCAGACACCGATGCCGGCCAGACCCGTCGGTGATGATGGTCGTCGGTGACAGCCGGCGAACGAGCACGGCGACGAGCCCCGCGGCCGCCAGCATGCCGATCGTCTGAGCCAGCTCGACGAGGGCGATCCAGGTCGGCGCGACCTGGAGATCGTTGACCATGAGCGGGACGAACAGGACGTTCACGGCACCCAGCCCGAGCATCGTGACGCTGATCGACAGGAGGATGCCGGCCAGGACCCGGGAGTGGCGCACGATGCGAAGCCCTTCGAGGACCGACGAGCCGATGCCCTGACGGGTCGACGCCGCGCCGGTCGCGGCATCGATGTGCCCGGCGCTCCGCGAGATTCCCGCGATGAGAACGAACGAGGCGAGGAACGTGGCCGAGTCGATGGCGAAGCCCACGACGCCCGAGCCGAACACCCCGAACAGCAGCCCGGCGATGCCGGCCCCCACCACGCCGCCGATGACCTGGGAGGCCTGGGTGAGCGAGTTGGCTGCCGGAAGGCCTTCAGCCGGGACGATATGCGGCAGCATCGCGGCCCGCGCCGGCCGGAAGAACGTCCCGATCGAGGCCTGGACGAACCCGAGGACAAAGAGGAGGGGCACGAGGGCAGGCGTCTGGACCAGGCCGAATGCGAGGACCACCACCGCCCGCAGCAGATCGGCGGCCAGCATGGTTCGGCGCCGATCCCATCGATCGACGTAGACGCCCGCCACGAGGCCGACCGTGAAGGCGGGCACGGCCTCGGCGATGGCCATCAGCGCAAGCATCGTGGTCGAGCCGGTCAGGTCGTTGATGACGAGGAGGACGAGCAGCAGCGTGATGCCGTCGCCGATGTCGCTGACGATCTGTCCGCCGAGCAGGTGGCGGTAGTCGCGGATGCGGAGGACGTCGCGCACGCCCATCGCCGTGGCGTCGGTCATCGGTCGTCTCGCCCTCTCGTGCGGGGATAGAAGGCCAGGACCAGGCCGTAGTGGGCGCCATCGGGCTCGTCGAGGGCCTCGAGCGCGACGAGCCTGTCGATCAGTCGCATGACCTTGCGGACGCTTGCCGGGCTGAGGCGCGCGTGGCTGGATGACAGCGCCATGCTGCGCTCCCGTGGGTCCGGCTCGGTCGAGGCGATGAGGCCCGCGTGGACGCCAGCGACGATCTCCGCGCGCGCCTTGTCGAAGAGCGCATCGAGGGTGCTGGCCAGCGCGGCCTCACCGGCGCTGCCGGACAGCAGCTCCCGTGCGACGCGGTAGCCGTGCGCCGCGGCCGCGTAGCGGCGCTCCTGGATCCCGGAGACGAGGCGCGTCTCGGCCACCCTGAGGAAGCCGTGCTCCTCCATGAGGTTGAGATGGTGGTAGAGCTTCGTCTGGCTCGTGGCCAGTGAGCGCGCGATCTCCTTGGCGGTCCAGGTCCGCTCGGGGTCGCTGCTGACGAGCTCGAGGATCTCGATCCGCAGGGGATCGGAGATCACCTTGAGCGCCTCGACATCGGTGATGACCATCTCAGTGGCGGTCTGCGGGGTTCGGGGCATTCAGCCGGTCCCTACCATTCATACAAAGGTGAATGTCAAGGTAGTGCTGAACACCGACGGGTGTCAAGCCCGTGCGCTGGGGGTTCCTGCGATGGCGCGGATCGCGTACCCTCCGCGCACCGCACGACGGAGCGCCCGAGCCCGTGGCAACGATCATCTCTGTCCACTCGTTCCGTGGGGGAACCGGCAAGTCGAACACGACGGCCAACCTGGCCGCCGTCGTTGCCGCGGCCGGACATCGAGTCGGTGTCATCGACGGCGACATCCAGTCGCCCTGGCATCCACGTTCTCTTCGGGCTCACCGGCGACACGGTCACCGCGTCGCTGAACGACTACCTGTGGCACGGACGTGAGATCGCCGATGTCGCGCTCGACGTCACCGAGAGCCTGAACGCCGACATCGCCGGCCGGCTGTTCCTCATCCCGTCGAGCATGCAGCCGGGTGAGATCACCCGCGTCCTGCGCGAGGGCTACGACGCCCAGCGGCTCACCGCGGGGATCCGCGAGCTGGTGGATGCCCTGTCGCTCGACGTGCTCTTCATCGACACGCACCCTGGCCTGAACGAGGAGACGCTCCTCTCGCTCGTCATCTCGCACGTGCTCCTCATCGTCATGCGGCCGGACCGCCAGGACTACGAGGGCACCGGCATCACCGCGCGCGTCGCGCGCGAGCTCGAGGTGCCGGGCATCCACATCGTCGTCAACAAGGCGCCGGCGCACCTCGATCCGGCGGCGGTCGCGGCCCGGGTGACCGAGGCGTACGGCTGCGACGTCGCGATCGTGCTGCCGCACTCGGACGAGCTCATGGGCCTCGCCAGCGAGGGCGTCTTCGTGCTGCGGCATCCCGACGACCCGCTCGCCGGCCTGTATCGGACGCTCGCGGCCCGCGTCGTTCCCCAGCTGGTCCAAGCCCCGTCGATGTGACCCCCGCCCGATGACCCTCGGCGAGGGAGCGCCGATGTTCTCGCGCGACGAGATTCTCGGCGGGCTTCCCGCGCGGCGCGCCAGTGGCGTCGTCTTCGCCATCGAGGCGCACACCGCGCGGCTCGTCGCGGGCAGTCGTGTGTCGCGCACGACCTATGTCGGCGGCCGCGGCGCCGCCGATCGGGAGCAGGCGTTCCTCGACGCCCTGGCCGCGGGCCGGGATCTTCCGGTGACGCCGACCATCCAGGACCTCGAGCGCTTCGCCCCGGGCTGGCAGCACCTCGTTCCCGATGGCGCCGAGGCCCGCGGTGCGATCGCGCTCATCATGGCCTCGAAGTACCGCTTCACCGCCGATCGTGTTCCGCGCCTGCGCGCCGCCCTTGGGCTGGACACGCCCGAGGTCGCCACCGCCCTCGCCCGCCAGGCGCCGGATCGATCGGTCTACGCGGCCGAGCTCTCCTTTGGGGAGCGGCTGGCGTGGCGCCGGGCCGCGCTCGCCCAGCGTCTCGAGCGACTGCCGCCGTTCTGGATCGCGTACGCCCTGGCCCTGACCGAGACGATCACGGAGGGGATCCTGGTCGTGCCGATCGCCGTCGCCGGCATCGGACCGGCGGCGGGCGTCGTCGTCCTCCTGGTGCTCGGCATCCTCAACATCGTGACCATCGGCGCCCAGGCGGAGGCGATCACCCGGAACGGGAGCATGCGCTACGGGGCGGCGTACTTCGGGCGCCTCGTGTCGGAGCTGCTCGGGCGCGCCGGCTCGATCAGCCTGTCCGTGGCGCTGGCGTTCCTCAACGGCGTCGTGCTCCTCGTGTACCTGCTCGGGTTCGCATCGGTGCTGTGGGGAGCGACCGGCATTGCCGAGGAAGTCTGGGTGCTGCTTCTCTTCCTGGCGAACGCCTGGGTCCTGCGACGCGAGGCGCTCGACGAGACGGTGGCGACTGCCATGGTTGTCGGCGTCACGAACATCGCCCTCATCCTCGTCATCACCGGGATCGCCTTTGCGAACCTCGATCCTGCGAACCTGGGGTACCGCGACGTGCCGTTCCTCGACGGCGGGGGCCTCGACCCGGCGATCCTCCAGCTCGTCTTCGGCGTGATCATCGTGTCCTACTTCGGCCACACGTCCGCGGCCAACGCCTCGAAGCTACTGCTCGGGCGCGACCCGAGTGGCCGCGCGCTGCTGTGGGGCAACATCGCGGCGCTCGCCTCGGTCATGGTCCTGTACTGCCTCATCGTGGTCGCGTTCGCCGGCGCGCTGGGTCCTGGCCCGCTCATCGAGACGCGCGGAACGGCGATCACACCGCTGGCCGAGCAGGTCGGCCCGATCGTCGACGTCCTCGGATCGATCTACGTCGTCCTGGCGGTGGGTCTCGGCTCGCTGTACTGCTCGCTCGGCCTGTACAACCAGGTCGTCGAGTACCTGCCGCGCCCGGGGAGCGGCGGAACCGGGCCGCGGTCGCTGCTCTCGACGCGCGCTGGCCGCTACCTCGCGGGGATGGCGCCGACCGCGCTGGCATTCCTCATCCTCGAGTTCCTGCTGTTCACCGACCAGGACTGGTTCGCCGGACCGGTCGCGCTCGTCGGCGTCCTCACCATCCCGCTGCTCGGCGGCGTCTTCCCCATGCTGCTCGTCCTCGCCGCGCGGCGGCGTGGGGAGTACGTGCCGGGCAGTGTCATCGGCGTCATCGGTCACCCGATGACCGCCGCGGTGGTGAGCGCCATCTTCCTCGGAGCCATCGTGCTGCACGCCACGGTCATCTGGACCGATCCGTTCCTCCAGGCGCTGGCGGGCGGCGTGGCGCTCCTGACCGCGGGGCTGATCGTCTGGATCCTGCGCGGGCCTGCCTTCCGCCGAGCGATCTCGATCGAGATCCGCGACGCCGAGCGCGGCGCGAGTGTCGACCCGGCGTACAGCGTCGTCGTGGCCGGCCGCCCGGGCGTCGCAGACGTACGGCTCGAGACGGCCGCTGGAGACAGCCAGGCGACGGCGACCGGCGGGGCGCTGCGGGTGGCGGGACTTCGGTCCGCGACGTTCACGCTGGCATCGCCCGGCGCCGATGACCTCCGCGTCTGGGCGCACCGCGTGACGTCGGACGGCGACTCGCTGCCGCTCACGGGCAACGTCGATGTCGACGGCACCACCGACCGCGCTCTCGACGCTCGACCACGGCGCGACGAGTGTCGCCGGCATCGGCGACGGGCCGCTGACGGTGACGTTCCGCCCCGTCACGGAAGCGCAGACCGATGAGCGACATGCAGCCCGACGCGCAGTCCGCGGACAGCCCCAGGCGAGGGCTTCGGCTGCCCGGCTTCCTGCGACGCAGCCTGCCGGCGCGCCTGGTCGGGGCGTTCCTCCTGCTGGCCGCCCTCTCGGTGGTGATCATCGTCACGATCGTCAACGTGCGGGCCACCGCGGATCTCCAGGCCGCCGTGCTCGACCGGGTCGATGCCGCCGCCGGCCTCCGTGCCGACGCGATCCAGCGCTGGCTGGACGAGCAGGAGCGCAGCGTGATCTTCCTCGGCGGGCTGTTCACCGAGGTCGCGTCGGCCCAGGCGGACATCCGCGCGCTGCTCGAGGAGGGCGCCAGCCCTGACGAGGTGGCCGCGGCCACCGACTCCGTCCGTACCACCCTCGACTACGTCATCCGCCAGACCGCCGACGCGCAGGAGCTCATCATTCTCGACATCGACGGCACGATCGTGGTGTCGACGTTCCCGGCCCACGAGGGCCGCGTCCAGTCCGGTGAGCCCTACTTCGGTGCCGCCACGACCGAGACGACGGTCGAGGGCGTCTTCATCTCGTCGCTGACCGGCGCCCCGACCATCGCCGTCGCCACACCGATCGCCGGGAGCGCGGGCGAGCCCATCGGCGTGCTGGCCGCGATGCTCGACCTCGAGCAGCTCGACACGATTCTCCTTCCCCAGACCGGCCTCGGCACTACCGGCGCGACCGTCCTCGTCAGCGAGGAGCACGAGCTCGTTGGCGGCGAGACGGAGGGCACGGCCGGGGGCGGGCTCGAGTCGGAGGGGATCGACTCGGCGCTCTCCGGCACCGACGGGCAGGGGCTCTACCTCAACCACCGCGGGATCGAGGTCATCGGCGCCTGGCGCTGGATCCCGACGATCAAGTCCGGGCTCGTGACGGAGATGTCGCAGTCCGAGGCGTTTGCACCGGTCGGCGAGCTATCGCTCGTGATCCTCGGCGTGGGCCTCGCGTCGCTCGCCCTTCTCGCCCTGGGCGCGTTGTTCATCGCGCGGACCGTGACGCGCCCGATCCTGGGCCTCGCCAGCACGGCGACGCGCGTCGCCGGAGGTGACCTCACCGCCCATCGCCCCGGTCACCTCGGAGGACGAGGTCGGCACGCTGTCGCGCGCGTTCAACGACATGACCGACCAGCTGCGCGGGAACGTCACCACCCTCGAGCGCCGGGTCGAGGAGCGGACGTCGGAGCTGCGGCAGCGCAACTCCGAGCTCGCCATCGTCAACGAGGTGGGCCAGGCACTCGCTCGCCAGCTCGACATTCGGGGCCATCCTCGAGGCCGTCGGCGAGCGGGCCGCGGAGGCCCTGTCGGCGAAGGGACTGTCGATCGCCATGCGCGATCTCCGAGACCGGCATCGTGAACGTTCCACTTCTGGATCAACGAGGGACAGCGGAACCGCGAGCTTGAGGGCACGGTCCTCGGCGACATCCTGACCGGCCGCATTATCGAGACCGGGAAGCCGATTCGTATCGGATCCGCTGAGGAAGCGGCCAGCATGAGGGCACCCTTCAAGGTCGAGGGCACCGAGTCGTACCTGGGCGTGCCGATCCCGGCCAGCGACCGCACCATCGGCGTCATCGCGATCGGGACCGCGGAGCCCGACGCCTACACCGAGGACGACGAGCGGCTCCTCGCGACGCTCGCGACGAACATGGGCGTCGCCCTGGCCAATGCTCGGCTCTTCGCCGAGCTCAGCTCCGCGCTGGCGGCGCAGCAGGAGGCCGAAGCCCGGTATCGCCGCCTGGTGGAGGAGCTGCCGCTGAGCCTGTACATCGACGAGCCAGACGAGAGGGCGCGGTCGATCTACGTGAACCCGACGATCGTGACGATGTTCGGGTACCCGCCCGAGGCGTGGATGAGCGACGACTTCTTCGACTCGATCCTGCATCCCGAGGATCGCGAGCGCGTGCTGGCCGACCACGCCGCGGCCTTCGCGAGCAAGGCGGACCGCTGGTCGTGGGACTTCCGCCTCATCGCCGCCGACGGACGCACGGTATGGGTCCACGACGAGGCGGTCGTCGTCAAGGACGACGGCGGGACGCCGGAATACGTCCAGGGCTTCATGATGGACGTGACCGACGCGACCGAGGCGGCCGCCGAGATCAGCCGCCAGAAGGAGTTCTTCGAGTCCCTCGTCGAGAGCAGCCCGGTGGCAGTCGTGACGATGGGCCGAGACGAGATCGTCACCGGATGGAATCCCGCGGCCGAGCGGCTATTCGGGTACGGCGCCGACGAGGCGATCGGCACCCACATCGACCTTCTCATCTTCAGTGAAGAGCGTCGCGCCGAGGGCAAGGTGACCACCGACGAGGCGCGCGAGAAGGGGCGCTCCCAGCGGATCGGCGAGCGAATGCGCAAGGACGGCCGCATGGTCGAGGTGGAGATCGTGGTCGTGCCGCTCCGGATCGACGGCGATCACGTCGGGTACCACGCCATCTACCACGACATCAGCGAGCTGACCGAGGCACGACACGCGGCGGAGACCGCGAACCAGGCCAAGAGCGCCTTCCTTGCCGCGATGAGCCACGAGATCCGCACGCCGATGAACGCCATCATCGGCATGAGCGGCCTGCTGGTTGACACCGAGCTGGCCGATGACCAGCGCGAGTACGCCGAGACGATCCGCGTCTCGAGCGAGGCGCTGCTCACGATCATCAACGACATCCTCGACTTCTCGAAGATCGAGGCCGGACGCGTCGAGCTCGAGGCGCTGCCCTTCGCTCCGCACCGCGTCATCGAGGGCGCGCTCGACGTCCTGGCGCCGACGGCTTCCGCCAAGGGCATCGAGCTGGCCTACGAGCCCGACGCCGACCTCCCTGCAGTGTCTCGTGGGCGACGCGGGTCGCCTGCGCCAGATCCTGCTCAACCTGCTGTCGAACGCCGTGAAGTTCACCGAGTCGGGGGAGGTGGTGCTGGCGGTCAGCGGTGCGACGCTGCCGGACGGCCGGCGCGACGTCGCGATCGAGGTGCGCGACACCGGCATCGGCATCCCGCCCGACCGCATGGATCGGCTGTTCCAGTCGTTCAGCCAGGTGGACGCCTCGGTGGCGCGGCGCTTCGGCGGCACCGGGCTCGGCCTGGCGATCAGCCAGCGCCTGGCTGTCCTGATGGACGGCTCACTGATCGCCACCAGCGCCGGCATCCCCGGCGAGGGAAGCACCTTCCGCCTGCGGTTCCGCGCCCCGATCGCGACCGAGGGCGTCGAGGAGGCACCGGTCCGCGAGCTCGGCGTCGTCCGCGGGCGACGGGCGCTGGTGGTGGACGACAACGCCACGAACCGGCGCATCCTCGAGCTCCAGCTCGGCCGGTGGGGCATGGAGGTTCGCTCGACCGCGACCCCGAAGGAGGCGCTCGAGTGGGTCAAGGGAGGCGAGTCGTTCGACATCGGCCTCTTCGACCTCAACATGCCGGAGCTCGACGGCGTCGCCCTCGCCGCGTGCCGTTCGCCGCGCGACACGCGAAGCGGCGCGTGCCGGTGATCATTCTCTCGTCGGTCGGGCCACCGGAGTCCCGCGACGCCTCGGTGGTCGCGACGCTCACCAAGCCTGTGAAGCCGTCGGCGCTTCACGACGCTGTGGCGGAGGCGCTCGGCGCCGCGCCGGCGAAGCGGGAGGCCGCCAAGCCCGACGACCGATTCGAGGGCATGGCCGAGGAGCATCCGCTGCGGATCCTGCTGGCGGAGGACAACGCCATGAACCGACGCCTGGCGCTCATCCTCCTCGAGCGGATGGGGTACACCGCCGACGTCGCGACGAACGGGCTCGAGGTGCTCGAAGCGGTCGAGCGCGACACGTACGATGTGATCCTCATGGACATCCAGATGCCCGAGATGGACGGGCTCGAGGCCACGCGCCACATCCACGAGCGCTGGTCCGACGGAGCGCGCCCGCGCATCGTGGCGCTCACCGCCAACGCGATGGTCGAGGACCGCGAGGCGACCGCCGAGGCCGGCATGGACGACCACCTCGCCAAGCCGATCCGGCCACCCGAGCTGGCCGAGGCGCTGCGGCGCGCCCCGAGGCGAACCGATGCCTGATCCGCTCGACCCCGCCGCCCTCGACGAGCTGCTGGCCATGGCCGGCGGTGATCCCGCGCTCCTGGGCGAGCTCCTCGCCGACTTCTCGACCGATGCGGACCAGTACGCCTCCGAGCTCGACGCCGCGGTGGCGGCCGGCGAAGACGCGGCACTGGTCCGACCCGCGCACTCGCTCAAGTCGAATGCGCTCAACGTGGGAGCCGCTCGCCTGGCCGAGCTGTGCCGGTCACTCGAGGGCGATGCGCGGAGTGGCGCGGTTCCCGACGCCGCGCAGCGCGTGACGGAGATCCAGGCCGAGCTGGTCGCGGTGCGCGAGGCGGTGAGGCGGGTGGCCGAGTCCCATGGCGCCTGAGGACGGTGGCGGCCGCATCCTCGTCGTCGACGACGGCGCCATGAACCGCCGCGTGCTGACCACCGCGCTCGAGCGCGAGGGGCACACGACCGGACAGGCCTCCGACGGGCGCGAGGCGCTCGCCGCCCTGCGCGAGAGCGCGTGGCGACGTCGTCCTCCTCGACCTGGTCATGCCCGAGATGGACGGCTACGCCACCCTCGAGGCGATCAAGGCCGACGAATCCCTGCGGCATCTGCCGGTCATCGTGATCTCGGGAGTGGACGAGCTCGATTCGGTGGTGCGCTGCATCGAGATGGGCGCCACCGACTACCTGCCCAAGCCCTTCAACGCCTCCGTGCTCCACGCCCGGGTCGGTGCGTCCCTCGCGGGGAAGCGGCTGCGCGACCTCGAGCTCGAGTACCTCGAGCAGGTGGCCCGCGTGACCGATGCGGCCGCGGCCCTCGAGGAGGATCGGTTCGACGCCGACATCCTCGAGACGGTGGCGGCGCGCGACGATGCGCTCGGCACCCTGGCGCGCTCCTTCGCGCGCATGGCGGGCCAGGTGCGGGCGCGCGAGGATCGGCTGCGCAAGGAGGTGGCCGAGCTGCGCATCGAGATCGACGAGGCCAAGCAGGCCCAGCGCGTGGCCGAGATCACGGGCACCGACTATTTCCAGGACCTGCGCGGCCGCGCGGCCGAGCTGCGCCGCCTCGTGGACGTCGACGAGGGGTGAATGTGAGGGCTTGCGGCGGCGGAGTACGCTCCGCCGTGACCTGAGGAGCACACCCGATGCGCTGCACGGCCTGTGGCACCGACAACCGCGAGGGGAGCAAGTTCTGCGACAGCTGCGGCACGCCGCTGGCGTCGGCCTGCCCCGACTGCGGTGAGCAGAACCGGGCCGATGCGAGCTTCTGCTCGGGCTGCGGCGCGCGGCTGAGCGTGCGAGGCCGCAACGGGCCAGCCCGTGACGGCCGCATCCGCGTCGGCGCCCGCAGCGGAGCGCCGCCTCGTGACCGTCCTCTTCACCGACCTCGTCGGGTTCACGAGCCTGGCCGAGGACCGCGACCCCGAGGCCGTGCGCGAGCTGCTCGGCCGCTACTTCGACCGCGCCACCGAGATCGTCCAGGTCCACGGCGGGACCGTCGAGAAGTTCATCGGCGACGCCGTGATGGCCGTGTGGGGGACTCCGACCGCGCACGAGGACGATGCGGAGCGCGCCGTCCGTGCGGCACTCGAGCTCGTCGACGCGGTCGGCGGCCTGCAGCCGGGCCTGGCAGCGCGCGCCGGCGTCCTGACCGGGCGACGCGGCGGTCATCGCTGAACGCGCAGAACCAAGGGATGGTGGCAGGGGACCTCGTCAACACCGCGGCGCGGCTCCAGGGGGTAGCCGAGGCCGGGACCGTGCTCGTCGGTGAGTCGACGATGCGCGCCGCCGAGTCGGCGGTCGTCTTCGAGCCGATCGGCGAGCACTCGCTTAAGGGCAAGACGAGCCCTGTGCCTGCGTGGCGCGCGGTCCGGGTCGTCGCACAGCGCGGCGGCCAGGGACGCGCCGAGTCGCTCGAGGCTCCGTTCGTCGGCCGCGACGAAGAGCTGCGCGAGCTGAAGGACGTGCTCCACGCGGTCGGGCGCGAACGCCGGGTCCGGCTCGTGTCGATCACCGGCCCGGGTGGGATCGGCAAGAGCCGTCTGACCTGGGAGCTCCTCAAGTACATCGACGGTGTCGCCGAGGACATCTACTGGCATACCGGCCGCTCGCCGTCGTACGGCGAGGGAATCACGTTCTGGGCCCTGGGCGAGATGGTCCGGCGCCGGGCCAAGCTGGCCGAGGACGCCGACGAGGCCACCACCCGCGAGCGCATCGCCGCGACGCTGGACGAGTACGTTGCCGACCCGGGCGAGCGCGAGCGCATCGGCCCCGCGCTCCTGGCCCTGCTGGGGGTCGACGCCGGGCCAGCGGGAGGCCGGGAGGCCCTGTTCCCGGCCTGGCTCCTCTTCTTCGAGCGGATCGCCGAGCGTGGCACGACTGTGCTGGTCTTCGAGGACCTCCAATGGGCCGATGCGGGCCTTCTCGACTTCATCGACCACCTCCTCGACTGGTCGCGCGGACTGCCGATCATGGTCGTCACGCTGGCCCGACCTGAGCTGTTCGACCGACGCCCCGATTGGGCTTCGAGCCGCCGCCACCTGACCGCACTGGCGCTCCAGCCGCTGCCCGATGCCGCGGTCCGCGAGCTGCTCAACGGCCTGGTGCCGGGCCTCCCCGATGACGCGCTGGCCGCCATCGTGGGGCGCGCGGAGGGCGTCCCGCTCTACGCGGTCGAGACGGTCCGCGGGCTTCTCGCCGACGGCCTCATCCGCCGCCAGGGCGACGTCTACGAGCCGAGTGGCGACCTGGCCTCGATGCGCGTGCCCGACACCCTGCGCTCGCTTATCGCCTCGAGGCTCGACGCGCTGCCGCCGGAGGATCGGAGCCTGCTCCAGGATGCGGCCGTCCTGGGCCAGACGTTCACCACGGACGCGCTCTCGGCGGTCACGGGCATCTCGACCTCGGACCTCGAGCCGCGGCTGCGCGACCTGGTCCGTCGCGAGATCCTCGACATCGAGCGGGATCCGGTCTCCCCCGAGCGCGGACAGCACAAGTTCGTGCAGTCCCTCATCCGCGAGGTGGCGTACGGGACGCTGTCACGCCGCGATCGGCGCGCTCGCCACTTGGCCGTCGCCCGCCACTACGAGTCGATCGGCGACGAGGAGATGGCCGGTGCGCTGGCGTCCCACTACCTCGCGGCCCACGAGGCGTCGGACGAGGGCGCCGAGGCCGATGCGGTCGCGGCCCAGGCCCGCCTTGCTCTCGGTGCTGCGGCCAACCGCGCCGCTGCGCTCGGCGGCCACGACCAGGCCATCACCTATCTCGAACAGGCACTCGAGGTCACGACGGCACCCGCCGAGCGCGCCGATCTCCTGGAGCGCGCGGCCATCTCGGCAATCGCTGCCTCGCTTGCGGCCGAGCCATACGCGGCCGGGGCGGTGGAGGCCTATCGCCAGCTCGGCGACCCTGCCGGAGCAGCCCGCGCGACCGCCCGCCTCGGCAAGGCGCTGATCGATGGTGGCGAGGTCGGACGAGCCCGGGAGCTGCTGGCGGCTGCGGTCCCCGAGGCCGAGGCCATGGGCGACGATACGGTGCTGGCGGAGACGCTCGTGTACCTCGCCCGTGCCGAGATGCGCAACGGCGACAGCGCCGCCGCCGTGGCCGCGGCGGACCGAGCCCTCGCCATCGCGGAGCGGCACAACCTCGAGCCGATCATCGTCGAGGGGCTCGTCAACAAGGGGAGCGGCCTGTCGGGGCTGGGGCGGCGACGCGAGGCCGTCGCGCTGCAGGACGCAGCCCTCGATCTTGCGGTCAAGGTCGGCGACCGCAGCGTCGAGCTGCGTATCCGGAACAACCTCGCCACGGCCCTCTCCGAAGACGAGCCGGTGCTCGCCGCCGAGATGTTCCGGGCCGGGGCGGAGCGCGCTCGGGAGATCGGCGACCGCGGCAACTACAACTGGCTGCTCGGGACGGCTGCGGCCATGGCGTTCAGCACGGGTCGGGACTGGGACGAGACCCTCGCGTCGCTGTGGGAGGCCTACGAGGGCTCGACGCTCTCCGGGGACCGGATGCGACTGCGCTCGATGATCGGCCTGCTCGAGTCGGCACGTGGGATTCATCTCGAAGAGCTCGTCGCCGACATGACCGCACTGGCCGGCGACAGCGACGATCCCGACGCGAAATTCAACCTTCACTTATCCCTGAGCCTCGCGGCGGAGGCCATGGGCGACCCCGCGCGAGCCTACGCCGAGGCGATGATCGCGGCCGAGGACACGCAGTCTCCGGAGGTCGCGCTGGGATTCGCGGTGCGCTGCGGCGCGGCCGCGCGCGATCCCGACGCGATCCGCACCGCGGCCGCCGGGATTGATGAGATGCCGCAGAGCGGAGCGTGGGCGAGCGGGCAGCGAGCCGAGGCTGCCGGTGCCGTGGCAGCCGTCGAGGGCCGCACCCCGGCGGCGCTGGCGGCGCTCTCGGAGGCGCGCACGACGTTCTTGCGCATCGGCGTCGCCTACGAGGCGGCCCTCGCGGTGCTCACCGCGGCCGCGCTGCTGCCCGACGAGCCGGATGTGCGCCGCTGGGCCGATGAGGCCCGCGCCCTCTTCGTCGAGCTCGGGGCCGCAGCCCGAATCACCGCCCTCGACGCGGCGCTCGCGCGCGCCGAATCGCCAACGACCATAACCGCCGAAGTGGAGGCCCGCCCATGACCGCTGCGACTGCCAATGCCACCGCGACATCCGCGCCCGCGCCCGACTGGGCACGCACCGCCCGCGACCTCTACCTCGTCGCGGCGGCCGTGTTCATCGTCACCATCGGCATCGGCATCCTCAACGGCGCCGACCTGGTCGAGTTCGACCGCAATGCGCTGCTGACCCACGTCCACTCCGGGACGGTCGGGTGGCTGTCGCTCACGATCGTGGCATCGGCCTTCCTCCTCTTCCGCGCGGCCGATCGGCGGCTCATGCTGGCGCTGGCGGTCCTCGTCCCGGTCTACGTCGTCGCGTTCTTCACCGGCAACCTGCCGTTTCGTGCCGTCGCCGGGACCGCGCTCCTGCTGGTCATCGTCTGGCTCGTGATCTGGACCTGGGGCCGCTTTCTCGCCGAGGAGAAGACCATCCCGAAGCTCGCCGTGACGCTGGCGATCACCTCGTTCGCGTACGGCGCGGTCATCGGCGTGCTCATCCAGGTCGCGCTGGCGATGGACATGGCGATCCTGCCGGGCGACCAGATCGGAGCCCACGCATCGGCCATGACGTTCGGCTACATCGTTCTGGCGGCGATGGGCCTGATCGAGTGGCGCCTCCGCGGCACGCAGGGACTGCCGGTGCTCGGCATCATCCAGGTCGCGAGCCTCTTCCTCGGTGGGCTCGTCATCTCGGTGGCGCTGCTCGCCGGCGCCGAGCAGGCCGGTGGCGGGATCTACCTGCTGACGCAGCTCGTGGCGGTCGTGCTCTTCGTCGCCCGCGTCTGGCCGGCTGCCCTGCGCTCCGCATGGGGAAGCCCGGCCCCGGGTCGCCACTTCGCAGTCGCCTCGCTCTGGACCGTGCTGGCCCTGATCCTGTTCATGTACCTCGTCAGCCAGGTCATCGCGAACCCCGACGACCCGAACGCGCTGCCGCTCAACATCCTGCTGGCCAGCGACCACGCCGTGTACATCGGTGTCCTGACCAACATCGTCATCGGGCTGCTCAGCCTGCTCGTGATGGGCCGTGGGGCGGTCTCTTCCTGGGTCCCGCACCTCGTGTTCTGGGGCGTCAACCTCGGGCTGGCGGTGTTCATGGTCGGGCTGGTCGCGGATACGGCCGAGATCAAGCGCATCGGCGCGCCGCTCATGGGCGTGGCTCTGCTGCTCGCCCTCGGGCTGCTGGCGCCGCGGCTCCTGGGATCCGAGCCGGACACCTGCGACCTCTGATCTCTCGCCGCTGCGCGGCCGTCGCGCCGCGGCGCCGGACGCCCACCGCCAGAGGTGGGGCTGCTGGGACGGCTCCAGGTTCGCGCCGCGGCCCTGTCACGATCTGTGCCCGCGCGGCGCACAGACGGCCGCGTCCAGCCGAGTACCTGACAGTGCGCCGTGACTGCCAACGGCTGCCAAGCCGCGTGCGCAATCGCGGGCTCTACGGCGACCTTCGCGGCGTTCACCTGGTCGCGCCAGGCGAGAAAGTCCGCGCCCTGCTCCACGGTCCCACTCGGGGCCATTGAAGCCGAGCGTGAACTGGGTGAAGCCCATCTCGAGATAGGCCGATGCGTCCTGGCGCACGAACCGATCGAGGTCCTCGGGCTCCACTCCCACGCTCCACTCGATCTCGGACGGGTCGCGACCGATGTCCGCGCAGTAGCCGCGCAGGGCGTCGACCGCCGGCTCCAGCTCGTCCGGCCGATCCGGGAAGGCGGCGTGCCAGGCGTCGGCGTGGCGAGCCACGATCGGCAGGGTCAGCGTGCGGCCGGTGCCGGCGATGAGGATCGGCATGCGCCGCAGCGGCGGCGGATTGAGCGTCGCCAGCCGCTCGATGATCTCCGGCACGGCCCGCCCCAGGGCCCGGATGCGACGGCCACGGGTGGTGAAGTCGTACCCGTAGCGCTCGTAGTCGCGCTCGAACCAGCCCGCGCCAAGGCCCATGATCACGCGCCCGCCGCTGACGTGGTCGATGGTGCGCGCGATGTCGGCGACGAGGTTTGGGTTGCGGTACGAGTTGCACGCCACGAGCGGGCCGAGCTCGACGCGCTCGGTGACCTCCGCCCAGGCCGCGAGCATCGACCAGCACTCGAAGTGCGCGCCGTCGCGCTCGCCATACAGCGGGCTGAAGTGGTCCCAGGTGTAGAGGATGTCGTAGCCGAGCTCGTCAGCCCCGATGGCGGCACGGCGCAGGCCCGGCCACGAGCCATGCTGCGGATGAAGCTGGGCGGCGATGCGAATCGGTCTCATGCGGGGTATGCTTGACCTTCCCCCGGAGGGAAGGTCAAGCCTTCGTTTCATGCTCACCATCGGGTCATTCGCCCGCCTCGCCGGCATCGGGTCCAAGCAGCTGCGCGCGTACGACGCGATCGGCCTCTTTCGCCCGGCCTGGGTCGACCCGATGACCGGATATCGCCGCTACTCGCCTGCCCAGCTGCCGGAGCTGCGACGCATCCTCGCCCTGCGCCAGCTCGGGATGGGCCTGTCCGAGATCGGCCGCCTGGCGGCGGGAGATGACCTTCGCGACGCCCTCGAGCGCCGGCGCACCGAGCTCGAGCAGGAACGCCGCCTCGTCGAGGAGCGGCTGGCGGCCCTCGACATCAGCGTCGCGGATGCGGGCAGCCTCGACGTCGTCGTCCGCCCGGTGGGCGTGGAGCCGGTCGCCGTGCTCGGCCTCGACGGCCGCGTGGATGACGCCTTCTACGAGCTCGAGGCGCACGTGCGGGACCACGGCCGGCGGGCGCATCGGCCACCCGGTGCCATCCCGGAGCAGCGAGAGATCTTCGTTCCCGTCCAGGGACCGTTCCCCGAGACCGATCGGATCGGCTATCGGCGCCTGCCGGCGGCGCGGGTCGCATCGGTCATTCATCGGGGCCCGTATGGCGGCGTGGCTGCTGCCAGGGATGCGCTGCGCCGGTGGGTGGCCGCGTCGGGCCTGGCCGTCGAGGGACCGGAGCGGGTGCTCTACCTCGCCTTCGGGGCCGATCCGGAGCTGCGCGTTCCACCCGGGTGGGTCGTCCATCGCGACGAGGATCTCGTCACCGAGCTTCAGCTCCCCGTGGCTGAGCCACGTTTCCCTCCCAACGGGCGAGGACGACGTCGCGATGCGACGCCTCGGCGGCGATGAAGCTCAGCAGCGCCGATGCCTCGGTCTCGATCGCGATGCGTTCAGCGGGCGAGGGATCGGTGAAGAGGTCCACCGTGAGGGTCGCCGTGTCCCGGGCACGGGTCACGTACCAGCCGGCGGCGACGAAGCCGTCGACGAGGACCGCCCCGCGCGAGTAGACGACCTTGGGGTACCACGGACCAGCCAAGCGGGACCGATCCTCGTGCGACAGGAGGAGGTTGTCGTACTCCGGCAGGAAGCGGATGGGTGCTTCCGCGTCGGGGTCGGCGATCGGCGCATCGGGATCGTCCAGGAGCTCGCGACCTCGCTCGTCACGAAAGGTTCGAAGCCGCGGGCGCACGCGATCGACCACCGCTCGAAGGCCAGTCATCCATGACCATGTCCGCATGTCCGCGACGCTTGCCGGGCCGAACGCGCGAAGGTAGCGGAGGACGAGCTCCTCCTCCAGCGCAGGGTCGGGCTCTGCGGCCACAGACCTACCGAGCCATGCGGCCACCGTCGTGATCGTCGGCTGCATCTTCTGCCCGAAGAGCCCGCGCGGCGTGACCTGCACGATCGGGACGAAGTAGCGGATGGCCAGGCTCAGCGCCTGGGGATCCCGGCCCGGCCAGCGTGCGCCCAGGAGCCGGCCCAGCTCCGCGGGCGTCCGCGGCTGCTCCTCGATGGCGGCGGTCCCCGCTGCGATCAGCTCGTCGAGGTCGAGCCCGTCGACCGCCTCGCGGAACGCGCGCTGCGCGCGAAAGGCACGCGACATCACCCCGGCCATGAGCGGAGCCAGCGCGACCGCGTCGTCGGCCGTGGTCAGGTGGAGGGTCGTGCGCATGACGCCCGTCCGCACCGCTCGACGCTCGAGCATGAGCCCGTCGAGCTCCGCGGGGTCGAAGCCCTCGATCCGGCTCCACAGCGCCCACGAACGGATCTCCGGGGACCTGCGATTGCATGCCGACGAGATGCTCGACGGTGGCGTGCACGTCGCGCCGCTCGCGACGCAGGAGGCCCTGGCGAGCGAGGATCGTGCGGTTCAGCGTGCGCACATCGAGAACCCGAGGGCTCACAGCGCGCCGTGCACCTCGGACAGCGCGACCGGACGTCGTTCGACGTGGGAGCGCGTCGCCGCCACGGCCACGCGCAACGCCTCGTGACCGTCGCGCACGGTCGACGACGGCGCCGCCTCGCCGCGTGCGGCGGCCAGGAAGGCGACGAGCTCGGCGCGGTACGCATCGGCGAAGCGCTCGAGGTAGCCGGTCCAGCGGTCGCCGCCGTGGCGCATCGGTCCAGGACAGGTGCTCGGCCGGCGTGCGCCCGGAGAGGCCGATGGTCAGGTGCTCGCGCTCGGCGATGAGCTCGGCGCGGATGTCGTAGCCGCCCGGGTGCAGCCAGGTCGCGTCGAGGCTTACGAGCGCACCGTTCGCTCATGCGCATCGTGACAACCGCCGTCTCGATCTCGCGCGGATCGGTGGCGCGCCGCCCGTCACGGTGGGAACCGGTGGTGCTGACCTCGACCACCTCGGATCCGGTCAGCCAGCGCGCGAAGTCGAAGTCGTGGACGGATGAGTGGAGCAGCATCGGCGCCGCCTCGGTGACCGGCCACTCGTCGGCCGTCCTCTCCGCTCCGCGCGGGTCGAACGCGGTGAGGCGCAGGAGCTCGATCCGCCCGGTCGAGCCATCAGCCACCCGGCGCCGGGCTTCCGCGAACGCGACGTCGTGGCGTCGCTGGAACCCCATCTCGACGTGCGCCCCGGCGCGTTCCACGAGCTCGACGAGGGCCGCGGAGCTCGCCAGGTCCTCTGTCAGCGGCTTCTCGCACAGCGCCGGGACCCTCGCGGCGACAGCGGCCTCCACGCTCGCGGCATGGACCGATGACGGACTGGCGATGATCACGGCCTCTGCGCTCTCAAACGCCTCGTCGAAGGAAGCGACGCGTGCCCCGACCTCGGCCGCCACCGCGGTGGCGCGTGCCGCATCCGGCTCGACGAGCAGGATCTCGGTGACCGCGGGCAGGAGGCCCAGCAACCACGCATGCATGCCCCCCATGCTCCCGGCGCCGATGACGGCGACGCGCATCAGGCTCCGACTTCCGCCAGCGCCGCGCGCAGCGCCCGCATCCCGATCGCAGATGCCTCGGCCGGGGGCAGCCACGACGAGTCCTGCTCGACCATGATCCAGCCGTCGTAGCCGATGTCGTCCAGGGCGGCGACCACGCCCGGCAGGTCCAGCACGCCGTTGCCAAGCTCGGTGAAGATCCGCTCCCGGATCATCGGCCACATGCCGGTCACCTCGCCGGCGCGAACGCGGGCCAGCACGGCGGGATCGACGTCCTTGGCGTGGACGTGGCGGATCAGCGGTCCGTGGCGACGGATCGCGTCGACCGGGTCGCCGCCGCCGACGGTGTAGTGTCCGACGTCCAGGCAGAGACCGGCCCCGCCACCCGACAGTGCAAGCGCGTCGGCCAGCGCGTCGACCTCGCCCGGCGCCTCGACCCACGACCCGACATGGGGGTGGAACGCGACGCGCACGCCGTCGGGCGCCTCCTCGACGAGCCGATCGAGCAGCCCGGCCAGATCGGCGAACGCCACGTCCGGCCAGCGCGGCGACGCCTCGCCGATCCGCCCGCTGACGGCATCACGCTCCTCCGAACCATCCACGGCAACGCACAGGACCTCGCCGCCCGCGGACGCCAGCCTCTCCAGCGCATCGCCTGCGACGGACTCGGCGTCCGCCGCGAGTCCGTCATCGGTCACCGGCAGGGCCACGTACCACTCCGCAAGCCTCAGCGAGCGCTGCGCCAGGGCGGCGCGGAGCTCGTCGCCCTCGGGAAAGCCACGACCGAACTGCGTGCCCGCGAACCCGATGCCCGGCGAGCTCGTCGAGCACCACGTCATGCGGCACCGGCGGCCCGAGATCGGGCAGGTCCACGTTGTTCCACACGATCGGGACGCAGCCGATATCGACTCTCATCGGAGCTGCTGCTCCGCGCGACCGCGCAGCTGGTCGTCGTAGACCGGGCGGCCCTCGGGCACCGGCACGTCCCACCACCCGGTCTTGTCGGGCCCGGCAACGGCGAGGTCGCGGTCGACCGGGATCCACACCAGCGACGGTCCGCCTGACGCCAGCGCGCGCTCCACGGCCGGCCGCACCTCTGACGGCTCGCGGGCCGACTCGGTGTGGACGCCGAACGCGCGGCCGATGGCCGCGTAGTCGGGCGAGTACGGCTCGCCGTCACGCAGGAAGTCGGTGGCTGCGCTGCGCCCGAAGTGCGCCTGCTGCCCGCCCTTGATGCTCATCCAGCCCGAGTTGTCGAGGACGACCGTGCACACCGGCGTGCCGAGCATGGCCGCTGCAGCGAGCTCCTGCATCGTCTGGAGGAAGTCCCCGTCGCCGCAGATGGCAAGCACCTGCGCCTCCGGGCGCGCCAGGGAAACGCCGATGGCCGCCGGCAGCGTGAAGCCCATCGTCGAGAATCCGCCGGACGTGATGTGCGTCCGCGGCTCGCGCGTGACCCAGCGCTGCTTGACCATGCCCTGCGGCAGGCCGGCGCCGGTGACGACGATCGCGTCCGGCCGCGTCGCGGCCTGGACCTCGCGCACCGCCCGAGCCATGGTCATGGGCACGGCATCGGAGCCGGACTTCACCTCGACCTGCGCCTGCCACGCCGCGCGCAGCGACGCGATCTCCTCGCCGTACGCGCTGGCGGGCTCCCCTGAGCCCAGCGCGTCGCACAGGTCGCGCAACCCCGCGCGAGCGTCGCCGACGAGCGGGACGTCCGACGCCGTACGTCTTGCCGATCTCGCGCGGATCGATCTCCAGCTGGATGAGCTTCGCGGGCGGGATGGCGAAGGTCACGCCGGCACGCCACGAGGACGCCGACCAGTCGACGAAGCGGCACCCGACGCTGAGCACCACGTCCGCGGACGACGTCAGCGCATTGCCGATGGTCGATCCGGTGTCGCCGATGGTCTGGCCGGCGAGTGGATGCGTCTCGTCGATGGCGCCCTTGCCGTTCCACGTCGTCACCACTGGCGCCCCGAGCCGCTCGGCCAGCGCTCGCAGCTCGGTCGTCGCATCTGCCGAGATCACGCCGCCGCCCGCCACGATCACCGGTCGCCTCGCGCTGGCGAGCAACGAGGCCGCGCGCTCCACCATGTCACCGTCGGGCCGCGGTCGGGCCACCGGCGGAGGGTCGTGCAGCACGACTTCGGTGCTCTCCGCCTGGAGGTCCATGGCCACGTCGAGCAGCACCGGTCCGGGCCGCCCGGAGCGCATCGCCCTCCAGGCGCGCTCCAAGACGAAGGGCAGCTCGTCGACGCGCGATGGCTGCCACCACTCCTTCACGACGGGCTCGAAGATGCGCGGGTTGTCGGCGACGTGGCGCCGGTCGAGCTCCTGGAGCAGCCCGCGGCCGCGCAGGTAGGTGTGCGGCGATCCCGTGAACAGCGCCACGGCCGTCGAGTCGACGTAGGCGGTTGCCATCCCGATGACCGTGTTCGTGGCTCCGGGGCCGATCGAGGTGTAGGCCAGCATCGGCTCACCCGAGGCGCGGTAGAACCCGTCGGCGAGGTGGACGGCCGACTGCTCGTGCATGACCTGGACGGTGCGGATCTGGCTGGATCGGTCGGCGAGCGCATCGGTCAGGTTCCAGCATCCGTGACCGGTGATCCCGGCGGCGTAGCGGACGCCGGCGCGCACCAGGAACTCGACCACGATCTCCGCGCCGGTCAGGCGCTGCGCTGGCATGGACCGATTCTATCGAGCGGCTACCATCGGGTCAGCCATGGCAGCCACCCTGACCGATACGCCCCTCGGCCGCACCATCGCCGAGACGGCCACAGACATCTGGAACGACAGCTGCAATGTCGACGAGCTCGGCTACGCGATCGAGTTCGGCGCCGTGGGCGCCACCGCCAACCCCACGATCGTCGTCGACAACTGGCGCACTGACCCGGTCATGTGGGCGACCCGCGCCCGCGTCCTGGCCGGCGAGAACCCGACGTGGTCCGAGCGCGACCTGGCCTGGGCCATCGTCTCCGAGATGAGCGTTCGCGCCGCGCCGCTCCTGATGTCCGCCTTCGCCGCCTCCGGCGGCCGCGCCGGTCGCCTGTCGATCCAGACCGATCCCACCCTGTGGCGCGACGCCTCCGCGCTCGTCGAGCAGGCCCTCGTCTTCGACGGGCTGGCGCCGAACGTCATCGTCAAGCTGCCGGCCACGCGGGCCGGGATCGAGGCGATGGAGGAGGCCACCTACCGAGGCGTGAGCATCAACGCCACGGTCTCGTTCAGCGTGGCGCAGGCCTTCGCGGCCGCGGAGGCAGTCCAGCGTGGCCTCGAGCGTCGCGACGCCGAGAACCGCGACACCACGCGCATGGGGCCGGTGATCACGATCATGATGGGCCGCCTGGAGGACTGGCTCCGCGACGTCGCCGACGCGGACGGAGCCACGCCTCCACCCCGCCGCCCTGCCGTGGTCGGGCGTCGCCGTCGTCAAGCGCGCCACGCCGAGTGGGAAGCCGCGAGGCTATCGGGCGCGGCTGCTGGCCGCGGCGATCCGCCACCACCTGCACTGGTCGGAGCTCATCGGCGGCGACCTCATCCTCACCCTGCCGCCGGCCTGGCAGCGCCGCTTCAACGCATCGTCGGTCGTGGTCCGGCCACGGATCGACGACCCGATCGACCCCGAGTACCTGGCCGAGCTGCAGACGCTTCCCGACTTCGTCCACGCCTACGAGCCCGACGGGCTGCCGCTCGACGCCTTCGATGCCTGGGGCCCGACGCGGCGCACGCTGCGCACGTTCATCGGCTCGTACCACGACCTGCTCCACCTCGTGACCGAGGCGCAGCTCGGGTGACGCGCCTCCCGCCCGGCGAACCCGTCACCCCCGAGATCGCCGGCTGGCGCCACCTGTCATTCGCCGTCCACGAGCTGGATGGACCGATGCGGGTCGGTGGCAACGGCGTCGAGACGGCAATCGTCGGGCTGGCCGGCGGCGCTTTCGCGGTCGGGGAGCTCGAGCTGCCCGGCCGCGACTCGGTGTGGGACGGGCTTCCGTCCGCCGCCTACCTCCCGCCGGGCTCGACCGCGCTCCTGGCCCCCACCGGCCGCCTGACCGTGGCCGTCGCGACCGCCCCGGCGTCCGGGCGCGAGACCGCGCCCGGCCCCATCCGCATCGGTCCGGAAGGCGTTCGTGTCGAGATCCGCGGTGCCGGCAACGCGACGCGGCAGATCAACCACATCATCACACCCGACTTTCCGGCCGATCGGCTGGAGGTGGTCGAGGTCTACACGCCATCGGGCAACTGGTCGAGCTGGCCGCCGCACAAGCACGACACCGACGACATGCCCCGCGAGGCGATCCTCGAGGAGATCTACCACTACCGGTTCCGCCGCCCCGAGGCGTGGGGCGTCCAGCGCCTGTATGGCGGCTCGACCGACGGGCTGTGGGCCGTGCGGGACGGCGAGACGGTGATCGTGCGTGACGGATACCACCCGTTCGTCGCCACCCACGGCGACGATGCCTACTACCTCAACGCCCTCGCCGGCGACGTGAGGACCATGGCCTGCTCGTTCGACCCCGCTCTCGCCGCGGTCATGGAGGCCTGGCCCTCGATGGATACCGATCCGAGGGTGCCGCTCGTCCGCTGACTCGGCCGCAGCACGAATGAGCCGTCCGGGCTGTCCCGAGTGGGCCGAAGGACTCTGCCGCATCGTTCGTCGACGGGTGATCGTGTCCTCATCGGCTCTCTGTCTCGAGGTGCTGCCATGATCATCAGAGTCGTTCGCATCGGCCTGCTCGTCCTCACGGCGTTCGTGGCCGTCACAGCCATTGCCGGCGCGATCTGGGTCGTGCCGACCATGCCGCTGGACTGGATCCGGTCCGGCCCGCTCACCGACTGGACGATCCCCGCGCTCGCGCTCGGGTTCGTCGGCGGGCTGCACGCGGTTGCCTTCCTGGCGCTGCTCGTCCGGCCGTGGGCCGGCGCCCTGCTGGCGATTCTCGGAGGAGCCGCGATGGTCGTCTTCGAGCTCGTCGAGATCGGCGTCGTCGGCTGGACGCTGACCGATCCGCGGCTGCCGGATGGCTTCCAGAAGTCGCTCCAGCTCGTCTACCTGATCGTCGGCTCGGTGCAGGCGCTGCTCGGGATCGTGCTGTGGCGCGCCGAGCGCGAGGAGGCGCCGGCGATCCCCGTCCTGCATCCGTCGGCGGCCTGAAGACGCGTGGCCGATACGCTCGTCACGAGCCGGTCCCTCGGCGGGCCGGACGGCGCGTTCGCGGGGACCGAGGTCGCGGCCGTCCACCCGGCTCCCGTGCTGGGGATGCTCGCACTGCGCCCGGTGCTCGCGATCGCGTTCCAGGCCACCCTCGCGACGGCCTTCCTGACAGCCGGATCGGCCGACCCGTGGCGCGACGCCGCCGACTGGTGGCTTGCGACGTTCGCGCTGGTCAGCGTCGTGAATCTCGTCCTGCTGCGCTGGCTGATGCACCGCGAGGGTGGCCGCCTCCGCGACCTGTATCGGCCGAGCAGCGACCGTCTCGCGGACCTGAAGTGGGTCGCCCTGGCGCTCCTCCTGGCCGGCCCGATCGCGATGCTGCCGAACCTCGCCCTCGGCGCGATGCTGTGGGGCTCGTCCGAGGTCGGATCCGATCTCAGCTTCCGGAGCCTGCCGGTCGTCGCGGCCGCGACGCTGGTGGTGGCTTTCCCGATCATCCACGCGCTGGCCGAGCTGCCGACCTACTTCGGCTACGTCATGCCACGGCTGGGTATCCTCATCGGCTCGCGTTCGCAGGCGCTGCTGATCGCTGCGGCCGTTCTGTCACTCCAGCACGTCGCGCTGCCGCTGCTCTTCGACTGGCGGTTCGCGGTGTGGCGGGCGCTCATGTTCCTGCCCTTTGCGCTGTGGGTGGGGTTCGTGATCCTGCGCAGGCCGACGACCATGCCGTATCTCGTGGGGGCACACGCCCTGCTGGACGCGTCGCTCCCGATCCTCGTGCTGCTCGCCTCGCTCGGCTGAAGCGGGCCTTCCGGAACGATGACTCCGGGCCGGCGCGCGGGTTACCGGCGATTGACGGCTCAGGCAGTGAGTCCGCGGAGCGTCACCTCGAGCATCCGGCGCGCAAGCTGGAGCCCGCGCTCGGGCTGATCGGCCGGCACGCCAAGAGCGCCATCCAGCAGCAGTGACGATACGCCGTGCGCCGTCGACCAACAGGCGGCCGACGCCGTGCCGACATCGACATCGGCGGCCAGGAGCCCCTTCTCGTGCGCCTCCTCGACGGCTGACACCAGCGCTCGGAAGGCGTCCGCCCCGGCCTGGTCCACCTCGGTCGTTTCGGGGTCGTCGCCCGCAAGCTCGGTGCGGAACATGAGCCGATACCGATCGGGGTTCGCCAGCGCGAACCCGACGTAGCCCACGCCCATCGCCTGGAGCCGCGCCATCGGATCGGGGCCGCCGGCAGCGGCTGCCGCCGCGAGCGCTGTGGCGAGCTCGGCGTAGCTCTCCGCCACGATCGCCCGGACCAGCGCGCCTCGATCGGGGAAGTGGTGATAGGGAGCCGCGTGGCTCACACCCGCACGTCGCGCGACCTCTCGCAGGGTGAAGCCGTTGATGCCGCGCTCGGCGACGAGCTCCAGCCCCACCCGCAGCAGGGTGGCCCGGAGGTCCCCGTGGTGATAGCCCGTGCGCGCCGCCCGCGTCATCTTGACACTGTCAACATAGTCTCCTATCTTACCACCAGCAAGATACACGTATTGGGGCTGACATGACCGATCAACTGCACGTCGTTCTAGGTGGATCCGGCGGGGCCGGCCGGGCCGTGGTGGCGGAGCTGGTTCGCCGCGGAATCCGCGTCCGGAGCGTCTCCCGTCAGCCGGGTGCGGCGCAGCCGGGGATCGAGCCGATGGCCGCCGATCTCTCCGATCCGGCCGCGATGCGGGCCGCGGTCCGCGGGGCTTCCGTGGTCTACCAGTGCATGAACCTTCCATACCACCGGTGGGTGGCCGAATTTCCGCCCATCCAGGCCAGCCTCATCTCCGCCGTTGAGGCAGCCGGCGCCAAGCTGGTGCTGGCAGACAACCTCTACATGTACGGGCCTGCCGACGGATCCCTGCGCGAGGACAGCCCGCAGCGGGCCACCGACCCAAAGGGGCTGCTCCGGAAGGGGATGGCCGAGGAGCTCCTCGCCGCGCACGCCGCCGAGCGCATCCGCGTGGCCATCGGCCGATCGTCCGACTACTTCGGTCCCGGCCGGGTGAACTCCGCGGTCGGCGAGCTGCTGTTCGGAGCGGTCGTTGCCGGCAAGCAGCCGCGCTGGCTCGTGGACGTGGACCAGCCGCACAGCCTGAGCTTCTTGCCCGACACGGCTGCCGGACTCGTGACGCTGGGTGTGCGCGAGGAGGCCGATGGCCGCGCCTGGCACCTGCCCGTCGCGGCGACGATGACGGGGACCGAGTGGGCCGAGCGGGTGGCATCGGCGGTGGGTCGGCCGCTCCGGCTCGGCCGCATCTCGCGACCGATGCTCACGCTGGCGGGACTCTTCTCGCCGCGGCTCCGCGAGCTGCGCGGCACGCTCTACCAGTGGGAGCGGCCGTGGGTGATGGACGACTCGGCGTTCCGATCGGCGTTCTCAGCGGTCCCGACACCGCTCAACGTTGCGCTCGAGGCAACGTTTGCGTCGCCCGCATGAAGCGACCCGCCAGCCCTGCGGTCGGGTAGGCTCCCCGCGTGGACGACCTGCTGACCCTCGCGGTCCTCGCCGGGTTCGTCCTCGCGTCCGTGCTCGTCATCGCATCGGGCGGGACTCGGCTGAACCGTCTGTGGTGGGTCGGCTCGCTCGCCAGCGGTCTCGTCGTCGCCGGGCTGGCCTTGCTGCTGGCGTCCGCGCTCCAGGGCCTCGATTCCGGAGATCCGGGACCCATACCGATGCGGGGATGGCTGACCATCGGCCTGGCAGGTGCGCTGGGCTTCCTCGGTGGAACCGACATTCAGGTCCTCGCCGGGACCGCCCTCCGACGTGCCGGAGGACTCCCCGTCGTGGTTGCCGGCGCTGTACTCGGGCCGGCGCTGATCATCGGCGGGTTCTGGTTCCTCGTCCGCGTCGTGTAGAGCACCTGGTCGAGCGCTTCCGGGTCGACCCCACTGCGTTGCGCCACTGCGAATGGGCCGATTGCCGCTCCATTACCGGACCATCAGTCACTGCCCCTGACCGCACCATGCCCGTACCGTGGATCTTCGAGGCCGCCGGGGGAGCGGCCACCCAGCGAAGGTGCCCATGGTTCCGAGGCTCGCGACCCGCATCACCAGCCGCTCGAACCGCCTGACTGCCGCCTACCTGGCGATCGGCGGCCTCTTCGTGCTCGGCTACTTCGCGGCCGGCCTCACGACGCAGGTCCAGGACGTCATCTACCAGCTGCCTGGCATGGCGGCTCCCATCGCGGTCCTCATCGGCGTCATCCGCTATCGCCCGACCGATGTCCGGCCGTGGATCATCCTGGCCGCCGGCCTGGCGCTGACGACCCTCGGCGACTGGACGTGGCTGGTCCTCGCCGAGCTCGGGTTCGAGTCGGTTCCCTCGCCCGCCGACGGCCTCTACCTGACCGGCCTGGTGCTCATCGGCGCGGCGGTCATGCTCCTCGTGCGAGGCCGCATCCCCGGCGGTGACCGGGCGGGGATCATCGACGCGCTCATCGTCGCCATCGGCGCGGCACTTCTGAGCTGGACGTTCCTCATGCGGCCGCTGGTCACCGATCCGTTCGCCTCGATGGCCGAGATCGTGACCGCGCTCGCCTACCCGGTGGTCGACATCCTGCTGCTCACCGTGCTCGTCCGCCTCGTCCTCGTTCCGGGACGCCGTGGCGTTGCCCTGAACCTCATCCTCCTGGCGCTCTTGTCGTTGCTGCTTTCCGACGTGCCGTACGCGGTCATGACCGTCGCCGGCGGGTACGAGACCGGCCACGTCGTCGAGCTGGGCTGGCTCGTCGCATCGGTGCTGTGGGGCGCCGCTGCGCTCCATCCGTCCATGGCCCACGTCGCCGACCCGGTCGAGATGGGGGAGGCGCATCTGCCGGCGTGGCGCCTGGCGCTGCTGGCCGCCGCCTCGCTGATGGCGCCCGCCGTGATGGTCATCGAGGCGCTCACCGGGCGACCGATCGACGTCGTCGTTGTTGCGGCTGGATCGGTCCTGCTGTTCCTCCTCGTCATAGCGCGCCTCGGCGGCGTCGTGCGCGACCTGCGCAATACGCTCCATCAGCGCCAGGCGCTCGAGTCCGAGCTCCAGCGTCGGGCGCTCCACGACCCGCTCACCGGCCTCGCCAACCGCGTGCTGCTCCGCGATCGGCTCGAGCATGCCCTCGCGCGGCGGGGCCAGCAGGTGGCGACCCTGATGCTCGACCTCGACGACTTCAAGAGCGTCAACGACACCGCCGGGCACCAGGTCGGCGACGCCCTCCTCATCTCCGTGGCCGATGCGATCCAGCGCTCGGTCCGCGGCGAGCGACACCGTGGCGCGCCTTGGCGGCGACGAGTTCGCGGTGCTGGTGGAGCACGACGCCACCGTCGAGACCGCGACCGACTCGCCGAACGCGTCCTGGCCGCCATCGCCGCCCCGATCACGGTCGGCGGCCGCGAGCGGTTCACGTCGGCAAGCGTAGGAATTGCCGTCGGCGTCAGCGGGGTCACGACCGCCGAGACCCTGATGCGCGAGGCGGACATCGCCATGTACGTCGCCAAGGGCGAGGGCAAGGGCCGCGCCGTCGCCTTCGACCCGTCGCGCCACGAGGCTGTCGTGCGCAGCATGGGCCTCCAGACCGACATGGAGAGGGCCCTCGCCGATCACGAGTTCGAGCTCCACTACCAGCCGATCGTCCACCTCGGCACTGGCGAACTGGCCGGCGTCGAGGGCCTCCTGCGCTGGCACCACCCGACGCGCGGCATCCTCGCCGCCGAGGACTTCATCCACGTCGCCGAGAGCTCCGGCGCCATCGTCCCCATCGGCCGATGGGTGCTCTCCTCCGCCGCCGAGCAGGCACGCGCCTGGTCGCGCACGATCCTCGCCGGCGACCGCTTCCTGTCGTTGAACATCTCTGGCTTCGAGCTCGCCGAGCCCGGCGTCGTCGATGCCGTGCGCGAGATGCTCGCCCGATCAGGCCTGGCCCCGTCGCAGCTGTTGCTCGACGTGTCCGAGTCAGTCCGCCCCGACTCCGACGCGGTGGTGGGTGCCCTGCGCGACATCCGCCGCATGGGCGTGCGCCTGGCCATCGACGACTTCGGGACCGGCTACGGCTCGGTGAGCCGCCTCCTGCGCCACCCCTTCGACGTCATGAAGATCGACGGCTCGCTCGTGGCGGTCATGCGCGACGACCCCCGGGGCGCTGCCCTCGTCACCGGTGTGGCAGACCTGGCTCGGCGCCTCGGCTCGGTGACCATCGTCGAGGGCGTCGAGGATGCCGATTCGCTGCCGGCCCTGCGGGACATCGGCTGCGACCTGGCCCAGGGCTATCACTTCGCACCCGCCATGCCCGCGGCCGAACTCGAGTCCGCTCTCAGGTCCGGCACTCCGATCCGGGTCGCACCAGTTCGCTCCCACGCCCTCGACGCCCCGGGGTGAGAGCAGGGCACGTCGCACGCCCCATTGACCGGCGACCATCCCGGGCCGATGATCCGGGAACCGTGGCGACCCGCAACCTGCCAGCCGGGGCGGTGACGTTCCTGTTCACCGACATCGAGGGGTCGACGGAGCTGCTGCACGACCTCGGCGCCGAGGCCTTCGCCGTGGAGCTCGCCGCCCACCGGCGGACGATCCGGGACGCCTGCGCCGCACACGGTGGAGTCGAGGTCGACACCCAGGGCGACGCCTTCTTCGTGGCGTTTCCCACTGCCCCCGGGGCACTTGCCGCGGCCGGGCTGGTGACGCAGGAGCTCGCCTCCGGGCCGATCCGCGTTCGCATCGGCCTCCACACCGGCACTCCGATGCTGACCGACGAAGGCTACGTCGGGCCCGACGTGCACATGGGCGCTCGCATCGCCGCTGCCGGGCATGGCGGGCAGGTGCTCCTGTCGCTTGAGGCCCGCCAGCTGGTGGACGGCGAGTTCGTCGACCTCGGGGAGCATCGGCTCAAGGACTTCCTGGCTCCTGTCTGGATCCACCAGCTCGGCACTGCCGCCTTCCCGCCGCTGAAGACGATCTCGAACACGAACGTCCCGCGTCCTGCCAGTCCGACGATCGGCCGCGAACGCGAGGTTGCCGAAGTGATCGCCACGATCCGGGACGGCGCCCGGCTCCTGACGCTCACCGGTCCGGGCGGCACCGGCAAGACGCGCCTGGCGATCGAGGTGGCGGCAGCGCTCACCGACGACTTCCGTTCGGGCGTCTTCTGGGTGCCGGCTGCGCCGCTGCGGGAGCCGGCGCTGGTCCTCCAGGAGATCGGCCAGACGCTCGGGGCCCGCCATGGGCTCGCGGAGCACATCGGCGAGCGAGAGATGCTCCTCCTGGTCGACAACCTCGAGCAGGTGGCCGCGGTCGGGCCGGAGCTCGCGACACTGGTCGAGCGCTGCCCGAACCTGTACGTGCTGCTCACCAGCCGGGAGCGACTCGGGGTGCGCGGCGAGCGCACGTACGAGGTGCCGGCGCTGGCGGATGCGGCGGCGGTCGCCCTCTACCGCGAGCGTAGCGGGGCGGGCGACGACCCCGCGGTCCGCGCGCTGTGCGCGGCCGTCGACAACCTGCCGCTGGCCATCGAGCTGGCCGCGTCGCGCGCGAGCGTCCTGTACGGCTTCGGCCGTCCTGGATCGGCTCTCCGCCCGCCTCGATCTGCTGCGCGGCTCTCGCGACGCCGATGCCCGCCACCAGACCCTCCGCGCCACCATCGACTGGAGCCACGACCTCCTGACCGACGCCGAGAAGCGCCTCTTCGCACGACTCTCGGTCTTCAGGAGTGGCGGCACCCTGGCATCGGTCGAGGCGGTGACCGATGCGGACGTCGACACCCTCCAGTCGCTGGTCGAGCAGAGCCTGGTCCGCCACACCGACGATCAGTTCGGGATGCTCGAGTCGATCCGCGCCTACGCCCAGGAGCGGCTCGAGGCCTCGGGGGAGGGCGATGAGGTGCGGGGCCGCCATGCCGCTCACTACCTCGCGCTCGCGGAGGAGCAGCGCGCGATCCTCGAAGCCGGCGAGCCCGAGGAGGGCCCCGTCGACGTGCTGGAGAGCGAGATCGACAACCTCCGCGCAGCCGCCGACTTCGGGATCGCCACCGGCGACGTTGATCTCGTTCGGCGCCTCACCGCGACGCTGCCGATGTACTGGATCGTGCGCGGGCTGTATCGCGAGGGTCGGACGTGGCTGGATCGCGCGATCGCGCTGGCACCCGACGTCCGCGACGAGACGGCTCGGCGCCTCCGCGCCGGCCTCGCCACGATCGCGTATGCCCTCGGCGATCACATCGTGGCTGTCGAGGCCGCCGACGAAGCGGCCGTCATGGCAGCCGAGCTCGCCGGAACGGGCGAGCGGAGCGCGACGGCTGCGCGACGAGGCGAACGCCGCACTGCTCCGCGGCGACAACGACATCGCCGAGGCCCTCTTCACTGAACGCCTGCCGATCACGCTCGCCGCCAGGAACTGGGTCGCAGCCTCGTCCTGCCGCATCAACCTGGCGCTCATCGCCAACCGCACGGCCCGGCACGAGCAGGCCCGCGCGCTGCTCGCCGAGAACCTTCCCTTCGTGCGAGCACGAGGACAGAGCCGATGCGAGGCGACCACGCTCGCCGGCCTCGCCGAGACCTCAGTCCGCGCGGGCCGGCCGCTCGCCGGCACCGACGACGCGCTGGCCGCCGCCGGGCTCGCCTTCGAGATCCGCGACTGGCCCCTGGCCGTCTTCGCCCTCGAGGCGCTCGCCGCCTCCGCGGCCGCTGCCGGCGAAGGCCGCGCCGCCACGCTGCTCGGCGCCCTCGATGCCGAGCGCCAGCGCCTCGAGCTCGAGCCGGACCCCGACGAGGTGGTCATGCGCGACACCGCGCTCGAGAGCCTCGGCCCCGATCCGACCGTCTACGCCGATGCCTGGGCCGCGGGCACGACCCTCGATCTGCCCGCCGCTTTCGACCTGGCTACTGCGATCAGCGCCGACCTCCGAACCAGCGCGGCTGCGTAGCCCCAGGGGTCTGAGCGCGAGCAGCTTCAACCCTCTCCGCACCCTCGTTGGCCGATGCGTACCACCCGCGGTGCACCCGCCCCGAACGCCGGTGTCCACAGGCATTCCACAAGAATCACGCAGCAGTCCACAGAACATCCACACGTGTCACACAAATGACACACGCCACCCCCACCCCTTGTGGTGCCGTAGACGGATATACCACCAGATGTTGTGGTTTTGGGCTTGACCGAGGGATGGCCGCGTATTACAGTTAGTGGCCTACGACAATGCGGCGCGATGCAACGCGCCGGGCCGCCAGGGAGGGGCCTCAAGAGCACGGATCGGGATCCGTGAGTCCCTCCATCGGTCAATCGCGCCAAGAGGGACGCCCGAAACCATGGCTCGTACCGCCTCCCCGCCGAAATCTTCCAATGGGCCCGCCAACGGCACCGCCACGAACGGTCACGCGACCGGCACGAACGGCCACACGAAGGCGAACGGGAACGGGGCGAAGACGAAGCCGGGCAAGGGGCGCCTACCTCCAGCTCACCGCGGGCCAGAAGGCGAGCTGGCCGGGCCTGACGATCGAGCGGCGCTTCACCCGCCCGGACGTCCACCCGTACGACACCGTCGAGTGGGACCTCCGCGAGGCGGCCATCACCAACGAGCACGGCAAGACCGTCTTCGAGCAGAAGGACCTCGAGTTCCCGAAGGCGTGGAGCGCCCTGGCCACCAACGTCGTCGCGTCCAAGTACTTCCGCGGCCACCTCGGCACGCCCGAGCGCGAGCGCTCCGTCAAGCAGATGATCGACCGCGTGGCGGACACGATCGCCGACTGGGGCATCAAGGACGCCTACTTCGCGACCGATGAGGACGCCGATGCGTTCCGCAACGAGCTGAAGGACATCCTCCTCAAGCAGCGCGCCAGCTTCAACTCCCCGGTCTGGTTCAACGTGGGCATCGACGCGCACCCGCAGTGCAGCGCCTGCTTCATCAACTCGCGTCGACGACACGATGGAGATCGATCCTGACCCTGGCCAAGACCGAGGGCATGCTCTTCAAGTTCGGCTCGGGCGCCGGCAGCAACCTCTCGACCATCCGCTCCTCCAAGGAGACCCTCCGCGGCGGCGGCGAGGCCTCGGGCCCGGTCAGCTTCATGAAGGGCTTCGACGCCTTCGCCGGCGTGATCAAGTCCGGTGGCAAGACCCGACGCGCCGCGAAGATGGTGATCCTCAACGTCGGGCATCCGGACGTCGAGGAGTTCATCGACTGCAAGCTCAACGAGGAGCGCAAGGCCTGGGCGCTGATCGACGCCGGGTACGACGGGAACTTCAACGGCGGCGAGGCGTACGCATCGGTCTTCTTCCAGAACTCGAACAACTCCGTGCGCGTGACGGACGCCTTCATGGAGGCGCTCGAGCAGGACGCGGACTGGACGACGCACGCGGTCACCAGCGGCGAGCCGGTCGAGACCGTCAAGGCCCGCTACCTCATGAACAAGATGGCCGAGGCGGCCTGGGTCTGCGGCGATCCCGGCATCCAGTACCACGACAACATCAACCGCTGGCACACGAGCGCCAACACCGCGCCGATCAACGCCAGCAACCCGTGCAGCGAGTACATGTACCTCGACGACTCGGCCTGCAACCTGGCGAGCCTGAACCTCATGAAGTTCGTCAAGGACGACGGCGAGTTCGCGATCGAGGACTACAAGCACGCGGTGCGGATCGTGTTCACCGCGCAGGAGATCATCGTCGACAACGCGAGCTACCCGACGCCGAAGATCGGGGAGAACAGCGCGCGACTTCCGGCCGATCGGCCTGGGCTACGCCAACCTCGGCGCGCTGCTCATGAACCGCGGCCTGGCCTACGACTCCGATGAGGGCCGCGCCTACTCCGCGTCGATCACCTCGCTCATGCAGTCGGAGGCGGCACTCCAGTCCGCGCGGATCGCGCGCGACCAGGGCGGCCCGTTCGCCGGCTACGCGGTCAACCGCGAGCCGTACCTGAAGGTCATGAACCAGCACCGCGACGCGGCCTACCGGATCGACGGCGTCACTCGTGCCCGACGACCTGCTCGATGCGGCCCTCGTCGGCTGGGACGAGGTCGTGGCGCTGGGTGCAGAAGACCGGCTTCCGCAACGGGCAGCTCAGCGTCCTGGCGCCGACCGGCACGATCGCCTTCATGATGGATTGCGACACGACCGGCGTTGAGCCGGACATCGCGCTCATCAAGTACAAGAGGCTCGTCGGCGGCGGCTACCTGAAGATCGTGAACCAGGGCGTCACCAACGCGCTGCGCACGCTCGGCTACACCGCCCGCCAGGCCGAGGAGATCGTGGCCTGGATCGACGAGCACGAGACGATCGAGGGCGCCCCGCACCTGCTCGACGCCCACCTCGACGTCTTCGACTGCGCCTTCAAGCCGGCCAACGGCACGCGCTCGATCCACTACAACGGCCACCTCAAGATGATGGCCGCGGTCCAGCCGTTCATCAGCGGCGCGATCAGCAAGACGGTCAACATGCCCGAGCACTCGACCGCCGAGGAGATCGCGCAGGTCTACATCGACGGCTGGAAGCTGGGCCTCAAGGCCATCGCGGTCTACCGCGACAACTCCAAGCGCTCTCAGCCGCTGAACACGAAGAAGGAAGGCGGAGAGCGACGTCGCGGCCGATGCGGCCGCAGCGGCACCGCAGGTCGAGACGGTCTACAAGCCGCTCCGCCGGCGCCTGCCCGATGAGCGCGCCTCGATCACGCACAAGTTCAACGTGGGTGGCCACGAGGGCTACCTGACCATCGGCCTGTACCCCGACGGCACGCCCGGCGAGATCTTCCTGCGCATGGCGAAGGAGGGCTCGACGATCAGCGGGCTGATGGACGCCTTCGCGACGGCGGTCTCCCTGGCGCTCCAGTACGGCGTGCCGCTGAAGGACCTCGTCAACAAGTTCAGCCATCTGCGGTTCGAGCCGGCGGGCTTCACGACCAACCGGGACATTCCGATGGCGAAGTCGCTGGTCGACTACATCTTCCGGTACATGGCGACGAAGTTCATGTCGCAGGACGGAGAAGGATGGGGTCGGGATCATCAATCGGCAGCTGAAGCTGTCCGAGGCGGAGGTGGTGAGTGGTGGCGCCACGGCACCCGCCGACGACCTCCCTGGGGTCGGACGACGCGGCCGCCGCTGGCTCAACCACGGACCGACTCCAGCTTCGACACGGTCCGCTGAAGGGGTTGAGGATTCCGACCTCATCCGCTCAGCCTGAGGCGAGCACCTCGGACACGGGTTCCGAAGAGGCAGACGATGTGACGTGGTCGAACATTCCGGTTGGCGGGACGAGGAGACGGCTCGTCAACGGGCTGTTGGATGGGCTGAAGATCCTGGCCGAGAACGTCGAGGCGAAGGATCGGGCGGAGCGGCTCGAGGTGGGTCAGGCGCCCGTGATCTTCGACACCGCGGACTCGCCGGCCTGCACGGACTGCGGCTCGATCATGGTCCGCAACGGGTCCTGCTACAAGTGCATCAACTGCGGCGCGACGTGCGGCTGCAGCTAAGTCACGAGGAGTGTCGTCAGACATCTTTGGGCTGGAGGCCGAGCGGCGGATCGCCCGATCGGGGGTCCGCCGCATCTTCACGCCCCATCAACCCATCCAGACTGCCGGCCTGTTCTTCGGACGCCAGTCTGAGGTCCGAGAATCATCGCAGCCATCCTGACTCCGGGTCAGCACGTCCTGCTATACGGTGATCGGGGGGTAGGGAAGAGCTCGCTGGCCAATGTCACCAAAGAAGTGTTGTTGCAGCAACTGGTCAAAGGCGAGGTCGTCGTCATCCGCTGTGACAGCACCACGACATTTGGTGACGTCGCACGAGCCTTGCTCAGGCAACTAGGCATTGACTTCGGGAAGGTCGAGTCAGCCGAGGAACACGAGCTACGCGCCGGCGGCGGGTTCAATGCTGGCATTGCGAAGGCGGACGCAGGGTCGGCTAGTCGAACAGTAGAGACTCGTACTCGTCCTGGATTCTCACTGACGCCCGCGTCGGTCGCCGGCCTCATCGGCGGCACGCCGGGGCTGATCGTGCTTGATGAATTCGATGCCTTGTCGCGCACTCTCGACCGAGGTTGATCGCGGAGTTCATCAAGCAGCTGAGCGACTCGGCGGCCGACTTCAAAGTCCTCGTCGTGGGCATCGGTGATTCATCGTCCGACCTCCTCGCCGGCCATCCTTCCGTTCAGCGGTGCCTCCGTGAGGTGCGACTCAGTCGGATGACCGTCGGCGAGCTTCGCGAGCTGCTTGAAAAGAATGCGAAGCGCGCTCCAGTCGCTTTGGACGCGCGGGTCGTCGACGCCATCGTCGAGCTAAGTGCAGGCTATCCCCACTTCGCTCAGCTCCTCGGACTAAAGAGCGCCGAACTCGCCGTAGCGGATGGGAGACAAGAGGTCACTCCGGCAGATCTTGAGTCGGCGATGGTTCTCGCAGTGGACGATGCGGAAGAGGCGCTAAGGCGCATTTACGCCTGGCGGTTCGTTCATTTCAAACCGACACCTATCGAGTGATCGTCGAAGCCGCGGCCGAGATCCCGGCTATCGAGTTCTCCGCGAAAGAATTGAGGGACGCGGTGTCCAGCGCGCTCGGGCGGGACATAAGCCAGGGAGAGATGAACAACCACTTTGGGCGCCTTGTGTCCCCGGACGACTCGACGATCTTGAGGCGCGAGGCTAATGGCATCTACCGCTTCGCGGACCCTAGGATGCGGAGTTCGTTCGGATCGTGGGTCGAGCTCGCCGCCTATCGCTCGAACGCGAAGGTCAGGATTAACGGCTCGGTGCGTTGTATACCGCTGACCAAACTGCTCCGCAGTCCAGGAGTCCTCAACCAACAGGTAGCAACCCTTGAGGCCGCGGGTGAGGAGGACGCGGTAGGTGCGTTTGACGAGGTCGGTGAAGCGGTCGCCGGAGCGCTTGACGATCGTGTCGTGGGAGTGGGTGGGTCGCCGATCCAGTCGTTGGTGGCGGGATCCCAGCGCAGGTCGCGGCCCCAGATGACGCCGACGTAGTCGAACTCGAAGCCCTGGGCGGTGTAGACGCAGCCGACCTGGTCCAGGCCGTTCGGGTCGGAGGCCCAGAAGTTCGAGGGCGGGATGCCGGGGGCGAGGCGGCCGGCATCGGGCTTGGCGTTCCAGGGCATCTGCCAGGCGCCGACCTTGACGTCGGCGACGAGCGTGCCGTCGGCGTTCGGATTGCTCCAGGGCCAGCAGAAGCCGGCGGTCAGGCGGGCGGAGTGGCCTTCATCGGCCTTCGAGCGGATCAGCGCGTCGAGCTGCTCGACCGAGTCGACGATGCGGAAGTCGAACGTCTCCTTGTCGGGATCCCAGGTCGGGTTGGCCGACTCGGGCGTGAGGCCGAGCATGCCGTCGACCCAGGTGAGGAAGGCCTTCGAGCCGGAGAGGCGGAACTGGCGTCTCGAGCTCGAAGGCGGAGACATCGGCGCCGTTGCGCTCGGCGGCCTCGAGGATGAGCTGGGTGCTGCCGGTCTCGTTCGGGCGAACGACCTGGTGGTCGTCGATGAAGAAGACGGTCGTCTTGGCGGCCTTGATGAGCTCGTCGACCTGCGGTAGGTCGGTGCGCTTCGCCTTCGGCGTGAAGCGGCTGGCGCTCGTCTCGCGCAGCCGATGAGCCTCGTCGAGGATGAGGACGTCGATCTCGTTCGCATCGGCGTTGCCGAACTGGTTGAAGTACTTGAACTGCGACTGGCCGGCGCGGCTGGACCGACGACGCGGCGCATGTTCTCGGTGAACGCCTTGCTGCCGGTGGCGTGCATGGCGTTGTAGCCGCGCTTCGCGAGCTCGCCGACGAGGTGGAGCGCGATGATCGACTTGCCGGTGCCCGGCCCGCCCTGGACGAGGACGACCGACTTCTTCGCGTCGTGGAAGCCGTCGCGCGCCTCCGCCAGGACCGATTCGAACGCGACGCGCTGCTCGTCGAGGAGCACGAAGTCGCTGTTGGCCGCGATCATCGCCGCGGTGTGCTCGAGGAGCTTGCGGCTCGGGTCGGTAGCGCGACTCGAGGACGCGGGCCATGACGGTCTCGCCGCCGCCCGCGCTCAGCTGGTGGTCGAGGAACTCGGCGAGCGTGTCCGACTGGTCGCCGGTGTAGAGCGGGTTGCGGTGGAGCGCCTCGGCGTGGCGATCGGCCCAGAGCTCGCCAGTCGGCGTCGAACTGGAGGTTGTGGAGGTAGCGACGGCGGTCAGCGCGACCGCATCGGTCTCGTAGAAGACCTCGTGGTTGTCGAGCAGCCATTGCTGGTAGCCGCCGACCTGGACCGATGGGTGGAGGACGCGCCGGACCTGCTTGCCGACGTACAGCTCGACGCAGTTGTCGGCGGTTGACGGACCGATGCTGCCGTCGCTCCACTGCTTGAGCTCGACGACGACCGCGTTCTCGGCGCTGGTGGGGGAGTGGCCGGTCAGCATCGCGTCGAGCCGGCGGCTGGTGTTGCCGAGCTGGTACTCGAGGATGACGCCGTGGTCGTTCAGCTCGGCCTGGTCGACGAGCATCGACAGCGCCATGAGGCTGTTCTGCCAGCTGGCCACCTCGGACGGCGCCGGCTTGTGCCCGATCTGGGTACGTGTACTCGGCGCGCAGCTTCTCCGCGATCCGATGCATCTGCGCATCGGCCCGAAACTGCTCGGTCGTCCCGGCGTAGAGCTTCACCCGGGTCCTACCAAGTCGGCTGCGGACCTTCCTCCTCGGCCCTCTCGAGTGCCTCTTCGATAGGCTCGGGGACTTGGGCCTCCACGATGTCTACGATCTGCTCCTCGGGGGCGCGAAGCTTCGGTGCGCGCGGCTTCCACCCGGTGAGCTCTTGCAGGACTTCGCCGTAGAACCACTTCGTGTTGTCGACGACGCTGTCGATGAAAGAGCCACGACCGGCTTGGCGATTCAGGCCGAGGTCCCTGCTCAACGAGAGGCGGAAGCCGCGGATCTCGCGGGTTCGATCGGGCAGCACGACGGCCGAGTCCTCGCGGACCTGGCCGAGCGGGGCACTGAGTGTCTGCGACGTGCGTGCGAGCAGGACTTCGACGGTGAGATTGTCAGGGGCCTGGTGCAGCTGACGAACAAGCCAGGACAGGCGCCCGCGGGACTGCCCCTCCTTGGGGGCCGCGACCTCAGTGCTGATGACAACCTGCCGAGTCGCAAGGTCTGCCACGATCTCGAGGGACCCTGCGGTATCGGGGATCTGGACGTCGGCGTACAGGCGGCCGGTGTCCGCGAGCGACTGGCGAAGGGCCTGGGACCGTCCAACAGGCGTAGTTTCCTGCCGTCGAGCGAAGCTGCTTGACGTCGCGGCCGAGCTCCTTCGTGAGGTCGAGGCTGAGGAACTGGATGAGCTCGTCCCAACGACTGGCGATTGCCGCGACCTCGGGCTCAGTCTTGCGGAGCGTGCGTACGCGAGCGCCATCACGAACTGCGGTCCAGCTTGGGCCCATGTCGTCGAACCGAACCACGCCAGACCTGGCATCCGAGAGGTATCGGATCAACTCATCGAGGATGTATGCCTGGTCGGGATCCTTGACGCCGCGATACTGCTTCTGGACCTCGGCCTCCGTAAGGACGCGCACCCATGACCAGTGGTGCAGAGCGACCTTGCGGAGCTTCTTGCGATCGATGGCGATCGGATACTCCGCCGAACTGGTGGCGTAGTGGTTGGAGATCGAGAGAACGGCGTCGATCCCGACGGATCGGGCGAGGTCGAGATAGCCCTCCATCTGGTCGGCCCTGAGTTCCTGGTCGGCGATCTTGCATTCGACGAGAGCCCACCAAGTCCGACCCGCCCTGGTCACGGCGATCAGACCGTCCGGTCGGATCGATCGGCCATCGTCGAGCTTGAAGGTCGTCTCGACGAACGCGTCGATCGTTCCGGCCGGCGCCCCGAGCGGCTTCAGAAGGGCGCGACCGAACTCGTCGACATGGGAGATGACCGCCAGGAGCGCCGAGGCCGCGTTTCGTTCCTTCGCCTCGACGCCAGTCGACGACGTGATGGGGATCAGGCGTGCGACCGGCCATCGCTCATCGCGAAGCAAAGCCAACTCCTGTCCCTCCAGCGGTGGGTATCTGAAAGGGTATCAGCGGATGTCGACGCACCATCGGATCCGATGGGTGCCGAGCCGTAATCGTCCACTGGACGCGGTAGCGTACCCCGCGCGTCAGCGACGGACCGGGTACCTGAGGTGGAGGGCTCGGCGGCCCTGCACCACGACCGGGTCCTCGAGCAGCTGGTGCCCGCGGTCGAGCTTGGTGAAGTAGGGGACGCCCTCCCCGAAGAGCACCGGGACGAGGCTGACGCACACCTCGTCCACGAGGCCGATGTCGAGTGCCTGCTGGGCCACCTTGGTGCTCGCGATCGTGACGTCCTTGTCGCCGGCGATCTCGCGCGCCTTGGCGACCGCCGCCTCGACTCCGTCGACGAATGTCGTCTTCGGCCACCGCTCGGCGGCATCCGAGGGTGGGCTGTGGGTGACCACGACCACCGGAGCGCCGGCCGGATGATTGTCGCCCCAGCCGTCGGTGATATCGAACAGGTGCCGGCCCGAGACGATCGCGCCGATGGTGGTCAGATCTCGCAGCACCTCCGCGCTGGCCTCGTCGACATCGAACTTGACGTCCTCGTTCGCGCTCGGCACGGACACGTCTCCGGCCTCGTACCAATCGAACAGCTCGCCGGGGTTGTCGTCGGGCGCGGCGACGAATCCGTCCAGGGACATCGTCATGTGCGTGAAGACCTTGCCCACGGTGGGACCTCCTTCGGCCTCAGCGCTCGGCGCCGTAGGGCTGGGTGATGATCTCGAGGACGTGGCCGCTGGGGTCGTCGAAGTAAACGCCGCGTCCACCGTCGTGGGTGTTGATCTCGCCCGGCTGCCGATGGCCGGGATCGGCCCAGTGCGCGAGCCCGCCTTCAGTGATGCGGCCGAAGATCGCGTCGAATTCCTGTTCGGCGACGAGGAAGCAGTAGTGCTGGGGCGCGATGTCGCCATCGGCATCGTGATAGTCGAGCGTCACCCCGTTGGACAGCTCGACCGCGACGAATGGGCCCCATGCCGTTGCGGGTGGCAGGCCGAGCAGATCGGTCAGGAACTGCGCGCCCTCCTGCTTGTCGCGCGAGTAGACGATCGTGTGGTTCAGCGCGATCGGCATCGTCGGCCTCCGGTGCGGGCCGCCGTGAATGGCGGTTGATGGCCCTCAGTAGACACCCCGTGACAAGGCTCGACGCGGCGGATGTGTCCCGGCCAGGCGTTCCCCGAGGCAACAAATAGTTGTCCCCGTTGCCGTGCGCTTGACTGAGGCGTAGGCTCACTCAGCCGAGTTCGGCGGCCATGGACTCCTCAAGGAGGGTGAAGTGAGTCCCGACGATTCGCGGTCGCGCGAGACCAGCGACCCCCGACGCCGCGGGTTCATTCCCGAGACGCTCGATCAGGCCGTCATCGCCATCCCTCTGCTGCGAAAGCTCGAAGAGGAGCAGGAGCTTCGAGCGCAGGAGAAGATCACCAGCCCGCGGATGTATCGGGTCATCATCGACCTGAACCTCGCGTACGCGGATGGGCGCGAGAAGGCACAGATGCGCGTCCACGAGATGCTCCATGAGGCGATGGAGCACATCCCGGAAGAGCATCAGGAAACGGCAGTGGGCATGCTGCTCGAGGATCGGAATCGGGTCGAGCAGTACCTCTTCGCGTGGCTGTCCGCCGACGCGATCCGAACGCTCGTGCGGCTCGACCGCTATCCCGGCCGCAGCGGCAAGGTCATCGGTGCGCCGCGCCCGTATGCCATTCACCGGATCTGGGAGGACTTCGAGGTCGGCCCGCTCATCACGCGGTCCGTCAGGACCGTCAAGGCCGATGCGGCACTCTCATCGTTCTCTGCGTCTGGAGAGGGCATCGTCTGGGCCGTCGCCGACTCGGGAATCCAGGGTGACCACCCGCATTTCAAGCTTCACAGGAACCTCGATCCCGATCCGCTGGTGACCCACGCGTCGTTCACGGCCGACAACTCTGACCCGCTGATCGACGACTTCGGGCATGGAACCCACGTCGCCGGCATCATCGCCGGAGAGCTGCGGGCGGGTCGAACCCCGATCCGGGCGTTCGAGCGGGTCCTGGACGAAGAGAACGAGATCGCCTATCGGTCACTCCCGGCGGAGTCGATCGCCGGCATGGCCCCACGCACCAAGCTCGTCAGCCTCAAGGTCCTGGATGACAACGGCCGCGGCCTGTCGAGCGGGCTCATCGCGGCGATCTCCCACGTTCAGAAGGCCAACGAGTACGGCCGCCGTATTCGGATCCACGGGCTCAACATGAGCGTCGGCTACGAGTTCGACCCGATGTGGTTCGCGTGCGGCCAGAGCCCCGTGTGCCGGGAGGTGGATCGACTCGTGCGCTCAGGTGTGGTCGTCGTCGTGGCAGCGGGTAATACCGGGTACGGAGCGATCGACCCCAACTTCGATGGTCCCCAGGCGGCCGGGATGGATCTCACGATCAACGATCCCGGCAACGCGGATCTGGCGATCACCGTGGGGTCCACGCACCGCGACTCGCCGCACACGAATGGTGTGTCGTACTTCTCGTCGAAGGGTCCGACCGGCGATGGGAGGCTCAAGCCCGACCTCGTCGCGCCGGGCGAGAAGATCGTGTCCTGCGCTTCCGGCAAGAACCGGGCGGACGCGCAGGGCGAGATCGGCGGCCGGCGGCGCGTGGACTATATCGACAAGAGCGGGACGAGCATGGCCGCTCCCCATGTGTCCGGTGTGATCGCCGCGTTCCTCTCGATCCGTCGCGAGTTCCGCGGCAACCCGGAGACCGTGAAGCGCATCTTTCTCGACTCCGCGACCGACCTGCGACGCGACCAGTATTTCCAGGGCCGGGGCCTCGTCGACCTGATGCGGGCCATCCAGTCCGTCTGACCCCGAAGGAGTCCATCCGATGGCAGAGCTCTCAGGCTTCCCGTATGTCGAGGTGCAATTCGACAAGAGAGGCAAGCTGGTCGACGCGCGCCAGGTCGACGACGCGGTCAAGGAGATCCGCCGCCTCGGCATCACCGACCTCATCGTGTGGTCGCACGGCTGGAACAACGACATGGATGAGGCAAGAGACCACTACAAGCGGTTCGCGAAGACCATGCGAGGCGCCGCGGACCGCCATCTCGCCGCCCGCAAGACGGCCATCCTCGGCATTCTCTGGCCGTCGAAGAAGTTCACGGACACGAAGCAGATCCCGGGCGGCGCCGCGGCGGCCACGAGTGCCCGAGAGGCCGCCCTGATCGAACAGCTCGACGCGCTCCAGGGCGTCTTCACCGCCCGCGGCGCCGATGCCAAGCTGCGCAAGGCCAAGGTGCTGGTGCCTCGCCTGGAGAGCCCGAAGGTCCAGGCCGAGTTCCTCGAGCTGCTGCGGGGGGCCGCGAAACAGCCCAAGGCGGCACGGGCCGGCGACGCCCCCGAGGAGGGGTCGGACGCGATGTTCGAGATCGACCCTGCCGAGGCGTTCCGGAACCTCGACCGGCCGATCACGGAACGCGCCGCGCAACGCCTGGCGCCGGAGGAGCGGCAATCGCAGACGGCGTCGGCGGAGCGGCGGTCGCAGACGGCGCGGGCGGCGCGACCGGCAACGTGTTCGACTTTGGCCGCGGCGTGTTCGCCGCGGCCCAGCGACTCCTGAACTTCACGACGGTTCTCCAGATGAAGGAGCGCGCCGGACTGATCGGCAAGGTCGGCGTTCAGCCGATGCTACAGGAGGCTGCATAGCGATCTCCCGGCCGTACGGCTGCACCTCGTCGGCCACAGCTTCGGTGCGCGGCTCGTCACCGCGGCCACCGCGGCGTCGCCTCGACAGGGCGCCACCGTGACGACCCTCACGCTGCTGCAGGGGGCGTTTTCGCACAACGGCTTCGCGCGGGACTACCAGCCCGGGAAGAACGGGGCGTTCCGCGACGTCGTCAGCCCGGGCCTGGTGAACGGTCCGATCCTCGTGTCGCACACCGACAACGACACGGCGGTCGGGATCGGCTACGCGATCGTCTCCAGGCTTGCCGGACAGCAGGCGGCCGGGATCGGCGACGCGAACGACCTCTTCGGTGGGATCGGCCGAAACGGTGCGGTCAAGACCCCGGAGGCCGACTTCAACACCATGCTGCCGACCAAGGGGAAGTACACCTTCAAGAGGGGCACGGTGCACAACCTTCTGGCCGACGACTTCATCGCCGACCACGGGGATGTGCACAAGCCAGAGGTCGCGAACGCGCTCGCCCAGTCGATGGCCACGACGGGCTAGTGCGGTCAGTCTGAGACGCTCCGGCGGCGGAGGCGTGACTCGAGGAAGTCGAGGACTTCATCCACGACCCGGTCGAGCTCCGCTCTGGCAGCGTCGTGGTTCGGATTCCTCGGTTGTATCCGCGCGTTGTTGAGCACGGAATGCTCCCAGCGCGAGAAGCCCAACGGCGTGCCCCGTCCGGATGGCACGTCGGTGCGGACAAACCGGTCGCCGAGCTCCTCCTGGAGACGATCGAAGCGCCTTGCCGGCGCAACCAGGTCGCAGGAGAACCGAACGCCCTTGACGGCAAGGTCGGATCGGTGCTTTATCGCGGCGAGGTCCGACGGGCTGAGCCCAAGGTCGGCCTGACGGCCGCTGCCGAAGCCGAACGGGAGCGCGGGATGGGCGACCACGGGGGCCACAACGTGCGTATCCACGGCCATGGCGAGCGCGAAGCCCCCGGTCAGGCACATGCCGACGACGCCGATGTCGGCGCCCGTATCGGCGTGAACGGAGGCCGCGTACGACCGAAGCCAGCCGACGATGGGGCTTGTCTTTCCCCGCGCGAGCTTCGTGAACTCGGCCGAGATGCAGACCTGCCAGCCAGCGAACAGGAGGCGGGCCGGCCCGCCGCGGCGCGTGACGAGCTCGGGGATGTGCGTCGTGAAGCCGCGCTCCCGGACGCGGCGCGCGAATTCGAGGAGCATCGGGCTGATACCGGCGAGCTCGTGGATGACGATGACCGGCGGTCCCTCGCCGGCGACATGGACGGCGTGGCGCTTCCCGGCTGGATCGGTGTAATCAACGACTTGCTCCGTCGCCACGGCATAGAACCTCGGAGATCCGCGATCTGGCGCATCGGTCGAGACACACCGCCCGCGACGTGGGGCGGGTCCGATGATGGTCCGCTCAGGGCACGGCGGCGTCAAGCCAATCCTTGGCATTGGTGTCGGGGCCCCGGATTGGGTCCGCCCGGCCTAACGATCTGTCTGCGTCTCCGAGCGTGGCCCTGGCCAGATGGCAGAATGTCGCGGCTGCATGGTCAGGAGGCTCGAGGCCCAGGTGGAACTACCGGACTACTGGTTGTCGCGTCCGGGGAGTGAGCCTGGGCCGGAAGAGCGGGCGTCCTTCGATCGGGTGTGGGAGCGCGCGATCGCGTCTGGCGAGAGCCCGCTGATCGAGGTCCCGCAGGGGGAGCGGTGGCGGTTCCTCTGCCACCTCGCCGATGCCCGGGGCGTCGTGCTCCACGGCTCGGGTGATCCAAGGATCGCCGTCTTCGAGCCTCGCCAGGCGATTGACCTGAATGACTTCGGCAACCAGAAGGCGGTGTATGCGGCCGGTGACGGGCTGTGGGCGATGTTCTTCGCGATCGTGGACCGGGACCGGATCGGTTCGGTGACCAACGCCTGCGTTCGCCTGGCCGACGCCGCGGGGGAGGTCAGCCCACCCAGGTACGTGTTCTCGATCAGCCGAAGCGCGTTGCCCGAGCGACCGTGGCGATCGGGCACCGTGTACGTCCTGCCGGGTGACACCTTCGAGCTGCAGCCCACGCTTCGCTTCGGCGAGCTCGAGGTGCTCGTTCCGCAGCTTGCCAGCCTCGTCGGCGGTGCGGCCGCTTGCCCGGGTGGCGGTGGAGCCTGACGACTTCCCGTTTCTGTCGCAGATCCGCGGGCACGACGATGACCGGTTGGCGGAGTACGCGCACGCCATGGAGACCGGCGCGCCCTGGCCCGATTAGCCTCGCGGGTGGCGGTCGTGCCACCTAACGTATGGTAGAATGGGTGGCATGGAGAAGACGACCGTCTACCTGCCGGACGAACTGAAGGTGGCGCTGCGGCGCGCGGCGCGGTCGACGGGGCGGAGCGAGGCTGATCTCATTCGGGAAGGGATCGGGCTGGTGACGGGGACGCATCGGATCGCGGAGCCCAGGCTGCCCCTGTTCGAGAGCGGGCAGCCGGATCTCGCCGAGCGGACCGACGAGCTGCTGGCCGGCTTCGGCGAACGGTGATCCTGCTCGACACGAGCGGGCTGCTCGCCGCCATCGACGCCAGCCAGCGTCATCACGATGCGGCCAGGCGTGCCCTGGAGGCGGCCCCACCACCGTGGGTCGCTGTCGCCGTTCGTTCTCGCCGAGCTCGACTACCTCCTGGCGGTCAGGGTCGGGCAGAGCGCCGAGCGTGCGCTGCTGGCGGAGGTCGGGCGGGGGGTGTATCGGCTGGAGGCCTTCGACGCGGAGGACATCGAGGCGGCCGAGCGCGTGATCGGGCGCCATGCCGATCTCGACCTCGGCCTGGCCGATGCGTCGCTCGTCGTGCTCGCCAACCGCTACGGCGTCCGCGACCTGCTCACCCTCGACGAGCGCCACTTCCGCGCCGTGCGCGGGCCCGGTGGCCGTCCCTTCAGGCTTCTCCCCGCCGATCGCTAGCGCATCGGCGGCTCGGATCGGAGGCGGTCGGCTCAGCGCCCGTCGCCGTAGGGCCCGGACGACTTGCCCGTCGTGCGCTCGGTCTCGACGTCGTGATCGCGGGGTACCAGCGCCTTGACGCTGTCGCTATTCTTTACAAGTGAAGCAAGAAGTAAAGCCACAGGCCCGACGCGGCGCCACCACGGTGAGCTCCAAGCACCAGGTCACCATCCCGAAGGCGGCCATGGCTGCCGCAGGGTTGCGGGCGGGGGACCGGTTGCGCGCCGTGCCCCGCGGACGCGGACGGGTGCTCCTGGTCCGGGAGGACGATCCGGTCGAGCGGCACGCGGGCTCGCTGACCGGAACCTATCAGCCCAACGAGCTGGACGAGCTGCGCGACGAGTGGCGCTGACCGTTCTCGATGCGGGGGTCATCATCGGCGTCCTGGACGCGGCGGATGCGCATCACAATGCGGCGCGCTCGGCACTGCGGCGGGTCCTCGATGCGGGCGATGCGCTGGCTGTTCCCGCCTCGGCATATGCCGAATGCATGGTCGGCCCGGCGCGGCGCGACGCTGACGCCATGGGTGCGGTGGACGCCTTCCTGCGGATCTTGCCGCCGACGTCGAGCCGATCACGCGGCAGATTGCGAGGCGTGCCGCACAGCTTCGCGCGCGTCACGGGAAACATCTGCGCCTTCCCGATGCGCTGGTGCTGCGCGACGGCGCTCCCTTGGCCGCCGGAGCGGCGCTCATGACGACCGCATCGCCCAGCCGGCCGACGCGTCGGCGAGTCCAATGGTGGCCGATGGTAGTTCGCTGAGCACGAGGCTCGATCCTGACGGCTCGACAACAACGGGCCGGATGGCACTGCATCGGTCACTCAGTCGCCGACACGATTGCCGCGTCTGAGAGTGCGACGAGGTGAGCCGCGGTGGCCAACGCGGTCGGCAGCCTGGAGACCGGGGCGACGCGGCAGACGATGGGGCAGCGGGCCATCGATGCCCTCCGGCAGCACCCCGTCACCTCGTTCTTCGTCCTGTCGTACGTGCTGATGTACACGTCGTCCTATCACGTACATCGCGAACCAGGAGCTGCCCTACGCTCCGTTCTGGTTCATCGCCGTGTTCAGCCCGACGATCGCGGCGCTGGTCCTGTCGGCGATCCTCGGCGGCGGGCGGAAGATCCGCCGCTCCTCGCCGGGTTCACGAAGTGGCGCATCGGCTGGGTCTGGTACGTGTTCGCCCTGAGCACGGTGCTCATCCCGCTCGCGCCTGGGCATCGGCTACCTCGCCCTGGGGAACGAGTTCGTCGGCCCGGCCGCCGGAACCACCGCCCTGTTCCTGCTCGGCGAGCTGGTCTTCATCTTCCTGTCGGGTCCCTTGAGCGAGGAGGCCGGCTGGCGCGGCTTCGCGCTGCCACGGCTCCAGGAGCGGCACAGCGCCCTGGTGGCGGCCGTCGTGATCGGCGTGGTGTGGACGTTCTGGCACGTCCCCGTCTACTTCCTGCCGGGTGCGACGATGATCCCGCTGCCGATGTTCCTGCCATATGACCATCGGGCTGAGCATCCTGTTCGCGTGGGTCTACAACAACACCGGCGGCAGCCTGGTGGCGACGGTCCTCATGCACTTCTCGTTCAACTTCTCGGGCGCATTCCTCGCCGGCCACCTGGGCGTCATGCCGCCGATGCTGCTCTACGCCGGCGGGGGCACGGCCATCGGGCTGCTGACGGTCGTGGTCGTGATCGTCTTCGGCTGGAGGCGGCTCTCGCGCGCCTGACCATCGGCCCGAAGCGCTACGCTCGGGGCATGACCGAGCCAGCGAGCCGGACGGTGACGTTGCTGTTCTCCGATGTCGAGGGGTCGACGAGGCTGCTCCGGGAGCTTGGCGCGGACCGCTACCGGGCGGCGCTCGAGGACCATCGGCGGCTCGTGCGTGCGGCGATCGCGGCGGTGGACGGCAGCGAGATCGACTCGCAGGGCGATTCGTTCTTCGCTGCCTTTGCGCGCGCGGAGGACGCGGCGCAGGCCGCGGTCCGCATGCAGCGCGCCCTTGCCGATCATGCCTGGCCCGATGACGCGACCGTGCGGATCCGCATCGGTCTGCACTCGACCGCGGCGCAGGTCAATGACGGGCGGTATGTGGGCATCGGCGTCCATCGGGCGGCCCGCATCTGCAGCGCCGGCCATGGGGGGCAGGTGCTGGTCTCGAGCGCGGCGGCCGAACTCCTGCGGGACGCGGAGGTGCCCGTCGCGCTGATCGATCTCGGCCTGCATCGCCTCAAGGACATCGCGGAACCGGAGCACCTCTTCCAGCTGTGCAGCCGATGGCCTGGCCGACCGCTTCCCGCCAATTCGCAGCCTCGAAGACCGGCCGACGAACCTGCCGCGGCAGCTCACGCCACTCATCGGTCGCAGGCGCGAGCTCGAGGAGATCGGCGCCATGCTCGATCGTGCCGACATCAGGGTGCTGACCCTGACCGGCGCGGGCGGCAGCGGGAAGACCCGACTCGCGATGGAGGCAGCCGCACGGGCGCTCGATGATTTCCCCGACGGCGTCTTCGTCGTCCGCCTGGCCACCGTCACCGATGCCGCGCTCGTCCTGCCGGCCATGGCGGAGGCGCTCGGCGTCTCCGAGGGCGCGGGGCAGTCGCTGGCCGTCTTCCTCGCCCGTCGGGAGCTCCTCCTGGTCATCGACAACGTCGAGCAGGTCGCCGACGCGCGCCGCAGCTGGCCGAGCTGCTCGCCTCCTGCCCGGGCGTCCGGATGCTGCTGACGAGCCGCGAGCCGATGCATATCTCGCTCGAGCACGTCCTCGCCATCGAGCCGATGGTGCCGGAGGATGCCGTGGCGCTCTTCGTCGAGCGGGCGTCGGCGGTCCTCGCCACCTTCGCCGTCACCGACGACAACCGGGACGCGGTCGTGGAGATCTGCATGCGCCTGGATGGGCTGCCGCTGGCCATCGAGCTGGCCGCGGCGCGGATCAACCTCCTCTCGCCACCCGCCATGCTTGCCCGGCTGAGCGATCGGCTGAAGCTGCTCACCGGTGGCGCGCGCGATCAGCCGGCTCGGCAGAGGACGCTGCGCGACACGCTGGCCTGGAGCCACGGGCTGCTGACCGATCCGCAGCGTGACCTGTTCGCCTGCCTGAGCGTCTTCGCCGGGCAGTTCGGCCTCGATGCCGCCGAGGCCGTGTGCGGCGCCGACCTGGACGTGCTCGGCTCACTGGTCGACCAGAGCCTGGTTCGCAGGCGTGGCGATCGATTCGGGATGCTGGCGACGATTCGCGAGTACGCCGCCGAGCGCCTCGCCGAACGCGCGGACGCCGATGCGGTTCGAGACCGGCACGCCGGGTTCTTCGAGGCCCTTGCCGAGCGCGCGTATGCCGAACGACATCATCGCTCCTCCGAGATGGCCGATGCGCTTGCCCTCGACCACGATGACGTTCGCGAGGCACTCGACTGGCTCAGCCGCTCCGATGCCGGACGGTTCGCGCGCCTGGCCGGATGGCTCGGCTGGTTCTGGCACGCAGGCTCCCACTTCGAGGAAGGCCGGGGCCGGGTCGCGGCAGCGCTCGATGCGCTGCCGGACGGTGCCGTGGAGGACCGGGCCCGTCTTCTGTCCGCTGCGACCGAGCTGGCTGCGTGGCAGGGCGACGTCGCCGCCGCAGAGGCACATGGGGAGCAAGCCGTGGAGGCGTGGCGGGCCCTCGAGCGCGAAGTGGAGGTCGCCCTGGTGCACTACGACCTGGGCTGGGCCAGGTCTTTGCCGGGAACGACGATCAGGCACGGGCTCGCCTCGAGAGGAGCCTCGAGATCCTCGAACCGCACGGCGACGACGTCCTCACCAACCGCGCGAGGCTCGGGCTGCTCCAGGTGCTGGTCGCCATGGGTGACGTCGCGACGGTCAAGCAACTGGGTCCCGAAGCGGTCGCCCTCTCACAGGCGCTCGGCGATCGCTGGTCGGAGCACTTCGCGCACCACTTCCTGGGCGACTGCGCGGTGATCGAGGGCGACGTCGCCGAGGCCGAGCGGCGGTATCGGCTCAGCCTGGGTGCGGCGTGGGAGACCGGAGACCAGGTCGAATCGTGCTACGAGCTCCAGGGGATGGCGATGGCGGCCGCCGGCGCCGGTGACGCCGAGCGCGCCCTGCGGCTCGCATCCGCTGCGGCCGCGAACATCCGGAAGCTGGGCGTCGATGTGATCCCGCCGTTCTGGACGGCGCTCATCGACCGCCACGTTGCGCTCGCCCGCACGCAGCTGGGCGACGAGCGGGCGGATGCCGCCTGGGCCGCCGGCGCGCAGCTGTCCATCCAGGAGGCCGTCACCGAGGCTCTGGGCTCTTGAGTGATTGACCCCTACGGCGAGGGGTCGCCCGGAGGAATGGCCATCGCCAGGACCTCGGGACGGGTGGGGCGCATGTTGTGGACGCGTTCCCCGTGCTCGGTCGCCGCCGCCACGACCTCGTCTTCAGTGCCGGCGGCTTCCCAGCCGCACACGCAGCGGACGCGGATCGCTTCATCGGCCATGCGGGAATTGTGCTCCGTCGGCGGCGTCACGCGAAGCCCCTGAACGGCTCCGGAACGTAGCCGGCGAGGGCCTACCCGCCACGCCGGGCTCAGCCGTTCGGCCACGACGGGGTCATCGTTCGCCAGCCAGGCGAGGTGGCGGAGGCCATGCTCGAGCACCTGCGCGCTGCCGATGGCGTCTGGCGCACGCGAGGCCTCAGACCGGGCCAGCTCGGCTCGGCCGACGGGCAGGCTCTCCATGCCGGCCTTCTGCTCCGGGCCGATGACGACCACGAAGCTGAGAAACACCGCCGTCCCCTCCCGCCGCCACGAGGTTGAATGGACGAGAAGCGGTGGACCGACGAAGTCGTGGACGATCCGTTCGACCGCGCCGACCGGGTGCTCGGCATCGTCCAGCTGGACCATCCAGGCGCGCGGGCCATCCGGGCCGGTGATCTCGATCCGATCGTCGTGCAGCCAGACCATGAAGATCTCGGCGCGGACCGGCCCGACGATGTCGAACCCGTCGAGTCCTTCGAACGTCGCCATGCGTCGATCCTAAGACGGGGCGCTAGCATCGGTCTCGTGGAAGGCTTGGCGATCAGCACGCGCGGTGTCGTATTCCGGGGCACCGGGGCGCAGCCACGGATCGAGGAGCTGAGCCTCGACCCACCGCAGCGCGGCGAAGTCCGGGTTCGGATGGCGGCTGCCGGGGTGTGCCACTCCGACCTCCATGTCGTGGACGGCGAGTGGGAGCGGCCGGCCGGCGTCGTCATGGGGCACGAGGGTGCCGCGTTCGTCGAGGAGATCGGTCAGGGAGTCGCCGACCTCGAGGTCGGCGACTTCGTCGTGCTCGCCTGGACCGCGCCGTGCGCTGCGTGCGTGAGCTGTCGGCGTGGCGAGCCATGGCTCTGCACTCGCCCGGATGGGAGCGGGCACCGGCTGGCGCCCGAGCTGGTGAGGCTGCACGACCCAGGCGGCGGCCCGGTCGGGGTCTACAGCGGAATCGGCACATTCGGCGAGCGGCAGGTCGTGGCGGCCTCGGCAGCCATCAAGGTCGACCCGAGAACGCCTCCGGAGATCGCGGCCCTCATCGGCTGCGCGGTGACGACCGGGATCGGTGCGGTCCGGAACACCTCGAAGGTGAGATCGGGGGAGTCCGTGGTCGTGCTCGGTGTCGGTGGAGTCGGCCTGAGCGCCATCATCGGAGCCGTCGCACAGGGGGCCGAGTCGGTGACGGCCATCGACAGCTCGCCGGCGAAGCTCGACCTCGCCACACGGGCCGGCGCCCATCGGGCGCTGCTCGCGAGCGAAGCCGACCGGGTCACCGGGGCAGATCACGTGCTCGAGTGCATCGGCCGGGTCGATACCGTCGAGCTCGCGATCGATCTTGTCCGACCGGGTGGCACGGTCACGCTCGTCGGCATGACGCCTCAGGGGCAATGGGCGAGCTTCGACGTCTACCGATTCGTGGAGGACGGAAAGGCGGTTCGCGGCTCGAACTACGGATCGGCCGATCCCAGCAGGGACTTCCCGAAGATCGCCACCGAGTATCTCGAAGGCCGGCTGCCCCTCGACGTGCTGATCTCGGAGCGCATCGGCCTCGAGCAGCTCGACGGCGCGTTCGACGCCATGCGTCGCGGCGATGGCGCGCGACGCGTGATCATGTACTGATGGAGGGTTGGGATGCATTCGCACGTGACGAGCCCGAGATGGCCGAGCTGGGGAGGACGCTGCTCTACGAACGCGGCGACGGTGAGGGCTTCCTGACCACCGTGGCCGCGAACGGAACGCCGCGGATCCACCCGCTCAATGTCGGCGTCGCGGACGGACGCCTTCTCGTCTTCGTCCAGGGCCATTCCGCAAAGGCGCGGGACCTCGCGGCCAACCCGCACTACGCCCTGCACGCTCACCAGGATCCCGCCACACCCCACGAGTTCATGGTCCGTGGCGAAGCGCGCCTGGTGACCGATGCGGGCGTGCGCCACGCCGCCGCCGAGGACTGGTTCTTCACCGTCTCGGGCGACTACCCGCTGTACGAGCTCCTCATCGAGCATGCTCTGCTCGGCGAGCGAGCCAGCGCCGACGACTGGCCGCCCCGGTATCGGTCCTGGCGCAGCGCCGGCTCGTAGCCGACGTCACTCCTCCCTGCTGCCGGACAAAGCCAGTTGCCGCGATGGCGGTCCGTTCGTCGCTGGGACTCTCTACAGAAGATAGAATGCGAGAACAACCGCCCTGGGTCTCCGATGGAAACCGACACGCTCGATCTGACGCCACCGGGTCGGATCTCCCGCGCAACGCTGACGGAGCAGCTCGAGGAAGCCCTGCGCGCGGACATCCTGGACGGCGTCTATCGCCCCGCCCAGCGGCTTCGCGCGAGCGAGCTCACCGAGCGATACGGGGTGAGTGCGACGCCGTTGCGGGAGGCGCTCCAGCGGCTGGCGGCCGAGAACCTCGTCGACCTGGATCCTCGCCTCGGCGCGACGGTGTCGCCGATCTCGGAGCACGACCTCAGCGACATCTACGAGCTGCTGTCCATGGTCGGGGGAATGGCGTTAGAGCGGTCGGTGGAGCGTGGCGACGAGGAGTGGGACGCCGAGGTCCAGAGGGCCTTCGAGGCGATGACTGCCGCGGCCGCGAGGCTGGAGCAGGCAACGGGTGAGACGGACGCCGCCCGGCGGCGTCTCGCGAGCGAGGCGGCGGCGGCGCACTGGGAGTTTCACGACGCGCTGTACCAGCGATGTGGTTCGCCATGGCTCCTGCGCTTCGCGAAGATGCTTCATGCACACGCCGAGCGCTATCGCCGGCTCTCGCTCCAGAGGTCGGGGACGCGCCGTAACCTGCCCGAGGAGCACGGGGCCATCATGCTCGCGGCCCGCCAGCGCGACGCGGCGCTTGCTGTCGAGGCGCTCCGCGCTCACCTGGGCGCAACGGTCGAGCTGCTCGTCGAGTCCTTCGGGGAGCACGGCGAGAGTGCTGTCGGGGCCCGCGGCTAGCTACTTCCAGCCGGGAATTCGCCGGTACTCCTCGGAATCGAGCTCCGCCTCCACGAGCACCGGTCGGTCCGCGGCAACCGCACGCTCCACGACACGGGCAAACTCGTCCCCGGTCGCCGCTCGCATCGCGTCGATCCCGAACGCTGCGGCAACGGCGCCGTAGTCGACCCTTTGGAACGTCGTGCTGGTGATGTCGTAGCCCGCCTTCTCCTGGCGGCGCTGGACCTGCGTGAGGTCGTTGTCGACCATCACGACGAGCACGAGCGGCAGGTCGAGCCGCGCCCAAGTGGCGAGGTCCCCGCCGTACATGAGGAAGCCGCCATCGCCGATGACGCTGACGACGGGACTCTCCGGCCGCGCGAGCTTCGCGCCCATGGCCGTGGCTAGCCCGTAGCCCATCGACCCGTATCCATTGGAGATGAAGAACGTCCCCGGCTGCATCGACTTCCACGCCGTTCCGGCCACGATCTTGTGAGCGCCGACGTCGCAGGTGAAGATGGCGTTGTTCGGCAGGATCTCGCGGAGCGCGGTCAGCACGGTCTGCGGCGCAATACCGGCGGCCTCGTCGTGAACCTCGCTTATGGCCATGTCGGCATCGGTTGCTTCGCGGACCTCTCGGGCGGCATCGGCACCCCAATCGCGGTCGCCGCGGCCGGCACGCGCGAGGGCCGCGAGAAGCGTCGCCAGATCCCCATGGACGACATGATCCGCCTGCCCGTAGCTGCTCAGGTTGGCCGGCACGGGAGCCAGATGAACGAGGCTCTTCAGGTCGCGGTAGGGGACCATCACGTCCGCGCCGTCGAGGCCAATGGTCAGAACGAGGTCGGCCTCCGCAAGGAAGCGGCGGATCGGCGCGTCGTGCCAGCCGGTCATCCCGACATACAGGGGATGGTCCGCCGGCACGAGTCCGACCGATTGGGGAGTGACGACAGTCGGCGCCCCGAGCGCATCGATCGCCATGTTGAGCTCGGGGATGGCTCCGGCGTGCTCGACGAGCTGGCCGACGACGACGACGAGGCGCCGAGCCTCGGATACTGCGCGAATGGCCGCGTCGAGCGCTGTAGCGTCGACGGGGGACTCCTCCCGTCCCGGATCGGTCGCGATCAGACGCTCCAGCTCGTCCGACGGCTGCGCCATCTCCCTGATCTGCTCGGGAGTGTCGCAGGCGAGGTACGCCGGGCCGGGCGGATTCGAGCGGGCGATGCGCAGAGCTCGCGGCAGGAGGTCGACTGCGGTATCGGCGCTCATCTCCTCGGAGAGCTTCGTGATCGGCGCGAGGAACTCCGGGCCGACCTTCTGGCGCACGTCCAGGGCGGTGGACGAGAAGAGGATCAGCGGCGATCGGTCTAGATAGGCGGAACCGATGCCGGTCGCGACGTTCGTGACGCCCGGTCCCTTCGTGACCAGCACGATGCCGGGGGTTCCCGTCAGCCGCCCGACCGCGCCGGCCATGAAGGCGCCGGTGTTCTCGTGGTGCGTCAGGACGTAGTCGATCCCGGCGAGCCGCATCTCCTCGATGAAGTCCATGACGTCGCTGCCCGGGTGGCCGAAGGCGCGCGTGACGCCGCGAGCGGCGAGGTAGCGGGCCGTGAACTGCGCGGTATTCAAGGCGCGTCGCCTCCGAATCGGTCCCGGGAGTGGAAGTTCTACAGGATATACAGTGTAGAGGGTCAGGAGGCCAGTCCGTAAGCGTCCTCGACCAGTTGCAGGGTCTGGAGGTTGTCGACCGCATCGGTCTCGAACGGCTGGCCGTCACGGAGCCGTTCGGCAAAATGCGCGACGGCTGCATCGAAGCAGGCCTGGTACGAGGCCACATGGTCTACCGCCGCCGACTGCGGATGCGGGCCGCGGAGCCTCAATCGGTCGTCCTCCATCACGATGGAACCGACCGCGCCCGTAAGCTCGAGTCGATCCGTTGCCTGCGCTCCCACTGGGGTGCCCGGGCGCGTGGGCGGCTCGAACCCGGGAGCGACGAACGTCCCCAGGAGCTGCACCGGCGCGCCGTTCGCTGTCTCGAGCATGATCCCCGCGACGGTCTCGCCGGCGACCTCGTTCTCGGTACGCACGACGCGTGCGGCCAGGACGCGAAGCGGGCCGAGGAGGAATCGAAGGACGTCGAGCTGATGGATGAGCACCTCGCCGATCAGCAGCCTGGGCTCGGTCCCGAAGTAAGCGGCGCGCTCCACTGCCGGGCGGATGCCGTCGGCGTCTGGGAGCAGTGTGGCGCGGTACGTCGTCATGAGTGCCGTGCGCGGTTCCCCCAGGAGTCCCTCGTCGATCCATTGGCGCACCGACCTGAAGTGCGGTGCCCACCGACGGTTCTCGTGGACCATCAACCTGATTCGGTCGTCGACACTTGCGACCAGCTGTTGTGCCTCCGAGAGCGTTGGCGCCAGCGGCTTCTGGCACATCGCGTCGACGCTGTGCTCCGCGGCCAGGAGCACGTGCTCGACGTGCGCACTTCGGCCCGTGACGATGTCGACCGCGTCGAGTGTCTCCGACTCGAGCATCTCCCGTGGATCGGCATAGCTTCGCTCGATGCCGAACTGGCGAGCCCGCTCCTCGGCGCGATCGATGGTCCGGTTGCTGATGGCGAGTACCTTCGCCTCCGGGATCTTGGCCCAGGCGGAAAGGTGGTACCGCGACATGTCCCCGGCGCCGATGAGGCCGACGCGCAATGGGCGTGCGCCGGCGGAATTCACGCCGCGGTCCACCCACCGTCGACGAGGAGCAGATGCCCGTGAACCATGTCCGAGGCGGCACTCGCCAGGAAAAGCACCGGGCCGATCAGGTCGCCTGGCGTCGCGAATCGGCCGGCCGGGATCTTCTTCAGGGCCGACTCCCGCCATGCGGGATCACCGAACAGCTCGGCGTTCATGGGTGTCTCGATCGACGTTGGACCGATGGCGTTCACGTTCACGCCGCGCCCCGCCCATTCGAGGGCCAGCGACCTGGTGAGCTGGAGCAGCCCTCCCTTGCTGATCGCGTAGGTCGTTCTGTCGTGCGCGGCAACGACGGCGTACGTCGAGGCGATGTTGATGATCTTCCCGGCGCCCCGCGCGAGCATGTGGTGGCCCACAACCTGGGCCACGAAGAAGGCACCCTTCAGATTGGTGTCCAGCACCAGGTCCCAGGCCTCCTCGGTCACGTCCTCGGCCGATTGGTTCACCTTGGCACCCGCGTTGTTGACCAGGATGTCGATGCCCCCATGGCGTGCGAGCACATCGGCGACGAATTGGTCGATCGAGTCGCGGTCCTGGACGTCGAGATGGTGGGCCGATGCACTGCCCCCGGCGCGCTCGATGTCGGCTGCCAGGCGGTCGACCTCGTCAGTGCTGCGGGCGGCAGCTGCGACGGTGGCGCCGGCCTCCGCCAGCCCTTTGGCGATGTCGTGGCCGATGCCACGCCCGGCGCCGGTCACGATCGCGACGCGTCCGCGGACATCGAAGAGAGAGCCCACGGAGGCTGGTAGCATTTATTGATTATAGAGTCAGCCGACCGCGGAATCGTCGCGCGGACACGAGGGAGTGCAGGGTGAAGGCAGCCGTCTTGAGCGCGCCGCGGACGATCGCGGCGTCCGAGGTTCCCGACCCCGAGCTGTCGGCGGGGCAGGTCCTCGTTAGCGTGGAGGCCGCGTCGATCTGCGGATCAGATCTGACCTCGTACTTGGGGCTGAGCCGCCGCGTGCGCCTGCCGACGATCCCGGGCCACGAGATCGCCGGAACCGTGGTCGCAGCCGCCGATGACGTGGCTACCGACGTCGTCGGGGCTCGGGTGGTCGTAGAGCCGAACGTGAGCTGCGGTGACTGCCGGTGGTGTGTCAAAGGGCTGCCGAATCTCTGCACGTCGTATCGGCTGCTGGGCGACGGCATGGATCTGCCAGGTGGCTTGGCTGAGCTCGTAGCCGTGGCGGCGGACCAGCTCCATCGCCTCCCCGATGGCCTCTCGGCCGCCGAGGGCGCGGTCGTCCAGCCATTGAGCATCTGCTACCACGGAGTCGTTTCGCGCGCCGCCGTCCAGCCCGGAGAGTCGGTCCTGATCGTTGGAGCCGGGCCAATCGGGACTCGGTTCCCTGCTGATCGCCGCCGACATCGGGGCACGTTGCATCGTGTCCGACGTGATCGACAGCCGGCTCGAGCTCGCCCGACGGCTGGGCGCTGAGCACGTCATCCGGGCCGACCAGGAGAGTGTGTTCGAGGCCGTGCGGTCCTACACCGACGGGAACGGCGTGGACGTGGCGATCGAGGCGGTCGGAGGCGCCCAGACATCGAGCCTTTCAGATGCCATCCTGGCAACGCGGACCCGCGGACGGGTCCTGGTCCTGGGTACATTCGGCGAGGATCCCCAGCCGATCCCCGGATATGCGTTCAAGAATCGAGAGCTGACCATGATCGGCGCCAACGCGCATCCGGGGACCTTCGCCCCCACGCTCGAGCTCGTCGCTTCGGGCCGCCTGCGGCCCCGAGATCTTCATCACCCATGAGCTGCCGCTCGCGGACGTCGGTGAGGCCTTCGCTCTCCTCGAGGAGCGACGTGACGGCGTCGTGAAGGTCGTGCTCGCGCCCTAGCCCCCGGCGAGGCCAAGCGCGCGGTCGAGCAGTGCTGTTGTGGCGTCGGGCGCCTCGAGCGGGACCATGTGTCCGGATCCGGGGATCATCTGGAGCCTCGCACCGGGCACTGCATGAGCAAGTGCCTCAACCGACGCCGCCGGGCTCAGCCGGTCGGCGGCTCCTCCAGCGACGAGAATCGGCGCGTCTACCCGCACGAGCAGTTCCACGATGTCCGGTCGTCGGGCGATGAGGCGCCCAAGAGCCGCAATGGCTCGCGGGTCCGCGTCGGCGATCAGGCTCGCGACCTTGCGACGCACGTCTGCAGGCGCCCCCACTGCGAGCGCCGCCGCCGCCAGCTCCTCCGCGAGTGCCCCGCTTCCGCGCTCCACGACATCGCGTGCGGTCCGTTCGCGAGCCTCCTGCCGTTCCGGAGGGTCGGTTCCCGGCTTGTTGGCGATCACCAAGACGGCCGATGCTTCGACCGCATGTGCCAAACCGGCTGCAATCGTCCCCCCGATGCCCACTCCCGCCACCACGGGGTGAACGACGTCCAGCCGGCCGAGGAACTGCACCACCGTCGTCACGAGTTCCTCGAACGGAAACGTGTCCGGCATCGGATCGGGCGGGCTGCTGCCGCCGAAGCCCGGGAGGTCGATGGCAATGACCCGAGCCGCCAGCGTGCCTTGCTCGGCCGCGTCGAGCTGGTGGCGCCAGATTCGGCCATCGGTGGGGTATGGGCCAATGAGGATGGCGGGTCGCCCAGCACCGGCCTCATGCCAGGCCATTCGGAGCCGTCCCAGCGGGGAGTCCGCAATGTCGACCGCCTGGCGAATCACCTGCGATATTCTATACAGCCTATGGCCGCACCCAATCCGACGCAGTCCGAGCTCCTCTCGTGGTACTCGTCGTTGAGCACGTGGGGTCGATGGGGCATTGACGACGACCTTGGAACGCTCAACCACATCGGCGATCGCCAGCGGGCCCGCGGCGTGGCACTCGCCACGGAGGGAACAGTCGTGTCGTGCGCCCTCCCGCTGGAGACGACTACGGTCGAGGTGGCGGACACCTCGCCGGGGCCGCGCGCGCAGCGTGTCGTCATCACCGACGGCACCGACGAGGCGCCGGCCTGGAACCGCGTCGTTGCGTACGACGCACTCTCCGTCGCGCCGCACGGCCCAATCGTCACGCACCTCGATGCCCCGCGCCACACCGTGGTGAATGGCACGTCCTACAACGGCGTGGCCGCGGGCTCGCCCGGTTCTCGCGGGACGATCGCCGCCGCGGCCGGTGGAATCATCGGGCGTGGCGTGCTGTTGGACATACCCCGCAGCCAGGGCCGAGATTGGCTGGACGACGGTGAGGCGGTGATGCCGAGGATCTCGAGGCTTGCGAGGCGGGAGCCTCGCTGCGCGTGGAGACCGGGGACATCGTGTTCGTCAGAACGGGGTATCGCGCCCGGCTCCCTGGCGGACCACCTGAGCGGCACGCACCGCGTCCGGGCCTGCAGGCAGCGTGTCTTCCTTGGCTCCACGAGCGGGAGGTTGCTGTCGTCGCCTCCGATGTCGCGGTGGACGTCATCCCGCACGGCTACGACGAAATCGGCCTGCCGATCCACGCGATCGGGATGTGGGCGATGGGGTTGTGGCTCGTCGACAACTGCCAACTCGAACCCCTCGGCGAAGCATGCGATCGGCTGGGTCGCTGGGGAATTCCTCGCCGTGATCGCACCGCTGCCGATCCAGGAAGCCACCGCGTCACCGGTCAACCCCATGGCGCTCTTCTGAGCGACGCGAGTGACATGAAGGAGGATGACTTGCAGGTGAAGACGGCTCTGGAAGTGCGAAATCAGGGCGACGTACCCGGTCGCCGGGGTGTCGTCGACGGCCAGACATATCAGCCGCTCATCGGCGCTGGGGACCGGCCCACTGACCGCGTCCGGATCGGCCGGGCCACGTACGCGGCAGGGACGCTCGAGCCGCTGCACTGGCACCCGATCGAGGCGCTGTACTACGTCATCGCGGGCGATGCCACGGTCCGGGACATCGAGGGCACCGAGTACGCGGTCGGCCCGGGCTCGTTCATCTACGCGCCCGCGGGGATCGCGGGCGCCCACGAATGGGAGGTGGGGGAGACGCTCGAGCTGCTCGACATCCGCGCGACGAACGAGACGAGTCGCAAGATGCAGTTCACCGTCGACAAGGAGTCACTCCGCTCGTTCATCGATCTCGACGAGCTCGAACGCCGGGAGGGCATCCGATTCCCGTCTCACTACTGATGCACCAGTCCATCCAAGGAGCTGCCATGGAGCGCCACGCCGAATCCTCCGACGCGGACGCGATCGCCCGAGCCGCGCACCCGGTGAGCTGGGACCGTCGTCGCTCGACGTTCGAGGCCCTCGATCCCCAGTTCGCCGCGACCTGGGCCGATCACGTCGGTCGTCTCTTCGCCCGGCCGCAGCTCGACCTCCGAAAGCGTCTGCTCGTGCTGACGGCCCAGTACACGATGCGCGGCGATCTCGCGGCCCTCGAAGAGACGCTCGTCGCGGCAGCCGACGCCGGGGTCGACATGGGCGAAGCTCTCGAGGCAATCCTCCAGTGCTACGTGTATGCGGGTCAGGGGCGCGTCGGGGCAGCAGCCGAGGTCTTCCTCGCCGTGGCCCAGCGAATGGGCTTCATCGATGCGATCGGTGCCGAGCAGCCTGCGCTTGATGTCGCCACAGCCGATAGGTCGCTGGAGGACGAGCAAGCCGACTGGGCCGATGCCGACCGGGACGACCCGCGCATCGCGGGTTTCCTCGATCGGTATGGCTGGCATGGGATCAGCACTGGCCTGCGCCTTCGGCCCGGGCACCACATCAACCTCGTCGCGACGCTGGATGCGATCGACCCCGGGTTCCTCCAGATCTGGCTCGACACCGTGTACCGCAACCTCTACTCCCGACACGTCCTCGACGACGCCACGCGATTGCTGTGCGTCGTCGCCAATTGCTTCGCCGTCGGAGAGACCCACCAGTCAAGGAGGCACATGCGCGGCGCACTTCGCCAGGGGGCAACCCCGAAGGAGCTCCTCGAGGTCATCTTTCAGTCGTGCGCCATCGTCGGACATCCGCACATGCTCCCGCTTGCGGTGGACGACCTGATCACGATCGCCGACGAGGAGGGCCGCCTCGGTGAACTCGTCTCCGAGGACCGGATCGAGGAGGTTCGGAGCATCGTCGCACGTCGCGTGGCCCGGCGGGACACGCTCCATGACCTCGGAGCCACGAGCGCAGCGGACGCGGCGAGATGAGGACCATCGACGTTCACGCCCACTACGCGCCGCGGGTGATGTTCGACCGTATCGCGCGGGATGGCGAATGGTTCGGAGCCCGGTTCGAGCCCGAGCCAGACGGCCGTCTGCAGCTGCGCGTTCGTGGTCGCCAGGGTGTCAACGACGAGCGCTTTCAGTGGACGCTCGAGGATCGGGTCCGCGACATGGATCGCATCGGCACCGACGTCCAAATCCTGTCCACCGCTCCGGTCCTCTACAACCACGACATCGACGCGGACAGCGGCCTCGCTGCATCCCGCGAGCTCAACGATGACGTTGCGGCGGCGGTAGCCGAGTTCCCGTCACGCTTCGGTGGTATGGGCAGTCTGCCGATGCAGAACGTGCCCGCCGCTGCGGAGGAGCTGCGTCGATGCATGGCGATCGGTCTGCTCGGCGTTTCGCTGCCCACGAACGTGAATGGCCGTCACTGGGACGAGCCGGACTTCGAGCCGCTGTTCGCGTCCGCTGAGGAGACGGGGGCGCTCCTCTTCTTCCATGCAAATCGTGGGGTTCTCGGGTCGTACCTGCCGCGATATCACCTCGGAAACACCATCGGCCACCCGGTGGAGGACGCGATCGCGGGCGCATCCCTCATCATCGGCGGCGCGTTCGAGCGTCACCCCGACTTGAAGGTCGTGATCGCCCATGGCGGTGGGAACCTGTGCTTCGGCATCGCGCGAATCGACCAGGGTTGGGCCGCGCAGCCACCGGCCGACCCGCGGATCCCTCGGCCGCCGAGCGCGTACCTCCGCAGCATGTACTACGACTCAATCACTTGGGGCGAGCCGCAGCTGCGGTTCCTCATCGATCAGGTGGGTGCCGACCGCGTGGTGCTCGGCAGCGACTGGCCCGCTGACATGGGTCCCGACTCTCCGGCAGCGTGGGTGGGCGGGATGAGCAGAATCGCCGATACGGAACGCGAGCTCATCTATCACGAGAACCTGGAGCGGCTTCTCGGTATCTAGTCCTCTATCGCCGCACTGCGCCTGAAGGTCCACAGCGGGCGATTCGACCAGCCGGTGGCGATGCTCGCCGCCGCGAGGGCGACCGCCGAGACGGCAACCGCCTGCGCCGGTCCGAGGGCCGAGGCCAACAGTCCGCTCTGCACCTCGGCGAGAGGGCTCGCGCCGCGTGTCACGACCGACATGCTGCCCATGACTCGTCCGCGCAGCTCCGGGGGGGCGGCGAGTTGCATGATCGAGTGGCGGCTCACCGTCATCACCGCGTCCGCCATGCCGACGATCGTCAGGGCAGCGAAAGCCACCGGAACCGTTCCGCCGAGGCCGAATCCGAGGAGGGCCACCGCATAGGTGACGCCGCAGAGCACGATGAGACGGCCTGGCGCTCGACGTGGCCGACGGCGACGAGTCCGGCGGCCGCCACGAGAGCTCCGAGTGCCGGTGCGGACAGGAGCAGACCCAGCTCGACCGGGCCGGCACCGAGAACCTGTTGGGACACGATCGTGATGATGACCGCGTTCACCTGGAAGACGCTGACGATGACCTCGAGCCGGAGGAGTCCGCTCATGGTTCGCGATGCCGTGATGAAGCGGAATCCCTCCATCACCTGGGCTCGCAGGTTGGACGTCCGGTCGGTCAAGATCCTCGGCATGGGGTGCATGGCCAGGACGGCTGCGATCAGACCGACGAACGTGAGCGCGTTGATCAGGAAGGGCGCCGCGTCGCCGAGGGTCGCGATGGCGACCCCGCCGACGGCGGGCCCGATGAACTGTGCCGTCCGACCGGCGATCGAATTGAGTGTGACGGCCTCAGGGAGCTCGGAGCGGGGTACCAATCGTGGGTAGAGAGCCAGCCTGGTTCCGCCGTCGAACGCCTCGATCGATGACTGCAGTGCAACCTGTGCATAGATCTGCCACACCTCGATACGTCCGGTCGCGACTAGAGCGAAGAGCACGAGCGACGCGCCCATGCCGGCGGACTGCGTCGCCAGGAGGATCCGGCGCCCATCGGCCCGGTCGGCCACAGCACCCCCGATGGGGCTCAGCGCGATGGAAGGAATTGCCCGCACCAATCCCAGGACGCCGAGCAGCGCAGGGGACTCGGTGAGCGTCCAGAGCACCCAGACGACGCCGGCCTCCTCAACCGCTCGTCCGAAGCGGGTGACTCCAAAGCCCGCCCAGAACAGCGTGAAGTCGCGGTGGCGGAGCGGCGCGAGCCCGCGGCCGAGGTTCAACACGCGCGGCCGTTCCTCGTATCGGTCGGCGGTCCCATGCGATGTAGAATATAGTTAGTGACGGCAACGACTTCAGCCGCCCGGCGCGCGCTCGTGATCCTCTCCGAGCGCCTGGGACCCGTGACCGACATCGAGCGGGAGCTCGAATCCTTGGGCGCTGTTTTGCGGGGGGTCCCGGTTTGGACCCTGGACGACGTCACCGCCAACGCTGCAGACGCTCAGTTCGTGATTCTTGGGGCGGTCGAGCCATTTGGAGCTGACGCGTTCGACGTCATGCCATCTCTGCTCGCCGTCGTACGGCGGGGGGTCGGTGTTGACAATGTCGATGTCGCGGCCGCCACCGAGCGGGGAGTCATCGTGGCGAATGTCCCGGATGCCTCGGTCGAGGAGGTGTCCGACCACGCGCTGGCGATGCTCTTGGCCCTGGAGCGCAACGTGACAGAGCTCGATCGGACAGTCCGCGACGGTCGCTGGAAGCACGATCCGTCGGAAGTCGAACCGGTCCGGGCACCCATCCGGCGTCTCAACACTCTTACGCTGGGCATCGTCGGACTGGGTCGGATCGGTCAGGCCCTCGCCCGCAAGGCAGGTTCCCTGTACGGCGCGATCCTCGCGGCGGATCCCCTCATCGATGAGACAACGGCCGCGCGATGTGGCGCCGTCCTCGTCCCGCTCGACCAGCTGCTCGCCACAGTGGATCACGTCTCCCTCCATGCGCCGCTCACGGTCGGGACGCGCCGCCTCATCTCCGCTTCGACCTTACGCCTCATGCGATCCGACGCGATCCTCGTCAACACATCGCGCGGCGGCCTCGTCGACGAAGGGGCGCTGGCCCAGGCGTTGGCGGATGGGCGGATCGGGGCGGCGGGCCTCGACGTCACCGAGGACGAACCGATGATCGCGGATCACCCACTCCTCGCAAGTGGTCGCGTGCTCGTCACAGCGCACTCGGCGGCGAGCAGCAGGACGACCAAGGTCGAGCTTGCCCGGCGAAGCGTGGATGCCGTGCGCGACCTGCTGACGGGCAGTCTGCCGGCCTCCATCGTGAACCCTGAAGTCTTGGAGTCGCCACACCTTCGTCTGTCGACCTCTCGCGCCGAAGGCAGATGACGGCCCAGGAACGGGAACCGGCACAGCCGGCGACCGAGCGTCTCGTGCGCGGGCTGCGCGCGCTGCGACATCGCGACTTCCGATTGCTGTGGGCCGGCCAATGGGCCCGTGCCACGGGCCATTGGATGCAGCTCGTGGCGACTCCGCTTCTCCTGCTGTCGCTCGGTGCGGGCGCACTGCAGCTCGGCATTGCCTACGCGCTCCAGTTCGGGCCGCTGCTGGTGCTCGCTCCGTTCGGCGGCGCACTTGCGGATCGCCTCGACAAGCGCCGCTGGTTGATGACCCTCCAGACCGTGACCGCGATCCAAGCCGCCGCGTTCGTCATCGTCATTTCCACCGGGATCGTCGAGATCTGGCAGGTCTACGTCCTCGCGGCGGTCTTCGGATTGCTGAACGCGTCCGAGATGCCCACTCGGGTGTCCTTCGTTGCGGAGCTCGTGCCCGACGAGGACCTGCCGAATGCCGTGGCACTGATGCTGGTCGCGATGAATGCCTCCCGCGTCATCGGTCCGGCACTCGCCGGCCTCCTCGCTGTCGCATTCGGATACGCGGCGAACTTCACGTGGAGTCTTGTAGCCGCATTGCTCGCAGTCCTTCTCGTCGGCCTCATCAGCGAGAAGCGGACACGAGTTGCCCCGACCCAGGGCGTTGAGTCGATCTTCACGTCGGTCGCCAACGCCCTTCGGCACATAAGGACGGACCCGACCATCATGACCGGGCTCGGCCTCCTCGCGGCATTCGGGCTGTTCGGCGTGTCGTTCCAGACGATCGCCCCGATCTATGCGATCGACACGCTGGGTCTCGATGAGGCCGGCTACGGATTCTTTGTTGCCGCGATGGGCATCGGCGCGCTTGCGGCTGCGCTGCCACTGACGCTCATGGGCACGGCGCAGGCGGAGTCGACTCATGTTCATTGCGCCGATCGCCTACGGCGCCTACCCATGGCGCTTGCCCTGACCCGTGCGCCGCTCGTCGCCTATTTGACGATCATCCCGCTGGGGTTCTTCTTCGTCCTCATCAACTCATCGATCAATGTGACCGTGCAAGGCACGATCGATCACGAGTTCCGCGGCAGGACGATGGGAATCTATGTCTCGGTCATGCACGGCGGCGGCGCGATCGGCGCGGTGATCATGGGAATGCTCGCCGCCTGGCTCGGTGCCCCGGCGGCCATGGTCATCGGGGCAGTGTGCATCACCATCGCCACGGCACTCCTTCGACTCACCCGCGGCCCGGTGACGCTACCTCCGCACTGAGCTGGCCGTCAGGGGCAGCCGCAGGAGCAGTCGGTCGTCGTCTGGCCCAGCAGCTTCTCGCAGTAGGGCACGTTGCCGCTGAGGATCTCGTTCCCGTCCTCGGTAACCCGGAAGCAATCCTCGAGTCGAGCACCGCCACCGCCAGGGACACCGGGAATCGTCACGGTCGGCTCGATCGAGAACGTCATGTTCGGCTGGAACTCGAAGACCTTCTCGCCGGTCGCTGAGATGTCGCCGATGAGCGGCGGATGGAAGGCCGAGACGCCGATGCCGTGGCCGAGGACCCCGAGGTAGCCCTCGAAGCCGTGGCGCGTCTTGGCAGCGCGCGCGGCTTCGTTGACCTCAGTGTTTGTGGCGCCTGGCCGCATGGTCTCGCGCGTCGTCTGAATCGAGTCGTAGACGGCTCTGAAGATCTTGACCTGCTCCTCGTTTGGCTTCCCGACGACGATCGTGCGCGTCACATCGGAGAAGTACCCGTTGAAGCAGCCTCCGAGATCCATGAAAACCAGGTCGCCGCGGCGAATCGGCCGATCGGACGCGAAGCGGTGGATGGGTGCGGTGTTCTCACCGGACGCGACGATGAGGTTGCACTGCGGCACCTCCATCCCGTTCGAGTAGAAGGTGTCCATGATCACGCCCAGTACCTCGCACTCGCGGACCCCGGGCTTGATGAACTCGACGGCCCGAGCGTGCGCGAACTCGCTCATCTTGTTCGAGATGCGCATGCATTTGATCTCTTCGTCATGCTTGATGGACATCGCCGTCTGAAAGACATCGTCGCCCGGTACAAGCTCGGCCTCCGGCAGTCCACCCACGAGATCCTGGTAGATGTGGACATTCACCGAGTCGATGCCGATGCGGCCTCCGGCGAACCCGAGCGTCTTGGCGGTCGGGACGAACTCCTCGGTCACCATGGTGTGGGCAATGCCGGCATCGTCCATGGTCCCGCAGGGTCGGATGTTCTCCTTCGGGAGCCAGTGCATGGTCTGCTGACAGCGCGCCCAATCGCCGCTGGTCACGTAGAGCACCGGATCTCCTTCCGCCGGGATGAGTGCGCAGTTGCGCCCGGTGAAGTTGATCGGCCACCACAGCGGTCGCATGTTGGTTGCGTACCGGATATTCTCCGCCCTGAACGCGAGGACGCCATCAAGGCCCTGCGCCCGCATCTGCTCCTGGAGCCGCCGGAGTCGGTGGCCCCTGATCAGATCGAAGTCGATCCGCGTCGTCCAATCGACGGCGAAATCCACTTTCAGCTCCTCTCGCTCAGACTATGTCGTATAGACTATATCGCGACGGTGGGGTCTGTGCTTGATATGGTATAGATTACAATCGCCGTCGAATCGGTTCGTGCTCCGGAGGAGAAGCGAATGATCCCGACATCTCATCGGTTCAGGCATCTTCGGCCGACGGGGCGTCGGCTCACGTTTCTGCCGGCCCTCGTGGCGACCGCGCTCGTGGTCGCGGCCTGCACCCAGGGTCAGTCGCCCTCACCCGCCGCGTCCGGCGGTGGCACGGCGTCCGGCGGTGACCTGACCGTCGCCGTTGGCACGCTGGGAACGATGGAGTGGGCACCAGCGACGACGGGTCATGACAACGAGCTCATCTCGATGAACTGGAGCAACTCGCTCATCGGGTTGAACGACCAGGGCGAGTACGTCCCCGAGATCGCCACATCTTGGGAGCTATCGGACGACCTGCTCACGTGGACCTTCGAGCTCCGCCCTGACGTCCCATTTCATGGTGATTGGGGGACGGTGACTGCGGAGGACGTCCGATTCACGTGGCAGGAGTGGATGTCGGAGGAGTCGACTCACGACGCCCAGGCCCAGCTGGCCCAGGCTGTCGGCGGCGATATCGCCAACTTCGAGATCATCGACGACCTGACGTTCAGCGTGACTGCTACAGAGCCGGTCATCCAGCTGCCGTCGGTCCTCTGCTCCTGCATCAGTGGGCTCCAAATCGCGTCAGCGCGATACAACGAGGAACAGCCCGAGGAGGCGGCGACGCACCCGATCGGCACCGGGCCTTGGGAGTTCGTGAGCTCCACCCCCGGCGTCGAGGTCGTCCTGGATGCGGTAGAGGACCACTGGGTCCAGACGCCGGGCTTCTCCAGGATGATCATGAAGGAGATTCCCGATCCGGCCGCACGGCTCGTCCAGGTGCAGAGCGGCGCTGTCGACATCGCTTCCCTAGCCGGTGAGCTGGTCGGAGAGGCCGAGGCGGCGGATCTCGAGATCGTGTCCCTCCCGCTGGTCGCGAACACATTCGTGATCTTGGGCGGCTCCTATTGGACGCACCCTGACGAGTGGCTGGATCGCGACGCTCCGTGGATCCAGGCTGACGATCCTGCTGCCGGGCAGGCGATTCGTGAGGCCCTGTCCCTCGCCATAGATCGCGACCTGATCCTCGAAACGATCCTGTCGGGCCAAGGCGAGGTCGCCTACGGACCGCTCATCCAGTACAACAACATTCCGGCGGTGACCGATCCATCCTGGGAGCTGCCCGTTATGACCCCGACTTGGCCCGGGACAAGCTGGCTGAGGGCGGGTACCCGGACGGCTTCGAGATCGAGATGTTCCAATACGCGGACGATGTCGACACCGTCGGCATCGGTACGGCCATCGCCGGAATGTGGGAGGAGATCGGCGTCACGGTCTCCCTTCGGCAGGCCGACGAGGCGGTCCTAGACGACATGCTGAACAGCGTTCCTCCCCAGACGGATGGGATCTCATGGGTGAAGATTGCGAAGGTCCGGCCTGAGCCGGCGGACAGCATTACCGGATACACCTCGAGCCGTGATGACGATTACAAGTTCACGCACCCCGAGCTGGACGCGGCCTACGCCGCCATGGCCGTGGAGCCCGACTTCGACGCTCGCATGGGGATCGCCCGTGATCTCATCGCCACGCTGCGCGACGAGACGACGGTCATCACGCTGTTCAACGCGAACATCCCTTATGTGGTGGGTCCAAGGGTCACATCGTGGACCCCGGCCTTCGGAAACGCCGACTTCAACTCGCTGTACACGGCACAGCCTGCCGACTAGCCACGGTGGCCGGGCGCGTTCGCGCGCCCGGCACCTCCCAGATCGCGAGCCAGGCACATGGCGCGAAGCGTAGTTGAGCGTCTGGGCCACGCCATGCTCAGCATGTTCGCCTTGTTGGTCCTCGTGTTCGTCCTCGTCAGGCTCACGGGAGATCCGGCCTTTTTCCGTGTACCGCCCACGGCGACGGCTCAGCAGCGCGAGCAGGCACGCAAGGAGCTCGGCGTCGATCAGCCCGTCCCCGTGCAGTTCGGCATCTACGTCGCCGACTTGGCGCAGGGAGACCTGGGCCTGTCATTCCGGACCCGGACCCCGGTCATGGGCCTCATCCTTCAACGGCTGCCCGCAACGATCGCCCTCTCGATCTCGGCGTTCATCCTGATCGTTGTCGTGGCCGTTCCGCTCGGCGTGTACTCCGCGTACTACCGAGGTCGCACGCTCGACAAAGGGACGAGGCTGTTTGCCGCCTTTGGGCAATCGGTCCCCGAGTTCTGGGTCGGCATCATCCTCATCATCATCTTCGCAGTGAACCTCCGCTGGCTGCCGTCCGGAGGATTCGGATCGATCGAGCATTTCGTGCTGCCCACCATCACGCTCTCCTTCGTGGGAATCGCGGGCCTCACCCGGCTTCTCCGCTCGGGTGCGCTCAACGAGCTCAGCAGCGACTACGTCGTCTTCCTGCGCTCGAAAGGCGTCCCGGAACGCACCATCCTCTGGAAGCACGTCCTGCGGAACGCCGGCCTCACCACGCTCTCATTCCTCGGCATCCTTGTCGCCGGCCTGTTGACGGGGTCGGTACTCGTCGAGACGGTCTTCGTTTGGCCGGGAGTCGGCCGGCTGATGATCGAGTCGATCGACTATCGCGATTTCACCGTGCTCCAGGGCACGATGCTGGTGTTCGCAGGCGTGTACATCGTCGTCAATCTACTGGTGGACGTCCTCTATCGCGTGCTCAATCCGCGCCTGCGCCGATGAGCGATCAGACACCGGCCTACGCGGCACCGGCCGTTGCGACCCCCACCTCGGCGCAGCGACGTCCGTGGCGCCTTCCGCCACTTGTGCCCGCATTGCCGATAGCGGGGCTCGTGATATTCGCGATCGCCGGGATCGCGGCGCCTCTCCTGACGCCGTACGACCCGGTCAAGAACGACCTGCGCAATGCGCTGCTGCCACCGGCCTTCATTCCCGGCGGTGACCCGGCCCACTTCCTCGGCACCGATGGCTTCGGTCGCGACATCGTGTCACGCCTGCTCTACGGGGCCAGGGTCTCTCTGGCGGTCGCCGCCATGGCGATCACGATCACCGTGCTCATCGGCACGACGGTTGGCATCGTCGCCGGATACTCGGGCGGCTGGGTTGACTCTGCACTGATGCGAATCGTGGACGTTGCCCTGACGCTGCCTATGATCCTAGTCGCACTCGTGCTCTCCATTGCGATTGGCCCGTCGTTCACCAACATGGTGCTGGTCATCGGCCTGCTCCTATGGCCGCGCTTGGCACGGGTCGTCCGTGGCGAGATGCTCCTCCTCAAACAACAGGACTTCGTGCGGTACTCTGCAGCGATCGGGGTGCCCGCCCGGCGAATTGCGGCGCGCCACGTCCTGCCGAACGTGCTCCCCACCGTTCTCGTTCTGGCCACACTCGAGATCGGCCACGTTATCCTGCTCGAAGCAGGACTCAGCTTCCTCGGCGCGGGCATTCCCCAACCCCAGGCATCGTGGGGCTCGATGATCGAGGACGGAAGGGCGCTCGTCGCAACCGGATGGTGGGTCGCCCTGTTCCCGGGCCTGGCGATCATGTTCGTCGTGCTCTGCTCCAATGCGCTTGGCGACTGGCTGCGCGATCACCTCGATCCGCGCACCCGCGCGCGATGACCTCGAGATCGCCGACCCTCGAGGTTCAGAACCTGACGATCAGCGTTCAGCTCCCCAAGGGCGAGCGCGCACTGGTCGTCCAGGACTTCTCGCTGACACTCGACGCCGCGGGTTCCGTCGGGCTCGTCGGCGAATCAGGCTCCGGCAAGACCATGACGAGTCTGGCGATCATGGGCCTGCTGCCTCCGGCGGCGCGGGTCGATGGCGGGCAGATCCTGCTCAATGGAGAGGATCTGCTGGCAAAGTCACCACGCCAGATGCAGCGCCTCCGCGGCAGCCAGCTGGCCATGGTGCTCCAGGACTCGCTCACGGCACTCGACCCGTCCTTCACCGTTGTGAGCCAGCTCTCGGATCCTTTGCGCATGCACCAAGGGCTGCGCGGTGCCGCTCTGGAGCGCGGCGTCGTCGATGCGATGGAGCAGGTTCAGCTGTCGCCCAGCCCAGAGCGGCTGCGCCAGTACCCGCACCAGCTCAGCGGCGGCATGCGGCAACGCGTGACGAGCGCCATCGCGCTCGCCGGCAAGCCGCAGCTGTTGATCGCCGACGAGCCGACGACTGCGCTTGATGTCACCACCCAGGCGCGTTACCTGCAGCTGCTGCGGCAGCTGCAGCAGGAGACCGGATTCGCGTTGGTCCTCGTGGCCCACGACCTGTTCGTGGTGCGTCATGTCTGCGATCGAGTGGTGGTCATGTATGCCGGCCAGGCAGTCGAGGAAGGACCCGTTGCGGACGTATTCCATCGTCCGCAGATGCCATATACGAAGGCGCTCCTCGCTGCCGTCCCTTCCATCGGCGAGGCGATGGAGCTCGAGTCGATCGAAGGACAGGCTCCCGACGTCGGTGAGTGGCCTGCCGCATGTCGCTTCGCACCCCGGTGCCGGTACGCGCGCGAGGTGTGCCACGAAGCGGCCCCCGCCCTGAACACCCGCGGGCCCGCTCGCGTCGCGCGGTGCTGGGGCACCGAGCCCGGCGGCTGGCTGGAAGGCGGGCTGTGACTGCGCCGGTGACGCCGCCAACCGCGGAGCAGCCGACCGGAAGAGACATTGTCGTGTCGCTGGATGGCGTGAGTGTCGAGTACCGGTCGGGCGGCGGCGTCATGGGCGGCAAGGCCGTGGCCATAACAGCAGTCGACAGCGTTTCGCTGGAGATTCCGCGAGGACGCTCGCTCGGGATCGTCGGGGCCACCGGCTCGGGCAAATCCACGCTTGCCCAGCTCGTGATGGGGATGGTCAGCCCTTCGCAGGGGACGGTGCTGGTCGACGGTGTTGCCCCGACTTCGGCCCGTGGTCGCGTGCAGATGGTTATGCAGGACCCGTATTCGTCTCTCAACACCCGGATGAAGATCCGCGACATCATCGCCGAGCCGCTCACGCTCGGGCGCCGCGTGCGGGGTGGCGAGGCCCAGCGCGTGAACGCGCGGGTGCTCGAGCTCCTTGACCTCGTCGGAATCCCGGCGAACCGCGCGGATCGCTACCCGCACCAGTTCAGCGGCGGCCAACGCCAGCGAATCGCGATCGCCAGAGCCCTTGCATCGGACCCGACGCTCGTCGTGCTCGACGAGCCGACGTCGGCGCTCGACGTGTCGGTCAAGGCCCAGATCCTCAACCTCTTGCGTGGCCTCCAAGAGTCGCTCGGTGTCACATACCTCGTGATTTCCCACGACCTGGTGACGGTCGCGTACCTGGCATCCGATGTGATCGTCATGCACCGCGGACAGATCGTGGAGCGCGCACCTACTCAGGGCGTCTTTGCATCCCCCCGCCATCCCTACACCCTGGAACTGCTCTCGAGCTCCCCCGGCGCGAGCGCAGAGTTCCTCAACCGGCCTCGGCCAGACGACGTGACCCCCGAATCGCTGCCGCCTCAGGCATGCCGATATGCATACCGTTGCTCGCTGCGGGCCAGCCTGGACTACCCGTCTCGATGCCTTGACGTCTCTCCGGCGCTCGGCCCTGAAAACAGCGATCACCCGGCTCGCTGCCACTTCTCGACCGAGGTCACCCGCCTCGTCGGTGAGGCGATCGAAGACGAGGTTCCGCCGAGCTAGGCGTCGGCGTCCATCTCCAGCACGTACAGGCCACCGGCGTGCCTGTCAGTCGCCCAGATGAGCCCGTCCGCTGTCACGGTGATGTCGTTCATCTGGATCGACGACCTTCCCGGCGGTGCGGCCGGGATGTAGTAGGCGATCTCGGTGGGATTCGCCGGCTCGCTGATGTCGTACACGCGCACCCCCGCGCTGAAGTACGTGACGTAGATGCGGTTGGGATTCTGCAGCGTGCCCGGACGATGCTCGTGCAGGTTGTGCGGACCGAAGCGACCGCCGCGTTCGCAGAAGTCGCCCTGGGGGACCGGCAGCGTCGAGATGAGTCTTGGTGTGGCCTCGTTCGCGATGTCGACGATCCGTACATGACGATGCGGATCCACGCACCCGTCGGATGTGGCCTCGTCGGTGACCACCAGGATGTCGCGACCCGGTATTGGCAGTGCGGTGTGCGTGCGGCGGCTCTCGTCTCCGAATCCGAGCTCGCTGACGAATCGTGGCGAGGACGGGTCCGAGACGTCGAGGATGACAATGCCGACGTCTCTGTGACCAAGATACGCCCGGTCGCCAGCGACCAGGGCATGGTGGAGCCGATGCGTCCGGTCCGGCGGGCGCGAGAAGCGCTCTCCGCCGGCTACCCACGTGCCGGGGTACCACCAGCGGCCCGCTTCCACCGGGTGCGTTGGATCCGATACGTCCACGACGATCAGGAATTGGTCGACGTACCCGTCGTCGCTGCCTGTCGCCCAGGCATAGGTGCCACCCCACCAAGTCATTCGATGGACGCCCTTGCCGGGCATGGAAAGGAACCCGATCTGCTCCGGTTGAGTCGGATCGCTCACGTCGTACGCGGCGAGCCCGCCCTGCCCTTGAGTCGAGGCGCCGTAGCGCTCGTGGTTGACGAGCATCACCTCTTCGACGACCTGGACCTTGTGGGTATGGATCCCGTCCGGCGCGTCGATCTGCGCGACAATCTCCGGACGACGCGGGTCCGCCACGTCGAGAATCGTGGTTCCGAGGCGGGACTGACCCATGTGGCCCACGTACGCAAACCCGTCCTGCACGTTCACGTGCATGCAGTCGCCACGGCCACCCATATCGTTGTGACCGACCAGGCGCATGGCGTGAGCCTCCGGGCCGGTTTGCCATGGGTTCATTTCAGATATTGTATAGCGTGTCAGATTCCGATCGAGGATTGCCAATGCCGCGCGTCCCATATGTCACCCGCGATGAACTCGATGAGCACGGAAAGCAGGTCTGGGATGCCTTCGCGGCGCCGCGGCAGGGGCGCGTGGAAAACGGGCCCCGCATGTTTCTTAACAGCCCGAAGGCGGCTGAGCGCGTGTTCTCCATGAACACCTATCTGCGCTTCGAGTCCGGAATCCCGCCGAACGCGCTGGCCCTCGCAACTGTGGTCGCCGGAGCGGAGAGCCACTCAGACTACGTCCTCGCCTGGCACGTCCCCGGAGCCTTGGACAAGGGAGTGAGCCAGGCGGCCGTCGACGCGGCGACAAAGGGTGGGACGCTTGAGGGCCTTCCGGAGGACGAGGCGACTGTCATTCGGTACGGCCGCGAGGTTGCACGCTCGAGCGTCAGCGACGAGACCTTCCAAGCCGCCCAGGCTCTCTTCGGGACTCGAGTCCTCCTCGATCTCACGTTTGTGATCGCCCAGTACACCCTCATGCACCTCGTCGGATCTGCGTTCGGGGTCACGAGGGACGAGGGGTGGGAACCCGTACTCGTCTAGCCGGCATCTCTAGGCCCGATTGAGGTCATCAGGTGAATCCAGAGTGGGCGTGGAGGGGCTTGTCGGCCCGCTGGCGGCGACCGCCCTCGTCGCATCGTGCGATCCCGGCCGCCGCTGATGATGAGGTTCTTCACCGTTACGGACGCGTACCCGCTGTACGAGCTCCTCATCGAGCATGCCCTGCTCGGCGAGCGCCAGCTCCGACGACTGGCCGCCCCGGTATCGGTCCTGGCGAAGCGACGGCTCGTAGTCGCTCACGTGATCAGCGAGACGGTCCTCGACGCCTACGACGCGCTCGTGGCGACGCATCCGGATGTCGAGCGCAAGGGCGCCGCGACGCCGTACACCTCGATGAACGGCCACATGTTCAGCTTCCTCACGCCGGACGGGACGCTCGCGCTCCGGCTCTCGGCGGCGGACAGGGAGGCGTTCGTGGAGAAGTAAGGGACGCAGCCCGTCGAGCAGCACGGTGCGGTCATGAAGGAGTACGTCGCGGTGCCGGCTGACCTCCTCTGACGCCTCGACGAGCTCGGGCCGTGGTTCGACCGCAGCTGCGACTACGTCGGCACGCTTACGCCCAAGGCCACCAAGCGGACCTGAACCGACGGGTGGCCCTCCGGCCTTCAAGGCTGCATGGTCGCGACGAACGGGCGCACCTCGATCGGCATTCCGATAGCCGCGCTCGTCTTCTCCGCCCAACGCTGCGCCCCATCGATGCCTTCGGCCTCGACGATGTAGAAGCCACCGATCAACTCCTTCGCCTCGACGAAGGGGCCATCGGTCACGACTGCCGAGCCATTGCTGGCGTTCACGACCGTGGCGCTGGAGGCGTCGGTCAGGCGGCCGCTGAAGAGGAGCGCATCGGCCGCGATCATCTCCGCCTCGAGCTTCGCGATCACCTCGTACCCGCTGCGTGCCTCCTCTTCGGTCATCGTCGGACGTGGCTCATCCGCGCTGGTGTGGACGGACAGCAGGTACTGGGTCATGGTTTCTCCTCTGTGGTGTGGTGAGTCCAGCCTAGCGACGAGCGGCGGCGACCCAGATCGACATCGACGGTGCCGCAGGACCGCTTGACCGATTCGTATCTCGAGACTAGATTCATATCGTGACAAGTCGAGTAGGAGAGCGCGGTCAGATCACGATCGAAAAGTCGATCCGAGAAGAGCTGGGCATCTACGCTGGAGACGAGGCTGTTCAACGCGTCGAGGAGGGGCGGATCGTGATCGAGGTCGTGCCGGGTCGGCACCGGCGATCGCTGGCCGGCAGCTTGAAGGACAAAGTCAATCGGCGCCCTGGCGACGAGTCCTGGGAGGCTCTGCGAACCGCAGCCTGGGAGACGGCCGATCCCGATCGGCGACCGTGATCTCGGTCGACACCTCGGTCCTCGTGCGCTATCTCGTTGGTACTCCTGCCGCCCAGGCGCGGAAGGCCGCGGCCCTGGTGGACGGATCAGATGAGATCGGCGTGTCGCCCGTCGCCCTCGCCGAGTGCGCACACGTCCTGCGGACGCAGTACGACATCGCGCAGGGCGACATCCTCGATAGCCTCATCGGCCTCGTCCAGAGGGAGAACGTGCGGGTCCTTGGGCTGCGCACCGACGTTCTCGTCGGCGTGCTGGTGCGCGCTCGCCAGCTCCCAGGCCGCCCGATCCCGGATGCGCTGATTGTGGCCGCCAGCCTCGGGGCCGATGCGCTTCCCCTAGCCACCTTCGACCGCGACCAGCGCCGGTACGGAATCCCCATCCGCGATCCGTAGCCCTTCCGGCCGATCACGAGAGCCCAGGGACATCTTCCGCGCCAGAACGCCGAGCACCCAACCTGACGCTAGCGTGCCTCAGGCGGTCCGCCGCCAGGGACCGATGCCGAAGAAGCGCTGGACCGTCATGCGGGTCACGAATCCGGGTGGCGGGTTCGGCATGGCGGGGAAGACGGCGTCCGGCCCGATGTGTGTCCTGGCCAGCCGCTGGAGCAGCTCCGGCGCACCACCGTCGGTGACTCGGGCCGTGCCCTCGAGCACGAGATACTCCCGCAGCCCCCACTGGTTGGTGCGCTCGCCCTGGAGGGTCATGGCGATCCGCGGGTCACGGCGCAGGTTGCGGAGCTTGCGCTGGTCATTGAGCGTTCCGAAGACGAGCTCGTCGCCGTCGCGCCCGACCCATGCCAGGGTGAGGTGCGGTGAGCCATCGGCGTTGACGGTGGCCACGGTGGCGACCGCCGAAGACTCCAGCAGGGCAAGGGCCTCTTCGGACAGCTGATCCATCAATGTCAGGATGCCCTATCAGGCGGGGGTTGGCTCGTGGAGCATGCTCGCCCGGGCCGACCCGTCCTCTGCGGCGAGCTCGGCGACGCGGCGGCGGTCAACCTCGGCGACGATGATCTCGCCGACCTCGTCGTGGACCGAGGCGAAGATGCCACGGGCCAGGAGGCGCTCGCACTGGATCCGGTTGTCCTCGGTCGGCGTGACGTAGTGGACCGATGCGGGGTCGTAGCGGTGGAGCAGGAAGAGCTGGAGCAGCGTCATCAGGCGCCTGCGCCGCAGCTCGGGGACGGTGCCCTGGTCGCGTACTGACAGGATGGTCCGCCCGCGCCGGTCGGTGATGGTGCTGAAGACGACCCGCGCGAGCTGCCGGTCGTCGGCATCGGTGGCGCGCAGCTCGAGCACCTCCGAACCCGCGGCGTGAGGCCGCAACGACACCTTCGGCGCCGGCAGCCCGTTGTGCTGGGCCCACTCGCGGAGCCAGCCGGCGAGCAGCTTCGGCGGGACCTCGGTCTGCACGAGGTGCTGCACCTGGGTAGATCCGGCGCCCATCGCCTTCGTCGTGGCCGTCAGGCCGGAGGCGGCGAGCAGCGCCGCATCGGCTCGTGGGCCGCCCACGAGCGTCTGGGGCTTGCGGTAGGGCGACTCCAGGAGGCGCGCCTTTCGCTGCACGCGGGCGAGCGCGAGCATCCCGTCGTCGCGCAGGGCCGTGGCGAACTCCTCGGCCGCGAGCCCGTCGATCTGGTGCCCGCCGTAGGTGATGAAGTTGAAGACGTAGCCGAGCTCGCCGAGCCTCGAGGGGAACGCGCGCATCTCCTCGTCGCCCATGCCGGTGGTGTCCCAGTTGAACGAGGGCGAGAGGTTGTACGCCAGCATCTTGTCCGGGTGGACGGCGTGGATCGCCTCGGCGAACTCGCGGGCGTCGTCGAGGTCCGCGGTCTTCGTCTCCATCCACAGGACGTCCGCGTACGGGGCGGCGGCCAGGGACTTCGCGACCGCGTAGCCGATGCCGCCGCGAACCTGGTAGTAGCCCTCCGGGGTCCGCGCGCCCTCCGGATCCCAGCGGAGCGACAGGCCCATCTCGGACGCGGCCGTTCGAACCGCCTGCCACGACGCCGTCGCTGCGAAGGCGCGCCACTCCTCGAGCGACATCCCCGGCGGGTCGTCCTCCTCGATTCGGAAGGCGAGCGCCTTCTCGGCGGCCTCGCCGATGGTCGCCAGGCCGGCGTGCTCCTGCCACACCGCGGCGAACCGATCGAGGCAGTGATCAAGGATCTCCTCGCCGGTGCCGGTCTCGGTGCGAGCCAGCTCGTCGATCGTCGCGGCCAGCCCCGTTCGCTCCAGCCACGCGTCGGCGGCGTCGGAGCTGCCGGCATCGATCGCGTAGAGCCGATGCCCCATCATCTCCGGGACGCCGGCGGCCTCGAGGCGCCGCATCACCGCGACATGCACGACGCGGTACGGCGGCACGTCCGGGGCGGTGACGCCGAGGACGAAGGGCTGGTCGCGCTCGTCGGCGGCGCCGTCGAGCAGGGTCGCGGCCTCGGCATCGGTGCGGGCGACGACGATCCCGGCCACGCCCATGATGTCGAGCTGGAACCGGGCAGCATTTAGCCGCTTGATCTGCTCGTCACTCGAGACGAGCACCTTGCCGGCCTGGTGCCCGCACTTCTTGGCACCCGGCTTCTGGTCCTCGATGTGATATCCGGGAACACCGACCTCCACGAACCGACGGACCAGGTTCCGAACGTGGGCATCGCCACCGTGACCGGTGTCGGCGTCGGCAATGATCCAGGGTGCGAAGTCGATCTCGGGCGCGTGCGCGCGCTCGTCATCGGTCATGTGCAGGCGATCGAAGCGCTGGTTGCGGTCGGCGGTGAGAAGGGCCCGCACGATGCCGGCGGCCTCATCGGGCACCTGTGAGAGCGGATAGCTGGCGAGGTCCGGGCCGGGGTCCTCGGTGATCGAGCCCTTCGCCGACGTGGCCCACCCGCCGAGGTAGATGGCCTCGATCCCGGTGCGTTTCATCGTCACGGCCTGGCCCGGGGTATACGGACCGAAGGTCGCGATCCCGCGCCGCTCGGCAAAGAGCGAGCGCAGGTGGGCGTGGAATCCGTCGGCCGCGACGCGGGCGACCGTGTAATCGGTCGCGATGGTGCCCCGCTGCTCGGCCACCTGGCGCGGGCCGTGAAGCCGGAGGATGCCTGCGAACCGCGGCCCGCTCATCCAGGCCCCGAGGGCCTCGATCTCGTCGTCAATCGACGCGTCGGACGGGGCCGCTGGCCTCTGATCGACGATGACCATCAGCGCGAGCGCCTACTCGTTTTCGTGGTCGCGGTCGCAGAGATCCGGGCATCGGCACTCGGCGAGCTCGGCCACGGACAGGATCCCGGGAACGGTCGGGGTCTCCGCGCGCCAGAGCAGCCACGCATCGGTCGGCGGTTTGGTTGTCGGTGAAGGAATCGGTGCAGTGAACATGACCTCATCCTCGTCCCTGCTGTATCATTGGTCAAGTCGATTCTTCCAATGGATACCATCAGCTTGACCGATATATCGAGCGTCCAGCTCCAGCAGCTCGACGCCTTCGTCGCCGTCACGCCGGCTGGGCACCATCAGCGCGGCCGCCGAGCAGCTCTTCGTCAGCCAGCCGGCGCTGACGGCGAGGATCCAGGGGCTGGAACGCGCGCTCGGCGCGGAGCTCTTCATCCGCGGGCGGCACGGCAGCCGGCCGACGGAGGCTGGCCGAGCGTTCCTGCCGCACGCCGAGCGAGTCCTCAGCGCCGTTCGCCTGGGACGGGAGGCTGTCGACGACGTCATCAGCGGCAGCGGCGGACGCCTGACCATCGGGGCCGCGCCGGCGGTCAGCACGTACGTGCTGCCGAGCATGCTGCACCGATTCCAGGCGGCCCACCCGCGCGTCCAGCTGTCGGTGCGGAGCGGCCATTCCGAGGACGTGCTCGACATGGTGCTGCGCGAGGAGGTCGAGATCGGCCTGATGCGGCCGATCCACCATGCCGACATCGTCAGCTCCCTCCTCTACGAGGACGAGCTGGTGCTCGTCGTCCCTCGCGGCCATCCGTTCGCGTCCACCGCCGAGATCCGCATGGAACAGATGGCGACCGAGCACCTCATCCTCTTCGATCGGACCAGCTCGTACCACGAGCTGACCTCGGCGCTCTTCCGGCAGGCCGGGATCTCGCCGCGCGGCTACCTCGAGGTGGACAACATCGACGCCGCGAAGCGCATGGTCGAGCAGCGCCTGGGGATCGCGCTCCTGCCACGGACATCGGTGCAGACCGAGATCGGGACGGGACGGCTGTTCCCGGCCGAGGTCGTGGACATGGCCCCGATCAAGCGCCAGATCGTGGTCGCACGCCGGCGCGACGCCGGCGAGATGGGGCCGGCTGCGCTCGCGTTCCTGCGCACGCTGGATGACCTGCGGCCGAACGCAGAGCGCTCCCAGCGCATCCTTGCGTAGCCTCCGCCGGATGGCGATGCCGCCGAGTGCTTCGAGCGTGCGCCCCGGCCTGCTGGCGGCCGTGATCCTCCTCGCGGCGTGTGGTCCGGGGCCGCTGCCTTCCGGCGTGTCGGCGGGCTGCCGGGCCGACCGGACCCACCGAGGTGGCCAGGGTGGCGTCCGTGACCGACGGCGACACGATCCGGGTCGAGCTCGACGGGGAGAACGTGCCGGTGCGGTACATCGGGATCGACACGCCGGAGACGCGGGATCCGGTCGAGCCGTTCGGCGCGGAAGCGACCGATGCGAACGAGCGGCTGGTTGCGGGCCGCGAGGTCGTGCTCGAGCGCGACGTGAGCGACGTCGACCGGTTCGGTCGCCTGCTGCGCTACGTCTGGATCGAGACCGAGGAGGGATGGATCCTCGTCAACCTCGAGCTCGTGCGCCAGGGCATGGCCACGGTCGTGACGTTCCCGCCCGACGTGAAGTACCACGACGAGGTGCTGCTGCCCGCGCAGCGCGAGGCTCGCGCAGCCGGGCTTGGCCTCTGGGCCGACGACTGATGTCGGTCACCGGTCAGTCGATGCGCTCGAGGGTGATGACCGGGATGACGCGGTCGGTCTTCGACGGATACTCGCCGAAGTAGGGGAACGCGGTCACGATCTGATCCCAGAGCCGGTCGCGGTCGTCGCCCTCGGCGATGATGGCGCGAGCGCGGAACTTCTCGCGATCGGCTTCGACCGTGACCTCGGGGTTGGCGCGCAGGTTGTGATACCAGGCCGGATTGGTCGGTGCTCCGCTCTTCGTTCCCGCGATGACGAACGAATCGCCATCGCGCAGGTAGTTGACGACCGCCTCGTGCTCAGCGCCCGTCCTGGCGCCCGTGCTGGTGAGGATCATCAGCGGCCGCCCCTCCATCGGTCCGGAGGTGGGACGTCCGTTGGCTCGGAGATCCGCCTTGAGATCTCGGGTGAATGCTTCGTAGTCCATGGTCGGGTCCTTCGCGTGTGTAGTTGCGTGGGCAACCAATGTAGCAGGGGGACGCGGTAACCGCTCGCGTAGCATCGGAGCCGCAGGTCTTCAGCGCCTAGACGGCGGTCTTGACGGACGGCGGGTCGAGTGACACTATCGGCGCATGAGTGACACTCATGCTGTGACGGTGGGACCCAAGGGCCGCGTCGTGATCCCCGTCGAGGTGCGACGGGCCTCTGGGGCTGCACGAGGGGAGCGAGCTCGTGGCGATGGTCGAGGGAGATGCCGTCGTGCTCCTCCCGCGGAGCGCCGTGCGGGCACGCCTGCGAGCGCTGTTCGCCGGCGTGGAGACGAGCCTGGCCGGCGAGCTCATCGAGGAGCGACGGGTCTCGGCATCCGAGGAGTCGGGGGAGTGACCACCGTGGTGGACGCATCGGTCGTTCTCGCCTGGCTCCAGGACGAGGCCGGCGCCGACGACGCCGAGCGTCACCTGGTCGAAGGGGTCATCGGCGCTGCGAACTGGTCCGAGGTTCTCCAGAAGGTCCGGCAGCACGGGGTGGATGCCGAGCTCGTGGCGCGACTGCTTGCCTCGTTCGGCCTCGCGGTGGTCGACGTGGTCGAATCCGATGCGGTGCGCGCCGCGGCCATGTGGCGCATCGGCTCCCCGCTCTCGCTGGCCGACCGGCTATGCCTGGCACTCGGGCTCCGACTCGGCGCGCCCGTCGCAACCGGCGACACCGCATGGGCGGGGGTGTCTGGGGGCCCCGAGGTCGTCCTCATCCGCTGAACGAGCCAACGCCTGATGGTGGCCGTGCATGCGAACATGCCTTTGCATGGCTGGGCACCAGATCACGACATTCATTGCCGCGCCGCTGGATCTCGTGTTCGCGCGGTGGATGGACCTCGAGCTCATGAAGGACTGGGTCGGGGGCGTGACGCGCGTGACCGATGTCACCGGCCCGATCGATCAGCCGGGCACCCGCTACACCGTGTGGTTCGGACCGATGAAGAGCCCGACGGAGATCATCGAGGTGGAGCGTCCCCACCACGTGCGGACCAGGTTCGGCAACGCGATCCTCAAGGGCGAGTCGGAGGTGTGGCTCAAGCCGGAGGCCGACGGGACGCGGCTGACGCAGACGTTCCGGACGCGCGGCGTCATCTCGGCGATCACCGGCCGGATCTTCGCTGCCGGATCCTACAAGGGCAGCTTCCAGGGCGAGCTGGAGGAGTTCCGCAGGATCCTGGAGCGCGAGGCAGCGGCGGCTCCCTGATCTGGCGGCGTCGGGTCAGAGGCCCAGGAGCTCGACCACGACGGGCCACATCAGCTCGGCCTGGGCGGCCTGGCCCTGGAGGTTGGCGTGACCCCAGTCGGCGGCGAAGTACTCCAACCGATCGATGAAGGCCGCGCGCACGCCTCCATCGGTCTGGCAGTTCTCGAACTCGGCGCAGACGCGCGCCTGTTCTGCCTCGTACGCCTCGATGATGCCGGTGAGCGTCTCGAAGCCTTCCAAATTGAGCGTGCCATCGGGACTGTAGAAGTCGCACATCCCGCTTCCGGTCATCGCCGCCTTGACCGCCGGATCGTGCGCGACGAGCTCCTCGATGAACTCGGGGCTCGGCCGGCCACCCTGGTCGAGGACCAGGACCTTCGTGTGTGGTGAGGCGGCGAGGATGGCCTCGATGGCGGCCCGGACGTTGTCGCCCAGGACGGCGACGTGAGCAGCGTCACCGCCGTCGCAGGTGATGTCGTTGTCGATCGTGGAGATGATCGCCAGTGCCGGCGCCGGGACGATGGCCAGCGCCTGAGACGCCTGCTCGGCAAGCGTGCGCGACACCGCTCCGCCGACTGCCGCGTTCGCCACGTGGCCCTCGGTCTCCGGGCGCTCGGCAACGAGGCGAAGGTAGATGCTGTTGACGTCCGGATTGGTCCCGGTGGGCCAGGAGTTCTCAGGTGCCGGCTGGAATGTCGCACCAGCGCCTTCCCCGGTCAGGCCCGAGTGCCCGATGGCGATCAGACCCACGGGGTGCTCGAAGTCCGGCGTGGCGGACGGCGCGACGGACTCGACGGGTTCGAGGGACTCCCCGGGCGCGGAGGTGCCTGCCAGTGGCTCCGATGCGGCCCCCGTCGCCGAGCAGGCGGCCAGCACAACCACCAGCAGGGCCGCCACTGCGACGCGCGGGACCGAATGCTCGGACATCAGAACCCCGGGTAGATCACTGGTGGGCTGCGACGGCCATGAACCGTAGCACGCGGCGCAACCGCTCAGCGAGGCTCGAGGATGACGACCGCCGTCTCGCCCGGCCGGCGCGACGCCCAGGCCTCGAGCTCCTCCGGGCCGTCGTATCGGCCCCAGATCTCCCACAGGCGCGGGCGCTCCTCCGCCGTGGCCGCGCGGCCGCGGACCGCGATGGTGCGATCGTGGCAGCTCGACCGTCGTGTCCGGATGGGCCTGCAGGTTCAGCCACCACGCCGGCTCCGGCTCGCCCCACCCATTCATGGCCATGGTGACCAGGTTCGGGCCGTCCTCGTAGTAGCCGAGGATCGCCAGTCGCTCGCGGCCGCTCTTTCGGCCGACCGTCTTGCAGCCGCATCATGCCCCAGGTCTTCTCCGTTGCCGGGCGCAGGCCGATGCGGCCGCCGCTGAGCCGATACAGGGCCCGGTGGCCGACCCAGGCGGCGCGGATGACGAATCGGGGTGGCAGCCTCCCGCCTGGCTTGCCGCTGGTCTCGTTCGTGGTGGTCATCGTGGGTTCTCCTTGGATGTGGCGGGGTACTGGAAGACGTCGTCGAGGGCGACGCCGAGGGCGCCGGCGATCTGGAAGGCCATCTCGAGAGAGGGGGAGTAGCGGCCCTGCTCGATGGCGATGATCGTCTGCCGCGTGACGCCGACCTGCTCCGCGAGCTCGGCCTGGGTCATCTCGCCGTGCGCGAAGCGCAGGCGGCGGATGTCGTTGGTGACGCGCGTGGGCTTGCCCATCGGTCAGAAGCCCCGGCGGTAGGCGATCAGCTTGATGACGGCGCCGACGATGGCCGCAAGTGTGAAGGCGAGGTACATCGCGTTGGCGATCCAGAACCAGTCGGCCTCGATCAGGGCAAGGATGAAGGGCACGACCATGCCGATCCCGAGAACGAGGCCGGCCCGAGTACTCACCGTGACGACCGATGTCGCGGTCGCGCACGTCCGCGGTGTACGACTCGCTCGGCCCGACGATCTCGATCGCGATGCGACCGATGATCGACGCGGCGATCGCCACCCCGATCGTCCACAGCAGGATCGGCTGGTAGTCGACCTCCGTCAGCGGCGTCGTGCCCGCGCGTCCGAGGACGAGCGACGACGTATGTCGCGTAGCCGATCGAGGTGACGGCGAGGTAGACCCACTGGCCCTTCTCTTCGTAGGACATGCGCCGGCTCCGATGTACAGAATCTTTGACATCGGCCACTGTAAAGCGCGGCAGACATCATGTCAAGTATTTTTGACATTCCGAAGTCGAGCAGCCTGGCGACCTCTGTGTGTACCGCCTCGGCACTACACTCACGCCCGTGAGCCGGAGCGTGGTCCGCAGCTTCGCGTCCGCCGAAGAGCATGTCGACTTCCCGGGTGGAATCCTCGACCTGATCTCGGTGGGAGCGCTCACGTTCGGACGGGAGACCCTCGAGCCGGGATGGCGCTGGTCCAAGGACGTCCGGCCCATCGCCGGCACCGACCGGTGCGAGTTTCACCACGTCGGATACCAGGTGAGCGGCCGCTGGATCTGCGAGGACCGCGACGGCCACCAGGTGGAGATCGGTCCGGGAGACATCTACGACACGCCGCCGGGCCACGACAGCTGGGTGGTCGGCGACGAGCCGTGCGTCGCGATCGACTTCCAGGGGATCTCCGGCTGGGCCGCGCGGGGTGCCGCAGCGCGGATCCTCACCACGGTGTTGTTCGCGGACATCGTCGGCTCCACCGCGCTCATCGACCGCATCGGAGACGCGGCGTGGCGGCGGCTCCAGTCGCAGTATTTCGAGAACGTCCACTCGACCCTGGCGACCCATGACGGAGTCATGGTCGACACCGCTGGCGATGGCGTGCTCGCCCGATTCGACAGCCCTGTTGCGGCCGTTCGTGCGGCAGCGGGCATCAGGGTGGCCGCCGACCGCATCGGCCTCCAGGTCCGGGCGGGAGTGCACACCGGCGAGGTCGAGCAGGCGGGGGACCAGATCACCGGGATGGCCGTCCACGTCGGCGCTCGCGTGCTTGGTGCGGCCGAACCTGGCGAGGTGCTCGTCACGGCGACCACCCGCGATCTGACGCTCGAAGCGGGGCTCGCCTACGAGGAGCGCGGACCCGTGGAGCTCAAGGGCGTGCCCGGTCCACGAGTGCTGTACGCCCTGCGCAGCTGACCGTGTCCCGGTCAGTCCGCCGGGAGGAAGTGCCCAGGCGTCCATCGGTTCGGTCGATTTGAGGGCCTGCCCGCTGGGCCTTCCCACCACGTGGGCCGGGACCTATGCTCCGGCCGCTGAAGGAACTCAACGGCACGAGGGAGGCGACACGTGGACATCCTGCTCCTGCGATTGGTGCACATCGGCGCTGGCACGTTCTGGGTCGGCGCGGTGTTCGCGTTCTTCCTGCTCGTCCAGCCCGCGGCGGTGGCCGCCGGGCCGAGTGCATCGGGCTTCATCTACCAGCTCCTGCACTACCGACGCTTCTCGTCGATCGTCCTCGGCAGCGCGATCGTCACCGTCCTGGCCGGTGCGTGGCTGCTCGTGATCACCTCGAATGGCCTTGACCCGGACTGCTCTTCGACAGCTCGCGGCTCGGGTTCACCGTGGGCGGCATTGCCGCAATCGTCACGCTCGGCGTCGGCGGGCTCTACGTGTTCCCGCGCACCCGCACCGTCGAGCGCACGATCGGAACAGTCCTGGCGGAGCAGCGACCACCGACCCCCGAGGAACAGCAGCTCCTCGCCCGCACCGGGCGTGAGTCCCGCGCAGCTGGCTGGGTAGTGATTGCCGGGCTGTCGATCGCCGTCATCGCGATGGCCACCGCGCGCTACTGGCCCGTCATCCTCTGAGGAGGCTAGTCGCGGAAGGAAACGCGCCAGTCGGGCGGCTCGAATTCTGGTGCAAAGAAGGAGCGGGAGTGCGCGATCTTGCCGTCGCGAAGCTCGTAGAGGTTCACGGCCCACCATCGGCTGCCATCGGGATACCGAACGCGGTTGATCGCGGTCCCCCGGTCGCCGCTGCCGTCGACGGTGATGAGCGTATAGGTCGGTGTCAGCGCATACGTCGTGCCGCTGATGACTTCCTCGAGCATCGTGTTGCCAGGTTCGAGGTCGGGGTAATTCTCGAATTGGGCGCGGATGTTGTCGACGCCGCGGAAGCGTTCGCCCGACTGCGGGTATTCCCAGATGGCGTCCTCGGTCAGGTAGTCACCCAATCGATGCCACTCCTGCGTGCGGAAGATATCCACAAACCCGCTGAAGATCTGCTGGTGATCGACGTCCGTCACGGCTTCGTCCTCGCGACGGGCGCCGCCTGCCTGGCCGAGCCCTCGATCGGGAGATTCGTGCCAATGGCGCGCGCCTCGGCGCTCGTGAAGGCGCGGGCGCGGAGCGTCGCAAGAGCGCGCTCATGCGCGTTGACCACGGCCGTCAGCGCCCCGCGCCGCACGTCGCCGGGGAGGTCATCCCGCGATGCGAGCTGCCGGTAGCCTGCGTGGGCCATGTACGCGTCGACCACGACCTTCAGGTCACTCGCCGAGAGCAGCGTGGCGAGCTCGGGCAGCAGCCGTTCGAACGAGGATCGGTCCAGGTCGGAGAACAGCCCATGGTCGCGCGCGACCCCGATCGTGGCCAGGTTGACGTCGAGCTCGAAGTAGACCGCCTTCGCCGCGTTTCGAGCCTGGCGATGGAACTGGCGTCGCTGGATGTAGAGCCCGACGAGCAGCCAGCCGATGACGCCCACGAAGGCGCCGATGATCGCCGGGACGAGCGTGGTCCATTCCATCTACGTCCGAAAGTATCGGCTCGCCGATGATGTGAGCGCAACGCGCCCTTGAGGGTCAGTCGCGCTGTGGCACCAGGAGGCCGCTTCTCGTAGGCCGCGGCAACGGCGGCGGCCCTGTCGTTGACGCCGAGCTTCTCGTAGATGTGGAGCAGGTGCGTCTTGACGGTGGCCTCCGAGATGAACAGGCGCGCCGCCGCCCCGCGGTTCGTCTCGCCCTGGGCGATCAATGTGAGCACCTCGAGCTCGCGGTCGCTCAGTGCGTCGTGGGCGGGCGCCCGAAGCTGGCTCACCAGGCGCGTCGCGACCGACGGCGCCAGCACCGTCTCGCCGCGCGCTGCTGCGTGGATGGCGCGGACGAGCTCCTCGCGCGGGGAGTCCTTGAGCAGGTAGCCGGTCGCGCCGGCCTCGAGCGCCGGCACGACGTCGCTGTCGGTGTCGTAGGTCGTCAGCACGAGCACGCGCGCGTCCGAGCCCTGCTCGGCCAGCGTTCGGATGGTTGCCGCTCCGCCGAGGCCGGGCATGCGCAGGTCCATCAGGACGACATCGGGCTTCAGCGACGCGATGAGGGCGAGGCCCTCGGCCCCGTCGGATGCCTCGCCGACGACGTCGAGCTCCGGATCGCCCGCGAGCATGCCGCGAATGCCGTCGCGGACGACGGGGTGGTCGTCGACGATGATCAGGCGGACCGGGCTCATGGAGCCGGTGCCGTCGAAGAGCCGGCGGCGATCGACGGGCACCCGCGCCGAGAGCGCGGTGCCGCCGCCCGGCTCCGACTCGATGGCGAGCGACCCGGCGACGCGCGCCACGCGCTGGCGCATGGCGGTGAGGCCGAAGCCCGAGCCGTCGCCGGTGGAACCCTCCGCGCACCGAGAATCCGACGCCGTCGTCGCGGACGTCGAGCGTGACGACGTCGCCCATGAACGACAGGGTCAGCCCGGCGCGCGACGCGCCGGAGTGGCGCGCCACGTTCGCCAGCGCCTCCTGGGCGGTGCGCAGCAGGGCCACCTCGATCTCCGGGTGGAGGGCGATCACGTCGCCGGTCACCGTGACGTCGACCGGGATGCCGTTCATCTCGGACGCACTCGGCGGCGACCGCGGCGAGCGCATCGGGCAGGGTTCCGGACTCGAGTGCGGAGGGCATCGACGCCTCGACCGATCGACGCGCTTCCACCAGGCTGTCGCGTGCCAGCCGCCGGGCGTTGTCGAGATGCCGATCCCGATCGGCCGGTCGATCGGTGCGCCTGCTCGGCCGCCTCGAGCTGGGTGACGATCCCGATGAGGCCCTGGGCGATGGTGTCGTGGATCTCGCGGGCCATGCGCGCCCGCTCGTCGAGGATGCCCGCCTCGCGGGCCTGGGTCAGCAGCTGGGCGTGAAGCCCGGCGTTCTCCTCGAGCGCCACCTCCAGCTTGGCCAGCGCCTGCGCGTCGCTCCTCGTTCTGCTCGGTGACCTTCTCGCCGACGATCGAGCCCGCGCCGATGACGACCGTCTGGATCGCGATGATCACGACGTAGAACGTCCACGCCTCGGCGCTCTGCGGGAACCCGGCGATGAGCGTGTTGACCAGGAACGACGTCGCGAAGACGCCCACGAAGGCGAGCGGCAGAGGCCGCAGGATCGAGGCGTAGAAGAAGCCGCTGATCATGAAGACGAAGAACAGCGGCGACCGCAGCATGAGGAACGACGCGAGAACGAGCACGCCGACGAAGAAGACGCCCATCCGGAGCCGATGCGCCTGCCGCGGTGGCGGCAGGCGGGTGAACATCAGGTAGATCCAACCGGCCGCCACCGCGGCGATCGCCAGCGTCGTTGCCAGCCATACCGGGTCGCCGGTGCCCGCCACGAAGAGCGATGAGGGTGGCGTGGTGCGAGTAGCACGTACCCGCACCATCCGACCATCGCGTCGCCGATCCGTTCCCAGGCCGGCTTCGCCGAGGCGTTCATCGGCTCAGTCATGGCCGAACGCTACTCCATCGGCCCGTCATTCCCATCGGAAGACGCGGGTGGCGATGGCCCCGCCAACGAGGGTGATTCCGGCCAGCACGCCGAGCGGCAGCAGCTTCGGTGCGTCACCCAGCCACGCATCCTGGAGGCCCTGGACGCCGGGCGGGGTGAGGTCGCCGATGATGATGAGCACCTCCGGAAGGAGAAACCTTGGCAGGTACACGCCGCCGAGGAACATCACGACGAAGAACAGCGGGACGGCGATGGCCGTGGCAACCCCGGCCGACGGGGCGAACGCCGCCAGCAGCAGGCCGATCGCGAGCAGCCCGGCCATCCCCAGGCCGAACGCGGCGACGTAGCCGATCGGGTTGGCCGGGAGCGGGATGTCGAAGGCGATGCGTCCGACGATCACCAGCAGGACCAGGCCGAGGATGGCCGTCACCGAGTAGATGACGACCTGGGCGACGAGCAGCCCGGCCGGTCGCGCGGGCGTCGTCGAGAGGCGCCGCAGGATGCCCTTCTCGCGATACGTCGCGAGGCGGATCGGCAGGGTCTGGATCGCCAGCGTGGCCGTGGTGATGACGACCAGCGAGGGAGCGAACGTGTCGATCCATCGCAGCCCACCGAGGGCGGGATCCGGTCGGTGTGGCGCGAAGACCGAGCCGAAGATCAGGAGGATCGCCGACGGCAGCGCGATCGCCGCGAGCCAGCTGATCGGGTCGCGGAGCAGCAGCTTCGCTTCGGAGACGATGAGGGCGCGCATCTGGTTCATGAGAGTTCCTTTGCTGACTGGGCCGTCAGGGCGAGGTACGCATCGTCCAGGTTGGCCTGCTCGACCCGGAGGTCATTGGCCACGACCCGATGCTGCGCCAGGACCGATGTGACGGCATGGATGAGATTGCCGGTGCCGGTGACGACGACGAGAGGTCCAGCCCGTTCGACGTCCTTCACTTCCGGGAGCTCGGTCAGCAGCCGATCCTCGATCGGCGCCGATGGCCGGAATCGGAGCTTCTGCTCCGCGTCGACGCGGGAGACGATGCCGGCAGGCGTGTCGATCGCGATGATCCTGCCGCGGTCGATGACGGCGACCCGGTCGGCGAGGCGCTCTGCCTCCTCCATGAGATGGGTGACGAGGAGGACGGTGACGCCCCGTTCGCGGATCGACTCGATGAGGTGCCACGTCTCGCGGCGAGCCTGCGGGTCGAGGCCGGTCGAAAGCTCGTCGAGGATCGCGACCTTCGGCTTGCCGACGAGTGCGAGGGCGATCGAGAGGCGCTGCTTCTGACCGCCGGAGAGCTTCCGGTATTGCGTGTCGCGCTTCTCGGTCAGCCCGAGGTCCTCGATGAGGGCCGCCGGATCCTCGGGATCGGCGTAGAAGGCCGCGAACAGCTCGACGCGCCTCCGCGACGGTCATGCGATCGGGCAGCTCGCTCTCCTGGAGCTGCACGCCGACGAGCGTTCGCAGCTGATCTCGATCGTCCTGCGGATCGAGCCCGAGGACCCGGATCGTCCCGGAGTCGGGCTTGCGGAGACCGGCGATCGACTCGACCGTCGTGGTCTTGCCGGCGCCGTTCGGGCCGAGGATGCCGAAGATCTCCCCCTCCTCAACGGTGAACGACACGCCATCGACGGCCGCGTGGCCGCCATAGCGCTTGGTGAGGTCGGTGACTTCGACGATGTTCATGCCCCGAGGATGTGCCTTGTGCCGCCTCGGGCACATCGGCGGGGCGACTGAACTCCGTGGCGCGGTCGGTTGACGCCGGAGTCAACCGATCGGCTGATCGCCCTCGGAGGTGTCCGCGGACGCCGCACGACGCGGGAGCCGCGAGAAGTTGTCGAGGAGGCGAAGGAACGCGAGCGCGGCGCGCCCGCCGGTCGCCATGTCGAACGACTCGTCGGGGGCGTGTGCGTTCGCGTGGATGTCGCTTCCGCCGATGAACGCCATCGGGACCCTGTGCGCGGCGCAGATCTGGTACATCGGCGCGGTGCCCGGCGTGGACTGGATTCTGACCGCCGGCTGCCCGAACACAGCCTCCACGGCGCCGACGGCAGCGTCCACGAATGGGTCGGAGAGGTCGCTCCAGTACGGATGCTCGGACGCTTCGCTCCGCGTGATCTGGACGTCCTCGTAGCCGTGGGCATCGAGGTGCTCCCGAAGTGCCGCCGCGACGGCGTCGGGATCCTGGTCCGGCACGAGGCGGATATCGAGTCGGGCGGTCGCCTCGGCCGGCACCACGTTCCGGGCCACGGGACCGGTCTCGCCAGACCAGATTCCCTGGATATTGAAGGTCGGGTTCGCGAGCTCCGCCTCGAGGGCATCGCCACCGTCCACGCCGCCGACGAAGCGGCTGAAACCGAACTCTCTGCGGTAGTCGTCCAGCCACTCGGATGGCTGGCCTCGGGCGGAGTCGCGGGCCGCATCGGTCAATGGCAGCCTGCCAGTCTGGAGGCCCGGCCACGTCGGCTCACCATCTGGCGCGACGAGCGTGGCGAGCGCGGCGACCATCCGGGCCGCCGCGTTCGGAAACAGTGTGGCGGCCGACGAGTGGACGTCCTTGGAGAGCGTCCGAACCGAGAGCTCAGCCAAAAGGATGCCGCGGACGCCGCAGTCCACGATGGGGCGTCCCTGCTCGTCGACCCCTCCGCCCTCCCCGAGCGCCGCGTCGACACGACGGATGTCCGCCTCCATGTCGAGCAATGCGTCGAGGTGCTTGCTCCCGGTCTCCTCCTCGCCCTCGACCAGGAAGCGCACACGGCACGGGAGCTCCACGCCGGCAGCCGCCAACGCGTCGAGCGCCCACATCCGGACCAGCACCTCGCCCTTGTTGTCCGTCGCACCTCTCGCGAAGAGGCGACCGTCTCGAACGTCCGGTGCGTACGGCGGCGTTGTCCACTCCGAGTGGTCGCCGGCCGGCTGGACGTCGTAGTGCTGCACGAGGTTGATGACCGGTGCGTCAGTGGGACCGATCTCGCCGACCACCAGCGGCGGTGCGTCGTCCAGGCGGATCACCCGCGTCGTTGCGCCGATTCGCTCGAGCCGCTCCGCCGTCCACCGCGCCGCGCTCTCCAGGTCATCCGCGCGGCCACCTTCCGAGGGGATGGCGCAGTACTCGACCAGCGCATCGGTCCACTCCGCCTCCAGCCGTCCGATCGCGGCCTCCACGGCCTCCCAGTCGAGCGTCTCCACGGGGCGTGGTCCTCGTGCGGCGACATCGGCTGGCTGCTCGACAGCCGAGCCCGGTCGCGGCGACAGGGTAGCCTGCTGCCGAGCTCAGCGGGACCGGCGTCGCCATCGCTCGCGTAGCATCGGATGCGCATGAGCTCGAGCGACGAAACCGACCTGGTCTTCCTGGGCGCGAGCGTCGAGACGATGGTGGACGGCTCGGCGCCGGCGGACGCGGTGGCGGTGCGGGATCGGCGGATCGTCGGCGTCGGGAGCTCCGCGGACCTGCGGCGACTGATCGGGCCGCGAACGCGCGTCGTGATCGAGGGTTCGTTCGATGGTGCTGCCTCCGAAGGCCTCCTTTCGGCGTCAGCGGTAGCGGTATCCGCAGACCCGGCAGACGGTCGCCTCGTTCGGGATCTCGGAGCGGCACTGGGGGCACGTCTTCTTCGAGCCGATGCCCAGGATGGCGCCGATGCCCTTGCCGAGGAGTGCGAGCACGCCGACGACGATGGACGCGACGATGAGGAGGAGGCCGGGAATCAGCCCGATGATCGGGTTGATGACGATCACCACGATGCCGGCGATGAGCAGCAGGACAGCGATCAGCATCGTTCAGTCGCTCCGCCCGCGATAGCGCGGACCGGGGACACGCGGCTCGATCGGCCAGATGGCCAGCCACCGGCCGCCCGTCGGCGTGCGCAGGCCATGCTCGGTGTCGGGCGGGATGAACACGACGTCGCCGGGCCCGATGCGCTCCACACCGGTTGCGCCGTGAAGCTCGATGTCTCCTTCGAGCACAACGATCGCCTCCGGCTCGCCGGGGTGGGAATGCGTCGCGACCGACTCGTCCGGCTGGGCAGTGACCTCGCCCAGGCGCCAGCGCCCATCGGTCTCGGCTGAGCCGATGATCTCGCGCAGCGTCGACGCTCGGCCCGAGCTCGTCTGGCCGTCACCGGCACCCAGGATCCGAAGGCCATCCAGCTCACGCATGGCCCGATCTTAGGCAGCTCGGAAAGCCGCCGGCGGCCTAGGCGGGCTGTCGGATGGCAGCGCTGAGCGCGAAGAGCTGCGGATCGGCCATGAGTGCGGCCGCGGTTCGCGCACCGAGGGTGGCCAGCGACGCGGTGAGCGCCGCACGCGCGGTCGGCCCGATCCCGACCTCCGGCTCCTCGCCGAAGTGCGCGACTGCCATCCAGCGACCGTTCAGCTCGCGTAATCGAATGGCGACCTCGACGCCGAGCTCGGCCGATCCGATGCGAGCATTGAGGCTGACGAGGGTCGGCTGCTGATCCATGGCCGGATCGTCGCCGGCCTTCGTGACACGTTGTGCGTCGCGCCTCAGCTCGCGATGACCGCGGGAACCTCGAACCGTTCGGCAAGGCCGGGGTCCATGAACGCGGTCACGACGCGGATCGCGTCATCCGTCGATGGCGAGCACGTGGACGCCGATGAACTGGTCGCCGTCATCGGTCCGCTCGTACATCGCTGCGGCCGGACCGCCGTTGGCCGCGATGGGCACGCCGATCCAGCGGTCCGCGGTCCCGTCGAGGATCCCGTCGGCGAAGAACGCGCGGATGGCCGCGTGCCCGGTCGGCGTGAGAGCGATCGGCGGCATCTCGACGATTGCGTCGCGCTTGAGGAGCGCCACCACAGCGTTGACGTCACCCGACTGCCACGCGTCGACGTAGGCCTGCAGCAGGGAGGCCGTCGCGGCGTCCGGCGGTCGTGCGGTTCCCGGCTGGGCGCCGTTCGCCTCCATGGTCCGTCGCGCCCGATGCAGGAGGCTGGTGACAGCGGACTCGGTGATCTCCAGCTCATCCGCGACCTCGGAGGCGCGCATGGCGAAGACGTCGCGCAGGAGGAGCACCGCGCGCTGCCGCGCGGGCAGGCGCTGGAGCGCGGCGAGGAACGCGAGCGAGACGCTTTCACGCAGGTCGTAGGCGGCCGCCGGATCGGCATCGGCATCGGCGAGCAGGTGGTCGGGCAGGGGATCGAGCCACAGGATCTCGTGGCCGTTCGAGGTCGCCGTCCACGGCCGAGGGCAACGTCCTCCGTCGGCTGCGCAGGGCATCGAGGCATACCCGCGTGGCGATGCGCCGCAGCCACGTCCGCAGCCCGGCCTCGCCCCGATACCCGGCACGGGCTCTCCATGCCTTGGCGAGGGTCTCCTGGACGAGGTCCTCGGCCTCGGTGAGCGATCCGCTGAAGCGGTAGCAGTGAAGCAGCAGGTCGCGGCGGAACGGCTCGGTCATCGATCCGAAGGTCGCGTCGTCGAGCGCCATGCCGGCGCGGGCCTGGGTCACGCGCACAGTTTCCCCCAGACGCGCCGTCAATGTCAGTACCAATCCCGGCAATGACAACGAAGGAGTCACCGATGGGGAAGTACCTGCTCATCTATCACGGCGGAGGCGCACCGGCCACCGACGAGGAGCGCGAGAAGACGACCGCGGCCTGGACCCAGTGGTTCACCGAGCTCGGGCCGGCGACGGTCGACATGGGCAACCCGACGTCGCAGGCCAGGACCGTCGCGAGCGACGGATCCGTGAGCGATGGCGGCGGCGGGAACCCGGCGACGGGCTACTCGATCATCTCCGTGGACTCGTTCGACAACGCGGTCAATGCCACGAAGATGTGCCCCCACCTCGCGGGCGGGGGAACGGTCGAGGTCACCGAGATCTACGAGATCATGTAGGTCACTCGGATCTGAGAAGAGGAGCCGGTGCGGCCTGGTCCGCGCCGGCTTCTCGCGTGCATGGCCTTCACATCGGCCGTTCACACTTCCTCCGCATCCGGTCGCGAGGCTGTCCTGCATCGGTCCGTGTGGAACGGACCCACGATGCAAAGGAGAGCAACGATGGGCGGATTCTTCCGTTTCCTGGCCTTCCTGCTGCTGATCGCCGTGGTGATCGGCATCGGGGCGGCCGTCTACAACGCCGGCGTGACGGCGGGGCTCGACGAGGCGGCCCGGATCGCGGCCTCGTCCGGCGACCCGCTGCCGGTGCCGCCATACGCCTACGGCTACGGCCCGTACTGGCATGGCCCCGGGGGATGGGGCATCTTCGGGTTCCTGTTCCTGATCTTCGGGATCTTCCTGGTCATCGGCCTCGTGCGGGCCGCGTTCGGGTGGGGCCGATGGGGCGGACCGAGAGGGCCCGGTGGCTGGGGCGGTCGGCATGACCCCGACCGGCACGGCCGGATCGAGGAGCTCCATCGCGAGCTCCATCGGCGCGATGCCGATGAGCCCCAGGCCGCAGCGGGCACCTGAGCCCGCGTAGGATGCGGCCATGCCGTCCATCCTGGTGGTCGACGACGAGCCGAAGATCGTCCGGCTCGTCGCCGATTACCTGACCGATGCGGGCTTCGCGGTCACCATCGCGCGCAGCGGCGACGAGGCGCTCATGCGGGCCCGCACCGAGTCACCGGACCTCGTGGTTCTCGACCTCGGCCTGCCCGGGCTCGACGGCCTCGACGTGGCGCGCGCCCTGCGGCGGAGTCGGCGAGCTGCCGATCATCATGCTCACCGCTCGCGACGACGAGACCGACAAGATCATCGGCCTCGAGCTCGGCGCCGACGACTACGTGACCAAGCCGTTCAGCCCGCGCGAGCTCGTCGCGCGGGTCCGCGCGGTGCTGCGGCGGCGTCGCCAGGCCACGCGCGAGTCCGAGATCCTCCGCGTCGGGCGACCTCGTGCTCGACGTGCCGCGCATGCGGACGACTCGCGGCGGACGTCGGCGGTGGACCTGACCGCGACGGAGTTCGCGCTGCTGGCGGCCATGGCGCGGCAGCCGGGTCGCGTCTTCACCCGGTCCCAGCTGCTCGATGCCATCCACGGCGAGGCGTTCGAGGCCTACGAGCGCGCGATCGACGCGCACGTCAAGAACATCCGCCGCAAGCTCGAGCCGGAGCCCCACTCGCCGCGCTACCTGCTGACCGTCCACGGCGTGGGCTATCGCCTTGCCGACTGAGCCGCCACCCGCTCGCGGCTCGGGGCACTGGGGTCGACGACGCTGGAACGATGGTCGCCGCCCGCCGTGGTGGCCGGAGAGCGAGGAGTGGCCCCCGCAGGACCCCGCGGCCTGGCGGGACCTGCGCCGCGGCTTCATGCGGCGAGCGGGGTGCTTCTTCGTCTTCGCCGCGCTGATGGTCGTGGCCGTGGTCCTCGGCCTGGCCTGGCTGATCAGCTCGCTGATCGGCCATCCGATCTCGTCGGCAATCGGGCCGGCGATCTTCCTGCTCATCCTCCTCATCGTCGTGCCACGCATGATCCGGAGCTTCCGCAGCACCGCGGCCCCCCTCGGCGACCTGGTGGAGGCGTCCGCACGCGTGGAATCCGGTGAGGTGGGCACCCAGGTCGAGGTCCGCGGTCCGCGCGAGATCCGTGCCCTCGGTCGTGCCTTCAACTCGATGAGCGCCCGCCTCGCCGCCGACACCGAGGAGCGTCGCCGCCTGCTGGCCGACGTGAGCCACGAGCTGCGTACGCCGCTGTCGGTCATCCAGGGCAATGTCGAGGCGATGATCGACGGGGTCTACCCCGCCGACCGGCCGCACCTCGAGCGGCTCCTCGCCGAGACCCGGCAGCTGGAGCGGCTCGTCGAGGACCTCCGCACGCTCTCATTGGCTGATGCCGGCGCCCTGGCCCTGCACCGCGAAGCGGTGGACCTCGGCGCGCTGGCCGCCGATGTCGTCGCCGGCTTCGAGTCGCAGGCCACCGCGTCCGGCGTTTCGTTCGTGACCGATGCCGCCGACGTGCCCCCGCTCGAGCTCGACCCGACGCGGATTCGCCAGGTCATCGGCAACCTCGTCTCGAACGCCCTTCGCCACACGCCCTCGGGCGGTCGCGTGACCGTTGCGGTAGCCGCGAAAGACGGTGCCGTCGAGCTTTCGGTCGCCGATACGGGCTCGGGGATGGACGCAGGTACCGCGGAGCACGCGTTCGATCGGTTCTACCGCGCCGGCGAGCACTCCGGGGCGGGCCTTGGCCTCGCGATCGTCCGCGACCTGGTGCGCGCGCATGGTGGCGAGGTGAGCCTCCAGAGCCAGCTCGGCCAGGGAACCGAGGTCACGTGCTCGTTCCCCGCTCCACCTGCCACGTCGTAGGTCAGACGAGCAGGGCGACCCCGATGGCGATCAGCCAGAGCGACCACGCCACGTAGGCGATCGGCACGATCGTGCCGGCCAGCGGCCAGCCGTTCCGTTCGTTCGGGCCTACGAACTCGAGGGATCCGATCAGCAGCGCGGCTCCGATAGGCAGGCCGACCCATCCGAGCCACGGTGCGACCGCGCCGGCATCCAGGATCGAGGCGGCCACCAACAGCGTCCAGGTCCCGGTCAGCAGGTAGCCGAGGTGCTCGCCGATGCCGACGCCCAGGAGCCGATGCATCGTCGCGAAGGTGACCTCGATCGCTCTGCGCTCCGCCTCGGAGTCCGGGCCTTCGGCCGCGACGTACCGGCGCGCGAGCTCGGGGACGGCGAACGGCCAGCGCACCAGGCCCAGTGCCTGGACCAGGGCCGCGCCCGCCCCGACCGTGATCGTCACGGCCGTCAGCGCCGGCCGTGCGCCCGAGCGCCACGCCGAGCAGCGCGGCCAACGGAAGCATTGCGAGCGCGCTCGCCAGGAGCGCCTGCCATCTCAGCAGGAGCGATGGGCCGCCGGCATCGAAGCGGCGGAGGATGACATCGGGCGGCTCGCGAAGGATCGCGGGATAGTCGAACGTCCTGCCGAGCTCGAAGAAGGCGACGTTGAACGCGATCGGCACGCCGATGAGCAGGGCGGCCGTGACTTCAAGCATTCCGGTCATCGTATGCCACCGACCTCCGCGATCTCCAGCCTGAGCGTTTCGCGCTATGGGCCTTCTTCAACGTCGCGGACTGCCGGCGGATCGAAGCGCCGTGAGGCCAACACCTTGCGATCGGTTGACACCCTCTTGACGGCCGATGGGCACGATGTGCGTCGTACGGCCGCAAGAGCGAGGAAACCAGATGGCTGACTGGCCACCACCGGAAGACATCGTCGACGACGAAGACGAGCCGCATCGCCGGACCGACTCGACCGTGCCCGACTGGACCGATACGTTCCGGGAGCAGGATCCCTTCTCCGCCGCCGTGGGTGACGCCTGGGAAGCCGGGCGCACGCGCACGCTGTTCGACGATAGGCCCTGACCCAGGCCCGACGCACCGGAGCTGACGATCAGCCCGCGACGGCAGCACGAGCTTTCCGGCGACCCGGCCCGACTCGAGGTGGCGCATCGCGTCGGCCGCCTCCGCGAGCGGGTAGACCCGGTCGATGATCGGGGTCAGCTTGCCGGCCTCGATCAGCTCGTTGAGCGCCACGAGGTCCTCGCCGCGCTCGGCGGCCGCGAGCATCTTCAGGTCCTGCCGGACGAAGCGGGAGAGGGCCATCGCGCGGAAGTGACGGTCGAAGCCGCCCATCCAGCGATCGCCACCCTCGCCGCCGATGAGCACCAGCGTGCCGTCTGGCGTGAGGGCCTTGCGGATCCGCCGCAGCGGCCGTCGGCCGGCGGTGTCGATGATCACGTCCCACTGCCGCCCCATCCGCGTGAGGTCGACGCTCTCGGTGTCGATGACGTCGGACGCACCGAGCGAGCGGACGAGGTCGTGCTTCGTCGCCCTGCTGGCTCCGGTCACCGTGCCGCCGAAGGCGCAGGCGATCTGCACGGCGAAGGAACCGACGCCACCACCCGCGCCGGTGACGAGAACCGACGTGCCGGGCTTGACCTTGCCCACGTCGCGGACGGCCTGGATCGCCGTCATGCCCGAGATCCCGACGGTCGCTGCCTGCTCGAACGAGAGGCCTGCGGGCTTGCGCACCAGGTCTGACGCCTTCGCGGCGGCGTACTCCGCGTAGGCGCCGCGGCCCCAGCCGTAAACCTCGTCGCCGGGCTTGAACGCCGTCACCGCGGCTCCGACGGACTCGACCGTGCCGGCGAGGTCCTGGCCGCGCACCCGCTGCTTGGGCCGGCGCAGCCCGAATCCCATGACCCGCACCAGGTAGGGGCGGCCGGTCATGACGTGCCAGTCGCCGCGAGCGATCCCCGCGGCGCGCACCCGCACCAGGACCTCGTCATCGGCGATGGTCGGTCGCGCAACCTCCGCGAGGTGAAGCACCTCGGGGCCTCCGTATCGGTCGTACACGATCGCCTGCATGGTGGCTTCGCGAACGGCGGTGGCGGGGATGGTCGGATTGGCGGTTGTCTGGGCTGACATGGGGCGGGCCTCCTCGGTGTGTCTGATGTACACTGTAAGTGTACGGCGTAAGTTAGAGCGTACGCCGTAAGTCTGTCAAGCCCCAATGGTGGAAAGGCTTACCCTGTAGGCCAGGCACCGAGGACGAACCGATGGCAATCGCGACCCAGACCGGCGTCGAGGCCCGCGTCCCGCTCACGCGGGAGCGAGTGCTCCAGGCTGCCGTGGCGCTCGCGGACCGGGAGGGCATCGGCGCGGTCAGCATGCGCAAGGTGGCGGGGGAGCTCGGCGTCGAGGCGATGTCGCTCTACAACCACGTGGCGAACAAGGAGGACATCCTCGACGGCATGGTCGACATCGTCGTCGGCGAGATCGATCCACCACTCGAGGGCGTCGACTGGAAGACCGCGACGCGCGCCCGCATCCTCTCGGGCCGGGAAGCGCTGCTGCGCCACCCGTGGGCATCGGCGGTGATGGCGTCCCGCGTCACGATGACCGGCACCGTCATGCTGTACATGGAATCGATGATGGCGATCCTGCGCCAGGGCGGCTTCTCGGTCGACCTCACCCACCACACCATCCACGTGCTCGGGAGCCGGATCTTCGGCTTCGCCCAGGAGCTCTACGACGACTCCGAGGCGCTGGCCGAGAGCCCGGACATAGCGATGCTCGAGCAGATGGCCTCCCAGTTCCCGTATCTGGCCGAGCTGGCCGGCCAGGTCACTCACGAGGGAGCGACGGTCGGCATCGGCTGCGACAGCCAGCTCGAGTTCGAGTTCGGGCTGGACATCATGCTCGACGGCCTGGAGCGGCTGCGCGCGGCCCAAGCCTGAGTCCACGGACTACCATCCGGGGCCAGTGGAGCCGCTCGCGCTGGCCGGCATCGTCGGACTCCTCTTCGTCAAGGAGGCTGGTCTCCCGTTGCCCGTGCCCGGCGACCTCGTCGTCATCGGGGCCGGAGCAGCGCTCGCGGGAGATGGGCCGTCGGCCGTCGGGGGACTCGCGCTGATCCTGGCGGCCGGCTACGTCGGCGGGACCATCCAGTTCGCCCTGCTCAGGGGAGCCGTGCGAGGCCCGTTGCTCAGGATGCTCGGGCGGTTGGGCGTGCCCGAGGACCGGATCGAGGCACTCGCGGCGCGGTTGCGCGGAACGGGGTCGCGAGGAGTGGCCGTGTCGCGCATGACGCCCGGCGTGCGCGTCGCCTCGATCGCGGCATGCGGGCTCGCGGGGCTTCCCCTCGGGGTCTTCGTCGCCGGCCTCGTCATCGGCAACACCGTCTTCGTGGCCGCGCACTTCGGGCTCGGCTTCGTACTCGGGGCATCGGCGAGCCGCGTCATCTCGCAGGTCGGCGGCTGGGTGGTTCCGATCGTTGCCGGCGTCGCGGTCCTCGCGCTGCTCGGCGCGGCGGGGTGGTGGCTGCTGCAGCGACGCCGACGAAGCGCCGGATCCGACGTGCCGGCGCCCGGCCTGGCATGGGCCGATGCCGCCTGCCCGGCGTGCCTCGCAATCGCCGTATTCGAGCCACCCGGCGTGCGCTGAGCCGCGGGCGCTTCAGCCGTGGCCGTCGCGCGCCGGTTGGAGGATGGCGTGGCGCGAGCGCCTCGGTGCCGCCCGACGCAGCCGTGCGAAGCGATCGACTGCCACTTCGCGCATGTGCGCGCGGGCGAACTGGGTCGGAGGTCGGGTCGCATCGGATAGTCGCGCGCGGAGGGCCGAGATCTCGGCACGCGCTCCGGCCAACTTTGTCTCGAGCTCGCGCTCTCGCGCGATGCGAGCGGTGATCACGTGGTGCGTCACCACGAACAGGCAGGCGAGAGTCGCCAGCACCGCAATCTCGCGCACTTGTGCGTCCATGCCAGGAACTCCCCGGGCACGCGCTCTTCGGGTCTCGCGGGGCACGCGATGGACCGTCACGATACGGCGCGGTGTCAAGACGCACCACCCGGCAGGTGGCCGCTAGAAGTCGCGGCGACCGACGAAGTGCTCACCCGCCTCCGGACGCGAGAGCTCGTAGATCGCGAGTCGATGGCCCCCCGGCGTGGTGAACGAATGGACCGGGCCATGCGGGATCTCGAGCCGATGACCGGGCTTCCAGCCGCGCGACTCGAGGGTCGCCACCGCATCGGTGAGGCTGGGGACGCGGTACACGAGCACCGGGCGGTCGCCCTCCACGTGCTCAGCGACGAGGAGGCGCGGAGGAGCATCGCTGAGCTCGAGCATCGCGACCCGAGTGCCCATCCCCTCGACGGCAAAGACGAGGCGAGCGCCGAGCACGTCGGTGAGGTAGCGGACGTCCTCGGCCGCATCACGGCTGGGCATGTAGATGAAGTCGAGCTCTTCGAACATGGCCACACCCTAGCTGGCTACGCACCGACACCCGCATCCGGCGTGCCGGAATCTCCGGAGTACGCTGAGGCCATGTCGGACTTTCCGCTTCCGGGAATGGGCACGCCGGTCGTCGCGGTTCCGGCG
>CAVSAH010000007.1:0-379563 GCA_963725885.1 uncultured Chloroflexia bacterium | reverse complement strand
AGGAAGACGATCCGCTTGCCGTTGTGGACGACCTCGCTGGCGCCGATGTGCTGCGTGATGCCGCCGCTCTCGCCCGATGCCACCTTCGTCTCGCGAATCGCGTCGAGGAGGCTCGTCTTGCCGTGGTCGACGTGGCCCATGACCGTGACGATCGGGGCTCGCGCCACCAGGCTGTCGGGATCGTCCTCGCTCCACGTCTCGCGCCGCGTCGGCTCGGCACCCGTGCCCGGGGCGACGAGCTCCTGCTCGGCTGCCGCGTCCGCGGCCGCTCGGGCGGCCGCGCCGCGCTCCACCGTCTCGATGCCGAGCTCCCCGGCGACGAGCGACGCCGTGTCGAAGTCGATCGACTGGTTGACGGTCGCGAAGATCCCGTTGCGGATCAGGATGTTGATGATCTCCGCGTGGCTGACCGTCAGCGATCTCGGCGAGCTCCTTGATGACCACCGGGTTCGGCAGCTCGACCGGCCCCGTGGGGCGGGCGGGGGCGAGATCCGTCGCGACGCTGCCCGCGCGCGGTCCGCTGGAGCGTCGCTTCGGACGCGGTGGTCGGCGGGGGCGATATCTACTCGGTGGCATGTTTCACCTCGAACGAGAGCGCTCCGGGCTCGATCCGGCTCCGAGCGCTCGCTGGATGGCCGTCGCGGCCCGCTCCGGGTCGCGACAGCTCGGGTCATTGCAGATGTAGGTTCCCCGGCCCGGCCGCCGTCCCGTGTCGTCGGGAGCGATGGAGCCGTCGGCCGCCCGCACGATCCGCGTCATCTCGCGCTTCGGGCGCGAGGTGCGGCAGACCGCGCAGGTCCGTGTCGGGACGTGGTCAGGTTGTCGCTTCGGCATCGGCCGTTGCCTCCGCCTCTGCGGGTTCGTCGAGGTCATCCGAGCCACCGGCCGCAGCTGTCGCGACGCCGGCCTCGGAGCGGATGTCGATGCGCCAGCCGGTCAGCTTGGCCGCCAGGCGGGCGTTCTGGCCCTCCTTGCCGATGGCCAGGCTCAGCTGGCGCTCGGGGACGATGACGTTGGCGATCTTGTGCTCCTCATCGATCCGGACGCTGAGCACCTCGGCGGGGCTGAGTGCCTCGGCCACGAACCGGCCAGGATCCTCGTCCCACAGCACGATGTCGACCTTCTCGCCGTTCAGCTCGGCCACGATCGACTGGATCCTCGCGCCGCGCTGGCCGACGGCGGCGCCCTTGGCGTCGACCCCGGGCTGGCGCGACTCGACCGCGACCTTCGAGCGGCTGCCCGCCTCGCGTGCGATGCCGCGGATCACGACGGTGCCGTTGTCGATCTCTGGGATCTCCATCTCCATCAGGCGGCGGAGGAACCCGCGGTGGGTGCGGCTCGCCACGATCACAGGCCCGCGGGTCGTGCGGCGCACCTCCATGACGTAGACCTTCAGGTGCTGGCCGATGCGGTACGTCTCGCTGGGCAGCTGCTCGGTCACCGCGAGCACGGCCTCGACGTCCTTGCCCATGTCGAGCACGACGGCAGAGTCGGTCGTGCGCTGCACGTTCCCCGTCATGATCTCGCCCTCGCGGGCGGCGTACTGCTGGAAGACGACATCGCGCTGGGCTTCACGGAGGCGCTGGCGGTACACCTGGCCGGCCGTCTGGGCCGCGATCCGGCCCAGCTGCGCCTGCGTGACGTTCTCGGGGATGCGGACCTTGCCGCCGACCCCGGTCGTCGGGTCGATCTTCTGCGCCGCCGCCGCGGTCATCTGGAGCTCGGGATCCTCGATCTCCTGATCCCCGGCGACGACCTCGTATTCGCGCGCGACGCTGATCTCGCCGCTCTCGGGTCGACCGTGACGACCACGTTCTCCGGAGCATCGGCATTTCGGCGGTAGGCGGACTCGATGGCCTGCTCGAGGGTCCTGATGAGGATTTCCTGCGGCACACCCTTCTCGGCGTTCAGCTGGAGCAGTGCTCCGATGAAGTCTCGATTCATGGCCGCTCCTCGATCCGCTCCGGTTCGGCGCAACCGGGACAAACAAAGACGTGGGAGGCGAACCGACCCACGTCCTGGCGCTAGGTTCAGTATTCTGGTCCGCTTCTGGCCGGCGAACCGTGCCGAAGTATAGCGGAATGCCCCCTTCTCCGCCACTCTGGAGGCGCCCTGGAGCCGTCAGGTGCCGCTGATGAGCCGCTGGATGTCCTGGATGCTCACGAGGATGACGAGGGCGATCAGGACCGCGAATCCGGTGAGGTAGATGAGCGCCTCACGCTCGGCCGGGATGCGCTTCCGCCGAATCCCCTCGAGGAGGGTCACGGCCACCCGACCGCCGTCCAGCGGCGGGAATGGCAGGATGTTAAGCACGGCGAGGTTGATCGACAGCAGTCCCACGAAGAACAGCTGGCTCACGAGCGGTGCCTCGAGGACCCGCCCCGTCTCCTGCGCGATGCCAATCGGGCCGCGCGCATCCGGCGCGTCGTCGTTGAGGCCGATGATCCCGCCGACCGCGTCCGCGAGGCCGCCGGGGATCTGGACGGCCAGCGTCCACGCGGTGGTGATGCCGCGGCCCACAGCGTCGATCAGGTCCTGTCACGGTCGATGGCTGTTCGGTCACGTCGGCCGGCTCGTAGCCGAACCCGACCGGTCCGACGCCGCGGCTGCGGTCGGTATCGGAGACGACCCGCGGTGTGACGGTGATGTCGATCTGCTCCCCGTCGCGGTTCACCTGGAGCACGACGGGCTCGCCTCCGTGGGCGGCGATGTAGCTCGTCAGGTCCGCTGAGAGCTCGAAGGTCTCGTCGTCGGCGCCGACGATCACGTCACCTACCTCGAGCACCTCCTCGGCTGGGCTGCCCGGCTGGATCTCCGTCACCGTCAGCGGCCCGGTTCCGACGGGGATCGGCATGCTGAAGGCGATGGCGAAGAGCGCTGCAGCGAGGACGAAGTTCATGAGCACGCCGGCCACCAGGACGGCCACCCGCACCCAGATCGGTCGGCGGTTGAAGGCACCGGCCATGGCGGCCTCGACCTGCTCCTCGCCGAGCCCCTGCTCGCGCAGCCGTCGGATCTCGATGTCGCCGTCCTCGCCCAGCATTCGCACGAAGCCGCCGAGGGGATCCAGTTGAGGCTGTACCGCGTGCCGTGCCAGGTGATCGAGGCGATGCGGGGTGGGAAGCCGATGCCGAACTCCTCCACGGTGATCCCCGCGCGCTTAGCGGCGAAGAAGTGGCCGAGCTCGTGCACGAGGACGAGCACGACGAGGATGCCGACGAAGGCGACGACGGTCGTGATGGTTTCCATCAGGTGAGGGCCTGGGTGAGTCGGTCACGGACCTCGCGATCGAGGTCGATGACGCCCTCGAGATCCGGCTCATCGTCGTCGCCCCACCGCTCGATGGCATCCGCGACGGTGAGTGCGATGGCATCGAACCCGATGCGCCCGTCGAGGAAGGCGCCCACGGCGATCTCGTCGGCCGCATTCAGCACGGCGCCGCGGTTGCCGCCTGCCTGCGCCGCTCGACGCGCGACGGAGTAGGCCTGGGTAGCTCGCCTCGGTGAGTGGCAGGAACTCGACGGTGCCCCAGTCGGCCGGCGACGACGCCCGTGCCAGGGACGGGTGCCGGCGCGGATACGTCAGCGCGTACTGGATCGGGAGGCGCATGTCGGGCAGGCCGAGCTGCGCCTTGTACGAGCCATCGGCGAACTCGACCAGCGAGTGCACGATGCTCTGTGGCTGGATCACTGCTTCGATTCTAGAGTACGGCAACCGGTACAACCAATCGCGCCTCGATGACCTCGAATGCCTTGTTGACGAGCGTGGCCGAGTCGACCGTGATCTTCGGCCCCATGCTGCCAGGTCGGGTGCGCCAACGCCTCCTGAGGTGTGACCGATGCGAGCGACGCGGCGTCGCGTCCGCGGAACGGTCCGCCGCTGGCGGTGAGGATGAGACGCCGCACGTCGTCCAGGTGTTCCCCGACGAGGCATTGCCAGATCGCCGAGTGCTCGCTGTCGATCGGCCGAAGGACGTCCAGCGGCTCCCCTCCGCGCGCGTCGATCGCCGCGGTGACGAGGTGCCCGCCGGCCACCAGGGTCTCCTTGTTGGCAAGGGCCACGCGCTTTCCGGCCGTGATCGCGGCCAGCACGGCGGACAGCGCCTGCATGCCGGTCGTGGCCACGACCACGATGTCGACGTCGGCAGCCGTGGCCAGCTCCTCGAGGCCCCCGGCTGCCCAGCGATCGTCGTCGATGGCCGTCCCTCGCTCCTCGCACCAGGCGCGCGCACCGGGCGCTGCGGCGAGCTGGGCGAGGAACTCCGGGCTCGGGCGCCGTGCGGCGAGTCCGCGGACCTCGAACGCGTCAGAGAGCCCGGCGACGACCTCGAGGGCCTGGGTGCCGATCGAGCCGGTCGAGCCGAGGACGGCTACGCCGGTGGTCACACGATTCGACCGGCCACGAGGAGCGCGTATCCGGCGAGCACGGGCGCCGCGAACAGGAACGAGTCGATCCGGTCGAGGATGCCTCCGTGGCCCGGAATGATCCCGCCCGAGTCCTTGCGCCCGGCGGCCCGTTTGAGCATCGACTCGGCGAGGTCCCCACCTGGGCGGTGATCCCGACGATCGGACCGATGAGGAGCGGGTGCCATGGATCGAGCCCGATCAGCGCCGCGCCGATTCCCGCGGCCAGCGTGGCCGCGACCAGTCCACCGGCGAGCCCCTCGACCGTCTTGGCCGGGCTGATGTGCTCGACAAGACGATGCCGGCCCACCTGCCGCCCGACGAGGTAGGCACCGGTGTCGTAGCCCCATACGACGAGGATGAGCATGAGGACCCAGGCCGTGCCGGAGCGCAGGCCGAGCAACCCGACCGCCGTCGTCGACGAGCCATCCGGTGGCGCGAGATGGCCGACGAGCGCGATGGTCGGCAGGAGCAGGCCGATGTACATCACGCCGAACGTGGTCATCGACCAGCTCGACGAAGCCCGTGGCCGGATCGGCCCGCGTGAACGCCGCGGCGGCAAGGATCAGGGTGGCGGCGATCGCCATCGAGGCAACCAGCCCGGGCTGCTCGAGTGCCTGAAGCAGCCCGGCCATCGGGCCGCCGATGGCACCGCTGTTGATGCTCACCAGGAAGGCGGCCGTGAGCGCCATCCCGACACCGATGCCGAGAACCTGTGGTGGCTGGTATTCCGCCGCGTCGAGCAGCGCGATGACCTCGACGAGGGCCAGGAACGCCACGGCACCGACGAGCACCGACATCCACGGCTCGCCGAGCAGCGCGACGCCGAGGACGACCGGTCCGAGGATGAGCGCGGTGATGACGCGCGTTCTGAGCACGCGTCAGCCTCCGAACCGGCGGTCGCGGTTGGCGTAGTCGGCAAGGGCCGCATCGAGATCGTCGGGGGTGAAGTCCGGCCAGTACTTCGAGCTGAAGATGAGCTCGGCGTAGGCAGCCTGCCAGAGCAGGAAGTTGCTGGTTCGCTGGTCGCCCCCGGTGCGGATCAGGACGTCGACATCGGGCTGGCCGGCGGTGTAGAGGTGCTGGGCGAAGTGATCCTCGTCGATCCGCGTGGCGTCGGCGGCGCCGGCGACGAGCGCGCGCGCGGCATCCACGATCTCGGCGCGCCCGGAGTAGTTGAAGCAGATGTTGAGCGTGAGCCTGGCACCCTCCCGAGTGCGCTCCTCGGCTCCGCGGATCGAGCGCTGGATGTCCGCGGGTGCCTCGTGGAGGCGGCCGATGACCCGCACGCGGACTCCCTCGTCGATGAGCTCGTCGGTGTACTGGCGCACCGCACCGTCGATCAGCCCGAAGAGCCCGGTGACCTCCTCGTCGGGGCGGCTCCAGTTCTCCGTGCTGAATGTGTACACGCTCAGGGTGCCGACGCCCCGGTCGCGCGCGCGCCGCACGACGGGTCGGATGGCCTCGATGCCCTGCACGTGTCCGGCGAGCACCGGGAGCCCGCGCTCGCGCGCCCATCGGCGATTGCCGTCGGCAATGATCGCCACGTGCCGCGGGCCGACCGGCTCAGGCACCGGTCTATACCTCGAGAATCTCGGCTTCCTTCCGATCGGCCCGGGCGTCGATCGCCTCGACGTGCCGATCGGTGAGCTTCTGGAGCGACTCGAGCTCCCGGCGCTCCTCGTCTTCCGAGAGATCGCCGTCGCGCAGGGCCCGCTTGAGCACGTCGGCCGCCTCGCGGCGGTGGTTCCGCACCTCGACGCGGGCCTCCTCCGTGCGCCGGTGGACCTGCTTGACCATCTCGCGGCGCCGCTCCTCGGTGAGCGCCGGCACGTTGAGGCGCACCACCGTGCCGTCGACATTCGGCATGAGGCCGATGTCGCTGCGGGTGATGGCCTTCTCGATGGCCGACAGCGCCGAGCGATCCCACGGCTGGATGACGATGAGGTGGGGGTCCGGCGTGCTGATCCCCGCCAGCTGGTTGAGCGGCGTCTGCGCGCCGTAGTAGTCGACCACGATGCGCTCGACGAGCGCCGTCGACGCGCGACCGGTGCGAATCCCGGCGAAGTCCCGCTCCATGGCATCGATGGCTCGCTGCATCTTCGGCTCGATGGCCGACAGGGCCTCGTGCGTCATGACGTTGCGTCTCCTGAGATGAGGGTGCCGATCGGCTCGCCACGGAGCGCGCGGGCGATGTTGCCGGGCACCGTCATGTCGAAGACCACGATCGGCATCTCGTTGTCCATGGCCAGGCTGACGGCGGTCGCGTCGAGCGCCTGGAGGCGGTTGCTGAGCAGCTCTGTGTAGTCGATCTGGCTGTACCGCTGCGCGTCCGGGTTCGTCTCCGGGTCGGCATCGTACACCCCGTCGACCCGGGTCGCCTTGAGGATGACCTGGGCATGGACTTCGACCGCGCGGAGGGTGGCGGCGGTATCGGTCGTGAAGTACGGGTTTCCGGTGCCGGCCACCATGATCACCGCGCGCCCCTTCTCCAGGTGCCGCACGGCGCGGCGGCGGATGTAGGGCTCGCAGATCTCGTTCATGGCGATGGCGCTCATGACCCGCGTGGGACAGCCCGCCTGCTCCAGCGCGTCCTGGAGGGCCAGGCCGTTCATCACCGTGGCCAGCATGCCCATGTAATCGGCGGTGGCGCGATCCATCCCGCGTGCGCTGGCGGCCAGGCCACGGAAGATGTTGCCCCCGCCGACCACGACGGCCGTCTCGATGTCGTCGGCGACCGCCGCCGCCAGCTGGCCGGCGATCTCACGCACCACGGCCGGGTCGATCCCGTACTCGTGCGCGCCCATGAGCGCCTCACCCGAGAGCTTCAGGAGGACGCGCCGCCGCTCGGGGCGCTCAGATCCCGGCCCCGTCATCGGTCAGGCGGCTCCAGCGCGCTCGGTGTCCCCCGCCTCGGCGGTGTCGCCCACAGCCATGCGCACGAAGCGGGCGACCCGGATGTTCTCGCCGAGGATCGCGACCTTCTCGGTGATGAGATCACCGATGCGACGATCGGTGTCGCGATACGGCTGCTCGAGCAGGCACACCGACTCGAGCCACTTGTTGAGCTTGCCGTCAACGATCATCGGCACCTTGTCGGCTGGCCGTCCCTCGCGCTCCGCGTCGATTGTGAACAGGCGGCGCTGCTCGTCGATGACCTCGGCGGGAACGTCCTCACGGCTGACCCAGCGCGGCGCCATGCCGGCGACCTGCATCGCGATGTCGCGCGCGAGCTGCTGGAAGTCGTCGGTGCGCGCCACGAAATCGGTCTCGCAGTTGAGCTCGAGCAGCACACCGAGTCGCGATCCGTGATGGATATAGCTGGTGATGATGCCCTCGCGCACCTCGCGGTCCGCCTTCTTGGCGGCCGTCGACAGACCCTGCGTGCGGAGCCAGAGGATGGCCGCATCGAAGTCGCCCGCCGACTCGGTGAGAGCTCGCTTGCAGTCCATGATCCCGGCCCCGGTCTGCTCGCGCAGCCGCTTGATGTCTTCGGGTGTGATGGTCGCGGTGCTGGTCATGCTTCCTTCCTCACCGGAGGCTTGGTGTGCTCGTCGATCTGGCGCTCGTGCTCGCGGTCGGGATCGTGCTCCGGCTCGCCCTCGTCGATGTGGGCCACCTTCCGGGCCCGCTCGAGTCGCAGCTCGTCCTCGTCCTCCTCGGGCTCGGGCTCGAAGACGAGGGCCTCGCCCGACGCCAGCGCGGCCGTGTAGTCGGCCTCCGAGGTGAGCGTCGACTCGTCGACCGGCGGCAGCGCCTCGGCCTGCTCGAACTCCTCGTCGAGCTGTGCCTGGCGCTCCTGCTGCGCGGTCGACGCGGCATCGGCCACGAGGCCGCTGATGAGCTTCACCGACCTGATCGCGTCGTCGTTGGCCGGGATGACCCAGTCGACGAGATCGGGGTCGCAGTTCGTATCGGTCATTGCCACGATCGGGATCTCGAGCCGACGTGCCTCGGCGACCGCAATGGCCTCCCGATGCGGGTCGACGATGAACACCGCCCCCGGCAGGCGGCGCATCTTGCGAATGCCGCCGAGCGCCGCGTCGAGCTTCGTGATCTCGTCGTTGAGCTTGGAGGCTTCCTTCTTCGTGAGGCGCTCGAACTCGCCCGCCTCGCGCCGCGCCTCGAGGGCCTCCAGGCGCTGAATTCGGCGCTTGATGGTGATGAAGTTTGTCAGCATCCCGCCGAGCCAGCGAGTATTCACCGAGTGCTGCCCGGACCGCTGCGCGGCCTCGGAGATGGACTCCTGCGCCTGCTTCTTCGTGCCGACGAAGAGGACGCTGTCGCCTCGGCGCACGGTCTCGCGGATGAACTCGAGCGCATCGTCGAGCAGCGAGACGGTCTGAGCCAGGTCGATGATGTGGATCCCGTTGCGCTCAGCGAAGATGTAGGTCCGCATCTTCGGATTCCAGCGCCGGGTCTGATGCCCGAAGTGGACGCCCGCTTCGAGCAGCTGCTTCATGGTGGTGGCAGCCACGTGGTGATACCTCCGGTTGGTCCTCCGCCCGACGTCACGTCCCCCGGTCGACCTCGCGACTGCCGCGGGCACCGAAGACCAGTGGGATCGATCAGGCGTGTGTGATGGGAACGTGCCGCGCGACCGCGGCATCGGGCGGAAGTATATCAGCGAGGCCGGGATCGGTCTTGGTGGCAGGCTGAACCGCCCCGGACCGCACAGGAAAGTACCTCAGTACTCCCCAGGTACCCCCATCGTACCTTGACCCTCGTCGGACCCCTCCTAGGATCGGCGGCGTGCCGCGCGACCCGAGACGCGCGCTCGTCACGGACCTCGCGTGGAGGAGGGCACAGGGAGTGCAACGTCTCAGGCCTCTTGCTGTCGTCGGATCGATCGCTGCCGTCATGGCCTCGGTGCCGTTGCTTGCAGTCGCGGCGCTGGCGGCGGACCCGGTGGTCGTGCGCCCGGGCGACACGCTGACGTCGATCGCGCGCCGCAGCGGCGTCTCGATCGAGCAGATCGTGCAGCTCAACCGCATTGCCGATCCGAACAAGATCTACGTCGGCCAGGAGCTGCGACTCGAGGATGCACCTCAGACTGATGCGCCGGAGGCCGATGCGTCGACCACGAGCGGCGGCCAGGTGATCCACATCGTGCGCCGCGGAGAGTCGACCTGGAGCATCGCCATGCACTACGGAGTGACGGTTGCGGCTGTAGCCGAGGCGAACGGGCTGTCGAATCCGGGTCGCATCTTCGCCGGCACACCGCTCGTCATTCCGGGCGGGACCGCGCCGCCCGCGCCACGTGCCGCCCCCGCGCAACCGGCCCCCACGAGCGGCGGCCAGGTGATCCACATCGTGCGCCGCGGAGAGTCGACCTGGGGCATCGCCATGCACTACGGGGTGACGGTCGCGGCAGTGGCAGATGCGAACGGGCTGTCGAATCCGGGTCGCATCTTCGCCGGCATGGGACTGGTCATTCCGGGGGGCACGCCTGCTCCACGCGCATCGCATCCCGAGCCGACCGTCGGCTTGCCCGAGGACATGGCCGCGGCCGTCGCGGAGCGCGACGGCGTCCGGCGGATCGTGGTGGCCGAGGCCGAGCGGTACGACGTTCCGGCAGGGCTGGCCCTGGCAGTCGCGTGGCAGGAGTCGAGCTGGCGACAGAGCGTCGTCAGCCACGCCGGCGCTGTCGGCGTCATGCAGCTGCTGCCGTCCACCGCGGAGTGGGTCTCGGCGACCATGCTGCGCGAGCCGATCAACGTGCACGACGTGCGTGACAACGTCCGTGCCGGGGTCCGCCTCCTGGCCCACTACCTCGCTCGCTACGACGGCAGCGTGGATCTCGCGCTGGCCGCGTACTACCAGGGCCAGACGGGAACGGACCGCCACGGCGTGTACCCGGTGACGCGGGCCTACGTCGATGCGATCCGGGGTCTCACGCGCCTCTTCGGCGGCTGATCCTCGACGCCGTCGACGCCGGGAGACCGTCGAAGGCGCCATGCGCCGGATGATCCGCTGTCGGGCGTTGCGCTGACGAGGTCGACCCGCAGACCCGCATGACCGATGCGATGCTCCGCCGCGAACGCCACGAGCGAGCGACGGAGTCGGGCCACACGGCGCCCGTCCAGGCTCGCCTCCGGTGATCCGGACCTCTCCGACCGTCGGGCGCGGACCTCGACCGCTACGAGCGTACACATCGGATCGACCGCCACCAGGTCGATCTCACCCACCCCGCGTCCGCGAGCTCGTCGCGCCACCACGACCCAGCCGACGCGCGTCAGCCAGGCGGCCGTCGCGGCCTCGGCGGCCAGCCCGAGGTCGTGGCGAGGATCGGGCATGAGGCCCGAATGATGGCGGAAGGCGGATTATGGGTGGCTTATCGGTGGCTTACCGCCGGGACTGCATCGGGCTCGGAAATCGCAATCGCGTCGAGCCCGAATCCCATCTGCTCCCCGAGCACCGCGGCGCGCACCCGCGCGAAGGAACGACGATGGAACGCGGTCACGCCGTGCTCCTCGATCCCCCGCCGATGGGCGAGGGTTGCATAGCCCGCGTTGTGCTCCCAGCCGTATTCGGGATGTCGCAGGGCGAGCCGATCCATGAGCCGATCGCGCACCACCTTGGCCACGACCGAGGCAGCCGCGATCGAGTAGCAATGGGCGTCCCCACGCACGATGGCCGTGTACGGCCCGACCTCCTGCTCCAGTCCCCAGACGCGCAACCCATCGATGAGGACGTGCTGGCGTTCCTCGATTCGGCGAATTGCTCGCCGCATCGCGAGGTTGGTGGCGTGATAGATGTTGAGCCGATCGATCTCCGCGACGCTCGCGGCACCGATTCCCACGGCCACTGCGCGGCGACGGATGCGCGGGTAGAGCTGCTCGCGCTGGAGGCGGGACAGCATCTTCGAGTCGCGCACGCCCGGGACTCTTCGTCCATACGGGGGCATGACCACGGCTGCAGCGACCACGGGCCCGCTCAGGCAGGCGACGCCCACTGCATCCGCACCGACGACCCACTCGATACCGGCATCCCAGTGGCGACGCTCGGCGCGGGTGGAGGGTTTGATCATGGCGGCCCCCAGTCTACGGAGGCCGGCGGTGGCGCGCTCAGTACAGGGCGCAGGCCGGTCAGCTTGGACGGCGCTCGCGGAGGGTGGCGGACTTCCCGACGCGGTCACGCAGGAAGTACAGCTGGGCGCGCCGGGCGACGCCGTGGCGCACGACCTCGATCTTGTCGATGCGGGGGGCGTGGATCATGAAGGTGCGCTCCACGCCAACCCCCGAGGCAATGCGACGCACGGTGATCTGCCGATTCAGGCCACCCCCACGAAGCCGCATCACGGTCCCCTCGAAGACCTGGATGCGCTCTCGATTGCCCTCGACGACCTTGACCGACACCCGGACCGTGTCGCCGGGAGCGATCTCGGGCAGATCGGTGCGGAGCTGCTCTCGCTCGAGCTCCTTGATGGCATTCATCGCGGGTGGGGGCGACCTCGTGTGCGGCGGCGCCACGGCCGCGCGCTCGGACTGACATGGCAACGCGACCGCGCTCAGCGGCCGCGACGCGGGAAGTATAGCGCCGGCGCCACGGAGCGGCAAGGCGCCCTCAGTCGTCGCCGCCGGGCGCGCCCAGCTCGCCGAGGGTCTTCCGATCCGCGTCGGTGAGTGGAGCATGAGCGAGCAGATCGGGCCGGCGCTCGAGCGTTCGTCGCAGTGACTCGCGGCGCCGCCAGCGATCGACCTCACCGTGGTGGCCGGACAGGAGCACCTCCGGGACATCGAGCCCGGCAAACTCCTCGGGACGCGTGTACTGCGGGTGCTCCAGGAGGCCATCGGCAAACGAATCGCCAGCGGGTGAGGCTTCGCTGATGGCGCCAGGGAGAAGGCGCACGACCGTGTCTATGACGACCAGCGCCGGGAGCTCGCCACCGGTCAGGACGTAGTCGCCGATGCTGACCTCGCGATCGACCACGGTCCTCACCCGCTCGTCGATGCCCTCGTAGCGACCGCACACCAGGGCGATCCGCGGGAGCTGCGCCAGCTCGCGGGCCAGCCCGTCGGTCAGCCGCTCCCCCGCCGGGTCGAGCAGGACGATGACGCTGCCAGCGGCGCGCAGCGGCTCGATCGTGGCGAACAGCGGCTCAGGGCGCATGACCATGCCGGCTCCCCCGCCATACGGATAGTCATCCACCGACCGATGCCGGCCGATCCCGTGCGTCCGCGGATCGTGGAGCTCGAACTCGACGACCCCGCGCTCCGCCGCCCGCCCGACGATCGATGTCCGCAGGGGCAGCTCGAATATCTCGGGGAAGAGGCTGACGATGTCGATGTGCATGCCGATCAGACCGCCTCGTCGGGCTCGACGTCGGCGAGGACCATCAGCCCGGCCGGTACGTCGACGCGGGCGATCGCGCTCCGAAGCGCGGGAACCAGGCGCTCCCCGTCCGGTCCGACCACGCGGTAGACCTCGTTCCCCCCGGCCCGGAACACCTCCACCAGCTCGCCGATCGTCTCACCGTCAGCCGATTCGACGCGCAGCCCGACGAGGTCGTCCCAGAACCAGGAGTCCGCCTCGAGCTCGCGCGGCGGGCCTTCGAGGTATCGCCCCGCCAGCGACTCCGCCGCCTCGCGGCTCGTCACTCCCTCGAGGTGCAGCACGGGAACGCGACCGGCCGTCTCGAGGCGGGCAACGCGCCAGGAGCTCGCACCGCCCTCGTCCCACAGCTCGGCGCCTGGAACGAGGTCTTCCGGCCAGTCGGTCAGAAGCTCGACCCGCAGGGCGCCCTTCAGCCCGCGTGGGCCAAGGACGCGCACCACGGCGCGGCGCCGCTCACTCGGCGTCGCTGACGATCTCGAGCTCGACGTGGCGTCCATCCCGGGCAGCCATGACGCGGAGCAGGCTGCGGATGGCATTCGCGATCCGCCCGTCACGCCCGATCACGCGCCCCATGTCGTCGCGTCCGACGCCGAGGGTGAGGACCGTCTCATCTGCGTCCTCGTCGACCTCGACCCAGACCGCCTCCGGATCGTCCACGAGGGCACGCGCGATGTACTCGAGGAACTCCTTCACGCGTCGGCCTTCTCGGCCTTCTCAGCCGATCCGTCTGCATCGGAGGCGTCCGCGGGCGCGTCATCCGTCGGCGCGACAGCTTCGGCTTCGGGCGTCTCCGCCTCAGCTGCGGGTGCCTCGGCCTGCGCCTCGGGTGCAGCCTCGGGTGCGTCAGCCTCAACCGGCGCCTCCGCCTCGGGTGCCTCGGCCTCCGCCTCGGGTGCCTCCGCCTCCGCGGGAGCTTCAGCCACTTCGGCGAGCACCTCCTCCGCGGCCGCTTCCGCAGGGGCCTCGGTGGCGGGGGCCTCGGTCGTCTCCTCGGCGACCGCCGCGGCGGCCTTCGACTGGGCCTTCTTCGAGGGCTTCTTCGCGCGCGCCTTCTTTGGAGCCGGCGCCTCGCCGCGTGCCTCCGCCTCCGCCTGGCGAATCAGGCGGTTCACCGTGTCCGAGGGCTGAGCGCCCTTGCCGATCCAGGCCTTGATCTTCTCGGTATCGAGCTTGACGGTGGCCGGCTCGGTGAGCGGATCGTAGAAGCCGAGGATCTCGAGAGCCCTCCCGTCGCGGGAGCGCCGCTTTTCGATGGCGACCACGCGATAGGCCGGACGCTTCGTGGCGCCCACGCGGGTCAGCCGGATTGCTACTGCCAAGGTGATACGTACCTCTGTGCGGTGATGGTATTGCTGCTCATTCGGCGTCGCGGTCGTTGACCGTGAGCGCTGCATGGAACTCGATCAAATCGTCTCGGGGCGGAAGGGTGATCGCGAGGGCCCCGAGCTGAGACAGGATATCGCGCGCGTCGTCACCGAGTGTGACTCCCGCCTCCTCGGCGAGCCCGACCTCGACGAGGGCGCCGATGTCGGCGAAGGCCTCCGAGCCCTCGTGCGTGCCCGCGACGGTGAATGCCTCGCGATACGCATCCGTCTGCGCCAGCGTCGTGTCGTCCCTGCGCGCGGCGGCCGCGGACGCTACCTCGTCGGGTGACAGGGCGAGGACCGCGACGCCGTCGACGACCGCGTAGGAGATCTCCCCGATGTCGGGGACGTTCAGCACGGTGACATCGATTCCCTCGAGCTCGACGGAGCTTCGCTCCGCGCCGGCATCGGCGAGACTCGTCGCCAGGTCGTCAAGCTGAGCCTGGAGCGAAGCGGGGTCGTCCGGCCGCAGGAACAGCTGTGCGGCCGGGATCTCGCCGGTGAGATCGGTCACCGCGATACCCGCCTCGCCGTCCAGCAGGGGCAGCACGTCGGTGTCGAGATCGACGCCGAGGCCGAAGGCCGCGATGGCGCGGACGGTGTCGAGCAGCCCGAGCGCCTCCCCGCCCGCCTCGGAGCTCCCGAGCAGCGGCTCGGCGGCTTCCAGCACCGCGGCCGCATCGACGACCACGATCGAGGCGAGCGAATCCGCCGGCATCCAATCGGCCAGCTCGCTCTGGTGGGCGGGCGTGCCGTCGGGCGCCACGTCGAGATCGATCGGCAGGTAGCCGCTGAGCCGCAGGCCTTCGGGCTGGGCCACGAGGGCGGCGCTGGCAGTGGTGACACCCTCGATCTCGCCCTCGCCGGCGGCGCGGCCCAACGCGGCGAGGTCCAGGAACGCCGAGGCGAGATGGTCCTCCGGAAGCCGGTCCATCGCGTCGGCGAAGTCGCGCCGGCTCCCGAGCGATGCGGCCCCGTTGGTGACGTCGACGACGGCCTCGACCGCGCCCGCGGACTGACCGATGACCACCGTGTCGTCGACGAACGCGTACGCGGTGAGACCGACCGCGTGAATGTCGACTCCGCCGTGCGATGTCGACGTCGTCTCGTCGGCCTCGCTGGCGAGGAGGTCAGGTAGCGAGGCCTCGGCAGCGGCGCGGTCCTTGACATCGGCGATGAGCACGAAGGCGGGCTCCGCTGCGTCGTCTCCCGAGGGCCATGCCGCGACGGCCAGCTGGTCGCCGAGCCACGGCTTCACGTCTGTCGCGTAGTCGATCCCGCTGTCGCCGAGGATCGTCCCGATGACCTGGTCGATCTTCTCGTCCAGGGAGGCGCTGTCGGCGAACCCGGGAAGTCGGCCGATGAGCGCGGCCAGGTTGAGCTGCTGGCCCGTCGACGGCTGGAGGTAGACGCTCACGTAGGCGGCCGTGGTCGACGGGGCCATGGCGGCCATGCGATCGGTCGCGGCGGAGAAGAAGAGCAGATAGCCCGCGACGACCGACCCGGCAGCAAGGCCCAGCAGCGCGACGAGGGCGACGACGAGCCGATGCATCCGTTCAGCGACCGAGCAGCGCGCCGAGGCCGCCGCCCGCCTTCGGCAGCTTTCCGCCGGACACCATCTTCATCATCTTCTGCATCTCGGCGAACTGGCGCAGCAGGCGGTTCACCTCGGCCGGCGTCGTGCCGCTGCCCATCGCGATTCTTCGTCGTCGGCTGGCCTTGATGATCTGCGGTCGGCGCCGCTCGTCCGGCGTCATCGAGTCGATGATGGCCTCGATCTTCGCCATCTGACCCGAGTCCACCGCCGCCTGCGCGGCGCTTGCCATCTGCCCTGCCCCCGGCAGCATGCCCACCAGCTGGCCGATGGGACCCATCTTCTTGATCTGGCCCAGCTGGCTCTTGAAGTCCTCGAGTGTGAAGCGGTTCTCCATGAGGCGCTGTGCGGCGCGCTCGGCCTCGTCCGTGTCGACGGTCTCCTGCACGCGCTCGACGAAGCTCACCACGTCGCCCATGCCGAGGATGCGCTGGGCGAGGCGATCGGGGTGGAACGGCTCAAGGCCGTCGGTTCGCTCCCCCGTTCCGAGGAAGGCGATGGGCAGGCCGGTGGCGGCACGGATGCTGAGCGCCGCGCCGCCGCGCGCGTCGCCGTCCATCTTCGTCAACACCAGGCCCGTGACGGGCAGCTTGGCGTGGAACGCCTCGGCCACGCGCACCGACTCCTGCCCGGTCATGGCATCGACCACGAGGAGCGTCTCCGACGGCGTGACTGCCCCGGAGATTCGCACCAGCTCGTCCATCATTGCGTCGTCGACGTGGAGGCGTCCGGCCGTGTCCAGGATCATCACGTCCACGCCGCGCTGCCGCGCCACCTCGAGGCCGGATCGCGCCACCTCGAGTGCGGGTGTGCCGACCGGCCGGGTATGGACCTCGACGCCGACCTGGTCGCCAAGCTGAACCAGCTGGTCCACCGCGGCGGGCCGGTAGACGTCGGCCGCCACGAGCAGCGGTCGCCTTCCATCCCGCCGGAGGCGCACCGCGAGCTTCGCGGCCGTCGTCGTCTTGCCCGAGCCCTGGAGGCCGACCATCATCAGGACGGAGGGGCGCCCCTCGAGGCGGAGCCGATGCCGCTCTCCGCCGAGCACCGCGACCAGCTCGTCGTTGACGATCTTGACGATCTGCTGTCCCGGGTTGACGCCGTTGATGACGTCCGCGCCGAGCGCGCGCTCGCGGACCGACGCCACGAAGTCCTTGACGACGCGGAAGTTGACGTCGGCCTCGAGCAATGCAAGGCGGATCTCACGCAGGGCGGCGTCGAGATCGGCCTCGGTGATGCGGGCCTTGCCTCGCAGGCGCTGGGAGATGTCGGCAAGGCGCGCGGACAGAGATTCGAACATGAGGTGACCGGTACGAGAATCAGGGCCGCCGTCGCGCGGACGGCAAACGGCTGCCCATTCTAGGGTCCAGGCCGGATGCGGGCAACGAGCCTCAACCGGCGAACAGCCACTCCACGAAGGCCTCCGGCTCGAACGGCGCGAGCCCGTCGAGCTCCTCGCCGACTCCGGCGAAGACGATCGGCACGCCGAGCCGGTCGGATGCGGCGAGGGCAACGCCGCCCTTCGCGCTGCCGTCGAGCTTCGTGAGCACGATGCCCGTCACGCCGACCTCGCGGCTGAACCCCTCCGCCTGGAGGATCCCGTTCTGACCGGTCGTGGCGTCGAGGACGAGGAGGACGTGCCGCGGCTGGTCCGGCATGCGCCGTTCGATCACTCGACGGATCTTGGCGAGCTCGTCCATGAGCTGCTGCTTGTTCTGGAGCCGGCCCGCGGTATCAACCAGGACCGCGTCGAGCCCGCGCGACTCTGCGGCGGCGACCGCGTCGAAGGCGACAGCCCCCGGATCGGCGCCGGCGCGCTGTGCGATCACCGGAACGCCCAGAACCTCGCCCCAGACGCGAAGCTGCTCGATCGCCGCGGCACGGAACGTGTCCGCCGCGGCAAGCGCCACCGATCTGCCCTCTCCCTTCAGCCGATGCGCGAGCTTGGCGATGGTCGTCGTCTTCCCCGCGCCGTTGACTCCCACGAACAGGATCACCGAAGGGGCCGGACCGAGCTCGAAGGTGCCCGAGCCGGACCCGACCAGACGATCCCGCAGCTCGGTCGTCAGGGCCCTTCTCGCGTCGTCACCGCCGCGGCCGCCGGCTTCCGCAAGCCGCTCTCGAGCGGCATCGACGATCTCGATCGTCGCAGTCGGTCCGAGGTCGGCCGCGATGAGCAGCTCGGTCACGTCGTCCCAGGTCTGCTCCGTGGTGCTTGGCCCGGCACCCAGAATGGCCCGCAGCCGCGCGCCCAGCCCGGACGGCGCGGCTCGCAGCCCCATGCCGGTGGGCTCACGGGCAGGCCGCGCTGTCGTCAGCGGGGCGAACGGCTCGGCATCGTCGCTCACGCCCCCACACCGACCTCGAGGGGAACATCCGCGAGGCGCAGCGACAGGACTCGGCTCACCGCGGCGTCGGTCATGGTCACCCCGTAGATCGTGTCGGCCACCTCGATCGTGGCCCGGTTGTGGGTGATGACGACGAAGTCGATCGACTCGGCCAGGCGGCGGAGCGCGTCGGCGAAGCGGCCGATGTTCGCCTCGTCCAGGGCGGCGTCGACCTCGTCGAGGATGCAGAACGGGACGGGGTTGACGGTCAGCATGGCAAACAGCAGCGCCACGCCGGTCAGCGCTCGCTCGCCACCGGACAACATGGCGAGGCGCTGCAGGCGCTTGCCGGGCGGCCGTACCACGATCTCGATGCCGCCCGGCGCGTCGCCATCGGCCTCGTCCGCCATCTGAAGCGACGCGGATCCGCCGGCGAACAGGAGCTGGCAGTACTCGTCGAACTTCTCGGCGATGGCGCGGAAGGCGGCATCGAACTGCTCGCCGATCTGGAGATCGAGCTGAGCGATGAGCTCCTCCGTCGAGGCGATCGCCGCGGAGAGATCGTCGTACTGGCCGGTCATCTCGTCGAGGCGCGCAGCGACCTCGCGGTGCTCCTCGACGGCGAACGGATTCACCGAGCCGATCTGGGTCAGGGTCCGACGGACGCGGCGCAGCTCGGCCTCGAGGGCCTCGTCGTCCAGGGCGTCGACGTCGTCGGGTGGGGCGCCATCGCTCTCAGGGATGCCCTCCAGCGCGAGCTCGCGCTCGCGGGCAAGCGCGGCCAGCGCCTCGTCCCGGCGAGACGCCTCCACGGCAGTCTCCTGTGCCGCGCGCTCCAGGACCGGAAGCTCGGCCGACGCGTTGCCGTGGCCGCCCTCGAGCTCGCGCAGCTCGGTCCGGCGGGCACCGCGCTCGGACTCGGCCCGATCCGCCGCCTCCACCGCCTCACGGTCGGCCCGTCGCGCCTCGTCGGTCCCCGACGCCACCTCCGCCCGCTCGACATCCAGCGACTCCTGCGAGGCGCGGCGGATGGGCAGCGCCGCGGTGATCTGGGCAATCGCCGCCTCATGCATGCCACGGTCGCGCCGGCGGGTCGCCGTCGAGGTCTCAAGCGCCTCGGCCTCGGTTCGGGTCGCGGTCCACGCCTCGCGAGCCGTGTCCCGCGCGGTCGCGAGCTCGTCGCGCTGCGCCCGAGCCAGTCCGGCCGTACGCTGGAGCTGGTCCAGCTCGTCGACACCGGCCGAGGCGGCGGGCGCCGCTTCGTCGGCTGCACCCTCGAGCCCTTCGAGCTCATCGCGTGCGGCGGCGATGCGCTCCTCGAGGCGCGTGGTGGTAGAGGCCACGGCGTCGAGCTCGTCACGGGCGCGGCGGGCCGTCTGCTCGGCCGCCTCGAGCGCGGAGACTCCGGTGACATGCGCGTCTCGTGCGCGACGCAGCCGCTCGGCGGTCTGATGAGCGGCCTCCTGCGCGGCCGTCGCCTCGGCCTCGAGGCCGGCGACCGCGGTCCGCAGCTCTCGCTGGCGCGCATGGGCGCGGGCAGAGGCTCCTCCGGGCGGGTCGCCGCGTCCGCGAAGGACGACGACGCCTCGCGCGTCGGCGAGGTCTCCATCGGGCGTGACCGCACACCATCCGGCCGGCAGGTCGCGCCAGCCCGCGAGAAGGCCCGTAAGGTCGGGCGCGATCGCCGCGCGGCTGAACGCGAGCGGCGGGTCAGGCACGCCGACCCAGTCCGCGAGCGTCCGTTCGCCACGCACCGCGGCGAGTGCCGCCGCGCGACCGGTGTCGTTCCCATTCCCGGACACGAGAAGTCGTGCCGAGCCCCGTGCGCCGCCGACTTCGGCCGTGGGATCGGCGTCTGCCCACAGCAGGGCTCCCTCGAGCTCACCGCCGACGACGGCCTCGATCGCGGCCCACGCTTCCTCGGGAGCGGCGAGCGCGTCGAGGAGCGGTGCCCACCCGGCCGATGCCAGGCGGCGGCCGAGGCGGCTGGCGGCGTCGTGAGGCTCCTCCGCCGCCGAGAGCTCGGCACGCAACGCTCGGAGCCGCTCCGCGAGCTCGACGGCGCGCTGTCGTGCATCGTCTGCCGCGACCTGCGCCGCATCCCGATCCTCCGCCGCGCGGACGAGTGCCGACGATGCGCCCTCGGCGTCGCGCTCGGCGTTGTCCCGGTTCGACAGCGCCGTCGCCCGTGCGGCCTCCGCCTGCCGGTGCTCCTCGCTGAGCCGGTCGACCTCGGCCTGGGCCTGCTCACGCCGAGTCGTCCGTCGCGTCGCCTCTTCGGCGGACCGCGCCGCCGCCACGATGCGATCGGTTTCCAGGGCGCGAGCGTCCGCCACCGCCTGCTCGACCTCCAGGAGCTTCGCATCCGCATCGGCCAGCTCGGCCACCGCAACGCGCCAGGCATCCTCCGCCGCCGCCGCGCGGCTCACCGCGGCCGAGGCCTGGGCGCCGGCTTCGTCGTCGCTCTCGTCGAGGGCCCGCCGCGCCACCGCCAGTCGCTGCTCGTCCGCCTCGATGGCGACGACCAGCTCGCGCAGCCGCGTGTCGATCGCCTCGAGACGGCCCTCGCTGCGGATGAGCGCCTCGCGCGTGGCCTCGCGGCCTCGTGCCGCCTCGCGCGCCGCCTCTTCGGCCTGCCAGTAGCGCTCCTCGGCGGCCGCGATCTCGCGTCGCGTGGCCTCGCGCGACTCCCGGTAGGCCGCCAGTTGTGACTCGGCCAGCGCTGCCGCGCGGCGAGCCTCCCCGAGGAGCTCCCGTGCCCGACGTTCACGCCGGTCATGCGACGCGATGACGAGCGCCCGCGCCCGCGCTCCGAGCGTGTCGTGCTGCTGCTGGTGCTCGGCCTGGAGGGCAAGGCGTCGGGCCTGGGGCTTGAGCTCGGCCACGAGATCGTTGACGCGGGCGAGGTTCTCGCCGGCGCGCGTCAGCCGAACCGACGCCTCGTTCCGGCGGACCTGGAGGCCCTTGACGCCGGCGGCCTCCTCGAACAGCTGGCGCCGCTCCTCGGGCCGCAGCGACAGCGCCGCGTCCACGGTTCCCTGCCCGACCACGACGAGCTCGTTGGCGCCGAGGCGTCCCTCGCCCAGCAGCTCGGTGACGTCGCGCAGACGAGCGCGCGCACCGTTGATGAGGTACTCGCTGTCGCCGGACCGATATGCCCGACGCCCGATGGCGACCTCGCTGAACTCAATCGGAAGCCATCCGTCGGAGTTGTCGAGCGTCAGGATCGCTTCGGCCATGCCCTGGGCTCGGCGCTGCTCGGACCCCGCGAAGATGACGTCGTCGGAGCGACGGGTGCGCAGCGACCGGTTCGACTGCTCGCCGAGGACCCAGCGCACCGCATCGGCCATGTTGCTCTTGCCCGAGCCGTTCGGCCCGATCACGGCGTTGACGCCTGGCTCGAAGACGAAGCGGGTCGGATCGGCGAAGGATTTGAATCCGTGGAGCCGCAGCTCCTTCAGGCGGCTCATCGCGGCGTGCGCGCCTGGTCGTCCGCGTCGAGGACCCCGAGAGCGTCGCGGGCGGCGCTCTCCTCCGCCCGCTGCCGGCTCGAACCCGATCCGGAGGCGAGGCGACGGCCATCGAGGACGACGTCGATCTCGAACTCCTGCTGGTGCGGCGGGCCCGATGTCCGGACCAGGCGGTAGCTGGGCTTCACGCCATGGTGTCGCTGGCTCCACTCCTGGAGCCTCGACTTCGCGGACTTCGGCGGTCCGGCGATCTCGGACAGGGCCTGCAGGCGCGGCTCGAAGAGCCGGGTGAGGACGGCCATCGTCGTCGAGGGGGTCTCGCTCAGCGAGACGGCGCCGGCGAGCGCCTCGAAGCTGGCCGCCAGCAGCGATGGCCGCGTCGCGCCACCGCCCACCGACTCGCCACGCCCGAGATGCAGATAGCGATCGAAGCCGAGGTCGAGGGCCATGGCTGCCAGCGCCTCGCGGTTCACGAGGGCGGCACGACGGGCGGTGAGGAAGCCCTCGTCCTCGTCGGGATAGCGGTCGTAGAGGAGGCGGCTCACGACGAGGCCGATGACCGCGTCACCGTAGAACTCGAGGCGCTCGTTGTGCCCGACGACGGCGCCCGGGTTCTCGTTGAGATAGGAGCTGTGCACGAAGGCCTGCTGAACCAGCTCGGGGTCTCGCAGGATGATGCCGAGGCGCTCGCCCAGCTCATCGGCGAGCGGAGCTTCCATGACGCGACGGCTACTGATGCTCCTCGATGAACTCGACAGCGTCGGAGACCTTCTGGATGCGCTCGGCATCCTCATCGGAGATCTCCATCCCGAACTCCTCTTCGAGGCTCATGATGAGCTCGACCAGGTCGAGTGAGTCGGCGTTGAGATCCTCCACAAAGGAGGCCGTGGGGGTGACCTCATCCTCGTCGACGCCAAGCTGCTCGACGATGATCTTCTTGAGACGTTCGAACGTGGTCCCGTCACTCACGAGCTCAGGCTCCTCCACCCGATCTGGAAACGCTTCCTAACACGCCGTTGACGAGGCGTCGGGCCGCGTCGCCGGCGTAGATCCGGGCGAGGGATACGGCATCTCGCATCGTCTCCCCGCTCGGGGTCGCGGCGGAGTATAGCACCTCGTATAGGGCGCTCCGGAGGATCGTACGCTCCACTCGGCCGAGCTCGGCGACCGGGATCTGCGGCGCTTCGCGCTCGATTCGAGCATCAAGCTCGGCTCGATGCCGATCCACCCCGACGACGATCTGCTCGGCGTGGTCGCGCACCTTCTCGGATACTCCTCGCTCGGCGGCGAGACGCTCGAGCGCGGCGGATGCGGTCCCGGGGCGGAACTCCGCCTCGAACAGGGCGAAGAGCGCAAGCCGTCTCCCGACGAGTCCGGGGTCCGCTGCGCGTCGCGCGGTGCGGGTTCCCGGGCTCATCCGGCCTTCTGGCGCTCGCGGCGCAGCCGGGCCGCGAGGCGGTCCCGGACGCCCTGGTGGGCGAGGGCTGGATGCTCGCGCGTCCATTCGACGATGAGCCCGGGCACGTCGGCGTGCGCCGCCTCTGACGCCACGCGCAAGGCGTTCTCCATCATTCGCGCGCGGGCCCGCCCGTGCGTGACGACGCTCACGCCGCGCACCCCGAGGAGCGGTGAGCCGCCGAATCGCTCGTAGTCGAACCGGGCGCGGAGTCGATCGAAGCCGGGCTTGAGCGCGAGCAGCGCGACCGGAGCGACGATCCCCTGCTGAAGATCCTCGCGCAGCGATCGAAAGATGTAGGTCGTCAGGCCCTCGAAGAACTTGATGACGACGTTGCCGACAAAGCCGTCGCACACGACCACGTCGGCGCGGTGGGCGATCACGTCCTGCGCCTCGACGTTGCCCACGAACCGCACGTCAAGCGATGCCAGGCTGGCGTGCGCCTCGCGGGCCAGGTCGTCGCCCTTCTCGGTCTCCTCCCCGATGTTGAGCAGACCGATGCGCGGGTTCGACACCTTGAGCACGTGCTCGGCGAGGATGGCGCCCATGGCCGCGAACTGGACGAGGTTCTCGGCGTCGGAATCCATGTTGGCGCCGACGTCGAGCAGCACGACCGGACCGGTGGCGGTCACGAAGTGCGCCGGGAGCGCCGGCCGATCGATGCCGGCGATTCGGCCAAGGCGGAAGACCGCGGCCGCCATCGTGGCGCCCGTCGAGCCCGCGCTGACCACCGCGTCGGCATGGCCGTCGCGCACGAGGTTCGTGGCGACCACGATGGAGGCGCCCTTCTTCGTCCGCAGGGCGGCGGCGGGATGCTCCCCCATCTCGATGACCTGCGGCGCCTCGACGACGCTGACGTTGCCGGGGCGGCCGCGCCCGTAGTCGGTGATCTCCCGCTCGATGGCAGCCGACGCCCCGACGAGGATCACCTCATCGGGGCTGCTGATCGCGTAGTCGAGAGCTCCGCGGACGATCTCGCGAGGGGCGTGGTCGCCGCCCATCGCATCGACCGCGATGCGCATCGGTCCGTTAGGACTGCTGGGATTCGGCCGGACCGACGGGCTCGATCGTCACGGCCTCGCGGCCGTTGTACCAGCCGCACGTCGGACATGCGTGGTGGGCGCGATGCAGCTCGTGACAGTGCTCACACTCGACCAGCGACGGAGCGCTGATGGCGAGGTGCGCACGGCGTTCGCCCTGGCGCGCCTTCGAGACCTTTCGCTTGGGGACGCCCACGCGGAAACTCCTTGAACCATGTGTAGGGGGACGCCGCAGTATAGCGATCGAGGGGCCGGCTCGCGAACCCGCCCTCGGACATCATGGCTCCTCTGCGCCGCCGTCGCCCAGGAGTGCCGCGAGGCCGGCCAGGCGCGGATCGATGTCGGTCGGGTCATGGCGGTGATCACCGGCGTCGAGCCGCTCACCGCACTCGACGCAGAGGCCCGGGCAATCGGGGCGACACAGTGGATGCATCGGCTCGGTCAGCACCAGCTCGTCGTGGAGGATCCCGTCGAGCTCGATCTCGTGGCGCAGGTTGATGCGCAGAGGGGCCCCGTCCTCCTCGTCGACGGGGACCGGCAAGCCCGTGGTCGGATCGACGCTCGGGAGGAACTCCTCGTCGAGGCTCACGCGCACCTCCTCGAGGTACGGGTCGGTGCAGCGGGCGCACGTCCGTCGCAGGGTGGCCCGCGCCTCCCCGTGCAGGAGGATCCCGCGGTTCGTTCGCTGCAGCCGGAGCTCCGCGTCGATCGGGCCGGCCAGCTCGACGTCGGGACCGAGCGCGACGTGATGGTCGCTGAGCTGGATGCTGCGCGTCGCGCCCGGCGGCTCGGCAAGGAGCCCGGCGACGTTGAACGAGGTCACGGCCGGGGCGTGGCCGGGGCCTGCTCCTCGGGATCGACCTCGAGCGGTGCCGCGTCGACGGGAGTCGAGCCGTCGTTCGACGCCGGACGGTGGCGCTCGTCGAGCATGTCGATGCCGCGCTTGATGCTGGTGAGTGCCTTGATGCACTCGCCTTCGAGACGGATGAGCACCCCGGCGGCGTACTCGTCGGCGCCGCGTCGGACCTCGCGCGCCTCGCCCTGGGCCTTCTCGATGATCTCTGCCGCGCGCACCTGCGCCGCGCGCACGAGCTCGCGTTCCTCGAGCATCTGCGCGGCCTGCTCCTGGGCGCGCGCCACGACCGTGTCGCCCTCCTCGCGCGCGCGATCGGTAATGCGGTCGGCCTCTTCGGTGATCCGCCGGGCCTGGCGCACCTCGTCGGGCACCGCGACTCGCAGCTGATCGATGAGCTCGAGCACGGTGGCCTGGTCGAGGACCACGTTGTTCGTGAGGGGAAGCTTCTTGCCGGCAGCGACCAGCGACTCCAGCCGCTCGACGAGGAAGATGATGTCCGTGACCAGGGCCCTCCTTGGCCGGATTATACGCGCGGGCCGCTTCCCAGACGGATGGCGAGCGCCTCCGCCACAGGGCCTGGAAGCATGGCGCCGACGTCGCCGCCGAACTGCGCGACCTCCTTCGCGAGCGACGAGCTGACGTACCCATATTCGAGGGCGCTCATGAGGAACGCGGTGTCCACCTCCGGAGCCAGCTTGCGGTTGGTGAGCGCCATCTGGAGCTCGGCCTCGAAGTCGCTCACCGCCCGCAGGCCGCGGACGATGAAACCCGCGCCACTCGCGCGCGCGAACTCGACCGTCAGCCCCTCGAAGGCCGCGACGTCGACGGAGTCACCGAGGTCGGCCACGCACCGACGGATTAGATCGACCCGCTCGTCGATGTCGAACAGGGGGTGCTTTTTGGGGTTGTTCAGGACCCCGATCACGAGCCGGTCGAACAGCCGTGCGGCACGCTGCGCCACGTCGAGGTGGGCGTTCGTCATCGGGTCGAAGGAGCCGGGGAACACCGCGATCCTGGTCATGCCGTCACCACCTCGCAGAAGGTCAGCGTCGTCTCGCCGAAGCGGCGCTGGCGCACCTGTCGCAGGGCACCCACCTCGGGCGGCGCGGAGCGCCAGAAGTGCTTGATCACGACGGTCGATCCCGGGACCAACCGCGGAATCAGCGCCTCGAGCGGCGCCACGATATCACGCGTCTCGTACGGCGGATCCAGGAAGGCGAGGTCCCACGGACCGGTCTCCCGCCCGAGGACCGAGAGCACGTCGCCGCCGTGGACGCGTGCCTGGTCGGCGAGGTGGCTGCGCTCCAGGTTCGCGCGCAGCGCCTTGAGCGCGGCGTGATCGCGCTCAACGAAGTCCGCCGTCGCGGCTCCGCGCGACAGTGCCTCGATCCCGATCGCCCCCGACCCTGCATACAGATCGATCGCCCGCGCGCCCGAGACCCGCTCCCCGAGGATGCCGAAGAGCGTCTCCTTGACGCGATCGGTGATGGGCCTCGTCGCGGCTCCGCGCGGCGCCACCAGCGTCGTGCCCTTCGCGGAGCCGGCGATGATGCGCATCAGGCCGCGTCGCCCTCGGCCTCGGCGGGCGCGAATGCGTCCTTCAGGCGGGCGAGCTCGGGCCGTCCGGCGATCTCCGGGTCGCCGTCGACGATCGCATCGGCCAGGGTCCGAGCGCGCTCGGCCAGCTGGAGATGGCGCGGCTCGAACAGGGAGGCGACGCGGAGCGGGGGGAGGCCCGACTGACGGGTGCCGAGGAGGTTGCCGGCGCCACGCAGCGCAAGATCGGCCTCGGCGATCTCGAATCCATCAGTCGATCCCCGCACGACCTCGAGCCTGCGTTGCGCAACCTCGTCGGTAGCGTCCGAGACGAGGATGCAGAACGACCGATCCGCTCCGCGCCCGACACGCCCGCGGAGCTGGTGCAGCTGTGCCAGCCCGAAGCGCTCGGCGTCCTCGACGAGCATCACGCTCGCCGTGGGGACGTCGATCCCGACCTCGATGACCGTCGTCGCCACCAGGACGTCGAGGTCCCCGGCCGCGAAGCTCGCCATCGTCGTGTCGCGGACGTCCGATCGCTGCTGCCCGTGGACCACGCCGATCCGGAGCTGTGGGAGCGCGGCACGCAACCGCTCCGCCTCGGCGTCGACGCTCGCGGCCTCGAGCGCCTCGGACTCGAGCACGAGCGGCACGACCACGAAGGTCTGACGTCCCTCGGCCGCCTCCGCCGCGATGAACGACTGGATCTTCGGCAGCGCCGCCCGCGTTCGCACCTCGGTCCGAATCGGCTGGCGCCCGGGCGGAAGTTCCCGGATCGTCGAGATCGACAGGTCGCCGTACACGGTGAGGGCCAGCGTCCGCGGGATGGGCGTCGCGGTCAGGGCAAGCAGGTGCGGCTCGCCGCCGGCGCCCTTGGCCTGGAGGGCTGCACGCTGACCAACCCCGAACCGGTGCTGCTCGTCCACCACGACCAGCGCGAGGCGCTCGAACTCGACCGCATCGCTGATGACGGCGTGGGTGCCGATGACGACCTCGGCTTCGCCCGCGGCGATGGCATCGTGGATTTCCCGCTTCTGGCGCGCCCCGAGCGAGCCCGACAGGAACTCGGCTCGCACGCCGAGCGCGCCGAGCAGCGGTGCCAGGCCGGCGTGGTGCTGCCGCGCCAGCAGCTCGGTGGGCGCCATGAGGGCCGCCTGCCAGCCACCGCGAACGGCAGCGGCCAGCGCGACCGCGGCCACTGCAGTCTTTCCGCTCCCGACGTCACCCTGGAGCAGGCGCCGCATGGGCCGCTCGGCAACGATGTCACCGAGGACCTCGTCGACGGCCGCGGCCTGATCGCCGGTCAGCGCGAACGGCAGGCCAACCACGATCTCCTGCCGCAGGTCGGCCGGCGTGTCGATCGCCGGCGCGCGCAGCGACGCCCGGGCGGCACGCGCCTGGGCCAGGGTCAGCTGGAGCGCGAGGAGCTCGTCGAACGCGAGTCGATCGAGTGCGGCGGGGACGTCGGCCGCATCCTCCGGGAAGTGCGCGGTGCGCAGTGCGTCGTCGAGGCGTGCGAGGTTACCGCGCTCGGCATCGGTCAGGGGGTCCTCGACCGCCGGCAACGCTGCCTCCAGGATGCGGGCAAGGAGCTCGCGGAGCCGCTTCTGGGTGATCCCCGCGCTGAGGTGGTACACAGGCACCACCCGGGCGGTGTGGACCGACTCTCGGCCCACGGCACTGAATTCGGGAGAGGTGAACTGCGGCCGCCAGCCGCGAATCGACACCTTGCCCGACATGACCAGCTCGTCCCCCACGCTCAGGCGGCGCTCGACAAAGCGGCGCCCGAACCAGATGGCCTCGCCGCTCCCGCCATCGTCGTCGGAGAGCTGGGCGACCACGCGCTGCGGCTTCCGACGGAATCCGGGCTCGACCCGCACCGCCTCGACGCGCACCCGGGCCGACTGCTTCTCGTCGGGGAGGAGCTCACGCAGGGTGCGGAGCTCGCTGAAGTCGTCGTAGCGGAACGGGAAGTACCACAGCGCCTCGCGTGGCGTGATGACTCCGACCCTGGCCAAAGCCGCGGCGCCGCGGGACAGCGCGGGCAGGACGGTGCGGATCGGCCGGTCGAGGTCGTCCGGCCCCAGACCCCGGCTCGATTGCATGGGCCGATCCTAGCGTGCTACCATCCGACCCGTTCCGGCGCGGACAGCGCCGGCCTTTGTGTGAGTTGGAGACCCCTCGATCATGGCTCGCGTGTGCGACGTCTGCGGCAAGCGCCCGATCACCGGCTGGAACGCCCAGTCGGTCGGCATGAACCGCAAGCGCGCCCTCCGTCGATGGCTGCCGAACCTGCAGCCGATGACGCTCACCCGCGACGGCCGCACCGTCAAGGTGAAGGCCTGCAGCCGCTGCCGCCGGACCGCCCAGAAGATCTAGCCTCTCGCGGCGCAGCGCATCTACGTCTACGACTTCCGCCAGGACCGATACGTCCGCGTCGACGAACGCGGGCGTCGTGCTATCCCGGCCCTGATCGCTCTTCCGAATCGACGACCAGCGTGAACGGTCCGTCGTTCACGAGCTCGACGGCCATCTCCGCACCGAAGCGCCCTGTCTCGACACGAAGGCCGCTCGACCGCAGCCGCTCTGCGAAGCGATCGACCAGCGGGACGGCCTGCTCGGGCGGTGCCGAGTCCGTGAAGCCCGGGCGGCGGCCACGGCTGACATCGGCGTACAGCGTGAACTGGCTGATGACGAGGAAGGAGCCCCCCGCGTCGGCGATGGACAGGTTTGTCCGTCCGTCTTCGTCGCGGAAGTAGCGCAGCCCGACGAGCTTGTCGGCCATGCGATCCACGACGTCCGGCGTGTCCCCTCGCCCAATGCCGACGAGCACGACCGCCCCGGAACCGATGCTCCCGAGCACTTCGCTGCTAGCGGAGACCGAAGCCCGGCTCGCTCGCTGCACGACGATCCTCACGGCGATGCGGAAGGTGCCGGTGACGCGCTGGCGCCGGCGGCCTGTGTGGTCGGTCCGGCGTCCTCGCCCTCGCGCGGCGCGGCAAGCGCCGCTTCGGTGAACGTGGCGCGAGCGTTCCAGATCATCCACCCCGCCGCGTCGTTTTCGGCCGCTGCGGCCATCTCGGCCAAGCACCTGGTCCGCGGTGTAGGGCGGGAAGTCGCCAAAGCCGAAGTCCTGGATCCAGGGCCGGATGACGACCGGCAGCCCCTCGGCCTGCTCGTTCATGATCTGGAGCGTCTCGTCGATGACCTCGTAGGGATGATCGTTCGGGACCGGGAAGCCGAAGACGCCGGGTCCGTAGTGCGACGGGTACACCATCGGGCAGAAGTAGTCGACGTACGGCATGATCACCTCCGGACGCTGCCCGATCCCCTGGTCGTCGGGCACGATGAAGCTGATCGGGAACACGTCGGCGCCGAGGAACGTGCGGGTCGCCGCCAGCTCCTCGCTCACGACTCGAAAGACGCGCTGGATGGCCGGGAGCCGGAACGACTGCGTGTTGGGCAGGTTCGTATCAGCGAGGTCGTAGGGTCCGTCGCTGTAGAAGCGGATGTAGTCGAGCTGGACCTCGTCGAAACCCTTCGCCGCGAGGTCGCCGGCGATCGAGGCGAGGTACTCCCCCACCCCGGGCGCCGATGGGTCCAGCCAGGCGCCGCCGATGTTGTCGCGCCACGGCTCCCCCGTCGCCAGGTTGCGGACCGCCAGCTCGGGTCGGGCCGCGGCCGACGTGTTGTCCTTCATGGAAACCATGCGGGCGATGGTGTAGATGCCGCGCTCCTTGAGCATCGGCAGGAGCTCCTCGAGGTCGAACACCGGTGCGTCGCGAATAGCGCCGACTTCGGCGGCGGCCTCGAGGTCGGTGGCCCAGTAGAGTCGCCCGTCGGTCTCCTTGACGTCGATGACCATGGCGTTCGCCTCTGTGCTGTCGAGGAGCTCGAGCATCTCGTCGAGGCGGCCGGCGGTCTCGAATACCGCCGCTGGGGCGTATAGCGCGCGCGCCTCGAACGCCTCGAGGCCGACATCGATGGCCAGGCTGGCGCCGGTCTCGACCTCGGCCAGGCGGTATCCGGGCCGCTTCACCACGAGCGTTGCGCCCTCGGGCACATCGGCGAGACTGTATGCGCCGTCGCTGTCGCTGACGGCCACGACATCGGATCCGTCGACGAAGACGCGTGCGCCATGGACGGGCTCCCCCGCCTCGTCGGTGATCGTCCCCGCTGCCACGTTGCTGCGGAGCCCGAACGTCATGTCACCCTCGTCGGGAACGGGGGCCGATGCCGGGTCGTGCCCGGCCAGCTCGACGCTGACCGTCGCGCCGGACAGGAGCGTGAGCGTGGCGCTGCCGGTGGCGTCGGTCATCACCGAGGTGCCTTCCGCGCTCACGGTGGCCCCCTCGAGAGGCGCTTCGTCGCCGAGCTGCGTCACGCGCACCACCACATCGCGTGGCGGCACGGGGGTCGGCTCGGGCGTCGGCAGAACCGGACCGGAGCAGGCGGCCAGGAGGATCGCCACCACGGCGAATCGGGGCGCACGGATGGAGCGCATCGGTCAGTCGGGCTCCTCTGGCGCGTCGGCAGCTGCCGCACGGAGGGCCTCGACGGTGGGCCCAAGATCGCCCGCATCGTGGTAGAGCCCGCTGCCCACGACAATCACCTCGCCGCCGGCGCCGACCGCGCGGGCGATGGTGTCGAGGTTGACCCCGCCATCCACGCCGATCGGAAGGTCGAGTCCGCGACGGTCGATCTCGGCACGGAGGTCGCGGAGCTTCGGGAGGATGTCGTCGATGAATGCCTGGCCGCCCCATCCGGGGTGGACCGTCATGACCAGGAGAAGATCGATGCGTTCGAGCCACGGGAGGACGGCGTCCGCCGCGGTCTCGGGGTTGAGCGCCAGGCCGGGTCGCTTCCCTGCCGCATGGATGGCTTTGAGCGTGGCATCGACCTCGTCCGCAGCCTCGATGTGGAAGACGATGAGGTCGCTCCCGGCCTCCGCAAAGCGGTCGGCGTAGGCGAGCGGATGCTCGATCATGAGATGAGCGTGGAACGGCAGGTCGGTCCGGTCCCGTACGGCCCCCACGACGACCGGGCCGAACGTCAGGTTGTCGACGAAGTGGCCGTCCATGACGTCGAGATGAATGGAGTCGACGCCGGCGGCGGCTGCCCGCGACACGTCATCGCCGAGACGGCCGAAGTCCGCGGTGAGGATGCTGGCGCTGATGTGCGGATGGCTCATCGGCGAGCCGCCTGTGCCCTGGCCGGGGGCGCGGCTCCGGCGGTCGGCAGCGAGCGACCCGCGAGCTGGGCGTGGAGCTGGCCGCAGGCGGCATCGATCTCGCGACCACGGGTGTCGCGGATGGTTACCGTGGCGTCGGTCGCACGAATGCGGGTGGCAAAGCGCTCGATCGCCGGCATCGACGTGCCGCTCCACGCTGATCCCGGCGTCGGGTTGAGCGGGATGAGGTTGAGGTGCGTCCGCCAGCCGCGCATGAGATCGGCGAGGCGATCGGCCTGTGCGTCGGTGTCGTTCAGCCCGTCGATCATCACGTACTCGAGGCTCACCCGTCGGCGGGTGCGGGCCGCGAAGCGACGGCCGGCGGCGATCACCTCGGCGACCGGCCACTTGCGGTTGATCGGCACGAGCTCGTCGCGGAGCGCATCGGTCGCGGCATGCAGGCTGATCGCCAGGTTCACCTGCGGCAGCTCGGTGATCATGCGGTCGATCCCGGGCACCACGCCGGAGGTCGAGACGGTGAGGTGCCGCGCGCCGATCCCGAGCCGCTCGGGGTCGTTGAGCAGCCGCACCGCCTCGAACACGCGGTCGGCGTTGTTCAGCGGCTCCCCCATGCCCATGAAGACGATGTTGTAGTGGCCGGCCGGGTCGTCACCGAGGGCATTCCATGGCGGTCGATGCCAGTGCAGGACCTGGTCGACGATCTCGCCCGGGGTGAGCTGGCGGCCGAAGCCGGCCTGGCCGGTCGCGCAGAACGGGCAGTTGACCGCGCATCCCGCCTGCGAGCTGATGCAGATCGTGGTTCGTGCCACGCGCCCGCCGCGAGCCGGGTACCGCATCAGGACCGACTCGATGCGCTGCCCGTCGGCCAGCTCGTGGACGGCCTTCGCGGTGAGCCCGGCGTCCGCGCCGATGACGTGGCTCGCCACGATGGTGCTGAAGCGCAGCGACCGGTCGAGCTCCTGGCGCAGCTCGCGGGGCAGCTCGCTGAGGCCTTCGAAGCCGTCGACCGTGGGCCGATGCGCCCCGGCGAGGATCTGGCCGGCCCGGTACGACGGCTCGCCGCGGGCGGCGAGCCACGCGGCGAGCTGGGGGCGTCCGATTTCGCTGACCGCCGGCGCCGGGCCGGCGATCGAAAGGTCAGTCACGGCGCCCGAAGATGAGGAACACGTAGTACAGGAACGTGAGCAGCGCGGTGAGTGCTCCGGCGACGTACGTCCAGGCCGCGGCCTTGAGGACGTCGCGCGCCCCCTGCTGCCTGTCCCCGACCAGGCCGAGGCCGTTCACGTACGCCAGAGCCTTGCCCGACGCGCCGATCTCGACGGGGAGCGTCGCGAAGGTGAACAGGACAGCCAGGCCGAAGCCGATGAGGCCCACGACGGCCAGGCCGGTGATCTGGGTGAAGAACCCGGCGAGGATGAGCCACGGGGCGATGCTCGACCCGAACTGGGCGGCCGGCACGATCGCCTGTCGCAGCTTCATCGCCGTGTCGCCGTCCGCGTCCTGCTGGGCGTGGCCCACCTCGTGGGCGATGACGGCCGCGGCGGCGACCGACAGCCGCGGCGTGGCGCTCGTGACGCCGGCCGTGCTCAGCGCCGACGCGTCGGCAACGCTCGTGCTCACGCGCAGCACCGGGCCGCGCGGGTCGTAGTGATCCGTGAGCTGGCCGGGCATCGGCTCGATCTTCACGTTGTGCAGGCCCTGTCGATCGAGCAGCTGCCGCGCGAAGTCGAAGGCGTCCAGGTTCAAGCCGGAGTCCACCTTGGACCACTTGGCATAGGTCGACTTCACGCGCCACGTCGCCCAGCCGGTGATCGCCAGCGTGGGAATGAGAACGAGGAAGATGTAGATCGGGTCGAAGAACATCGTTGAATCACCCACCTCCGGAGGGTGAGCGGAGTATATCCGGATCTAGCGGGCGACCTCGTCGGGGCGCCCCCCGCCGACGATCACGTGCTCACGGGGAAGGCCGCGGCGCCATGCATCGGCCGCCATGGAAGGGCGGCCCTCGGGCTGGACGATCTCGAGCGCGAGGGCCCCGGTGCCGCACGCCACGCACGGGACCTCCCCCGGGAGCAGCGCCCCGATCGGAACGTCGTCGATGCCGGTCACCGGGTGGGCGCGACGTACGTGGAGGCGGCGACCGTCGATCGTGGTCCATGCCCCCGGCCATGGCTGAAGCGCACGAACCTGCCGATCGATCTCGACCGCAGTACGGCGCCAGTCGATGAAGCCGTCGGCACGGGTGAACGGGCGGATCAGCGTCGCGGCCCGCTCGTCCTGGGGAAGGGTCTCGATGTCGCCCGACGCCCATCGCTCGAGCTCGGGCGGCACGTGCTCCTCCGCAAGGTCCGCCAGGATCGTCTCGAGCTCGGGTGTGGTCTCGCGCCCACCCAGCGGGAACTCCCACTGTGCGACGACCGGACCGGCGTCGAGCTGCTCGGTCATGACCATGAGCGACACGCCGGCCGCGGGATCGCCCGCCAGGATGGTGCTCGCCACCGGGGCGGCGCCCCGATGCCGCGGCAGCAGCGATGGGTGGACGTTGAGAGGCGGGCGCTCCGCGAGCTCGAGCAGGTCGGCAGGGACGAGCTGACCGTACGACACGAGCAGCAGGCCGTCGGGCTGGAAGTCGCGGATCGCGGCGCGTGCCTCCTCGGATCGGAGACGTGCAGGCGTCACCACGCGCTGCTGGGTCTCGCGGGCCATCGATGCGATCGGGGTCGCCCGAAGCTGGAGCCGGCGCCCCGCCGGGCGATCGGGCTGGCTCACTACCAGCAGGTCGTCGGCCATCTCCGTGACGCGCGCGAGCAGCGGGACCCCGAAGGCCCCCGTCCCCAGGAAGCAGACGCGTCCGAGGCTGGTCACTCGGCGACCGCGGTAGCCTCTTCGGCGAGCTCCTCCTCCGCCTCCCGAACGCGCACCAGCTCCTCGAGCGAGTCGAGGTAGTCGACGTAGAGATGGCCGTTGAGATGGTCGATCTCGTGCAGCAGCGCCCGCGCCATGAGCTCCTCGCCCTTCACCCGGATCTGGCGGCCATCGCGGTCGCGTGCCTTCACCGTGACGCGCTCGGCCCGCTCGACCTCCGCGACGTAGCCGGGGATCGAGAGGCATCCTTCCCAATCCAGCTGCGTCCCCGACACCTTCACGACCTCGGGATTGACCAGCTCGGTCAGCTTCCCGTCGATCTCGATCACGGCGACCTGCAGCGGAACGCCGACCTGGTTTGCGGCGAGGCCGACGCCGGGGGCGTCCCGCATGGTCTCGAGCATGTCGCCGAGGAGCCGATGCAGGCTGGCATCGAACGTCGACACGCGCTTGGTGCGCTCGCGCAGGATCGGTTCTTCGGCGGTCAGGATGCGTCGGAGGGCCATCGCGGCCGCATTGTACCGACTCACAGGAGCGACTCGGGATCGACGTCGATGGCCACGCCGGGAGGAACCCGTTCCAGGGCATCGGCACGCCGCTCGGCGTCGGGCGCGCGCACGACGACACCGAACCGATAGCGCCCCGCGCGTCTGGGCACATAGGCCGGCTGTGGGCCGAGAACCTCGATGCCAGGCCCAGCCACCGCCTCGGCGGCCTCGCGCGATCTGGCCTCCGCCGCTCCGCGGTCGGGGTCCGCGACGAGCAGCCGCGCCAGGACGCTGAACGGTGGATAGCCCAGGAGACGGCGACGGAGGAGCTCCTCGTCGGCGAATCCGTCGACGTCGAGGGCGGCGGCGGCCCGCACGGCGTAGTGGCCCGGCGCGTACGTCTGGATCACCACGCGCCCCGGCAGCGGCCCGCGTCCCGCACGCCCGGCCACCTGGGCGAGCAACGCGAAGGTCCGCTCCGCAGCTCGGTAGTCCGGCAGGTTGAGCGTGACATCCGCGGCCACCACCGCGGCCAGGCTCACCGTCGGCTGATCGAGGCCCTTCGCGGCGAGCTGCGTCCCCACCAGAACGTCGATGCGACCCTCGCGGAACTCGTCGTAGACCGATTCGAAGCCACGCCGCGTGCCGAGGGCGTCGGAGTCGAGCCGCGCGACGCGCAGGTGCGGGAACCGGCCCTTCAGCTCGGCCTCGACGCGCTGGGTGCCGGCCCCGAAGTAGCGGATGCGCGCGCTGCCGCACGTCGGGCAACGGTCGACCGGTGCCGACCTCCGTCCGCAGTGGTGGCAGCGCAGAGATCCATCGGCCAGGTGATAGACGAACGGAAGGTCGCAGTCGGGGCATCGCAGGCTCTCGCCGCAGTCGCGGCACAGGATGAACGTGGCCGCGCCCCGGCGGTTGATGACCAGGACCGCCTGCTCGAGGCCGGGGCGCAGCGTCGCGAGCCCGTCGGCGAGGACCGACGAGAAGATCGACCGATTGCCGCCGGACAGCTCGGACCGCATGTCGACGAGCTCGATCTCCGGCACGCCACCGACCCGACGCTCATCGAGCCGCGCCCGCTCCCCATGCCCGCCGCGGACGCGGGCCAGGGTCACCACGTCGGGCGTGGCCGTGCCGAGCACGAGGGCCGCGCCCGCGGCCACCGCCCGCCGCCGAGCCACCCATCGCGCGTCGTAGCGGGGCGTGCGGTCCGACTTGTACCCGCCCTCGTGCGCCTCGTCCAGGACGATGAGACCGACGTCGAGCGGAGCGAACACGGCATTGCGGGTGCCCACGACGACTCGCGCGTTGCCGCCGAGGATGCGAAGCCACTCGTCGTGGCGCTCCCCCGCCGAGAGGCCGGAGTGCAGCACGGCCAGCGTGTCGCCGACGACCGCGCGCACGCGGTCGGCAAGCTGCGGCACCAGGCTGACCTCCGGCACGAGCACGATCGCTCCTCGGCCCGCGGCGAGGGCTTCCACGACCGCGGCGAGGTAGACGTCCGTCTTCCCCGAGGCGGCGACGCCCTGCAGCACGAGCTCGCGGCCGGGGGGCAGGCCCCTGATCGCCGAGAGTGCGGCGCGCTGCTCGTCCGCCAGCGTCACGGAGCCCGAGGTGACGACCGCCCGATGAGCCAGCGGATCGCGCTCCTCGACGCGCCACGCCAGCGTGGCTCGGCCGTCCGCGTCGAGGCGCCGAGCCGGTCCCAGCAGCCGTCCCGACTCGACCCCGAGACGCTCCGCGAGCTCCGGCAGGCTGAGCTCTCCATCGGCGATCGCGTCGAGGAGCGCGACCTGGAGGGGTGCTCTCTTCGGCGGGACCACCTCGCCGCCGACGGGGCGCAGGACGCGCACCCGCCGGGCGGACGTCTCGGGTTGGCGGAGCATCCACTCGGTTCGGAGCGCCCCGGAGCGGCGGACCCGTTCGACCCAGGCGGCGCGGCCGCGCCTCGGGCCGTGACGCTGAAGCGTGGGATCGGCGATCCGGCCGTCGGCATCCGCCAGGCCACGAAGTTCCTCCGGGAGGTCGTCGGGGTCGGTCACGATCCAAGTCCGCTCGATGCGGGACTCGAGGCCCGGAGGCAGCATCGCCGCCAGCGTCGTTCCGATCGGGGCGCGATAGTACGCTGAGATCTGCTCGGCCAGGCTCATGAGCTCGTCTGTGAGCATCGGCTTCGACACGACGGCCTCGATCGGCTTCGGAACCACCTCCGTCGCATCCGGCTCGCCAGGAAGCAGGTAGCCGAGCGCCAGGCGGCGGCCGTACGGGACGAGGACCAGCGACCCCGCCCGCGCGCCGTCCATGTCGGACGGGAGCGTGTAGGTGAACGTCCGCTCAGGTCGGTCGGCGATGGCATCGACCGCGACGCGCACCGTGCGCGGGCCGCCGCTCATCGGACCGGCCTCACACACGCGGTCGGCGAGGCGGGTCGCGACGCGCCTCGGCCTGGATAACCTCCCAGATCCGCTCGGCAGCCGCCTCCGGGTGCCCGGTCTCGTTGACGATCACGTGGTCGTAGTCCCCCGCCTCGGCGACCCACCGCTCTGCATCCTTCCGCCTGCGCTCGAGGCTGGCCTCCGACTCCGATCCGCGCCGTCGGAGCCGGGCGTCGAGGTCGTCCATGGAGGGCGGCATGACGAAGATGAGCAGCGCGTCGGGGACCTGTCGCCGGACGTTGCGCGCTCCCTCGGGGCTGATCGTGAGGATGGCGTCGCGACCCGCCGCGAGGATGCCGCGCACCTGGTCGATCGGCGTCCCGTACCAGTGCCCGTGGTTGTTGGCGTGCTCGAGCAGCCCGTCCCGGGCGATGAGATCCTGGAACGCCTCTTCGCTGAGGAAGTGGTAGTGCACGCCGTCGATCTCGTTGGGCCGCCGCTCGCGGGTCGTGGCCGTCACGATCGGGACCACCTGGGGCCGGGTGCGGGCCAGCTCCGCCACGATCGTGCTCTTGCCGACGCCGGATGGCCCAGAGACGACGACCAGCAGCGGGTTCGGGAACGTCATCCGCTTCTCGCGTCGGCGGCTCACGGCTCCACCTCGGCGCCGACACCGACTGGCAGCCTGCCTGCCGGTGGCGTGATCTCGGTCTCCGCAAGCGACGCGGAGAGATCCTCAGGCAGCTCGCTCCAGGCGCGGAGCCGGCGTTCGTCCGACGGCCGGCTGAAGCCGAGCCGGGCGGCATGGAGGAACTGGCGCCGCAGCCCTCCCGGCCCCTCCCCGCCGCCGTAGCGCACGTCGCCGACGATGGGCAGCCCGAGGTAGGAAAGGTGCGCGCGGAGCTGATGGGTGCGCCCGGTGAGCGGTCGAAGCGCGAGCAGCGCGTGGTCGGTGGAGCTCGCGAGCACCTCGTACTCGGTGGCGGCCTCGCGACCACCGGCGACGACGGCCATGCGCTGCCGATCTCGCGGATCGCGTCCGATGGGCGCCTCCACGCGGCCCCGAGGCGCCGGCGGCTGGCCACGGACGAGGGCGAGGTATTCCTTGTCGACCGTTCGCGCTGCGAACTGGGCAGTGAGGGCGGCGTGGGCGGCATCGGTCCGGGCGACCACGATCAGGCCGCTCGTCTCCTTGTCGAGCCGATGGACGATACCGGGTCGTGCCACACCCGATATGGACGGCAGTGGCTCACCGAGGTCGCGCGCCCTCCCCAGAAGCGCGTTCACCAGGGTCCCGGACGGATGGCCGGCCGAGGGATGCACGACGAGCCCGGCGGGCTTGTCGATGATGTACATCGTGCTGTCCTCGTAGGCGATCGACAGCGGGATGGACTCAGGCTCGAGACGGTCGTCCGCCGGGGCGCTGAGCTCCACGCGGATGACCTCGCCACCGGTAAGCCGGTCGTTCGATCGGCGGAGACGCCCGTCGACCGATGCCCGACCGTCCCCGATCAGCCGCTGGGCATGGGCGCGGCTGATCTCCGCGACTGCGGCCACCGCCAGATCAACGCGCCCGGGCGGTGCCGGGCCCTCGACAATGCGCCCGGCCTCGGCGGTCACGCTCACACGTCGGTCGTGGCCGCACTCGGGCGGTCGGTGAACGTCAGGTAGCCGACGAGCAGGATGATGCCGACCACGAGCGAGGCGTCGGCGACGTTGAACGTCGGGAAGCGAACGTCCCCGATTCCGACGCTGACGAAGTCGACCACGTAGCCGAATCGCAGGCGATCGGTGAGGTTGCCGACCGTTCCCGCGAGGATCATGCCGAGGATCACGTGGATCCACGGCGTGCGCCCCCGAAGCGAGCGGTGGAACCAGGCGACCATGATCAGCGCGAGGACGGTCACCGGCAGGAAGAGCCACAGCGCACCGGGCAGGAGCCCGAACGAGGCGCCGCTGTTCTGGACGTACCAGATGCGCACGAGGTCGCCGAGGAACGACACGTACTCCCCGACCTGGAGGTTGGCGACGACGATGGCCTTGGTGACCTGGTCGGCGACGTAGATCGTGATCGCCGTCACCACCAGGGCGATCGACGGGCGCAGCGACGCGTGCGCCTCGGTCGTGGCCTCCATCACGCCACTCTAGCCGACCGCCGGCTCGAACGGGCCGGACCTCACGCCCGCGCGAGCGACAGGTCGAGCGAAGCGCCGCCGACCTCGAGCGTGTCCGTTGCGAGCGGGTCCTGCAAGGCACCCGCCGCACCGATCGTCACGTCGGTCGCGAGCAGCTCCTCCGCCAGCCACTCCCGATGCGGATCGAGCGTCAGCGCCGTCGCGGGCTCGCACCCGATCGCGACGCGGATTCGATCGCTGATCTCGAGACCGGCCTCGCGGCGCATCGCCTGGAGCCGATGCGCAACCTCGCGCGCCAGTCCCTCGGCCTCGAGCGACGGATCCAGCGCGGTGTCGAGCGCGACGAGGAGATCACCGTCCTCGGCCACCTCGTGACCCGGACGCGCGCGGGCGGTGAGCTCGAACTCGTCCGGCTGGAGGACGATGCCCGCGACGGTGGCGGTGCCGTCCGCATTCGCCTGCCACTCCCCTCCCCGGGCGCCGGCCATGATCGCGCCGACGGCCTTGCCGTGGCGCGGGCCGAGGACCGGGAGGAGCGGGTAGAGGCTGCGCTCGACCATCTCCGCCTCGTCGTCGATCGGCTCGATCTCCCGGACGTTGAGCTCCTCGAGCACCTGCGCCCGGACCTCGGCGTCGATCGAGGCGTCGGGGCTCAGCGCCCCGTTTGCGGCGGCGGGAAGCTTCACCCGCACCGCGCGCAGCGGCTGGCGGGTCCGCACGCCCGACGCGGCCCGGGCCGAGCGCCCCAGTGCCACCGTACGGCGCCCGAGCTCGATCGCCGCCTCGATGTGCGGGTCGCGGCGACCCGCGACAGGCGCCGGCCACTCGGCGAGGTGCACGCTGTCGGGTCGCGTTGCGTCAACCGAGGTGACGAGGTTCTCCCACATGGCGTCGGCGAGGTGCGGGACGATCGGCGCGAGCAGGCGGCACAGCGTGGTGAGCACCTCGTGCAGCGTGGAGTAGGCGGCGCGCTTGTCGGCGTCGAGCTCACCCTTCCAGAAGCGGCGCCGGTTGCGGCGCACGTACCAGTTCGAGAGGTCGTCGACGAACGTCTCGATCGCGCGCGCGGCGCGCATGGCGTCGTAGCCGTCGAACGCCGCCGCCGACCTCGGCCACCAGCCCGTCCAGGCGCGACAGGATCCATCGGTCCAGCAGGCTGCGTGCGGTCTTCACGCCGTCGACCTGGTCCGGAGTCCATCCGTCGAGACGCGCGTAGGTCACGAAGAACCCGTAGGTGTTCCACAGCGGCAGGAAGAACCGCCGGACGACCTCGTGGCCGGGCCCGTAACCGAAGCGCAGGTTCGTGGCCGGGTTCGCCGACGCGTACATCCAGCGCATGACATCGGCCCCGATCTGCTCTGCCGCCTCGTCGAACGGGATGGAGTTGCCCTTCGACTTATGCATCTCCTCGCCGTGCTCGTCGAGGAGCAGCGCATACGCGAACAACGCCCGTGACGGCGCCTGCCCGGTCATCACCGTCGACTCGGCCAGGAGCGCGTAGAACCAGTTGCGGAACTGGCCGGGGAACGACTCGCTGATCCAGTCGGCGGGATACCACTCCTCCCAGTACGCCCGGTCGGTGTTCCAGCCCAGCGTCGACAGCGCGACGATCCCGGCGTCGAGCCACGGGTTCCCCACGTCGGCGATCCGGCGCGCGGTCGCTCCACATGCGGTGCACGCGATCTCGACCGCGTCGATCCACGGCCGATGCGGAGAGTGCCCCTCGAAGGCGTCCCACCCCGCGGTCGCGCGCTCCCGCAGCTCATCCTTCGAGCCGATGATCTCGAAGCCGCCGCAGGATGCGCACTCCCAGATCGGCAGGGCCAGGCCGTAGTAGCGCTTCTTGCTGATCATCCAGTCGTCCATGTTCCGCAGCCAGTCGAGCTCGCGCTCCTCGAGCCCGATGCCCGGCGGCAGCCAGGTCATCGAGCGCGTCGAGGCGCTGATCGGCTCGCGCAGCGGGTCCATGGCGATGAACCACTCGTCGACCAGCCGGAACAGGAGCTGGGTGCCGCAGCGCCAGCAGTGCGGGTAGGAGTGCGCGTAGCTCTCCTTCGCGACGAGCAGCCCCTTGCGCTCGAGATCGGTGGCGATCTCCCGCGCCAGGTCGTTCGACCCGTCCGCACCGGTCCCCGCGGCGCGGCCCGCCTGCCAGCCGAAGAGATCGCCGAAGACGCCGAACTCGTCGATGGGGTCGATGACGGCGAGGCCGTTGGCCTTGGACAGCGCGAAGTCCTCCTGGCCGCAGCCCGGAGCGATGTGGACGATGCCAGTGCCCTCCGCATCTGACACCTCGTCCCACGGGATGACGCGGTGCTCGACGCCGGCTGCCGCGGGCAGGTCGTCGAACGGCCCGGAGTAGGTCAGCCCCACGAGATCGGCGCCCCTCGCCTCACCGCAGTACGTCGGCATCGCCCGCCACGCGCGCGCGCGACCCGGCGCTCACCCACCAGCGACGCCCGTCGCGGCCTTCCACCAGCTGGTAGGCAAGGTCCGGATGCACTGCCGCGGCCACGTTGCTCGACAGGGTCCACGGGGTGGTGGTCCATACCAGCAGATCCTCCCCGTCGTGCCCGTCGCTCGTGATCGGGAGGCGCAGGGTGACCGAGAGGTGCTGGACGTCGCGGTAGCCCTCGGCCGCCTCCATGTTGCTGATGCCCGTCGCGCACCTCGGGCACCACGGCATGACGTCGTGACCCTTGAACAGCAACCCGCGGCGATGGCACTCGGCGAGGAACGCCCAGATCGTGTAGTTGTTCTCGTCGGAGTTCGTGTAGTAGCTGTTGTCCCAGTCCATCCAGTAGCCGAGCCGCTTGCTCTGCTCCGTCTGGATGCCGGCGAACTTCTCCACCCGCGCTTTGCACAGGTCGACGAAGCGGTCGATGCCGAACTCCTCGATCTGGCGCTTGTTCGTGAAGCCGAGCTCGCGCTCCACCTCGACCTCGATCCAGAGGCCCTGGCAGTCGAAGCCGTTCTGGTGACGCTGTCGCTCCCCGAGCATCGAGTGGTAGCGCTGGAAGAGGTCCTTGTAGGTCCGTCCCCAGGCGTGGTGGACGCCCATCGGGTTATTCGCGGTGATGGGCCCGTCGATGAAGCTGAACCGCCGCTCGGAGCCGGCGTTGCGTCCCAGGTAGCGGGCCAACGTGTCTCTCTCGCGCCAGCGAGCGATCACCTCGCGCTCGAGCGCGGGGACGTCCAGCTTGCTCGCGACCGGTTGGAACAACGTGCTCGGCTCCATACAACGACAAACCCGCCCGGACGACTCATCGGGACGGGATCGGATGGTCGCAGCGAGGCTACGTCGATGTCAATTCAGCCGACCAGCGAGCGACCGATCAGCACCGATGCGGCCAGGCCGCCGGCCACCACGAGGCCCACGAGACGCGGCCACCATGCCAGCGCCATGATCGCGCCGATCGACGTCGCCGGACCGGCCAGCACAAGCCCGAGAGAGGTCAGGCGGGCCACGTCTGTCCCCGCCGGCGGCAGCGCGCCAACCTCCCGGCTGATCCACCAGATCGCGACGGCGACGATGGTCGGCGCCAGCGCAAGCACCCAGGTGGCGCGGGGCTGGAGCGCCGACCCGAGCCTGCTCCGTCGGCGGCGCCGATTCACGGGAAGGCGCCTCGATCTCGGCTGACGTCGCCTCGGAGGCTGACGCAGCCTCGGTCACGGCGGCCGCGGTACGGGCCTCCTCGGCAGCTCGCATGGCCTCGGCGCGCTCTCGGGCCAGCCGCTCCTCCAGCAGCGCTCGTTCGATGCCGGTGAGCGACGTCGGCTCCATGTCGAGGTCGAGGCCGGCATCGGGCGCCGGTGGCGGCTCCGGCTCTGGCTCTGGCTCGGGCTCGCGCGCCGGCGCCGTGGGTGCCTCCACGAGCTCCTGGCGTTGACGCGCCTGCGCCGCCCGCGCCAGCGCCTCGAGGAGCTCCTCCTCGCGGGCCGCGGCGATCGCCACCCTCCCGCGCTCGGTGGGGATGAGGATGGCGCTCGGCGTCGGTGCCAGCCGAATGAGCTCGATGTCCTCCTCGTCGCGCAGCCGAGCGGAGCCGATGCCCCATCCCAGGGCACCGAGCCGTGGACGGAGCTTCGAGGCCCGCGGCCCGCGCAGGGGAACACGCGTGACCGGGCCGGGGACGAGCGGGTAGCGGCGATGCCCGCCGAGCCACACGAGGCGGACGGCCGCCTCCTCCACCTCGAGGTGGACGCTGAGCAGCAGGATCGCCACGGCCACCGCGGCGACGACGAGGACCGCCCCGAGGCCGGCCAGGATGAGGCCCAGCGTTCCGCCCGCAACCAGGAGCCCGACCGCGACGGCCGCCACACCGACCACGCCCAGCGCGAGCGGCGTCGCGAGCAGCCGTGGGAGGGAGCGCGCGAGATGGATGCGGGTGGCGCGCTCGGCCGGGTCGGCCATCGGTCAGGCCTTCTCGGTGACGCGGTACTCGAGGTATCTGCCCGTCAGCAGCCGCGTCTGGGCGTCGAGCGCCGGGAGCGTGCTGAACAGGATCCCGACCAGCGGCAGGCCGATCCACTGGACGTAGCTGATGATCCGGTCACGAAGGCCCCACTCGGCGGGGCGCGGCGGCACGATGAGGTTCTCGACCACCACGATCACGAGGAGGCTCACGAGCGCCGCGGTGAGCATCACGCTCGCGAAGAACGGCAGGTTCTGGCCGAGCGTCGACTCGCGCGAAGGCCGGGCTCGCGAGCAACGGGATGGCCGCTCCGAAGGTGATCACGAACGGGGCGATGGCCCAGTTGATGTGCTCGGCGAACAGGTTCAGGACCCGCCAGAACCGCGACGAGAACGGGATCTCCGTGTGGGTGATCGCGTTCTGGATGACGTACGGGATGTCGGTGACGCCCCATGCCCAGCGACGGACCTGGACGTACTGCTCCGCCATGGTGCGCCAGTACGTGCGCGCCAGGACCGCGTCGCCGTAGATCGGGATGAACAGCGGCACGGCCCGGAACCGGTCCCCATAGCGGAAGTAGCTCTTCCAGTAGAAGCGGCTGTCCTCCGGGATCGCGTCGGTGGCCCAGTAGCCGACGTCGTGGACGAGATGGAGCGTGGTCGAGTACGAGCTGAAGCTGACGAGCTTCTCGGGCAGGACGCTGCGCCACATCTGAAGCTGGGTCAGGACGGCCGCGAACAGGCGCTGGAAGACCGGGGCCTGCCAGAGGTTGTTGTGCAGGTACGGGATCGGCTGGTAGAGCTGTGTCTCGCGATTCGGGTCGCGCAGGTGCGTCCACGTCAGGTAGGCGAAGTACTGCGGGTGGACGCGGAAGTCGGAGTCGAGATCGGTGACGATGATCCGATGCGGGTCCATCCCGCGGTCCCGAACGAGGAGCCGATACAGGTACCGGCCACCCCAGGCCATCGCGCTGCTCTTGCCGATGACGATGCCCGGCTCGAGCGGATCCAGGATGTGGATGAACTCCGCAAACTCGTCGCCGAACTCGGCACGGAGCGCCTGGACGTTGGCAATCCCTGCCTCGTCGGTCTCCCGGGTGATGATCGCGCAGATCTTCCGATCCTTCGGCCAGCGCGCCTCGGCCAGGGCCCGCACCGTGGCCTGCAGCTTCGCGAACGGCTCGGTGTACGTCGGGATGAGGGCGAGGTGCACGATCTCATCGGCCGATGGCGGCGCCTCCTCGAGCGCGACGATCCTCTCGAGCTCGGCGATCTCCTCTCGCGCGCGGCGCACGGCGGCACGGTCGGCGAACGCCGGGGCCACGATCCCCAGCGCCGCGTGTGGCCGATCCGCGCGGAGGCTGGCCCGCAGCTCGGCGAGGCGGGCGGCCGGATCGGCGAGGGCATCGACACGGCGCGTCCAGTCGACCTCGAGCACGCGGCGCACGCGGCGGAAGGCCACGACCACGGAGCCGCTGAACCAGAGCGCACGGCACAGCCAGTAGAAGTTGAAGCTCAGGACGAAGTACGCGACGAGCTGCGGATAGCTGAAGCTCAGCCAGATCGGCAGGATGAGGATCGCCCAGGAGATGGTGCCGGGCACCATCTCGAGCATGCGGCCGAGCCAGAGGTAGCGGTCGGGGTCGTTCTTCGTCATCGGTTCCGTTCCGGCCGCGCGGCCGGTCCTGATGCCGATCCGCCGCGTGCGATTCTCAGTAGACGGGGGTGAGCCAGTCGCGGTACGCGGGCACCTTGCCGCGCACCGCGTCGAAGTAGAGGCGTGCGAGCTCCACGGTCACCGGTCCGGGACGTCCCGTCCCGACGCGCCGCCGGTCGATCTCGATGACCGGGCTGATCTGGGCGCCGGTCCCGCACAGGAACACCTCGTCGGCGATGTAGAGCTCGGTCCGGTCGATGCTGCGCACGACCGTCTCGCGCCCGAGGTCCCGCCGCGCGATCTCGAGGAAGCGACCGCGGGTGATGCCCTCCAGGATGTTGTCGGTGGTCGGCGGCGTGATGAGCACGCCGTCCTTCACGATGAAGAGATTCTCGGCGCTGCCCTCGCTGACATGCCCTTCGGCGGTGAGGACGATCGCCTCGTCGTAGCCGTTGAGCTGCGCCTCGCTCTTGGCGAACGCGCTGTTCACGTAGGCGCCGGTGATCTTCGCGCGTGCCGGGATGGCATTGTCATCGGTCCGGCGCCAGCTCGAGACCTGGGCGCGGATGCCTCCCTCGGTGTCGATGTACTGGCCGAACGGCACCCCGAAGATCGTGATGTCGGCATCGAGGTTGTGCAGGCGGACGCCGATGGTCTCCGAGCTCTTGTAGACGATCGGTCGGACGTAGACATCCTCGCGCAGCCCGTCGCGGCGAAGGAGCTCGACGGTGATCTCGGCAAGCTCCTCGGGGCTCTGGCGCACCTCCATGAGCAGGAGATGCGCCGATCGATGAATCCGCTCGAAATGCCGCACCAGCTCGAGCCCGAACAGCTGCTCCTCGTCGGCGTTCCAGTAGGCGCGAATGCCCTCGAACACCGCGGTGCCGTAGTTGAACCCGTGCGTCATCACGTTGAGGTTCGCCTCGCGCAGCGGCACGAACTCGCCCCGGAAGAACGCCCACAGGTCGGTGGTGCTCTCCACCGACGAGGCGCTCGGCCGGCTCTCCTGCTTCAGCAACTGGTCCTCCTGCGAAGGGCCCGCCGGGCACGGCGGGCGCCGCCGAGAGTATAGCCGCGAGGCGGCGCGAGGTCAGTGGACGGGCGGGGCCGCCGCTCCCAGGGGGGTGAACAGCGCGAGGTACACGTAGACGAGGTACAGCGGGCCGCCGATGAGCAGCGACCACGCCGTGAGGCGCCCGCGCAGCATCATCCCGCCGAAGATGAGCGCCGTCGACACGAACGCGACGCCGGCCGACGCGAAGCTGATGAGGTTGTCGGGCGAGAACGCCCATGTCGTGAACAGCAGCCCCACGATGGTCGGAATGCAGCTCTGGAACACCATCGCCCCGGTGATGTTGCCCATGGCCAGCGTGTCCTTGCCGTTGCGGACCCATAGGACGCTGTTGAACTTCTCGGGCAGCTCGGTCGCGATCGGCGCGATGATCAGCGCGAGGATCATCGGGTCGAGGCCGATCACCGTGGACAGGTGCTCGACCGCCCCGACGAAGACCTGCGCGCCGATGACGATGAGGGCCAGGGCGACGACCACCTGGGCGACCACGATCCACATCCGCGGCTCGCCGCCGGTGATCGAGTGGGCCCCGGGGAAGGCGTCGATCTCGAGCTGCTCCGGGAGCGGCTCCAGGCCGCGGCGCCCGTTCAGGCCACGGATGCGCGTCAGGTGCAGCCGCGCGAGCTCCTCGGCGTCGGTCTCCTCCGGCTCGTCGGTGAAGTGGAGCCTCACGTACACGGCGTACAGCACCACGAGAACCACCGCGGCCACCCATTTGAGCCACTCGAGCCCGGTCGGGAGGAACGCGGTGCCGATGGCGATCCCGTACCCGACGAAGAAGAACGCGATGTCACGGCCGAGAACCCCGGTGTTGACACGCATGTCGGTCCCGCGGCGCCCACGCCGCGCGAAGATCACGATTGCGATGCCCGTGACGAACATCGCCAGCGTCGAGAGCATGAACGGCGCGCCGAGGATCGCCCCGACGCCCACGGCATGGGCCGCCTCGCTGGCCTCCTGGCCCAGGATGACCGGGCCAAGGATGGCGATGATCGGGATGAGTGTCTCTGGCATGGCCGTGGCCACGGCGGCGAGGACGCTGCCGACGGCGCCCTCGGCGAGCTTCATCTTGTGGCCGACCCACTCGATGCCGTTGGTGAACAGCTCGGCGGCAACGAGAATCACGCCGAGCGAGACGACCAGCAGGACGATGTCCACGAGCGAGCCTACCCTCCGGTACGCGCTGCAGCACACGGATGCGCTCGCGCGGGACGCCCGACGGTCTCTCCCGGCCGCGGCCGGCCGGCGCCACCGGACGGAGTCGATCCCGCCGGCCTGACGATGGCGCCTTCGCGGGGTACTCCCCATCGGGCCCGGTGAGTGTCCCCCGCCGACGAGCCCGCGGTCAAATCGGCACGGACGACGACCGCGATGCCGGCGCTCACGGCGAGGAGGGCGATCGCCGCCAGCGCCACGGCCGCTCGCGCGCGCTCCCCGCGACGCCACAGCACGAGTCCGGCGGCAACGAGACCGACCGCGGGGGCGAGGGTCAGTGCCAGGAGCCCGACGGCCGTCACTGCGTCCGGGCCGCCGGCCGCGACGAGCTCGGTAAGCGGTCGGGCCCCGGCGGAGGGCGCGGACGTCGACAGGGCCCAGACCAGGCCGACTGCCGATCGCCGCGAAGCTGGCCAGGGAGCCGATGCGGAGGACGCGACCGATGGCCCGCCCGAGATCGTTATCGCTCATCACGTCCAACCGAGCGCAAGTCGGGCCATCGCCAGCGTGACGTAGGCCAGGACGACCGCGAACGTGACGATGAGCCATGTCGACCGGATCCGCGGGCCGAGCCGGGCGCCCGCCGCCGCGCCGACAACCACGCCGAGAACGACGGGGGCGGCCTGGCGCGGGTCGACCTCGCCGCGCAGCAGGTAGGCGTAGGCACCCGCCGCGCCGGTCATCCCGATCATGTAGTTCGACGTTGCCACCGCGACCCGCATCGGAGCCTGCATGAGGAGGTGGAGCAGCGGCACGGTCACGACGCCGCCGCCGATGCCGATGAGCCCCGAAACGCTCCCCGCCGCGACGGACCCGCCCAGGCGCCAGTGGGAGGCGCCGCGATCGATAGGTCGGAGCTCCGGGTCCGTCGGGACACGGTCGGGTCCACCTCGGTCTCGGCCTCCTGCGTGGCGTCGGATCGCAGGCCGCGGAGCATCGCGACGGTGGTGTAGGCCAGGATGGCCGCGAACAGACCGGCCAGGACACGCTCGGGCAGGACGCCACCCAGGAGCGCCCCGATGATCGCCCCGACGACCGTGGCCGCTCCGAGCGAGAGGCCCAGACGGACGTCAGCTCGTCCGGCGGCGAGGTTGACCGCGGCGCCTCCGTTCGACGTCGCGACGACGCAGACGAGGCTGGTCCCCACCGCCGCCGGGAGTGGCAGCCCGAAGACCAGCGTCAGCAGCGGGACCACGAGGATCCCGCCACCCAGGCCGAGCATCGCCCCGAACGCGCCGGCAACGAGGCCGCCGGCCGCGAGGAGGAGGTCGACCGGCATGGTTGGTCGGCCTCAGGGCCTGGTGCGCGAGCCTGCCGGCCGGACGAGGATCAGGGTCGGAGGTGCTGCGGCGCGTACGGCAGGAGCGCGACGTGACGCGCGCGCTTGAGCGCCGTCGTCAGCATGCGCTGATGCCGTGCGCACGTCCCGGTCTTGCGCCGCGGCTCGATCTTGGCCCGCTCGCTGAGGTAGCGGCGCAGGCGGTTGACCTCCTTGTAGTCGATGCTCTCGGCCTTGTCGACGCAGAAGTTGCAGACCTTGCGCCGGCGCCGATCGCGGTAGAAGTCCGCCGACTCGCGGCGGGAGCGGTTAGCTGCCATGCGGTATCCAGGTTCCTTTCGAAGGGAATCGAGGGATTGTCATCTGATCAGAACGGGATGTCGTCGACGTCCATCTCCTCGCCCGGTGAGGAGGATCGCTGGGGGGCGCCACGCGGAACCACCGCCGGCGGAGCATCGGAATACGAGCCGCCACCTCCATCGCCGCCGCCGTCACCATCGCGGGGACGTCGTTCGAGGTTGACGACACGTGCGAAGCGCAGCTCGAGCGCTGTCCGCTTCCCTCCGTCGCGGGCCTCGTACTCACGGGCGCGGAGCTGACCCTCGGCATAGATCTTGTTGCCCTTGCGGAGCTGCTCGGCCAGGCGCTCGGCCTGCTGCTCCCAGACCTCGACGCCGATCCACATCGTCTCCTCGACCCACTCGCCATCGGCGCCGCGGCTTCGATCGTTGACGGCGACACGAAGGTTCGTCACGGCCTTGCCGCTCGGCGTGTATCGGAGCTCCGGATCGGCGCCGAGATTGCCGATGATCATCATCTTGTTGAGCGTCACGTCGGCTTCCTCCTTGACCGCGGGCGTCAGCCCGCGGTGCGCTCCGCCGCGGCCGGCTCTTCGTCGGTCTCGGCCTCGATGGGCTCCTCCACAGCGGCCACGTCGCCCTCCTCGGCGGCGGAGCCTTCGCCGGCAGGGGCTTCCGCGGCAGCGTCATCGGCGTCATCAGGGACGACCGCGGCCTCCTCGTCGGCCACGATCGCGGGCATCGAGGACAGACTCGGGCTCGGTCGAGGCATCGCCATCTGCGTCGAGGGCCGGCGCGGCCTCGTCGCGGGGGGCGGCCGCCGGCGCAAGCTCCTCGTCGCTCGCCCCGCGGTCCTCGAGCACGGTCACGAGGTGACGCAGGATCTCCTCGCTGATGAGCATCCCGCGCTCGATCTCACGGATCTGGGACGGCTCGATATCGAAGTGGATGAGGAAGTAGCTCGCCTCACGGTGCTGGCCGATGTCGTACGCGAGGCGGCGCTTGCCCCACGGCGAGACCTTGCTGAGGCTGCCACCGCCGTTGACGACGGCGCGAGTGACCTTCTCCACCGCGGCCTGGAGCTTGTCGTCTTCCAGGTCCGGACGGAGCAGGAGCATGAGTTCGTAACGGCGCATGAAGTGCGTCGTCCTCCTCTCTCTGGAGATGCGGCGTCGATCGCGATGCGCGGTCGAACGCGGCAGAAAGGGGTCATGGGCTGACGGGGCCGCGCCGTCGCAGTCGCGAGGCGCAGGGCGAGTATAGCCTCGTCCGAAGGTGGCCGCCAACCGCTCCGAGTTCGCCTCGTATACTCGGCCGCACCTGAACCCGCTCTCCCGAGTTGCATGCCGGACACCCTGATCCTGATCTGCGCCCGCGCCAAGGAGCTCCGCTCGGAGCTCGAGGAGGCGCTCTCCGATGCCGGGCACCGCACCGTCAGCGTCACGACGCCCGCCGACGCCGTCGCCACCATGCGCGGGGCGCCGGCCGATCTCATCGTGGCCGAAGGGCTCGCCGCGTCCGGCGCCATTGCCTCGCTGCGCACCGCGTCCGACGGCCAGGTGACGCCGATCCTCGTGGTTGCCCCGGCCCATGACGTCGAGGCCCGCATCGCGTTCCTCGAGGCCGGCGCGGACGATGTCATCGCGGGCGGGTTCGCGCGCAACGAGCTCGAGAGCCGCGTCATGGCGCTCCTCATCCGATCCGGGAAGGTGCGACCCGATAGCGCTCGGACGAGCAGCACCGAGCTCGTGACCTTCTTCAGCCCGAAGGGTGGTGTCGGCACCACCACACTGGCGGTGAACACTGCCGTGCTGCTCGCCGGAGGAGGCTCGACACCCGCGACTGGCGCTGCGGGACCGGCGCCGGAGACGGCGCGCGTGCTGCTCATCGACCTCGATCTCCAGTTCGGGCAGGTCGCGACCCATCTCAACCTGACGCCGCGATACGACATCGCCGTGCTCGCCAGCGACGAGGCAGCACTGGAGGACGCGACCGTCGCACTGTCGTACCTGACGGTCCATGGCTCGGGCGTCTCGGTGCTCGCGGCACCCCCGCGGCTCGAGGCGGACTTCGGGATCACGCTCGAGCAGATCCAGCGCATCGTCGAGCTCATCCGGCCCTCGTTCGACCACATCCTCGTCGATCTGGGCAGCCGCCTCGACCCGAGGGCGCTATGGATGCTCGACCAGGCGGATGCCCAGGTGGTCGTGCTGTTCCCGGAGATCGCCGCGCTGCGGGCGACGAGCCAGCTCCTCACGTTCCTTGCCGAGACGTCGGCCGGCGAGCCTCGCAGCCACATCGTGGTCAACCACGTGTTTCCCAAGGAGCTGCTGAAGACTCGCGACGTCGAGAACCTGCTTCGTGCCAAGCCGGCAGCCGAGATCCCCTACACCGAGGTCGAGATGATCCGCTCGGTGAACGAGGGCGTGCCGATCGTCATCGGTCACCCGACCTCGCCCGCGACGATCGCCATGCGTCGCGTGGCGCAGACGATCATGGGGATCGAGCACCACGCCACGGCGCCGGCAAAGCGCGAGCGACGAGGGCTCTTCGGCCGCCGCTAGGGAGACCTGGTGCCGGAGGAGGGACTCGAACCCCCACGCCTTGCGGCCGCCGGGTTTAAGCCGGCTGCGTCTGCCATTCCGCCACTCCGGCTTTGAATATGGAGGCGACGACGGGAATCGAACCCGTGTACGCGGTTTTGCAGACCGCTCCCTGAACCACTCGGGCACGTCGCCACCGGTCGATCGCTGGCTGCCCCGGGTCGATTCGAACGACCGTTAACGGATCCAAAGTCCGCTGTCCTGCCACTAGACGACGGGGCACCGCTCGGAGGGCCACGCTAGCAGGTCGGCCGGGACGCAACCAGCCGGACAGAGAAATGGAGCGGAAGACGGGACTCGAACCCGCGACCCTCACCTTGGCAAGGTGATGCTCTACCAACTGAGCCACTTCCGCCCGCTTGTCGCCGATGATGATACCGCTGGCTGGTGCCGAGGGTCAGAATCGAACTGACGACACCCGCCTCTTCAGGGCGGTGCTCTACCAACTGAGCTACCTCGGCGCCGAATCTCCCCGCAATCGGCAGGTCTCACCGACGGCCCGTAGAGTGCCGCAGCCGCCCGACAGCGTCAACTTGGATCGGGCAGACTGGGGTCCGATGGCAGCCGAGGTGTCCACCGGGGTGCCGCGCACGAGCCGCGGCCGGGTGGTCGTCCCCGCCATCGCTTCCTTCGTGTGGCCGGGCACGGGACACTGGATGCTCGGCGCGCGGTGGATCGGCCTGGTCCTTGCCATCCCCCAGTTCGCCCTGGTCATGGCCATCACGATGGGCCTTCTCAGCGGACCGGGGGCGCTGCTGGGGTGGATGGTCGATCCGGTTGTCCTCATCGGGCTCATCGCCTTCAACCTCGTCCTGCTCCTGAGCCGGGCCTATGCGATCGCCGGCAGCGCCGCGCGGGCTTCCCTCGGGAGGCCGAGCCGAGCCAGCGTCGTGCTCGTGCTGGCCCTTGTCGTGGTCTCGGTGCTCCTCCATGGGCAGGCGACCCGCATCAGCTGGGCCGCGTATGACACGATCACCACCGTCTTCGCGCCGAACGGTCCCACCGGCGCCGGGTTCGGTGGCGGTCAGGCCTCGCCAGTTCCAACCCCGTCGCCGAGTCCCTATGTCGGTGACGGAACGCCTCCCCCGCCGGAGGTCATCCCGACCCAGGCCCCCGCTCCCCCGCCCGACTGGCCATCCGACGGGCGCCTGAACCTCCTGCTCGTCGGAGCCGACTCGGGGCCAGGACGGTGGAGCCTTCGCACCGACACGATGATCCTGCTCAGCGTCGACGTGGACACTGGGCAGGCGGCGCTCATCGGGATCCCGCGCAACGTGCGCTTCGCGCCCGTGCCGCCTCCGCTCGACGCGACGTTCCCATACGGCTTTACGGACCTGCTCAACGCGCTGTGGGTGTACGTCGACAGCCACCCCGGCTCCTATCCGGGCGATCCCGCCGTCGCGCCGTTCCTCGCGCTGCAGGACACCATCGGCCTCTTCCTGGGCGTGCCGGTGGATGCCAGCGTGGTCGTCGACCTCAACGGCTTCGTGCGCGCGGTGGATGCGGTCGGGGGCCTCGACATCGACGTCCCGACGGCGGTCCACGACGCCGCGTACCCGGCGCCTGATGGGAGCGGCTCGGTCGAAGTATTCATCCCCGCCGGTGCCCAGCACCTCGACGGCTGGCATGCGCTCGCCTACGCCCGCACGCGCCACCAGGACAGCGACTACGAGCGCATGCAGCGCCAGCAGTCGGTCATCGTCGCGCTCCAGGGTCAGCTGCGCTGCGGATTGGCGTTCCGCATCACCGAGCTGCTCGAGATCGCCCGCGACTCGGTGTGGACGAACCTCCCGCTCCAGGGCATCACGGCCCTCGTCAACCTCGCCGGAGAGGTCGAGCCCGATGCGGTGGCCCGCCTCACCCTGACGCCGCCGCGCTTCTCACCCGTGCTCGACGACGCCGGTCTCGAACGCATCCGCGCGGCGGTGGCCGAGGTGCTTGCCGCTCCGGCGCCCTCGCCCGCGCCGAGCCAGGAAGTCGCGCCGGGCTGCTAGAGGTCGAGAACCAGGTCCAGCTCGTCTCGGATCGGGACGCCGCCTGAGCCGATCCGGGGGATCTCCGGTTTCGACATTCGGCGAGCCTCGTCGACTGCCCCGGGCCTGAGGACCTGCAATCGGAAGCCGCGGCGCTGGTAGAAGCGGAGCGCGTCGAGATTGTCGTTCGTTGTGGTCAGCCACACCGATGAGCTCCCCGCCGCGCGTGCTGCCCCGATCGTCGCGTCGAGCAGGCGTGACCCCACTCCGGCGCCCTGGGGCTCGGCGGCGATGGCGACGATCTCGCAGCGTCTTCCGTCGACCCGATACGCGACATGTCCCACGATTCGGCCCGACTCGACGGCGGCGAAGCCGGGGTGATCCATCGGGCGGATGACCTCGCCGTGGGCAACGACGGCTTCGGTGTGCCAGACCGTCACGACGAATGCTTGCAGCGTGGCCCGATCGACCGAGGCCGCGTCGACAAGGGCGACCGACATGGTCAGCCCTGCGGCAGCCTCATCTGCCCGGCGATGTTCTCGAGCGCCTGGATGCGCTCCCCGATCGGAGGATGGGTGTCCCACAGCGACTTGGCGCGCTCCTCGAAACTCTTGATCGGGTTGACGATGTAGAGGTGCTGCGTCGCCCGGTTGGCGACCTCGAGGACCTCCGTGTCGTCACTGATGGTGCGAAGGGCGCGGGCCAATCCCAGCGGGTTCCGGGTGAGCTCCACGGCAGTCGAGTCTGCGAGCGACTCCCGGCTGCGGCTTACCGCCGCCTGCACGAGGCGACCGATGAGCGGCGCGACCACCGCGAGCACCAGGGCCAGCGCGAAGATGAGTGCCGCCGCTCCCCCGCCGCCCCGGTCCGAGTCGCTACTGCTGCGACGTCCGCCGCCCCAGTAGGTGAAGCGAAGGAACCAGTCCGCGAGCAATGCGATGGCGCCGACGAGCACGCCGACCAGGAGCGTGAACCGGATGTCGAGGTTGCCGATGTGGCTCATCTCGTGCCCGATGACGCCCTGCAGCTCTTCGCGGTCGAGCTTCTCGAGAAGCCCGGTCGTCACCGCCACGCTGGCATGCTCCGGATCTCGGCCGGTGGCGAAGGCGTTGGGCGCGGTGTCGTCGATGATCCAGACGCGCGGCCGGGGCAGTCCGCCGGCGAGCCGCATCTCCTCGACCACGTTCACGAACTGCTGGTAGCGCTCGGGCGGTGCCTGTGCGAGGTCGATCTCCCGCGCACCGCTGGTGGCCATGACGAGCGCGTCGCCGGCGAACCACGAGCCCAGTGCCATGGCCCCGGCGACGGCCACCGCCACGACGAGGCCCGTGGCCCCCATCCCGGTCGGTGTATCCCACCGCCCCGCCGAGCGCGCCGAGCACGAGGATGACGACCGCCACGAGCAACCAGCTGCGACGGCGGTTGCTCCCGATCTCCCGATAGAAGGTTGTCGGCGCCGGACGCGCCGCCTCTGTCATCGGCTCAGGTGGTGCTCAGGTCGACCTGTGGCACGGCCGTATCGGACTCGGCGATCTGGAAGTAGTCGCGCTCGCGGAAGCCGAACATGCCGGCGACCGTGTTTGCGGGGAACGTCTGGATAGAAGTGTTCAGCTCCCGCACCGTGCTGTTGTAGTGCTGACGGGAGAAGCCGATCTGGTTCTCGGTCGTCGTCAGCTCCTCCTGGAGCTGCATGACGTTCTCGTTGGCCTTGAGGTCCGGGTAGTTCTCGACCAGTGCGAACAGCTGGCGCAGTGCGCCGGTCAGGAAGTTCTCCGCCTGGGCAGCCTGGCCCGCGTTGGCGGGGCCGCCCTGCTGCGCGGTCACGGCGGCGGTTCGGGCCTCGGTGACCCGGGTGAGGGTCTCCTGCTCGAACTGCATGTAGCCCTTGACCGCGTTAACGAGGTTCGGGATCAGGTCATGCCGGCGCTTGAGCTGGACGCTGATCTGGTTCCAGGCCTCGTCCACCTGGTTCCGCTGCCGGACCAGGCCGTTGTACGTGAAGATCAGGAAGGCGACGACCAGCAGGACGATCGCGATGGCGATCCAGCCCAAGAGTGGCATCGGAGTGTGCTCCTCGCGCTCGGTGTGTGATTGCGGGAATCGTACCAGCAGGGTACCAATGCTGATCGGCTGCCGATCCTCTATCGGCCCGGCCCGAGCTCAGGCCTCGGCAAGGGTGCGTGCGGCCGCTCGGATCTCGTCGGCAAGGGTATCCAGCTCATCGTCGAACCCCGGATCTGCGGCGGACCGGATCTCGCGCAGGATCTCCTCTCCCCGCTGAACCGCGTGGGCGATCGTCGTTCGCTGCCGAGGTTCCCCCTGCGTGCTGGCGGTGAGCAGGGCATCGCGGAACGTCACGCGGAGAGCTCGGATGCGCATCGCCGTCCCTGAGGTCCGGAGGATCATGTGGCCGACCCAGTGCACCGAACGTGCCACGCGCGACTCCGGGGCTGTGGTGGGCGGTGAGGGGCTCGAACCCCCGACCTCCTCGGTGTAAGCGAGGCGCTCTGACCAGCTGAGCTAACCGCCCGATGCGGATGGTAGCCGACACGTGAAACGCCGCTCGCGAGGCAGTCGCGAGCGGCGCATCGGTCGAGTCTGGAGTGGTGGTGCCCAGGCCGGGACTTGAACCCGGATGGGTTTCCCCATACGCCCCTCAAACGTACGCGTATACCAATTCCGCCACCTGGGCCCGAGAGTCGGTGGTACCGAGGGAGGGACTTGAACCCACACGACCCGTAAGGATCACTAGGTCCTGAACCTAGCGCGTCTGCCTATTCCGCCACCTCGGCACGCGGCGCCGATGATAGCACGAGGCCCGGTTCAGACCTGCGGCAGGAGATTGAGCAGGCTGAAGGCCACGAAGAGCACGGCGAGCACGATCGTGAGGCGGAACAGCGTCCGCTCGATGCCGCGCCGGCTGCGATAGGCAGTCACCTCGCCACCGAATGCGCCGCCCAGCCCCGTCCCCCGCTGCTGGAGCAGGATCGAGGCGATGAGCGCCACGCCCAGGATCATCTGGGCGATGAGAAGAGCGGTCTGCATGGCCGGCGCAGTCTAGCAGAGCACGTTCGCGGCGGCGAAAACGGCCGCTGGCCGGCCGCTACGTCTCCAGGAGCGATCGCCCGGTCATCTGCGGCCCGGGCGGGATGCCCAACAGCTCGCACAGGGTGGGAGCCACGTCCGCCAGCTCGCCGTCGCGGAGGCGCTCGGCGCGGCGGCCGTCATCGACCAGCACGAGCGGGACGGGCGAGGTCGTGTGCTTCGTCTGCGGGCTTCCCGACTCGTCACGCATCTCCTCGATGTTGCCGTGGTCGGCGGTGATGACCAGGGGCGCGCCGGCGCCGATGGCCGACCGCGCCACCCGGCCGAGGCAGCCGTCCACGAAGTCCGCAGCGGCCACGGCCGCGGCCCAGACCCCGGTGTGGCCGACCATGTCCGGGTTCGCGTAGTTGGCGACGATGAAGTCCCACTCGCCCGGACTCGATGGCCGCAACCAGCGCGTCGGTGACGGGTGCGGCGCTCATCTCGGGAGCGAGGTCGTAGGTGGCGACGTCGCGGCGCGACGGAACGAGGACGCGCTCCTCCCCGGCGAAGGGCTCCTCGACGCCGCCGTTGAAGAAGTACGTGACGTGGGCGTACTTCTCCGTCTCGGCAATGTGCAGCTGACGCCGCCCGAGCCGGGCCAGGTGAGCGGCCAGCGAGTCGACGGCGATGGGCGGGAAGCAGACGCGGACCGGGAGCTCGTCGGCGGCCTGGTACTCGGTGAGGGTGGCGACGGCCAGCGATGGCATCGGCTCGCGGTCGAAGGCGTCGAAGTCGGCCGACGCGCGAGGGCCTGCGTCAGCTGCCGCGCGCGATCGGCGCGGAAGTTCAGGTGCACGACCGCGTCGCCGTCGGCCATCGGGCGAGCCGCCTCGAGGACGGTCGGCTGGATGAACTCGTCCCCCTCACCACGTTCGTAGGCGGTCGCGATGGCGTCCTCGGCGGAGACTGGCGGGCAGCCCCCGGCCGTGAACGAGCGCATCGAACGCGCGAGCCGTTCGGTCCCAGCGGCTGTCGCGGTCCATGGCGTAGAAGCGCCCGCTGACCGTCGCGAGGGTTGCGAGGCCCGCGGTGCGCGCCACCAGTTCCGGTAGGAAGCGGTCCGCGGAACGCGGCGGTGTGTCGCGCCCATCGGTGAAGGCGTGGAGGTGGACTGCGTCGGCCGGTAGGCCCGACCGATGCGCCAGCTCGGCGGCGGCCACGATGTGCTCGTCCACCGCGTGCACCCCGCCCGGTCCGACGAGGCCGAGGAGGTGGAGGCGGCCCCCGCGCGCCGCAACCTCGCGGCACGTCGCGGTCAGGGTGGGATTGTCGAAGAAGCTCCCATCGGCGATGGCCGCGGTGATCCGGGGAAGGTCCTGGAGAACCCGGAACCCCGCTCCCAGGTTGAGGTGACCGACCTCGCTGTTGCCCATCTGGCCCGCCGGGAGCCCGACCGCCTCGCCCGACGCCTCCAGCCGGCAATGCGGATACTCCTCGAGCAGCCGATGCCAGTTCCACATTCCGGCCGCCATGAGGGCGTTGCGAGCCGGATCGTCGTTGACGCCGAACCCGTCGAGGACGACGAGGACGACCGTCACGAGGCCGATGCGCCAGCGGCGGCGACGATGGCAGCGAACTCGCCCGCCCGCAGTGACGCGCCGCCGACGAGGGCGCCGTCGATGTCCGGCTCGGCGAAGAACTCCGCGGCGTTGGCTGCGGTGACACTTCCCCCGTACAGGATGGGCACCGAATCGGCGTCCGCGCCGAAGCGGTCGGCGAGGAGCCGGCGCACGAGGCCGGTGACGGCCTGCGCATCGGTCCCGGTCGCGGCCATGCCGGTGCCGATCGCCCAGACCGGCTCGTAGGCGACCACGAGGCCCGTGTCGGGGATGCCCTCGATGCCGGCCACGGCCGCCGCGAGCTGGCGCCGGATCACTGATTCGACCTCGCCGGCCTGGCGCTCCTCGAGCCGCTCCCCGATCGCGGCGATCGGCACCAGGCCATGGGCGACGGCGGCGGCCACCTTGCGGCCGACGGCCTCGTCCGTCTCGCCGTCGTACTGGCGGCGCTCGGAATGGCCGAGGACGACGTGCGTGGCGAGCGGGTCCTCGGGCGGCGTGGAGAGCATGAGCGGCGAGGTCTCGCCGGTGTAGGCGCCGCTCTCGGCCCAGTGCATGGTCTGGGCTCCGACGCCGATGGCCGAGCCCCGCAGCGCGTCGTGGACGAGGCCCAGGTGAACCGTCGGCGGGCAGACCACCGCGTCGACACCCTCGACGGCCCGGACCTGCGCGCGCAGCTCGTCGGCGAGAGCGAGCGCGGCGGCGCCCGAGCCGGGGTTCATCTTCCAGTTGCCGGCGATGAGCATCCGGCGCGGTCCGGTCGGCATCGGTCTAGGGCTCCTCCTCGCTGGCGAGCTCGACCAGCCTTCGGAGCCGGTGGTTCATGGCCGACCGGCTCACGTCGAGCGCGGCGGCAAGCGTACCGAGGTCGGCGTCGGGAAGGCGGCGCCGGAGCGCAGCCGCGTCGCGCAGTCCCCCGCCGAGGCGCGGCAGACGCCCGGAAGCCTCGAGCCGGGCGATGGCCGCCAGCTGACGGTCCGCCGCCCGCACCGTGCGGGATAGATTGGCCTCCTCGGCATTCACGAGCCGGTTGAGACGTGCCTGCACATCACGTCCGACGCGATGCGTCTCGAGCTCCAGCACTCCGCGGTTGGCGCCGACAAGTCGCAGCAGGCCGGCGATCTCCTCGTGGCCCTTGAGGTAGACAACGTTGCGGCCGCGCCGTTCCGATCGCAGGGCACGGACGCTCAACGCGGAGAGCGCGGCCTGGAGCTCCTCGGCCGCGGTCCGCCCGCTCAGCACGAACTCGACGTGCGGGCCGGATGGTCCGAACGACAGCGATCCGGTGCCCAGCAGGGCCCCGCGCAGGAACGCGCGGCGATCGCAGGCTGCGGCGTGCGACCACGACCAAGACCCGAGCGCCGCCCGGTCGATGCGAACCGTGACGTGGTGTCGGCCCCCAGCGCGGGCCCGCTCGGACGCGACGCTGCGCGGCGCGTCCACGGTCATCCCCATCGACGACGCGAGGTGGACGACGGTTCGCGCAACGGCGTGGTCGAGGGTCCGAAAGACGTCACCCCGGGTGTCGTGCAGGAGACCCTGGAGCTCGGCACGACGGTCGCAGTCGCGCGGCGGCTGGATCCGGGCCAGCTCGCCCCGAACCTCGGTCGCGAGGAGCACGGCGGTCGTCAGGAGGCCCGCGCGGCGGGTCGATGGATCCGGCGCCGCCTCGGCCGCTCGACCCGGTCCTCCTGGAGGAGGCGCATGAGCGCGGTGGCGAGCTTCGCGGGATCGTGCCGGTGCGCGTTCGTGGGATCCACCACGTCCTCCTCGACGACCACCACCGGCAGGTCCTCGAGCCTGCGGACATCGACCTCGACCGGCTCGGCCGGCCAGTTCTCGGGCCGTCGCGCGGCCGCGTTGCGGTTGATGACCACGCAGTCCACGAGGTCATCGCCGACGTGGTCGAACAGCGCGGTGAGGTGCTCGGAGGCTGACATGCCATCGGTCTCGCCGGGCTGGGTGGCGACATTGCAGACGTACACGATGAGGCCCTGCGCCGCCGACAGCGCATCGCGGACGTCCGCGATCAGCAGGTTCGGCATCACGCTGCTGTACAGGCTTCCCGGGCCGATGACGATCAGCTCCGCCTCGAGGATCCGCTCGAGCGCCTCCTGGTTGGCCCGCACGTCCGCCGGCTCGATCGACACCTCGGCGATTCGCTCGGTGGCCTTCGAGATCCCGACCTGCCCGTGGAGGTGGCGGCCGGATACCAGTCGCGCAGAGAGGTTCAGGGGAACGCTCGTGACCGGCAGGACCTGGCCACGGACCGCGAGGACCCGGTTGGACTCGCGTACCGCCTCCTCGAAGTCGCCCGTGACCGCGGTCATGGCGGCGATGAACAGGTTCCCGAAGGCGTGGTTGTCGAGGCCGGATCCGGTCGGGAAGCGGTATTGCATGAGCTGGGTCATGAGCGGCTCGGCATCGGCGAGGGCGGCGATGCAGTTGCGGATGTCGCCGGGCGGCGCGATGCCGAGCTGCTGGCGCAGCTGGCCGCTGCTCCCGCCGTCGTCGGCCACGGCAACGACCGCGGTGATGTTGGCGCTGTATCCCTTCAGGCCGCGCAGAAGCGTCGAGAGGCCGGTGCCGCCGCCGAGGGCCACGACGCGCGGTCCGCGCGCCAGGTAGCGCTTCGTGTAGAGGACCTCCATGACGCTGTCCCCGCGTCCCACGAACGGCGAGACGACCGAGCGCATGAGGCCCCACATGCCGGCGCCGATGAGGATCGCTCCCAGGATGCCCACGAGCGCCGCCCGCACCTGCGGCTCGAGCCACGCCCCGGTGAGCCAGTAGATCATCGGAATGGTGTCCGCATCGGTGGCGCGATACAGGTCGCGAATGAAGATCGCGGTGCCCAGGCCGAGGATGACGATGCCCACGAAGGCGAGCGCCAGCCAGCGCTTGATGTGCATCCCCGGGTACAGCCAGCGCGGGATCGGTGGAAGCCTCAACGCTCGAGCTCCCGGTGAAACACCTGGACCGATGCGTCCGGCATCTCGCCCAACCGCCTGGCGAGCTCCTCGGCGAGGGCGATCGACCGGTGGTAGCCGCCCGTGCATCCGAGCGCGACCCGGAGCTGCTCCCTCCCCTCGGCACGGTATGCCGGTGCGGTGAGCTCGAGAAGCTCCACGACGAGGTCGAGGAACCGGCTGGCCGCCGGCTGTGAGAAGACGAAGTCGCGCACCTTGTGCTCGAGGCCCGACAGCGGCTTCAGCTCGGGGTCCCAGTAGGGGTTGGTGAGGAACCGCACGTCGAACACGAGGTCCGCCTCGAGCGGGATGCCGTATTTGAAGCCGAAGGTCACGATGTCGATACGCAGCCCCTCGCGGGCCTCGTCGCTCGGCACCACCGCGAAGAGCCGTTCCTTGAGCTGGGCGATCGACAGCCCCGTGGTGTCGATGACGTGGTCCGCCAGGCGCCTCGTCGGCTCGAGGCGGCGGCGCTCCTCCGCGATGGATGCCTGCACCCCGCTGCGCGTCGCCTGGAGCGGATGCCGGTGGCGAGTCTCGCTGAACCGGCTGACGAGCGTCGCATCGGAGGCCTCGAGGTAGACGAGCTCCAGTCGCGAGCCATCCGCCTCGAGGGCGGCAGCCGCGTGCTCGATCGCGGGCGCGGGATCGCCGGCGCGGATGTCGAGCACGAGAGCGGCGCGGCGGTACTGCTCGGGCTCCGAGCGGCGCAGGGCGAGGAACGCGTCGAGCAGCGTCGGCGGCAGGTTGTCGACGACGGAGTAGCCGAGGTCCTCGAACAGCTTGCTGGCCTGGCTCTTCCCGGCGCCCGAGAGGCCGCTGATGACGAGCAGGTGCTCGGTGCGCGGAGGCGTCGGCCGTTCGGTGGCCGGCGCATCGCCCCGCGCGGTCTCGCCGGCCGGTGCCGCCTCGGCGGCGTTCGGGCGCGCCACGATCCCCTCCATGCTCAGGATCGGCCGAGTATAGCCTCGGATCAGCCCGATGCCGCCGCGCCGAGGAGGCCCCTGACGCTCGCCGCCATCGAGGCCCGCAGCGCAGGCAGGTCGTAGCCGCCCTCGAGCGTGAGCGCCACGCCCGACACGCCGATGCGCCTCGCCACGGCCCCGAGCGCGGCCGCGACCGCCTCGTAGCCGGCCTCGGTGACGGTCAGGCCGGCGAGTGGGTCTGCGGCGTGGGCGTCGTAGCCGGCGGACACCAGGATCGCATCGGGGCGGAACTCCTCGAGCGCCGGCAGCAGCTCCTCCGACCCAGGCCTGGGTGAACGCCTCGTCACCGTCCCCCGCTGCGAGCGGGCGGTTCAGCTTCGTTCCGGCGGCCGCGCCCCGGCCGCTCTCGGCCGCCGACCCGGTCCCGGGGTAGAACGGCCACTGGTGCGTCGAGGCGTAGAGGAGGTCCGGATCGGCATCGAAGATCGCCTGCGTCCCGTCGCCGTGGTGGACGTCCCAGTCGACGATCGCGATCCGTTGCGCCATCCCGTCGGCGCGCAGCCCCGCGGCCGCGATCGCGACGCTGTTCAGCAGGCAGAAGCCGCTCCCCCGGTCCTTGGCGGCGTGGTGGCCCGGCGGCCGAACCGCGGCGACAGAGACCGTGGCTTCGCCGGATGCGCAGGCGCGGGCCGCCTGGAGGGTTGCCCCGGCAGCGAGGCGCGCTGCTTCGAGCGAGTCCGCGAGGAGGTACGTGTCGGGGTCCAGCCAGCCGCCTCCGCTCGCTGCCGCATCGGTCAGGAGCTCGAGGTAGCGACCGTCGTGGACGGCCGTGATCTCGTCGTCGGAAGCGGCGCGGCATGGCACCTCGACCAGCTCCGAGCCCGCGGCGTCACGCACGCCCGCCGCTGCGGCCTCTCGGCGCTCGGGGCGCTCGGGATGGCCCGGGACTGCCGTGACGGTCCGCGGTCGCATCGGTAAGCAGCCAGATGGCGCCCATCGCGTCAGCGACCGAGCATGCGGATCAGCTGGAGCGTGATCTCGAAGAGGCCGTACATGACGACGGCCAGCGTCAACGAGCCGATGACGATGTCGCCCGGCGTGATGACGATGGCGAAGACCGCGATGAGCGCGATGACGTAGCGCCGACGGCTCGACAGGAACTCGTACGACAGGATGCCGGCCCGGGCCAGGAGGTACATGATCACCGGGAACTCGAGCGCGACCCCGAAGGCCAGGAGGAATGTGGTCACGAAGCTGATGTAGTCCGACAGGCCGAGCAGTGGCTCCACCCCTGGCAGGGAGAAGTCGAGCAGGAAGTTGATCGCCAGCGGGATGAGGACGTAGCCCAGCGCGACCCCCGCGGCGAACAGGAGGATCGCCGCGATGAGCAGCGGCCACACCAGCCGTCGCTCGCCGCGCGTGAGCCCCGGCGTGACGAAGGCCCAGATCTCGAACAGGATCACCGGCATGGCGAGCGCGATGCCCGTCATGAGCGCGAGCTGGATGCGCACGCCGAAGGCCTCGCCGACGGTCGTCTGGATGAGCTCGGCGCCGGCCTGCGGCAACGGCGCCCGCAGGAGCGTGATGATCGGGTCGGCCAGGAAGAAGCCGACGATGCCGCAGGCGGCGATGGCGACCGCAACGACGATGAGACGGCGGCGCAGCTCCTCGAGATGCTCGATCAGCGACATCGTCGCCGCGTCGTCGGTCATCGCGAGGGCGATGTAAGGCGACCGACGAGGTCAGTGACTGCGGTCAGGGTTCTCGGGGGTGCTCGGCTCGGCGGGGCGCTTGGGCTCTCCTCGAACCGACTCCTCGATCTCCGTCGACGCCTTTCGGAACTCGCGAATGCCCTTTCCGACCGCGTTGCCGATATCGGGCAGGCGGCCGGGGCCGAAGATGATCAGGATGATCACCAGCAGCAGGATGAGCTCCATCGGTCCGGGAACCGGCATCTGACCTCAAACCTCCGAAACTGCCGCGGGTGCGGGACTGGGGTCGGAGTGTAGCACCGCGTCCGCCAGGGCTGCCCGCAGGGCCGATGCGGCCGATGCGGCCGCCTCCTGCCAATCCGCCCCGCGCGAGGCCCCCGCGATGCCGCGTGAGACGCTCACGAGCCCGGGCGCCCAGGCCCCGTCAACGTGCCGGGCCGCCGCCATCAGGTCGCCGCCCTGCGCGCCGACGCCCGGCACGAGGAAGGCGGGGCCGGGTACGGCGGCTCGGATGGCTGCCAGGTCACGCGGATCCGTCGCGCCCACGACCAGGCCCACGCGACCGTCGGGCCACCGATCGGCCGCCCAGCGCGCGACGTGGAGCGCGATCGGCTCTCCCTCGGACTCGATCGCCTGGAAACGGTCCGCCGACGGGTTCGTGGTCCTGGCGAGGATGAAGACGATCCGCCCGTCATGGGCCAGGAAGGGCTCGATGGCGTCCTCGCCGAGGTACGGGGAGAGGGTGACGGCGTCGGCATCGAGGTGGCCCATCAGGCCTGCCGCGTAGCGCTCGGCCGTCGAGCCGATGTCACCGCGCTTGGCGTCGAGCACGCAGATGACCTCGGCCGGCACGCTCGCGCGGACCCGCTCGAGGGCCGCCCACCCTGCCGAGCCGTGCGCCTCGAAGAAGGCGACGTTGATCTTCACGGCGACGACGCTGGGCGCCACGGCCTCGACGAGGCCGCGCGCGAACGCCTCGACGCCTTCCACGCCGTGTCCGAGGCCCTCGGGGAGCTGGTCCGGATGCGGGTCGACGCCGAGGCAGAGCGGCGTCCCGAGCTCCGCCCGCCGGGCACGCAGTCGATCGAGGACGGTCGCCGTCATCCCGCGCGCGCGAGCACCGGGGGGAGCCGCCGCGCCAGCAGCGGGCTGGCGTCGGTGTGGGCGTAGTCGATCACGCGCAGACGAAGCCGAGGCTGCCCGCCGAACTCGTCACGCTCCACCGTCCCGACCAGGTCGATGGCATCCCCGACCTCGGGCAGCGCCCGTTCCGCGTCGAGCCCGAATGCCACCGCGTCGAAGGTCTCGAATCCTCGCTTCAGGCGGAACGACGCGTGCTGCTCGCGCTGCCCGATCCGCCGCACGTCCGAGACCACGAAGCCGGTGACCGCGACCATCGGCTCGAGGTGGCCGGGGCCGTACGGGGCCAGCCGGCCGAGCTCGTCTGCCAGCCCCCAATCGACGTGGCGCGCGGCCAGCACGAGATCGACGACCTGCCGTCCGGGGCGCTCGGCCTCGGCAGCATCGACACCGAAGGGGCGCGGCAGATCGCTGAACGCCCGGCTGAATGCCTCCCAGCCCGGCGCAGCGAGGCTGAAGCCGCCCGCAGCGGCGTGCCCGCCGCGCTTGGTCAGGTGCGTCGCGCACGCCTCCAGCGCCGACGCCACGTGGAAGTCGGCCGGGGCGCGGACCGAGCCGCGCACCTCGTCGCCGATCAGCGTGGCGGCGGCCACGGGCCGCGCGAGCTCGTCGCAAAGGCGCCCGGCCACGAGGCCGACGAGCCCGGGAGCCCACGTGTCGTCACGAAGCACCAGGGGAGCGGTCCCGGGGCTCGCCGCGGCAAGGGTCCGAGCCGCGTCGATGGCGAGCGTGGTGAGCTCGCGCCGCCGTTCGTGCACGGCCTCGAGCTCCGTCACCAGCTCCTCGGCGCGTGCGGCGTCCTCCTCCAGAAGGAGGCCGATCGCCAGCTCGGCATCGGCGATGCGTCCGGCGGCGTTGATGCGCGGCACGACCCCGAACGCGAGATCGCGCGCGGTCGGCTGTTCCGGGGCCTCCACGGATCGGCTGAGGAGCGCGCGGAGGCCGGCATGAGACGTCTTCGCGAGCTCGGCGAGGCCGAGCCGGACGATGGCCCGGCTCTCGCCGGTCATGGGTGCCATGTCGGCGACCGTGCCGATGGCCGCGATCGCGGCGAGGCCATCCGCGGCGACTCCGTGTCGCGACAGCAGGGCGGCCGCGAGCTTGTACGAGAGGCCCGCCCCGGTCAGGTCGGGATCTGGGTAGTTGCAGTCGGCCCGGTGCGGATCGACCACCGCCACCGCGCGCGGCAGCGGCGTCGGCGGCAGATGGTGGTCGGTGATCACGACGTCGAGGCCGATCGCGCGGGCCACCTCGACCTCCACCGCGTTGCCGACGCCACAGTCGCAGGTGATGACGAGGGACACGCCGTCGTCCGCCAGGTGCCGCAGGCCACTCTCGGAAAGCCCGTAACCCTCCGCCATCCGTGACGGTACGTACCTCACCGGATCCGCGCCGAGTCGCCGGAGGGCGGTCACCCACACCACGATGGCGGTCATGCCGTCGGCGTCGTAGTCGCCCCAGATCGCGATCCGCTCCCCCGCGGCCAGGGCGGCATCGATCCGGTCGAGCGCGAGATCCGCATCGGCCATGCGCGACAGATCGTGGAGCGCACCCGCACCCGCCGACAGAAAGCCGTTGAGCTGGGTGTCGTCGACGAAGCCGCGCCGGGCGAGGAGCGTGGAGACCGGCCGCCCGAAGCCGCTGAACGCCGGCGGGTCCGGCACCGGTTCCGGGAGGACCCACTCGAGGCTCGGGACGATCACCGGCCAATCGTAGCCCGCGGCGGCTGCGCCGCCGCTTACCGTTCGGTTATCGCGTCCCTACCGCGCCGCGCGACCCGCCTTGCGTCGGACGTCCCAATCGCTCCAGGCCACCAGGATCTGGGCGGCATTGAAGATCGACGAGTACGTTCCGGCGAGGATGCCGATGAGCAGCGCGACGCAGAAGGTCGCGATGGTCGGCGGCCCGAGCAGCAGGAGCGCCGTCAGGGGCACGGCCACCGTCAGGGACGTGACGATCGAGCGCCCGGCGGTCTGCAGGATCGAGTGGTTCACGATCGCTCCGAACGGCTCGCCGCTATGCCGGACGCGGTTCTCCCGAATCCGGTCGAAGACGACGATGGTGTCGTGGACGCTGAAGCCGATGACGGTCAGCAGCGCGGTGACGAAGAGGGCGTCGAACTCGAGGCCGACGAACCAGCCCATGATCGCGAAGGCCCCGACCACGATGATCACGTCGTGGAGGAGCGCGACGATCGCGGCCGTTCCGAAGCGGAAGCCGAACCGGATCCACAGATACCCGAGGATGAACAGCTCGCCGATGGCGATGAGGATGATCGAGCTTCGGATCAGGTCGGCGCCGATGATCGGGCCGACGGTGCGAACCGTCCTCGGGTCGCCCTCCCCGAACTCGGCGACGAGGGCTTCCTGGAGCTCCGCGAACTCCGTGCCGGTGGCGATCGGCGCGGGCGTCGGTGACGGCGTTGCCGACGGCGATCCGCTCGTGGTCGGCGTCGGCGAGGCGGTGGGGCTCGGTGACGTGGTCGGCTCCGGCGTCCCCTCACCGGACGGAGCAGCGCTGGCATCGGCAGAGGCTGATGCTGCGGGCGTCGGTGACGGGGTGGCCGTTGGGCTGGCGGTCGGCGTGGGGGTCGGGGTCGCCTCCGGAATGAGATCGATCGGCTCGGTCCGGATGCGGAGGTAGCCGTCGTCGAGAGCCACGACGATCGCGTCGGGATGGCCGAGCTCGGCGAGCTTCGCGGACATCTCCTCGGCCGTCGGCTCGTCGGCGTAGCGAACTTCCCACTCCGTTCCGCCGGTGAAGTCGATCGACGGTCGGAGCCCGCCCAGCAGGATGAAGATGAGCCCCGGGATGGTCAGGATCGCGCTGATCGCGAACCACAGGTTCCGCTTGCCGACGATGTCATACATCGGTCAGCGCTCCACGTGGTAGAGCTCGATGTTCCGTCCCCAGGACGTCCTGGTGACGTAGCGCAGCATCGTGCGGGTCACGGTGATCGCGCTGAACATGCTGACCAGGACGCCGATGATGAGCACGAGCGCGAATCCGCGGACGACCGTGGTGCCCTGCCAGTACAGCCAGCTGGCCACCAGGAGCGTTGAAACGTTCGAGTCGAGAATGCTGGACCACGCCCGGTTGAAGCCGGCCTCGATGGCCGGGCCGAGCGTCTTGCCGGCGCGGATCTCCTCCTTCATGCGCTCGAAGATGAGGACGTTGGCATCCACCGCCATCCCGATGGACAGGATGAATGCCGCCACCCCGGCGAGCGTCAGCGTGACGTGGATGACGCGGAAGATCGCGTACACCACGAGCGCATAGAAGATCAACGCCAGGGCGGCCAGGACGCCCGGCAGCCGATAGTGGGCGATCATGAAGAAGATCACGAGCGCGAGACCGACGGCGCCGGCGAGGAGGGCCTGGGTCAGGAAGTCGGCGCCGAGCGTGGGATCGACCGTCTCCACTCCCTGCTCGGTCAGGGACAACGGGAGCGCGCCGAACCGCAGTGTGTTGTAGAGGTTGGTGCGGTCGACCTCGTTGGCCGCGGTGTTCGCGCCGACGGTGATGATCGTCTGGCCGCCGCAGATTGCCTGGTCGATGTTCGGGACCGTGATGACCTCGCCGTCGAGGGCGATCGGCCCGGGCTGGTTCACGTTCGCGGAGGTGAAGGTGCACCAGGTGTCGGAGGCTTCGTCGCTCAGCGAGAACTGAACGCCGATGAGGTTCCCGTTGACCGCCGGGGCGACGCTGCCGGGTTCGATCTCGCCGCCGTCGAAGAGGACGCTGACGTCCCCGCTCTCGATGAGGTCGCTGATGTCCTGCCCGTCCTGGAGGCCCTGGCCCTGCGCGTCGACCCAGCCCTGCGGGTCGATGAACTGGAGCTGACCGGTCGAGCCGACGAGGTCGCGCACCTGGTCCTGGTCGCTGACGCCGGGGACCTCGACCACGATGCGTCGCGACCCGTCCCCCGCGACCTCGGCCCGGACCTGCGGCTCGGTCACACCGATGCCAGCCACGCGACGCTCGATGATGTTGCGCGCCGTCTCCATCTGCTCGTCGGTGATCTCCTCGCCATCGGGAGACTCCGCGACGAGCGAGACGCGGAGTCCGCCCTGGAGGTCGAGGCCGAGGACGGTCCGGAACTCGGTGCCCAGGATCCCGTCGGGCAGCCACGGTGCCCAGCTGCGGGGAATGGCGATGAACAGGGCAATCAGCGCAATCGCGCCGATCACCCACGGGGCCAGGCGTCGCCAGGTCATGCTGCGGCCGTTCGTCCTTCGATGCGTGGGGTCGTCGTGCTGGCGGCGCGAGGGCGCCGCTGACACCAAACACGCCGCTTCACAGCGGCGGGCGGCCGCAAGTATAGCGATTTTGCCGGACGCGCGCCGGAAGGCCGTCCGGGCTACGCCAGCATGCCCTCGCGCGCGAGGTGGGCCTTGATGGACTCGGCCAGCGCAGAGCTGATTCCCCGCACCGATGCCACCTCCTCGACCGAGGCTTCGCGGATGCGACGGACCGACCCGAACCGCTTCAGGAGGGCGCGCTTGCGGCCGGGGCCGATGCCCGCGATCTCGTCGAGCTCCGACCGCAGAGCCTGCTTCCCTCGGACGTCGCGGTGGTAGGTGATCGCGAAGCGATGGGCCTCGTCGCGGATGCGCTGCACGAGGTACAGGGCCTGCGATCGCCGCGGCAGCACGACCGGCGCCGCCTGGCCGGGCAGGTGCAGCTCCTCGAAGCGCTTGGCGAGGCCGGTGATCGGCAGATCGGTGATCCCGAGCTCGCTCAGCGCGCCGACCGCCGCCGAAAGCTGGCCCTTGCCGCCGTCGACGATGACGAGGTCCGGCACGGCCCAGCCCGGCTCACGGGGTCCCGGATCGCCGTCCGCGGTCACCGGACCCGCGTCCGGGTCGAGGTCGACCGGCTCGGCGGCATCTCCCTGCGGGGCCTCGTCCGCTCCCACGGCCGCGAGCGATAGAGCGCCGGTCGTTGCGCGCAGCTTCGCGACGCGGCTGAAGCGGCGGCGCAGGACCTCGGCCATCATCCGGAAGTCGTCAGGCGTGTCGCCGGAGCGGATGCGGAAGCGCCGGTACTCCCGTGGCTCGGGCCGCCCGTCGATGAACACGACCATCGAGCCCACGGCAGAGGTGCCCTGGATGTTGCTCATGTCGTAGCACTCGATCCGGCTCGGCGGACGGGCGAGCCGGAGCGCATCGGCGAGATCGACGAGAGCCTCATCGCGCTTCGCCACGTCGGCGAGCCACTCGGCGCGCTCCCGGGCAAGCGCCTCGACGGCGTTCTGCGTCGCTAGCGCCACGAGGCGCCGCTTCTCGCCCCGCTCGGGCACGTTGATCGTGGCGCGAACGCCGCGGCGATCGGCAAGGTACGCGGCGAGGTCGTCGGCGGCAGCCGGCATGAGCGGCGCCAGGATGGCCCGCGGGATCGCATCGGTGTTGGCGTAGTACTGCTGCAGGAAGCTCCCCAGCGTCTCCGCGTCGGTCGCGCCGCGGGCGCCCTCGACCACGAAGTGCTCGCGGCCGATGAGCTTCCCGCGACGGACCTGCATGACCTGGACGCAGGCTTCGTCGTCCTCCCGTGCCAGGCCGATGACGTCGTGCTCCGCGCGGCTGAAGGCCGCCATCTTCTGCTGTTCCATCGTGCGCTCGACGGCCCGCAGCTTGTCGCGCGACGCGGCCGCCTGCTCGTAGCGGAGCGCCTCGGCGTGGTCGTCCATCTCGCGCCGCAGGTCGCGGGCGATGGGCTCCTGGCGCCCGTCGAGGAAGTCGACGATCTGGTCGATCGTGGCCCGGTACGGCGCCTTCTCGATCGCCTCGATGCAGGGGCCCTGGCAGCGGTTGATGAAGTACAGCAGGCACGGCCGCTCGAGGACGCGCTTGCCCTCGGGGATGTCGAGGTTGCAGGTCCGGAACGGGAAGATCTTGCGCAGCAGCTTCAGCGTCTCGTCCACGCTGGAGGCCGATGCGTACGGGCCGAAGTACCGGCTTCCGTCCCGCGCCAGCTTTCGGGTGCGGACGATCCGTGGGAAGTCCTCTCCGAGCGTGATCTTCACGAACGGGTAGCTCTTGTCGTCCCGCAGCCTGATGTTGAAGCGCGGCCGATGCTCCTTGATGAGGTTGCTCTCGAGGAGGTACGCCTCGGAGACGGTGTCGGTGACGATGTAGTCGACGTCCGCGACCTCATCGGTCATCCGCGCGATGCGCGCGTCCTCGGGTCCGCGCTGCCCGAAGTACGAGCGGACGCGGCTGCGGAGGGCGTCGGCCTTGCCCACGTACAGGACGCGACCGTCCGCGTTCTTCATGAGGTACACGCCCGGGCCGGTGGGGAGGCGGCGCAGCACGGCGCGCAACGGTTCGGGCAGGGCGCGCTGCGGGCTCATGCGATCGATTCTAGGCCGGGCGGGCGTCGTCTCCCGCGGACAGGCCGAGGTATGCGACTCCCCCACCCGCCGCGTCGATGAGGTCGAGCAGCTGGCCCAGGCGTGGCGACGCGGCCGCGATCTCGTCCCGGCCCAGCCAACCGACCTCGGCGATCTCTCCGAGCTGTGGTTCGAGGTCGCCGCCGACCGAGCGCGCGGTGAAGACGAAGCTCGTGTCGCGGGCACGGCGCGCGTCGACGAGGACGAGCCGGTCGATCGCGACGGTCAGCCCGGTCTCCTCCTGCGTCTCCCGGATCGCCGCCGCCTGCGGCGTCTCGCTGCGCTCGACCTTGCCGCCGGGGAGCATCCAGTACCCGCCGGAGTACGTCGTGCGCACGACGAGCAGGTGCCCTTGGTCGTCGTGCACGAGGACATTGGCTCCCTCGGTGCGCCGATACCGTCCGCCGAACAGGTGCGCGAGCTGGACCGCGGAGAGGGCCAGGACGCGGGGAACGTCAGCCAGTCGGATCCGCCGACTACGGCGCATCGGCGGGCGCTGACGGCGACGGCGTCGGAATCGGCTTGGCGAGCTCGTCGGCGAGGAAGGCTCGGAACCCGTCGTAGGCGCCCGGCCCGGTCCAGTCGCGCGGGATGAGGATGTACTGCCCGTCCGTGTTGGTCGTCGCCGACGAGGATCGTCCCGTCCGAGATGTCGATGCGGCGGTCGCTCGACAGGTTCGGCGCGAGGAGCGCAAGGTCGATCACCGACAGGTCGGTCAGGATCCGCCCCTCCATGGCATCCATGAGACGCAGCCCCGGCAGGAGAGAGCCGAGGCCGCCGTCACCGAGCTCCGAACGCAGGGCCGCGATGACCCGCGCCTGGCGGATGGAGCGCGCGAAGTCGGTTGACTCCTGCGGCACGCTCGTGAACCGGGCCCGCGAGTAGGCCAGAGCCTGCGCGCCGTCGAGATGGATCTCGCCCGCGGGGAAGGTCCCCAGGCTCCAGTCTCCGGCCTGGTGGGACGCACCGTTGTTCGTGTACGAGAAGGCAACGGGGTTGTCGATCGTCACGCCGCCGACGGCGTCGACCATGTCGCGGAAGCCGTCGAAGTCGATCGACAGCCAGTGCTCGATCTCGAGGCCCGTCACGTCGGAGAGAACCGATGCCATGAGGTCCGCCGCCGCGCTCGAGCCCGCCCTCGGCAACGCCCGCTGCGAAGACGTCGTTGATCTTCCCGTTCTGCGGGAACTCGGCCACCCCCTCGAGCCAGAGGTCGCGCGGGATCGGGATCGTGGTCGTCGTGTCGGTCGTCGGGTCGATGGAGAGGATCTGGATCGAGTCCGCGAGGTACGGGCCGTCGTGGTCCGGGCCGCCGTAGCCGACGAGCAGCACGTTGACCCGCTCGTCGCCGTTGAGGCTCCCGAGGAGGGCACTCGAAGGGAAGCCGGCGGTCGAGACGGCGTCGTTGAACGCCGCTGCCCGCATCCCCAGCAGCACAGCCCCGGTACTCGCGGCGATGACGAGGAAGAGGAACACCAGGGAGATCGTCCGCCGGATCGAGCGTCGCCGGCGACGTCCTCGGGCGGGCGCCCGGGCGCTGGCGCGCTGCGTGGATCGCGGTGCAGGATCGCCCGATCGCGGGGCGTCTGTCCGCGCCGTCGGCGCCTTTCCGGCCGCCACTCCGCCCGAGCGGATCAGCTCGCGGTCGTAGGGCACGTCGTCGTATCGGTCTCGGTTCACACGGGTCTCATGCTGCGGCACGGCAGGGCGGGCAGGGCGCTGCACAGAATAGAGCCTGCGCCGATAAGCCGCAGGTAACCCCGCGATAATCCGGTCGGCCGACCATGTGCCGATGATTGCGACGGCGCCTCTGCCCCATCTCGACCTGGCGCCGATCCTGGGTGCCCTTGATCCGGAGCAGCGGGCCGCGGCGACGCTGCCCGACGGCCCGGCCCAGATCATCGCCCCGGCCGGCAGCGGCAAGACGACGACGATGGTCGCGCGCCTCGCCGTGCTGGTCGACCGGGGCGTGCCGCCCGAGCGGATCTGCGTCGTCACCTTCAACCGCGACGGCGGCCAGGACCTCGCGTCTCGCGTTGAACGACGGCTCGGTTCGCAGCGTCCCTGGCGCCACCGCGATCGAGATCCGCACGCTGCACGCCCTCGCCCGGCAGGTCCTCCTCGACGCGGCGAGACGGCGCGAACCTCGTCGCCGATCGGCTGCCCCTCCTTCGTGTCGCGCGGCGCCGTGCTCACCGTGACGGCGAGCCCGATCCGCCCGACGCCGGGCGTCTCGACACATGGCTCTCGGCCTGGAAGATCGAGGGGCGGCCGCCGCCGGCCGAGGTCGGTGCCGTACCTCGCGGCCTACGCCGAGCTGCTCGCCGCGCGCGGGGCCCTCGACTTCGACGACCTCGTCGTCCGAGCCGGCGACCTGCTCGAATCCGATGCGTGCGCATCCGCGCTCGCTGGCAGGGACGCTTCGCTCACGTCTGCGTCGACGAATTCCAGGACGTCGACGCCGCGCAGCTTCGGCTCGTGCGACTGCTGGCCGCACCGGAGGACAACCTCTTCGTCGTCGGCGACGACGACCAGACGATCTATGCATGGCGCCTCGCCGACGTGCGCAGGATCCTGGGCTTCGCCGACGATTACCCGGACGCCCACCGCGTCATGCTCGCCACGAACTACCGATGCCCGCGCGCGGTCATTGACGCCTCGGCGCGGCTCGTCGCCATCAACCGGGAGCGTTTCACCAAGCCGATTCGTGCGCCCGCGTCGTTGCTCCCCGACGCCGGATCGATCTCGGCGGTCGACGCCACGGCACCGGACTGGCCGGCAACGGTGGCAGATCTCGCCGCGCGCGCGTCGACCGCGAACCGCGCCCTGTGCTTCCTCGCTCGCACGCGCAGCGAGCTCACGCCGATTCTCCTCGCGCTTGTCCGCGCCGGCGTCCGGCACACGATGGCCTCCGCGCCGCTCGTGGAGTCGGACCGTGTCGTCCAGCTGATCGAGGCCGCGCGCGCCTCGCCGGACCGCGCGCACCCGTTCCACGTCCTGCGCCGGCTCCGAGAGATGCGGGGATGGGACCGCGGACTCTCCTGCCGGCGACCTGCTCGCAGACGAGGACCACGGCGCGCTCGATGCGCTCGTCAGCTGGACCGTCGGCTTCGCGACGACCGAGGCCTTCGTCGCCGCGTTCGACGCGCGCTCGCGCGACGGATCGCCGCGCTGCGAGACCCCGATGCGTCCGTCGAGCTCGCCACGATCCACGCGTCGAAGGGCCGGGAGTGGGAGACCGTCGTGCTCCTCGGCTTCGAGGCCGATCGGATCCCGAACCGGCGATCGCTCCTCGACGCCGACGATCCGGACGCGCGCGCTCGAGGAGGAGCGGCGCCTCGCCTACGTGGCGGTCACCCGGGCGACGCGCCGTCTCGTCCTCGCCGTCGACCCGAAGCGACCGTCGCCGTTCCTCGCCGAGATGGGGCTGCGCGCGGACGGACCCGCGTGCGGGCGCTCCGCCAGGCATCGGCCCGAGCCCGGATCGGCCATCCGCCGGAGGCCGCTTCGCGGCGGCGGCGCGACGGGCGCGGTGCCTCGACGGGTGCCGCCGCATCGGCCACTCCGAGGACCGCCGCCAGGTACTGGCCCGTGTACGAGGCGCGGTTGGCGGCGACGTCCTCCGGCGTTCCCGCGGCGATCAGCTCGCCGCCCTTGTCGCCGCCCTCCGGCCCGAGGTCGATGACCCAGTCGGCGGTCTTGATGACGTCGAGGTTGTGCTCGATGACGACGACCGTGTTCCCGCTCTCGACGAGCCGCCCGAGGACGGTCAGGAGGCGCGCGACGTCGTCGAAGTGGAGGCCGGTCGTCGGCTCGTCGAGGATGTAGAAGGTCTTGCCCGTCGCGCGCTTCGACAGCTCGGTGGCGAGCTTCACGCGCTGCGCCTCGCCGCCCGACAGCGTGGTCGCCGGCTGGCCGAGGTGGATGTAGCCCATGCCCGACGTCGTTGAGCGTCTCGAGCTTCGTTGCGGATGGACGGCACCGCCTCGAAGAACTTCAGGGCCTCCTCGACGGTCATCTCGAGGATCTCCGCGACGTTCTTGCCCTTGTAGTGGATCTCGAGCGTCTCGCGGTTGTAGCGCTTGCCCTTGCACACCTCGCAGGCCACGTAGACGTCGGGCAGGAAGTGCATCTCGATCTGCACGATGCCCGCGCCCTCGCACGCCTCGCAGCGGCCGCCCTTGACGTTGAAGCTGAAGCGCCCCGGCTTGTAGCCGCGCAGGCGTGCCTCGGGCACCGCCGCCAGCAGCTCGCGCAGCGGCGTCCAGAGCCCGGTGTACGTCGCCGGGTTCGAGCGCGGCGTGCGGCCGATCGGCGACTGGTCGATCTCGATCACCTTGTCGATGAGGTCGATCCCCTCGATCCGGTCGTGCTGGCCGGCCGGAGCCCGTGAGCCCCAGATGCGCTGCGCCAGGGCCGGGTGGAGGATCTGTGTCACGAGGCTCGACTTGCCGGAGCCGCTCACGCCCGTGACCGCCACGAACCGCCCGAGCGGGAACGCCGACGTCGATCGCCTTGAGGTTGTTCTCGCGCGCGCCCCGGACGACGATCGCCTCGCCCTTGCCGTTGCGACGCCGCTCCGGAACGGGGACCGCCTTGTCGCCGCGCAGGTAGGCCGCCGTGATCGGACCGATGGTTCTCCAGCAGCTCCGGCAGCGGCCCCGAGTGGATGAGCCGGCCGCCGTGCTCCCCCGCCGCCGGACCGATGTCGATCACCCAGTCGGCCGATCGGATCGTCTCCTCGTCGTGCTCGACGACGAGCAGCGTGTTGCCGAGGTCGCGGAGCCGGACGAGCGTGGCGATGAGGCGCGCGTTGTCGCGCTGGTGGAGGCCGATGGACGGCTCGTCGAGGATGTACAGCACGCCCATCAGGCTGCGACCCGATCTGGGTGGCGAGCCGGATCCGCTGCGCCTCGCCGCCGGACAGCGTCCCCGAGGCGCGGTCCAGGGTCAGGTAGTCGAGCCCGACGTCGACGAGGAATCCGAGCCGCGCCCGGATCTCCTTGAGCACCTGGACCGCGATCTGGTTCTCGCGCGCGTTGAGGCGCTTCGGGAGGCGGTCGTACCACGCGAGCGCATCGGTCACCGAGCGGCGCGTCGTCTCGATGATGTTCCGACCCGCGATCGTCACGGCCAGCGACTCCGGCTTCAGGCGCATGCCGTTGCAGGTCGGACACGGCTTGTTCGTCATGTAGCGCTCGTACTCGGCCCGCATCGCCTCGGAGCCGGTCTCGCGATAGCGTCGGGTCAGGTTCGGGACCACGCCCTCGAAGGTGGTCTTGAAGACGTGGGTGTTGCCGTTGCGCGCCCGGTACTGCACGTCGACGCGCTGGCCCTTGTTCCCGTACAGCAGGATCTGGCGCGCCTCCTCCGAGAGGTCGCGGACGGGAACGTCCGTCCGGAAGCGGTAGTGCTCGGCCACCGCGTCGAGGATCTTCGAGAACCAGCTCTCGGTGGCTGGCCATCCGCCGCCACGGGAGGATCGCGCCCTCGTCGACGGACAGCTCGTCGTTCGGCAGGACGAGGTCCGGGTCGATCTCCAGCCGCGAGCCGAGGCCGGTGCAGTCGGGACAGGCGCCGTGCGGCGAGTTGAAGCTGAAGTTGCGCGGTGCCGGCTCCTCGAACGAGCCGCCGTGCTCCGGGCACGCGTAGCGCTCGCTGAAGATCCGGTCCTGCTCCTTGGGCGGCGCGTCCGGCAGGTTGACCAGCAGCGTCCCCTCCGACAGCCTCAGCGCGGTCTCGATCGAGTCGGCCATGCGGCTGGCATCCGGTCGCGGGTTGCCCTCGTCATCGGCTAGCGCGCACGACCAGGCGGTCCACGACGACGTCGATCGAGTGCTTGTACTTCTTGTCGAGCCTGATGTCCTCGTCGAGGTCGTGCAGGAGGCCGTCGACCCGGACTCGGACGAATCCTGCCTGCTTCGCACCGGCGAGGAGCTTCTCGTGCTCTCCCTTGCGGTCTCGCACCAGCGGCGCCATGAGCATGACCTTCGTGCCCTCGGGCAGCCCGTACACCTGGTCGACCATCTGCTCGACGGTCTGGCGCTCGATCTCGCGACCGCAGATCGGGCAGTGCATGCGTCCGATCCGCGCGAAGAGCAACCGCAGGTAGTCGTAGATCTCGGTGACCGTGCCCACGGTCGACCGCGGATTCCGCGACGCGCCCTTCTGGTCGATGCTGATGGCCGGTGACAGCCCATCGATCTGGTCGACGTCCGGCTTCTCCATCTGGCCCAGGAACTGGCGCGCGTACGCCGACAGCGACTCGACGTAGCGGCGCTGTCCCTCGGCGTAGATCGTGTCGAAGGCGAGGCTCGATTTGCCGCTGCCGGACAGGCCGGTAATGACGATCAGCTGATCGCGCGGCATCTCCACGTCGAGGTTCTTGAGGTTGTGCTCGCGGGCACCGCGAACGACGATCCGGTCGGAGGGCATGCTCCCGGAATCCTAGCAGGATCCTGACCGATGCGAACGCATGTTCGGTTTGCCACGGAGCGGACGACAGGTCAGCCGCCGGCGTTTGCCGCCCGGATGAGGTCGGCGTACCAGCGGCCACTGGCCTTGACCGTTCGCTGCTGCGATTCAAAGTCCACGTGGACGATCCCGAATCGAGTCCCGTAGCCGAGCGCCCACTCGAAGTTGTCGAGCAGCGACCACGCGAAGTAGCCGATGAGCGGCACGCCGGCCTCGATCGCATCGGCCGCTGCCGAGAGGTGGCGCGACAGGTAGGAGAGGCGTTCGGCATCATCGATGGAGCCGTCCGGGGCCACGGTGTCGGGGAATGCCGCGCCGTTCTCGGAGATGATCATCGCCGGCGGCGCGTAGGTGGCGTGGATGCGCCCGAGGACGTTGGTCAGGCCCTCCGGCCAGATCTCCCAGCCGTTGCCCGCCATCTCCCCCACTCCCTCGAGGCCGCGCGAGCCGAAGCCCCACTCGGGCACGGGCGTCGCCGCCGCGATCCGCTCGATCTTGTAGTAGTTGACGGCCAGGAAGTCGATCGGCTCTGCCTCGACCACGGCCTGCGGGTCGATGGACCCGAGGAAGCCCTGCTCCGCGTACCAGTCGACCAGCTCAGCGGGATACCCGTGGCCGAGGCTCGGACCGATGAACCAGCCATGGATCCCCTGCTCGAAGCGGCGTGCCGCCTCGAGGTCCTCCGGCGCGTCGCTGGCCGGAACGATCTCGGCAACGTCGTGGCAGATGCCCACGCTCGCGGCCGGCGCCAGGGCCCGGATCACCTTCGTCGCGGCGCGGTGCGCAAGGTGCTCGTGATGAGCCACCTCGAGCGCCCCGGCCCAACCCGTCTCGCCGGGGGCGTGGCGCCCCGTGGCGTGGCCGATGAACGCGTGTGTTCGCGGCTCGTTGAGCGTGATCCAGCGGTTGACCCGGTCGCCCAGGCGCCCGACCACGAGGGCGGTGTAGTCGGCGAATCGCTCCACGATCGACGGGTCATGCCAACCGCCGCGGTCCTGGAGCGCCTGCGGCAGATCCCAGTGGTACAGGGTCACCCATGGCTCGATCCCACGCGCCAGCAGGCCGTCGACGAGCCGATCGTAGAAGTCGAGGCCCGGCCCGTTGGCGGGGCGCTCACCGGTGGGCTGGATCCGGGGCCACGCGACGCTGAATCGGTAGGCGCGCAGGCCCATATCGGCCATGAGGTCGAGGTCCGACTCCCACCGTCGGTAGTGGTCGCAGGCCACGTCGCCGGTGTCGCCGTTCAGAGTGAGCCCGGGAGTGTGGCTGAACGTGTCCCACACCGACGGCCCGCGGCCATCGGCCGTGGCCGATCCCTCGATCTGGTACGCGGCGGTGGCGGCACCCCACGCGAAGCTGGCGGGGAAGCGCGCGGCAAGTGTCCGCGCATCGGCGGCCAGGACGGTCATGGTGGTACCTCGAAAAGCGGGGCCGAAGCTGGGGATGGTCGAGAACTAGGAGAGCGCCGACTGCGCGGCGGCGCGTGACTGCCGTTGCTGGATCGGCGCCGCGCCGATGCCGTCGACCACGTGGAGCGGTGTGATGCGCGCGCCGCAGCAGTCGAAGAACGCGTGGACCGCATCCCATAGCGGCTGATCCTCGAGCGCGACCTCACTGGGGCCCCCGGCCGCCGTCGAATGGTCGACCCAGGCGCCGTCCTCGTAATACCCGAGCGCGAAGCTCATCGGGCCGAACCGCCGGATGAGCAGATTCCGTCGTTGCATCTCGCCCCTTCCCTCGTCCTGCGAATCGACCACCACGTCGCTACTCCCTCGTTCCGTCGGGTGTGTCGCTCGTCGATCCGCGGATCACGAGCTCGGTATCGAGAATGACCCGGCGCGGAGGTCGCCCCGGGTCCCTGATCTCCTCCAACAGCAGGCGCGCCATCTCACGCCCCATCTCCTCGATCGGCTGTCTGATGCTGGTGAGCGCCGGCAGCGCCGAGGCCGCCAGAGCCGAGTCGTCGAATCCGACGACCGCCACGTCGGCCGGCACGGACCGCCCGCTCGATTGGATCGCGGCCATGGCTCCCAACGCCATGAGGTCGGACGCGGCGAAGACCGCATCGGTCTCCGGCGCGCGGGCCAGGAGCCGCTCCATGGCGCCCCGTCCCCCGTCGAGGGTGAACTCCGCCACCTCGACGAGCCGATCGTCCAGGGGCATCCCCGCCGAGGCGAGTGACTCGCGAAAGCCGGCAAGGCGGTCGGCCCCCGGGGCCATGTCCTGCGGTCCCGCGATCGTGGCGATCGCCCGACGGCCAAGGCCGACGAGGTGCCGGATCGCCTTCGCGGCGCCACCGCGGTTGTCGACGTCGACGTAGGTGAGGCCGGTCCCGGTCGGCCTCCCGCCTACGACGACCGGGATCCCCTGTCGCCGCAGGTCCGCCGGAAGTGGATCCGCGCCGTGCAGCGACACGAGCAGGACCCCGTCTGTGTGGCCACCCGTCAGGTAACGGGATACGCGCCGCTCGTCCGACCGGTCCTGGGGCATGAGCAGCACGAGCTGCAGGCCCTCGGCTCCAAGCTCGGCGCTCAGGCCGCGCAGCAGCCGGGGGAAGAACGGATCGCCGAAGAGCTGGGCGGTCGGCTCGGGGATGACCACCGCCACCGAGTCGCTCCGCCGCGTCACGAGGCTTCGAGCGGCTCGGTTCGGCGTGTAGTCGAGCTCCTTGACGGCGGCCTCGACAGCCGACCGCGTCGCCTGCGCCACTCGGCGGTCGCCGTTGACGACGCGAGAGGCGGTGGCGCGCGACACCTTCGCGACGCGGGCGACCTCCTCCAGGGTGGCCGGACCGGACCCGCGTGCCTTCATCGACGAGAGAGCGCTCTCACGATCACCAGCAGACGATACACCGCCTCGTCAAGAGAGCGCTCCCACACGACACGGCAACGGGCAGATTTGGCGGTCCGGTGCGGTCGAGGGTGGACCTGCGGGGTTGGCATGACGGGTGCGCTGCGCGATGCTGACCGGGTACCAGGACCCACGCAGTACATTCGTTTGGCGGAGCGTTCGAAGCCGATGTTCTCGGTGGCCATCAAGGGATACGGAATCGTCATCTGGGACGAGCCAGGTGCTTGGCGCGTCTTCAGCGTCTCCGACTCCCTGAGCGCCAGGCTGGCCACCCGGGTCGAGTTCGCCCTCCAGACCGTGCCCGCGGCGACCGACGAGGGCGAGGCGCGCGAGGCGCTTCTGGGCATCGCGGGGGCCGGGCTCCTCTCGGTGAGCTGCGATCACGCACCCGGTGAGTGCGAGGGAGAGCGCGACTCCTAGCCGATGCCGGCGCACGAGGCGCCGGACACACGGGGCGCCGATCCGGTGCTACGATCCCGTCCCGCTTCTCTGTCCCCGTCCTTCTTGGTGGCGTCCTTCCATGCCCGATGACCTGGCGATCCATGCCCGCGGTGTCACCCGCGTCTACAAGGCGAAGCCCGATCCCGTGACCGCACTGGCCGGCGTCGACCTCGACGTCGAGCCGGGCGAGTACTTCGGCCTGCTCGGGCCGAACGGCGCGGGGAAGACCACGCTCATCAAGATCCTCACGACGCTGCTGCTGCCCACCAGCGGCACGGCCCGCGTCGCGGGATTCGACGTCGTCAACGAGACGGCCAAGATCCGGCGCGTCATCAACATGGTCGCCGGCGGCGAGCAGTCCGGATACGGCCTCCTCACCCTGCGCGAGCAGCTGTGGATGTTCAGCCAGTTCTACGGGCTTCCCTACCGCGAGGGCTGGCGGCGCACCGACGAGCTGATCGAGATCACGGGCCTCGTCGAGCAGCGCAACCAGAAGGTCCGGACCCTCTCGACCGGCCAGCGCCAGAAGCTGAACTTCGCCCGCGGCCTCCTCAACGACCCGTGGGTCCTCTTCCTCGACGAGCCGACCCTCGGCCTCGACGTGGCCGCCGCAAGGGACCTGCGGGAGCACACCATCTCCTGGAAGGCCGCGGCACCCGGGCGCACGCTGCTGCTCACCACCCACTACATGGTCGAGGCCGAGCAGCTGTGCGACCGCATCGCCATCGTGGACCGGGGACGGATCCTCGCCCTCGGGACTCCCGAGGAGCTGCGCCGCCGGGTGCAGGCGGAGTCGATCTTCCGCATCGAGCTGGACCAGATGCCGTCCGCCGGCGGCCTGGCCGGCATTGCGAGCCTGCCCGGCGTCCTGTCCGCCGTCGTGGCGGATGAGAACGGCACGAGCGATGGGGTCGGCGCCGATCGGGTGGCGCTGAAGGTGGCGCTCGCCGACGACTCCGCCCTCACGCACCTGGTCACGACCGTCGCCCAGCGCGGCTCGCATCTTGTCGGCCTGGCCAAATCCGAGCCGAGCCTCGAGGACGTCTTCGTCGAGCTCGTCGGGCGTGGCTTCGGTGACGACGACGACCGGGATCCGGCATCGTGACGGCTTATGGCACCGCGACGGCCACGAACCCGCGTGACGCCGCCGAGTGGTCGCGCGGCCGGGTGATCCGATCGAACCTGCGCGCGGTCTTCGGCCGCGCCTACCCGCGGATCATCGGCCTGACGCGCGAGCCGTCGTGGCTTTTCTTCGAGATCTTCCTGCCATTCCTGGCGGTCAGCGCCTTCGTGTTCGTGTACCGCGCCCTGGAGGCTCCGGAGGAGTACATCGGCTTCGTCGTCCTCGGCGGAGCCATGACCGCCTTCTGGCTGAACGTGGTGTGGATGATGGCCGCGCAGTTCTTCTGGGAGAAGGACCAGGGCAATCTCGAGCTCTACTTCACGGCGCCGATGAACCTGATGAGCATCCTCGCCGGCATGGCCATCGGCGGCCTCGTCATGACCAGCTCGCGCGCGCTGGCCGTGATCGTCATCGGCTCGCTCCTCTACGGGGTGACCTACGACATCCAGGAACCGTGGCTGCTCGTCGCGGTCTTCTTCCTGACCATGATCCCGCTCTACGGGCTCGGGATGCTCTTCGCGTCGCTGTTCCTGATGTGGGGTCGCGAGGCGAACCACCTGGCGGAGCTGCTCCAGGAGCCGATCTACTTCCTCGGTGGGGTCAACTTCCCGCTGGCCGCGATCGGCCCACTCGCGGGCCTGATGATGGCGACGCTCCCGCTCGCCGTCGGCCTCGACGCGATGCGGCAGATCGTCTTCGCCAGCAGCGGCGTGGAGGGCGTCCTGCCGGTCGGGCACCGAGATCGCCATCCTGATCGTGATGGGCATCGTGTTCCTCGTGGGTGCCCGGATCGCACTGCGGTACCTGGAGCACCTCGCCCGCCGCGAGGGCCGGCTGACGCTGCGGTGGCAGTGACTCACCGCGCCGCCGACGTCCGGGGCATGACGCTGGCGGATGCGTGGCGCAGCTTCCGCACGGCCATTGGCCTCGGCTGGGCGATCGAGTCCAACTGGTCGGACCCGTTCCTGTTCGCCGTCTACACCATCGCCAAGCCGCTCGCCGCGGCCCTGATCCTCGTCGTCATGTTCCAGGTCATCACCGGCGGCCAGGGAACCGAGTTCCTCCAGTTCATGATCGTGGGGAGCGCGCTCTGGAACGTCGTCTTCGGCGTCATGAACGGCATGGTCCAGTCGATCCTCGACGACCGCGAGCGCTACCGGATGCTCAAGTACATCGTCGTCACGCCGACGTCGCTGTTCCCGTTCCTCATCGGACGCTCGCTGGCGCGCGTGATCGTCTCGCTCGTGGCGGTGGCGCTGACCCTGCTCGTCGGAGTCGTCTTCCTCGACATCGTGCTCCAGCCCGAGCCGGTCTACCTGTTCGCGGCCAGCGCGGTCGGCCTCCTGGCCGTCATGGCGCTCGGCATCAGCATGGCTGGCTGGTGCCTCCAGCTGCGCCAGGAGGCGTGGCACTATCCCGAGGCGATCGCTGGCGCCCTGTATCTCATCTCGGGCGCGATCTTCCCGATCGACATCCTCCCGTCCGTCATCCAGCCGGTGGCCTACGCGATGCCGACGACCTGGTGGCTCGAGGCGTCGCGACGCGGCCTGCTGGGCCACGGGTCGCCGGGCGCGATGGGCGATCTCTCGGATGGCTCGGTGATGCTCTACCTGGTGGTGAGCACGGCCATCGCGCTGCCGTTAGCGCTCGCGCTGTTCGCGTGGTTCATGCGGCGGGCCCGCCAGGCGGGCCTGCTCGACATGACGACGGGATCGTGACGGGCCAGTCCGCCTGACCCGCCCCGGTTCAAGGAGTCGGCGGGGCTCGGTCGCCGTAGCTGCCGGCGTAAGAGTCCTCGGGGATCAGCGGGATCTCCTCGGTCATCATCATCTGGGCCGCCACGCCGACGAGCGCGAGCACGATCCAGGCGATCGTCCAGAAGATCGAGTCGCTCACCACACCGCTGAGCGCCCCGTACCCGAGGTCCTCGGGCTCGATGATCTGCAGGAGGATCATGATGCCGGCCAGGACCGCGGCCGACCCCCACAGACTGGTGACCGCCACGACGAGGGCCCGCGGCAGGCGCAGCACGACCGCAGCGATGACGAAGAGGACCGCGACGGCCAGGCCGATGAGGAAGCTGAGCAAGCTCGGTCTCGAGCCCGAAGAGCCCGAGGACGCCGTAGCCGATCGCGAAGCCCATGCCGCCGATGGCGATGATGACACCGACCCACCACCAGATCAGGGCGAGGACGGCGAAGCCGACGGCCGTGATGAGGCCCACCACGATGCCGAGGACGCTCTGGAGGAACCCCTCGCCATCGATGACCACACCGATGAACTGGGCGCCAGCCACGAAGCCGACAAAGAAGCCCATGATGGGGAGGAGGGTCAGAAACAGGCGGAAGCCGAGGAAGAGCACCGCCAGCCCGAGGGCAAGGGCGATGAACGCGGCAAACAGATCCACTGGGCGTACCTCGTGCGAGCGTCGGTTCGCGAAGCCCCCCTTCGCTCGGGATTCTATACCAGCGCTGTCAACGAACGAGCTCGTCGTAGTCGCTCACGACGAGGGTGTTTCGGCATCGCTCCGAGGCGCTCCGGGATGCAGGAGGCGGCCACGTCGTCGTCGAAGTGGCCGACGAACACGAGCTGCCCTCCCCGCAGGTTCGGACCCGCCGGGTCCGCGCGGGACGGGAACGCGCGGCCCTGTGGCGCGGCGAGGATGATGCCCCCGGCGAGGAGCTCCGCCTGGGTGACGTCGACCGCCGGCTGGGCGGGCATGAGCACCCGTAGCGGGCACTCGCGCTGCAGCCAGTTCACGGCCGGGTCGACGCCGCCATCGTCGCCGACGCAGTCGCCGTCAAGCTCGGCGTACCAGCCGGTGACGTGGAGCTCGGCATCGCCCCATCGCTCGGCCGGCGCCCCATCGTCGCGGGCCTCGATGACGCTCAGCGGATCGACCTCGGGACGCGCCGGCCCGATCGATCCGACCAGGATCATCACCGCGACGAACACGCCCAGCCCCACGACCGCCAGGATCCCGATCCGGCGCTCCGTCACGGGGCGATCGCCTGCCAGCGCTCCCGCAGGAGTGCGATGCCCGCACGCCACAGCTCAACGCGGGCCGGGTCGTTGAGCCACGTCGACGCCCCGGACGGATGCGGGCAGGCACAGCACCGATGCGCTCGGGGCCGCCTCCCAGCGCAGGTCCCGCCCGACGACGTCATCGAGGCGCACGGTCGGTCCGAACGCGAAGCGATGCGCCACGCCACCGACGAGCAGGACGAGCGCCGGCTCGACGAGCCGCACCTCCTCGAGCACGAACGGCGTCCAGCGCGCCACTTCGCGACCCGACGGCGGGCGATCCACCGACGCCCCGGGGGCGCGACCCGGGTAGCACTTCCCGACGCTCGTGGCGTACCAGCGGGCGCGGAAGTCGTCCACACCGATCCCCGCCGCGCCGAGCCATCCGCACAGCCGCTTGCCGGCATCCCACGCGAAGGGGAGGCCCGTCTCGATCTCACGCCAGCCGGGCGCCTGGCCGATCAGCATCGCCCGTTCGGTGCCATCACCGGAGAGGACGGGCGTCGCTCCGTCGTCGCACTGCGGCATCGCGTCCTGGAGGCGCCGCAGCTCGGTGCCCGGGAGCGCGCGCCGCGGGGTGGGAAGCGGCCACTCCCCGGTGTGACGCAGGCGCCTCGGGGCCGCGATATCGAGGTCGATCACGCCTGGGCGCGCAGGATGTCCGCGGCTCGCAGGTCGTCGGCGATCGCGATGCGCAGGACTCGTCGCACGCCGTCGCGGAGCGGCCCGGCCGCGGCAAGCGCATCGGTCAGGGTGTCGCGCGCGACGTACAGGCGGTCGATCGGGTCGCTCGAGAGCTCGGGAGCCGCGGCGCCGAGCTCACTTCCGAAGCGGATATCCTGCCGCTCGATCGCGTCGAGCACATCGGCCGCACGCGGAGGGGTCTCCCGCATCGAGGGCATCGGCCAGCTCCTCGCGCGCCAGCTCGAGCCAGCGGAGCCACGCGGCGAACTCGGCGGCGCTCGGCGGCAGCTCGTCGAGGGTGAACGCGGCGCGGCGACCGTCCGTGGCGACGGCCCGCTCGACCTCGTACCAGTTGTCGCCCACGAAGCTTGGTGCCTCCTCGCCGAAGTCGCCGAGCCACGCCGTGAATCGGCTCACGCGCATCGGCATCCCAGACGCGGCCTCGTCGGCGCTCGCGGCGAACGTGGCGCACCCGGGCAGCTCCGCCGCGTAGGCGGCCGCGGTGCCGGCGGCGTCCACATCGGTCTCGATGAAGATGGCGTGCGGCATCGTGCCGGCCATCAGGCCACTCCTCCCGCGGCGGCGTTCGTCACGGTCGACGCCTGCGGGGTGGCCGGCGGCGGCCACCGGCCGCGATGACGTTCGGTCGCGTCTGGACGCTGAAGACTTGATCACTCTCGCGCGGGCGACGCGATGCACCGTCGTCCTGGGCGGCGGCGCGCGTACACGTCGGCCGGGATCGTGCCCGGCGCCGCAGCCAGCTCCTCGCGCAGGCGTCGCAGCTGGAGGACCTCGTCGCGGAGGGCCGCGGCACGCTCGAACTCGAGGTTGCGCGCCGCCTCCTTCATCTGGGCCTCGAGCCGGCCCATCATCGCCGCGATCTCCTCGGGCTCCTTGCCCTCGAGCTGGAGCTCGGTTCGCGCCTCGGCCACCCGTCGCAGGCCCTCGTGGATGTCACGGATCTCCTTCATCACCGTCTCGGGGGTGATGCCGTGCTCCTCGTTGTAGGCGACCTGCCTCGCGCGGCGCCGATCAGTCTCGTCGATGGCTGCCTTCATCGAGTCCGTGACGCGATCGGCGTACATGATCACTCGCCCGCCGATGTTCCTGGCGGCCCGCCCGATCACCTGGATGAGCGATCCGCCGGAGCGGAGGAAGCCCTCCTTGTCGGCGTCCAGGATCGCAACCAGCGTGACTTCCGGCAGGTCGAGGCCCTCGCGGAGGAGATTGATCCCGACGAGCACGTCGTACACGCCGAGGCGAAGGTCGCGCAGGATCTCCACGCGCTCGAGGGTGTCGACCTCCGAGTGGAGCCACTGCACCTTGATCCCGAGCTCGCCGAGGTAGTCGGCCAGGTCCTCGGCCATCTTCTTCGTCAGCGTGGTGACCAGCACCCGCTCGCCACGCTCGACAGTGGCGCGGATCTCCGCGAGGAGGTCGTCGATCTGGCCCGTGGTGGGTCGCACGCTGATCGACGGGTCGACCACGCCGGTCGGCCGGATGAACTGCTCCGCCACACGGTCGGCGCGCTCGGTCTCGTAGGGTCCCGGCGTGGCCGACATGTAGACCACCTGGCTCATGTGGTCCTCGAACTCGTCGAAGGTGAGCGGCCGGTTGTCGAGGGCCGATGGCAGGCGGAAGCCGAAGTCGACCAGGATCTCCTTGCGGGTCCGATCGTTCTTGTACATCCCGTGGACCTGCGGGATGGTGATGTGGCTCTCGTCGACGATGAGCAGGAAGTCGGTCGGGAAGTAGTCGATGAGGGTCCACGGCCGCGAGCCCTCTTCGCGCCCGGCGAGGTGGCGCGAATAGTTCTCGATTCCCGAGCAGAACCCGACCTCGCGCATCATCTCGAGGTCGAACTGGGTCCGCTGCCGGAGCCGCGCGGCCTCGAGGTCTCTTCCCTGGTCCGCCAGCCAGGTGACACGCGCTTCCATCTCGGCCTCGATCTTGTCGATCGCCACCAGCATCTTCTCGCGCGGCGTCACGTAGTGCGTCGCTGGGTAGAGGTTGACTTCCGGCCGCTCGGCGAGGACCTCGCCGGTCAGCTCGTCGATCTCCACGACGCGCTCGACCTCGTCACCGAAGAAGTCGACCCGCACCACGTAGTCGCCGTGAGGCGGCTGCACCTCCAGGACGTCGCCCCGCACGCGGAACCGGGCGCGCCCCAGCGCCGCGTCGTTGCGCTGGTACTGGAGGTCGACGAGGTGACGGAGCACGCCATCGCGCCGATATTGGCCACCGCGCTTCAGGTTGATGACCGTGGCGCCGTAGTCGACCGGCGCCCCAAGGCCGTAGATCGCCGACACGGATGCGACGATCACGACGTCGCGGCGCTCGAAGAGCGCCCTCGTGGCGTTGTGGCGCAGCCGATCGATCTCGTCGTTCCGCGACGAGTCCTTCTCGATGTACGTATCGGACCGAGGAAGGTAGGCCTCGGGCTGGAAGTAGTCGTAGTAGCTCACGAAGTACTCGACCGCGTTGTCGGGGAAGAACTCCTTGAACTCCTGGTAGAGCTGTGCGGCGAGCGTCTTGTTGTGCGCCATGACGAGTGTCGGCTTCTGCACCGCCTCGATCAGCCAGGCGGCGGTGGCCGTCTTGCCGGTTCCGGTGGCGCCCAAGAGCACCTGGTGCTTGAGCCCACCCTGGATGCCGCCGACGAGCTGTGAGATCGCCGTCGGCTGGTCGCCGGTGGGCTGATACGGGGCGTGGACCTTGAGGTCGGGCATGGGGCACCGATTCTAGCCGCCTCCATCCGTCCCATCCGCGCGACCCCAAGTGCCTATATCCGGGACTGGGGCGCATTCCTACCATCCGCTTGGTTGCTCGCCCTCCCTCCGCACAGAGCCCGCCGATCACCTGAATGCCCGAGCCAATCTGCCCTCCGCGAACGGACCGCGCGCCCCGGGGTCAAGCCCTCGTCGAGTTCGCGGCAGTTCTGCTGCCCATCATGCTGGTCGTCGTCGCCATCATCCAGTTCGGCCTCATCTTCGGCGCCAACGTCACGCTCACCAACGCCGCCCGTGAAGCCGCGCGGGCGGCGACGATCGTCCGCTACGACATCGGCGCCTCGCGTGCCGTGAACGACCTCGATCGGTGCACCGCCGCGCTCGACGCCGGCACCCGGGCCCTCGGCTTCCTGAGCTCGGCCTCACCGTACTTCGTCGCCACACGGCCGTGCCCCGGCGGATCGGCCACCGACCTCAACGGCGACGGGCTCCACGACCGATGGGTCAACGGGGACCTGACCGTGACCCTGTGCACGGCCATGGCGACGCCAACGTCCCCGTGCCCCACGACGGGGACCTACTGCGCGACGCAGGATCCGGTCGGGTGCATCGTGCAGGTCTCGCTCACGTATCGGTCCGACATCATCGTCCCCCTCATCGGCCCGCTCCTGGCGACCGATGGCGGTGGGCGGTTCGTCCAGAGCGTGACCGCCACGATGGTGATGAACTGATGGGCCGCCGGGAGGAGCCGCGCGGCCAGGTGTTCGTCATCCTGACCATCCTGCTCGTCATCCTGCTCGGCTTCGGCGGCGTGGCCATCGACGTCGGGCGCCAGAACGCGGAGCGCCGTCACACCCAGACTGCGGCCGATGCGGGCGCGCTGGCCGCCTGCCGCGAGCTGATCGAGGGCGGCACCGATGCCGATGCGGAGACCGCCGCGCGCCAGGTGGCGCTCGCCAATCTCCAGGGATCGCCCGCCGGAGCCACCGCCACGATCGACACCCCGGCCACCTATGCCGACGAGGACGGGAGCGGCGCCATCGAGGGCGACGAGCTCGTAAGCGGCATCGTCGTGGCGGGAACATCGGTGCGAGTGGCGATCAGCTCCACGGTGGACACCGCGCTCGCCCGCGTCGTCGGCGTGCCGACGCTGGAGGCGGGGGCGCGGGCGCGATGCGAGCTCCAGGGCGGTCCCGAAGTCCCGCTCGTCGTGCGTCGGTACACCGATCCACCCGGCCCCGGCAGTGGGTTCCTCGACCACGTCGCCACGGCCTCGACGAGCGGCAACGGAGCGGTCGATCCGTCCGATCCGCGCGGGTACGCCGGGCGCGTTCCGGCGAGCGAGCTCTCACCCGGTCCGACATTCGACATCTACGGCCCCGGCAGCAAGGCGGTGAACGACTCGAGCTTCCGCGGATTCATCGCACTCGACATCCGCAACTTCGAGACGACCTCGAGCCGGGTCTACTACAACGGCGTCACGGCGGGCACGAACCCGAACACGCTCAAGGACATGCAGGGCGAGTACTTGATCACGGGCTATCCGGGCCCCGCGTTCCCGTCCGTCGCGACGCCGCCGACCGGCGACACTCAGGTCGCCGTTCTGTCCGGGAACAGCACCTCGTTCGTCGTGCACCAGTTCGACGACAGCTACCAGGTGGGCGATCGCGTCCTCCTCGCCGTCTACGACGGCGTCGTCATGGAGATCCCGGACTTCGCCATCGTGCCGCCGGTGGAGATCACGCTCCCGGCAACCACCACGGCGCCGGTGAACGGGCCGAACCTGCGAGTCACGCGGAACTCGCAGTTCTCGAGCACGGTCACCCTTGGCCTCGTCGGCGACACCGCAGCCACGGCCGCGGGGATGCCGGCGGCGGACATCCTGCCCGCCCCGTCGGTCACGCCGCCGGCCGCCGGTGACATGTCGGCTCCCACGTTCACGCCGAATGTCTTCGCGCCGAACGGCGGCAGCGGCACCACCGTGACGATGACCGGGATCAGGACGCAGGCGATCCCGGCCGGGATCTACACCGTCTGGATCGAGGGTGAGTCGGGCAACCCGTACTACCAGCAGCGCCGGGTCCCCGTCCCGGTGCGTGTCCAGGTCGACGCCAACGGCGACGGCGACTACGCCGATGCGGGCGACACCCGCGTCACGCGCGACTTCAGCCTGGTGAACTCCGTGCTCGACGGCTCAACTGCGGTCCTCGGCGGCACGATGAACCTCCCGCTGGCCGTCTCGACCGGCAGCGGCACGGCCAACTGGGGCGCGGGACCCTCGGCCGAGACGTCGGTCGCCCTGAGCTGGGACCCCGGGTCGCTCACCACGTGCAGCCTGGCACCGGCATCCCTGTCCATGGGCTCGATCAGCTTCAGCTCCCCGTCGGTCATGCCCGCCACCGGCACCGGCGCTTCGTCGACCCTCACGATCAACACCTCAGGCATGTCGGCCGGCTGCTACCTGTTCACGGTCCGCGCCCACGGCACGAACAGCGACGGGCAGCCGGTGACCCACCTCTCCACGGTGCGGTTCACCGTGGCGACGTCGACCGGCAGCGGCCAGTACGTCGACGTCATCGGCTTCGCGGTGTTCGAGATCGACGGGATCGGCTCGAACAACATCACCGGCCACGCCGTCTCCCCGATCCGTGCAGACCCCCACGACCCGAGCCTCAGGCGCGCGCAGCGCGCGCGGCTGCTGCCGTGGTCGTGAATACATCGCTGACCAAACCCTAGGAGCGCAACCCATGGAAATCGAGTATTCCGACAAGAACAGCCGGAGATCCAAGCTCTACATCGGCGTCGGACTGATCGTCGCCATGCTCGTGGCAGGGACCGTCTACGTGGCACTCCAGGCGAGCCAGCAGCTCATCAGCCGTGACACGGAGATGCGGTCGGTAGTGGTGGCCTCGCGTGACATCCCGGCCCGCAAGGCCATCGAAGAGGGTGACGTCTCGGTGCGCACGGTCGCCGCGGATCCGACGAACCAGACCGCCTATGCGTCACTCGAGGAGGTCGTCGGCCGGGTCACGGGGTCGGCCGTGGCCGGTGGGCAGCTCATCACCCGAAGCGTTCTCGCCTCGACGACCGAGGGCCAGACGTTCTCGATTCTCGACCCGAACGAGGCGTTCGACCCGAACGGACCGGACCTCCGGGCGGTGAGCCTCACTGTAGAAGCGGCCAATGCCGTCGCCGGAACGCTCGTGCCCGGCCAGATGGTCGACCTCATCGTCACGATGGCCATCAACCCCGAGGTGGGGCTCACGCCGGAGGAGGCCTCGGCCCAGGAGGCCCAGTACGTCCCCGGCCCATCGACCAAGGTGACGCTCCAGGCCATGACGATCCTGGCTCGCAACGGTGACATCTACATCGTCCGAACCGACGTGGCCACCGCCGAGAAGATCGCCCAGCTCCAGGCGGTCGGCGGCGTCTTCACCATGGCGCTGCGGCCCGAGGTCGACGACCGCCTCGCCGACACGGAAGGCTCGACCGTCGATCAGCTCATCGAGGAGTTCGGCTTCCCGGTGCCCGAGCCGCCCGATCTCGAGGGGCGCCGGGCCGGCCCCTAGGCCGGGGTCTCGCGTAGCGCCGCCAGGGAGCGCTCCACCTGGCGGCGCGTCTCTTCCAGGTCGGCCGAGCCGTCGATCACGGTGTCGGCGGCGGCGATCTTCTCCTCCTGCGAGGACTGGCTGCCGATGCGGCTGCGCGCGGCATCCTCGTCCATGCCACGCGACTCGGCCAGGCGGCGGAGCGCATCGGCCTCGTCGCAGCGAACGACCCACACGGCGTCGCAGGCATCGGCCAGCGGCGACTCGAGCAGCTTGATCACCTCGACGACCGCGACGTCGGCGCCGGCCTGCTCGAGCTCGGCCAGCCGGGCGCGGATCGCGCCCCGCACCCTCGGATGCAGGATCGCCTCGAGGTCGCGCAGGTCGTCCGGGTTCCAGAAGACGATCTCGCTCAGCTCGTCAGCCTCGTAGGTTCCGAATCGCCGGACGATCTCGGCCCGAGCTTCCGCGTCGTTGTGACGGATCTCGCGGGCGACGACATCGGCGTCGATGGTGGCTGCTCCCATCTCGCGCAGCATCGCCGCCACGGTGCTCTTGCCGCAGCCGATGTTGCCGGTCAGGCCGATGACCTTCATGAGGCCGCCGATGGTATCGGCTCGGGCTGGCAGTGCGGGCAGAAGTGGGTGCTGCGCTGCCCGACGACGATGCGACTGATCGGGCGTCCGCATCGGTAGCATGGCTGGTCGGTGCGCTGATAGACCATGAGCCGCTCGGCGTTGTCGCCGGGCTCGCCGTCCGCGCCGACGTAGTCGCTGATGCTCGAACCACGGTTCGCGATCCCCTGCCGCAGCACCTTGCGCACCGACGCGGTGGAGACGGCGCACCTCGTCCGGCGTCAGCGTGTCGGCGGGCCGCAACGGATGCAGGCGCGCGCGCCACAGCGCCTCGTCGGCGTAGATGTTCCCGACTCCGGCGATGAAGGACTGGTCGAGCAGCAGCGTCTTGAGACGCCCGCTCCTTCGCGACAGCCGCTCGGCGAAGCGCGCGGCCGTGAAGCTCCGCGTCATCGGCTCCGGACCATGGCCGCTGAACACTTCGCCGATGCGATAGCCCTTCGAGCCCTCGGCCACCTTGCGCGACCGCGCGCCGCGGCCCGCGCCGACGCTTCGCAGCCCCCCGCCCGGCCAGAGGCCGATGCGTCCGAACTTGCGCACGTCGCGGTACCGCAGCTCGCGGCCGTCCTCGAGCGCGAAGACAACCCGTGCGTACGGGTCCGGCGGCGTCCCCGCTGCGGCCACGATCAGCGCCCCCGTCATGCGCAGCGCGATTGTCATCACGCGACCGTCGGCGAGGTGGACCAGCACCGTCTTCGCCCGCCGCCCGACTCGCCGGATCGTCGCCCCGCTGATCTCCGCCGCGAACAGCTCCGGCGGCTGGGGGTGGCGGATCGTGCGGTCCCAGTGGACGGTGGCGTCCCTGATCGTGGCGCCCGCGACCCAGCGCTGGAGATCGTTCGCGACCGTCTCGACTTCGGGCAGCTCCGGCATGGGGCGACTGCTACGGAACGAGCGCGGCGGCGACGTCCTCGTCGGCCTCTTCGCGCGCCACCTCGCCGGCCGACTTGGGAACCCGACGCCACGCCTCGCCCTCCCGTTCGTATCGGTCCATCTGCTCCCAGTTGTCGCCCACCTTGAGGTCCACCTCGAGCGGCACGTCGAGGGGCAGCGCACCCTCCATGAGCTCGTCGACCATGGCCGCGAGCCGCGGCAGCTCCTCCTCGGTGGTCTCGAAGACGAGCTCGTCGTGGACCTGGAGCAGCATGCGCGAATCGGTGAAGTCCCCGGTCTGCAGCGCCTCGTCGACCCGGAGCATCGCGATCTTCATGCCGTCGGCGGCCGTGCCCTGGATCGGCATGTTGATGGCCATCCGCTCCCCCGCCGAGCGCAGCGCCCCGTTGCGCGCGGTCAGCTCGGGGAGGTAGCGGCGCCGTCCGAGCAGCGTGGTGACGAACCCCTGGTCGCGGGCCAGGATCTTCATCTCCACGGTGTAGCGCCGGATGCCCTCGTACGCGGCGAAGTAGTCCGAGATGAACCGCTGGGCCTCGTCGCGTGGGATCTTCAGGCGCTCGGCCAACCCGTAGTCGCTGAGCCCGTAGGCGATGCCGTAGTTGATCATCTTGGCCACGCTCCGCTCCTTCGGCCCGACCTGCTCGGGCGCCAGGCCCAGCACCCGGGCCGCGGCGGCGAGATGGATGTCGGAGTGGGCGGCGAAGTCTGCCTTCAGCCCCGCGTCGCCCGAGACGTGCGCGAGGATCCGGAGCTCCTGCTGCGAATAGTCGGCGCCGAAGAGCAGCCTCCCCGGCGGGGCCACGAACGCGCGGCGGATCCGCCGTCCGAGGGCGGTGCGGATCGGGATGTTCTGGAGGTTGGGGTCGACGCTCGACAGTCGACCGGTCGCTGCCACCGCCTGCTGGTAGGTCGTGTGGAGGCGGCCGGCGTCGTCGACCAGGCCAGGCAGCGCATCGACGTACGTCGACTTGAGCTTCGCCACCTGCCGATGCTCGAGGATGAGCCCGACCACCTCGTGCCGCTCGCGCAGCTCCTCCAGGACGGACGCATCGGTCGAGTAGCCGGTCCGCGTGCGCTTCGTGGCCGGCAGGCCGAGCTCGGTGAAGAGGATCTGCTCCAGCTGCTTCGGTGAGCCGATGTTGAACTCGTGCCCGACCAGCTCGTAGATGCGCGTCTCGAGCCCGGCGAGCGTCTCCGCGAACTCCGCGCGCATCCGCTCGAGCGCCTCGAGGTCGATGCAGATCCCCGCCAGCTCCATCCGCGCCAGGACGCCGATGAGCGGCATCTCGACCTCGGTGAACAGGCTGGTGAGGCTCGCATCGGCCAGCTCCCGCTCGAGCGCCGAGACCATGAGCAGCGCCGTGAGGCCCTCCGCCGCCGCCCGTCGCGCCATGGCGTGCTCCTCGGCGCCGGTCTCTGGGCTGAGCGGGCGAGCCGGCAGCTCGGTGCCGAACCGCGTCGCGGCCACGTCGTCGAGCGTCTGCGACCGGAGTGCCGGGTTGCACATGTATCCGGCCACGAGCGTGTCGAAGAACGTGCCGCCCAGCTCGAGCCCGCGATCGGACGCCAGCGCCGTGACGAGCTGCTTGAGGTCGTGACCGATGCGGCGCCGATCCGTGCGTGTGAACCAGCCCGGCAGCCGCTCGACCGCGATGCTGGTCGGGTCGCACGGCACGTACCAGGCGCTGCCGTCGCTCCCCGCCAGCGCGATCCCGAGGAGGCGACGGTCGATCGCCCGCCCGCCCCCGAGAGCCCATCCCAGCCCGATCTCGTCGGCGTGAGAATCGAGCCACGCGTCGAGCTCCGCCATCTCGTCGGTCGTACGCACGATCCGGGGATCCACGTGGTCGATCGCGCCGCCCGGATCGGCCAATGGATCGGGCCGCGGGTGATCCTCGTCGACGGCCGCGGCCGGCGCCCCGCCGCCGAGGAGCTCGAGGCTGAGCTGGAGGCCGCCCTTCGTCTCGACCTCGGGGCTGTCGTGCCCGGTCGGCGCGATGCTCGAGGCCGGCAGCCGATCGATGAGCGAGCGGAACTCGAGCTCGCGGAAGCGCTGCGCCACCGCCCGACGGTCGTAGCGCCCGGTCCGCGCCTCGTCGAGGCCGAGCTCGACCGGCAGGTCGGTCACGATCCTGCCGACCTCGCGCGACATGAAGGCCGACTCGCGATGCTCGTCCAGTCGCTCGCGGAGCTTGCCCTTGACCTCTTCGAGATGCTCGTAGATGCCGTCGAGCGTGCCGAACTGCTGGAGCAGGCTGATCGCGGTCTTCTCCCCCACCCCTGGCACGCCGGGGATGTTGTCTGACGTGTCGCCCTTGAGCGCCTTGTAGTCGAGCATCTGGTCCGGCCGCAGGCCGTAGCGCTCCATGACCCGGGCCTCGTCGTAGATGACCGTGGCCGCCACGCCCATCCGCGTCGTGAGGAGGCGGACGTGATCGTCCACCAGCTGGAGGCCGTCGAGGTCGCCGGACACGATCATGGTGTCGACGTCGTCGTGCCGTCGCCCTCTTCACGAGCGTGCCGATGACGTCGTCCGCCTCGTAGCCCTCGAGCTCGCGGACGGGGATGCCCATCATCGCGGCGATCTCGCGCACGATCGGGAACTGCGCGCGCAGGTCGTCCGGCATCCCCGGCCGGCCCTTCTTGTAGTCGGGGTGAGCGTCGAAACGGAACTGCGGCCGCCCGACGTCGAAGGTGACGATCGCGTAGTCCGGCTTCACGTCCGCCATGCCGCGCAGGACGATCTGGAGGAAGCCGAACACCGCGTTGACCAGCGTGCCGTCGGACAGGGTGAGAGGCGGGAGCGCGAAGTACCCGCGGTAGACGAGGCTCGGCCCGTCGATGAGCATGAGGAGCGGTCTGCGGTCGGGCATCGGACCAGCCAAGTCTAGACCGATGAGGGTCGAGCGACCGCCGTAGAATCGGCCCGATGGCCACTCGCCTCGGCGTTCGATCCGTACGTCGTCCTCGGCGTGGCGCGCGATGCCTCGCCGCTCCAGGTGGCGCGCGCGCATCGGCGGCTCGCCAAGGAGCACCATCCCGATCTCCACGAGGGCGCCGATGTCGCGGCGGAGCGCATGCGGCGCATCAACGAGGCGTGGGCCGTGCTCTCCGACCCGGCGCGCCGTGCCGAGTACGACCACGAGGCCGGCATCGTGAGCCAGGGCCACTGGGCCGCATCGCGGACGCCGATCACCCCCAGCGCGCCGACCTCGACGAGGACCTGGGCCACGTGGCGCGCCACCGCGGCCGATACGCGTCAGGCGCCGCCGACGGCCCGTCAGCCCGGCGAAGTGCCCGACGCCGCGGACTCGCCGCCCGCCACGGCCCGGAGCCCGAGCCGGAGACATTCAGAGACTCGGGGTGGGCCGCGTGTCGTGGCAGGTGGGTTGATCCTCGCGCTACTGCTCGGCGCCATCATCGTCGGGCGGCTCGCGCTCTAGCGCGGTCCGGCGCGCCGCCTACCAGCGCCTCCCGCCGATCGCGATCTCGATGCTTTGCTCCGCAACGGTCGCCGGCGGCTTCGACGGCTGGCGTGCCGCGGCATCGACCGCGCGCCGAATCGCCGGGATAAGGTCGGCCCGTGTCGGCGCGTGGAAGATCAGGTCGGCCTCATCTGACTCGAAGTCCTCGTGCGCGGGTCGAGACGAGGTCAACACAACGGGCTTGCCCGGATGGAAATGCTGCAGGTTGGCGATCATCTCCGGGCCGTGGTGGCCGACCTCCCAGGTGTCGTAGACGAGGACATCGGCCTCGTCCACCTGCCAGCAGGGCCCGCCACTGAGCACCGGGCAGGGGTTCCCGCCGATCGGACCGGCACAGCGGTCCACGTCGAAGCCGGCTCGCCGCAGCTCATCGGTCTCGATGTCGGCAACGCTGGCGTCGTGGTACACGACGAGCAATCGCGTCATCGGATCCTCCTTTCGTCCCCGGTCCCGTGGTAGGCGGCCGGCGGCTCGTTGCGATGGATGCTCAACCTTCCCGCCGACCCGCACGCCCGTACAGGGCCAAAGGACTCGATTTCGCGGGACGTCCTGCCCTCAGTCCTCTCGCGTCGTGACCTTCGGCACGTGACCTGCAGCCGTCAATCGTCGATGCTGGCCCACTACCGAGTGTGGGCGGATCCCACATTCCCCAGAAGAGGAGACAACACATGCACCCGCCCGCCCACCTCTCAATGTTTGCCAGGCTTTTCGTCGTCATCGCCGCCGCCTCACTGCTGCTCGCCGGCTGCTCGAATGGCGGGAGCACCGTGGACGTCACCCTGCAGGAATGGGCCGTCCTCCCGGATCCGGGTTCTGTCTCGGCGGGCGATGTGACATTCAGCATCACGAACGACGGCCCCGAAGACGTCCACGAGTTCGTCGTGATCCAGACGGATCTCGACCCGGGCGATCTGCCCACCGATGAGACCGGCGCTGTCTCCGAGGACGGCGAGGGGATGACGGTCATCGACGAGGTCGAGGACGTCGCGGTCGGTGCTACCGAGGAATTGACCGTCTCGCTCGAGCCCGGCAACTACGTCCTGATCTGCAACATCTATTCGGCGGACGAGGACGAGGCCCACTACGCGATGGGGATGCGCGTCGCCTTCACAGTTACTGAGTAGCGCGGGGAAGTCGTCATGCTGCGCGGGGGACAAGGATCCAGCGCAGGAGCGCCGCTCCAATCAGGACCGCGACGCCGGTGAAGAGGAGCATCGGCCAGATCGAGCGCTCGACATCGGTGACGTCGCCGGACGTGGACGAATTGTCAGCGTCCGGCTCCCCCTCGTTGGGCGGCTCCCCCTGAAGCCCGTCACCGGATCCGAGGCTCTCGCCGCCTACGGCCGGAGCGGCGGCCTCGGAGGTGCGGGCGTACGCGTCGGAGTCGGTCGCCGTGACCCGGTGCTCCTCCGCGCCTCCCGCGGCCATGCTCCCACTCAGCGAGGGACTCACCGTCCCGACCATGCCGACCAGGGCCAGTGCGGCGCCGGCCGCCATGACCGGGCCGAAGAGCCGCTTGACCCAGCCGCGGCGCCGTCGGAGGGTGCGAGAGCAGCCTCCGGAAGCAGGCGCAGAGGCCGGTTCGGGGCAACATCGGGAAGCGCCGCGAGCGCGCGGCTCAGACCCTCGAAGCTCGCCGACGACATCGGCGCAGCGGGAGCAATCGGATACGTGGTGCGTCAGCGTCTCGTCATCGGACGCATCGGGATCGTGCGCCGCAAGCGCGGAGAGGCGCTCGTCGTCGGGGTGGTTCGCGTTCAGCATGCCTGTGCTCCAGACGCGCTCATCGGCCGAAGAGTTCCTTATGCTCGGCGAGGAGATCGCGCAGCCGAAGCCGCCCCCGATGGATGCGTGACTTCACCGTTCCGAGGGCGGATTGGGTCATCGCGGCGACCTCGTTGTAGTCCATTCCATAGACGTCGCACAGGACGATGGCGGTTCGCTGGTCCTCGGGCAGCTGCGCGAGGGCATGCTCGAGGTGCCGGTACATCTCGGCCTTGCCTGCCTCGACATGCGGGTCGGTCCCGAACGGGTCCGGGAGCTCGGGTGCGCCCTCGTCCGGATCGGGCAGCGGGCTTGTTGGACGACGCTGCTGGCGACGGAGGATGTCGTAGCTGGCATTTGCCGTGATCCGGAGCAGCCAGGAACGGAAGATGCCGCCGCGATAGGAGCCGATGGCCCGATACGCGTGGACGAAGGCGTCCTGGGTCGCGTCGGCAGCCTGGTCAGGGTCCCCGAGGAGGCGCCACGCCAAGCCGTAGCAGGCACCCTGGTAGTGCTCCATGAGCCGGGTGAAGGCCGCACGGTCGCCGGTCGCGGCCCGCGCCACGATCTCCGCCTCGTCGGGGAGCGGCTGCGTTCGCCCGGCCGAGGCGCGATCGGGGGCGTCGGTCATCGCTTCCTATAATGACGGCTCCCTCGGCCGGGGTGGCGGAATCGGCAGACGCGTCGGTCTCAAACACCGATGAGTGAAAGCTCGTGTGGGTTCAAGTCCCACCCCCGGCACCAACCATTCTGAGCACGAAGACGCCCGTCCGGCCCCACTGATGGAATCGGGACGGCCGCGCGGTTTGTGGCGCGCCCATCGCCGCATTCGCGCCGCAGTGTCCTGCTGTCAGAGTCCGGCGCATGGACTTGCTGAGCATGCTCGCACTCTTCGTCGGAGACTCAATGAAGCGCTGGCCGGCGGGCTCCTCGGGGCGTAGGTTCGTCGGGGCGCTGTTGGTGCTTGTCGTGGGCTATCTCATCCTCCGGGCAAGCCTCTAGCGGCGGATTCCATCCGCTGGGCGCTTGCAGACCGATACAGTTGCCAGGTGGCACGGCTTGCCGGCACATGGCGCTCGCGGCCCACACTCGGTGCATGCACGTGACCCTATGGGTGGTGAAGGGCGGACGTGGCGGCATCCGGGAGGAGCGGTTTCGAGCCCGATCCGTCATCGGCATCGGGTGGGGCGAGGTCGGCGATTTGTCGCGGTACCCGGATCGTGACGCCTTGAGAGCCGCCTACCGGGGGTCGCATCCGGAACGGTCTGAGGGGCACGTCAATACCCAGGCGGCCCAGCTGTGGGCCTTTGGCCATCGGATGGGGATAGGCGACGTGGTGGTCGTGCCGTTCCTGGGGCAGCCGGAGGTCGCCATCGGTGAGATCACGGGTCCATACCGATGGGCCCTCGATGGCGACCCGGACATGCCGCACGTCCGCGAGGTGACCTGGCACGTTACCGATCTGCCGCGCGTCGCCTTTGACCCCGATCTGCGCTACTCGTTCGGCGGCTCGGTTACGGTCTGCTCCGTCACTCGCAACCAGGCCGAGCCGAGGGTCCGCGCGATGATCGACGACCTCGAAAATCGCTGACCCGCGCGGCGGGAGCAGGGGCACGAGACTTGCTCCCTTGGGCGGGAAGGATGGACACCTCGACGCCCCGCACGGCGGACGATCAGATGCACGCCCGAGTCTTCGGGGTGCTGTTCGTTATCACCTTCCTCACCTCGATCCCGGCGGCGCTTCTGTTCCAGCCCGTTCTCGGCGACCCGGCGGAGTACATCGCCGGTAGCGGGATGGACACCCAGATCTACCTGGGCGCGTTCCTGGAGTTCCTCCTCATCATCGCGAACGTCGGGACGGCCGTCGTGCTGTACCGGATCGCGAGTCGGCAGTACGAGACCCTCGCCATTGGCTACGTCGGGGCTCGAATCATCGAGTGCGTCTTCATCGCGGCGGGCATCATCTTCGTGCTCGGCCTCGTCAGCCTGCGTCAGGACTCTCCGCACGCCGCGGACCTCGCCACCTCCCTCGCCGCGCTCAAGGATTGGACGTTGCTGTTTGGCCCCGGACTCGTCGTCCCCTTCGGGAACGGGCTGATCCTCGGCTACCTGATGTACAGGTCCGGCCTCATTCCCCGCTGGCTCGCCATCCTGGGCCTGATCGCCGGGCCAGTCCTCCTGGTTGGGAACCTGGGCGTCCTGTTCGACTTCTGGGAGGTAACCGGCTTGTGGGCCTCTTCGTAGCCCCCGAGTTCGCGTGGGAGTTGCTGCTCGGGATCTACGCGGCCATTTGGGGATTCCGGCAGTCCGCGCCGGTGCTCTCGGCACAGCAGGGATGACACCGGATACCTCGATGGCACGGCTGATGCCGTTGGATCGAACCATGGAACGAACAATGCGCTGGTTCGGCAGCCATCACGGCCTGCTGCGCGGCGCATGGCTGGCAATCTTCCTGGTCTTGGCTGCCTGCAACAATTCCGACGGTGGAGGCGGCCCCGGCTACTGATCGCGGGCACCGCACCCTACCCAAGTAGGACTAACGGGTCCCTTCCGACTCCGTCTCATCTCCCCACACTGGGCGCTGGTCGAATGCCGCGAAGGAACTCCCGCATGGAAAGCGACGCCTACAGCCTGAAGCGCGAGAAGCGCATGACGCTGTCTGCGGCCGCGCTCGCCGCGCTCGCCATGATCGTGGTCGCGGTGACGCCGGAGGCGTTCACGGTCCGCTACGTCGCCGCATTGATCGGTGTCTGGCTCCTGTTCGCGTCGCTCATCCGGTACGTAGCGCTCCAGCGCCGGCTCCCGATGCCGGCATTCCGCCGGCCGATCCCGATACGGTTCGGCGGCAACCTCGGCAGGTTCACGCTGCGGGCCCTTGGCGACGGGCGTCGGGTGGAGGTGCGCGCCGGTGCCGATGTCGTCGCCGAGGCCGTTGCCACCGATGAGCAGGACGAGCTGGTGGTGAACCTCGAGGCGGTCGACGATGCCGAGCTCGACGCGTTCGGCGCGGCAATCGGTCAGGCGATCGAGATGGTGGCTGTGGCCGACGGGTACCGGCCGGTCGAACAGGAGACCGAGAGTCGCCGGACCTGGGGAAGCACCGGCGGCGTCCTGCGGACCATCGGCTCGCGCTCCCATTAGCGCGTCAAGCCTTCGCAAGTCACGGCGATCAACGATCCGCTAGGCTCGCGCCATGAGTGGTGATCCGATCAGCCTCCGTGAGGACTGGCTCGAACTCGACGGTCGGCGACTGCTGTACCGGACGAACGCCGAGCCGCCTCCGGCCGACGCACCCATCCTCATCCACGTCCATGGCTTCGCCATCTCGGGTCGGTATCTCATGCCGACCGCGTGGCGGCTGGCGCCGGAGTTCCGAACCTACGTTCCCGACCTGCCCGGCTTCGGTCGCAGCGAACGCCCGCCGCATCCGTTCGACATCCCGGAGCTGGCCGATGCCCTGGCGCGCTTCATGGACGGGGTCGGGATCGAGCGTGCGACGATGCTCAGCAACTCGCTTGGCGGCCCCATCGTCGGAGAGTTCATCCACCGCTTCCCGGGCCGAGCCGAGCGGGCCATCTTCGTGTCACCAGCCGGTGGGCTCTACAACCAGCCATTCCCCAAGGGCCTGTCGCAGCTCATCGTGGACACCCTTCGGGAGCCGCCCGGCATGGGCAAGCTCGTCGTCCAGGACTATCTCGCCTATGGCCCGGTCGCGGCATACAACCTCATCCGCTCGATGCTCCGCTACCCGACGACCGAGCGGATCGCGGAGCTGACGCTCCCGACGCTCGTCGTGCTGGGCAGTCGCGACCCGTTCGTCAGCGAGCGGTGGGTCAAGCGCCGAGCGACGGGACTTCCTCACGTCACGGCGGTGACCATCCAGGGAGCCGCTCACGCGATCAACTTCTCGCACCCCGAGCAGCTGGCGCACATCGTCCGGAGCTGGATGGCCGATGAGCCGATCACCGACGACCCGGCGCTCCCCGGGCGGGTGCGCGTCTTCCTCAGACCCGCCGAAGGATAGGCGTGGGCGGAACTCGGGACCCGCACGGCCCGGTCGTGGCCGCGCAGGAAGGGGCGGCCGGTCCGCAGCTCGTGCTGCTCCATGGTCTGGCCGGCTCGGGTGCCTGGTGGAAGCGCAACCTTCCGGCGCTCTCCGGCGCATTCCGCGTCACGGCCGTGGACCTGCCGGGATTCGGCTCCAGCCACCCGGACGCGCGGCTCATCCTCGACCAGGTGCCCGCCCAGCTGGCCGCTCTCCTCGGTGAGCTGGGCATCGAGCGAGCCCACGTGATGGGGCACTCGATGGGCGGCCTGGTGGCCGCTGCCCTGGCGGCCGACCATCCCGAGCGCGTCGATCGGCTCGTCCTGGTCGACGCCGGGTTCCTGTCACTTGACCCGACGTTGCGGCACCGAGTCACCGGTCCCCTGCGGACGCTGCCGTGGACCTCTCCGACCATCCTCCCGATCCTCTTGCGCGACGCCGTTCGCGCCGGCCCGATTCGGATGGCCCGTGTTACCGCCGAGCTCCTGCACACGGACTGGCGCCACAAGCTGCCGGCCATCACCGCGCCGACACTCGTCGTGTGGGGCGAGCACGACCGCATCTGCAACCGACACATCGGCGAGCAGATTGCGGCCACCGTGCCCGGCGCACGGCTCGTGATCATCCGAGGCGCCGGCCATAACCCGATGTGGGAGAAGCAGGCCGCGTTCGACCGCGAGGTGCTCGGCTTCCTGCGCACGTGAGCTCGGCCAGCTGATGACCTCGGGGTGCATACGCACCGTTGCGCGAGCATCTCGTATGCCACCCGGTTCACGGGTGCCCGGTCGCTCAACGCCCTCCAGCTCACCTTCTGTTCATATCGTTGGGATGACATCACCCTGATGGAGCGAACCTACGGTTCGCGTGTTACGCCTTCAGGAGAGCCCGTCCGATGCTGCGTCCAGAGCCGCGGGAGACCCCGGCGCCCATTCCCGACCGAGAGCTTGGCGTTGCCGCGCTGCTCCTGCTGATCGCGATCGTGCTCAGCGCCGCGATGCTGCCCGCATTCTTCTAGTCCAGCCTGGCGCTACTCGCCGGTTGTGTCCTCGGTCGGCGAGCTGGCGTTGGCCTTGACCGACTCGATCCCGGCGAACGCGGCCGCCTTTGTCGTGTAGGTCTGTGATTGAGCCACGACCTGCCCGTTCGCCGCGTGCAGCACGAAGTGATACTGGTCGTTGGCGGTCTTCTTCAGGACGTACTTGCCGGCCATTGGCTGGTGCCTCATTGCGGTGGTGAACGCTATTGTCCCCCGCCTCCCTTGTCGCCGTCAGGCCTTCGCCAGAGTCAGCCCGCGGGATGACCGACAGGTTCCGCGATACGTCGCACGACCTCGTCGACCGCGCTGCCGATCGTCTGCTCGCGCGAGGCGACCGCGACGACCGCAACGGTGGCATACGCGGTGGCTGCCATGGCGACGATGGCGGTCGTGAGCCCGGCGATGGGGATCGTCGTCGGATCCGAGCCCGTGACCATCGGCGGAGCAGCGATCGAGACGATCGCGGCGACGATCCAGATCACGGAAACCGCCGCTGCGTAGACGATCCAGGTGCGTCCACCACTCGCGCCTACACTCGGGGCCATCACGACCAGGCCGGTCGCGAGGAGCGCCCAGAACCAGACGGTCATCGCGATGATCGGGATGTGCTCCTGCGCCGACCCGGTCACGAGATCCGGAGACCAGATCGCCATCGCAGCCGACGACACCCAGACAACCGCGACAGCTGCCACGCTCCACACCCATCGGGTGCTTGTGTTCGTCATCGCCTCGGATTCACCTCAGGTAGCTCGTATCGGCTTCATCGTGATGCGCCAACGACGAGAGCCAAGTGCCATCCGGCCACCTCAACGGCCACCATTCGGCCCTCGTGGAGCGGCGGCGACGCCGCAGTGGCTGCTCCACTGACGACGAGCCCGGCCCAACCGGACCATCCCGCCTACTCGCGGCGCGCTACTCGCCGGTTTCGTCCGTCAGCTTCGCCTTCTTCGCGTTCTTTCGAACCGAGTGGATCCCCTTCATCGCGGATGCCTTCGAGGTGTACGTCTGCGACTGGGCGATCGTCTGACCGTTGCGGGCATTGAGGACGAAGTGGTAGCCGTCATTGGCCGTCTTCTTGAGCACGAACCCGCCAGGTGGCATGGGGGGCGGGACCTCCAAGTACTCGAGAGCGAGCGCTGTCGGCGCTCGTCATCGGTCCAGGCAGTCTATAAGCGTGGCGAACCTTGTGGCTAGGCGAATGCCGGGGAGGAAGTGAACCGCACGGCGGCACGGCCCTCTGGGGCATCCGCGCCATGGTTGCGCCTGCGTGACTCGGCGATCGCGTCCTCGAGGCTGGTCGATGGGGCGGCCAGGACCGCGCGCTGCACTGAGCGAGCGACCGTGAGCACTGTTGCCGTCTGCATCTCGTGTGACCTTCTGCGTGAATCCGATGCAGCAAGCCTATGCACCGAGCGCGTCGCGACCATCGGGCGGTCGACGGGCACGGGACCGGAGGACCGCCGCAGACCGGTCAGGAGGGATGACGTAGGCGGTATGAGTCAGGCGGCGGCGTTGTACGCGGCGGTGGTGACGAGCAGCCGGAGCTCGGACTCCTCGTAGCGGCCCGGATGCTCCTCGTTCGCATGGTCGGTGAGCGCCTGGATGAGGGTCGCGTCGGATCCGGCCTCCAGGTGCTCTCCGCAGGGACAGTCAACGGCTCGCATGGTTCGTACCTCCTCGTCGGCATCCGTCCACATGCCGGACCACATGCGAGGTCGGCCTGACAGCTCAGTCCTTGCGCGCTCGCCCCAAGTGATACGGAACGTCCGCGACGATGGTGTTCGGTCGTGAGAACAGCCGGAGCTTGAGGCGTAGGGCAGTCTGGTTGTGCAGCAGGTTCTCCCACCAGTGGCGCGGCACGAATTCATTGATGACGACGAGCACCGGGCGCGTCGGGTCGTGGCGCTGGAGGACATCGAGATACGCCAGCAACGGACCGATGAGCGCGCGATAGGGCGACTCGATGACCACGAGCTCGGCGCCGCCGGACCACTCCGGCCATTGGGCGCGGAGGGCGTCGGCTTCATCCGTGTCGTTGGTGACGTGAACCGCCGTGGCGTCGGGTGACACGGAGTTCGCGAATGCGATGGCCCGGCGGGCGGCTTCGTCGAGCCGTGCGATCGGCACGATCACGAACGGAACGGCGGCAGACACCCTCACGGCGGGGGTCTGGGCACCCTTGAGGCTTTCATCCACCGCCCAGTAGTGCCGACGGATGGAGAGCATCAGCATGACGAGGAGCGGGATGGCGATGACCACCATCCACGCTCCCGACAGGAATTTGCTCTCGACAACGATGAGCGCGATGACCCCCGTCGTCGCGGCCCCCACGCCGTTGATCACGAGTCCGCGTCGCCACCCGGCTTCGCGTCGCCGCCACCATCGCACCACCATGCCGGTCTGCGACAGCGTGAACGCCAGGAAGACGCCGAGGGTGTAGAGCGGGATCAGCGCCGTGACGCTGGCCTCGAAGACGACGAGCAGGAGTGCGGCGACGCCGGAGAGGGCGATGATCCCGGTGGTGAAAGCGAGCCGCTCGCCGCGGAAGGCGAAGGCGCGCGGCATGAACCGATCCCGCGCAAGGAATGACGAGAGGCGCGGGAAGTCCGCGAACGCGGTGTTGGCCGCAAGCGCAAGGACGAGCACGGTCGCGATCTGGATGAGGACGAAGAAGGCCCCGTCACCCACCAGAAGCCTGGCGATCTGCGAGAGGACGGTCTGCTCCTCCGTCGGATCGGGGATGATGCCGAGCGTGCTGGCCATGAAGCTGATCCCGAGGAAGAGCGTCGCGAAGATGGCCGCGGCCCACACCAGCGTGACCCGGGCGTTGCGCCACTCCGGGGGCTTGAATGCCGGCACGCCATCGGAGATGGCCTCGACCCCGGTCAACGCGGCGGCACCGGAGCTGAAGGCGCGCAGGAGGAGCAGGATCCCGAGCGCCTCTCCACCCCCCTCGGCCGTGAGCCATTCGGCCGGAGGGCTGTAATCAGGCAGGCTCCCGCTGGCGAGGCGGGCGATACCCACCCCGACCATCGACAAGATGAGGACGATGTACACGTAGGTCGGCGCCATGAAGATCGTCCCGGACTCTCGCACGCCCCGGAGGTTCCCGAGCATGAGAAGAGTGACGATGCCGAGGGCAATGAGCACCCGCTCCGGGAACAACTCGGGGATGACGGACGTGATCGCGGCCACGGCGGCCGACACCGAGACGGCGACCGTCAGGGTGTAGTCGATCAGGAGCGCCGCGCCTGCCACAAGACCGGCACGATGCCCGAGGTTGTCGCTCGAGACGAGATAGCTGCTTGCGCCGTGCGGGTAGGCGCGGATGGTCTGCCAGTAGCTCGTCGCCACGATCGCCAGGACCACGCAGATGGTGATCGTCAGCGGCATCGTGAAGGAGATGGCGCCGACGCCGGCCAGGATCAGAATGCGCATCATCTCCTCGGTGGCGTACGCCGACGAGCTGATGTTGTCGCTGCTGAAGATGGCGAGCGCCTTGAGCTTCGTCAGGCGCTCGTGCTCCTCCCGCTCGCTGCTGATCGGTCGGCCGATGAGGAAGGTTCGAATCGCCCGCAGCGGCTTCGTCCATCCGGGGCGGTCGAGCACGGTCCGCTCGGTGGCGACCAGCCCGCCTTCCTCGCCGCGCTCGAAGATCTCTTCGTAGGGCCGGACGATGCGGATGTACTTGTCCCCGGGCCGGCGCCCGCCACGCTTCTCGCGCACCTCGAGATGGGGATCCATCCGCCCGGGCGCGTGTGGCGGCTTGGGCGGCACGCGGTCTGACACGGCACGTATTAGAGCAGACCGACTAGTTCGGGGTGGCGGGTCCCCTCCCGATGAGCAGGATCTCCACGTCCGGCAAGCGTGCGAGCAGTTGGTCGGCGAGGGTTGATCGGAGCAGGCCGCCGATCCTGCCGCTCGCCTCGTACGGCAGCACGATATGAGTGATGCGCTGTTCGCGAGCGACCTCGACCACCCCGTCGACCACGGACGGCGCCTCACGTCGGATCACTTCCGCGCCGAGCTCCTCGGCGTGCTCGAGTTGCTCGCGCAGGTCCTGGGCATGATCGAGCCCGCGGCCGGCATCCCTGGGCGTATTCACGGCGATGGCGATCAGATCGGCGCGCATCGTGGCGGCCATCTCGGCGGCCCGGCGAAGGATTGCGCGAACGGACGGACGCTGGTCGATGACGACGGCCACGCGGTCGCTCACCGCCCACGTCTTTTCGATCCCCTGCCCGGTCATGATCTCGCGCAGCTGCTCGTCGACGCGGCCCGCGGTGAATCGGAGGGCCAGCTCGCGAAGGGCCGTGAGGTTCGCCTCGGTGAAGAAGCGGTCGAGCGCGATTCTGGCCCTGTCCGGTGCGTAGACGTTGCCGTGACGCATCCGCTGCCGGAGAGCCCTAGGGCTCATGTCCACCAGCTCGACCTCCTCGGCCGCCTCGAGCACCTCGTCCGGGAGGCGCTCGTTCACCGGTGCCCCGGTGATCGTGGCGACCGCATCGGCAACCGACTCCAGGTGCTGGACGTTGAGCGTGCTGACGACGTCGATGCCGGCATCCAGGATCAGCTGGACATCCTGCCAGCGCTTCTCGTTCGGTGAGCCAGGCACGTTCGTATGGGCGAGCTCGTCGACGAGGGCCACCGCCGGCTTGCGTGCGATGACCGCGTCGGTGTCCATCTCCTCGAGCACGACGCCGCGGTATTCCACGCGCCGCCGAGGAATGATCTCGAGCCCGTCGAGCAGCTCGACCGTTCGCGGGCGACCGTGTGGCTCCACGAACCCGACCACGAGATCGGTCCCGCGCTCGGTCCGACGGTGCGCCTCCTCCAGCATCCTGAAGGTCTTTCCCACCCCGGGGGCCATCCCGAGGTAGACCCGCAGCCTGCCGCGCCCCGTGCCGGACTCGGCCTTCACGCGGGCGAGCATCTCCTCGGCTGTCGGGCGGTCGTCGAGCTCGCTTCGACCAGTGTCAGTCATAAGGGTCCGTCTCCGAGGTCGGCAGGGGCCATCATGGTCGGTCAGTCAGCGAGCAGTCCATCCAGCTCGAGGTTGACGAGAAGCACGTTCACGCCCGGCTCGCCGAGGAAGCCGAGGAACGGTTGGTCGGTATGGCGCGCGATCGCGTCACGCACCTCGTCCTCGGGGATCCCGCGCGCCTCGGCGACACGCGCCACCTGGTACTCGGCCGCAGCCGGGCTGATGTGCGGGTCGAGGCCAGAACCCGAAGTCGTGACGAGGTCGGCCGGGATCGGACCTTCGCCGTGGGCCAGGCGGAGCCGCTCGATCTCAGCGTCGACCCGATCGATGAGTGTCTGGCTGGTCGGCGCCAGGTTGGAGGCGGACGACGCGTTGGCGTCGTATCCGTCACCCGCCGCCGACGGCCGGCTCCACAGGTACTCGGGCTGGGTGAACGTCTGGCCGATGAGGGTCGAGCCAACCGTTCTTCCATCGTTCGTCACGATGAGCGAGCCGTTGGCCTGGGAAGGGAACGCAACCTGCGAGACGATCAGCACAAGTGCGGGGTACACGACGCCGACGAGGACGGTCATCACCAGCAGGATCGAGACTGCCGGATACAGCTGGGTGGAGACGAGTCGATTCATGTGTTGGTCCCTCAGGCCAGGTTCAGGAAGGTGACCAGGAGGTCGATCAGCTTGATCCCGATGAACGGGACGATGATCCCTCCCAGTCCGTAGATAAGCAGGTTGCGACGCAGGAGCACGCTGGCCGGCGCGGCTTTGAAGCTCACTCCGCGGAGCGCCAATGGGATGAGCGCGACGATGATCAGCGCGTTGAAGATCACAGCCGACAGGATCGCGCTCTGCGGTGTCTCGAGACCCATGATGTTGAGCGCGTTCAGCTCCGGATAGACGCCGATGAACAGCGCCGGGACGATGGCGAAGTACTTCGCCACGTCGTTGGCGATGCTGAACGTCGTCACCGAGCCCCGGGTGATGAGCAGCTGCTTGCCGATGGCGATCACCTCGAGCAGCTTTGTCGGATCCGAGTCCAGGTCGACCATGTTGGCGGCGTCCTTGGACGCCGACGTGCCTGAGTTCATGGCCAGGCCGACGTCGGCCTGCGCGAGCGCCGGTGCGTCGTTGGTGCCGTCACCGGTCATCGCGACGAGGTGACCATCGGCCTGCTCGCGGCGGATGATCGCGATCTTGTCCTCGGGCTTGGCCTCGGCCACGAAGTCGTCGACCCCCGCCTCGCGCGCGATGGTTGCCGCCGTCAACGGGTTGTCGCCGGTGATCATCACCGTGCGCACGCCCATGCGCCGGAACTCGTCGAAGCGCTCTATCAGCCCCGGCTTGACGGTGTCCTTGAGCTCGATCACGCCCACGGGCTGCCCGTCGCTGCGCATCGCGAGCGGCGTGGCGCCCGCACCGGCGATGACCTCCGTCTCACGGAGCATCTCCGGCGGCATCGGACCCTCGAGTCCGGCGCTGATGGCGTCGGTGGCGCCCTTGAGCACGAGCCGCCCGTCCGCCAGCCGCACGCCGCTGGTGCGCGTCTCCGCGCTGAACTCGATTTGGTCGCGGATGCTCGTCGCGAGCTGCTCGAAGGTCTGTGCCCCCGCCCGGCCACCGCCGGAGTCGAGCTCGGCGAGGCGCGCTCGGGCGATCTCCACGATCGACCGACCCTCCGGCGTCTCGTCGCGGATCGACGAGACGAGAGCGGCGGTGACGGCATCGGCCTCCGACACGCCGGGCGCGGGAACGATGCGCGACGCGAGGCGGTTGCCGTACGTGATGGTGCCCGTCTTATCGAGGAGGATGACGTCGATGTCACCGGAGGCCTCGACCGCTCGGCCGCTCATGGCCAGCACGTTGAAGCGCGCGACGCGGTCCATGCCGGCGATGCCGATGGCGGACAGGAGGCCACCGATCGTGGTCGGGATGAGACACACGAGCAGGGCTACCAGTTCCACCACGCCGATGGCGACGCCGGCGTAGGCGCCGAATGGGCGCAGCGTGACCACGGCCAGGAGGAAGACGATCGTGAGGCCGGCGAGGAGAATCGACAGCGCGATCTCGTTCGGCGTGCGCTGCCGCTTTGCGCCCTCGACGAGAGCGATCATGCGGTCGAGGAATGTCTCGCCGGGATCGGCCGTGACCCGAATGGTGAGCCGATCGCTGACGAGCTGAGTGCCGCCCGTCACCGAGCTGCGGATGTCGGTGCCAGGCTCCTTGAGCACCGGGGCGGACTCGCCGGTGATGGCCGCCTCGTTGACGTAGGCCACGCCCTCGATGACGTCCCCGTCGCCGGGGATCGTCTCCCCTTCCTCGACGACGATGATGTCGCCCTTGCGCAGCTCGGACGACCCGACGTCCTCGAGGGTCCCGTCGTCGAGGCGGCGATGCGCGATCGACTCCGATCGCGTGCGGCGCAGCGACGCCGCCTGCGCCCGGCCGCGGGCCTCGGCGACCGCTTCGGCGTACGTGGCGAAGAGGACGGTGAACCACAGCCAGATGGCGATCTGGATCTGGAAGACCAGGCCGCTCGGGCCCTCCACGCGGGCCACCCCGGTGAGGTTGAGGACGATGAGGAGGGTCACGAGGACTGCCGTGATTTCGACCACGAAGATCACCGGATTCCGCGCCAGCTGCCGGGGATCGAGCTTGCGGAGGGCATGCGGGATCGCGGCAGCGCAGGAGTGCCGGGTCGAAGACCCCTCGCGAGCGGGACGGCGGCGCGTCCTCGGGCTTCTGCCCGCCGCGCAGGTCGTAGCGCTGGAAGCGGCGAGAGCCGCGGCCGAGGTCGAAGTTGTCCCCGGATTGCGGTTCGCCGACGATCGAGGTCGGCTCGTCGCGTCGACGATCCATCTAGAAGGTCCTCCCGGCATTGAGCATGAGCTGCTCGATGATTGGTCCCAGCGCCAGGGCAGGGAAGTAGGTCAGGGCGCCGACGATGATCACGACGCCAACGAGGAGGCCGGTGAACAGCGTGCCGGTGGTCGGGAACGTCCCGAGCGAAGGCGCCACGCGCCGCTTGGCGGCCATGGAACCGGCGATCGCCAGGATCGGGATGATCATTCCCCAGCGGCCGATGAGCATCGCGAAGCCGCCGAGGATGTTGTAGAACGGCGTATTCCCGGTGAGGCTCCCGAAGGCCGATCCGTTGTTGCCGGTCTGGCTCGCGAACGCGTAGAGGATCTCGCTGAATGCATGGGGTCCGGCATTGCCCGGACCCGCCTGTCCGGCCGTGGTGGCCGTGCCCAGCGCGGTGTATCCGAGCACGCTCGCGGCCAGCACCAGCACCACGATCATGGCCATCTTCATCTCGAACGCCTCGACCTTCTTGCCGAGGTACTCGGGGGTCCTGCCCACCATGAGGCCCGCGATGAAGACCGCGAGGATCGCGAACACGAGCATCCCGTACAGCCCGGCCCCGGCCCCGCCCGGGGTGATCTCCCCGAGGAGCATGTTGAACATCGGGACCAGGCCGCCGAGCGGTGTCAGGCTGCTGTGTGCGGCGTTGACCGCGCCGGTGCTCGTCCCGGTGGTCACCGCGGCGAAGAGCCCACCAGCCGCCGATCCGAAGCGGACCTCCTTGCCTTCCATGTTGCCGAGGACCGTCTGATCGACGCCCACCAGCAGTGCGTTGCCGGACGCCTCCATCCACATGGCGACACCGGCCCCGATGACGAGGATGAGCGCCATGGCTCCGAAGATCGTCCAGCCCTGCCGCCGATCGCCGGCGAAATGGCCGAACGTCGCGGTCAGCCCGAAGGGAACGATGAGGATCAGCAGCATCTCGAGCCAGTTCGTGAACCCGTTCGGGCTTTCGAACGGGTGGGCCGAGTTGGCGTTCAGGAAGCCACCGCCGTTATTGCCGAGCTCCTTGATCGACTCCTGCGACCCGATCGGACCCATGGCGATCGTCTGCTGTGCCCCCTCCAGGGTGGTGATCGTTTGCGGACCGTCCAGGGTCTGCGTCACGCCCTGCGAGACCAGGACCAGGGCCGCCACGAAGGCGATCGGGACCAGGATGTAGAGGACGCCGCGGGTGAGGTCGACCCAGAAGTTGCCGATCGTCGCCGACGTGCGCCGCACGAGCCCGCGCGTCAGCGCGATGGCCACCGCCATCCCCACCGCCGCGGACACGAAGTTCTGGACCGCGAGCCCCATGGCCTGGGTCAGGTGCGTCATCGTCGACTCGCCGGCGTAGTTCTGAAAGTTCGTATTCGAGGTGAAGCTGACGGCCGTGTTGAAGCTCAGGAACTCCTCCACCGGCCCCAGGTCTGCCTGGTTGAACGGCAGGGCGCCCTGGAGGCGCTGGAAGAGGTACAGGAAGACGATCGAGGCAATGCTGAACGCGATCACGCTGATGGCGTACGCCTTCCAGCCCTGCTCCACGGTCTCGTCGACGCGGGTGGCGCGATAGACCAGCCGCTCGACCGGTCGGAGCACCGGCGAGAGGAGCACCCGCTCGCCGGTGAAGACGCGATGCATGTAGCGGCCGAGGAACGGCGTGATGATGGCCACCGCCACGAAGAGGCTGGCGGCCAGGAGGACATCGGAGATCTGCATCGGTCTAGAAGTCCTCCGCCCTTACGAGGGCGTACACGAGGTAGACGAGGATGGCCAGCGTGACCAGGCCGGTCAGGATCTCGAACCCGGTCATCGCTTCACCGCCTCGCAGAACAGCGCGTAGGCCCAGAACACGAGTCCCCAGGCGATGATCAGAAGGATCACCAGGGCGTCAGCCATCGGTTGAATCAAGTGCCTCCTACGGTGCGTTCGACGATTTGGATCAGAGTCTCCAGGGGAAATGGCTTCGGCAGATAGCCTGCGATGCCGTGCTCGCGGAGACGCGACGGACTGATGCGCGTGGCGCTCGCGACGACGATCGGTGGGGAGCCTGCCTCCACGACCGCGTGGCTCCGCGCGAGCTCCCAGCCGGTCCCACCGGGCAGGTTGATGTCGAGCAGGATCATCGACGGACGGAGGGCCGGCAGCCGCTCGATGGCGTCTTCGGCCGAGCTCGCGACGGCGACGCTGTGGCCCCGCGCAACGAGATAGCGCTCGACGATCGTTGCCAATGCGGGGTCGTCCTCGACGATGAGGATCGGACCGTCACTCATCTGACTGCCCCTCGTCGGCGGTGCTGGCTTCGGCCGCGTGGACCCGCAGGTCGCAGCCGACGTCGTCGCTCCACCAGACCGGGTCGACCTCGACCCCCATATCCGCGGCGATCTCGCGGGCGGCGGGCAGTAGGCGGTCGCCATACATCAGGCCCGAGACGGTGACGGTGACCGCCTCGCCGGCTCGCACGAGCTCGGCGGCGGCGGTCAGGTCGCGGAGAACCGCATCGAGGCGGTCCAACTGCGCGGTGTCATTCACGCTTCGATTACAGCACCGCCAGACGCCGATTCAGGGCACGTTGACCCGGAATCGCTCAAGAACCGCTCAAGGAACGGTCAGGTATCCCGCTCCCTTACGCGGTAGCCGACTCCCGGCTCGGTCACGATCAGGTCGGCGAGCTCGCCATCCGGCGCGGCCGCCGCGAGCTTGGCCCGCACCGCGCCCAGGTGGACGTGGAGGTAGTGGCTCTCATCGGCGTAAGCAGTGCCCCACACGGCCCGGAGCAGGCGCCCTCGCGTCACGAGATGGCCGGCGTGTGTGAGGAGCACCCTGAGGAGCTCGTACTCCCTTGGCGTGAAGTGAACCTCGCGGCCGTGGACCGTGACCTGGTGGCTCGACGCGTCGAAGACGAGCGGACCGACTGTGATGCGTCCGTCGGCACCAGCGACCGGACCGACGGCGCGGCGGAGCACGGCGCGGATGCGCGCGTCGAGCTCGCCCATTGAGAACGGCTTCGTGAGGTAGTCATCGGCTCCCAGGTCGAGGGCGGTGACCTTGTCGCTGTCGCGATCGCGAACCGAGAGGACGATGATCGGGGTTGCCGCATCGCGTCGAACGCGCCGCACAATCGAAAGCCCGTCGATCCCCGGCAGGCCGAGGTCGACCAGCACAAGATCGGGACGGCGCAGCTCCCACAGCCGCAACGCCTCCTCGCCGTCGGGGGCGGCACGGACGGCATAGCCATGCGCGCCGAGGAAGGTCTCCACCGCGGAGCGCATCGAGGGGTCGTCCTCGATGAGCAGGAGCTCGGCGCCGGCCACGCCTTCAGGCCTCGTGAGCCGGGTGCGCCGGGGCCTGCGGCAGGTCGATCGTCATCCGCAGCCCGCCGAGCTGGCCATGGTCGACCGCGACGCTGCCGCCCATCGCCTCGACCAGGCCCTGGACGACTGCCAGCCCGAGGCCCGTCCCTCGCCGCGAACCCTCCCCCGGGCGCCGCACGCGAAAGAACTTGTCGAACAGGGCCGGCAGGGCCTCGGGCGGGACGCCCGGCCCCCCATCCTCGATCTGCAGGGAAACGCGGCCGGCCTGCGAGTCGGCGGCGGCGGCGACGCGGATCGGCGCCGGTGCCGGGGCGTACTTGATCGCGTTGTCGATCAGGTTGCTGACAACCTGGTCGATGAAGACGGCGTCGACCATCACCGGAGGCAGGCTCTCCGGGATGTCGACGATGACGTCGCGTCCCTCGAGCGCCTGCCGCAGACGGTCGAGCACGGGCCGCACGACCTCATCGATGGGCATGGCCTCCAGGTCGGGCTTCAGGGCTCCGCCCTGGATTCGGCTCATGTCGAGCAGGTTGCCTACCAGCCGATCGAGCCGATCTGCCTCTTCGTCGATCGTCCGTGCGGATGACCGTCGCACGTCATCGCTCAGCTCGATGTGCGGATCCGCCAGGCTCCCGGCCGCGGCACGAATCGTGGCCAACGGCGTCCGCAGGTCGTGCGAGACGGAGTCGAGCAGCGCGCTCTTGAGCTCGTCGCTCCGCCGCGCGATCTCCAGCTCGGCGGTCTGGGCCTGGAGTCGTTCGCGGCGCAGGGCCTGACCCAGCTGGTCAGCCGCAGCAGCCACGAGGCGCGTGTCCTCAATCTGCGGCTGGCCGGCCGACGCGGCGCGCTCCGCCCACAGCGAGCCGAACGTCTCGTCGCCCTGCCGGACCTCGACCCGGAACAGGTTGATGCGATCGTCCCGCGCTTCAGCGGCCCCGCCTCGCAAGGCGGCTGGCGACGCTGCCGGTCGAATGCGGGTCCACGTCGCGACCGTCTCGTCGCGATCGCGCTGGAGGACCGAGTGCGTACCCATTGTTGGACGCGCCGAGCCGGACGCTTCGCTGTCGGCCGCGACCCGCTCGTGCGGGACCCTCGATCCCAGGCCGATCCATACTCGGGACATGCTCGTCTCTGCCGCGAGGCGCTCGACGACGGACTGCATGGCGTCACTCAAGCGGGCGGAGGTCGCGATCTCGCGGCTGATCCCATACAGTGCGCGCGCCTCCCGTTCGCGCCGCACCGCCTGACGCTCACGCTCGCGCTGCAGCCCTGCCAGCCGCCCGCTGACAACTCCGACGAATAGCAGGAGGACAAGCGTCAGCAGCTCCTCCGGTCGGGCCACGGTGAACGTGAACCGCGGATCGATGAAGAAGTAGTTGTAGAGGAGGAACGCGCCGAACGCCGTCCCGATGGCCGGCATGGTGCCGAACCGGATGGCGATCGCGATGACCGCGATCAGGTAGACGGCCGATGCGTTATCGAGCTCCGCGGCCGCCTCGAGCCCAGCCACCACGATCGTGGCCAGGACCAGCGCGACGCCGGCCACGGCGATGATGACGAGCACGCTCGAGCGATCGGGCCCGGGGGATCTCAGCACCACGCGATAGTAGTTTGGCCGCGATCAGCGGCCGTCGGTTCTTCGCTAGACTCGCACGTGATCGGTCCGTTGCGGGATCGGTCAACCGGCCGTCGGCGTTCTCACCGCCGGCGGCCACCCTCCATGCTAGGCTTGCGCCGCCCCGGCGACGCACACGAGGAGCCAACGCACCACCCGATGACCGGCGAAACCGTCGACTGCTTCAACTGCGGCCGCCCGAATCCGGAGTGGGCACAGGTCTGCCGATCTTGCGGCGTACCGATCCGACCCGCAAAGGCGGGTCCGCCCTCGTCGGACCGGATCCCGACCGACCAGTCATCGCTCGTGTCCATTGCGGCGGCCCTCGGCACCATCCTCGTCGCGGTCCTCATCGGGCTGTTCATCGCCGGCCTGAACCCGACCGACCCATCGGTCGGCCTGGCCACCCCGACGCCGGAGCCGACCCTGGAGCCGACGCCGGAGCCGACGCTCGAGCCATCGATTGCGCCGACCGCGACGCCCGAGCCCACGCCGGTTCCGCTTCCGGCCACGGTGCTCTTCGGAACGACGCTCGACGCGAACCGCCAGGTCGTCGATCCGACTGAGACCTTCACTCCATCGATGACGTTCGCGCACTCGATCTCGAGCACCGAGCCGTTCGGCGCGGACCTCATCGGCGAAGCGGTGGTGCGTCTCAACGAGGACGGCACCGATGGGGAGACGATCGTGAACCAGGCCCAGAACCAGCTCCGCGTGGATCCCGCCGCGACGAGCGTCGGGTTCGTGGCCGGCCCAGCGTCGAACTTCATTCGCGACTGGGGGCCGGGCGTCTACGTGCTCCGCGTGTACATCGGTGACACGCTCATCGGCGAGGGCACGTTCCGTCTCGCGGAGGGCTGATCCCCTCCGCTAGCCGTCGCTCCGCGCGATCTCGCCCCATGCCTCGGCATACACTGCGGCCCGAACCGGCAGGTACCCCGGATACGCGCGCCGCGCCTCGGTGACGACAGCGGCATCCACCGTGACCAGCGAGAGCCGGTCGGTCGTCTCGAGGATGGCGTTCCCACCCGGGTCGATGGCGACGCTCGGGCCACCGAGCAGGATCCCCGCCTCTGGGTACGGCCGATTGACCGACAGGACGTAGCAGCAGCTCGTCATCGCGTTCGCGCGCCAGACCACCTTCCACCGCTGGTAGGTGCGCTCCTCGGTCGCGCGCGGGTTGAGCGCGGCGACCACGCCCTGCGCACCGAGGAGGTGCGTGCCCTCGGGCCGGTTGTTATCCGAGCAGATCTGGACGCCGATCGGGACGCCGAAGGCGTCGATCCGGCCCGGCGCCGCGGCTCCCGGCTCGTAGTGGCTCGTCTCCCAGAATCCGGGCTCCTCGGGCAGGTGGAGCTTCTCGTACGTCGCCCGCACCTCGCCCTGGGCGTCGAACACGAGGGCTCGGCTCGTCCGGCGGCCGTCATCGGCGCGGTGGATGATCCCTCCCACCAGACCGATCCGGGCCTCGGCCGCCGCCTCCGCCTGGGCGCGCGCCCGCGGCCCGTCCATCGGCTCGGCGTCGTCGTCGCGGGCATCCTGGGTGGCCGGGCTCCACGGGTTCAGCGGAATCTCGGGAAGCACGGCGAGATCGGCTCCCCGTTCGGCGGCCTCGGAGAGGCGCTGCTTGAGGCGTATCGCCCCATCCGGCTCCCAGAAGACCTCGGAGACGAGCGCGATGGTCAGCTTCCCATCGGCGTCGGGTTGCTAGGGCGGGCGCATCGGTCATGGAGCCGAGAGTAACGTCCTCGGCTCGACCATAAGCCTGCCGATAAGCACATCGGCGTGACGGGTCATGCTCCGGACGAGCCTGCCACGGTCAGGCTCCGCCTCGTCCGGCGGTATCGTGGTGGAGGCAAGCCGACCTCGCGGAGCGAACAGGCCTTGCGCCCATCGCACCGGTCGAGCCCCGTCGACGACGGCGTGAAGAACGGACAGTCCAGATAGACCCCGACGGTGAAGGCGGTTCCTGTCACGGTCCTGAGCGTCTCACCCTCGAGCTGGCGCGCCAGGGCCACGAGCTCCGCATACGTCATCGGCCTTGGCACGTGGTCAACTGTACTCGGCCGGTCAGGCGTTCCGGCCACCATGCCGGGATGCTCCGGTCTGCGCTGCGAGCGGCTACTCCCCGAGGAACTCGCGGACGAGGTTCTGGAAGTGGTAGACGCCGTTCTCGCGCTTGGCGGAGAAGCGGCCGCGTGTCGTAGGCGCGTGACCGGAGGCCGCGCTGGACCTGCTCGCAGATGACGATGTCCTCCTGCTGGATCTCGTCGGAGAAGGCGATCGTCTGCTGCATCGACTCCCAGCCGGGGCCGCTGCCCGGCTCCGCGAAGAACCACTCGAAGATCGTCAGCGTCCGATCCGGCCCGAGCGGCAGGATGACGTTCGAGCTCATGTTGTCCTGGTAGATGTTGAACATCGTGTTCGGGAAGAGCCAGTAGTAGAGCGCCGAGTCCTCGGCGCCGGGCTGGCGAAGGTAGCGTCGGTCCACCCCGATCTCCTCGCCCGGCTTCAGCTCCCGGATCGGCGCGTGCTGCTTGGAGTAGTAGCGGAACTCCTCGACGCGGTAGCTGTCGTAGTCGAGCTCCTTGTACAGCTGCGGATGCGCGATCGGCAGGTGGTAGCCCTCGAGGTAGTTGTCGACGTAGACCTTCCAGTTGCACTCGATGACGTAGTCGCGCCGCTCGACGAGCCGCATCCGGTCGACGTCGTAGCCGGACCGCTCGACCTCGGCGGGGATGGCGCCCATCACCTCGGCCAGCGGAGGGGCGTCGTCGGACAGGTTGACGAAGACGAACGGGCCCCAGGTCTCGACGCGCACCGGGATCGAGCCCGAAGTCCTCCTTGGCGAAGCCCTCCGTGTCCTCCATCTCGGGCGCGGCCCGCAGGCAGCCGTCCAGCCCGTAGGTCCAGCCGTGGTAGCGGCACTGGAGCGACTTGCGGTTGCCCTTGGTGAGCGCGACCTGGCCCGCGCGGTGGCGGCAGACGTTGTAGAAGGCGCGAAGCTCTCCGTCGATGCCATGGGTGATGACCACCGGCTCGTCGAGCACAGTGACGGGAACGAAGTCGCCGACCCGCTGGAGCTCATCCGTGCGCGCCACGAGCTGCCACGTGCGGCCGAAGACGCGCTCCTTCTCGCGCTCGAGAACCTCGGCATCGAGGTAGTAACGTGACGGCAGCGTGGCTGCGCGGCTCAGCGGCGTCGTCGTGGTGGTCATGCGCGGCAGTGTACCGATGCCCGTGAGGTTCAGCCCTCGAGGTCGACCGGCTCACCGAACCATGTGCCCGCGACCGTCAGCGCCCCCTCGGCGCTGCGCACGTACGCGAGATCGGTCCCCTCGGGGCCCGTCACATCGAGCGAGAACGTGCCCTCGACGTCGTCGATCTGCCCGTCCCCGCTCAGCGGCAGCCCGGCCACCATCTCGCACTCGCTCAGCGACACGTCCGACCCGACGTCGTCGAGCGCGTACCGCAGCGTCCCGCCGTGCAGGCATCCGATGACGAGGGCCTTCTGGCCAGTCCAAGCCCAGTAGTCCGGCGAGAGCGCGATCTCGTCATCGATCCCGAGAACGACCGTGATCGGATCGGATGACTCATCGGCCGAGGCGGGCGGGATTGGATAGTACGGATCGGGCGCCATCGGGTCGCAGGTCGTCTCGCGCTCGTCCGGAAGGGTGCCGTCGACCAGGAACGCCGTGACCAGGTCGTCGGGACAGGCGTTCCCGCGGCCGAAGATGACGTGCGGACCGCCGGGCTGCGTGACGAGGTAGCCGTCGCCCGCCGCCTCGAAGAGCCGCAGTGCTCCGGCGTACGGGGTTGCCGGATCGGTGGTCGAGGCGAGGACGAGGGTCGGGTAGGCATCGGTGGTGAGGTGCGGTGGCCGCGGGCCGGGCGGCGCGTGCACCGGCCACGAGACGCATGGCAGGTCGCCGTAATAGACGCTCCCGAGCCGATGCGCGTCGATCCCCGCCTCGGCGCCCTGCGCCAGGTAGGCGGCCTCGCGCTCGTCGACGTCGCCGCTGCCGTAGGCGTAGTCCGAGCACTGCACCGCGTTGTAGAGCGCGTCCGACCACGTCGCGTCCCCGTACGCCTCGAATGTCTCGATGTCCTGGCCGACCCCGATCGCCGCCATGCGCGCCATCGGCGCCAGCTCGCCCCTCGCCGCGTAGGCGACCGCCCGCTGGAGGAGCATCTGGTCGGAGGGCGCGTACACGTATGCTGCAGCGGCCGTCTCGAGGTCGCCGAAGCTGAGCTCCCGCGTCTCGCTCGTCCCGTCTCCGAGCGTCAGCGTGTACGACCGCGGACCTTCCTGGAGCTCGGCCGCGAGATCGTCCCAGATGGCGAGCAGGTCGCCGCCGGTGTCCTCCACGCACGCCTCATCGCACGACTCCAGCGCGTGGACCAGCGTCGCCTCGAAGCTCAGCGCGCCCTCGAGCCAATAGTCGGTGCCCTCGAGCGCCAGGTCCACCGGCCCGTCGAGCATGAGTGCGGCCACTCGCTCGGGGTGGGCCGCGGCGTAGACCTGCACCAGCTGGGTCCCGTAGCTCTCGCCGTAGAGGTGGAGCTGATCGATGCCGAGCCAGCGGCGGAAGAGCTCGAGGTCCTCCACGACCTGGTCCGTCGCGTAGGCCGCCAGGTTGTCGGGGTCGACCCCGGTGTCCGCGATGCAGTCCGCGCTGTACTCGCGGGCGACTGCGGCGAACTCCTCGGCGGCGGCAGCGGAGAGCGTCGGCACGACATCGGTGGAGTAGAAGGCGAGCGACGCGTCGAGGCACTGGATCGGCTCCGACAGGCCGATCCCCCGCGGATCGAAGAAGACGATGTCGTAGGCCTCGCGGATGGCCGGGTCGAACGCCGAGGTGTAGCCATCGGCGAGCGAGATCCCGCTCGCGCCGGGACCGCCAGCCGCGGTGACGAAGACGCCCTCTCGTTCGCCCGATGCGGCGAGCACCGCGAACGTCACGTCCATCGCCGCCCCTGCCGGCTCGCCATGATCGAGGGGGACCCTCAGCGTCACGCAGGTGAACTCGCTCGCCGGACAATCCTTCTCGGCGACGACCTGTACCCCGGAGGCCGGAACCGACGTGGCCCGGTACGCCAGATAGGCCACCCCGGTCAGCAGCAGGACCGCCACCGCCACGGCCACGACCACCGGGCCTCGCTGGCTCGTGGCTGGCGGCGTCGTTGTCATCGGCGCAGTCTACGCACGGGTGGACGCGAGAGTGCCCGAGTCGCCTTGCCGCGCGCCCGCCGGAAGTGCTACAACGTGCCGACCGAAAGCCGGGCCGAACTGCTTCGCGGCGTGCCCGCAGTTGGAGGAGACTGAATGACCAGGATGCGACGCCTCGTCGGCCTGCCCGTTGCCATGCTCGTTCTCGCGGCATGCCAGGGCGGCGGCGCGGAGATCACGAATGTTGTGTGCGTCGGCGAGGCGACGACGTATCTCGACTGGCTGAACGGCGATTTCGAGCCTGACGTGGCCGACGCGCCTGCGGAGGCCGAGGAGGCCGGCGATCTGCTCGAGACGGTCCGGGAGCGCGGGACGCTCCTGATCTCGACCGATGCGAACTACGCGCCGCAGTCGTTCCTCGAGCCGGACGGGACGTTCGTCGGGTTCGACATCGACGTCGGGACCGAGATCGCCGAGCGACTCGGGGTCGAGGCCGAGTTCATGCACGTCGACTGGGATTCCATCACCGCCGGCAACTGGGCTGAACGGTGGGACATCAGCGTCGGGTCGATGACGATCACGACGCCCCGCAAGGAGATCCTCAGCTTCACCCAGCCGTACTACTACACGCCGGCCTATCTCGCCGCAAGCGAGCGGTCAGGCGTCCAGAGTACCGACGACCTCGACTTCGAGCTGCCCGAGGGTGGTGAGGCCACCACGCTGACGACCGATGCGAACTGCGTCGAGGCCATCGAGGCAGGGCGGACCGAGTTCGACCTGCTCATCACGTCGGGCACGGTCATCGACAGCGCCGTTGAAGCCGAGTCCCCGATCGTGAAGATCGGGGAGCCGATCTTCACCGAGAACCTCGCCGTCGCGATCGACAAGAGCGGGCCGGAGCACGCGGCGCTGCTCTACGAGATCGATCGCATCATCGGCGAGATGCACGAGGACGGAACACTCACCGAGCTGAGCGAGCAGTGGTTCGACGGCGCTGACCTGACGCAGGATCCATCGGGCGGCTGAACGACGCCCGGGTAGCACCGACACAGCAGAGCCAGCGAGGGCGGGCGCCTAACGGGCCCCGCCCTCGCGCGTTTCCTCGAGCTTCACCCAGGAGGTTAGCCCGATGACGGCCGCCGCCGGCACACCGCAGGCAGACTCGATCCTCGCCCAGCTCCAGGCTTACCAGGTCCGGTCGCGGCGCGACTTCCGGATCAAGTTCATCGCGACCTGGGTGGTGCTCATCGGCGCGCTGCTCCTGGCGCTGTGGGTGACGGGGAACATCGATCTCGGGTTCATCGCCAAATGGGGGCCGTTCATCCTCGGCGGCGCCGGGATCACGATCCTCCTCTCGGTCGTCTCGATCGTCCTGGCGACCGGGCTGGCGATCGTGGGTGCCATCGGCCGCACTTCGGCAAACCCGTACATCAACGGCGTCGCATCGCTGTACGTGTCGCTCGTGCGTGGCACGCCGCTCATCGTGCAGATCTTCTTCATCTATTTCGGGCTGCCGCAGCTCGGCATCGTCCTGCCCTCGATCCCGGCCGGGATCATCGCGCTGAGCTTCAACTACGGCGCGTACATGACCGAGATCTTCCGGGCCGGCATCCAGGCCGTGCCGCGCGGACAGCGGGAGGCCGCCGAGGCGCTCGGCATGCCCGAGCGGCGCGTCATGAGCCGGATCGTCCTGCCGCAGGCGTTCCGCATCGTGATCCCGGCCATCGGGAACGACTTCGTGGCGATGATCAAGGACTCGGCGCTCGTCTCCACCATCGCCGTGCAGGAGCTCCTCTGGCGCGCGAGCCAGGTCGGGACCCAGAACTTCCGTTCCCTCGAGGCCCTGCTCATCGCGGCAGCTGTCTACTGGGCCATGACCATCGTGTTCAGCACGTTCCAGGAGCGGCTGGAGCGCCGGATGGCACGCGGCGATCGATGACCGAGTCGACCCGCGTCCCGCACCACGGCGAGCGACCTGCCCCCGCGGGCTCCGGATACGAGCAGTCGTTGCCGCGGCACGTCGGCGAGGTCATCGTCAGCGTCAGCGGCATCGAGAAGTACTTCGGCACGAACCACGTCCTGCGCGGCGTGGACCTCGAGGTTCGGCGCAGCGAGGCGGTCATGATCATCGGCCGATCCGGATCGGGGAAGACGACCCTGCTGCGCTGCATCAACTTCCTCGAGGAGCCGACTGTCGGATCGGTCGAGATCGACGGCCTGCGCCTGGACGCCGACCCCCTGCACGCGCGCAGCCGGGCGCACCAGGAGCAGATCCGGCAGATGCGGCTCCGCGCCGGGATGCTCTTCCAGGAGTTCAACCTCTTCCCGCACATGAGCGTCCTCGGCAACTGCATCGAGGCGCCGCACGAAGGTCCTCAAGCTCGACAACGCCACGGCGGTCCAGCGGGCGGAGTACTACCTCGAGGTCGTCGGGCTGATCGAGAAGCGGGACGAGTACCCGGCCAGGCTCTCCGGCGGGCAGAAGCAGCGCGTCGCAATTGCCCGGGCGCTGTGCATGGAGCCCAAGGTGCTCCTCTTCGACGAGCCGACCTCGGCCCTGGACCCGGAGCTCATCGGCGAGGTGCTCAGGGTCATGGAAGACCTCGCCCACGGCGGCACGACGATGATCGTGGTCACCCACGAGATGCACTTCGCGCGGGAGGCCGCTGATCGGATCGTGTTCATGGAGGACGGCATCATCGCCGAGCAGGGCACGCCGGAGCAGATCCTCGACGCCCCGCAACACGAGGGCACCCGGCGCTTCCTCCGACGGTTCCAGCACAGCACGGAGGACGCCGTCAGCGGCTGATCACCTGGGGGAGGGTGGCCACGACATCGGCTGCCAGGTGGTCGCCGGCCATCCGGCTCATGATGGTCGAGGGCCTCATCCGGATCCATCGACGCGCGATATGGCCGTTCGGCGGTGAGCGCCTCGTAGACGTCGGCGACGGCCACCACCCGCGCCTCGATCGCGAGCTTCTCGGCGTCGAGCCCGCGGAAGTAGCCGGTCCCGTCCATGCGCTCGTGATGCGCCGCGGCGATCTCCGCCACGCGGCTGAAGATCGCCACCGGCTCGAGGATGCGCAGGCTGAGCGCGGGATGCTGTCGGATGGCGAGGTACTCGTCGGCGGTCAGCCGGCCCGGCTTGTCGAGGATCCGGTTGGGGACCCCGAGCTTGCCGATGTCGTGCAGCAGCCCGCCGCGGCGGACGTCGCGCGCGCTCGATGAGGGCAGTCCGAGCGCGCACGCCAGCCCCTCGGCGAGCACCGCGACGTTGCGCGAGTGCGACCCGGTGAACGGGCTCTTCGCGTCGATGACGTCCGCGAACGCCATGGCGATCCGGTCGACATCGGACTCATCCGACACGCGGATGAGCGATCGCGGCTCCATCTCGCCGATACGTTCCTCGACCCGTCCATCGGTCAGCTCCTGGACCAGCCCGTCGCGTGCCAGGTCGACCGCGATGTCGACGATCTCGGGCTCGTACCAGGTGCCGCGGCGATCCAGGAGCGTGTGGACGGCCTGGTACGGGCCGATGGCGGACACGAACACGTCCAGCGCCGCAGCGACGGCGATGATCCGTGCGAACGGCGGAATGGCATCGCCGCGCAGGCCGAGCGGGAGGCCGCGCCCGTCCCAGTGCTCGTGGACCGCCGAGACCGCCGTCGAGACCGATCCGTCGAATCCCGCGTTCAGCGCGATCTGCGCTCCGCGCTCACAGCGGGTGTGCTCGATCGCGCGACGCTCGCTGGAGCCGTTCGCGGCAAGGTGGACGAGGCGGCGGACGCGGAGCGGCATCGGCTCGGCCGCCGACATGGCGCGCAGGCTGAGCACCGCCATCGCAGCGGTGGATCGGCCGGCCGTTGACTGCATGCGCTTCAGCGCCCGCTCGTCGCCGCCGAAGATGCTCGTCAGCGCCGCGGCGTTCGAGGAGCAGCCCGCGTCCTTGAGCAGCGCGGCGTAGAACAGCGACTCGCGCTCGGACGCGGGCATCCCGGCTCGTTCGGCGATGCGGACCGCGATCCAGCACGTTCTCGCGGCGTGGCCCGGGAGGAGTCCCTCGGTCAGGTCGAGCGCGGTCGAAAGCGCCCCGAGCAGCTCGGAGGTGCGGATCGCCGTTGTCGCGGTCGCCGTTGCGGTCGCGCTCGGCGAGTGCCGATGGGCGTGCAGCGCGAACATCGGCCGAATCGTGGCGCGCTCGGCAGCCGCACGCCATGCACCGATAGTCCCCCGGTCAGGAGCCCCGCGACACCCCGTAGACCTGGGCCCGAGGCAGGCGCGCGGCCTCGTCCTCGGGGCGGACCCGCTTTCGAGCGGGCTTCAGTGCCGCGGGCTTGTCGGCAGGAGAGCCACCCTCGCGCTCGATCAGCCAGCGCAGCCCCACGGCGGTGAGCTCCGCGCCGCCGGCGCGCCCAGGCTCGATGAACGGCACGACGACCATCCGACGTCGTCCAAGGTCCTCGACGGCCAGCTGCAGCCGCTCCGCGTCCACCGCCAGCTCCTCGGCGAGCGGGCCGAGGTCGACCGAGCGATTCGGATAGCGACGCAGGAATCGCAGGATGGCGGCGTCGAGCTGGGCCCCGTCGAGGGGCGCATCGGAGGCGGATGGAGTCGCGACCGATCCCTTGGCGACGGAGCGCTTCGGCGTGATGGTCCGATCGGGATCGCCGGGCTCTGCGCGGCGCCTTCGCGGTGCGGAACGTGCGGGCTTCTCGGGCGGGCTGGTCACGAGCCGAAGCGTAGCAGCCGGGCCGTAGACTGCGGTGGCGGTGGCAGCCATCAACGATCCCTATCGCGCCCTCGGGGTCGCGCGGACGGCGTCGCGAGACGAGATCGCACACGCGTACCGGCGCCTCGCGAAGCTCCATCACCCCGACTCCGGAGCCGATCCCTCGCCGGAGATGGCGCGGATCAACGAGGCGTGGCACATCCTCTCCGACCCGGCGCGCCGCGCCCGGTGGGATCGCGAGCACACGATCGTCGAACCGATGCTGGCCGCGCCCCGACGGGCACCGGCCGAGGCGACCGGCCGAACGTGGCAACCGCGCCACCGTCCCGCTTCGACTCCGGGCTGGTCGCGGCGGCAGTCGTCGCGGTGTCACCGTGGTGGCCGTGGCGGTCGTGATGGTCGGCGTCTCCCTCGCCGCGCAGCCGCGTCGACGACCGCGTGCGCCGTCGAGACCGACGATCTGACCTTCGTCCACGAGCCCGACTGGACGACCGCGCGTCGGAGACGGAGCGGACGGGCCCAGATGACCGGGTCCTCGCCCACCTCGCGACGTGGCCGACCGATCCGGAGCGCCTGTGCACGACCTACGGCGAGGCGTGCGGCATCGAGGCGGAGACGATTCCGCCGGGTGAGGGCCTGATCCTCATCACCGGCCACGCCTCCGGCACCCCGCCTGTCCCCGAGCCCGGTGCGACAGCTCCCCGGCGGCGCTGATGCCGATGCGATCATCGGCGGCGAGCCCGCCGCCCACACCCGCACCGAGCTCGAGGACGGGCTCACGCTCGACTGGTGGCAGCTCAGCCCGCCGGGCTTCCCGGACCGGTGGATCGAGATCCGAGTGCTCACGCGCGGCCTCGCAGGCCCGCTGACCGGGGCGCTCGACGAGATCGAGGAGATGCTCGCGCACCGATCGAGTTCCGCGACTAGGCGGAGCGGCACGCTCCTCGACCCCCGCTCGCAGCTCGACGCCGACCGGGCACGCCGGCGGCGCGGCGGATCGCTTCGGCGAGGCGGTCGTCCCAGGCGACCCGATCCGGGCAGGCGCACGGTCCTCGTGGCGCCGGCGACCGAGAGCGACAGCACCACCGGCAGCGGCCCCGGCCGACCGACGAGCGCGCCCTTCACCGATTCGATCGCTCCCAGCAGGCGGTCGGTCGGGACGTCGCCCTCGATGGACACGGCCACCGTTGCGACCCCGGCCTCCGGCGCGGACTGGATCGGGACCGCGTCGGCGGGTGCGGGTGTCTCCTCGGCGGGCTCGAGGAAGCCCGCGCCGACGAGGCGCGACCTCCGGTTCGGCGACCGCCACCGCCACCGGCGCCTCTGGCTCGACCGCAACCGGCTGCGCCTCGGAACCACTCCCCCACACCCCCTGGACTCGCTCGCCTCCGTTGCCGTTGGCGTGGCCGTTCCCATTCCCGTTCTGCCCGGTCCAGCGTCGTCCGCCACGGCCCGCAGCGAGCAGCCGATCCCGCTCGGCGCCGAACGCCACCGGTCCCATCCGGACCGCGTCGTCCCACTGGTGGACGGCCTCGCACAGGAGCTGCGGCGTCTCGTCGCGGCGGTCGATCCGTCCGGTGACGAGGACGACCGAGTCGTCGACCCATGACGGTCCGGTCTCCTCGAAGACGCGCGGGAAGACGACGACCTCGACCGATCCCTGGAGGTCCTCGAGCGTGGCAACGAGCATGGTCGAGCCTGCCCGGGTGATGACGCGGCGCGACGAGAGGATGATCCCGCCCAGCGTGACCTTGGCCTGGTCCTCCTCGTCGGCGAGCTCGCCGGTGTAGGCGGTGACGTACTCCGGCAGCACCTCGGCGATGTCGCCCAGCGGGTGCTCCGACAGGTACAGGCCGATGAGCTCCTTCTCCCAGCGCAGGCGCTCCCGGCGCGGTATCTCCTCCCCGCCGTCGAGGAACGCCGACCCCGCCGCCTCCGCCGGCAGCGCGAAGAGGTCGAACAGCGTGGACTGCCCGGCCGCCACGTCGCGCTGGTGGCGTGCGCCGTTCTCCAGCGCGGCGTCGAGCGCCTCGAGCAGTGACCCCGCGGTGCCGAGCGACGCCATGGCGCTCGCCTTGATGAGCGACTCGATGACCCGCCGATTGATGGTGTGCAGGTCGACCCGCCGGCAGAAGTCGTCGAGCGAGACGAACGGACCCGGCTCCGCTCCGCCAGTCCCGGACGGCGACGATGGCGTCCACCGCACCCTCGCCGACGTTCTTGATGGCGGCCATGCCGAATCGGATCGCCTCGGGGACGCCGTCCGCATCGGTCTCGACCGCGAAGTTGGCGAAGCTCTTCTGGACGTCCGGCATGCGGACCTCGATCCCGAGGTGCCGGCACTCGGCGATGACCGCGGCGACCTTCTCGGCGCGCCCCGAGAAGCCGTTGAGCACCGCGGTCATGAACTCGATCGGGTAGTTCGCCTTGAGGTAGGCCGTCTGGTACGCGATCAGCCCGTAGCAGGTGGCGTGGGCCTTGTTGAATCCGTATCGGGCGAACGGCTCGAAGGCGGCGAAGACCTGGTCGACGATGCCCGGAGGGATCCCCTTCTTCTTGGCACCGGCCTTGAACTTCGCCTCGTGCTGGCGAAGGACGGACTCCTTCTTCTTGCGGATCGCGTAGCAGAGGTTGTCCGCCTCCGGACCGGTGTAGTCCGCCATCGCGATGGCGGCGGTCATGATGTCCTCCTGGTACACGAAGATCCCGTACGTGTCCTTCAGCGCCGGCTCGAGCGCCGGATGGAGGTACGTCACCGGCTCCTCGCCGTGCTTGCGGCGGATGTAGGCGGGAATGTTCGCCATCGGTCCCGGGCGGAAGAGGGCGACCATGGCGGCCAGGTCGCGCACCTCGGTCGGCTTGAGCTCCTTGACGTAGCGGCGCATGCCGGAGCCTTCCAGCTGGAAGACGCCCATCGTGTCGCCGCGGCCGAGCAGCTCGAAGGTCTTCGCGTCGTCCAGGGGCAGGTTGTCCACGTCGAGGCTGATGGACCGATGCGTCCGCACCAGCTCCACGGCCTCCGCCAGGATCGTGAGGTTGATGAGGCCCAGGAAGTCGAACTTCAGGAGGCCCAGCGCTTCGCAGGCGTGCATCTCGAACTGGGTCATCGTGGTCTTGCCGTCGGTCGCGCGCTGGAGCGGCATGATCTCGGTCAGCGGGTCTCGTGAGATGACGATGCCGGCCGCATGGGTGGAGGCGTGCCTCGACACCCCTTCCAGCTGCTTGGCGATGGTGATGAGCTTGTCGACTCGGTCGTCGCCGGCCATGAGCTCGCGCAGCTGCGGGCTCGTCTCCACGGCGCGCTCGAGGCTGATGTTCAGCTCGTTCGGGACCGCCTTGGCGACCCGGTCGGCCTCGCCGTAGGTCAGGCCCATCGCCCGGCCGACGTCGCGGATGGCGGCCTTCGCGCCGAGCGTCCCGAACGTGATGATCTGCGCCACCCGGTCGTCGCCGTACTTGCGCGTGACGTACTCGATGACCTCGTCGCGGCGCGAGTCCTGGAAGTCGATGTCGATGTCCGGCATCGTCACCCGGTCGGGGTTGAGGAAGCGCTCGAACGGCAGGCCGTACTCGAGTGGGTCGACCGGGGTGATGCCGAGGCTGTACGTGACGATCGAGCCCGGCGCGCTGCCCCGGCAGGTCGTCACGATCCCCTGCTCCCGCGCGAAGCGCGTGAAGTCGGCCACGATCAGGAAGTACGCGCTGTACCCCATCCGGTCGATGATCCCGAGCTCGTAGTCGAGCCGATGGCGGATCTCATCGGTCACCGTTCCATATCGGTCCGCCAGACCTCGCTCACACTCCTTGCGCAGCCAGGACGCCTCGGTCTCGCCGTCGGGCACCTCGAAGTGCGGCAGGCGCAGGCCCTCGAAGTCGAGACTGACGTTGCACTGCTCGGCGATGAGCAGCGTGTTGTCGAACGCATCGGGCAGCTCGTTGTTGAAGAGGCGGCGCATATCGGCCGCCGGCTTCAGGTAGAACTCGTTGTTCTCGAAGCGCATCCGTCCCGGCGTGTCGAGGTTCGACGCGGTCTGGATGCAGACCAGGAGGTCGTGCGCCTCGTACTGCTCGGGGTGCGTGTAGTGCGTGTCGTTCGTCGCGACGAGCGGGATGTTCTGTCGCCGCGCGAGCTCCACGAGCTGCGGATGGAGCCGGCGCTGGTCGTCGATCCCGTGCTCCTGGACCTCGATGAAGAAATTCCCGTCGCCGAGGATGGACCGATAGCTGTCTGCGGCTTCGGCCGCGCCCTGCTCGTCCCCCTGCCCCAGCCGCTTCAGGACCTCCCCGCCCAGGCAGGCCGATGTGCCGATGAGGCCCTGCGCGTGCTTCGCCAGCAGCTCCTTGTCGATCCGCGGCTTGTAGTAGTAGCCGTCGAGGTGCGCAGCGGTCGTCAGGGCCAGGAGGTTCTTGTAGCCGATGTCGTCCTTGGCCAGCAGGATCATGTGGTGGTAGTCGGCGTCGACCTTGCCCTCTTTCTGGGTCATCCCCCGAGGGCTGATGTAGGCCTCGACCCCGATGATCGGCTTGATCCCCGCCTGCCGGGCCGCGGCGTAGAACGGGATGACGCCGTACATGGACCCGTGGTCGGTGAGCGCCAGCGCCGTCATCCCCTGGTCGGCGACCCGCTGGGTCATCTCCGTGATGCGGCTCAGGCCGTCGAGCAGGCTGAACTCCGAGTGGACGTGGAGGTGGACGAAGTCGCCGTCCCGGCTCGGTTCAGGGGCTCGCAGGGTCACCCGGTCGATGGTAGTCGGCGGTCGGAGCCGACGAGCGGTTCTCGTGTCGAAGCTCCAGACTCGCACGCGAACGGACCCATTGACCCATGTGTGTTCAGCCGACCGCGTCTGACTCGGGCATGGGCGCTCCGTCGGGCCAGGCCGCGATGCAGACCTTGTTGCCCGACCGATCGGCGAGGATCCACGCGCCTGGCGCGCCAGAGTCGTCGACGACCTGCCCGCCGGCGGCCACGGCGGCCTGCATCCGTGCCTCCGCATGGTCGCGCGCGACCGAGACGTCGATGTGCATGGCGTGGCGCAGTGGCTTCGCCGGGTCGAGGTCCTGCATCCAGACCGTGGAGCCCTGGCCGAGCGGGTCGATGCAGTTGTCCTCGTGCAGGGCCGCGTAGCCGAGGACGGCACGCCAGAAAGCCGAGGTCGATCGCCTCGGGCTTGGCGGCCACCGCCAGCTGCACCTCCTGGACGGCGCTTCGGTCCGGGGTGGCACCGTGCTCGCGCGCCACGGCCGAGATGGCCTGAGCGACCTCGACGTGCGAGCCTTCGGTCCCCCACATCTCCCGGGTGAGCTTCACTGTCAGCCGGCCGGCAGAGGCGGTCAGGAGGGTCCGTGGCTCGAGGCCCGGCACCTCGGCCACCGCCGCCGCCAGCCTCGCCGCCTCCTGCAGGTCACTCACCTTGAACACGGCCGTCGGACCGCCGTGGAGGATCACCCAGTCGTCGACGTCATCGGCGGAAAGGAAGTCGCGCCAGCCCTGTTCGCTCATGCTGGCAACAGTAGCCGGTGGCGTGCGCAGAACCTGTCACCAATCCCGCGACCGGCCCTGCCTACTCGCTGGTCGGCGCGGAGTCCTTGAACAGATCCGGCCGAGGTTCCTTCAGTGGCTGCGCGAGGCCGATGATGAGGCCCTCGGGACCGCGGATGAAGCAGAGCCGATAGACATCCTCGTACTGCACCACGTCGCGAACGAGCTCGGCGCCATGGGCTCGGAGGCGGGCGAGCGTGTCGTCCAGGTCATCGACCGCGAACATGACGCGACGGTAGCCCAGCGCGTTCACCGGCAGGTCCTTCGGCTTGGGACCGACCGCCGCGGGCCTTTCGAATTGCGTGAGCTCGAGCCTGCTGTGGCCGTCGGGCGTCCGCAGCGTCGCGATCTCGTCTTTCGCGCCATCGATCCCGATGACGCGGTCGGCCCAGTCTCCCTCGATCGTCATCCGTCCCTCCAGCTCCATCCCGAGCTCGATGAAGAACGCGATTGCCGCCTCGAGGTCCTCGACCACGATGAGGACGTTGTCCATTCGCAGAATGGCCATGCTTAGTCGAAGTCCCAGATCCCGCGGCCCGCCGAGAACTGGAGGACGAGACCGCATCGGCGGCAGATCTGGAGCACCAGCTTGTGGCTCGTGATCCCCCATCGGGAGTCCATCCGGCCCTGCTGGCGGTCGAAGTCCGTGCTGCCGCACAGCGGGCACTTCAGGACCGGCTTGGACGCTGCCTCCGCCTGTTCCCAGGTCATCCCGTGACTCCTCTGCGTTGCACCGCGCAGCCTAGCGACGTAGCCGCGATCGTTCTCCTACTTCACGACTCGGTACTTGAGGTGCGCCACGCCGGGCGCCTCGACCGTGCGGACCGGTTCGAGCCGCGGGTTCGAACTCACGCCTTCGAACAGGCGTGCGCCGCCGCCAAGGAGAATGGGGACGACGTGCAGCTCCAGCTCGTCGACGAGGCCGGCGGCCAGGTACTGGTTGATGACGTCAGCGCCTCCGCCGATGAAGACGTCCCTGTCGCCGGCGGCCGCGCGTGCCTGCTCCATGGCCGACTCGATGCCGTCGGTGACGAACGTGAAGGTCGTGTCCGCCAGGGTCAGCGGCTCCCGCTCGTGATGAGTGAGGACGAAGACCGGCTTGTGGAACGGCGGCGTGTCGCCCCACCAGCCCTGCCACGGGTCGTCGCCCCACGCGCCGCGGCCGGCCGGGCCGAACTTGCCCCGCCCCATGATCTCGGCGCCGACATTGGCGTGCTCTTCAACCACCACGGCGGTGCTGGCATCCTCCTCGCCGCCCTCCATGCCGGCGGCCTCGCGCCACGCCTTCAGCTTGACCAGCCACTCGTGAAGATCCTCGCCTCCCTCGCCGAGCGGGTTCTCCTGGCTCTGATTCGGGCCGGCGACGTACCCGTCGAGGGACGTCGCGATGTGCACTCGTACCTTGGCCATGCGGTTCGCGACTCACAATTCGTGTTCACCCAGCAGGGTGCATGATCGGGACCCATCGGCACAACCGAGCATCGACCCGGGGGCCCGCCAGTTCGGCGCGGCGCTCGCGAGGAACAGCCTGGTCACGCCCGACTAGCTGGTCCAAACCACGGGCGAGCGCCTCCGCGAGCCCCGAGTCCGCGCCCTCGCCCACCCAGGCGACGTAGCCGTCGGGCCGGATCAGCACGGCCGTGGGGGCAGAGACACTCCCCAGTACGGGAAGCTCCCATGTGCCGTCATAGGTGGCTTCAACCGCTGTCACCCGATCTGACCATGGAGAGATGTCGAGCTCTCCGGGCTCGCCGAGGTTGAGCAGCACGGCACGAGCGGTGTGCAGCAGCGTGTAGACCCGCAGCGGGCCGTCCGTGGTGACCAGGTCGAGGTCGGGCATGCGGCGGCCGAGCAGTGGATGTCCCTCGCCGAGGTCGTAGTGGACGTCAAGGCCAGAGGCGAGCCCCGCGATGCGGTCGCGTGCATCGGCGATGTCGAGCAATTCGCCGATCATCTCGGTCAGCGCGCTGGTGCGGTCGTCGCCCCGCTGAAGGGCGGTGAGCGCCATGGTGTACCTGAGCACCCGGGCGGCGGCCGGGTGGCGCTCGGCGTGGTACGTGTCGAGCAGATCGGCAGACGACGCTCCGGTGACGACCTGCGCGAGCTTCCAGCCGAGATTCACCGCGTCCTGCACGCCGAGGTTGAGGCCCTGCCCGCCGGCCGGGTAGTGAATGTGTGCGGCGTCACCGGCGAGCAGCACGCGCCCGGCTCGGTACTTCTCTGCCTGGCGAGTGGCGTCGGTGAAGCGCGAGATCATGTCGGCAGACACGAGCCCGAAGTCCGATCCCCACACAGCAACGATCGCCGCGCGCAGGTCCTCCAGCGTCAGATCACCCTCGCGGTCGAGGTTCTCGTCGCGCACGACAACGCCCACGCGCCCGCCCTCCAACGGACGCATCGCGTTGACGCCGAGCGCGTCGTTGCGGAAGCCGAACTCGGGTTCGCCCTGCATCTCGACCTCGGCGATGATCGAGCTCACCGACGGGTCCCAACCGGGAAAGTCAATGCTCAGCGAGCTTTCGCACGAGGCTGCGACCCCCGTCACAGCCGACGACGTACTCCGCACGCAGCGTGCTGCCATCGGCGAGGTGAAGGTCGACACCCTCGTCGTCCTGCGCCAGGCCCGTCATCTCGTGTCCGTACCGGACCACGACGCCGAGCTCGCGCGCCCAGGCACGGAGGATGCGTTCGGTGTGTTGTCTGCTCCAGCGCCAGGCCGTAGGGATGGCGTGTCGGGAAGTCGGCAAGGTCGAGCGTGACGCCCGCGAAGGCTGCCACCTGCATCGCCTTCCCCTCCTCGAGAAAGCGCTCCGCGACCCCACGCTGATCCAGCACCTCGATCGTGCGTGCGTGCAGCCCGCCCGCCCGCGCACGGGCAGCTCTCGACGTCCGCGCTCGAGTCGCCGCTCCAGCACGACTGCCTCGACGCCGGCGAGTGCGAGCTCGATCGCCAGCATCATCCCGGTCGGCCCGGCCCCGACGATCACGACGGTCACGAGCCCGAGTCCTGGGCGTCCGGATTCCGGCCTGTCCTCGGCGCGATCTGCCGAGCCTCTTCCGTCGTGAATGCCCCGCGGTGGCTCCTGATCCACGAGCGCGCGTACGGGTAACGGAACGCTTCGTACGCGATGAGGGTCACGCACACCGCTGCGACGAGTCCGAGCGCGGCCAAGGCCGGAACGATGGTGGCAACCGGCACGAGCGCCAACAGGACCACGGTCGCGACTGGGCGTCCGTGACCCCAGCCACCGCCGGTCCGCAGGCGATTCGCGACGTGGCCGGCGAAGTACAGCGCCAGCCCGCCGCACAGGCCGACGGCCGAGATGACGTCGAGCGGCTCGTTGACGTGGCCGAGCGTCGTCTTCACGCCGAGCGCGAACAGCACGATGCCGGCGACCAGCGGCAGGTGGAGGTACGAGTACAGATCGCGTGCGAGGATGGCCCGCTCCTCCCCCGTCGCCTCGGCGAGGCGCGCCTGGGCGACGTAGATGACCCAGTCGAAGTAGGCCCACCACAGCGCGCAGGCCACCGTGATCCCGAGGAGTGCCGCCGCGATCACCGCGGGCTCGAGCTGCACACCCGCCGCGCCGATCCCGATCGCCACGATCGACTCACCGAGCGCGATGATGACGATCAGTCCGTGGCGCTCGACGAAGTGCTCAGCCTCGACCCGCCACCCGCGCATGCCGATGACGAGCAGCCACCCGTAGTCGATCGCCAGCGCCACGCGCCCAGACCGCCATCTGCGCCGTCCCGTCGAGGAAGCCGGCCACGACCAGCAGGGCCGCACCCAGCAGGGCGCTGGGCAGGATCCGCAGCACGGCGCCGAGCAGGTCCGGATCGTCACGGCCGGCGATCGCGTAGAGGACGAGATGGAGCGCACGCACGATGAAGTAGGCGATCCCGAACAGGACGCCATACGTGTCGAAGGCGTGAGGCGTCGCCAGCGCCACGATCAGCATCGCGCCCATCGAGGCGAACATCGCGAGCCGTACCGCGCCCTCCTCGGGGTCGAGCGTGTTCGTCAGCCATGCATACGCGGCCCAGGTCCACCACAGGGCGGCCAGGATGAACAGGCCGCGGAGCAGGCCGCCCCAGGTCAGGTCGTCGGCGAGGAACGCTGTGACCTGGGTGAGCGCGAACACGAACACGAGGTCGAAGAAGAGCTCGAGGTGTGTGACCCGGTGTTCGGCTTCGCTGCGATCCTGGCTCATCGGCTGCCCAATGTGCGGTTCAGGTGCTGTCGAGCGTAGCCGGACGGCCAGCTCCGTGTCGCCGTGCGCGTCGGGTGCATCGGGCGTTCGTGCAAAGATCGACCCGTGCGGACCGAGAGGCGGGTCATTCTGCTGTCGCTCGCAGGGGTTGGAATGACCTTGACCGCGTGCGCGGGCGGCATTGCCGCCTCGCCGAGCCAGCCCGCAATCGCCACGCAGCCGCCCCTCGGACCATTCCCGGCTGATCTCGTCTCCGGCCTGCAAACCGAGACGGACATCGCGTACACGGACGTCACCGACTGCGGAGGGACTCCATGTCGCGTGCCGGGGGACGTGCTGGCGCCCCGGGACGGTAGCAACCTGCCGACGGTCGTCATGCTCGGTGGCGGCTCGACGCCGTTCTCGGAACGCCGTTACCAGGAAGACCTCGCCGTCGAGCTGGCGAACCGTGGAGCCGTCGTGTTCCTGATGTCCTATCGGTCCGCGGTGACCGGCAACTACGACTCCGACACGTCGAACGACGTTCGCTGCGCGGTCCGTTTCGCGCGCGCCGAGACGGAGACCTACGGCGGCGATCCGGGCCGTGTCGTCGTCGTCGGCCACTCGCAAGGTGGCTTCGTGGCGCTCGAGGTCGCCATCCAACCCGAGGCGGAGGCTGAAGCCTGCCTCGCTGGGGGCAGCGGCAAGCCGGACGGCGTCATCGCGCTCGGGAGTCCGAGCCCCTCGCTCCGCGACGCGGGCGACTCGGCTCCCCCGATGTGGCTCTTCTCGGGCGGCGAGGACGGCGACGCGGAGGGCAACGCCGCGCTACTGGTCGAAGCCGGCTTCGATGCCGAAGCGCAGGAGCTCCGGCGTGTCACCCACGACGGAATCACCGATCCGGCAGCCGCACCCGAGGTCGTCGACCTCATCATGGAAGCGCTGAACTCGATCTGAAAGGGTGGCCATGGAGATCATCGACCGGCACTTCGCAGCCGAGAACGCCCACGACGTGCAGGCGACCCTCGACACCTACACCGAAGACATCGTCTGGGACGACGTCACCCACCCCGACTCCCCGTTCCGCGGCAAGGAGCAGGTGGCGCGGGTGTACTCCGGGATCATCGAAGCCATTCCCGATGTCACGCTGACATCGGTCAGGCGATTCACCGGCGAGAACGGGCGCTACGTGGTGGACGAGTCGGTCATCAGCGGCCACGTCCACGGCGAGTGGGCCGGCATGGCCGGCGGCGGCGCTCCGGTCGAGGTCCGGATGCTTCACGTCTTCGAGATCCGAGATGGCCTCATCTGTTACGAGAACGCCTGGTTCGACGCCTCAGCCGTGCAGCGCCAGATCACCCACTTCCACGAGGCGGCGCGCTGAGCGCACGGAGCTTGGCCTCGATGTCCATCCGATGCCCGTCGTAGTGGCCGATGAGCACGCTCGCCATGTCACATCGCCTCGGTCGGATCCGTACTCGGAGCGAATCACATTGACGGAGTCCATGATGTCCACCGCCGTCTCGATGGCTCGGCCCTCCCTGGTCGCCAGGATGACCCGCGCCGCGGCACGCATGACCGCCCCGCTCAGCCGACCGCTGGCTGGACGGCGCTTCTTTCCGCTCTGGGCCGTGGTCCATCACACGGGCGCCGATCGGGTCGCGCCTACGCCGTTCCGGTTGCGATCCGGGTCACCGCCGACTCGTTCGTCATCCCGCTCCCGTGGGGCAACGACACGCAATGGCTGCGCAACGTGATGGCGGCTGGCGGCTGCTCCATCCGATGGAGCGGAAGCGACTACGCCGCCTTTGCGCCCAGGGTCATCGGGTTTGAGGAAGGCGGCAGCGCCTTCCACCCGATCCAGCGCTCCGTCCTTCGCGCTGCGGGAATCAACAGCCTCCTTCGGCTCCAGCGCGACCGAACCTCGGCTCAACGGCTAGTCCGTCGCGAACGTCGAGGCCGCGAAGCTTGGCGGGGTCGGCGACGATGTCGATCTCGACGATCCGTTCGTTGACGACCGTGAACGCCGCCACGATCGACAGGGCCGGGAACCGGACGAGCAGGCCGGCAGCGCCGTTGACGAGAACCGGCTCGGCGCGAGGGGCCGCACCTCGGAAGCCGCCGGCCCCGCGGGCCACGGCCTCGGCACCCACGAGCGGCGGGCCGGAGAACGCCCGCGGGCCGTTCGGCCCGCCGTCCACCCGGAGGACCACGTCGGGGTCGAGCACGCGCAGCAATCCTTCGAAGTCCCCGTCGCGTGCCGCGGCGAGGAAGGCGTCGACCGCTCGGCGCTGAACGGCGAGATCGGCATCCGGCTCGGGCGCCTGGGCCCGAACGCGGCGGCGCGCGCGGCTGGCCAGCTGGCGCGTCGCGGCAGGCGAGCGCTCGACGACCGGGGCGATCTCGTCGAACGGGACGCCAAACACGTCGTGGAGCACGAACGAGAGCCGCTCAGCGGGCGTCAACGACTCGAGCACCACCAGCAGCGCCAGGCCGACGGAGTCCGCCATCACGGCGTCGCGCTCCGGTCCGGCCGTGTCGTTCGCCGTGCGGACGATCGGCTCCGGAAGCCACGATCCGGTGAGCTGCTCGTTCCGCGTCTTGCGACGGCGAAGCGCGTCGAGGCAGATTCGGCCGACCACCACGGTCAGCCAGCCTCGCAGGTCGTCGGTCCCGCCAGGATCGCTGCGGTCGAGCCGCAGCCAGGCCTCCTGCACGGCATCCTCGGCCTCGCTGACCGATCCGAGCATGCGATACCCGACCGCGCGCAGGTGGCCGCGGTGCCGCTCGAACTCTTCGGCCAGCCATTCCTGTCGCGTCATCTCGCCGTCCTGCGGGGTCGTCATGACATGGACACGCGTCCCGTGCTGAAGGTGTGACATCGTCGCCGATTGGCGTGCGCCGGTCACATCGGGCCGCTGACATTCGTGCTCAGTGTGACAACGAACAGCGACCGGAGGTCGATACCAATGCAGATCAGCTCGACCCCGAGGATCCTCCTGACCGGGGTCATCCTCGAGCTCACCCTCGCCACCGCGATCATCCACTTCAACCTGGGCGGGCACGCTGTTCCTGCTCAACGCCGCGGGCTACCTTGTGCTCGGAGCCGCCTACCTCGCCGCCGTGGCGGTGCCGAGCGCTTCCGCAGGCTTCGCCTGGCTGCCCCGGATCGGACTGGCGGCGTATGCATCGGTCACGATCGTTGCCTACCTCGCGATGGGCCCGTACTTCGCGCTCGGCTGGCTGACGAAGGGCGTGGAGCTCGCGATCGTCATGCTCGTGATCGCCGACCTGCTGCATCGGGACCGATGCGGGCCGCGCTCCGCGCCGGCCGCCGACGAGCGCCTGAGATGGCAACCAGCGTGATCGACCCCTACGCGACGCTTGGGATCCCGTCCGGCGCCACCCGCGCCGAGGCGGCCCGCGCCCACCGGCGCCTCGCGAAGCGGTACCACCCGGACCTCAATCCCGGGCCGGATGCCGCCGAACGGATGCGGCGCATCAACGAGGCGTGGCGCACGCTGGCGGCGGCGGCGCCGACGACCAGCCCCGTGACCTGGGCGACCTGGCCCGAAGCTCGAGCGGCGCCGGCACCTCGTGCGAGGCGGCCGGCGCCCGCGGAGCCGGCGGCGCCATCGTTTGGCGACCGGCCCATCGTCCTCGTGGCCGTCTGGCTGGTGCTCCTTCTCATGTACGCGGTCGGGGCCTGGCTCGGGAGCATCAGTCCCTGAGGCCGACGCAGTCGAGGTCCCAGAACACTCGCGAGTACACCAGGGTGCCGGTCATCCACGGTTCCCAGGGCGCCAGCCGCACGACCTGGAACGCCGGCTCGGGGATGCGCAACGACGGTCGGCGGAAGCCGATGGCCTCGGCAGGCTCGAACCCGAACCGCCCGTAGAAGCCCGGCGCGCCCTCCAGGAACACGAGCGGCTCGTGGGGGAGCCGCCGCACCTCGTCCATTCCGTGGCGGATCAGCGCGGTGCCGATCCCCCGCCGCTGATGAGCCGGCGCCACGGACACGGGGCTGAGCACGAGGACGTCGACCAGCTGCCGCGGCGCGTCGAGCAGGCTGCGCGTGAAGAGGATGTGACCCACGATCGCGCCATCCAGCTCGGCGACGAACGACAGCCCAGGGAGCCAGTCCGGCGATCGCCGCAGCGCGTCGACGAGCTCGCCGACGACGGGCTCGGCCGACGAAAGCGTCCTCGACGACCGCTCGGACCCGTCCTCCTCACCGGGCCGCTCGGCGCGAAGCACGAGGGCGTCAGGCGGTCCGAGCTCCGGTCCGTCGCCATGCTCAGCGGGCGTACTCGTCGTCGGTGACGAGGTCGCCCCACTCGGACTCGGCCCCCTCAGGCGGAGCCTCCCACATCGCCAGATGCGTCATGAAGTGCTCGGGAGCGGCACCGTGCCAGTGCCACTCGCCCGGCTCGGTGTGGATCGTGTCACCGGCCCTGATCTCGAAGACCTCGCCGCCGCGCGACTGGACGCGGCCAATGCCCTCGGTGACGTGGAGCGTCTGCCCGACGGCGTGGGCATGCCATGCGTTGCGGGCACCCGGTGAGAACCGAACGACGCTGACCCGGATGCGCGAGGGCGGCTCTCCCTCGGCGATGACGTCGAGCCAGACATCGCCGGTGAACCGCTCGGGTGGCGCCTTCGCGGTCGGGCGCTTCGGAGTGACCTGCATGAACCTGCTCCTTCGTGATGGGCGAGTGCGGGGAAGGGCGTGAGTCACGACGCTTGACGGCTGCCAACCGGCGCGCCCAGAGTACGGGCGAGGAGGGCAGAGTACGTGACGTCGCTCCTCGGCGCCCAGCGACACTGATCCCGCGGCTGGCGACCAGGCCGATACGATTCAGCGGTGACCGAGCTCCCGCCAGATCGGATGATCCCGATCCTTCCCTGCCGATCGATCGATGACCAGCTCGCCTTCTATGAGGCCCTCGGGTTCGAGGTGACGTACCGCCAGAAGGTGCCGAACGTGTTCGCATCGGTGCAACGCGGCGCGATCGAGCTGCAGTTCTTCGTGCTCAAGGGCTACGAGCCGGCCGACTCGTACAGCACCTGCTACGTGCTCGTCTCGGACGTCGACCGGCTGTATTCCGACTTCCGGTCGAGCCTCAAGGAGCAGCTCGGGCGCATTCCGACCCGCGGGATTCCCAGAATTGGCGCGCTCGGCGACATGAGCTACGGCGTGCGCCAGTTCCTCCTGACCGATCCGGGCGGCAACATCATCCGCATCGGTCAGCCCCTGGAGGCCCGCGAGGACGAGGTCAGTCGCCCGGCCTCGAGGCTGGAGAAGGCGCTTTCGGCGGCGAACCTGCTCATGTACTCGAAGGGCGATCCGCAAATGGCCGCACGGGTCATCGACGCCGTCCTCGCCGATGAGCCCGATGCCCGCGACCTCCTCCTCGTCCGGGCTTGGATCCTCCGCGCCGATGCCGCCCATGCCCTCGGTGACGACGGCCTCGCCGGCCGATTGCTCGCCCAGGTCGCGAACGCCGCCCTGGAACCCGACGAGCGTTTGACAATCGCCGACGACCTGGCCCGAGCGGACGAACTGCTCCTGGCCCTCGCCTGAGCCGATCGGATGGCCAAGTACGAGAGCGTCGACGACTACCTGGCAGGGCTGCCGGAGGAGCGTCGTATCGCGATGGAGGAGCTGCGCGCCGCCATCCGTGCGGCGGCTCCGGACGCGACCGAGGCGATCTCCTACAACATGCCGGCGTTCCGGCTGAACGGGAAGTTCTTCGTCTCGTACGAGGCCTTCAAGAAGCACTACAGCCTCTTCCCCTGGACCGATGCGATGGTTGCCGAGCTCGGCGACGAGCTGGCGCCCTACGCCGTCGGGAAGGGGACGCTGCGCTTCCCGGCCGACGAACCTATCCCCAGCGATCTCGTCCGACGTATCGTCGAGGTCCGCCTGCGCGAGTTCGACGGCAACGGGTGACCTTGCGGTACGGCATGATTGGCCGACCGTGAAGGAGCAGCCGATGACACCCGACCGCGTCAGCTCAATGGAGTCGCTGCTCGTCGAGGCCGAGCGCGCCCACGGCGAGTACGAGGCCACGGAGCTCGATGGCATCCGTGACGAGGAGTGGGCGTGGTGGTATGCGAGCTACGCGATCGACCACGGCATCGGTTCCGCACTCGGACACGACGTCACCGTCGAGGCACTCGCCGGCTTGCTGGCCGCCAGCTGGAACCAACTGGCGGACCTGGCGCCGGATCTGACCCAGCCGTGGGCCGCCTACGCGGCGCGCCGCATCGCGGACGAGCTGTGAGGAGGAGGCTCAAGTGATCGACCCCGATGCCGTCCCTTCCGGACCGGGCTGCGTCGAGTGCCTTGCGACTGAGGGCTGGTGGTTCCATCTGCGGCGCTGTGCTGCATGCGGGCGCATCGGCTGCTGCGACTCCTCCCCTTCTCAGCACGCACAGCATCACGCGCACGACGCCGGGCATCCCGTCGTGGCCAGCTTCGAGCCCGACGAGGACTGGTTCTGGAACTACCAGACCCAGGAACCTGTTGACGGTCCGCCGTTGGCGCCTCCCCTGCACCACCCGCTCGATCAGCCGGTCCCGGGACCCGCCGGGCTGGTTCCATCCGACTGGGAAGACCACCTGAACGAATAGGCCTCAGCCGCGCGCATACTTCGCTGGCATGTCCTCCCGAGACAGACGGCGGCGGGCGCCGCTGCGCGTGGCGAGCCACCTCGCTCCCGGGGTGGAACCGCTCTATGCCTTCCTCGCCGCGTACCTCGCCGATCGCTTGGGCCTGCGTCCCGAATTCATCGTCGCCGAGTCGTACGAGCGCTGCGCGCAGGACGTCGACGATGTCTGTTTCGTCTGCAGCATCCCCTACCTCCTCTTCGCCGATGCGGGCCTGATCGATATGGAGGTCCTCGCGGCGCCGGTGCTCCGCGGCGACCGATACGGCGGGCAGCCGGTCTACTTCTCCGACGTCATCGTCTCGGCAACCAGTCCGCATCGGTCGTTTGGCGATCTGCGCGGCGCATCGTGGGCCTACAACGAGCCGTTCTCGCACTCCGGATACATGACCGTGCTGCACCACCTCGCCACGCTGGGCGAGAGAGCCTCGTACTTCGAGGTCACCATCGAGGCGGGCTTCCACGACGAAGCCATCCGCATGGTCGCCGACGGCCGTGCCGACGCAGCGGCGATCGACTCGCAGGTGCTCGACATCGAGCTGCGCGACCATCCGCGGCTCGGGAGCCAGGTGCGTCGCATCGGCACGATCGGTCCGTCCACGATTCAGCCGGTCGTCGCATCACGCTCACGGCTGACCGACGCCGAGCGGGAGGCGCTCACCGCGGCCCTTCTCGAGGTCGCCGATGACCCGGCCGCGCGGAACGTTCTCGATCAGGCCCTCGTCGAACGGTTCGTTGCCGTGGACGCGGAGAGCTTCGACGACATCCGGCGCATGTTCGGGCGCGTCCGTCGAGCCGGTCTCCTCGATCGGTCCTGGGATGCCCGGTGGCAGGCGATCAGCGGCGCGCTCCCCGGAGCGACCGTGTCACATTCCAGCCCCGCGGCGCATCGGTGAGGCAAAGCGTGCAACCGTGGTAAAGCTGATCCGGTTCGGCCTCGATCCCTGACGCTTGACATCTGTAGAGTTATACGTATACTCCTACGCATAGAACCCATATGCGCCGGGAGATACGATGCCCTCGTGCCGAACAGAACCATCTACGTCTCTGAAGACGATCAACCCCTCTACAAGCGAGCCCAGGAGCTGGCCGGGGACAACCTGTCCGCCGCGATCAGCAGCGCCCTCAAGCGCTACGTCGAGGTCGAGGAAGGCCGCCAGGAAGGATTCGAGGAGATCATCCTCAAGGTCGGCGTCGGTGCCGGCCGCAAGGTCCGCTTCTCCGGGATCCTGCTCGGCGACTGGTTCAACACCTGGGGCGAGAACTTCGAGCGCCATCGCGTCTACCGCGGCCGCCAGGGCAAGTACGCCCTGCACATCGAGCGCACCGAGGCCTGGGAGATGCGCGACGCCGAGGGCAACCCGCTCACTGGCTGGCGCGCGTGGACGGGCATCGGTGCGGTGTCGGGTGGCGGCAAGCCGGCACACGCGACGCTCGACATCTTCGACACGGTCGATGAGCTTCGCGAGGGCGTCCGGCCCGAGCTCTGGGAAATGGTCGCCGCTGTCGTCAAGGAACCACACGTCGAGGACCTCGACATCTGACGCGGCGGTGCGGTCATGACCGCATCGGCTCCGGCCATCTCGGTGACCGGCCTGCGCAAGTCGTTCGGCGAGACACTCGTCCTCGACGAGATCGATCTCGCGGTTGCGCCGGGGACGGTGTACGCGCTGCTCGGTCCGAACGGTGCCGGCAAGACGACCACGGTCCACGTCCTCACCACGCTCATCACGCCGGATGCCGGTGAGATCCAGGTCGGCGGGCACGACCTTCACACCGATGCGGAGGGCGTGCGCTCGACGATCGGCGTCACGGGCCAGTTCTCGGCGGTCGACGACCTCCTGACCGGGCGCGAGAACCTGCGGCTCATGGCCGACCTCCACCACCTCGGACGCGACGAGGGGCGGCGCCGCATCGACGACCTCCTCGAACGCTTCGAGCTCGCCGATGACGGGGCGAAGGTCGTCGCCGCCTACTCGGGCGGGATGAAGCGACGGCTGGACCTGGCCATGACGCTCATGGGCGAGCCGAGGATCGTATTCCTCGACGAGCCGACGAGCGGCGTCGACCCGCGCGGGCGCCGCACGATGTGGCAGATCGTGCGTGACCTCGTCGCCGACGGCGTCACCATCTTCCTGACCACTCAGTACCTCGAGGAGGCCGACGAGCTCGCCAACCGGATCGCGATGCTCGACCACGGCCGCATCGTTGCCGAGGGGACGCCGGCCGAGCTCAAGCGGTTGGTCCCCGGCGGGCACATCCGCCTGGAGTTCGACGACGCCGATGCGCTCGAGCTGGCCGCCACGAAGCTTCCGGGCGCTCGCCGGGATGCGGACGAGCTCGCCCTCGCCGTGCCGACCGACGGCGGCGCCGAGACCCTGCGCAGGGTTCTCGACCAGCTCGACGGGTCCGCGATCGCGGTCACCGACGTCAGCCTCCACACCCCCGATCTCGACGATGTGTTCCTGACCCTCACCGGTCAGCACGATCCGCGAAAGGCGGCCACCTCTTGACCACGCTATCCCTGACCCTCGCCGACTCGACCACCATGCTCCGCCGGAACCTCGTCCACGCGAAGCGCTACCCGTCGATGACCTTCCTCGTCGCAGCGGTCCCGATCGTGATCTACCTGATGTTCGTGTACGTCTTCGGCTCGACGCTCGGAGACGGCCTGGGCGGAGCGGGGGGGCGGGAGGAGTACATCGCCTACGTGACGCCCGGCATCCTGGTGATGGGCATCGCGGCCGGGGCGCAGTCGACCGCGATCTCGGTGGCGATGGACATGACCGCCGGGATCATCGCCCGGTTCCGAACGATGTCGATCCCACGCGTCGCGGTGATCGCCGGCCACGTGTCTGCCAGCGTGATCCAGACGATGGTGATGCTCCTCGCCGTCTTCGGCGTGGCACTCCTCACCGGCTTCCGGCCGACGACTCCACCGATCGAGTGGCTCGGCGCCTTCGGGATGCTGGCGCTCGCCGCATTCGCGTTCACGTGGCTGGCCGTTGCGCTCGGGCTTGTCTCGGACAGCGTCGAGACCGCGAGCAACCTGCCCATGCCGCTGATCCTGCTCCCCTTCTTCGGAAGCGGCTTCGTGCCGCCCGAGTCGATGCCCGGGCCGGTCGCCTGGTTCGCCGAGTACCAGCCGTTCACCCCGATCATCGAGACGGTGCGCGGGCTCCTCGTCGGCACGCCGGTCGACAGCTGGATGCTCGCCCTCGGTTGGTGCGCGGCGATCTCGATCGGTGGCTACCTGTGGTCGATGCGGCTCTACCAGCGCGACCCCATCCGCTGAGGAGCAGCGCGATCATGCGTGGATCGCATCGAGGGTGATCCGGCGGGCGTGAATGCGGCAGATCACCCGGGTCTCGCGCCCCGCCTGGACCTCGAGCGGGTACACGTATCCGTAGTAGTGCGGGTGCGCGGTGTACGCCCGCGTCAGGTCGTCGAGGTGCTCGTCGCGCCGGCCGTCACCAGCTCGGCATCGCCACGGATCTGGATGAAGCGGGCGGTGTCGTCGGGGTCCACGACAAGGAGGCTCATGCGCGGGTTCGCCCGCAGGTTGCGGCCCTTGCGGCGCTCGAGCGTGGTGTTCACCCGGGCGCATGCTCCGTCGTGGTCCACCCACACCAGGCTCGACTCCGGCGCGCCGCCAGGATCCAGGGTCGTCAGCACCGCGCAGATCGGCCGCGTCAGAAGGTCGAGGTGGCTTCCCGGGATGGGAAGCGTCTCCTGAGCGACGGGCGTGAGCGTCATGCCGTGCCTCCCGGGCGGGCGTCCATCGCGACGACCTGGTCCGGTCGGATGCGGCACAGGACCGGAACTTCGGTCTCCGCGTACCAGACCGGGATCACGTCGCCGAAGTAGCGTACGGGCCGGCCGACGTACTTCGAGGCCAGCGCGTCCAGGTGCCGCCCGGCACCCGTCTCGGTCATCTCGACGACGGTGCCGCGGATCTCCAGGTACCGCAGTGGCTCGCGCGGGTCGTAGCAGAGCAGCGCCACCCGGGGATCGCGACGCATGTTCCGCTCCTTGGCGAAGCCGGCCATCGTGTTCACCAGCACGTGCCGGCCGTCGAAGTCGCACCAGACCACGGAGGTCTGCGGGTAGCCGTTGGCCGTCAGCGTGCTCAGCGCCGCGACCGGTGGGCACTCCACCAGGTCGCCATGAGATAGCGGGATCCGGTCGTTCGCCTGCGTCGCGACGCGTCCGATGGTCGGCATGTGCGATGGCCTCCCCGATCAGCTCACGACTGACGGTGGGATCGCGGCACGCTCGTGCACAGAGACCTTCGGCCCCTAAATCGCAGGACGAACTGTCCGAACGGCGAGGTCGCGCCTGGAGCCCGCGCGGCATCCGCTCAGCGAATGTTCCGATTCACCCGGAAGAGGTTTGTCGGGTCGTACCGGGCCTTCGCAGCGGCCAGGCGGTCGTAGTTGGACCTGAACGAGGCGCGAGTCCGCTCCTCCGGCTCATCGGCGGTCTGGAAGTTGATGTAGTTCCCGCCGGTCGAGAACGGCTTGAGGGCCTCCCAAGCCGTGCGCACCCACGACCGATTCGCCTCGCCGGCCGGCGAGTCAGGCACCCACATCGACTGCGCCACACAGGCGAATGCCGCGTCGCGATTGCCCACGGCGCCGTCGTCCTCGTCGTGCTCCGACAGGGCGCCCTGCAGGTGGAACAGCACGATCTGGTTCGCGGGAGCCTCGAGCCCCTCGAACTGGGCGTGATAGGTGTGCAGGAGGTCGTCCGACAGGCCGGGCACGAACTCCGACTTCCAGTAGTAGTGGTTGCCACGAGGCATGGTCGCGTCGAGCAGCGACTGCTGCACGGTGTACTCCCGCGGCTGGACGAGGTTGGCCAGCGGCTCGCCAAGGGACGTGATCGGCTCCAGGTCGGCTGCGGCCTGGTCGAGGTCGCCGGAGTGGCAGGCCATGATCATCACGATCGGCGTGCCGTGGGCGGACTCCGGCAGCCAGGGTGCCGGCGGGGCGTTGCGCCGTATCGCAACCAACGTCAGCTCTCGCGGCGCCGATTCGGTGACCTGGCGGAACGTATCGAGGACTCGTTCGGCCTCCGACGCCGGCCAGGCGATCGGCCCTCCGGTGATCTGCGGCCCGACCTCGTGCGAGTCGGAACGTGAACTCGGTCACGACCCCGAAGTTGCCGCCCCCGCCCCGCATCGCCCAGAACAGCTCGGCGTTCTCGTCACGCGACGCGCGCGTGACCGATCCATCGGCCAGGACGAGCTCCACCACCGTCCAGGTCGTCGACGGTCCAGCCGAAGCGGCGGGTCAGGTACCCGAAGCCGCCACCCAGCGTCAGCCCGGCGACGCCGGTGAGCGAGACGAAGCCGAGCGTGGTCGCGAGGCCGTGCTCCTGCGTTGCGCGGTCGACGTCGCCGAGCAGGGCGCCCGGCCTGGACGCGTGCCAGCCGTGCCTCCTTGTCGACCTCGACCGCGTTGCGGCCGGACATGTCGAGGGTCAGCCCGCCGTCCGTGAGCGCGAGGCCGGCGATGTTGTGCCCGCCTCCGCGGATCGACAGCTCGATGCCGTGCTCTGCAGCGAAGCGCACCGTGCGAACGACGTCGTCGACCGATGCGGCCCGCGCGACGACCGCGGGTCGTCTGGTGATCGCTCCGTTCCAGATCGAGACTGCCTGCTCGTATCCCTCGTCGCCGGCGTGCGCCACCGATCCCTCGAGGTCATCCGCGAGAGCGCTGAGGCGCGCCGCATCGAGCTGCACGCTGCCGCCGTCGATTGCTGTGATCGGAACCGATGTCGTGCTCATGGTGGATCCTCCTGGCTGGCATGGACGCTCGGAGCGACATCGTACGTCCGCGCTCGATCAAGGGTCATCCCCCATGTGCCATCGCATGTCATCTTCGCGACACCACACCTTGACAGCGTCGCCATACAACCGTATGGTTGTACCAATGCAGCTCATCCCTCCCGACTTCGACCGCATGTTCGGCGCCCTGGCCGATGTCACACGGCGCGACATCGTGCGCCGCGCGATCGATGGCGAGGAGGGCGTCGCCGAGCTGGCCGGCCACTACCCGATGAGCTTCGCCGCGGTGCAGAAGCACGTGGCGATCCTCGAGCGGGCCGGGCTCGTCACCAAGGAGCGCATCGGCCGCCGCAAGGTGGTCCGAACCAACCTCACCGGGCTGCGTCGTGGCACGTCGCCTGCTCGACCAGTACGAGGAGCTGTGGCGTGGTCGCGTCGATCGCATGACCGCGCTCGTCACCGACACCCCCAAGGAGTAGCCCCATGACCGTGACCGCTGTCCGCAAGGACCCCGATTCCCTGACGATGACCGTTGATGCCGAGTTCGACGCCTCGCCGGAGCGGGTGTGGCAGCTGTGGGCCGACCCGCGCCAGCTCGAGCGATGGTGGGGCCCGCCGACCTACCCCGCCACCGTTCACGAAGCACGACCTCTCGCCCCGGCAGCCGCATCGAGTACCACATGACCGGCCCGGAAGGCGATCAGCCGCGGGGCTTCTGGGACGTGCTCGAGGTCGAGCCGCCGCACCGCCTCCTGGTGCGCGACGGCTTCGCCAACGACGATGGCACGCCGAACACCGAGATGCCGACGGGCGAGATGCAGGTGACGATCGACGAGATCGGCGACGGACGCACGCGCATGTCGATCAACAACGTCTTCCCCAGCACCGAGACGATGGAGCAGCTCCTCGCCATGGGCCAGGAGGAGGGCATGACGCAGGCGGTCGGCCAGATCGACGCCATCCTCGCCGAGAATGCGGTCGCGCGCCTGACGGCCGGTCCGACGAGATGCGAACGGAGATCACCATGACCACCGCAACCGCCGAGCCCACCACGCAGACCCTCGAGGTGCCGGGCGCGACGCTGACCTACGACGTGCGACACAACGCCGACAGCTCGGAGCCACCGCTCTTCGTGATCGGCTCGCCGATGGGCGCCGCGGGCTTCGTGACTCTCGCCAGCCACTTCGGTGACCGCACGGTCATCACGTATGACCCGCGCGGCGCGGAGCGCAGCACGAAGGCCGATCCGACGACGGAGTCGACGCCCGACGAGCATGCCGATGACCTGCATCGGATCATCACCGAGGTCGGCGGGCCGGTTGATCTGTTCGCCAGCAGCGGCGGGGCCGTGAACGCGCTGGCCCTGGTGTCGAAGCATCCGGAGGATGTCCGAACCCTCGTCGCGCACGAGCCGCCTTCGGCACCTGTCCTCCCCGACAGTGAGAATGCCAAGGCCGTGACGCGCGCGATTCGCGACACCTACTTCAGCAAGGGCTGGGGTGCGGGGATGGCGCACTTCATCGCCGTGGTCAGCCACAAGGGCGAGTTCGCCGACGACTACGCGCAGCAGCCCGGCCCCGATCCCGCCATGTTCGGCATGCCGGCCGAGGACAACGGCGATCGGACCGACGTCATGCTCGGCCAGAACATCATCACCTGCACGCACTACGAGTTCGACTTCGAGGCGCTGCGGGCGGCGTCGACCCGCATCGTCATGGCGGCGGGCGCCGGATCCGAGGGCGAGATGGCCACACCGCGGGGCCGAGGGCGTCGCGCGAGCGGCTCGGCGTGCCGGTCGAGACCTTCCCGAGCGACCACGGCGGCTTCCTCGGCGGCGAGTACGGCCAGACCGGCGAGCCCGAGGCGTTCGCCGCCAAGCTGCGCGACGTCCTTGCCGCGGGCTGACGTGGGCAAGCTGGTCTACAGCCTGAACGTCTCGCTCGACGGGTTCGCTGCCACCCCGGACGGCGGCCTCGACTGGGCCGTCGTCGACGAGGAGCTGCATTCCTGGTTCAACGACCAGGCGCGCTCGACCCAGGCATCTCTGTACGGCCGCCGCATGTACGAGCTGATGGCGGGCTACTGGCCCACCGCCGGTGACGAGCCGGGCGCGACCGATGCTGAACGCGAGTTCGCGCGCATCTGGAAGCCGACGCCGAAGATCGTCTTCTCGTCCAGCCTCGAGCGCGTCGACCACAACGCCCGCCTGGTCCAGGGCGACGTGGGGAACGTGCTGGAGGAGCTGCGGGGGGAGTTCGACGGGGACCTCGACGTCGGCGGGCCGGACCTCGCTGGCCAGTTCGTGCGCCGTGGGCTGGTGGACGAGTTCCAGCTCGTGGTGCACCCGGTCGTCCTCGGCGCCGGGCTGCCCTTCTGGCCACAGCTCGACCAACCGCTGTCGCTGCGTCTCACCGGGACGCGAGCCTTTGGATCCGGCGCCGAGGCCAGGTCGTACGTGCCGGCGGATCGGGCGAGCTAGGGCCAGCCCGCACGCGGTGCGGGCGCCTCGATCGCCAGGACCTGGCCGGTCCGATCGGCGATGGCCGCCTCGATCTCCTCGAAGCCACGCCACTCGGCCGCCAGGATGAAGAGCGTCCGCCCATCGGGACCGCCGAGCATGCAGGCGAACGGGCTGCGGTCGAGCTCGATGCGCTCGAGGACCTCACCGCCCTCGCGAACCCGGATGCAGGCGGTTTCCATCGGGCCCGACTGGGCCCACACGGCCCCGTCGGCATCGAGGCAGATTCCGTCCGCGCCGACGCCGTCGGCCCAGATCCGTCGGTTCTCCAGGTTGCCGTCGTCGGCGATGTCGAACGCGCTCAAGCGCGCCGCTATCGACTCGGCAAGGATGAGCGTGCGGTTGTCGGGGGTGACCACCATGCCGTTCGGGAAGGCGATGCCCTCCGCGACCTGACGAACCTGCCCATCGGGCGTGACGAGCGCGACGATGCCCTTCGGCGGCGCGCCGCTGAAGTCGAACTCGCAGCGGCCGTTGACGTAGACGTTCCCCCGCCCGTCGACGACGAGCTCGTTCCAGTCATCGGCGAGATGCGACAGGTCGGCGTGTCGCGTGCGCGTCCCGTCCGGCTCGTGGCGGTAGAGGCCGCCACCCGTCGTCAGAAGCGTGCCGTCGGGCAGCCAGCCGATCGACCAGCCGAGGCCACCCGGTCCGCGACCCACGACCTCGCTGGTGCCGTCGACCGAGACCGCGACGATCTCGTCGGTGCCCCAGTGGGCGAACCACAGGCGGTCGTCGTGCCATCGAGGCGACTCGACGTAGGCGAGGCCGTCGAGGATGAGGCGAGGCTCGGTCATCAGTCGCGGCCCGCCACCGTGGCGACATCGGCCTCGTTGCCCGCCGCGTCGGCCAGCGTCCACCAGGTCGGCGCGTAGTCGCGAACCATGCGCCCGCCGGCGGCAAGAGCGGCCTCGACCCTCGCCTCAGCCTGCTCGATCGGCACCCACACCGCGACGTGGATCGCTCCCCCACCATCGCCTCGTGGCTCGTCCATTGCCTCGAACCAGAACGCCGGGCCTCGACCGTGGGGGTCCACCAGATCCTCGTCGGGGCTGTCGGGCCGCGGCTCGTATCCCAGGATCGCGCGCCAGAACGGCACGACCTCCGCGCCGGCCGGAGCGCCCGGGACGAGGAGCAGGTGCTGCAGCGCAGACGGATCGGCCGCGAATCCCAGCCCTCGGACCCGTGCCGAGATCTCCCGCGCCAAGTGGACGTCGAGCTCGCTCATGCCGAAGTAGTCGTCGGCAATCGTGATGAGCTTGACGGTCGTCCCACCCTCGCGGACATCGATCGCGGGCGGATGGCCCTCGGCGCCGGGAATGTCCGCGATCGTCTGAACGAGGCGTGCCGCATCGGTCAACGAGCCCGTCCGGAAGTGGGCGTATGCGCCGTCGTCGAGGATGCGCCAGTCATCCAGTCCGTCGGTCGAATGGAACGCGCTCGCCGAGATCGGCGTGATCGAATCGGTCATCTCATCTCTCTCCCGCGAGTCACGGGGCGATGTTCTGGTTGAGGTGGAAGACGTTGTCGGGGTCGTATCGGCGCTTCAGCTCGGCGAGCCTGGCGAGCTTGGTGTCGCCGTACGCGCGCCGCACGCCCTCCGAGTCGGTCTCGAACAGCACGTTGACGTACACGCCACTGGAGAACGGGGCGAGCGCGGCGCCGAACGCCCGCGCGGACGCCATCCGCTCCTCGTCCTCGGCCGGGTCGTCCCAGGCTTGGGCGCCGAAGAACTCGACGAGCGCGTCGCGGTGGCTGAACGCGGAGTCCTCGTTCGAGACCTCGCCGATGGCGCCGCCGTAGCCCTGGAACCCGCCGACGGCGATCCGCGACCAGTCGACAGCGCTCTCGTCAGCGGCCGCGATGCCGCGCGGTGAGGAAGGCGTCGATCGCCGCATCCGACAGCTCGCTCAGGTAGTGGCCGGTCGAATAGCGCCGCCGCCCGTGATGGTGGTTCTCGTCGCCGATGCTCTGAAGGTCGAGGTAGCGCATCGGCTGCACCGACTCGGCGCTCGGACTGCCGATGCCGCGCATCGTCTCCAGGTAGCGCATGCCGTCGTCGAGGTCGCCGACCCAGACGAAGCCGATGACGATCGCCGGCCGGCCGGCGATCGTGACCGCGTCGGCCGTGAGTGTCGCGGGCCGCGGCGCATCGGGCAGAAGGTCTCGCCAGCGGCGCATCGGCTCGCGAGTGTCCGCGGCGTCGAAGGTGAGCTCGACCACGAGCGCGTCGCCCGCCACCGGGTGGAGTCGAAACTCGAACTCGGTCACCACGCCGAAGTTGCCACCCCCGCCGCGCAGCCCCCAGTACAGGTCGGGGTGATCCGATGCCGTGGCGCGCAGGGTCTCGCCATCGGCGGTCACGACCGTGTAGGCCTCGACGTTGTCGCAGGCCAGCCCGAACTGGCGAGCCAACCATCCCATCCCGCCACCGAGCGTGAGACCGCCGACCCCGGTGTGGGAGACGTTGCCCGCCGTGGTCGCCAGCCCATGGACCTGGGTGGCCTGGTCGAGGTAGCGCAGCAGAGCGCCGCCGCCGACCACCGCTCGTCGCGAGTCGGCATCCACGCGCACGGCGCCCATGGGCGTCAGGTCGATCATCAGCCCGTCCTGGGGAACGGACAGCCCGCGGACGCTGTGGCCGCCGCACTTGACGCCGATCTCGAGGCCGGCAGCCCGCGCATGGCGGATCGCGGCGGCGACGTCGGCAGCGCTGGTGCAGCGCGCGATCAACGCCGGTCGCCGATCGACCACCGCATTCCACACCTCGCGGTGCTCGTCGTACTCGGCGTCGCGCGGAGTGACGAGCGCACCCGCAAATCCCGGGATCGCCAATTCCATGTGTCGACTCCTAGGCGTTGGGCGGGAGCGGCTTGCGCCTCATTGCGAGCGTCTCCTCGCGGTGGCTGCGCTGCACCGGCAGCCTTGCCAGCAAGGTCGCGGCGTCTTCCCAGGTCGCACCCGGGTCGGCAGCCAGGAGCTCCTGCAGCTTGCGATAGGTCCACAGGTAGCGGTCGCCGTCGGTCTTGAAGTCGTACGCCTGGCGAAGCCCGCTCGACTCGATGGCTTTGATGGCCGGCAGCCAGCTCGAGGCGTACCATTCACGAGTCGCCTCCTCGGGTGGCACGAGGACGCCCCTCGATCGGCTCAGTTCATACGCGTGGGCCTCGACAACCTGGAGCAGCTCGCCATAGCCGATCGGCCGCGAGAACTCGATGACGGCATCGGGTACGGCCCGCGAGAGACCGGTCAGCTCCGTGAAGCGCTGGTGCTGGTTGGTGTGGACCAGCTCCAGCACGTCGACGCCCGGGTGCAGCCGGTGCGACGTCTCGATCCGGGTTACTTCGGCATCGATGAACTCCATGCCCTCCTCCCGCGCCAGCGCAACCCGGTGGTGCCCATCGGAGACGAAGTAGAGACCGCCGGCCTCGTAGACCGAGATCGGCGGCATCGGTTGGTCGCGGAAGACACCTCGCAGAGTGTCGAGCCGACGCTTCAGCTCGCGCCGGCGGGTACGGAAGAACCGATCGAAGTCCACGGCGCGGTCGACGGTGCCGACGATGGCCCGGGTCGGGATCTCGCGCATCCCGACGTGATGTTCGCCGATGACGCCGAGGTGTCGCTTGACGTCACGCAGCGGCAGCAGTGATTGGTCAGCCATCGATCTTCATCGTACGCCTCAATGCTGCGCCGACGAGCCCACCGGGATAGTCCGGAGCATCCCCGCCAACATGGCGCTCACGTCCACTGGGTCAATCAGGGCGCCAGAGGTCGATCTGCGGAAGCCCGGCGATGCCGAGCGTCTGCGACAGCTCGCCGCAGTGGTACGCCTCGTGCGTGACGAGGCGCTGCAGGATGGAGCTTCGGGTATGGATCTGCGACGTACCCGCGTAGTTGCGCTCGACCTCCACTGACAGCGTCTCGACCGTCCACCGATCGAGGCAGCCGTCGACGATGGCGAACGTCGAGTCGAGCGCATCGGCGAGCGCTCCTGCCGACCGCGGACGATCGAGGTCATCTGCCCAGTCGATGGTGGTGGCTCCGTCCCAGAACGGCGTACGGTCGGCGCCGGGCTCGCCGACAACCTCGCACAGCCAGTACACGCGCATGGCGGCGGTGTGGCCGACGGCTGCCCAGATCGGCAGCAGGTCGGGCGCGGGACGGATCGCGAGCTGCTCGTCGTTCATCGCGGCCACGACGTCGCGCAGACGGCGGTTGTACTGCGGCCACATGTGATACGCGGGACGGATCGTCGAGGGGCTCATGCCGACAACCATACGCGCGAGTAGCCTGAGCCGATGCACGAGGACGGCTACTTCGACGAGCGGGTCGCTTCCCGCTACGACGACGACTACGACTACCTGGCCGAGCCCGACGTCGTCGAGCCGATGGCCGATCTGCTCGCCGAGCTCGCCGGCGATGGGCGAGCGCTCGAGCTCGGCATCGGCACCGGTCGAGTAGCGATGGCCCTTGCCGGACGCGGCGTTGCGGTCGACGGGATCGAGCTGTCGCGCGCCATGGTCGCGCGTCTGAAGGAGAAGCCTGGCGCCGAGACAATCGGCGTCACCATCGGCGACTTCTCGACCGCCCGCGTCGACGGGAGCTTTCGGGTCGCCTACCTCGTCGCGAACACGATCATGAACCTCACCAGCCAGGAGGCCCAGGTGGCCTGCTTCGACAATGTGGCGGCGCACCTCCAGCCGGGTGGCTGCTTCGTCATCGAGGTGCTCGTGCCCGAGCTGCGGCGACTGACTGCCGGGGAGACGCACCTCGTCTTCAGCGCGGACGAGCGGCATTGGGGCATCGACGAGTACGACGTAGCTCGCCAGGGACTGATCTCCCACCACTTTCGCGAACGTGACGGCGTCTACGAGCGCTGGTCCGTTCCGTTTCGGTACGTCTGGCCCAGCGAGCTCGATCTGATGGCCGGGATGGCCGGGCTGCGTCTGCGGGACCGCTGGTCGGGTTGGCGCCGCGAGCCGTTCACCAGCGAGAGCACCCGGCATGTCTCGGTCTGGGAGAAGCCGGCGACCTGAACGCGGCTAGGTCCCTGGTAGATGACATCGGATGTCAACAACATCGATGACCATGCGGACGAACCGGCGATGGACGACCCGCTCGCTTCAACGAGGGAGACCCGGAACGTGAACGTCATCGACTGGCTGCTCGACTCCGATCCCGCCATCCGCTGGCAGGTCATGCGCGACCTGACCGATGTGCCAGCGGACGAGGTCGCCGCCGAACGTGCGCGCGTGGCGCGCGAGGGATGGGGCGCCCAGATTCTCGCCGCCCAGGACCCCGATGGCCGATGGAGCGGCGGGACGTTCTTCCCCCGCTGGGTGGCGACCTCGGACACGCTGCACCTGCTCTACCTGTTCGGGCCCGATCCGAACGACCCCGCCATCCGGCGCGCCCTTGCGCCGATCCACGAGGCAGCCCGCTGGGACTACGACTCGAGCTTGCGGTTCTGGGACGGCGAGGTCGAGCCATGCATCAATGGCCGGACCGTGGCGATCGGGGCGTACTTCGGGCAGGACGTGAAGGGCATCGTCGATCGGCTCATGACCGAGCAGATGGACGATGGCGGCTGGAACTGCGAGCAGGAGAGCGGCTCGACGCGTGGAGCGTTCGACTCGACGCTCAACGTCCTCGAGGGCCTGCTCGAGTACGAGCGTTCCACCGGGGCCAATGGCGACATCGCGGCCGCGCGGCAGCGCGGAGAGGAATACCTGCTCGATCGGCGCCTCCTGCATCGGCTTTCGGACGGCGAGATCCCGCAGAAGCGGTGGCTGTACGTCGGCTTCCCGAACGCGTGGTTCTACGACGTCGTGCGCGTTCTCGACTACCTGCGGCAGGCGCGGCCCGCAGCCGACGCCCGCATGGCGGAGGCGCTCGACATCGTCGAGTCGAAGCGCGACGCCACCGGCCGCTGGCCGATCGACCACGCCTACCACGACGCGCAGCTCGTCGACTTCGGCGAGTCGGAGGGCCAGCCGAGCCGATGGATCACGCTGCGCGCGCTCAGGACGCTTCGCTGGGCCGGCCGCGGGGTGCCTGCGGGAGCGTCAGGCTCCGCGGGATGACGGAGGGGATCCGCGTCGTCGCCGCCAACGAGGCCGCCTGGGGCGACCTGCAGGCCGTGTTTGGCACCCGTGGCTCGGCGGTGGTGTGCCAGTGCCAGCGCTACAAGCTCGCGCCACGCGAGTCATTCTCCAGCTTCCCGGCCGAGGAGCGCGCGCTGCGCCTCAGGGAGCAGACGAACCCCGGCGACCCTGATGCCGAGGACACCACCGGGCTCGTTGCCTACCTCGGGGACGAGCCGGTCGGCTGGTGCGCCGTGCAACCGCGAACCGCGTACCCCGGCCTGCTGCGGGTGTACCGGACGCCCTGGGAGGGGCGCGACGAGGACAAGGCTGACGACAGCGTCTGGGCGGTGACGTGCGTCTTCGTGCGGGCCGGCTTCCGCAAGCGCGGCATCGCCTATGCACTGGCCGAGGCCGCCGTCGAGCACGCACGGGCGCGCGGGGCGCGAGCCCTCGAGGCCTATCCCATGCGAACCGAGATCGGCGAGGTCACGTGGGACGAGATCCACGTCGGCGCCGAAAGCATCTACCTCGCGGCGGGAATGGCCGAAGTGAGCCGGCCCGGGATCCGTCGGCTGGTCATGCGGATCGAGTACGGAAAGGACTGACATGGGAGCACCATCGGCACCGATCATCCTGGTCCCCGGGTTCTGGCTCGGCGCCTGGGCCTGGGACGAGGTCGCCGCCGCACTTCGGGCGGACGGCCATGACGTCACCCCCATCACGCTGCCAGGCCTGGAGTCCGCGGATACGGACCGCTCGACGATCAGCTTCAGCGACCACGTCGACGCGATCGTCCGGGCAGTGGAGGCCGCATCGGACCCGGTCGTCCTGGTCGTCCACAGCGCCACCGGCTTCAGCGGGTACGCCGCGAGTGATCGCGTGCCCGACCGGATCGCGGCGATGGTCTACGTCGACACGGCGCCTGGTAAGGGCGTGCTCGACCCGGAGTTCGAGGGCGACGAGAAGCCGATGGTCTGGTCCGAGATCGAGGAGGAGGAGAACCTCGACGGGCTCAGCGAGGAGCAGAAGGAGCGGTTCCGGCAGCGCGCGGTGCCCGTTCCCGCCTCCCTGCTGCGCGAGTCGGTCGAGCTCACCAACGACGCGCGGCGCGACATCCCGAGCACCCTGATCTGCACCGGGTTCAGCGCGGATCAGTACCAGACCTACGCGCGGGAGCATCCCGAGTGGGCCTTCCTTGCGGGCATCCCCGAGCTGCGCAACGCGACCTGGATCGACCTGCCGACGAGCCACTGGCCGATGTGGTCGCGGCCGGTGGAGGTGGCGGAGATCATCGGCGACGTCGCGAAGGCGCACGGCGACGCTGCCGGATGACGTCGGGCTACTGGCGGCGCCCGGTTGACTGGACGAACTCGAGGAAGCCGATGTCGCCCGGTGACGCGCCGGCATCGGTCAGGAGCACGGCAGCCTCGCTGAACTGCTGGGTTCCGTGGCTGACCAGGTGCATGACGTAGCGCCAGAGCGGCTGACGATCCTCGGCACGCACCGGCGGCGCATCGAGGTCGCCGTCCTCGAGGCCGGCGAGCCAGGTACGCGTCTCGGCTTCGTCGCGGCGCCAATGCTCGGCCAGGGCCTCGACGGTCGGATAGTCCCCCGCCTTGAGCTCCGCATCCGGCCCCCACTCGTCCCAGTCGGCACCGCGGAGCCGCTCGCGCCAGCTCCACTGCACGTCGAGCTCGTGAACGAGCGTCGCCCGCAGGTCGCGTGTGGTGACGGTCTCGGTCCCCTGCCAGCGATCCGCGTCAAGGGCGGCGGCCTGGAGGAGGATGGCGTCGCGCGTCCAGTAGAGGTAGTCGAACAGCTCGGCGGCTTCGGTCACTCGCATCGGCTCATCCTCGGGGTCATTCCTGACAGGCGATGGCAGGAAGGGACCGATATGGTGGCGGCATGAAGTACCGCATCGAAGCCATCACGCTCCCCGTCAGCGACGTCGACCGCGCCCGCGACTTCTATCTCAAGGCCGGCTGGAACCTCGACGTTGACACCGAACCGGCGCCCGGATTCCGCGTCGTGCAGCTGACGCCGGCCGGATCGGAGTGCTCGATCACGTTCGGGACTGGCATGCCGCAGTCGGAGCCGGGTACCTACGTCAACACCTACCTCGTGGTGGCCGATATCGAGGCGGCGCACGCCGAGCTCCGCGAGCGCGGGATCGAGATCGGCGACATCTTCCACTGGGGCGAGCAGGGCCAGACGCCCGGCACGGATCCGAAGCGGGGCGAGTACGGCTCGTATGCAACCTTCTCGGACCCCGATGGCAACGCGTGGCTTCTCCAGGAGGTCCCTTCGCGCGCTTCGAGCGAGTGATCGTCAGGAGCGCGCTAGGCTGGGGGCATGCCCGAGGATGCCTATGGGATCGAAGTCGCGGCCCAGAGGGCCGGCGTCACGCCGGGCGAGATCGAGCGCCTGACGTCCCTGGGCATCCTCGACTCTCGCGAGTCGTACACCGATGCCGACGTGCGCCGCGTGCACGTCGTTCGCGCCCTCGAGCGCGCCGGCCTTCCGGTGGAGGAGGTCGCGGCGCTCATCCGGCGAGGCGAGTTCTCGCTGTCGTTCATCGATGATGCGGGCTACGGCGTCTTCGCGGCGCTGAGCGACGTCACATTCGCCGCTACGGCCGATCGAACCGGCGTCCCCGTCGAGCAGCTCGTCACGCTGCGCGAGATCACCGGCGGGGCGGCTGCTCATCCCGATGACCGGATGCGCGAGGACGAGCTCGAGATCCTTCCGCTCGTCGAGCTCCAGCTCGCCATCGGCTTCCGCTGGTCGGCTGTCGCTCGGGCCCTCAGGGTCTACGCCGACAGCCTGAGGAGGATCGCCGAAGGCGAGGCGGAATGGTGGCGCTCCGAGATCCAGGAGCCTCTGCTGGCCCGAGGAGCGCCAGTCGAGGAGCTGGGGGCCCGGGCGCGCGAGATCTCGCCGGCGCTGTCGCAGGCGGCCGACCGCGCCGTCATGGCCATCTTCCACGCCCAACAGATGCAGGTCTGGTCGGTGAACATCGTGAATGGCATCGCACTGGGCCTCGAGCAGGCGGGGGTCCACTCCCGGGCCGAGGTCCATCCGGCAATGGCGTTCCTCGACGTGACCGGCTACACCCAGCTCACCCAGGAGCGTGGTGACGAGGCCGCTGCTGCCCTGGTCGAGCGCCTCGCCCGGATCGTCCAGCCGATCGCGGTGCGCCACGGCGGGCGGTCCGTGAAATGGCTCGGCGACGGGGTGATGTTCCACTTTCCCGATCCGGCGCCCAGCGTTCCGGCCGCGCTCGACATGCTCGACGGCCTCTCCGCCGCGGCGCTGCCACCCGCCCACGTCGGAATCCACTCCGGACCGGTGATCATCCAGGAGGGTGACTACTACGGGTCCACGGTGAACCTCGCCTCGCGCATCGGCGAGTACGCCCGCCCTGGGGAAGTGCTGGTCAGCGGCGCTGTGGCGGATGCGGCCGCGGACGAGGCCGTCATCTTCCGGCCGGTCGGCGCGGTGGGCCTCAAGGGCGTCGCTACGTCGATCGAGCTGTTTGCCGCACGGCGTGCGCCGGACTCGGGCTCCTAGCGCCCGTCGACCTCGGCGACCTGCATGGCCGTCGACGCCGATCCGGCCGACGATCTACCGTCGCGGGTCAGGCAACTACCTTGGTCATCGCCTCGGCGCGTCGGGCCCGCCGGAACGCGTCGAAGATCTCGTACGCGGTCACCAGGAACACTCCGGCGGCGATCGACAGCATCACCACGCCCGTCGCGTCCGCGAGGGGCGGCCAGCCGATCTCGGCGGCGAACGCCGGGTTGATGATCTGGCCGGTGAGAGCCAGGGAGATGATCGGTGCGGCGAAGGCGACCTCGAGCACCGCGTAGGCAATGGCCAGCGGCATCGTCCATCGTCCGATGAGATACACGACGACTTGGACCCCGGCGATCGACGCCAGGAGCGCGATCAGCACCGGGATGGTCAGCGGCCAGATGTCTGGAGCAAGCAACGGGACGGGCTGCCCACCCACGCCGGGGATCGCGAAACCCTGGAGCAGGAACAGCGCACCGATGGTCAGAAGGGTGGTCAACACCTCACCGACGACCTCGCCCGCACCGATCCGCGTGGCCGCTGGCGCCGGGAGCATGTCCACGGACCAGCGCCCGGCAGCCTTCGAGATCTCGAGGCGCGCCTCACGCGCCGAGTCGGCGCGCTCGATGAGGGCGAACGTGAGCGTCACCCAGAAGCAGATGTGGAGCGCCACGGTCAGCGCGCCGACGATTCCATCCACCAGTGCGCTGATCCAGTCGCCTCCCTGGCTCAGATCGACGGCCGCCGCCACGACACCCACGATCGGGACCACGATTCCGAGAAGCAGCACAAGCAGCTGGCGGTACTCGACGAACAGATCGGGGCCGATCAGGTAGAGCGGTCGCCCCGTGAGGCCGGCGGCGAAACGTGCCGGATCGCCCAGACCCTCCAGCACGGCCTTCTCCGCCGCGCGCGAGTCCTCCCCGGCCGCGACGCGATCCTCGATGGCGTCCGCCACTGACGATCTGAGCTCCCGGGCGACGTCATCACGTTGTCGGTCGGGCACGCCGCGCAGCGCGGCAGCAACGTAGCGCTCGGTCAGCGAGCTCGCGGGGGTCATCGGGGGTCTCCTTCGTTCAGCGCCTTCAACGAGGCCGTGAGATCTGTCATCTCCGTCATGAGCTGCATCGCGAGTGCCTCACCCACCACGCTCGTTCGATAGAACTTGCGGGGCCGCGCCTCCTCCGTGTTCCACTCGCTCTCGAGCAGGTCACGCTCCTCGAGACGGCGAAGCAACGGATAGATCGTGTTGGCATCGCTGGGAATGCCGGCGGCGTCGAGCGTCTTGAGGAGCGCATAGCCGTACCCGGGCACACGCAGCGCGAGGAGGCACGCCAGGACGACGGTTCCCCGCCGCATCTCCTGGCGGTGCGCTCCCAGCACCTCGCTGTCGATCATGTCGGTGACAATAATGTGTCACACACACTATTGTCAAGCCCACGGTATCGGCAGATGACCCCCGCCGACGGCCAAGATCAGGAAGAAGCGGGCGGCTCCGTTGGCATCGGGCTCATGAGCTGGAAGTAGTTGTCGTCCGGGTCCGCGAACGTCGCGATCACCGCATCGGGTTCCTCGTCGAAGTCATACGGCTCGCGAACGACGATGGCGCCGGCAGCCACGAGCCTGTCGAAGTCGCCGCGCACGTCGGCGCTCTCGATGTTCCAGATGATCCGGCCGGGATGGGCGCTCTTGCCGGTCACCTGGTCGTGAGGGCCGACGGTCACGCCGCCGGACCCGATCAACCATCCCGTGTACCCACCATCGTTCCAGCCGGGCTCTCCGAAGAGCTTGGTGTAGTAGTCGGCCAGGCGCTGCGGGTCCTCCGAGCCGATGAGGATGCTGTTGAAGTTCATGTCGTCTCCTTGCTGCGATCGGAACCATTCGACCGATCCTGCTACCTTGGTTTCCCCGCACGACCGATGCCGGGCGCACGCATCGCCCACGGAGCCAGACCAGCATGACCCTCGCCGCCTTCGCGACCCAGACCCTTCCCGGCACCGCCGGCGACACCTACGAATCCGGAGCATGCAACATCGGACCGGCGGAGATCGCCCGCAGACGCCGGGCCGGCCACGTCGGCACCGTGCTGACGATCGGCGTCTTGGCGCTGCTCGTGGCGCTCGAAGCACCGCCGCTGACGCGCCTCATCGCGATCCTCCCCGCCGCTGTTGCGGCATCCGGCTATCTCCAGGCTCGGCTGCGCTTCTGCGCCGCCTATGGCCAACGTGGCGTCTTCAACCTGGGCGAGGAGGCCGGCGAGGTCGAGGCGGTGGTGAGCGATGCGGACCGTGCGCGCGATCGTCGACGCGCCCGCCAGATCGGCGTGGCCAGCTTCGCGATCGGCGCGGTCGTCGGGCTGGTGGCGGTGCTTCTCCCGATCTGAGCCCTGGCTCGTGCAAGATTAGGGAGTGACGTTCCCGACGGAGGACATGCCGCTCACCCACATCCTCGTGGTGAGCGACATCGACCGATCGCGCGCCTGGTACGCCGATGTGCTGGGCGCGCACCTGCATCGCGAGTACGGCGGTGACTCGGCGGTCTTCTCCTTCAACGGGGCGTGGCTCCTCCTCGTCGCCGGCGGTGGGCCCACGCCCGACAAGCCCGGCGTGACACTCGGGCCCCCCGACGATCCCGACCGGCTGTCGCACCTGTTCACGATCCGGGTCGGCGACTGCCGCACCGCTCACGCAACGCTCGAGGGCCGCGGCGCAGTCTTCCTCACTCCTCCGCTGGACCACGGCGCCGAGACGCGCTGCTTCTTCCGCGATCCGGACGGTCACCTCTTCGAGATCAGCGAGTACCGTTCTGGGGAGTGACGGTTCCCGGGACCTTCGGCCCTTGCATGCGGCAACACCCAGCGTCAGCATCGCGTCCTTCCGTCGCGTTCTTCGAATCGGAGCACCGATGACCATTCCCTCCCGTCGCCCGCTGGCGATCGCGCTCGTCGCGATCACGCTGCTGGTGAGCGCCTGCCGCGCGCAGACCGCCGCGAGTCCGAGCGAGGCGGTCGCATCCCCCACGCCCTCGGCATCCGAGGCCGCAAGCGCCGAGCCCGACCCCACCCCATCGCCGTCCGAGGAGCAGACTCCGGCCCCCACGCCGGCGCCCAGTACGGACCCGACGGCCCCGTTCCCGGTCGCCGCGAACGCCGACGCGGATGCCCTGTTCCTCGACCGAGACACCTGCACGAATGCCGAGGACGGCTACCGGGTCGCCTTCCCCGATGCGTGGTGGACGAACACGCCTGTCGCCGATGTCGGTGCTTGCGCCTGGTACTCGCCGACGGACTTCGACGTCGACGATCCGTCCGAAGTGCCGCCCGAGATCGCGATCACGATCGAAGTCATCGATGGTGACGTCGGAACGTTCCTCGAGATCCTCTCGAGGAACGAGGGTCTCATCGGGCAGACCCAGTCAGCGGTTCGTTGGGAAGTGCGAGGCACCGGCACCGAGGGAAGCGAGTACCCGACCTCCTATCGCGCATACACCTACGTCGTACGCCTCGGACCGACCTCCGAGGAGGGACCCAACATCAGGGCCCATACGGACACGAACATGGCGGGCGATTACGAGCTGAACAAGGCGGTCCTCGACCGGATCATGGCCACCATGGAGCTCCTCGGCTCGATCGACTAGGCGACCCCGCTACGATGCCCCGATGAACGGCGCATCGCGCACCGACCTCGACATCCTGGCGGCCGACTACCACGAGGCCTGGCTGCGCCGCCATCCGGTGTTCGCCACGGCCATCGGCGACCGACGATTCGACGCCGAGCTCACCGACGAGACGCCTGCGGGGCTGGAGGCCTGGCGCGCGAAGCTCGACGAGCTCCAGCGCCGCCTGCACGAGACCGACGCCACCGACCCGGTGACCCACGCCGCGCTCGGTGCCGCGCTCGAGACGGATCGGGCCTATCTGGATGCCGATCTCGTCGCCTTCAGCGTCGACCCGATGGACGGGATCCAGGTCGACCTCCTGAACATCCCGTCGCTGCAGCCCGTTCGGTCCGACGACGAGGCCGATGCGCTCGTGGCTCGCTGGGCCGAGATGCCGGCCGCGATCGACGCCGCCATCGCGAACCTGCGCCGCGGCGCCGGGGGCGGGCGGTACGGCGTCGCGATGCTGTGCACGAAGGTCCGCGAGCAGCTCGACGAGCTCCTCGCCCGCCCTGATGGCGAGTGGCCCCTGATGGAACCCGCCACCAACCGCCCCGAGCTCCACGATCGGCTGCTGCCACTCGTGCGCGACGAGATTCGCCCGGCGTTCGTGCGGTATCGAGAGGTCGTGGTGGACGAGATCTCGCCACGAGCTCGCTCGGACGAGCAGCCGGGGCTGGCCCACCTTCCGGGAGGGCGCGAGATTTACGCCAGCCTGGCGCGAGCCCACACCTCGCTTTCGACCGGGGTCGAGGAGATCCATCGCATCGGCCTCGAGGAGATCGCCAGGATCGACGACGAGCTCATCGAGCTCGGCGCACGCATCCTGGGCACCACCGGGCTCGACGCGACGATATCGGCACTCCGTGACGACCCTGCATTGCATTTCAGGACCGGCGCCGAGATCGTCGCGGTCGCCGAAGCGTCGCTGGCGCGGGCCAACGCCGCGATCGGCGAGTGGTTCGGCCGGCTGCCGATTGCCCCCTGCAAGGTGGTGCCGATGGCGGCCCACGAGGAGAAGCACTCGACCATCGCCTACTACCGTGATCCCGCCGCCGACGGGTCGCGGCCCGGGCAGTACTACATCAACACCTATGCCCCCGAGACTCGGCCGCGATACGAGGCGGAGACGCTCGCGTTCCACGAGTCGGTACCCGGCCACCATCTCCAGCTGGCGATCATGCAGGAGCTCACCGACCTGCCGGACTTCCGCCGTTTCAACGGATGCACGGCCTTCATCGAGGGATGGGGCCTGTACACCGAGCGGCTCAGTGAGGAGATGGGCCTCCTGTCCGGCGAGCTCGACCACTTCGGGATCCTGTCATTCGACGCGTGGCGCGCATCGCGGCTGGTGGTCGATACCGGAATCCATGCCATGGGGTGGTCGCGCCAGCGCGCCATCGACTTCATGACCGAGCATGCCCCGCTGGGCCTGAACAACATCGCCAACGAGGTCGACCGCTACATCGCGTGGCCCGGGCAGGCCCTCGCCTACAAGCTGGGTCAGCTCGAGCTCCTCCGCCTCCGAGCCGAGGCCCGAGCACGCCAGGGGCACCGGTTCGACATCCGTCGGTTCCACGACGTCGTCCTCGGCGAAGGTGCGCTGCCGCTCCCCGCCCTGCGCCTGGTGGTGGAGCGGGAGCTCGTCTGAGATCCCGTCGTGGAACGTCGCGATCCGTATCGGATCCTCCAGGTCCAGCCGGACGCCGACCCCGACGTCATCCGCGCGGCGTATCGGGTCCTCGCTCGCAAGCTGCACCCGGATGCTGCCGCGTCGATGGACGCGGCGGCCGAGAAGCGCATGGCCGACCTCAACTGGGCATTCGGCGTGGTGCGTGACCCGGTGAAGCGCCAATTGTGGGAGTCCGATCGCCGGCGCGCGGCTCCGCCGACGCCGGCCGAGACCGCGACGCACGGGGCTCCCCGCGGGCCGCTCGACTCCGACGGTGCGGGCGCCCGCCTCGACTTCGGTCGCTACGAGGGCTGGACGCTCGGCGAGGTGGCCCGAAGGGACCCCGAGTACCTCGACTGGCTGCGCCGACATGCCTCCGGCGCGCGGTACCGCGACGCCATCGACATCCTGCTCAGGCGGCATCGCGGGGCGCGCTGAGGCGAGATCGCGAAAAGTCTGGCGCTATCGGGGGAAACGTGCGATCCTGACCATCGTGGCACGCGTCAACAAAGAGGGGAACCCGGGAGGAGTGACGCAGACGCGCGACCTGGCAACCCTGCCAAGCGCCCCGCCGGACCAGGCTCCCCCATCAACCCGATTCAGTCAGCGGCTGCACGCCGCCCCGACTGCCGAGGACGCCGAGGCCGCCTACGTCGCCGCCCGGGACGCGTGGACCCATGCCATGCGCGCGGCATCCAGCGGCCGAGCGGCCGACCTGGCATCGCTGGCGCTGGCCCAGGAGACCTACGAAGCTGCCGCAGCCGAGCGCGAGCGCTGGCTCGCCGCCTCGCCGTCCAATGGCGCCGCACTCGGCATCGGCCAGGCGAGAGCCAGCCGAGCCGTGGAGATCGTCGTCGGGCAGGAGCTCGAGTGGAAGCGCGTGCAGGAGCTCGAGCCCCGCGGCGGGCCTTGGAGCGAGGCTCAAGCGCCTCCTCGGGCGCTGATCAGGCGCCGTCGGTCTCGATCCGGCGGAGCAGCTCCTCTCTCACGACCCGAGCATCGGCGCGTCCACCCGTCCGCTTCATGACCTGGCCGACCAGGAAGCCCGCCAACTGCGTCTTTCCGGCTCGCAGCTCCGCCACCTGTGCCGGGAACTCGGCCAGGACAGCCTCGATCTCGGCACCGAGCGCCTCGACATCCGACACCTGGGCGAGTCCTTCGCGCGCGATCACGTCACGCGGCGACTCCCCGGAGTCGAGGGTCCGTCGCGAGCACCGATTTCGCCGTCGTCCCCGACACGCGACCGGCCTCGACCTCCTCGATGAGCTCGGCCAGCCCTGACGGGCGCAGGGCGAGCGCCATCGGCGCGGAGCCCATCGACGGCGTGCTCGTTGAGGTGGCGGCTCAGCTCGCCAGTGATCCAGTTCGCGGCCGCCTTCGGGGCGGCTCCGGCAGCCACGGTCTGGTCGAAGTAGGTGGCCAGCGCGTCATCGGCGACGAGAACCCCCGCGTCGTAGTCCGACAGGCCGAGCGTCGTCGATGTAGCGCCTTCGCCGGCGCGGCCGGCAGCTCGGGAAGCCCTTCGCGCAGCTCGGCGACCCAGGCCTCGGACGGGCGGAGGGGCGGCAGATCGGGCTCGGGGAAGTAGCGATAGTCGTTCGCCTCCTCCTTGCTGCGCTGGACGATCGTTCGCCCTGCCTCCTCGTCCCAGCCGCGCGTCTCCTGCACCAAGGCCTCGCCTCGATCGAGGAGCGTCGGCATGGCGCGCGGCCTCGAACGCCATGGCGTGCTCCAGTGAGCGGAAGCTGTTGAGGTTCTTCACCTCGACCTTCGTCCCGAAGCGCCGCCGAGCCGCGGGACGCAGGCTGATGTTGCCCTCGATCCGCATCGAGCCCGCCTCCATGTCGGCGTTCGACGCGCCGATCGCGCGCAGCAGAGCACGGAGCGTCTCGCCATACGCGCGCGCCTGCGCCGGCGAACGCAGGTCGGGCTCGGTGACGATCTCCATCAGCGGGACGCCCGCCCGGTTGAAGTCGACGACGCTGTAGCCGCGGCCGGCGTGCTGCATCCGCGCCGTGTCCTCCTCGAGATGCGCTCGGGTGATGCCGATCACCACATCGCCCCCTCGCTCGGCACGGGCACCGACCAGGCGGCCATTCGCTGGTCAGGGGCAGCGCGTACTGGCTGATCTGGTAGCCCTTCGGCAGGTCGGGGTAGAAGTAGTTCTTGCGCTCGAAGCGCACCGCATCGGTCTCGACGCGGCAGTCGAGTGCGAGCCCGGTGAGCATGACGAGCTCGACGGCGCGCCGGTTGATGACCGGCAGCGTCCCCGGCAGTCCGATGCAGATCGGGCACACGCGCGTGTTCGGCTCGTCGGTCACCTCCCTCCGGCGGTGCCGTGGGGCAGCCGCAGAACATCTTCGAGGTCGGTCCGCAGCTGCGCGTGGACCTCGATGCCGATCACCGTCTCGTAGCGCGTTTGCGCTCTCGATCGCCATGGCGCCGATTGTAGAGGCGCTATGCTGCGCGCCGATGAAGATCGGCGAGTGGGACACCCTCGGGCGCGCACGACAGCTCCTCCAGCGATCAGCTGGGGGAGATGGACGCCACCGAGTTCGCGACGCACGTCGCGGTCAACCCCGACACCGGCCGGCTGCGCATCCTCGTCGCGACCGATCTTGGCCTCATGGACTACCACTACGCGCCGGCGACCTCGGATCCCGAGGGCCCGTGGACCCTGCGCGGCCAGCTCCACCGATGGCCGAGCATCCGCGGCCTGCGCCTGCAGACCGATGCGCAGATCGACGAGTCGACCGACACGACCCAGTCGGTGTGGAGGCTCGTGGCCGAGGACCCCAAGATCGAGCTGACCGCGGCGAGCCGACCAGGGCGAAGCCGGAGATCGACGCCGTGCTCGCGCTGGCGCGCGCCTGCCTGCACGCCGGCTGAGCCAGGGCTACGCGCGCGTCGGCTGATCAGTAGTCGTAGTCGTACGACGGGGCCGGCTGGCTGGCCTCGGTGTCCTCGCTCGGGGCCGTGCTCTCCGGAGCCTGCCCTGATCGGCGCTCGAGCGGCGCCGCTGGGATGGGCTCGACGGACGACCTGCCGCCCTGGCCAGGCGGCGCGCACGCGCCGAGTGCGACGGCGATCGCCAGGACCAGGCCGCCGATCCATCGATGCTTCATGCGCATCGATACGCCGTCCGTTTCACTCCGGGACGACGATCTCGACAGGTCCTCGTCCACTTCCGGCCACTGGGGGTCCATCGCGGCGGCCGTCTCGGCGAGGATCTCTGCCACGGCGAGGTCGCGGTACCACTTGCGGTCGGCCGGGATCACGAACCATGGCGCCGCGTCGGTCGAGCAGCGCGCCAGCGCGTCGGTGTAGGCGGCCTGGAAGTCGTCCCACTTCGCGCGCGGCGTCGAGGTCGCCCGACGACCATTTCCAGTGCTTCTCCGGGTCGGCGAGGCGCTTCAGGAAGCGTTCGCGCTGCTCGGAGCGACTGATGTGGAGGAAGAACTTCACGATGCGCGTACCGTTGGCCGCGAGATGCGCCTCGAAGGCGTTGATCTGCTCGTAGCGCGGGCTGCCAGATCGACTCGGGCACCGAGCTCGTTGACCCGAACGACCAGCACGTCCTCGTAGTGGCTTCGGTTGAAGATGCCGATGCGCCCCTTCCCGGGTGTCGCGGCATGGATTCGCCACAGGTAGTCATGGCGCAGCTCTTCCTCGGTCGGCACCCCGAAGCCGGTGACCCGGGTGCCCTGCGGGTTGAAGGCGGTGACGACCTTGCGAATCAGGCCGTCCTTGCCGCCCGCGTCGAGCGCCTGGAGCACGATCGAGCAGCGACTGCCGCTGCTCGGCCCAGAGGCGCTCCTGAAACGAGGCCAGCTCGTCTCGGAGCGCCGTTCAGTCGAGCGCTGCGCCGCGTCCTTGTCCCCATCGAACCCGGGCGTGGACCGCGGGTCGATCGCCGCCGAGGTCGGGCCGCGTGCCCGGGGTCACGCGCAGGAGGTCGGCGAACGCTCACGACGGCCTCCGCGCTGCCAGGTAGATCGTCCCGAACGGGACCCGGAACGCGCCGTCGGCATCGCGAGGACAGACGGTCATCAGGTCGCGGCCGAATGCCTCGACCCGATCCGGCGGCCAGTCGGTCGTGCGTCCGCGCCGACGCGAAGCCAGATGCGGAAGGCGTCCTCGTCGGCCAGCTCGATGCCGGTGGATGCGTCCGCGTCCGCCGCGGGCATCGGCCCAGCCGGCCGCGTCGGCCCAGGCCGCGCAGGTCGGACGGCCTCCGGGTAGTCGTCGGCGTGCCACTCGATGCCGTGGCGGTCGTAGACAGCTCCGAAGCACGGCCGCGGGCACGACGTGCCCGGACCCGGGACGGACAGCGAGAGCCGCCCGCCCACCGCGGCGACGCCGTCGCCATTCCGCGAGCGTCGGCGACGCGATCGCCGGCGAACAGCAGGGCGTGGACCGCGATCACCGCGTCGATCGACCCATCCGTCGAGTGGGATCGCTGTGAAATCGGCCTCGATGAACTCGATCTCCGGCGACTTCGGCCCGCGCGATCTCGAGCATGCCCGTCCGCGCGTCAAGGCCGATGACCCGCCGACCTCTCCCGCCGGCAAGGCGCGCGGCCGTCCCCGTCCCGGTGCCGACGTCGAGCACCGTCTCCCCGGAGCGGAGCATCGCTCGGCGCCACGACCTCGGCGGCAACCGGTGCCAGGGCCGTCGCCATCGTGGCCGCGTAGTCGGGCGCGGTGCGGGAGAAGGCGGTGCGTGCTGATCGACGCCTGCCGCGTCACGCCCGATGGCGGTCGACGAACCGCTCGATGCGCTCCATCGCCTCGACGATCTCCTCGTACGCCGTGGCGTAGCAGACGCGCACGTGGCCGGCGCCCGACGGACCGAACGCGATGCCGGGCACGACGCCCGACCCGTCTCCTCCGCCAGCAGCCGCTCGGCGAAGGCGGTCTCGTCGAGACCGGTCGCGTCGGTCACGCGCGGGAAGCAGTAGAAGGCGCCCTTCGGCTCGAAGCGTCGCCAGGCCGATCTCGTTGAACCGATCGACGACGAAGCGGCGGCGGCGGTCGTACTCGGCGTGCATCGCCGGCCACGGCCTGCTCGCCGCTGCGTCAGCGCCTCGATCGCCGCGTACTGGGCGGCGGTCGGCGCGCACATGATCCCGTACTGGTGGACCTTGGCGATGCCCTCCATCAGCCCCGCCGGTGCGGCGACATAGCCGATGCGCCAGCCGGTCATCGCGTAGCTCTTGCTGAAGCCGCCGAGGAGGACCGTGCGCTCGCGCATGCCGGGCAGCGAGCTGAAGGCCGTGTGCTGCGTGGTCGCCGTACACGAGCCGGTCGTAGATCTCGTCGGAGAAGACCAGCAGGTCGTGCTCGTCGGCCACCTCGGCGATCGCCTCGCAGCTCCGCCCGGTCGAGGACGGCGCCGGTCGGGTTGTTCGGGTAGCCGAGGAAGATCGCCTTCGTGCGCGGCGTGATCGCCGCCCGCGATCATCTCCGCGGTGACCCGGAAGTCGGTGGCGCGGCGTCGTCGCGATCGGCGACGGCCACGCCTCCCGCGAGCTGGACGCACGGCGCGTAGGCCACGAAGCACGGCTCGTGGTAGATGACCTCGTCACCGGGGTCGATCGTCGCGCGCAGCGAGGCGTCGACGCCCTCGATGCCCCGACCGTGACCACGCAGCTCGGTCCGTGGGTCGTACGCGACCCCGTACCGATCGGCCGAGGTTCGCCGCGATCAGCTCGCGCAGCTCGATCATCCCGCCGTTGGCGGTGTAGTGGGTCTCGCCGGCCTCGAGGCTGGCGATGGCGGCCCGCGTGATCGACTCGGGTGTCGTGAAGTCGGGCTCACCGATGGTGAGGCTGATGACGTCCTTCATCTCGGCGAGCATGTCGAAGAAGCGCCGGATGCCCGACGGAGGCATGGCGCGGACGGTCCCGTTGAGAAAGTCGGCGGCCGCGCGGCGAGTGGCTGGCTGGCTGGACATCGGCGTCAGTCTAGCGGTCCGCGGGCGGGCGGTCGCCGCGTCGAATAGAGTGCGGCCGACATGGAAGACAGTCGAGCTCGTCCTGCTCCTGCTCGCGGTCGTCGCGGCCGTGACGGTCCTGGCGCAGCGTTTCGGCATCCCCTACCCGATCCTCGATGGTCATCGCCGGGGCTCGTCATCGGCCTGGTGCCAGGCGTCCCGCCGCGTCGAGCTCGACCCCGAGACCGTCCTCGTCCTCTTCCTGCCACCGATCCTCTTCTCGGCAGCCTACTTCCTCTCGCCGCGCGACCTGCGGCGCAACGCGCGCCCGATCGGCCTCCTGGCGGTCGGCCTCGTCATCGTCACCACGCTCGCGGTGGCCGCGGTCGCGATGGCGATGGCGCCGGAGCTCGGATGGCCGGTCGCGATCGCGCTCGGCGCGATCGTCTCGCCGCCGGATGCCATCGCCGCCACGTCGATCGCCCGGCGCCTGAACCTCCCGCGCCGGCTCGTGGTCATCTTCGAGGGCGAGAGCCTCGTCAACGACGCCACGGCGCTCACGTTCTACCGCCTGGCGGTCGTCGCGGCCGTCGCGGGCATCGCGCTCGACTTCGGCGCCGCCGCCACCGGGTTCGTGCGGTGATCGTCGCGGGTGGCGTCGTGGTCGGCCTCGTCGTGGGCTGGGTGACAACCTGGCTGCTCTCGCTCCTCGAGGACCCGCCGGTCGAGGTCCTCGTCAGCCTCCTCGCGCCGTTCGCCGCCTACCTGCCGGCCGAGGCAGCCGGCGTGTCCGGCGTCATCGCCACGGTCGTCGCCGGGCTGTATCGTCGGCTGGCGATCGCCGCGCGTCATGGGCTCGAACACGCGGGTGCTCGGCACCGCGACCTGGGGCATGGTGATCTTCGTCGTGAACGGGCTCGCCTTCCTCCTCATCGGCCTCCAGCTGCCGACGGTGATGGCCGAGATCGAGGGTCTACGGGCGAGCGAGCTGATCGGGATGGCTGCCGCGGTGTCGCTGACGGTCATCATCGTTCGCCTGGTGTGGGTCTATCCCGGCCACGTACCTGCCACGCTGGCTGTGGCCGCCGCTGCGCCCGACGAGACCCGGCGCCACCGCCCGGTCGTGCTCATCCTCGGTTGGGGCGGGATGCGCGGGGCGGTGACCCTCGCGGCAGCCCTGGCGCTGCCGCTTCAGACGAGCGCGGGCGACCCGCTTCCGGGTCGCGGCCTCGTCATCTTCCTCGCCTTCAGCGTCGTCCTCGTGACCCTCATCGGGCAAGGGCTCACCCTGCCGGCGCTCATCCGCGCCGTCGGCGTCGTCGACGACGGCTCCCTCGAGCACGAGGAGACCCACGCCCGAAGCGCCGCGACCGAGGCGGCCCTGGCACGCATCGAGGAGCTGCGGAGCGAGGTCCCGGGCCACCTTCCGCTGCTCGACCAGCTCAAGGAGCGCTACGAACATCGGTCGGAGCACCTCGTGCACGAGCATCGACCCGAGCAGCCGCCGCCCTCGACGGACGCCGCCGACCGGAGGCCACTCCGGAGGAGGTCGAGGAGCTCGAGCACGACGAGATCCGGCGCTCCGTGATCAGCGCCGAGCGCCTCGCCATCCTCGAGCTGCGGGACCGTGGCGAGATCGGTGACGACGCGCTCCGCCTGGTCGAGCGCGACCTCGACCTCGACGAGCTTCGACGCGAGGCCTAGGGACGCTTCGCGCTGCCGTACGACCGCTCGCCCGCCTCGATCGCGGGTCAGGAGCCGGTTGGCCGGCCACGGCAGCGGGCACGTCGCGAACGGGCTGAAGACGCAGGGCGGGTTGTAGGCGCGGTTGAAGTCGACGACGACGCGTCCGTCACCGTCGGGCGGATCGGTGTAGAGGAACCGCCCGCCGCCGTAGGTCTCGTGGCCGTTGGTGGCGTCCCCGAACACCAGCCACATCTCGCCCGACGGCCCACCCGGGCAGCGCCTGCAGCCGATGCTCGGCGCCGTCGAGCCGAAAGACGACGTCGCCGGGCGACGCCTCCTCCTCGACGAAGCCGAGGACGTCGGGGACCGTCAGCGATCCGTCCCGGCGTCTCCTCGAATCGCGCTTCGAGACGCCAGCGCGCGTCGACCGGCCAGTGGTCGATCCCGCGAACTCGCCACGCGCCGGCGACGAGAGTGTCCCAGGTCCGCACCGCAAGGCGCCCACCGCGCTCGATCAGGCACATCCGCAGGCTCCCACCTCGAGCTGCGTCGGCTCACCGGTCGCATCGGTCACGAGATCGAGGTGACGTCGATCGGCTCGCCGGCGTGAAGAAAGCCACCGTCGCCTCGGCGCGCGCCATCGGGGTCACGGTGATCGTCGCCGCGTGGGGCGGACCCGCGGGCAGGACCACGTCGACATCGGCGGTCGGGCCAACACGGTTGGCCCCGGGCTTCAGCCAGCCGAGTCCGGCGAGCGTCAGCCAACCCGTGTCGCGCCGGAGATGCCGCGTAGCGACCCTCGCGCCAGGCCTCGACCTCGGCCGATGCGCGGCCGGTCGATCACCCGGCGCTGGCAGGAAGATGAGCGCGGGCGCGGGGCGTGGTCCGATGCGGACGTAGGTGGCCGGGCTGTCGCTGACCGGGTTCGACCGGGCCGCGCGGCCCCCGAATCGTGGTGCCGTCGATGGCGACCGCCACCGGGCCTTCGCCGAACCGCGCGAGACACGCAGCCACGAACCCCTCGGTGATCGGCTCGGCGAGGACCAGGACGCTGCGACCGAGCACGAGCCGCCGGCACTTCGCGCCAAGGAGCGCGTCGTCGGCGACGTCGAGCCACTTGTTCGCGAGCGCCGGCTCGAGGTCGCTCGCTGGCACGGTCGAGGTCGACCGTGGCGAGCATGAGCGCGCGCGGCGCCTCGGTCCAGTCGTCGCTGGCGATCGGATAGAGGCCGCGCCGCGCATCATCGTGCGGCGGGATGTCGAGCATCTGGAGCGGCACGCCGCGCAGGCCCCACGAAGTGATGCGACTCTCGGTGCCTGGCTCGGCATAGAGCCACTGCGGGAACTGCTGGGCGCCACCCTCGCGAAGCACGCGGTTCAGCGTGCTCTGCTCGGGGACGGTCATCCGAACCTGGCTGATCTCGGGCATCGGTGCGAAGTCTACCCGCCGCGGGCGTCGTGAGCCGCGCCTGTCTCGCTGCCCGCGCTCCCACCAGATCCGCGACAGGGCGATCTCCGCCTCGGCGGCGCCATCCCTATCCCCGACGTCGTTCAAGGCGCGGCTGGCCGCATCCAGGACTTCGAAAGCAGCGGGGTCGTGGGCGAGCATCGAGCGCTCGGCCGTGCTGGAGCTGAAGGGACGGCCGCTCGCCGTCCGCGGGCCACAGCGCGACGGCGCCGGCGTAGTGCGTTGCCGCAGCACGGTGAGCGTGGATACCGAACGCGCGGTCCCCCGCGGCGCGCAGGGCAATGCGGACCGGCTCGTCGAGGTCGCTGGCGTCGACGCCGCTGGCGAGCGCAAGGTCACGGGCCAGCGTCCAGTGGTGCGCGAGCAGCTCGGCGTGGTCCTCCGGACGGCCGAGCTCGGCGATCCACTCTGCAGCCGCCCGGTGCTTGGCGCTTCGCTCCCCGCGTGGGATCTGGGCGTAGGCGACGTCGCGGAGGACCAGGTGCGCGAAGGACCACTCGCTGTCGCCCTCGACGGACGACCGCCGCTGCCTTTGAACGAAGCCCTTCCGTTCGAGCCCGTGAAGGCGATCGCCGATCCCCGGAGGGCCTCCCAGCGATCCCGTCCAGAAAATCTTGCCCATCACCGCGGCCAACTGGAGCAGCGCCTTCTCGTCCGGCGCCAGGCCATCGAGGCGTGCGGCCACGAGGCCCTGGAGGGTCTCGGGCATCGGCGCATCCTCCACCTCACCGCGCTCGCGGTACAGCTCGGCGAACTGCTCCGCATAGAGTGGGTTGCCGCCGGCTCGGTCGAGGATCGCGCGCTGGACCTCCGCCGGAATGAGGGCGCGCTCGAGGACCTGGGCGACCAGCAGCGCCGTCTCGTCGTCGGCGAGCGGCGTCAGGCCGACGGTCACGGCGTTCAGCTTCCCGCCGCCCCAGCCCGGGCGTCGCTCGAGCAGCTCCGGGCGCGCGGTGCCGACAACGAGCACCGGCACGTCGGTGAGCCAGTCGACGAGGCCATCGACGAAGCCCAGCAGTCCGTCATCCGCCCAGTGGATGTCCTCGAAGACAAGGACGAGTGGCCCTCGTTCGCCGAGCGCCTCGATGTAGCGCCGCCATGCCGTCTCGGCCTCTGCGCCACGGTCCCCGCTGATGCCGCCGTCGGTCTCGAGGCCGACGAGGGGACGCAGGTGCTCCTCCACCCAGGCGGCGTCGCGCGCATCGGTCACCAGCCCGCGCACGCTCGACTCGAGCTTCGTCGCGACCGTCGTCTCCGGGTCGCCCTCCATGACCCCTGCCTCGGCCTTGACGATGTCGGCGAGCGCCCAGTAAGCGACGCCCTCGCCATACGCAAGACAGCGGCCCTGGCGCCAGCTGACCAGGCGACCGTCGGCCTCGGCGATCTCGCCAAGCTCCCTCACGAGGCGACTCTTGCCGATCCCCGGCACGCCAATGAGCGTGACAAGCTGCGGTGTGCGGTCGTACGTCGCCCGCGCGAACGCATCGCGCAGCATGGCGACCTCACGCTGCCGTCCGACGAGCTCTGCGGCGACCCGCTGCGTCACGTCTGGGCCGAAGCGGGACCGGGCGGCGGCAGCCTCCCAGGCCGCGATGGGTGCCGCCTTTCCCTTCGCCTCGACCGCGGGCGCATCGCGGAACTCGATCTGGCTCAGCGTGGCTCGGCGCGTCGCTTCGTCGACGAGTACCCCGTTCACCGGGGCTGCCGTCTGGAGCCGCGCCGCCGTGTTCACGACGTCGCCGGATGCCATCCCTTCGCCGACGGCGGGGCTCGCGTCGAGCCAGACGAGCGCCTCGCCGGTGGTGATGCCAATCCGGAGCTCGATCGATCGCTCCTCAGCCCACTCCGTGATCGCGAGGGCGGCCCGGACCGCTCTTTCGGGGTCGTCCTCGTGGGCGGAGGGAGCGCCGAACAGGGCCATGACGGCGTCACCGATGAATTTCTCGACGGTGCCGCCATGGCGCTCGAGCTCGGACCTGACTCGATCGTGATACGGGCGCAGCATCGCCTCGACGTCCTCGGGATCCATTTCCTCGGCCTGGGCTGTGAAGCCGACGAGATCGCAGAAGAGCACGCTGACGACCTTGCGCTCGCGACGACGCGGTGCACCGCCGGCGTCGCCGGACATCACGTCGTCTCGATGTTTGACGTTGGCGGCCGCAGGTCGGCGAAGCCGGCGGCGCGCTCGTACGCATCGGCGACGCGCAGGACGGTCGCCTCGTCGAAGGCTCGGCCGATGACCTGGAGGCCGACCGGGAGTCCTTCCGAGAGCCCGCACGGCACGCTGATGCCGGGCAGGCCCGGCGATGTTGACCGGGAGAGTGCAGGCGTCGTTGAGATACATCGCCAGCGGATCGTCCACCTTGGCGCCGATCTTGAAGGCGACAGTCGGCGAGGTCGGGCGCGAGGATGGCGTCGACCGTGCCGAGGACCTCGTCGAACTCCGTCCTTGATGAGCGTGCGCACCTGCTGTGCCTTCACGTAGTAGGCGTCGTAGTAGCCCGCCGACAGCGCGTACGTGCCGAGCATGATCCGCCGCTTCACCTCCGGCCCGAAGCCGTCAGCCGCGGGTTCGCGCGTAGTTGTCCCACAGCTCGTCGGCGCCCGCGCAGAGGCCGTAGCGCACGCCGTCGTAGCGGGCCAGGTTCGCGCTCGCCTCGGCCGGCGCGATGATGTAGTACGTCGCCAGCCCACGGTCGGTGGACGGCAGGCTCACGTCGACGATGTCCGCGCCGAGTCCACCCAGCACGTCGATGGCCGCCGCGCACCGCCGTTCGACGCCCGGCTCCATGCCCGGACACGAAGAACTCGCGGGGCACGCCGAGGCGCATCCCGCGCACGTCGCCGGTCAGCGCCGCGAGGTAGTCGGGCACTGGCGCGGTCGACGCTGGTCGAGTCGCGCGGGTCATGACCGGCGACGAGCCCGAGGACGAGTGCGACGTCGCGGACGGACCGCGTGAGAGGTCCGCACTGGTCGAGGCTCGAGGCGAAGGCGATCATCCCGTAGCGGCTCACGCGTCCGTAGGTCGGCTTCATGCCGACGATCCCGGTGAGCGACGCGGGCTGGCGGATCGAGCCGCCCGTGTCGGTGCCGAGCGCGAAGAATCCCTGGCCGGCCGCCACCGCTGCGAGCCGATCCGCCCGACGAGCCGCCCGGGACGGTCGATCTCGTCCCACGGGTTGCGCACCGGACCGTAGGCGCTGTTCTCCGTGCTCGAGATCCCATCGCGAACTCGTCGAGGTTCGTCTTGCCGAGCAGGATCGCGCCGGCATCGCGCAGGCGCTCCTGCGCGGCCGACGACGCGTACGGCGACCGATAGCCCTCCAGGATGCGGCTGGCCGCGGTCGTCGGCAGCGCGCCGGGCAGCGGAGACCCGTCGTCGTCGACGGCACGCGTCACGAAGATGTCCTTCAGGGCATACGGGATCGCCCAGCAGGGGCCGATGCGCCCCGTCCCCGCGCGCGAGTGCGGCATCGGCCTCGTCGGCGGCGTCGAGAGCGGCTTTCTCGTCGAGGGCGAGGTACGTGTTCAGCCTGGCGCCATCGCGTGCGATCCGCTCCAGGCACGCCTCCGTCAGGGCGCGCGAGGTCGTCGACCCGTCGCGGAGTGCGGCGGCGACGTCGGTGATCGTGCGATCCGCCAACGGGAGCGGGCTCATCGGCCCTCCTCGAGGACGGTCGGGACGCGAAGGTACGGCCCGTCGCGGAGCGGTGCGTTCGCGAGCGCCGCGTCGCGCGTCATCGCGTCGGTTGGCTCGTCGTCGCGCATGACGTTCTCGAGCCCGAGCACGCTGGCGGTCGGACCGACGTGGCTGGTGTCGACGTCGCGGAGCGTCTCGACCGCTGCCAGGATCTTCGACAGCTGCTCCTGCATCCGGTCGACCTCCTCGTCGGTGAGGTGGAGGCGCGCGAGATGGGCGACGTGGACGACGGTCGTCGCGGCTGATATCGGCCATGGAGCCGATGGTAGCGTGCGCCCCGATGAGCGGCGTGCGACCGTCGATCTGCGATCAACGTGGCCCCGGCGCGCATCGAGGCGCTCAGCCTCGAGGGAGCGCCGACGCGCGGCGACGGCCCGCCCTCGCCGTGCACTCCGCTCATCGGCTCGGTGGCGTCGAGACCGGGCTTCGTCCCCTGGCCGGGACCGAGCAGCTGCTCGCTGCGCCGCTGGGAGCGGCGCCGCGCCGCGCGAGCCGTGACGATCATCGGGCGGCCGCTGCCGGACGATCCGACCGACGCCGATCGAATCATGCATCCACGGGTCATGGCCGACGCTGTCGCGGTGGCCTTCGACGCCCTCGGCATCGGCTCGACGGCGATCGAGGCCGAGTCCGGGGGCGGGCGGATCGGTCTCTGGCTGACGGTAGACCACCCCACCGAAGGTCGACCGGCTGGTGCTCGCCGCAGTCGCTTCGGAGTCCCCTCCCGACTCCCCCATGGCGGACCGCATGCGACGCTGGATCGAGCTCGGTGAGGCCGGCGACTGGGCGACGTTCTTCGCGAGCATGGCCCAGCTCATGAAGGCCGGCACCGAGGGCGAGGCCGGCTCGTTCGCGGCGGCCGCGGCGCTCCAGCCCCGCCCGGCGACACCCGAGCGCTTCCTCGGTGAGCTGCGCGGGACGCTCGATCCGCAGCTCGTTCGTGACCGAGCGCCTCGCCGAGGTGGCCGTGCCGGCGCTGGTGCTGGCAGGAGAGCAGGACCAGGTCGTGCCCGTCGCGGCGACGCGGATCGTCGCCGAGGCGCATTCGGCGGCGCGACGCTCCTGACCGATCCGGAGTGCGGGCACACCGTGCGCTCCTCGTTCCGCGGCTACGACGACCTGGTCGAGGCGTTCCTGGCGGAAGGCGACTGACCGATGACCTGGACACCTCCGCCCGTCGGCGCGACCGCAACGTGGTCGCGGACCTTCACCGCCGACGATGTCGAGGCCTTTGCCCGCATCAGCGGGGACCGCAACCCGCTGCATTTCGATCCGGACTTCGCGGCGAGGACCCGGCTCGGCCGGCTCGTCGTGCAGGGAGGGCTGACCGTCGGGCTCTTCAACGCCCTCGTTGCCGAGCGCCTCCCCGGACCGGGCAGCGTGTTCCTGCACCAGGAGTGGGACTACCCCGCTCCGGTGTACATCGGCGACACGATCACCGCCGAGGCGGAGGTCATCGAGGCACGGGCAGACAAGCCGATCACCCGACTGCGCTGCGTCGCCCGGCGCGACGACGGGACCGAGGTCCTGCGCGGCGAGTGCGTCGTCTACACCATGCTCCCAGACGGGCCGGATGCCTGAGCCGGATGGCCGCTGGGGGGCGCTGGCCGTCCTGAGCACATGCATGCTGCTCGCCCTGACGCCGTGGTTCAGCGCCGCGGCCGTCTCACCGCTCATCGGCGCCGAGTGGGGCATCGGGTCGCTCGAGATCGCGATGCTCACCGTCGCGGTCCAGGTCGGGTTCGCGATCGGCGCCTTCGCGATCGCGTTCAGCGGCGCGGCCGATGTGATGCCACCCAACCGGCTCATCGCGCTCGGCGCGCTGCTCGCCGCCGGGGCGAACGCCGCATTTGCGCTGTTCGCCGTGGACCTCGTGACCGCCCTGCCGCTTCGTGCGCTCAGCGGTGCCGGGATCGCCGCGGTCTACCCGGTCGCGCTCAAGGTGCTGTCGGGCTGGTTCGACCGCGATCGCGGGCTGGCAGTGGGCATCCTCATCGGCGCGATCACGCTCGGCTCCGCCGCGCCCCACGCCCTGCGAGCCGCTGGAACGCTCGTTGGCGCCGACTGGAGGGCCGTCGTGATGGCCGCCAGCCTGCCATGCCTGCTGGCCGGCATCCTGGCGCTGGTCGCGGTGCGCGAGGGGCCGATGACCGTCCCGGCCGCTCGGCTCAGCCTGGCCATGGCGCGGAACGCCCTGTCCGAGCGATCGGTTCGCCTGGCGAACATCGGCTACCTGGGGCACATGTGGGAGCTCTACGCGATGTGGACGTGGGTCCCCGTCTTCGTTGCGGCGAGCCTTGCCGCGACCGCGGATGTCGGGCCGTCCGCGGCGAGCGGCGTCGCGTTCGGCGTCGTGGCGGCCGGCGGGATCGGGTGTGTCGTCGCCGGTGCCCTGGCCGACCGGCTCGGCCGGACGACGATCACCATCGCCGCCATGGCGGTGTCGGGATCCAGCGCGGTCGTCGCGGGCCTCCTGTTCGGCGCCCCCGCCGGGCTGCTCGTGGCGGTGCTCGCCGCGTGGGGCGTCAGCGTGGTCGCCGACTCCGCCCAGTTCTCGACCGCGGTCAGCGAGCTCGCGCCGGCCGGGACCGCCGGATCGGCGCTGGCGCTCCAGACGGCCACGGGCTTCCTGCTCACGTCGTTCACCATCCTCGGCGTCGGGCCTGCTCGACCCCGCCGACCGCGGCGGATGGGCCCTGGCCTTCGGTCTCCTGGCGCTCGGGCCGGTGGTCGGGATCGCGGCCATGGCGCGGTTGCGCGGCCTCCCGGAGGCGGTGCGCATGGCCGGGGGCCGCCGCTAGGCCTCTACCCGCACCTCCACGGCCCGGCGCAGCGCATCGGAGACCGGGCAATGATCGACCGCCCACGCAGCCACCTCGTCGAGGATGCCGGCGTCGGCAGCCGATCCGCTCAGCCGGATGCCGATTCGCACCGAGAGCGGACCGGCCGGGACCGAGGCATCGAGCCCGAGGATGCCGCGATCGTCCGACTCCGAGTCGACCTCGACCTCGCAGCCGAAGCCCTCGATCCCGAGCTGGGCGGCCCGCATCCCGGCCAGCGAGGCGACGCACGCCGCCGTCGCGGCGCGCAGGTACCAGCCGGGCCCCGGAGCGGTGCCGAGGCCGCCCACGGCGTTCGGCATGTCGGTTTCCACCGTCTCGCCGGCGGCGCCGGTGACGCGGACGTGGAGCCCGGGCTCCAGCCGGGCGGTCGCGACCGAATCGGTGTACCGGGCCTCGTCCGGATGATCGGTCAGATAGGCGCCCGCGCCGCTCGATGGCTGCCTTGATCGCTTCGGTCATGAACCCTCCAGTACGTCTGCGGAAGCCGTCCTCGTCGAGGACCGGCACGCCGAGCTTCTCGGCCTTCGCGAGCTTGCTCCCCGCCTTGTCGCCCGCGACAAGGTAGTCGGTCTTGGCCGATACCGATGACGCCGGGTGCCCGCCGGCGGCCCGAATCGCCTCCTCGGCCTCCGATCGGCTGAATCCGGCGAGCGTGCCGGTCACGACGAGGGTCTTGCCGCTCAACGGTCCGTCTGCCGGCGCAGTGGATGCCCCGACGGCCGGCGCCTCGGCGCTCACGCCCGCATCGATGAGCCGATGCAGCGTGTCGCGCGTGTGCTCGTCGTCGAAGAAGCGGCGGATGCCCTCGGCCACGACGGTCGCCGATGCCGTACACCCCCGTCAGCTCCTCGACCGATGCGTCGCGCAGCCGATCGGCGGCGCGACGGGTCCATTCCGCATCGGTCTCGCCTGCGATCCGCGGATCGTCGGCGGCGCAGCCAGGATGCGCAGGTCGACCGCGGTCTGCTCGCCGACATGGCGGATGCCCAGGGCGTTGATGATGCGGCTGAGCGGCCGGGTGCGGGCCGCGTCGATAGCCGCCGTCAGGTTCTCGGCGCTCTTGCGCCCGAGCCGATCGAGCCCGGCGAGCGTCTCGGTGTCGAGGCGGAAGATGTCGGCCGGCTCCTTCACGAGCTCCCGCTCGACGAGCTGGATCATGATCTTGAAGCCGAGGCCGTCGACGTCCAGGCCGCCACGGCCGCTGAAGTGGAGCAGCCCGCCGATGCGCTGCGCCGGGCAGTACGGGTTGGGACAGCGCGTGACGACCTCGCCCTCCTCGCGCTCGACCGCTCGTGTCCCGCACACCGGGCACGCCGGCGGCATCTCCCACGTCAGCTCGCTGCCGTCGCGGGCGTCGACGACCGCGCTCACGACTTCCGGGATCACGTCACCGGCACGCTGGAGCACCACCGTGTCGCCGACCCGCAGGTCCTTGCGCCGGATCTCGTCGATGTTGTGCAGCGTCGCGTTGCGCACGGTCGTGCCGCCCACGGACACCGGCGTCACGTGGGCGACCGGGGTCATGGCGCCGGTCCGGCCCACGTACACCTCGATGGCCTCGAGCTTCGTCGTCACCTGCTCGGCGGGGAACTTGTAGGCGGTCGCCCAGCGCGGCGCGCGCGACACGAAGCCCGAGACGCTGCTGATCGGCGAGCGAGTCGACCTTGATGACGATGCCATCGGTCTCGTAGTCGAGGTCCTTGCGGGCCTCGGCCCATTCCTCGGTGAAGGCGACGACCGCCTCGATGCCCTCGACGACGCCGCGTGTTCGGGTTGACCGGGAAGCCGAGGCGGCGCAGCAGGTCGAGCGACTCGGAGTGGCGTCGCCAGGCCGCCCGCACCAACGAGCTGGTAGGTCCACAGGCTGAGGCGCCTTGACGCGGTGACGGCGGGGTCCTTCTGGCGCACCGTGCCGGCCGTGGTGTTGCGGGCGTTGGCGTAGAGCGGCTTGTCCTCTCGCTCGAGCTGCTCGTTCAGGGCGGCGAACGCGCCCCGCGGCATGAAGACCTCGCCCCGCACCTCGAGTGTCGTCCCCGGCGGGTCCTCCTTGAGGCCGAGCGGGATGGCGCGAACAGTGCGCAGGTTCGGGCGTGACGTCCTCGCCGCTCGTGCCGTCGCCGCGCGTGGCCCCGCGCACGAAGCGGCGGCCCTCGTAGCGCAGGCTGATGGCGAGGCCGTCGATCTTCAGCTCGCAGACGTACGCGACCGGGTCGTCCTCGGCCGCGAGACCCAGCCCGCGCCGGACACGCGCGTCGAACTCGCGCAGCTCATCGGCACCGAACGCGTTGCCCAGGCTGAGCATGGGCGTCTCGTGGCGGACCGACGGGAACCCACCCTCGACCGGCGCCCCGACGCGCTGCGTCGGCGAGTCCGGCGTCACGAGCTCCGGGTGCGCGCCTTCCAGCTCGTTCAGCTCCCTGAACAGGAGGTCGTACTCGCGGTCGCTCATCGTCGGGGCGTCGAGCACGTGGTATCGGTGGTTGGCGTCGTCGAGGAGGACGCGCAGCTCGGTGACCCGATTGGCAGGATCGATCGGCGGCATCGACTCGATTCTACGGGGCCCCTACCATGCGCAGCCGATGCAACCACGTCCCGCGATCGCCGCCGCCATGCTGGTCCTGCTTGGGGCCGCATGCCAGCCGGCTCCTGCCCGTCCCTCGATCGAGGCCGGCACCATCGCCGAATGGGTTCCGGAAGTGGTCGAGCGCGTGCCACACGACCCGTCGGCATGGACACAGGGACTCGTCCTGGACGGGGACCGCCTCTTCGAGAGCACGGGGCGCTACGGCGAGTCGGCGCTCCGCGAGCTCGATCGCGACAGCGGCGCGGTCATCGAGGAGACGCGGCTGGAGCCGATGCTGTACGGCGAGGGCCTGGCGCTCGTCGACGATCGGCTGCTGCAGCTCACGTGGCGCGAGGAAGTGATGATTGCCTGGAACCGCGACACCCTGACCGAGACCGGACGCATCGGATATGCCGGGGAGGGCTGGGGACTCTGTGACGACGGCGAGCTGCTGGTGATGTCGGATGGGACCGCCACGCTGGCGCTGCGGGACCCGGACACGTTCGAGGTGGCGCGTCGCGTGACGGTCGTCGCCGCTGGCACGCCAGTCACGGGGCTCAACGAGCTCGAGTGCGTCGACGGGCTCGTCTACGCGAATGTGTGGCCGTCGAACGAGATCGTGGTCGTCGACACCGCGGATGGCGCTGTCGTCGCCACGATCGACGCGTCGAGCCTGGCCGCAGAGGTGGACAACGACACCGTCGACGTGCTCAACGGCATCGCGCACGACCCGGAGCGCGGGACGTTCCTCCTCACGGGGAAGCTGTGGCCCACGCTGTTCGAGGTCCGGCTGGTCGAAGCTCCCTGATCAGTCCTCGTCTGGCTCGGCGGCGAACCAGGCGCGGAGATGGGCGGTGTGCTCGGCGTAGTGATCGGGTCCGTCGTAGCGGATGACCGCCTCCACGGTGTCGCCGTTGCCGAGGACCGTCGGGAGCGCCTCGGCGGGAAGCGCGGCCACGCGATCGCGGAAGTCGGCAAAGGCACGCTCCTCGCGGGCCAGGGCAGCCGCGGGCGTGGTCGTGCGCGCCTCGGCATGGATTCGCTCGTTCATCGCATCGGTCTGGGCCTTCGAGTAGCCGAACTCCGCGCCGCGGCCCGAGGTGGCGAGCTCGATGGCGGCCGCCCCATGCTCGGACCAGGCGGCCACGTGGACGACCAGGTCGCGCACGCTCCAGTCCTCCATCACGCCCGGCACGGTCACGAGCTCGGCATCGACGGCGCCCAGCGCGTCGAGGAAGTCGTCGTGCGCCGCGTCCATCTCGCCGAGCAGCGCCTCAGACATCCGAGCCGCCCTCCAATGCCTGGCGCAGGGCAAGCGTGTGCTCGGCATAGTGAGCCGAGGCGTCCTCCTGAATCCCCTCCGCGAGGGTGGCACCGTCGGGCAGCCGCACCTCCAGCAGGGCTGAATCGAGCGTCCGCAGGCGCTCCAGCAGCGCCTCGACCGATGCCGCCTCGCGGCGGCGAACCGTCGCGAGGCTCGTCTGCGCGCGCGATCTTGGCGACGGTCTCGTTGATCTCGTCCACCGACCGCTCGTCCGCGATGTCGGAGACGCGCTCGGTCTCGACGGCGTGGATGAGCTCGGCCGCGTGGCCCGCCCAGTACCCGAGATGCGCGATGAGCTCGCGGGCGCTCCACTCGCCGATCAGGGCCGGCACGCCCAGCGCGTCGGGCCCGATAGCGGTGAGCGCCTCGAGGAATGCGTCGCGCTCGCGGGTAAGGGCCTCCGCAAGCTCGTCGGGACCCATCGGTCAGGCCCGCTCGAGCCCGGCGTACGCGGCGATCAGCCGCTTCACGCCCTCGCCCACGAAGGCCACCGTGACCTCCTCGTCCCCCTTCACGATGCGGCTGCTGACAACGATCCCGTCCCCGAACCGCCGATGCCGGACCCGGTCGCCCGCCCGCCATGCAGGATCCTCTTCCGCCCCGAGCGCGTCGCCGGCCGCTCCCGGTGCCGAGAACGTCCCGGAGCCCAGATCGATCGCGGCCCCCTCGTAGGTGGTGGCGGCGACCCGGTCCCGGGCCGCGTCGAGGTCCCGCCCGACCGGCACGGGTGCCGAGTGGTCCGGCAGGTCGATCGGACGCAACGGCTCGAGCGTTCGCCGCGCCGTCGGCGATCGATAGCCCGAGGGCAGCCAGCCGCCGTCGTCATCGGTCCCGGCCCATCGTTCGCCGCCGCGGCGGAACGGGGCGGCGGAACGCTCCAGCGCCAGGAGGTCGTCGGGCAGCTCGGCCAGGAAGCGCGAGGCATCGGCCTGCGCGCCCACGCCGTAGGTGGACCGATGGTGGGCGTGGACGAGGTAGAGGCGATCCTTGGCGCGGGTCATGCCGACGTACGCGAGGCGGCGCTCCTCCTCCAGCTCGCGCTCGTCCTCGAGCGCGCGCCGGTGCGGCAGCAGCCCCTCCTCCATGCCCACGATGAAGACGACCGGGAACTCGAGGCCCTTGGCCGCGTGGAGCGTGATGAGCGTCACCCGGTCGGGAATGTCCTCGAGCTCGTCCTGGTCGCTGACGAGGGCCACCTCCTCGAGGAAGCGGGCCAGTCCCTCGGGGGCCGCGATCTCGTCGAACTCGGCCGCGTGCCCGCGCAGCTCGAGCAGGTTCGCCCAGCGCTCCTCGCCGTCCTCGGTGCCGTCCTGGATCGCCGCCTGGAGGCCGGAGCGCTCAACTGCAGCGTCGAACAGGGCCGACGGCGCCTCCGTGGCGGCCATCGCCATGAGCCCGCGCATGAGGTCGGCGAACACGCTGAGCTGCGCGCGTGAACGCGGCGCCAGGTTCGGGTTCTGCTCCGCCGCGACCACCGCCTCCCACATGCTGGCCTCGCGCGACTCGGCCCAGGCGCCGAGCTCCTGGACGGTCTTGGCGCCGATGCCACGCGCCGGGACGTTGATGATCCTGCCCAGCGCCACGCGGTCGGCGGGGTTCCGAGCCAGACGGAGGTAGCCGAGGGCGTCCTTCACCTCGCGCCGCTCGTAGAACCGGACCCCGCCCACGAGCTGGTACGGGATCCCGAAGCGCATGAGCGACTCCTCGATCACGCGGCTCTGGGCATTGATCCGGTAGGTGACCGCGACGTCGCCGTAGCGGAGCGTCCCCTCCTCGTCGTCGGCCCGGCTCGTCAGCAGGGCGGTCATGCTGCCGCGGCGTGCGCCGCCCACGAGCTTCTCGACCTGCCGAGCGACGAACTCGGCCTCCTCGTACTCGTTGTAGGCGTCGAACAGGGTGATCTGGGTCCCGGCGCCGCGATCGGTCCAGAGACGCTTGTCCTTGCGACCCGCGTTGCGGGAGACGACGGCGTGGGCGGCATCGAGGATCGTCTGGGTCGAGCGGTAGTTCTGCTCGAGCTTCACGACCTTCGCATCGGGGTAGTCGGTCTCGAAGTCGAGGATGTTGCGCAGGTCCGCGCCGCGCCAGGAGTAGATGCTCTGGTCGTCGTCGCCGACGACCGACAGGTTCTTGTGCTTCGCCGCCAGCTGGCGGCAGATGAGGTACTGGGCCCGGTTGGTGTCCTGGTACTCGTCGACGAGGATCTGCTGCCAGCGGCCCTGGTAGCGCTCGAGCACCTTCGGATGCTCCTCGAACAGCGTCACGACCCGCATGAGCAGGTCGTCGAAGTCCACGGCGTCGTCCTCGGTGAGCTGGCGCTGGTACGCGTCGTACACCCGGGCGGCCGTCTCGTCGTAGAAGTTCGCGGCCTGCTTCGTGGCCGTTGCGACGTCCGCCAGCTCGTCCTTGCGCTGGCCGATCCAGGCCAGCATGCCGGCCGGGCTGAAGCGCTTCTCGTCGAGGTCGAGCCGTTTCAGCACGCTCTTCACGAGCGCGACCTGGTCCGCCCGGTCGTAGATCGTGAAGCTCCGGGTCAGACCGATGGCCTCGCCATCGCGCCTGAGGATGCGCGCGCAGATCGCGTGGAAGGTACCGATCGTGGCCTCGCGTGCCGCTTCCTCGCCGATCAGCCCCGCGATTCGCTGCCGCATCTCGGTGGCCGCCTTGTTCGTGAACGTGACGGCCACGATCTGCCACGGCTTGTAGCTCGTCGCGACGAGGTATGCGACGCGATGCGCGAGGACGCGGGTCTTGCCGCTGCCGGCGCCGGCGAGGATGAGCAGCGGCCCGGTCAGGTGGCTCACTGCCTCCTGCTGCGGCGGATTCATCCGTTCGAGGATCTCCTTCGCGGAGAGCCGCTGGGCCGGCGGCACGGACGTGGCGGGTTCGGCTGGCATCCCCCCGATTCTAGTGTCGATCCGGGCGGGCTACTCCCTCACGAAGACCGGCTGGAGGTGGACCGTCGCGTTTGGCTGCGAGGTGAGCGAGGGCCACTCGGCCGCGATCGCCAGGGCCTCCTCGGCCGTATCGGTCTCGAGGATCACGAATCCGCCGAGGATCTCCTTGGTCTCGACGTACGGGCCGTCGGTCACGACGACACCCTCGCCCTGGCGGCCCGGACGCAGGGTCTTGACCCTTGCCGGCTCGTCGAGCTCCTCGCCGCCGACGATGTGCTCGCCGTGCTTGCGGAACCAGGCGATGTGGCGCTCGACATCGGCCTGCTGCTCCTCGGGCGACATCGCGTAGTACGCGGCTGCGTCGTCAGGGTGGACCCAGTTCATCAGGACGTGGCGCATCGGTGATCTCCGCTGCTGGGCGCCGATCTGGCGCGGCTCGAACCCTACGACGAACCGACCTGCTTACAACTCGACAAATCGGCGGAGGCGCCGGTGTAGTCTCCCGCCTGTCCACACTCGCCATGAGGAGTCAGCCAGTGACCAGCGTCGAGCCTGTCGCGCCCCCATCATCTCCGCCAGCCGATTCGGATCGGTTTGCCTGGGGCGACTTCTTCAGGTTCCAGTACATGATCACACCGGCCTTCATCAGGATCATCTACCTGATCGGCGTGGTCATCATCACCCTCATCGCAGTCTTCCTCGTGCTCGCGACGCCCGTCACGGTCACGTCCGGCGGCGAGACGACGACCGTCGGCGGCGGCGTGTTGGGCGCTCTCCTGATCGGGGTTGTCTACTTCCTGGTCGCCCAGCTGCTCTGGCGGATCTGGATGGAGCTCCTCATCGTGATCTTCCGCATCCACGGCTCGCTCCGAGCGATCGAGGAGCGCGGCCGAGGAATGTAGGCGCGGCAGCCCTGCGATGATCGGCCCGGTCAGGGCGTGGGCTGGTCGAAGATCGTGGCATCCACAACGGCCTTGTAGAGTCCGGCGCTCCATGGCGCCGCGAGGTCCCAGTCGCCGAAGGCCGTCTGCTCACGAAGCAGGCGTCCCCAGTCCGAGTTTGGGTCCTTGGTGGCCGCCGCGAGGCGATCCTGTGCCCCGTAGCTGTCGAGCTCGAGGTAGGTCTTGTAGAAACCGCTCTGCTTCTCGCTGGTGTAGACCGTCACGAAGGTGCCGAGGTAGCGGACACCCTCCGGCGCGCTCGCCGCCAGTGCCTCCTCATTGGCCTCCAGCCACTGCTGGTGGGCCTCCTCCTGGCCGAGCTTGATCGTGTAGCCGGACTCCGAGATGAATCGCATGGTCGGTGACCTCCGTTTGCTCGGGAGCGCTCGAGCGATGCTCAGGCGAGACGCGACCATACGCTCGCTCGACGGATCTCCACAAGGCCGATGCGATCCCGGCAATGCGACGAGGCCAGGGTTGGGTCTGCCGTCGATCCTATTCGGGGTCGCTGCGCTCTTGGTTGCGCATGTGTTCGGGCACATCCGACTGGAGCTGCAGATCCTGATCATCCGGAACCGGAGGTCCCTCAGGTTCTGGGACGGCCCACGAAAGCGCGACGATCCGGCGGCCCACCTCCACCAGCGTCCACCCCAGGGCGGTCGCGCTTGCAAAGAGCAGCGCCACGCCCGTGGCTCCGATGACGAACCACATCGGCGTCCTCGGCTGATCGACGATGAGCGGCCGCAGCACCGCGAACGCCCCACCGCAGAGGATTCCGGTGATCGGCAACGCAAGCCATCGCCAGCTCGAATGCAACCGGGCAGCGATCGACTCCGACAGGCGACCGTACATCCAGGTGCCAGTCATGAACACGATGCCCAGGACGATCCCAGCCACCACGACGGCCGCGAACTGTTCCACTCGAGAACGGTAGCACCCGACTCGCAGAGAACGGGGAATCAGCCGAGAGCCCCGGCCGAAGGGCCGGGGCTCCAGGACTCAGTGACTCGCGGGAGTGAATCCCGCTGGTGAAGCGGACTAGAAGTCCATCCCGCCGCCACCCATGCCGCGGCGGCATGCCCATGGCCTTCTCCTTCTCCGGGAGATCGGTGATGACCGTCTCGGTGGTGAGGAGCAGGCCGGCGACGCTGGCGGCGTTCTCGAGCGCCGAGCGGGTCACCTTGGCCGGGTCGATGACGCCCCACGCGAAGAGGTCGCCGTACTCGCCCTTGAGCGGCGTCGTAGCCGCTGCCGGGCTTGAGCTTGCGGACCGCCTCGACCACCACCGAGCCCTCCTGGCCGGCGTTGATCGCGATCTGGCGCAGCGGCTCCTCCAGCGCGCGGCGCAGGATGTTGACGCCGATGGCCTCGTCGCCGAGCACCTCGACCTTGTCGAGGGCCGGAAGCGAGTGGATGAGGACCGAGCCGCCACCGGCGACCATGCCCTCCTCGACGCCCGCTCGAGCGGCGCTCAGCGCGTCCTCGATGCGGTGCTTCTTCTCCTTCAGCTCGACCTCGGTGGCCGCGCCGACCTTGAGCACCGCGACGCCACCCGACAGCTTGGCGAGGCGCTCCTGGAGCTTCTCGCGGTCGAAGTCGCTGGTGGTGTCCTCGATCTGGAGCTTGATCTGCCCGATGCGAGCCTTGATCGCGTCCTCGGTGCCCTTGCCCTCGACGATCGTGGTGGTGTCCTTGGTCGCCGTGATGCGGCGCGCCTCGCCGAGGTCCTCGAGCTGCACGCTGTCGAGCTTGCGGCCGACCTCCTCGCTGATGACCCTCGCCCCGGTCAGGGTGGCGATGTCCTCGAGCATGGCCTTGCGGCGATCGCCGAAGCCCGGCGCCTTGACGGCGAGGACGCTGATCGTGCCCTTGAGCTTGTTGACGACCAGGGTGGCGAGCGCCTCACCGTCGACGTCCTCGGCGATGATGAGGAGCGGCTTGCCGGTGGAGACGGTCTTCTCGAGCGTCGGGAGGATGTCCGCCACGGCGCTGATCTTCTTGTCGGTGACGAGGACGTACGGCTGGTCGAGGGTCGCCTCGAGCTTGCCGCCCTCGGTGCTTGTCACCATGTAGGCGGAGACATAGCCGCGGTCGAGCTGCATGCCCTCCACGTACTCGGTCTCCATCTTCAGGCCCTGGGACTCCTCGACAGTGACGACGCCGTCCTTGCCGACCTTGTCCATGACCTGGGCGATCATGTCGCCGATCTCGCTGTCGCGGGCGCTGATCGCCGCGATGTGGGCGATGTCCTCGGTCGTCGTGACCGGCTTGGACAGGCGCTTGATCTCCTCGACGATCGCCTCGACGCCCTTGCTGATCCCTCGCTTGAGGCCCATCGGGCTCGCGCCGGCGGTGACGTTCTTGAGGCCCTCGGTGATGATGGCCTGGGCCAGCACGATCGAGGTGGTGGTGCCGTCTCCGGCCACGTCGTTGGTCTTGGTCGCGACTTCCTCGAGCAGCTGGGCCCCCATGTTCTCGTAGGGGTCCTCGAGCTCGATGTCGCGGGCAATGGTGACGCCGTCATTCGTGATGGTCGGCGCACCGAACTTCTTGTCGAGGAGGGCGTATCGGCCCTTGGGGCCGAGCGTGACCTTGACGGCGTCGGCCATCTTGTCGACGCCGCGCTTCAGTGAGCGTCGCGCCTCTTCCTCGAACAGCAGCTGCTTCGCCACGTTCTCTTCGTTCCTCTCGCTATTCGATGACGGCCAGGATGTCCTTCTGGGAGAGGATGAGAAGCTCCTCCTCGTCCAGCTTGAACTCCGTGCCGGCGTACTTCTGGAAGAGGACCTTCTGGCCCTCGCTGACCTCCATCGGCTCGCGCGAGCCGTCGTCGAGCGTGCGGCCTGGCCCGACCGACAGGACGGTGCCCTCCTGCGGGCGCTCCTTGGCGGTGTCGGGCAGGACGATGCCGCTCTTGGTCATCTCCTCGCGCGGGGTGGGCTTGACGACAAGGCGGTCCCCCAGGGGCTTGAGCCCGGTGGCCGTGCCGCTGACCGTGCTGGTCATGTGTGCGTGGTGCCTCCTTGCATGCGCAACCGATGCGGACTGAATACGGTTGAGTTGGCTCCGCGGGAGCGCCGACGACGGCCGATACGACCTGATCGCACTGGCACTCTACCGTAGAGAGTGCTAAGGGGAAGTTAGCACTCCCGCTGCGCGAGTGTCAAGAATTCCAGCGCCTGCACCAGCATTGGGACAGCAAGGCGCCGCCCCGACCGTGTTCGAGGCGGCGCCGAATTGCCAGGCGAGTCGCTGGATCAGGCCAGGTCGACGAGCCTCCAGGCGCTGGAAGAAGGCTCGGGGCTCTCCGCGGGCTCGCTCTCCGCCGGTGCGGTGCTCTCCGCCGGTGCGGTGCTCTCCGCCGGTGCGGTGCTCTCGCCGGTGCGGTGCTCTCGCCGGTGCGGTGCTCTCAACTGGCGTCGTGCTCTCTCCAGGTGCCGTGCTCTCCGACGGAGCTCCGTCGTCACCCCTGAAGAACAGGAACCAGACGAGAAGCGCGATCACGACGACGGCGACGATGATCCCGATGATCGTCCCACTACCGCCGCCTTCCTCAGGTGGGACACCCGTCGGGGTGGTGGGCGGTGGGACACCCGTCGGGGTGGTCGGTGGTGGGCCGCCACTCGGGACGGTGGGGTCGTTCTGTTGGGTCATGCTGGTGGATCCTCTTCCGTGAGTCAGTCCGCCCATTCATCAGGCGAGGTCGACGAGCCTGTGCGCAAGGATTGGGTGACGACGTGTCACCCGCCGGAAGAGCCGATGCAACTGCTGTGCCAACCGAGCGAGCGCTTGACCTACGTGCCGGTGATGCCGCGATACGCGTTCCGAATCGCGCTCACCATGCTCCCAGCCTGCTCGTTGCGCAGCCGCGCGAGCTCGGCGACGACCCGCAGCGTGGTCGTGGGCTCGTTGTTCGCGTCCCGATTGGGACCGAGGTAGGGCGCATCGGTCTCGACGGTGAAGCCGCCGATCGGGAGCACGGCTGCAGCCGAGCGCGGCCCCAGCGCGCTCCTGAACGACACCGGCAGGGCGAAGCTGATCACGAATCCGGCCGCGACGAGCGCCTCGGCCATGACCTGGTCGCCGGAGAAGGCGTGCAGCAAGCCTCGGCGGTTCGGGCCTGCCCCTCCCCACTCGCGGAGCGTGTCGGTGATCTCCGTGTGCGCCTCGCGGTCATGGACTGCCACCGGTAGCCCACGCGCGGCCGCGATGCCGAGCTGGCGCGCGAACGCCTCGCGCTGAGAGTCGGGTGGCGACAGGTTTCGGAAGAAGTCGAGGCCGATCTCCCCGATCGCCCGGGTCGACGGCTCGGCAGCCAGACCCTCGAGCCGCGCCCAGCCGGCCTCGTCCATGGCCGATGCGTGGTGGGGATGGATCCCGACGGCGGCATCGATCAGGCCTGGGTGAGCCGCGGCCAGGGCGAGTGCCGCCTCCGACGAGGGCAGGTCCCATCCCGGGACGAGGATGCGTTCGATGCCGGCGGCCACGGCCCGCTCGATCACCGCCTCGCGGTCGGCGTCGAATCGCTCGTGCTGAAGGTGGGCGTGCGAGTCGACGAGGCCCGGGAGGCTCGTCGGGGTGCGCCGGCTGGCTCAGCTCGCGACCTCGACCTCGACCCGCGGAAAGATCGGGCTGCCCTCCCCGGTGGTCCACTCGTCGGGTCCGCTCCCCCACGCCAGCAGGGCACCCCACCCGGGGCCACCGGCCCCGCGGTCGTCGTACGGGACCTCGACGCCGAGCTGATCGTGGACTCTGCGCGCGCTCGAGGGCGCCACAGGGGCGAGGAGATGACCGATGATGCGGCACGCCTCCGCCATCACGGCCAGCACCTGGCCGACGCGCTCGGTTGCGCCATCCTTCGCCAGCGCCCACGGTGCCTGGCTCTCGGCGTAGCCGTTCGCGGCACCCACGAGCTCCATCATCGCGGCCAGGGCCTGGTCGGGATGATGCTCCCCATCGCCGCGTGGTAGGCGGCCACCACGCGCTCGGTGGTCGCCCGGAGCTCGAGGTCGGCGGCCTGGGTCGCATCGGCCACTCGTGGGAGGCGTCCTTCGAGGTACCGGGCGCTCATGCTGACCGTGCGGTTGACCAGGTTGCCGAGGTCGTTGGCCAGGTCGGCGTTGTAGCGCCGCACGAAGGCCTCGGTCGAGACGTCGGCGTCGCGGTCGAAGGGCACCTCGCGCAGGACCATGTAGCGCACCCCGTCGACGCCGAAGGTCGCCGCGGTCTCATCGGGGTCGCGCACGTTGCCGGTGGTCTTGCTCATCCGCTCGCCCCGATCGAGCATGAAGCCGTGGGCGAAGACCTGCCGCGGCAGCGGCACGCCGGCGCTCATGAGCATGGCGGGCCAGTACAGGCAGTGGAAGCGGGTGATGTTCTTGCCGATGACGTGCAGGTCCGCCGGCCACCATCGCGCCAGCGCCTCGGCATCGTCGGGGAAGCCCGCGCCGGTGAGGTAGTTGGTGAGGGCGTCGAACCAGACGTAGATGCGGTGAGCTGTCGTCGCCCGGAAACGGGATGCCCCACGTCGTGCCGGATCGGCTGATGGAGAAGTCGCGAAGCCCTTCGCGCAGCCAGCCGAGCACCTCGTTGCGGAAGTGCTCCGGCTCGCAGAACGACGGGTTCTCGGCGTACAGCCGCTCGAGTCGCTCCTGGTAGGCGGAGAGCCGGAAGAAGTAATTCGACTCCTCCAGCCACTGTGGATCGAGCGTCGGATGGTCGGGACAGCGGCCGCCGACGAGCTGCTGGTCGGTCTTGAACTCGTTGCAGCCGGTGCAGTACCAGCCGGAGTAGACGCCCTCGTACACGTCGCCGCTGGCCTGCGCGCGGCGCACCATCTCGACCGATGCGACCGCGTGATCCGGATCGGTCGTGCGGATGAAACGATCGAAGCTGATGCCGAAGCGCTCGAACGTCTCCCGCCACGTCGTCGCCCAGGGGTCGATGAGCGCATGCGGGTCGATCCCCTGCTCACGGGCGTCGCGCTCCACGTTGGCCGAATGCTCGTCGAGCCCGGTCAGGAAGCGGGTCTCGCGACCGCTCAGCCGCTGGTAGCGCGCCAGCATGTCCGCTCCGATGGCCTCGAACATCGAGTGCAGTGCGGGCTTCGGCGACGGGTAGAAGATCGCCGTGGTGAGGTAGTAGGTATTGCGCTCGCTCATCGGTGCTCGCGGCCCTTCGGCCAGTAGAGCTCCTTGCGGATCTGCTCCTCCGGGAAGCCCCGCGCCGCAGCGATCTCATCGACAGCGCTCACCATTTCCGGGTTGCCGCACAGGTACAGCGTCGTGTTGTCCGATGTGAGCTCGTTTGCGTCCATCTGTGCCGCCACGATGGCTTCGACACGGCCGATCGCACCACTCCATCCCGGGTTCTCCAGCGGACGGGACACGGTGCCGACGTAGCGCAGCGGGAATCCACCGCTGGCCTCGAGCGTCGTGAGCTGCTCGCGCCAGGCGAGGTCGTGCTCGTGGCTCACGCCATGGAGGACGACGACGTCACGGGTCTGGCCTCTCCCTCGGAGCGTCTCGATCATGCTGATGAACGGCGCGAGCCCGGTTCCCGATGCGACGAAGAGGCACGTCCTGCCGTCGTCCTTGAGGAGGAACTTGCCCTTCGGGCCCTTGATGTTGATCGGGTCGCCCACGCCGCTACGCCACAGAAGCGGTGTGAAGCCTCCGCTGTCGACGAGGCGGATGAAGAACTCGTACTCGGAAAGGTCGTCTGCCGATGACGACACACTCATCGGGCGCTGGATCAGCTTGCCCTCCGAGCCCATCAGCCCGAGCGTGGCGTATTGGCCCGGCTCGAATGGGAACGGTGCTTCAAGCGCCTCGACGCCGACGATCGCCAGGCCCGGTGTGATCTCGTCCCAGCGGCTCAGGCGGCCGTTGTATGGATAGTCCTGCGCCATCCGATCCCCATGCTGGAAGCGACAGCCACCGATGGCTGCCGCGGACGGCAAGTATAGGGTCGCCTGAGGTGACGGCTCAGGAGTGCAGATGCCGAGCTGAGCTCAAGCGGTCGCCACCAGCCTTCGCAACTCCTCGAACGGGGCGGGTACCTCGTCCCCATGTGAGAAGAGCATCCGGTCGTAGGGGAGTGCGGCGAGACGCCGAGGCTGCGCTCGGCTCGTTCCGCATCGGTCGTGAAAGCCGACGGCCCGCGAGACAAGCCACCCGCCATCGAGCCGATCGCGTCTCCGGTGAACAGGGCTCCCACCTCTTCGTGCACGAGGCTGCGATGGCCGGGTGTGTGTCCGGGCGTCTCGATGACGCGCACGTTCCGCACATGGTCGCCCTCGGCCAGCTCCAGGAGCTCCCCGTCGTAGATGGACCGCCATGACGATCGGCCAAACGCCACCATTCGCCATCTCGAACCTCTACCCTCTCTCTAGGCTACATGGCGACTCTACTCGACCCGACCTCCGTGTCCCTGCCGCTGAGCATCGCGGCCGCGCTCGCCGCGCCGACGGACGGGGATCGGACGAGCGTCCCCGTTTCGGGACGGCGCTGGATGTCGCGGTCGTGGGGTCGAACCGGCGATCCGCCGCTCCTTCTCGTGCACGGGATCATGTCGAGCGCTGGCGTCTGGTGGCGCGTCGGTGCCGGCCTCGCCGCGGCCGGCCATCGCGTTGTCGCTGTCGACCTGCCGGGCCACGGCCCCAACCCTGACTGGCAGGGTCGACACCGATTCGACGATACGGCTGCCGATCTCGCCGGGTTTGTGCGAGCGGCCGGGCTCGATACGAGCGACCTCGCGGTCGTGGGTCACTCGTGGGGTGGGATTGTCAGCGCGCACCTGCCCGCCATGGGGACGAGCCCCGCCTGCCTGGTGCTGCTGGATCCACCTATCTTGTCGATCGAGCAACTCGAGGCCATGGCGGACGATCCCTGGGAGCGCCGGTATGCCACCATCGACGAGGCAAGGGCTGCGGTGCTCGGCGCGAATCCCGCCCTGTCCGAGGGCGACGTCGAAGCCAAGGCGTTGGCTCTCACCGAGTTCGATGAAGAGGCCATGCGAGCTGTGCTCCTCCGAAACAGCCGATTTGATGGTGGATTGTCCGCGCTGCGAGACGAGCGGGCGGCGCGCATCCCCACCTGGCTGATCCGCGGCGATCCGGTGGCTGGCGGGTTGATCCCGGACGACTTCGTGTCGACCTTCGCGGCATTGCTCGGCTCAGAGCACATCATCTCGATCTCCGGGGCCCCGCACGCGCCGCAGCGTTCGCATCCCGAGGCCACCACGTTCGCGATCCTCCATGCCTTGAACCAAGCCGACCGCCAGGCATGACGTCGTGGCTGCAACCTGCCGGATCTGATCAGTCGGCGAGGTCGGGCATGGCCCCCTGGACAGTCCAGCCGTGACCAGCATCGGCTCGATCGTTCTTCGCGTGGACGACCTGCGACGGCAGGTGGAGTTCTGGAGCGCCGCGCTGGACTACGTCCCCAGGGAGGGAGACAGCGAAGACTTCGTGCTCATGCGGCCGCGGGACGGCGTCGGCCCCAACCTCTCGCTCGATCGCGTCGGGTCGACGCTGCAGATCCCGCCGCGCATTCACCTCGACCTGTACACCGATGACCAGGCCGGGGAGGTGCGCCGCCTTGTCGCGTTGGGCGCCAGCGAGGTGCACTGGGACAAGCGGCCACCGGACGCGGACTTCGTCATCCTGGCCGATCCCGAGGGGAACCGCTTCTGCGTGGTCGACACCACTCGTTAGATGGGCGGAGACATGGCCGGCGGCCGTGGCTGATCGGGCGACGAGGCTGGGGGAGTAGCCCCGTCGCCCGACGGTTCAGATGGCGACCACCGTCTCCAGGTCCGACTCGTCGGCGGCGCCATTGGCGACTGGCGCGCCATCCGGGTCCTCGGCTGCGGCCTGGACCTCCTTGGCGTACTCCTTCTTCGTCCGTCCCGAGAGCATCTCGAGTGTCGCGACGACGACCTCGGTCTTCCAATGTCGCTTTCCGGCGTCGTCGTCCCACTGGCGGGTCTGGAGCCGGCCCTCGATGTCGACCAGCTGGCCCTTCGAGAGGAACTGGCCGGTGATCTCGGCCAGGCGGTCCCACGCCACGCAGGGGTGGTACTCGGTGCGCTCGTTGTTCGCGCCGCGGAACTCGTTTGTGGCGATGGTGAACGTCGCGACGTGTTTCCCACTCGGGAGCGAGCGCAGCTCCGGGTCCCGCGTCAACCGCCCGACGAGCATGACCTTGTTCATTCCGATGGCTCCTTCCATCCGTCTGCAGCGCACCGGAGGCGAGACGGCCGCTTGGGATGGGAAGGTAGCGACGGAGCCTTATCAAGCGATTACAGGTCGCTTATCGGGGACAGGGGGGTCAGGTCCGGCCGGGCGCGGGCCCCTCGATCTCGACGAGCGGCCTGCGCCACTCAGGCACCTCGAAGGGCTCCGCGAAGTAGTACGTCATGTGCCAGATCAGCCCGTCGAGCATGGTGAACAGGACGACGACATGCCAGATCTCGCCGTTCGGATACGTGATCGTTCCGGTCGAGGTGAAGTCGTCGCCCGAGCCGGAGAGATGGATGACCGACCACGAGGGGAATGACGCGGACCGCACGAAGGCATCATCGGTGCCGACGATGGCGTTGATGTCGCCGTGGATGCCACGACCCTCGGTGCCCGGGTAGTTGGCGGCGATGGCGCGGTATGCCTCGGGACCCCGGAAGATCTCGCCCGACTGCGGGTAGCGGCCGACGAAGTCGGGGTGCAGCAGAACGACCTGCGCATCGAGATTCTCCTCCGCGAGCGCGCGGGACAGGCGCTCGATCGTCTCGCGATTGCCCATGGGAGCAGTGAATCACACTCGCGGCCGCCCGCACAGCCCCCCAGGGCCTGGTCGCGCCTCAGTGCCGCGAGCCGGGCCGCCGCCGCGGGTAGAGGTGGTCGAAGCCGGGGGTTCGCAGCGAGAGCTTGGCCACCGGCGCGGTCTGGCGCTTGAACTCCATCTGCGCCACCCGCTCGAGCGACCCACTCGACGAGCTCGCGCGGCAGGCCCGCGGAGACGCATCGGTCAACCGACCAGCGGCGGTCGACGAGCGCGAAGAGCGCGCGATCGAGCGCGTCGTAGGTTCGGCCGAGCTCGCCCTCGTCGGTCTGGCCCGGCCACAGGTCGGCGGACGGCGGCTTGGCGACGATCTCCTCGGGCACGCCGAGCTCGGCCGCCACGGCGCGCAGCTGGGACTTGTACAGGTCCCCGATCGGCTGGAGCGCCGCGGCCATGTCGCCGTGGAGCGTCCCGTAGCCGAGCAGCGCCTCGGTCTTGTTGCTCGTGCCGACGACGAGCGCGTCGAACGCCGCCGAGCGGTCGTAGAGCACGATCATGCGCTGGCGCGCCATGACGTTGCCGCGCCGCACGTTCGACGGCCGCGGCATCGTCGCCGCTGATGAGCTCGAGCATCGGCTCGACCATCGGCGTGATGTCGACGCGCTCGGTACGGCAGCCGAGGTCCTCGACGACGCGGAGCGCATCGGTCTCGGAGGATTCGGAGCTGGTGCGATACGGCATGCGCACCGCCAGCAGGTTCTCGGCGCCGATGGCGCGGGCCGCGAGGTACGCCACCGCCGCCGAGTCGACGCCGCCCGACAGCCCGACCACCAGGCGCTCGAATCCAGCCTGGCGCATCTGCGAGCGGATGAAGCCGATGATGACCTCGATCGCCTGCGCCGGCTCGAGCGCCGGCAGCGGCGGCAGGTCGTCGGTCACGCCTCCGGCTCCCCGTCGATCCCCGCCCGTTCGCCGATGATGCGGTCGAGCTCGCGGCGCACCAGCTCGAGGCGCTCGTCGGCGAGGATCGGCAGGCCGTAGCGGGTCATGCGCAGGTCCTCGGTGTCGAGCGATCCGACGATCAGCGCCTCCTCCCAGAGCGGCGCCTGCGCGACGGTCGACCCGTCCGCGGCGACGATGCGCGACCCACCCCAGAACGTGAGCCCCTCCTCGTTGCCGACGCGGTTGCAGAAGGCCAGCGGCACCGTGCCCAGCAGCGCGTAGGTGTCCTGCATCTTGTGCCACCCGGCGATGGCGGCGAGACCAGCGCTGGACCCGGGCGCGCGGGACGGTCCTGCCGCGAGATTGACCAGCAGCTCGGCCCCGTCGAGCGCCTGGAGCATCGGGAGGCTGGCATGCCAGAAGTCCTCGCACACCGACAGGCCGATGCGTCCCACCGGCGACCCGGCGTCATGCGTCCGGATCCGGTCCCCCGGCCGCGTGAAGCGGCCCTCGTCGAAGAGGCCGTAGGTCGGCAGGTACACCTTGCGATGGAGGCCCACGAGCTCGCCGTCGCGGACGAGCGCGGCGCTGTTGCAGAACCGGTGGTCATCGGTCTCCTCGACGAAGCCCACCGCCACCAGCATCCCGGGCGCATCGGCTCCGAGCGCGAGCAGGCGCGGATCATCGGCGCGAAGAGCCACCTCGGGCACGAGGTCGGAGAGCAGGTAGCCGCTCAGGGCGAGCTCGGGGAGAGCGAGCAGGTGCGCCCCCTCGCTGGACGCGCGGCGGACCGCATCGGTCGCGATCTCGAGGTTGGCGTCGAGGTCGCCGAGCCGGGTCTCGACCTGGGCCAGCGCGATCCGGATCTCCACGATGCGGAGCCTAGCGGATCACAGCGGGTCGGACGGTCCTCCGAAGAAGGTCCCGTCGTCGGGCGCGTCGCTCACCGCGGTCGGGTCGAGGATGGTCGCCTCGTCGGTGTCGCGCGCATCGGAGTGCTCGGCTCCCGCGGTCACGAGCGAGGTGCGGCGCTCCCCCATCATCTCCTCGGCGAAGTGGCAGGCCACCTGGTGCCCGGGAGCGAGCTCGCGGAGCGCCGGCGACTCGACGGTGCAGATCTCCGGGTTGTCGAGCTCGCGCCGAAGCCAGCACCGGGTGTGGAACCGGCAGCCCGACGGAGGGTTGGCCGGCGACGGCACGTCGCCGCGCAGGATCATGCGCTTGCGCTTGCCCTCGACGCGGGGGTCCGGGATCGGCACCGCGCTGACCAGCGCCATCGTGTACGGGTGCAGTGGCCGGTCGTAGAGCTCCTTCGAGGGCGACAGCTCGACCACCTCGCCGAGGTACATCACCGCGATCCGGTCGGAGATGTGACGGACCACCGACAGGTCGTGCGCGATGAACAGGTACGTCAGCTCGAACTCGTCCTGGAGCTCGGCCAGCAGGTTGATGATCTGGGCCTGGATCGACACGTCGAGGGCGGACACTGCCTCGTCGGCGGCGATGAAGTCCGGCTGGACCGCGAGCGCGCGCGCGATCCCGGCGCGCTGGCGCTGGCCGCCGCTGAACTCGTGGGGATAGCGGTTGATGGCGTTGCGCGGCAGCCCGACGATCTCCACCAGGCGCTGCGCGCGCTTTGTGGCCTCGGCACCGCTGGCGATGCGGTGCACCCTCAGCGGCTCGGCCAGCATCGAGCCGATCGTCATGCGCGGGTTCAGCGACGCGTATGGATCCTGGAAGATCATCTGCATCCGCCGTCGCATGCGGCGCAGGTCGTCGCCCTTCGAGGGTCGTGACGTCGGTGCCGTCGAACACGATGCGGCCGCCGGTGGTGTCGACCAGGCGGATCACCGCACGCGCGAACGTCGACTTGCCGCAGCCCGACTCACCGACCAGGCCGAGCGTCTCGCCGCGCTTGCACGTCGAGCGAGACGCCGTCCACGGCGCGGACGGAGCCAACGCGCCGCTCGAAGATGAGGCCCTCGGTGATCGGGAAGTGGACGCGGACGTCCTCCGTCCGGACCAGCGGCTGGCTGGCATTCGGGAGAGGGTCCGCGCTCGGGGCCGGCGCCAGGCTCACGAGGCCACCGCGGACTCGAAGCCCGAGGGCACGAGTCGCTCACCCTCGGCGGGGTACCAGCACGCGACCTCGTGGCCCTCGGCCGTGGCCGGTGCCTGCTCGATGGGCGGCATCTCGACGAGGCAGCGATCCTGCACGTTGAAGCAGCGCGGCGCGAAGGGGCAGCCGACCTGCTCCCGCGACAGGTCCGGCGGCTGACCCTGGATCGGAACGAGCTCGCCTCGGCCCTGTGCGTCGAGCCGCGGGATCGATTGCAGGAGCCCGACGGTGTACGGGTGGCGCGGCCGGCCGTAGAGCTCCTCGGTGCTGGCACGCTCGACGATGTGCCCGGCGTACATGACGTTGATCATCTGCGCCATCCCGGCGACGACTCCGAGGTCGTGCGTGATGAGGATGAGCGCGGCTCCCGATTCGGTCACGGTGCTCCGCATGAGGTCGAGGATCTGCGCCTGGATCGTGACGTCCAGGGCCGTGGTCGGCTCATCGGCGATGAGAAGCACCGGGTCGCACGCCAGCGCCATGGCGATCATCACGCGCTGCCGCATGCCGCCGCTGAACTGGTGCGGGAAGTCGTTGATCCGACGCTTGGCGCCGGGGATGCCGACGAGCTCGAGGAGCTCGACCGCACGGTCGGTGGCGCCCCTGCGCTTGAGCTTGCGGTGCGTCTCGAGCACCTCGGTCAGCTGGCGCTCGACGGTCAGGACCGGGTTCAGCGAGGTCATCGGGTCCTGGAAGATCATCGCCATGCGGTTGCCGCGCATCTCGCGCACCGACTCCTCCGGGAGCGCGAGGACGTCCTCTCCGTCGAAGAGGATCTCCCCCGACGTGATGCGCGCCGCTGGCTTCGGAAGGAGCCGCATCAGCGCCAGCGAGCTGACCGACTTTCCGCAGCCCGACTCGCCCACGATGCCGAGCGTCTCGCCGGCGGGCAGGTCGTAGCTGATGCCGTTGACGGCGTGGACGGTGCGATCGCCCGATCCGAAGGTGACCGCGAGATCGCGGACCCGCAGCAGCGGGAAGTCGGGATCCGTCGTCGTCAGGGCCTCGATCATCGGCGCAGCTTGGGGTCGAGCGACTCGCGCATCGCGTCTCCGAGCAGGTTGAACGCGAGGACGGAGAGGACGATCGCGATGCCCGGGAAGAACGCCAGGAAGGGCGCCTGGTTGAGGTAGCGATACGAGTCGGACAGCATCATTCCCCACTCCGGCGTGCGCGGGTCGGGCGGCCCGAGGCCGAGGAACCCGAGTGCCGCGGCATCGATGACCGCCGTCGCCAGCGCCAGCGTGGCCGCCACGATCAGCGGGCTCACCGCGTTCGGCAGCATGTGCCGCACGAGCAGCGACCTGCCGCCGACGCCGATGGCACGGGCGGCGTGAACGTACTCCGCCTCGCGCACGCTCAGGAGCGTGCCACGCAGCAGGCGCGCGAAGATCGGCACGTTCAGGATCGCGATGGCGAGGGCGATCTGGGGCACTCCCTGTCCGAGGAAGGTGACCACGGCGATCGCGAACAGGAGACCGGGGATGGACAGCATGATGTCGACCCCGCGCATGATCACCGAGTCGGTCTTGCCGCGGAAGTAGCCGGCGATGGCGCCGATCGTCGCGCCAAAGGTGATGCCGATGATGACCGACAGCGTCGCGATCCCGAGCGTGAGACGCGACCCGAAGACGATCCGGGAGAACATGTCCTGGCCCTGCACGTTCGTGCCGAACCAGTGCTCCGACGAGGGCGGGAGGTAGCTGTCGGCGAGGTTGCCCTGCGTCGGGTCGTACGGGGCGATGAACGGGGCGAAGATCGCCATCAGCAGGAAGAACGCCACGAGCGCGCCGCCGATGATGGCCGAGGGGTTGCTGCCGCATGCGGCGGAACGCATCCCTCCAGAGGCCGATCGGCTTGTCCTCGACGATCGGCGCCGTGACGGTCGCCGCAGCTGTGCTCATGAGTAGCGGATCCGCGGGTTGAGGAAGGCGTACCCGACATCCACGGCCAGGTTCACCAGGATGAAGATGAGCGCAAGGAGCAGGACGGCGCTCTGGATGACCTGGTAGTCGTTGTTGACGACGGCATCGTAGACCCACTTCCCGACCCCGCCCCACGCGAAGATCGTCTCGGTGAGGATCGCTCCGCCCAGCAGCAGCCCGAGCTGCAGGCCGATGACCGTGATCACCGGAAGCAGCGCGTTGCGCAGCACATGGCGGTTGTCCACGACCCCGCTCTTCAGGCCCTTGGCCTTCGCCGTTCGCACGTAGTCCTCGTTGAGCACGTCGAGGGCGCTGGCGCGGGTGATGCGCATGATGATCGCCAGCGGAATGGTCCCGAGCGCGATCGCCGGCAGGATCAGGTGTCGCAGCGAATCGACGAAACCTCCCCAGCTGCCGGCAAGGAGGGTGTCGATGGTCATGAAGTTCGTCACGCGCGGGATCGACGAATAGTCGACGAGGTCGATCCTCCCGGAGTCGGGCAGGATCGGCCAGTGGATGGCGAAGACGAACTTGAGCATCAGCCCCAGGAAGAAGATCGGGATGCTGATGCCGATGAGGGCGACGACCGTCCCTCCCGAGTCGAACCACGACCCGTGGCGCTTCGCCGTCATGAGCCCGAGCGGGATGCCCGAGGGTGATGGCGAACAGCATCGCGGCCATCGTCAGCTCGACGGTCGCCGGGAAGCGCTGGAGGAAGTCGTCGGCGACATCGCGATTCGTGATGAAGCTGGTCCCAAAGTCGAGCCGGACGACATCGGCCATGTAGTCGAGGTACTGCTCGATCAGCGGCCGATCGAGCCCGAGCGCGGAGCGCACTCGCTCGAGTGCCTCGGGGGTGGCCCGCTCGCCCAGGATCGCCGCGGCGGGGTCGCCGGGCAGCGCGCGGATGAAGAAGAAGACGAGTACGGTCAGCCCGAGCAGGATCGGGATGAGCAGCAGAAGCCGCCTGAGGATGTACTTGCCCACGTCGCGCTCTCGATGTGGATGGGGTTAGCAGAGGGCCCCGGCACTCGGCCGAGGCCCTCTGCGATCTCACCGTGCGCTCAGCTGGCGTCAGTCGCCGCTGCTGAGCCACACGGTCGCGAAGCTCTCGGAGCCCGTCGGATTGGCCTCGTACCCGTGCACGTCCTGCGTGAAGGCCAGGGCGGTGTCGCCATGGACCAGCGTCACGAAGCACACGTCGCCGTGGACGAGCCCGGCCACTTCGGCCCATGCCTCGCCACGCGCGGTGTACTCGGCCTCCGCCTCGGCGGTGTTGATCGCATCCTCGAGACCCTCGGGATTGCAGCCGAACTGCACGGCCGGCTCACCCTGCTGGAACCCGAAGTGGATGCCGTAGAAGTTCCCCGGATCGTCCCAGTCACCGGTCCAGCCGAGGAAGTGCAGATCGTAGTAGCCGTTCTGCGCGTCGAACAGGTATCCGGGGCTGTCCCAGATGTCGTTGTGCGGCACAACGACGAAACCTGCCGCTTCGAGCATCCCGGTGACCGCCTGGTGCAGGCCCGCGGGATCCGGCATGTACGGCCGGGTCACCTCGGTCGGATACCAGAAGTTCACCGTCGCGGGGTTGTCAGCGGTGAAGCCAGCCTGCTCGAGCAGGGCGGCCGCACCCTCCGGGTCGTAGTCGACCGGGGTCACCCCGCTGGCCACGACATCGGCCCACTGGCTCGTCTCCGGCATGAACGTGGTCGCGGCACTGCCGCGGCCGCCGTAGAACGCGCCGATGAGCGCTTCCTTGTCGATCGCCATCTCGATCGCCTGTCGCACCGCGAGGTCCTGCAGCGGCGACTCCGTCTCGCCACCGTAGAAGTCGAGGCCGGCGTCGGCGGCATTCTGGCGCGCGACGGGGTTGAGACCGAGGTAGAGGCTGTTGAACGACAGCCGCTCGAGGAGCTGGTAGTCCTCACCCACGACCGTCTCGTAGTCGGCCGGGTTGACCAGGTCGAAGCCCTGGACACTGTCGCCCTGGAGCGCCTGGAGGCGCGCCGCCGGGTCGGCGATCGGTCGAATGATCAGCGAGTCGAGATACGCCGGATCGCCCCAGTACTCGTCGTTGCGAGTGAGGGTGGCGTTGTCGTCCGGGGTGTACGACTCGAGGATGAACGGACCCGTTCCAGCCTGGACCACGTCCGTGTCGAGGGTCGACGCCTCGAAGTCCGAGGAGTTCGTCGACTCGAGGATGGCCGGGCTGACGATGCCGAAGCAGGGCAGCGCCAGGCCGAAGATGAAGGTCGGGTTCGCCTCGCGGAGCGTGATGGTGACCGTGAACTCGTCGGTCGCCTCGATGCTCTCCATGAGGTTCTCGGCGCCGAAGCCATCGAAGACCGCGCCGTAGTAATACGCGTCGGCCTGGAACTCCTCGGTGAAGTTCTGCCAGCGCTCGAAGTTCGCCACCACCGCGTCCGCGTTGAACGGGGTCCCATCGTGGAACGTGACGCCCTCCTGCAGATGGAAGACGCACTCGGTGTCGGTGGGCTCACACTCCCACGACTCGGCCAGGGCCCCGACGACTTCGCTCGTCGATCCCGGTGCGAGGTCGACCAGCGTCTCGTAGACCTGGCGGATGATTCGGAACGACTCGCCGTCGCTGGTCAGCGCCGGGTCGAGGCTCGCCGACAGGCGGGCGCCGCCGAACACGAGCGTGCCGCCCGCGACCGGCTCTCCGGCTCCCTCCGACGGTGCGGCCGACGGCTCACCGCCCTCCGAGGCGGCCGGCTCCTCGGACTCTGCTGCGGACGGACTGGAACCCGATGGGCCGCACGCGGCGACGACCAGGGCCAGAATCGCCAACAGGGAGAACATTCTCCAGGTTCGCATCCATGCTCCTCCAATATCGATGTCTCGGACCACGGCTCCGGTCGCGCTCCGGCGCATGCCGGTGACACGGGGCTGATCCGCGAGAGTGGGCGCTAGTCTTGCACACTCCCTGGCAATTCAGGAAGGCTCTCCGACTGCCACGACGAGGGGCATGATCGCGAGGCCTTCCGTATCAATTGGGTCGCCGTCGCCATCGGGCTCGGCCGACGAACCGGCGCTCAGGCCGATGCGCAGCTCCACGACCGCCTGCTCGATCACCGCGCTCTCCTCCGCCTGGGCCAGGGCCGGGTCCTTCGAGTCCTCGGCGGGCTCCGGCTCGGGCTCGACGACGCCGGAGACCCACTCGGCGCGGGCGGGCTCCTCGGCGAAGAAGAGGCTGGGTGCGAGGGCCGCGCTGGAGACCTCGAGCGCGTCGGGCGTCCGCACCGACGGGCCGGAGTCGACCGGGACGGTCATCGGCACGAGCTCGGTGTTGACGGCCAGCAGCAGCGCGAGTCCGCTGCCCGCGATGGCCGTTGCCGCACGCTGGAGCCCGATGAACCCCGCCGACCAGCCCAGGAATCGGAGGAGCGGGCCCCGGTTGGGAGCCTGCGCGCGCGCCAGGATCTGCTCCCACACGCCCGGGGACGGGGACGCGTTCGCCACGCGCTCGGCGAGGGCGATCCGCAGCTGCTCCACCATCATCCGATCGACCCCGATGGCGTCGCGACATCCCCGACAGCCGACGAGGTGATCCAGGTGCGGCTGCGAGTCGGAGTCGAGCTCGCCGTATCGGCTCAGCCACAGGAGCTCGCGGCGGATCCGGCTGCAGCTCATCGGTTCGTCACCTTGAGCGGCACCGCCGCACCGACGGGGAGCCGCCGCTCGATCGGGAGCCGCACGCGGAGCGCCTTGAGCGCGTAGTGGAGGCGGGACTTCATGGTCCCCACGTTGCAGTCGGCGATCTCGGCGGCCTCGGCCAGCGAGTAGCCGTGGAGGTAGTAGAGGACGATGGCCGTCTGCTGCTTGGGCGGCAGCGCGTCGATGCCACGCTGCAGGACGGCGAGCACCTCGCGGGACTCGACCACCTGGTCCGGTCGGGCGGCGAGATCCACCACGAGGTTGGTGATGAGGCTGGTGATCGGCTCGGCGAGCGCCTTGCGACGGCTCACGCGGCTGTAGCACAGGTTGATGGCGACCCGCTGAAGCCAGGGCAGCGGAGAGCGTGACGAGTCAAGGCGCTCCCGCACGTGGTACGTCTTCACGAAGCAGTCCTGGAGGACCTCTTCAGCGAGGAACGGGTCGCGCGTGATCGCCAGCGCGGTCGCGTACACCGGTCGCTTGTAGGTGTTGAAGAACTCCTCGAACGCGTCGAGGTCGCCTCCCTGCATGCGGGAGACGAGGTTCTCCGGCTCTTCGGCTTTCGTCGGCACCTTGGCCACCTTGGGGTTGCTCATACTACGCTCAAGGTTTCGCGCAGGTTCACGCTGGACCAAGGTCGTGACGGAGATCCGGCCGCCGCGCGGCTGCCGCCTCGTCCAGGCGGGAGACCGGGGTCGTCGTCGGGGCGCGGCGCACGGCGTCCGGATCGGTCTCGGCCAGCGTTGCGATCTCGCGCATCACCCCGACGAAGTGGTCGAGTGTCTCGAGCGTCTCGGTCTCGGTGGGCTCGACCATGAGCGCCTCCTCGACGATGAGCGGGAAGTAGATCGTCGGGGGGTGCACGCCGTGGTCGAGAATGGCCTTGGCGATGTCGAGCGTGGTCACGCCGTTCTCACGCTTCTGACGCCGGCCGCTGAAGACGACCTCGTGCTTGCTGAGCCGGTCGTAGGGCAGGTCATAGGCGTCGCGCAGCTTCACGCGCAGGTAGTTGGCGGCGAGCACCGCGTCCTCGCTGACCGTGCGCAGCCCGGTGTCGCCGTTGCTGCGGATGTAGGTGTACGCCCGCACGAACATGCCGAAGTTGCCGTGGCAGCTGCGGACCTTGCCCACGCTGTCGGGACGCTCGTCGTCGAGCGCGAAGCGGATCCCGGGCGTGGAGCGCCCGGCCATGGCATCGGTGAAGACGCGCTCCGGGTCGCCCTCGGCCAGGATCGGGAACGGCGCGGGGAGGAAGGGCTCGAGGCGCGCGCTCACGCCCACCGGGCCGGCGCCGGGCCCTCCCCCGCCATGCGGCGTGCTGAATGTCTTGTGCAGGTTGAAGTGCATGACGTCGAAGCCCGCCTCGCCGGGTCGGAAGCGGCCGAGGATGGCGTTGAGGTTCGCCCCGTCCATGTAGGCGATGGCACCGGCCTCGTGGACCGCGTGGACCACGGCGTCGATCTGCTCCTCGAAGATGCCGAGCGTGGAGGGGTTCGTGATCATCAGCGCGGCCACGTCGGGTCCGAGCGCCGCACGCAGCGCGTCGAGGTCGATCCCGCCGTGCGTGTTCGAGCGGATCGTCACCGCGTCGTACCCGACCATCGTGGCGGTTGCGGGGTTCGTGCCATGGGACGAGTCCGGGACGAGCACCTTGGTTCGCTGCTCGCCCTCGCCGTTTGCGCGATGGTAGGCACGGGCCATGAGCAGCCCGGTCAGCTCGCCGTGGGCGCCGGCGGCCGGCTGGAGGCTGACGGCGTCGAAGCCGCTGATGCGCTTGAGCAGCTCCGCCGAGGAGCCACATGAGCTCGAGGCTCCCCTGCGCCAGGTCCTGCGGGTCGAACGGATGCGAGTCGGCGAAGCCCGGGAGCCTGGCCGCCCACTCGTTGACCTTCGGGTTGTACTTCATCGTGCAGGAGCCGAGCGGGTAGAAGTTCATGTCGATCGCCTGGTTGAGGTGCGCCAGGCGGTTGAAGTGCCGCAGCAGCTCCAGCTCGCTCACCTCCGGAAGGCGTGGAGCCCGCTCGCGCAGGACCGATGCGGGCAGCTCCGGCTGCCCGGCCGCGAGGTCCCGCGCCGTTTCGCTGACGGCCGGGAATCGCACTGCCCGACGTCCCGGACGCGACCGCTCGAAGATGAGCGGCTCGACCACGGTGAGCTCGTCGCCGCCGGAGGCGCCGGAGAACGCCGCGCCGCGACCCGATGCGTCGCTGCGCGCGACCTCGACCGCGCTCACCGGGTCTCCTCGAGGGCCGTGACGAGCGCCGCGATGTCGTCATCGGTCGTCAGCTCGGTGGCGGCCAGGATCAGGGTGCCTTCCAGCGCCGGCTCGTCGCGGCCCGGGAGGTGGCCGGCCACGATGCCCCGCTCCACCAGCGCGGCGTGTCGGCGTTCCGCGTCGGGCAGGCGCATCGTCACCTCCGCGAAGTACGAGCCGCCGAAGCGCCGCTCGGCGAGGCCGGCGGCCTCGAGCGCGGCGGCGAGGTGGCGGGCCTGCAGCATCGAGCGCTCGGCGACCTCGCGAAGGCCCTCGGGACCCACCGCGCACAGGTAGGCGGTCGCCGCGAGCGCCATCAGCGCCTGGTTGGTGCAGATGTTGCTCGCCGCCTTCTCGCGGCGGATGTGCTGCTCACGGGCCTGCAGCGTGAGGACGTAGCCGCGCCGGCCCTCGGCGTCCCTGGTGGCTCCAACCAGGCGGCCGGGCATCTGCCGCACCGATGCCATGCGCGCCGCCATGAGGCCGACGAATGGGCCACCGAAGCTCGCGGGGATCCCCAGCGGCTGGCCCTCGGCAGCCACGATGTCCGCGCCGTACGAGCCCGGTGCCTCGAGGAGGGCGAGCGACGTCGGCTCCACGACCGCCACGAGCTGGGCTCCGCCGGCATGGGCCGCATCGGCCAGCTCGCGCATCGGTTCGAGCTGCCCGTAGAAGTTCGGCTGGGCGGCCACGACGCAGGCGACCTCATCACCGAGCGCCGCGACCGCGTCCCAGGTCGGTCGTCCCCGACCCACCTTCGGTGAGATCGATCGGGATGGTCACGACTTCGATCCCCGGGCCCGAGCAGTACGTCTCGAGGACGCGCCGGTAGTCCGGGCTGACCCCGGCAGACACGGCGACGCGGTCGCGCCGCGTGAGGCGGCAGGCCATCAGCGCCGCTTCGGCGGTGGCGGTCGCACCGTCGTAGTGCGAGGCGGTGGCCACCTCCATGCCGGTCAGCTCGCAGACCAGCGACTGGAACTCGTAGATGCTCTGCAGCGTGCCCTGGCTGACCTCGGGCTGGTACGGGGTGTACGCGGTCGCGAACTCGGGTCGGCCGATTACCTCGCCCACCACCGCCGGTACGAGGTGCCGGTACACCCCGGCGCCCAGGAAGCTCACGGTCGGGATCCGGTTGCGGCCCGCCAGGCGTGCGAGCTCGGCACGCACCTCCTGCTCGGCCAGCGGCGCGGGCAGGTCCCACTCGCCGGCACGGACGGCGGCCGGGATGTCGGCGAAGAGGTCCTCGACCGACTCGACGCCGATGGCTTCGAGCATCGTGGCCCGATCGGCGTCAGTGTGCGGCGAGTAGGTCACGTGCGACGGGGTGCTCAGGCGGTGGCTTCGGCGTAGGCCTCGGCGCTGAGCAGTGCGTCGAGCTCGGTCGCGTCCCGCAGCTTCACCTTTGCGATCCAGCCCTCGCCGAACGGATCCGAGTTCAGCAGCTCGGGTGCATCGCGAAGCGCCTCGTTCACCTCGACCACCTCGCCGGAGACCGGCGCGTAGAGGTCGCTCACGGCCTTGACGCTCTCCACGACCCCGAACGTGGCGAACTGAGCGAGCGCGGCCCCCGCCTCCGGCAGCTCGACGTACACGATGTCTCCGAGCTCGTCGGCGGCGAAGCTCGTGATCCCGATGATGGCGGTGTCGCCATCGGCGCGGACCCACTCGTGCTCTCGGGAGTAGGCGAGATCGTCGGGGTAGGACATCGGCAGGCGATCCTCCTGGGGAGTTGGGCGCGTGTCAGTCGCGCGGGCGCCGGTAGAACGGCAACTTTACCTGCTCGGCTCGCTGGGGGCGGTCCCGCACGACGACCTCGAGCTCCCCACCGATTTCCGCGCGATCGGCCGGGACCAGGGCCATCGCGATCCGGTTGCCGAGCGTGGGCGACTGCGTCCCGCTCGTGACGCGACCGGCGGGCCGGCCCTCGGCCCGCACCTCGTACCCCGCGCGCGGGATGGCGTCGTCGATCATGCGGAGGCCCACCAGCTTCCGCTCGGGGCCCGTCTGCTGCACGGCCTGGAGCGCCGCGCGGCCCACGAACTCGCCCTTCTCGAGCTTCACGACCCGCCCGAGGTTGACCTCGAAGGGATTCGTCTCACGGTCGAGCTCGTTGCCGTACAGGGGCATTCCCGCCTCGAGCCGCAGCGTGTCGCGCGACCCGAGTCCGCAGGGGACCAGGCCAAGCCCTTCCCCGGCGGCGAGCAGCGCACGCCACAGGTCCGGGGCACGGCGCGCGTCGCAGAAGAGCTCGAAGCCGTCCTCGCCGGTGTATCCGGTGCGTGCCACGAGGCACTCGATCTCGGCCACCGTCCCCGAGGCGGCGTGGTAGTTCGAGATCCCCGCCAGGTCGATCGTCGGTGAGCCCACCGAGCAGCTCGGCCGCGTTCGGTCCCTGCGGGGCAATCAGCGCGATCCGGTCGCTCCGATCATCCACCTCGGCACCGAAGTCTCCCCGTTCGAGGAGCCGATGCAGCTGCTCCACGACGGTGGCGCGGTTCGACGCGTTGCACACGATCCAGAGCCGCTGCTCTTCGAGCCGGTACACGATGAGATCGTCGAGGATCCCCCCGTCGACCTGGCACATCATCGAGTACTGCGCCTGGCCGACCGACAGCGCGCCGGGATCGCTGACGAGTGCGTAGCGCAGGAAGGCGACCGCCTCCTCGCCGCGCACCTCGACCTCGCCCATGTGCGACAGGTCGAAGAGCCCCGCCGCGCCGCGAACCGCACGGTGCTCGGCCAGGATGCCCTCGTACTGGACCGGCATCTCGTAGCCAGCGAACGGGACGAGCCGCGCGCCGAGGGCAACGTGCTCGGCGTGGAGCGGCGTGCGCCGGAGTTCCGACGCCTCGATCACGCCGTGGCTTCGGCGCGGTCGCGGATCAGCTCCGCCGCCTCCTCCAGGACGCTTCGCTCGGTGGCATGGCTGAGGACCGCCAGCGCTTCGTGAAGATCGACCCAGCGGACCTCGTCGAACTCGGCGTCGTGGGCATCCATGCTGCCACCCACCGGTTGCATGAGGAAGAAGTGGACCGTCTTATGGAAGCGGGTCGAGCCGCGCACGAAGAAGTAGCGGATCGACCGGATCGGCTGGTCGATCATGACCTCGAGGCCGGTTTCCTCCCGCGTCTCGCGGAGGGCGGTCTCCTCGAGCGTCTCGCCGGCATCGGGTGTGCCCTTGGGGAGGGCCCACAGCGGCGGTGACCGGCGGTGCACAAGCGCGACCTCGCTGCCACCGTCGACGGCTCGGTACACGACGCCTCCGGCTGATGTGGCCCGGGCAGTACGCAGGATCGGCACGCTCGCGCGGTCAGGCGCGAGGGGCGCGAGGCAGGCCGAAGGGGAGGGCGGAGCCTCGAGCCGGTCGGTGGCTCGCGTGGCGGATCGTCGGGAACGTGAATCGACTCGTCTGGGATCGCAGCGCGGCGACGCCCGCGGACGGCAGCGTCGCGCGGCGGGGCCGGTGGTAGACGATCTGCAGCCGGTCGAGGCCAAGGCGCGACCGATGCACCGAGCTGCGCTCGGCGCCGAAGTCGATGGCGGGGTGGGAAACGAGGCGGCCGACCAGACTCACTCGCATGGCCGGCATTGTACGCCCGCCGATTCGGTGCGCAAGGGAAATCCGTCGGGCTCCGGTTCAGCCACGGATAAGCTCCCGATACAGGCCCACGACCTCCGCGACGCGTCCCGCGATCGAGAATCGGCCCGCGTCCTCTTTGGCCCGGGATGCCAGGCGGAGGCGCAGCTCATCGTCGGCCAGGATGCCGCCCAGCGCCGACGCGAGACGCTCGTAACGGGTCGCGGCGGGCTCGGAGTCCACGACGATGCCATCGACGCCGTCACGAACCGAGTCGCGCACTCCCGGCCCGTCGATTGCGACCGCCGGCAGGCCCAGGCTCAGCGCCTCGGCGAGCACGAGGCCCTGGGTCTCCGTCTGCGACGCAACGGCGAACGCATCCGCGCCACCGAGCCTTGCGAGGGCCTCCATGCGCGGCAGCGCCCCGGCGAAGTGGACTCGCCCCGCAAGGTCGGGTGCGGCGGCACGCGCCCGCAGCTCCAGTTCGGAGGGTCCGCTCCCCACGACCAACAGCCGTGCCTCGGGAAGGTGCGAAACCGCGTCGAGGATCAGCTCCTGGCTCTTCTCGGGCGCCAGCCGCCCCAGAGTTCCCACGACGGGCACGCCCGACGGCCATCCCGCCAGCGGCCGGGGGTCGACCGGGACCAGCTCGGCGATCGCCGCAACATCGATTCCGGTCGGGATGACGTGGACGCGCTCGTGGCGCTCCTCCGGCAGGCGGGAGCGGATGTCGGCCGCCAGGTCTGAGCCCGGTGCGACGATCGCCGCGCATCCTGCCCAGAAGCGTCGCAGGAACGCATCGGCCAATGCTGCGCCGGGAGCCGCGAGTGGGCCGAGATAGTGGCGATAGTCACCGAAGCGAGTGTGATGCGTGAAGACCAGCGGCGCGCCAATGGCCCTGGCGAGGCGGCGCGCCCCGAGCCCGGTCACGAACGGCGAGTGGGCGTGGACGATGTCGGGCCCGAACTCGCGTGCCGTGCGCCAGGCTGCCGCTCCGGGATTCGGCCATGCCATTCGGTAGCCAGTCGGTACCACTCGTGGCAGCTGGTACGAGGGAAGCCAGGCGTAGGTCGGCTCAGGCCCGGGCGACCCGACGCCCACGATCGAGGTCTCATCAAAGGGCCGCGGCGCCACCACCAGCACGTCGAGGCCCGCGGAGCCGAGCCCACGAGCCAGTGCGTCGACCGAGACGGTGACGCCCGAGACGTAGGGCAGGTACGACTCGGTGGTGAGGACGACGCGAAGCGCGCGATCGACCATCAGGCGAGGGTGCGGGCCGAAGCGAGGAGGGTGGTGGGCGATACTGGATTCGAACCAGTGACCTCACGGATGTGAACCGTGCGCTCTAACCAGCTGAGCCAATCGCCCCTCGGGGAGCCGGCAGTAGTCAGCCCTGAGGGCATCTGGCCATCAATGTGAGCCGATGGCGGCGAGACGCCGGGCCAGAGCTCCGATGCCTCGATCCCTTCGATGCGGACTCGCTTGTGGCGGTCCGCGCCTCGCCGGCGACGAGCACCAGCCGGCTGGGAGCAACGTGCAGCGCAGCGGCCACCAGCTTCAGGACGGCGCGGTTGGCCTCGCCGTCGGCCGGCGGCCGCGTGACGCGGACCTGGAGGACGCCGTCGATGACCGGGCCCGCCCGATCGGCGGATGCTCGAGGCATGACCCGGAGGTCGAGCGTGGCCATCGGCCTCCCCGTGGCGCTACAGGCGGACGATGACGCGCAGGATGACCCCGAGGAGCAGCATCGCGACGAGCGGCGACCAGTCCAGGCCGCCCGTCGACGGCAGGACGCGCCGGATGGGAGCGAGGATCGGCTCGGTCAGCTGGTAGACGGTCGCCGCCACGGCGCCGCCGCCCATGGGGTTCACCCAGCTCAGGACGACGCGAGCGATGAGCAGCACCCAGAAGACCGTGACCAGCATCTGGATGAACGTGATGAGGATGGCCTGCACGGCCCGCAGGATACCGCGTCAGGCCCGATCTCGGCCCGAACAGCGCCGTCCCGATCCGCACGAGCGTCGCCCCCTCCGCCGCGGCCGCCTCGGCATCGGCGGACATGCCCATCGACAGCTCCGGCAGGCCGATGCCGGCCGCCTGCTCCAGCTCGTCCCGGAGCTTCCTGAGCCTCCGAAAAACCGCCCGCGCCTCCTCGACCGATGCGCCCATGGGCGCGATCGTCATCAGGCCGGCCACGTGCGCCTCTCGGACCGATGCGACCGCGTCCGAAACCAGGAGCCTCTGCAGAGGCCATACCGGCCTTCGACGCCTCGCCGCTCACGTTGACCTGGAGGAGCAGGGTCGGCTCGTGGTCCTCCTCGCCGGCGATCGTCGTGACGCGCCGCAGAAGCTCCACGCTGTCGATCGAGTGAATGGTGGCGAACGCGCGCACCGCGCGCCGCGCCTTGTTCGACTGCAGCCGCCCGACGAGGTGCCACTCGAGGTCCGGCAGCGCGGCGATCTTCGGCTCGGCCTCCTGGATACGGTTCTCGCCAAGGATCATCAGTCCCGCTTCGACGGCGCTCCGGACGACCTCGATGCTGTGCCCCTTCGTGACCGCCACGATCCGCAGCCGCTCGGGGTCATGGCCGTTGGCAGCGGCCGCCTCACGCAGGCGGCTCAGCAGATGCGCGTTCCGCTTCGCGATCTGCTCGACGCTGGGCGGCTCGGTGCCGACGATGTCCATCGGCGCCTATGGTGACTCCTGCCCATTGGGCTCATAGACGAAGTACGTCCCAACCCACGTGCCCGTAGCAGGAATCGTCGTCACCAGGCGGTAGCGTTCGCGCATCGCGCTCAGCACGCCTGGCCCGAGGTGGTTATCGGTGTAGAAGGCGTCGGCGTCGGGGTCATTGATGTCCATGAGCAGGACCACCCGCGTGAACTCCTGGCGTTCAATCCGCTCTGCGAGCGACTGAATCCACTCGGGGTGAAGTTCTCCCAGTTGCGAAAGCATGAAGGGGTCGAGGACGATGGGTCGCCGCTCGAGGGAAACCGGAAGGTACGGGTCTTCCGAAAGCAGCGTGTCAGCCACGCTTCCGGGGGCGAGTGGGTGTGCGTCATAGCGCGGCTCGACGACCCCGGTTCGTAGCTGCCGAACGGCGGTGGGGATCGCGTCCGCCACGTACACGGCGCCCCCGATGAGTACTCCGAGGGTGGCCACGAACGGCAGGGCCTGAGCGGCCGCGTTGGTGGTCCGCCGGGGGCGCGTCCCGTCGCGCGGTCGGACGGCATCGAGCGCAACGATGGGGATGAGGACGGCAAGATCGAGCAGATGATTCCCTGAGGCCCCGCGGTCCAGGAGAATGATCGTCGTCGTCAGCCCAGCCATGACCAGTGCCACCTCATAGGGCCCAACGCTCGGGCGCCGCGCCTGGATCTGCACGATCAGCGTAAACGCCAGCAAGAGCAGCGCGGCCGGCGCATAGCGGAGCAACCACACCAGCCGGGCCGGTGCGCGGATGAAGCTCTCCACCGAGTAGTCGCCGACTGACGACTGCAGGAGGGTGTCTGCGAACCTCCCACCGGTCAATACGTGCATGATCGTCAACCCGGCCGCAAGTCCCACCAGGCCGACCGCGATGAACGTCGCCACAGACGCTCGGTCCTTCCTGAGGAGGACAAGGATCGTGAGGACGGCATAGACCGCAGAGAACTTGGCGAAGAGGGCCAAGACACAGAGGACTGCGGCGATTGCGACGGTCCTCAACGACGGCCGCCGCCACGCAATCAGAGCAACCGCGGCCAGCTGGAGAACCGTGGGGATGGCCTCATGACGGATCCCGAACGCAGCGATCAGGCCAACCTCGGTGACGAGGACTCCCGCGACCAACGTCGCCCCGAGCCAGCGGCTCGCGCCGCGACGCACCAGGATCACGTACAGCACGCCCAGGAGCAGTGCCATCGCCGCGATGTCGATCACCTTGCCCGAGAGGAGGTACTCGCCAGTCAGGCGGGCAGCGGCCGCGTGAAGGAGGACTCGGCACGGGCATGTAGCGGGTCCCGCCGAAATACTCTCCATCGAAGAGCGGCGGGTAGAACAGACCCTCGTTGGCGGCATGCGCGAGCGCGATCCAGGTGCCCGAGACGTAGGTGACGTGGAATCGGTCCGACAGGTGCGCCGCGACGAGGATAGCCACGGCGACCAGGGCAATCGTGCTGGCCGCGATGGCGAGAGGCCATGATGATGCGAGCGGCCGAAGATGCGGTCATGGGTCCCGGCTCCGGCTCGGGAGATGCATCGTGCGCGGCGCGTGCCGGGCCGTCAACGTGATGGCCGCGAAGGCGAAGCCCCGGCGCTCGGCCGGGGCTCGCGGTCGGATGCGCGGGCGTGGCGCCCGCATCGGTCAGTCGGACTTGCGGCGCAGGAAGCTCGGGATGTCGAGGTCGGTCTCGCTGTAGGACGGCTTCTCGAGGCTGCCCTGCACCGGGACCGCCTTTCGCTCCGGCGCCGCAACCTCGGTCGCCTCGCGCTCCGAGGGCCTTGCGAACGGCGACTCGGTTCCCATCTGGTCCGATAGCGCCTGCTTCTCCTCGCGATCGCGCTCGATCTCGGCGAGGATCTCGCGGCTGCGCTCGTCGAGCGAGGACTCGATCCCCGGCGCGGCCTCGGCGCCGAACTGCTTCTGCTGCTTCGGCTTGCGCGTGCCGTCGAAGCCGGTGGCGATGACGGTGACCTTCACCTCGTCGCGCATCCGGTCGTCGATGACGGTGCCGAAGATGATGTTGGCCTCCGGATCGGCGGCCTCCTTGATCACCTCGGCCGCCTCGTTGACCTCGAACAGGCCGAGGTCCGAGCCGCCGGTGACGTTGAACAGGATGCCGCGCGCGCCGGTGATGTTGACCTCGAGCAGCGGGCTCATGACGGCCGCCCGGGCCGCCTCCACCGCGCGGTTCTCGCCGGTGCCGGTGCCGATGCCCATCATCGAGGAGCCGGCGTCGCGCATGATCGTCTTCACGTCGGCGAAGTCGAGGTTGATCAGGCCGGGCACCGTGATGAGGTCGCTGATGCCCTGCACGCCCTGGCGCAGCACGTCGTCGACCACGCGGAACGCGTCGACGATCGAGGTCTTCTTGTCGACGACCTCGCGCAGCCGGTCGTTCGGGATGGTGATGAGGGTGTCGACCTTCTCCTTGAGGGCCTCGGTGTACTGCTCGGCCACGAGCTTGCGGCGCATGCCCTCGAAGCTGAACGGCTTCGTCACGACGCCGACGGTCAGCGCGCCGAGGTCCTTGGCGATCTCCGCGATGATCGGTGCGGCGCCCGTGCCGGTGCCGCCGCCCATGCCGGCGGTGATGAAGACCATGTCGGCGTCCTTGAGCGCCTCGTAGATCTTCTCCGAGTCCTCCTCCGCCGCGCGCTGGCCGACGCTCGGATCGGCTCCGGCGCCCAGGCCACGGGTCAGCTTGTCGCCGATGCGGATCTTGTGCGGCGCGTCGCTCTGGAGGAGCGCCTGGGCATCGGTGTTCACGCTGATGAACTCCACGCCCATCATCTCGGCGCGGATCATCCGATTGACGGCGTTGCTGCCCCCGCCTCCGACGCCGATGACCTTGATGAGTGCGAAGTTCTCGGAATCGGAGCGAAGCGGCATGTCGGGTGGCCCTCTGAGGTGGTCTTCGTCTGCGGCAAACCCGAGCGCACGACGGGTTTGACCGATGATACCGATCCCCGTATGACGTCGTCGGACGTTTTCCACAATCCACGCGTCCGACTTATCCACAGCCGGGGATGTCGACGGTGGATGCCACGGTGCGATGTCCACGAAAACGGGGTGTGCTATCCGGGGAACAGGTTCCTGAACCAGTCGCCGACGCGCGACAGCGGGTTCGTGCCGTTGGCGGCGCCGTAGCCGATCGGCTCCTCGCCGAGGTGGTGCGCGCCCCACAGCAGCAGGCCGAGCGGCGTGCTGAAGGCGGGGTTGCCGATCTGGTCCATCAGCCCGCCCACGCCCTGCGGCGACCCGACGTGGACCGGCATGTCGAGCGTCTCCCGCGCCAGCGCATCGGCTCCGGCGAGGCGGGCGCCACCGCCGGTCAGGACCGCGCCGGCGGGCAGCATCCCGGCGTGCCCGGAGCGCTTCACCTCCTCGCGGATGAGCCCGAAGATCTCCCCCATCCGCGCCTCGATGACCTCGCACAGCTTGCGTCGCTGGATGGTCTGGCCCGAGGCCTCGCCGAGGACCGCAACGTTGATGAGCTCCTCGGGCTCGACGTCGGCGAGGTTGGCGGTGCCGTGCTTGATCTTGATCTCCTCGGCCAGGTTGAGGCTCGTGCGCAGGCCGATGGCCACGTCGTTCGTGACGTTGATCGCCGCCCACCGGCAGCACGGCGGTGTGATAGACCGATCCGTCCACGAAGATCGCGATGTCGGTCGTGCCGCCGCCGATGTCGGCGACGAGGACGCCGAGCTCCTTCTCGGTATCGGTCAGGGTGGCCTCGCCCGCGGCGAGCGAGCTGATCACCATCTCGTCGATCTGGACGCCCGAGCTGACGATGCACTTGGACAGGTTCTGGACCGACGTCGCTGCGCCCGCGACGATGTGGGTCTCGACCTCGAGCCGCACCGCGCTCATGCCGAGCGGGTCCTTGATCCCCTCCTGGCCGTCGACGATGTAGTCGCGCGGCACGACGTGGAGGATCTCGCGGTTCGACGGGACCTGGACGGCGCGGGCGGCCTCGGTGGCGCGCGCGATGTCCTCGCGGCTCACCTCGCGCTTGTGCCCGGAGACGGCCACCACGCCGCGCGAGTTCTGCGAGGAGATGTGCGAGCCGCCGACGGCCGACGAACGCCGAGCTGATCTTGTAGCCGCTGAGGCGCTCGGCCTTCTCGACGCTGGAGCCGATGGACTGCACGGTCTGGTCGATGTTGGCGACCATCCCCTTCTTCATGCCCATCGACGGCGCGATGCCGTAGCCGATGACGTTCACGTCACCGGTGCGTCCCGACCTCGCCGATGAGGGTCGTGACCTTCGTCGTCCCAGCGTCGATCGCGACCAGGACCGCTTCGCGTTCCAAGCTACCTCCTGCGTCGGGCGCGCCCGAGCGCGCCATGGGTGCCGGTCGAGCCTACAGGAAGTGGCGCCGGATCAGCGCGACGTTCTGGAAGATGCGCAGCCCGAAGGCGAAGAGGGCAACCAGGTAGAGGTCGATGCCGAGCCGATCGCCGACGAACGTCAGGGCCACCGCCACCAGCGTGTTGGTGATGAAGCCGCTGATGAAGATCCGGTTGTCGTAGTGGGCGTCCAGCTCGGCGCGAATGGCGCCGAGCACCGAGTCGAGGCCGGCCAGGATCGCCACCGCGGTGTAGCGCGCCAGGTCCGGGCTCACGTTCACGTTGAGCACGAGCCCGAGCGCGATCCCGAGCGCGAGACCAACGAGCGGAAGCCACATCTGGGAGGCACCCTGAGCGTGGAGTTGGGCGGGCGGGGCACCGGCTCCCGGCAACGGGCTCAACCCTTGGCACGGAAATATACCTTCCCCGGGTTGCGGGCATCCACCCAGCCGAGCTCGGCCTCGTCCCGCGTCGCGAATAGGGTGCGAATGGCCGTGAGCTGGCGGTCCAGCCGGGCCTCCGCATCGGCCGCGGACTCGCCCGGATCGGCCCCGAAGGCGCCGAGGGCGATCTCCCAGCCCGGGTCCTCCGCGACGAGCCGGATCCCGACGTCGTTGTCGAGGTGGATCGCGAAGCGGGGTGCGTCGGAGCCCATCACCTCTGGGTCGACCGCGGCGAGCCGAGTCGCGACGCGCACGAGCGCCTCGGGGATCACGTCGCCCACGGCGAGCACCCGACTGGACGGACGGTGGTCGGTGAGGCGCGGAAGCTCGGCGAATGCCGGGGCGAGCGTGCGGTTCGCCCGTTCCCGTGCCACGAGCCTGCCGTCGGCGCCTCCAACGAAGCGCCAGATCGGCGTCTCCCAAACGAACGCGGGCGCCGGCTCGACGATCGTCGCGGTCACCGAACCGCCGAGCGAAACGGCGACGGTGGCACCGCTCACCGAGTCCAGGGCCTCGATCCGATGCCGGAGTGCGCCGGTATCGACGGCGAGCACGCTCTCGCCCCGCGCGTCCTCGAGGATGGCGGCGACGTCGTCGGCCAGCGTGAAGGCATCTCCCTCCCACGCGACCTCGCCGACCCGCAGCCAGGGACCGTTCAGCAGCGCCACGATGGCCGCCACCACCGCGACTGCCCCAGTGCCGGCCAGGAGCCGCCGGATGGACGGCAGTCGAGCGCCAATGCGCCTGCGGAGCGGCGTTGTGGGCCGGCTCGCCCCTCGACCACTGCCGGGGCGCTTGCGTGACGCGGCGCGACGCGGTGTCGAGGCCCGCTTCGGCCGGCTCGGGCGAGGGGGCTGCGGCTTGAGCTTCATCGCTCCCGCTCCAGTCCGAGCTCGACCAGCCGGGAGATGAGCTCGCCGAAAGCGATGCCCGCCAGCTCGGCCTGCTTCGGATACATGCTCGTGGCGGTGAATCCGGGAAGCGTGTTGATCTCGCTGATGTACGCGTCGGTGGGGGTCACCAGGAAGTCGACGCGGGCCAGCCCCGCGCCGTCGATGGCGCGGTACGCGGCGAGCGACAGCTCTCGCAACCGGGACGACATCTCGGGGTCGATCGCCGCGCGCGGCTCGACGTCGGCCAGTCCGGGCACGTACTTGGCCTCGTAGTCGTAGAACTCGTTGCTGGAGCGGATCTCGCCTGGCTCGAAGACGATCGGCTCATCGGTGCCGAGGATGCCGCACTCGAGCTCGCGGGCGTCTGCCATGTACGCCTCCACGATGACCTTCGGGTCATGGGCAAACGCCTCGTCCAGCGCGGCCGGCAGCTCGTCGAGGTCGTGCGCGATGCTCATTCCGATGCTGCTCCCGAGGCGCGCCGGCTTGACGACGGTCCGCGGGCCGAGCAGCTCGCCCACTTCGCGAGTCACCCTCTCGGGTTCGCGGAGCCAGGTGCCGTGACGGAACCACGTCGAGTCGACGACCGGCAGGCCGTGCCCACGCATCACGTCCTTGAAGACGACCTTGTCCATGGCGACCGCGCTTGCCTGCACCCCCGACCCGACGTACGGGATGCCCGCCAGCTCCAGGAACCCCTGCAGCGTTCCGTCCTCGCCGTAGGGCCCGTGGACGACGAGGAAGGCGACGTCGATCGCATCCGCCAGCGACCGGACGGCGCTGCGAGGAGCGACCGCGTGCGATGCATCGGCGGCCGCACGAGCCGGCTCGTGTGCTCGCAGCCCGCGCGACCTCCTCGGACGGGCTGGCGGCCCCGAGCAGGCCGGCCAGCGTCGTCCCTGAATCCAGGAGGGGGGCGGGTCCGTCGGGCAGGTGCCAGCCGCCCTCGCGGTCGATGTAGAGCAGGTACGGCTCGAAGCGGTTGCGATCGATGGCGCGGAGCACGGCCTCGGCCGACGCGACGCTCACCTCGTGCTCCGCCGAACGGCCGCCGGCGAAGATGCCGACGCGCACGCGGCTCACGATCGGGCCTCCGGCTCGGCATCCCAGGCCCCGACGAACTCGATCTCGTAGGCCAGCTCGACCCCGAACCGATCGGCGACCGTGGCGCGTACGACGTCGCCGAGCGCTCGGACGTCGGTGGCGCGAGCGGCGCCGCGGTCGGTCACGATGAAGTTGGCGTGGAGGGTGCTCACGCTGGCCGTCCCGACGCGGTGTCCCTTGAGGCCGGCGGCCTCGATCAGGCGGCCGGCATGATCGCCGGGCGGGTTGCGGAACACGCTGCCCGCGTTCTGGTCGGCCAGCGGCTGCGTACGAAGACGCGTGGCCTGGTGGTCGTCGACGAGCGCCTCGATCGTGGTCGGATCGCCGGCCTCGAGCTCGATCGTCCCGCCCAGCACCACGTCGGCGCCGTGCTTGAAACGCGACTCTCGGTAGGCGAACCCGCACTCGGCGGCGGCCAGGCGCCGGCGCCCGCGAGCCGCGTCGTAGACGTCGACCTCGCGGACGACGCCGGCCATCTCCCCGTCGTGGGCCCCGGCGTTGGCCCAGATCGCGCCGCCGAACGTGCCGGGGATGCTGATGGCCCAGTCGAATCCCGCCAGTCCGGCACGGGCGCATCGCCGCGCCAGCGAAGCCATGGCGACGCCTGCCTCGGCGCGGACCCTGTGCCCTTCGATGCTCACTGCGTCGGCGCGCGTCCGAATGACCAGCCCGCGGATGCCCGCATCAGCCACGACGATGTCGCTGCCCTTTCCGAGCATGAAGGCCGGGACCCCAGCCTCCGCGGCGAGATCGAGCAGGGCCACCAGCTCGTCGATCGACTCGGGTGCGGCGAGGCGCTCGGCCGGCCCGCCAACGCGCAGGGTGGTCAGGGGAGCCAGCGGCACGTCGGCGCGCAGCTCGATCCCGCGCTCGGCGGCGAGGGCATCGAGGCGCTCGACTGCGGTGGCGATCATGTGGCGCCTCCCGCATCCGCATCCGCATCTCGGCGTTCGGCCAGTGCGATCAGCTCGGCGGCCAGTGCGCGCGGCGGCATCGGGCATGCCAAGCGTCCTGGCGGCGGCCGCCATGGACCCGCGCGTCGCGTCGTCGCGCAGCGCCGTGGCCTCGGTCACCAGCCGGTCGGCGTCGAGCGCCTCGTCGGGCACGGCGACTGCGGCGCCCTGCTCGGAGAAGTACCTCGCGTTGTAGCGCTGGTGCGCGCCGGCGTAGGGGTACGGCACCAGGATCGAGGCCACGCCGACAGCGGCGATCTCGGCGCAGGTCGACGAGCCCGGCACGCCCGAGGACGAGGTCCGCGGCGACGAGTGCATCGGCCATGCGATCGGTCAGGAAGGGCTCCGCGGCGTAGCGCGGCCGCAGCGCCTCGGGCAGTGCCTGGCGGGCAGCGCTCGCATCGGCCATGCCCTTCTCGCCGGCCACGTGGAGGACGTGCCAGTCCGCGAGCAGGCGCGGGAGCGCGTCGAACGTGGCGGAGCTCAACCTGGCCACCGCCTGCGACCCGCCGAAGATGAGCATGAGCCGATCGCCTGGATCGAGGCCGAATGCATGCCTGCGCCGCCTCGCGATCGATCCCCGCGAACGAGCGGATCGGAGTGCCCGAGACGAAGGAGTTGCCCGGGAATGCATCGAGCGTCGGGGGAAAGCTGACGGCGACGCGGGTCGCGTAGCGGCCGATGGCGCGGGTCGCCCGCCCGGGCTGCACGTTCCCCTCCCAGACGAGCGTCGGGATACGGCGCATCCGAGCGGCGAGGACCAGCGGAAGGGCGAGATACCCGCCGGTGGTGAACACGGCTGCCGGCGCGAGCTTTCCGAGGAGCCAGCCATGCCTGCGGCACCGATGCGCCGAGGCGAGCCGGGTCGAGGACGACGTGATGCGAGATCCCGGCCGACCGCAGCGAGCGGACGATGAGCTCGTGGTAGCGTGAGCTGGCCGCGCAGCTCGTGGCTGGCCACGAGCTCGGCGCTCGAAGCCACGCGCTCCACCGACGTAGTCGAGCTCAACGTCGGGTCGCGCGTCGCGGAGCGCTCGTGCGACGGCCAGCGCGGGGTACACGTGCCCGCCTGTCCCGCCGCCCGACACCGAATACCGCATCTCGCAATGATCCTGTCGGGGTGGTCTCGCGGCTGATCGACAGCAGGATGCCGACCGCCGCGAGGTTGATGGTCAGCGCCGATCCGCCGGCGCTGATGAACGGAAGCGGGATGCCGGTCACCGGCATGAGCGCGGTGACCACCATCATGTTGACGAAGGCCTGGACCACGAGCCAGGTCGTGATCCCGCAGGCGACCAGGCCGGAGAAGGTGTCCGGCGCGGTGATCGCGATCCGGTAGCCCTGGTACGCGATCACGAGGAACAGCGACGACCACCGCCAGGGTGCCGACGAGGCCCCACTCCTCGCCGACGATGGCGAAGATGAAGTCGGTGGACGGCGCCGGCAGGTAGAGGAACTTCTGGCGGCTCTCCCCGAGCCCGAGCCCGGTGAGCCCTCCCAGGCCGAGCGCGAGCAGCGCCTGGATCGTGTTGTAGCCGCTCTGAAGGGGGTCGCTGAACGGGTCCATGAAGGTCCGCACCCGCTCCAGCTGGTAGCTCGTGCTCGAGATCATCACCCACGCCGCTCCCATCACGGCAGCGCCGATGATCCCCAGGTACAGCAGGTTGGCGCCGGACATGAAGAAGATGCTGATGGCGATGATCACGTAGACGCCGGCAGTGCCGAGGTCCGGCTCGGCGGCGATGAGCAGGAACCCCGGGGCGACGAGCAGCCCGAACGGGATGAACCCGTTCGCGAAGCCCCGCGCCTCGGTGCCGCGGCGGTCGAGCCAATGGGCCAGGTAGAGGATGACCGCGAGCTTGGCGAACTCGGCCGGCTGCAGCGTGCCGACGCCGGGGATGACGATCCAGCGCCGGGAGCCGTTGATCTCGGCCCCGATGCTCGGATGCAGCACCAGCGCCAGCAGGACAAGGGTGACGACGAAGATCGGGATCGCCAGGTAGCGGAGGTGACGGAAGTCGAGGCGCATCGTCACCAGCAGGCCGCCCACGCCGAGGATGGCCCACACGAGCTGTTCGAGGCCCTGCGTTGCCGGGTCCGAGGTCGTGAAGTAGGAGCGAACGCTCGACGCCGAGTACACCATCACGATCCCGAAGGCCGTGAGCGCCAGCACCGCCAGGAGCAGCGCCCACGCCGGCTCGTGCCGCTCGCGTCGGACGCCACCCTTCGGGCGCGACCGTGAGACGCCGGTGCGGGTGGCGGGCCTGGCGACCGCGACGGCGCTCATCGGTCCGACTCCGATCCGGCCGACGGCAGCGCGGAACGCGTCGCCGCGCGCGGCGTAGTCGGCGAACATGTCGAACGAGGCCGCGGCAGGGGCCAGGACCACGACATCCCCCGCCTGCGCCACGCCGCTCGCCAGGGCTGACCGCCTCGTCCATCGACGACGCGCGTCGCACCGGCACGCGGCCGGCCACGAGGTTCTCGAGCTCCTCGCCGGTCTCCCCGATCAGGACCGCCACCCGGCAGTGGGCGACGATCGCCTCCGCGAACGGCTCCTGCTCGAGTCCCTTGCCCTGGCCGCCGGCGATGACCACGATCGGCGCATCGAAGGCATCGAGCGCGGCGATCGCCGCCATCGGGATGGTGGCCTGCGAGTCGTTCACCCAGCGCACGCCGTTCACGTTGCCGACTGTCTCCAGCCGATGCGGGACGCCCGGAAACTCCCGGATGGCCCGCCCGATCGCCGAGGACTCGGCGCCGGCCAGGTGCGCCGCGGCGGCGGCACCGAGGACGTTGGCTCGCATGTGGCGGCCGGGCAGCGGGACGTCGGCGACGGAGATGAGCGGCTCACCGGCGAGGGTGATCATGTTGCCCTCGACCGTGGCGGCAAGCGGCTGCCGGCCCGCGGGTGCGAGCCCGTACCACGCCAGGCGATCAGCGGGCAGCCGGCCTCCCAGCTCGACGCACCCGGGGTCGTCGGCGTTGAGGACGACCGTGCCCGTCGCCGGACGCAGCTCGGCGAGCCGCGCCTTGACCGCCCGGTAGGCCTCGACGCTGCCGTGGCGGTCGAGGTGATCGGCGCCGATGTTCGTGTACAACGCGACGTCCGCACCGCGGCTGATCGTCGGAAGCTGGAGCTCCGAGAGCTCGAGCACGGCCCACGTCGCCGGCGAGAGGTCGAGTGACTGCTCGACGAGCGGCGTCCCGATGTTGCCGCCCATTACCGACGGAATGCCCGCGGCCTCGAGCATCGCCGCAACGAGCGCGGTGGAGGTGGTCTTGCCCTTCGTGCCGGTCACGGCCAGGACGCGGGCGCGGGTGAGCCGCAGGAACAGCTCGACCTCGCTCACGAGCTCGGTGCCTCGCGCCTCGGCCTGCGTCAGCGCCTCGCGCAGCCAGGCGTCGGTCGTCGGGAAGCGTGGCGAGACCGAGGGGCTGGTGACAACGAGGTCCGCTCCGACCGAGGAGGTCGCGCGCGACGCCTGGCTCGACGCCGAGGGCCAGCGAGATCGGGCGATCCTCGAGGGAAGCAATCGCATCGGCGAGCTCGTCGGCCGATCGGCGGTCGTAGACCGTCACCGTCGCCCCCTGATCGGCGAGGAAGCGGGCGGCAGCAACGCCGGAGCGGGCGAGGCCGAGCACGATGGCGCGTCGACCGCGAAGGTCGGCCGCGGAGGCGATGGGAGCCGGCGAGGCGGTCATCATCGGCCAGTGGCCCCGTTCACGCTGACGAGGAAGATCGAGAACCCGAGGATCCCCGCCAGCGCGGCCACGATCCAGAACCGGACCGTGATCTTCTCCTCGGCCCAGCCCACCAGCTCGAAGTGATGGTGAAGGGGCGCCATGCGAAAGATGCGGCGGCCCGCGCAGCCGGTAGCTGAGCACCTGGAGCACGACGCTCATGATCACCGCGAAGAAGACGATGCCGACGATCGCCAGCAGCGGCAGCTGGCCGTTCACGGTGGCCACGACCGCGAGGGTCGCGCCGAGGCTGAGCGACCCCGAGTCGCCCATGATGATCTGGGCGGGGTGCACGTTGAACCAGAGGAAGCCCACGAGCACGCCGATGATGAGGGCGCACAGGATCGCCAGGTTCGGCTGGGCCAGCTTCACGCCCTCGATCGGGACGAGGCTGACGAGCAGGTAGGCCACGAAGCTGAAGATGAGGACTCCCCCGGCGAGCCCGTCGAGCCCATCGGTGATGTTCACCGCGTTGCTCGTCCCGACGATCACGAACGCCACGAACGCCACGAACAGCACCGGACCGATGACGACCTCGCCGAGGCCCGGAATGTTGATGGCGGTGATGTCGAAGTGCCGCTGGATGTAGTAGCCGGCCAGGATGGCGACGATCGTCTGCCACACCAGCTTCCATCGGCCGCGCATCCCGATCCCGCTCCGCACGTTGACGAAGTCGTCGACCGCGCCGAGGATGCCGACCCCCATGAGCGTCAGCATCGGCGTCAGCGTGGCGGCGTCCTCGATGCGCAGGGCCATGGCCAGGAAGAGGACGACGGCGACCATGAGCATCCCGCCCATCGTCGGCGTGCCCGCCTTCCCGAGGTGGGCCTCCGGCCCGTCGCTGCGAATCTGCTTGCCGTAGCCGAGGCGGCGCAGCAGGCCGATGTAGATCGGTGCGAGGACCATCATCAACGCGAAGGCGGCGAGCAGCGCTCCGACGATGGTGACGAGCGTCATGTGCCTGCCTCGACGATGAGCTCGACCGTCCGGTCGAGGCCGATCCCGCGGGACCCCTTCACGAGCACGATGTCGGATGGGCCCGGCGCGAAGTCGCGCTCCAGGACGTCAGCTGCCTCATTCGCGTCCTCGGCGCGCACGACGCTGCGCGCGCCAGCCCGCTCGGCTCCTTCCGCGATCCACGCGCCCCGCGTCCCGACGGCCACGACTACGTCGCTCGGCGCCCGCGGCGGTGGCGCCGATCTCCGTGTGCAGCCGCTCCTCGTCCGGCCCGAGCTCGAGCATGTCGCCGAGCACCGCGATGCGTCGGCCGCCCGGGGCCAGCGGCGTCTCGGCCAGGAAGGCGAGTGCGGCCGCGACGCTGACCGGCGACGCGTTGTAGGTGTCGTCGACCACGGTCGCCCCGGACACGCCTGTGGCGATCGCCATGCGATGCTCCGCGCCACTGCCGGCCTCGAGGCCCGCGGCAACCGCGTCGATCGGGATGCCCATCCACTCCGCGACCGCCGCCGCCGCGAGCGCGTGCGGGACGAGGTGGCGGCCCGGTGTGCCGCTGCGCATGCGACGGGTGGCCCACGGAGCGTGGAGCGTGAACTCCGTGCCGGCCAGGCCACGGCTGACGACATCCTCGGCGCGCACGTCCGACGTCACTCCCAGCCCGAACGTCCACGTTCGTGCGCGGGTCAGGTCGCGCATCGCGGCCACGCGAGGATCGTCGGCGTTGAGGACGGCCAGCCCGTCCGCGGGAAGGGCGGCCGGCGAGCTCGGACTTGGCCGATGCGATGCGCTCGATGCTCCCCGCCCGCTCGAGGTGCGTGGCGTGGACGGCCAGCACGACGCCGACCTCGGGCTCGGCAATCTCGGCCAGGCGCGCGATCTCCCCGGTGGTGTACATCCCCATCTCGAGCACGGCCGCCTCGTGCGTCGCGTCAAGCCTGAGCAGGGTCATCGGCAGCCCGCTCTCGGAGTTGAGGTTGCCCTCGCTGCGGAGCGTGCGCAGTCCGCCCGAGAGGACGTCGGCAACGATCTCCTTGGCGAGTGTCTTGCCGGTCGAGCCGGTGATGCCGACGACGCGAACGGCGTGGCGCGCTCGCCACCAGGCAGCCAGGTCGCCCAGCGCGCGGAGCGCATCGGGGACGATCACCAGCGGCACCGCCACATCGGCGGGAAGCGCGAGCTCACGCTCGACCAGCGCCGCCGCGGCACCGGCCTTGACCGCGTCGGCCACGAACGCATGGCCATCGACGCGCGTCGCCGGGAAGCGCCACGAAGAGCGAGCCGGCGGTCACCCGCCGCGAGTCGACCGACGCGCCGCGGACCACGATCTCGCCGGTCCCCATCAGCCTGCCACCGACGGCGGCGGCCACGTCCGCGATCGCGATGGCGGGAGCGGCCGATGGCCGTCGGTCCATCGTCATCACGGGAGCGCAACCGCGTCGAGCGGCCGATCCGGGGGAATGGCGAGGTAGTCCAGCACCTCGGGCAGGAGGTCGGCGAAGACGGTCTCGGGGCGCTCGGCCATGCGGTACAGGCCCCACACCGCCGGGCGGTGCAGCAGGATCAGCGTGACGAGCTTCCGGTCCCCGGCCGGCAGGATCCCCACGTAGCTGGAGTCGATCCAGCCGTTCATGTACTGCCAACGCTCGACGGTCTCGCCCTCCGAGTTCTTGACCTGGACGGGGCCGGCGACCTGGGCCGTGCCCGTCTTGCCGGCGACGGTGTAGCCGGGGATCTGCGCGCCCTGGGCGATGCCCTCGTCAATGGCCGCGGTGAGCAGCTCGAGCATCGTGTCGGCGGTCTCCTCGCGGATGACGCGTTCCGCCGGAGGCTGCTCGGCATCGTGATGGACGCCGTCCGCATCGGTCCAGCCCGCCACGACGTGAGGTCGGACGAGCAGCCCACCGTTGGCGAACGTGGCGTACCCGGCCACGAGCTGCACCGCGGTCAGGCTGAGCCCCTGGCCGAAGGCGTTCTGCGCCGTGGTCAGGTCGCCCGATGCGTTCGAGCCGGCCGGGTCCCACACGCGTCCGGACGCCTCGCCCGCGAGCTCGATCCCGGTCGGGGCCCCGAAGCCGAAGCGCAGGAATGCCTCGTACAGCTCCTCACCTCCCAGCTCGAGCCCGATCTTCGCCGCGCCCACGTTGTTCGACAGCTTCAGCACATCTCCCGCGGTGATGTCGCCGTGGCCGTAAGGATGGTCGTATCGATCGGCATTCTGGATTCGGACGCGCCCGATGAGGAGATTGTTGTCGTCGGTGAACGTGTCGGTCAGGGTGATGGCGTCCGAGTCGAGCGCGGCCGCGACGGTGAAGGCCTTCATCACAGAGCCCGGCTCGTATTGGCGGGCGATCGCCGGGTTCGAGAAAAGCTCCCCGTCAGTGGTGGCGAAGCGGTTCGCGTCGTACGAGGGATAGCTGGCCATGGCCAGGATGGCGCCGGTCTCGGCGTCCATGATCACGCCCGTGGCGCCGACCGCGTGGTTCCGGTTGAACGACGCCCACAGCCGGCGCTCGAGCAGGTTCTGGATCGCGGCGTCGATGGTCAGCTGCAGGTCGGCGCCGTCGATCGGCTCCTGCACGAGCGACCCCGACTCGGCGATCCGTCGACCGATGACGTCCTCCTGCGCGCTCACCATGCCCGGCACGCCGCCGAGGAGCGCTTCCTCGCCAGCCTCGATGCCATACCGACCGACGCCATCGGCATCGACGAAGCCGATGACCTGCGCGGCCATGGTCGTCTCGGCCGCCACCCCGTCGACCGGGTACACGCGCTTCGTCTCCGGCAGCATCCCGATGCCCCGGATCCCGAGGGCGGCAACCGCGTCGGCCGCCTCCGGCTCGAGGCGGCGACGCAGCCAGACCCACGGATCGTCGCTCGCGAGCCGAGCGCGCAGCTCCTCGCGGTCGATGCCGAGGATCGGGGCCAGCTGGCGGGCCGCAGCCGCAGGGTCTGCGATCGTCGGCGGCGTCGCGAACACCGACCGCAGCTCGACCGAGCTCGCCAGCAGGGCGCCGTTGACGTCAGTGATCTCTCCGCGCTCCGCCGGCAGCTGCTCATGCTGGGCGAGCTGGTGCAGCGCCATGCCGGTGAGCCAGTCGTGCTGGGCCACCTGCCACCACACCAGGCGCGCCCCGATCGCCGTCGCCACGAGACCGACGACGAGAAGGAGGACCAGAGCGCGGGCACGGCTGTCGGTCCTGGCGAGCATTCACTACTCCGATGCGAGCGGCCGCCATCGGCCGCGGGGTCTAGATCAATGGGCGGGGTCGCCGGCTGCGGGAACGAACGTCACGGCATCCGGGTCGAGCGGCACCAGGTCGAGCTCGAACCGGGCTTGGCGCGAGATGACGGCGGGCGAACGTGCCCGGCCGATGTCGAGAATCAGCTGCTGCTGGTCCGCACGGCGCTCGGCAAGCAGCGACTCGAGGGCGTCGATCTCGTAGCCGCGAGCGGCGACGCTGGTCGACTGGCTGAGATAGAAGAGGGCCATGGCGGCCGCGAGCCCGATCGCCACGAGCAGCGGTCGGATGTCCGTCGGTGCGTGCAGCCGAGAAGCAAGCCTCCCCGGTCGCCTCGTCCGGCGTGCGGGCGGTGGACGGCGGCGCGCCGAGCCCGGCCGGCGCAGGCCGAACCAGGGGCTCGAAGCGGGTCGTGCACCGATGACCGCCATCGTGTCGGCTCGGCCTCAGGCCGCGGTGGCGCGACCGCGCCGAACGGTCGGGATGGTGGTCGGAGCCTCGAACTCGAGCCCTTCCTCGATCTCGATGGCCGCCACCTGGTCACTGAGCCAGTACGCCTCCTCCGGCGGCGGCATGCTGGCGGCGCCGGCGCAGGTCCCGTTGCCGAGCCGAGTACATCCGGCGCCGGCTGGCCTGGTGACGCGGTCGTCCCTTGCTCATCGCTGGTCAACCCTCCTCGTGCTGCTCGCGCATCACTGCGAGCTTCTCGGCGACGCGCAGCTTTGCGCTGCGCGCGCGACGGTTCTCCCGGACCTCGGTCGGACCGGGAGTGACGATGCCCTTCGTGACCGCGCGCACCTGCGCGCGGTGGCCACAGGTGCAGACCGGTGGCAGCGGATCCTCGATGCAATCGCGGCTCTCGCGCGCGATGAACCGCTTGACGATTCGATCCTCGATGCTGTGGTAGCTGATGACGGCCATCCGCCCGCCGGGTCGGAGCGCGGCGAGAGCACCGGCGAGACCGGTGGAAAGGACCTCGACCTCCCGGTTCACGGCCACGCGGAGCGCCTGGAAGGTGCGCGTCGCCGGGTGGATCCGACCGGCATCCGCGCCGCCGGGACGCGGTGGCGCAACCGTGGCGATGAGGGCGGCGAGCTCCGCGCTCGTCACGATGCGGCCCTCCGCGCGCGCCGCCACGATCGCCTTCGCGATTCGGCCCGCGCGGCGTTCCTCACCAAACGTCGCGAGGATGCCGGCGAGCTCTCGCTCCGATGAGCGGTCGATGAGCTCGAGGGCTGAGAGACCGGTGCTTTCATCGAATCTCATGTCCGGCGGCGCATCGGCCGCAAAGCTGAATCCCCGGTCCGGATCGGCCAGCTGGTAGCTGCTGAGACCGAGGTCGAAGAGGACGGCATCGAGGGGCACGAGACCGCTGCCGATCGCCACGTCGTAGATCGCCTCGAAGTTCGCGTGGCGCAGGACCACCCGCTCCCCGAAGCGGGCGAGGACGCGTTTCGCCTCCGAGATGGCCGCCCGATCGGCATCGAGGCCGAGCAGGCGACCATCCGGAGACGTGGCTTCCAGAATCCGCTCGGCGTGCCCACCGCCGCCGACGGTGCAATCAGCCACGGAGCTGCCGGAACCGACGGCCAACGAGGCAAGAACCTCGTCGACCAGAACCGGCAGGTGCCCTTCTCCCATGTGACTGTGCACCTCGTTTGTCGGACAGCGGGCCGACCGGCCCGGAAGCGCATCAATGGCCTGGGCATCCTCAGATGCCCAGGTCGGCGAGGTGCTCTGCGAGTGCCTCCGGCTGGTCCTCGATCTGGGACCGGTACGGCTGCCAAGCCGATGCCGCCCAGATCTCCAGCCGGTTCAGCGCGCCAACCACGACCACCTCGCTCCCGGTCAGGCCGGCGTACTCGCGCAGATAGCTCGGGATGAGGACCCGCCCCTGCCGATCGAGCTCCACCTCGACCGCCCCCGAGCTCATGAATCGGCCGAACTGCCGCGCGGCCGCGTTGGTTGTCGGCAGGGACTGGATCTTCGCCGCCAGGTCCTCCCAGGTGTCCGCCGGAAAGATCGCCAGGCAGCCGTCCAGCCAGCGGGCCAGCGTCGCTCCCTGGGCCAGGCGCGCACGGAACCGCACCGGGACCGCGACGCGGCCTCGATCGTCCAGTGCGTGCCGGAACTCCCCGGTGAGGAACGACGGTCGATCCATATGCCCTGCTGATCACCACTTGTCCCCATGCAGCCCCATTTGGAACCACAGGGCGCCACTATACAGGGCAAAGACCACCCGTCAAGGGGTTTTCTGCAGGCCTTGTGTGGGTCGGCGGCCTCCCGTGTGAGGCGCCTCGGACGAGATCAGCGCGCGGTCCGAGAACCGGGTCCCCCGCGGATCAGGCGGCGATCACTCGGGTGGGAACTTGTCCAGGGCGCGGCTGAGGTAGCCGGCCATCTCGCCGCGCAGGACGAAATTGTCCGGGCAGAAGTTCGTTCCGCTGCAGCCCTGCGCGATCTCTGCTTCAAAGATGGCGTTGATGGCGCCCTGGTGGATCGAGGCGTTGTCGTCGGTGAAGTGGTCGGTGTCCGTGCCCGGGACGCCAAAGGCCCGCACGATGAACGTCGCCATCTGACCCCGAGTGACGCGGCCGTTGGGGCAGTACTCCGTCGCCGTGCAGCCGACTGTGAGGCCTGCTTCGGCGACCGCGTTGATCTCGGCGCGGTACACGCTGTCTTCGATGTCGGTGAAGTGGTCCTCGCCCTCATACGCGGGCAGCTCAAAGGCGCGGGTGAGGAACAGCGCCATCTCGCCGCGGCGCACCTCGTCCTGCTCGCATGCCTCTCCCGGGGCGCAGCCGACCCAGGTCCAGGCGACCGGTGGCGGTGTCGGGAGCGGCGTGCCCGGAACTGTCGGCTCAGCGGAAGCAGGTGCCTCGCTGGCGGTCGAGGGCTCGGGGCTGGGCGATGGAGTCGCCTGTGCGACGGGCTGGTTGCCGCCGAGCACGAAGTAAGCGCCGGCGCCGCCGACGGCGACGATGAGCAAGAGGAGCCCGACCCACAGGATCGGCGGGAATCGACTGCCCGAGTCCTCGCGTGGCATCGGCGACGGCCTCGGAGCCTCCTTCGGCTCGAGCCCACGACGCTGCCGCAGCGCCTCGAGCTCCTCGGTCGGGATGACCAGCACGCCGCGGAGGTAGCGAGGGCAGTTGCCATACCCGCGCTCCTGGCACACCCGTGTCTGCTGCTCTGCCGAGAGGGGCGTCGGATCTCCGAACGCGAAGCAGCGGTGCTCTTCGCTGACACCGTCAACGAACCCCGCCCGTTCGCCGTCAAGGCCGAGGAACGGGCAGATGTTCTCCGGTCGCTGGGCAAGGCGCTCGAAGAGCGCCAGGCGCTCCTCTTCGCGTACCGCTTCCGCGGCGGCGGCTTCCTCGCGCTTTTGTCGTCCGAACACGTGCCCTCCACTGGTCGCTGGAGTCGCGCGAACGCGACGCCGGCGGTTGAGTCTACCCTCGCCCTCCGTGCCGCGCGACGAGCCGGGAGGGCTTACCGGCATGGTACGAAGGCGTCATTGTTGCCTGCGCGCCACGGACCCTAGGCTAGCCGGAGTACCGGTACCCCATTCCCGAGCAGAGGCGACCCCGATGGCGCTGAACCCGATCGAGGGGAGCGACGAGCGCCGACCGATCCCGCGGACCGGTCGCATTCGCCGTTGCTCGGTGCGCCACGTCAGCATCCTGCCCGGCGATCCGCCCCTGGTCCAGGTCGACTGCCTCCTCGGCGGTCGCGACCACCCGCTCCCGCTCGGCACCATGGACGAGGCGCGGCCGGTGTGCAATGCCTGCACGGCACGCTCCGTGTGGCGCGAGGATGAGGACTGACCGACTTGTTGATAGCCGGCGGGCGCGCCGCCCGGCGGCTGGCTGTCGCAACAGCCTCGGTCGGCCCGCCCGCCGCCTCTGAACACATTCATCATCCGGCCGTGGTTGAGCCACGCTGCCCGACCCAACCGGATTCGGCATTGATGGTTGATGTCCCCGGAGGCGGCCTGTAAGCCGAGTTCTGTCGTGATCCGATGTCTCCATCGGTCACGGACGGCCATCCATCTATGCGACCTACCCGGGAGCTGAGCGAGCAGCCTGCGCTCCCCTATTCGGTCTTGCTCCGGCCAGAGCTTGCCGCGTTTCACTCCTCCGGCAAGCCGGAGGCATCGTCACTGTGGCGCTGGTCCTCGCCTCACGGCGGACGGGCGTTACCCGCTGACCTGCTCTATGGAGCTCGGACTTTCCTCGAGCGCGGCCTTTCGACCGATGCGCCCGCGGCCGTCCAGCCGCCTCCAGGGACCGCCATTCTACCGCGTGGGGTCCGTCGATGGCCACGTTGCTCAGCCGATCCGCGTCCTTGTTGAGCTCGCGCGGGACGTGGCCCGACCGTATAGCCGTCGAGGGAGCGCAGCAGCTCCATCGCAGCCGCGTGGATCGGCTTGAGGTCGGGATGCTTGACGCGGTAGATGCCGCTGATCTGGCGCGCGACGAGCTCCGAGTCCATGCGCAGGTCGACGTGACGTCGCGCCGAGCCGGCGAGCCTCTTCGAGCGCCAGCCGCACCGCGGTCCACTCCGCGACATTGTTCGTGGCATGCCCCAGCGGCTCCGCGATCTCGGCAACGGTCTCCCCCGTGGCGGCATCGCGCAGAATCGCGCCCGCCCCGGCCGGCCCGGGGTTGCCGCGCGCGGCCCCGTCGGTGTGGATGAGCAACCTCACCGCAGGCCGCCGCGTCCGATCTCGTTCGTGACCTCGAGGATGGCGCGGGTGATCTTGATGTCGCGGGGGCAGGCCTCGACGCAGTTGAACGTGGTCCGGCAGCGCCAGACGCCGTCGCGGTCGGCCATGATCTCGAGCCGCTCTTCGCGTGCCGCATCGCGCGAGTCGACGAGGAAGCGGTGCGCGTTCACGATCGCCGCCGGCCCGACGTACGCCTGGTCGGACCAGAAGACCGGGCAGCTGGTCGTGCACGCCGCGCACAGGATGCAGCGGCTGGTGTCCTCGTAGCGCTCGCGGTCGGCCGGCGACTGGCGGCGCTCCTTGCCGTCGGCCGGGACGTCGTCGTTGACGAGGAACGGCTTCACCGAGCGGTACGACTCCCAGAACGGCTCCATGTCCACGAGAAGGTCCTTGAGGACCGCCATGCCGCGGATGGCCTCGACGGTGATGTCCGTTCCGGCGTCGCGGACCAGGTACTCGCAGGCGAGACGGTTGCGACCGTTGATGAGCATCGCGTCCGAGCCGCACACCCCGTGGGCGCACGAGCGACGGAAGGTCAGCGTCCCGTCCTGGTACCACTTCACCTGGTGCAGGAGGTCGAGGACCCGGTCGGACGGCTCGGCCTCCACCGCGTACTCCTCCCAGTGCGGCGCCTCGTCGGCCTCGGGGTTGTAGCGGCGGATGCGCAGCGTGACGTTCATCGGCTCAGTACACCCGCGGCTTCGGCTCGAACTCGGTGACCGTCACGGGCCGATAGCGTCAGGTCCGTCCGACCCGAGCCCGGGTCACGAGTCGCGAAGGTGTGCTTCAACCAGCCCACGTCGTCCCGCTCGGGAAAGTCCTCCCGCGCGTGGCCGCCGCGGGACTCGGTCCGGGCAAGGGCGGATGAGACGGTCGCCTCGGCGCAGTCGAGGAGGAACCCCAGCTCGAGCGCATCGGCCAGGTCGGTGTTGTAGCGGCAGCCCGGATCGTCGACGTGCAGGTGCTCGGCGCGCTCGCGAAGCGAGGCGACCGCGTCGCGCGCATCGGTCAGGAGCTCGTCGGTGCGATAGACCCCGCAGTTGGAGAACATGACCTCCTGGAGCTCGGTGCGAAGGACCGCCGGGCGCTCGCCTTCCCCTGATCCGAGCAGGCCCGAGATGCGGGACTGGACCGATGCCTCGGCGTCGGGATCTGGAGCCGCGTCCGGCAGGTCGGCCAGGTCGGCTGCCATCCGCATTCCCGCCCGCCGGCCGAACACGAGGATGTCGAGGAGCGAATTCGTCCCCAGGCGGTTCGCCCCGTGGACGCTGACGCAGGCCACCTCGCCGGCGGCGTAGAAGCCCGGCACGATGCCGTCTCCGGCGTTGGCGCGCGCGCGGCCGTCGATGTCCGTGGGGATCCCGCCCATCGCGTAGTGGGCGGTCGGCTGGATCGGCACGAGGTCGGTCAGCGGATCGAGCCCGAAGTACGTCCGGATGAAGCCGCTCATGTCGGGGAGCTTCTTCTCCAGCACCTCGGCGCCGAGATGGCGCACGTCGAGGTGGACGTAGTCCTTCCCGCCGATTCCGCGCCCCTCGGCGATCTCGAGGTAGATGCTGCGGCTCACCACGTCGCGCGAGGCGAGGTCCTTCATGGTCGGGGCGTAGCGCTCCATGAACCGCTCGCCGGTGTCGTTGAGCAGGACGCCGCCCTCGCCGCGCATCGCCTCGGAGAGCAGGAAGCCGAGCTTGTACATCCCGGTCGGGTGGAACTGGAAGAACTCCATGTCCTCCAGCGGCAGACCGCGGCGGTACGGGATGGCCATCCCGTCCCCGGTGAGGGTGTGGGCGTTGGACGTGACCTTGAAGACCTTGCCGTAGCCGCCGGTGGCGAACAGCACGGCGCGCGCCCGGAAGGAATGGAGCTCGGTCGTGGCGGTCTGGAGCGCGATGACGCCGGCAACGCGGCCGCCGGGGCCGTCGGGCAGGGCCAGGTCGAGGACCTGGTACTCGTCGAAGAAGGTCACCTCGCGACGGATGCACTGCTGGTAGAGCGTCTGGAGGATGGCGTGCCCGGTCCGGTCGGCTGCGAAGCAGGACCGACGCACCGGTCCCTCCCCGTAGTTGCGCGTGTGACCGCCGAAGCGCCGCTGGTTGATCAGGCCTTCGGGGGTCCGGTCGAACGGCAGGCCGAGGTGCTCGAGATTGATGATCGTCTCGATCGCGTCTCGGCACATCACCTCCGCGGCGTCCTGGTCGACGAGGTAGTCGCCTCCCTTGACCGTGTCGAACCAGTGCCACTCCCAGTGGTCCTCCTCGGTGTTGCCGAGTGCGGCGCACACCCCGCCCTGCGCCGCCCCGGTGTGGCTGCGCGAGGGATAGAGCTTCGAGATGACACCGATGCGGGCATCCGGTCCGAGCTCCTGCTTGAGCTCCAACGCGGCGTAGAGGCCCGCCCCGCCCGCACCGACCACGACTGCGTCCAGCTCGTGCACGCGATGCGGAGGGATGGCGCTGCCCCGGGTGACGAGGGTCACGAGAACGGCCCGGTGGGAGGCGCCGTGTCCGGGTTGAAGAACGCGATCACCGCGATGCCGAGGATGAGCCAGATGCCTGCAACGACGAGCAGCACGCCGATGACGAGGCTGCGCGCGGTGCGGTTCGCCACGTAATCTGCGACGACGATTCGGGCGCCGTTCACGCCGTGGACGAACGCAAGGACCAGCAGCAGCAGGTCGTAGATCCGCCAGAACGGAGTCCCCCATCGGCTCTGGACGAACGCGAAGTCGATCTCGTCGCCGGTCAGCACCACGAGGACGTGCATGATGAACATGTGGCCCAGCGCCAGGAACACGAGCGCCAGGCCGCTGATGCGCATGAAGAACCACCAGAACCGCTCGGAGCGGCTGGCGGTGGGCAGCGGACGAGCCGCCCGTGACGGGTTGGTGTAGATCGTCCGCGGCTGACGGGTGGCGGTCATCGGCTCAGGCCCACGGCATGAATGGTCGGATCATGATCAAGCCGAGCGGGATCATTGCCAGGATCGTCGCCACGATGACGCCGTAGGTCAGCGGCCGGTAGTACACGGTCAGCCCCGGCCAGAAGTCCATGGCGATGACGCGCAGCCCGTTGAGGGCGTGGTAGACGAGTGCGGCCATGAGCAGGACCTCGCCAAGCCGGGCGGGCAGATTCTTGAAGATCCCGACCGCGGCGTTGTAGACGTCCGGTCCGAACAGCACCGTCGAGGTCTCGACGATGTGCATGAAGAGGTAGAGCAGCACGCCGATGCCGCTGGCGCGATGGCCGAACCACGCCAGCTGCGCCCATGAGACGCGGTACCCGAACAGGTTGACCAAGGCGCGTGCTCTCCAGTGGATGCGTGCGAGCGGCCGCCCGATTCTATCGCGGGCCTATCGCGCGACGAGGCCCGCGACCGCCTCCCCGAACTCGCGCGTCCCGGCGGTGCCGCCCAGGTCGTAGGTGACCGTCTCGCCCTTGGCGATCACGTCGCGCACCGCCGACTCCACAGCACCCGCCGCGCCGGTCTCGCCGAGGTGGCGAAGCATGAGCGCCGCCGACAGGATGAGGGCGGTGGGGTTGGCCTTGTTCTGGCCGGCGTACTTCGGCGCGGATCCGTGCACGGGCTCGAAGACCGCGGCCTTCTCGCCGATGTTGGCGCCGGGCGCCACTCCGAGCCCGCCGACGAGTCCTGCCGCGAGGTCCGACACGATGTCGCCGTACAGGTTCGGCAAGACGAGGACGTCGTACAGCTCGGGCTTCTGGACCAGCTGCATGCACATGTTGTCGACGATGCGGTCCTCGAACTCGACGCGCCCCGCGTACTCGGCTGCGACCTGCCCCGCCGACTCGAGGAAGAGGCCGTCGGACAGCTTCATGATGTTCGCCTTGTGGACGGCGGTGACCTTGCGCCGGCCGTTGCGGACCGCGTACTCGAAGGCGTAGCGCGCGATGCGCTGCGACGCGGCGCGGGTGATGATCTTGATGGACTCGGCCGCATCGGGCCCGACCATGTGCTCCACGCCGGCGTAGAGGTCCTCGGTGTTCTCCCGCACGATGATGAGGTCGACGTTCTCGTACCGGGACTCGACGCCGGCCATGGTCCGCGCCGGGCGCACGTTGGCGTACAGCTCCAGCTCCTTGCGCAGGGCTACGTTGACGCTCCGGAACCCGGAGCCGACCGGCGTGGTGATGGGGCCCTTGAGGCCGACGCCGTTGGCGCGGATCGACTCGATGACGCGCTCCGGGAGCGGCGTCCCCTCCGAGGCGATCGTCGCCTCCCCCGCCTCCTGGACGTCCCAGTCGAAGACGATGCCGGTTGCGGCGAGAACGCCCCTGGTGGCCTCGGCGAGCTCGGGGCCGATCCCGTCGCCGGGAATCAGGGTGACGGCGTAGCTCATCGGAAGATCCTCGTGCGGCCGGTCAAAGCGCCGGCGTGCGAATCCGCAGTCTAGGCTTCCGGGGCCGGAACCGCCGGCTCAGTTCTGGAGCTCGGCTGGGCGGCCAGCGTTGCCCTGATGTTCACGCGGACGTGCCGGCCACAGCTCGCGGGCTGACCACGAGATAGGTCGTCATCTGTCCGCGACCCCGCAGATCGAGCGTGGCGGCGGCCTCGCACTCGTACTCGTCCTGCACGAGCTTCCAGGTCGCCTCGCTGACGTGGACGCGGTCGGGCTGACCCTGGCTCTCCAGGCGGCTGGCGACATTGACGGTATCGCCCCACACGTCGAATGCGAACTTGCGCGTGCCGATGACGCCGCCAACGGCCGGACCCGAGTGGACGCCGATGCGGAGGCGAACGGCAGGCAGCCCTTCCTGGGGCTGCGCCGCGGCGGCAATCATGGCGAGTCCGAGGTCGACGACCCGCGACGCGTGGTCCGGGATCGCCTCCGGCAGCCCACCGGCAGCCATGTAGGAGTCGCCGATGGTCTTGATCTTCTCCAGGCCACGTTCGGCGGCGAGGTCGTCGAAGCGCGTGTAGAGGCCGCCGAGCAGCGCGATTACCTCCGCAGGGGTGCGCTGGGCGGCAACGCCGGTGAAGCCGACGATGTCCGCGAAGAGGATCGAGACGGCCGGGTACTCGTCCGCGATGGTCTCGGCTCCCTCTCGCAGGCGCTCCGAGACCGACGCCGGCATGACGTTGAGCAACAGCCGATCCGACTTCTCCTTCTCGCGCTCGAGCTCCGCGGCCTGCTCGTGGACGACAAGGCCGCCATGGTAGAGGTGGCGGCGCGTGCGCTCGAAGACGTGGAGCGACGCGAGGCTCCCGATCGAGGCGGCCACGAAGATGAACCAGTCCACCACCAGGCTCGCTCCGGTCCAGAACACCGTGGTCACGGCAAAGCCGATGGCGATCGGGATCGTTCGGGCCACCCCAAAGACGAAGCGCGCCCGGAGTACCGACCCCCAGACCCACAGCAGGGCGATGGCCGCGACCCCGTAACCGGGCAGGATGCCCGCCACGGAGACGAGGAAGAGCAGGACGAGGCCGTTGCCCACGGTGAGCAGGGCCGCCAGCCCGTGCTGGCGGTCGAGCGTGGTCGCCCACGACCCGAGCAGGGCGACGACGAGGCTCACGGTCGCCATCGCGAGCGTGGCGGGGACCACCACCTCCGGTGGGAGGTCGGTCGCGAGCGGCAGGAACGCCGCGGCGAGCCAGAGCGCACACGACATCGCCCCCGTGAATCGGAAGCGGGCCAGCCCGTCGGCCGCGACGTCGAGCTGGAATCGCCCCTCCAGCTCGTCGTCGAGAAAGCGCAGCGAAACCGGATGCAGGGCACCGCGCTCGGACATGGGCCGCATCGGCGCAGCCTACGTCATCCGCCGATCGGTACAATCGACTCCTTCCCGTGCCGGCACGCCACACGATCGCCCGCGTGCCCGCGACGCCCCAGGAGGCCGGATTGAAGCTCCAGGAGTATCGGTCCAAGGAGATCCTCGCCCGCCATGGCGTGCCGCTGCTCGCCGGCGAGATCGCGACCTCCCCGGCGGAGGCGCGTGCCGCGGCGGAGCGCATCGGCGGCCCAGTCGTCGTCAAGGCCCAGGTGCTCGTGGGCGGCCGCGGCAAGGCCGGGGGCGTGAAGCTGGCATCGTCCGGCGCGGAGGCCGAGGTGCGCGCCCGGGAGATCCTGGGGCTCGACATCAAGGGCATCACCGTCCGCACGGTCCTCGTGGCCCCGGCGGCGGACATCGCGAAGGAGTACTACCTCGGCCTCATCCTCGACCGCGCGGCGCGAGCGATCACCGTCATCGCGAGCGCCGAGGGCGGGATCGAGATCGAGGAGACGGCAAAGACGAATCCCGAGGCCATCCTCCGGCTGCCGCTCCATCCGCTTCTCGGGCTCCAGGAGCACGAATCGCGACGCATCGGCTTCTTCCTCGGCATTCCCGCAGAGCTTCGGAAGGACTTCTCGAAGATCATGCGCGGCCTCCACGACGCCTTCGTCGCTGCCGATGCGGACCTCGCCGAGATCAATCCGCTGGTCGTGACCGATGCGGGCGAGCTCGTGGCCCTCGACGCCAAGATCGTGCTCGACGACTCCGCGCTCCCCCGCCATCCCGACCTGGAGGAGATGCGCGACCTCAACGAGGAGGAGCCGTCTGAGATCGCGGCGCGCGAGGCGGGCATCAGCTTCATCAAGCTCGACGGCAACATCGGCTGCATGGTCAACGGCGCCGGGTTGGCGATGACGACCATGGATCTCGTGAAGCTGGCCGGCGGCGAGCCGGCGAACTTTCTCGACATCGGCGGGGGCGCCAAGGCGGACCGCGTTGCGGCGGCGTTCCGGATCATCCTGGGCGACCCGAACGTGAAGGCCATCCTCATCAACATCTTCGGGGGCATCACCCGCGGCGACGAGGTCGCACGCGGCATCGTCGAGGCCCGGGCCTCGCTCGAGCGCGAGGTGCCGATGGTGGTACGGATCGTCGGCACGAACGCCGAGGAGGCGAGGCCGATCCTGGCCGAGGCGAACCTCATCACGGCCGACTCGCTCGACGACGCCGCGGCAAAGGCCGTCGCGGCCGCCCAATGAGCATCTTCGTCAACCGCGACACGCGGCTCCTGGTCCAGGGCATCACTGGCCGCGAGGGCGAGTTCCACTCCACCGCCATGCTCGAGTACGGGACGAGCATCGTGGCGGGAGTGACCCCCGGAAAGGGCGGTCAGACGGCGCTCGACGGGCGAGTGCCGGTATACGACACGGTCATCGATGCGGTCGGGCAGACCGGCGCCAACGCGTCGTGCATCTTCGTGCCGGCGGCCTTCGCCCCCGACGCGATGCTCGAGGCCTCGGCGGCACGGATCCCCCTCGTCATCTGCATCACCGAGGGCGTGCCCGCGCTCGACATGCTGCGCGTGGCGCACGTGCTGCGGGCAGCCGGGACCCGGCTCATCGGCCCGAACTGCCCGGGCCTCACCTCCGTCGACGAGGCCAAGGTCGGGATCATTCCGGGCAACATCCACCGGCGCGGGCCGGTGGGCCTGGTGTCGCGATCGGGCACCCTCACTTACGAGGTGGTGCAGGCCATGACCGATGCGGGCATGGGCCAGACCACGTGCGTCGGGATCGGCGGCGATCCGATCGTCGGGACGAGCTTCATCGACGTCCTGGACGCGTTCAACCAGGACCCCGAGACCGAGGCCATCGTCATGATCGGCGAGATCGGCGGGGACGAGGAGGAGAAGGCGGCCGCCTTCTGCGCCCGCGAGGTGCGCAAGCCGATGGCCGCCTTCATCGCCGGACGAACGGCCCCGCCGGGACGTCGGATGGGGCACGCCGGAGCGATCATCTCCGGAAGCGCGGGCACCGCCGAGTCGAAGCGGGCCGCCCTCGAGGACGCGGGCGTCCGGGTCGCGGATTCGCCCTCGCACATCCCGCGTCTGCTCCGCGACGCCGGCGTTCGGTAGCGCTCGTCGCGCCGTCGGTCAGCCGATCGGCATGAAACGTGCGGCGTATCGATGATCGAGCACCCAGCACTGGAGCGACCCATGTCTTTGCGAACCCCCGCCGCCGCCCGTGCCCGCACCGGTCTGATCATCCTCGCGAGCGTCGCACTCCTCCTCGGCGCGTGCAGCTCGTCGTCGGGCTCGTCGGCCGGAGCGTCGACCGCCGCCGGCGAGTCGACCGCCGCCTCTGCCGCTGCCGGCGGTGACGCGACCGTCGCAACAACCGTGTCCGACCTTGGGACGATCCTGACCGACGCCGAGGGCATGACGATCTACTTCTTCGCGAACGACGAAGAGGGCGTGAGCAATTGCACCGACGACTGCCTGGCCAATTGGCCGCCCGTCGAGGTCGAAGGGGAGCCAACAGGAACCGACGGGGTGACCGCCGACCTCGGAACGATGACCCGCGACGACGGGACCACCCAGCTCACCGTCAATGGCTACCCGGCGTATCTCTTCGCCAACGACTCGGCCCCCGGAGACATCACGGGGCAAGGCGTGGGTGAGATCTGGTGGGTCTTCGGCGCGGATGGTGAGCCGATCGAGGGGTAGATCCCAGCCGGTCGCCGGTCCTCACTCGCCCGGAACGGCCATGAGCGCTGCCAGCAGGGCAAGATCCTCGGCGCGCGCCGCCAGCGCGTCGGGGTGCCCAACGATCTGGAGGACGGCGAATCCCCGCTCGGTCGCTACGGCGTAGGCGATGGTCCTTCCCGCCTCCGGCGTTCCGGGATTCGCCGTGATTGCCACCCGATAGGCGCGGCCGGCGGGAAGCTGAACCTCGCCCTCCGACTCGTCACCGGTGGCCGTCACGCCTCCGGAAGAGGCGCTGGGTATCATCGCCCCCGCCTCGAGCCAACGTCGCAGCGGCTCGCCACCGCGCGGCTGCGGCTCGGCATCGGTGGGTCCGAGCGCAGTGACCTGGATGGACACCGGGTTCGCGGGATCGCCGGTGGGAACCTGGAGAAACAACCCCGACTGCATGGCAATCGGCACGAAATCGGGCGGCACGACCAGGGTGACGCTGCCGTCGGGACTGGTGATGGTGACCCACCCGTCGGGGTCTGCGGGCCGGACCGCCGGCGTCGGCTCCGACGATACCGTCGCGACCTCGCCGCCGCATGCCGCGAGCACGAGGAGCAGGAATGTCGGGGCCCTCGCGCGCGCGCCATCCACACTCATCCAGCCTCGCGGGATCGCACGCACGATTCGTCGGTCTGCGGTGAGCGTCACGGCGGGATTCGCTTCGTAGGGAGGAGCGACGGTTGCTCGATGAGTTCCCACAGCACGCCGTTGAGCGCCCGAGGATGCACGAACGCGACGTCGCCGTGCGCGCCAGGACGTGGCTCGCGATCGATGAGCTCGGCCTCGGCGGCAGCCAGCGCCTCCAGCGATGCGGGCAGGTTTTCGGTGACGAAGCATACGTGGTGAACGCCTTCGCCGCGATCGGAGAGGAATCGCGCGACACCTGACTCCTCGTCAAGCGGCTCGATCAGCTCGATCCGGGCGGCGGGCTCCGGGCCGGTCGGCAGGAAGCAGAGGCGGACACGCTGGAGGGGAAAGTCGCTCGGCGGGGACTCCGGCTCCAGGCCGAAGAGCTCGCGATAGCGCGGCAGCGAAGACTCAATCGAAGGCACCACGATCGCGACGTGGTGGATCGGCCCGATGGTCATGGCCGATGCTCGCCCCATACGGCCCGCAGGGCGTGGGAGATCTCGCCCAGCGTGACATCGGCCTCGACGCAGGCCCGAATGCGAGGCAGCAGGTTCTCCGTGCCGGCAGCGGCGGCGGAAAGCGCCGTCCGCCGTTCGTCGGCCGTAGCGGCGTCCCGGCGATCGCGGACCGCCCGGGTTCGTGCGACCTGCTCCGCCTCGAGGCCCGGATCGATCACCTGCGGCTCGGGCCGCTGCTCCGTGCCCTCGTCCGCAAACGCGTTGAGGCCCACCACCACGCGCTCGCCGCTCTCGATCGCGCGCTGCACGTCGTAGGCCGCGTCACCGATCGCGTCCTGCTGGTAGCCGTCGGCGAGGGCGGCCAACGTGCCGCCACGTGCATCGATCGCGGAGATCTCCGCCATCGCGGCCGTGGCGATCTCGTCGGTGAGGTGCTCGACGTACCAGGAGCCACCCAGCGGGTCGACAGTCGCGGCCACGCCGGACTCGTGATACAGCACTTGTTGCGTGCGTAGCGCCAGGCGAGCCGATGACGGTGTGGGCAGCCCAAGCGCCTCGTCGAGCGCGTTGGTGTGAATGGACTGGGCGCCGCCAAGTGCCGCCGAGAGGCCCTGGACCGTCGTCCGCACGACGTTGACGTCGGGCTGCTGCGCCGTGAGCGTCGAGCCACCGGTCTGCACGTGGAAGCGCATGGCCATGCTCCGGGGATCGACGGCGCCGAAGCGCTCCCGTGCCACGGTGGACCAGACCCGCCTCGCAGCGCGGAACTTCGCGACCTCCTCGAGCAGGTCGTTGTGGGCGGCGAAGAAGAAGCTGAGCCGGGGGGCGAAGTCGTCGAATGCGAGCCCGGCCGCCCGAGCGGCATCGGCGTAGGCGATCGCATTGGCGACGGTGAAGGCGACCTCTTGAACCGCGGTGGCACCGGCCTCCCGCATGTGATAGCCGCTGATGCTGATCGTGTTCCAGCTGGGCAGCTCGGCACGGCAGTAGGCGAACGTGTCCGTCACCAGGCGCATCGAGGGGGCGGGCGGGAAGATGTAGGTCCCGCGGGCGATGTACTCCTTGAGGATGTCGTTCTGGATCGTGCCGCGGAGCGATCGCCGGTCAACGCCCCGGCGTCGCGCCACCGTCTCGTAGAGGGCCAGCAGGATCGCCGCCGTGGCATTGATCGTCATCGACGTGCTCACGGCACCGGGGTCGATGCCGTCGAGCAGGAGCTCCATGTCGTCGATCGAGTCGATCGGCACGCCTACGCGGCCCACCTCGCCGACCGCGAGTGCGTCATCGGAGTCGTAGCCCATCTGGGTCGGCAGGTCGAACGCCACTGAGAGCCCGGTTTGGCCCCGCTCGAGGAGGTACCGGAATCGCCGATTCGTCTCTGCCGCCGATCCGAAGCCGGCGTACTGGCGCATGGTCCACGGCCGGCCGCGGTAGCCGTCGGGGTGGATACCCCGGGTGAACGGAGGCGACCCGGGCTCGCCGATGGCACCCTCGACGTCGATCGCGTCCACGTCCTGCGGCCGGTAGACCCGCGCGATCGGCGACCCGGCGCTCGTTCGCGGCAGGGACGCCTCCGGGCGCTCGGGGTCACTCATCGGGGTCCGATTGTAGACTCGGCACCCCGCTCGTCCCGGCGCTTCGGCCGCGTCTACTCGATGCGCAGCAGCGGCGCCCCGGTCGCGACGGCCTGGCCTGACTCGACCGCCACCTCGACGACCCGGCCCCCGCGCGGCGCGCGGACCTCGTTCTGCATCTTCATCGCCTCGATCGTCAGGAGCGAAGCGCCGGCCTCGACCTCGTCGCCGGCCGACACGCCGACCGCCACCACCAGCCCGGGCAGCGTGGCCGTGACGACGACCGGTCCGTCACGACCGCCGGCGGATGTCTCGGCCTCGGCCATGAATCGCTCGCGCCAGGTGGAGACGTCGACTTCCAGGCGCCGGCCCGCGACGATGACGAACCAGGTGCGCCCTGATCCCTCGACGACGGCGACGTGGCTCTGGTCACCGCGGTGGGCGCGAACGATTCCGCTGGCGTGGTCGACCCAGCTCGACCGCCCAGCCGTCCGTGGGGATCTGCTCGTCAGCGACGCGCGCCTCCAGCTCGCTCACCCTCGCAGCGCCTCGCGCCTGCCGGCAGCGGCCCACGCCGATCCGGCGTCCGGTAGCGGCGACCAGGATCCCGCCGGACCGGCCCGCCGTCCCTCGATGGCGGCCGCTGCGGCCGCGGCCAGCTCGTCAGGGGTTGGCGCCGGCCCGCCAGCCCAATGCCGGTCGATGAAGCCGGTGTCGTAGTCGCCATCCACGAACGGCGGGGACCGGACCAGCCAATGCATGAAGCCCGCATCGGTCTGGACGCCACCGATGATCGTCTCGTCCAGCGCCCGCCGCAGCCTGGAGACGGCAGCGGGCCGATCCTCGGCATGGACCATGATCTTGGCGAGGAGCGGGTCGTACTCCGGTCGGAGCTCCATGCCAGCCTCCGTCGCCGCGTCGACCCGGACGCCCGGCCCGTCTGGCATGCGCCAAGCGCCGACGCGTCCGGCCGTCGGCCGGAATCCGTCGTAGGGATCCTCCGCGTAGACGCGGACCTCGATGGCGTGGCCCCGCCTGGGGGCTTCCAGCACCTCGGGTGGCAGTCGCTCGCCCGCCGCGATCCGGATCTGCCAGGCCACCAGGTCAAGCCCGGTCACGAGCTCGGTCACGCCGTGCTCGACCTGGAGGCGGGTGTTCATCTCCAGGAAGTAGTGGCCCCCGTCCGCGTCGACGAGGAACTCGACCGTCGCCGCGTTGTGGAAGTCGACGGCCCCGGCGACCCGCCGAGCGCTCTCGAAGAGGGCGGCGCGCAGGACCTCGGTCACCGCCGGCGAGGGCGACTCCTCCACCAGCTTCTGGTGGCGCCGCTGGACCGAGCAGTCGCGCTCGCCCAGGACGGCGAGGTTCCCGTGCCGGTCCCCGAGCAGCTGGACCTCGACGTGGCGCGCGGGCGTCAGCAGGCGCTCGACGTAGATCGTGCCGTCGCCGAAGGCGCTCTCGGCCTCGCGGCGCGCCGCGGCCAGTGCCGCGGCAAGCTCATCGGCGCGGTCGACACGGCGCATCCCGCGGCCTCCCCCGCCGGCAGCCGCCTTGAGCATCACCGGGAACCCGATCGTCCTCCACCCCGGCGACGTCGTCAGTCAGCTCGACCATCGTGCCGGGAACGACCGGGACACCGACCGCGGTGGCCGACCGACGGGCAGCGAGCTTGTTGCCGAGCTCCGCCAGCGTTGCCGGCGGTGGGCCGATGAACACGAGCCCAGCCTCCTCCACAGCCCGGGCGAACGTCGGCGTTCTCGGACAGGAAGCCGTACCCCGGGTGGATCGCCTCCGCGCCACTCCGCCGGGCCGCGTCGAGGATCGCGTCGATGTCCAGGTACGACTCGGCCGGCGCCGCCGGGCCGATCCGCTCGGAGACGTCTGCGGCGCGGACATGTGGAGCGGCGGCATCGGCATCCGAATGCACCGCGATCGGCACGATGCCGAGCTCTCGGCATGCGCGGATGACCCGGACGGCGATCTCGCCGCGATTGGCGACGAGGACGCGTCGGAACGGTGCCGAACTGTCCGTGCGCAAAGACACCGCCCTCCGCTAGAGCGGGATGTTCCCGTGCTTCTTGGCCGGCACCGACTGCCGCTTGTTCTCGAGCATCGCCAGGGCGGCGACGATTCGGCCGCGGGACTCCGACGGCAGGATCACCTCGTCGACATAGCCGCGCGCCGCCGCGATGTACGGGTTCGCGAAGCGCTCCTCGTACTCGGCGACGAGTCGCGCGCGCTCCACATCGGGATCCGATGCCTTCGCGAGCTCGTCGCGGAACACGATGTTCACCGCGCCCTCAACTCCCATGACTGCGATCTCGGCCGTCGGCCACGCATAGTTCATGTCGCCGCGCACGTGCTTGCTGCTCATGACGTCGTACGCGCCGCCGTATGCCTTGCGCGTGATGACGGTGACCTTGGGAACGGTTGCCTCGCAGTAGGCGTACAGCAGCTTGGCGCCGTGGCGGATGATCCCGCGATGCTCCTGGTCGACGCCGGGGAGAAAGCCAGGGACGTCGACCAACGTGACGAGTGGGATGTTGAAGCAGTCGCAGGTGCGGACGAAGCGAGCCGCCTTGTCCGATGCGTCGATGTCGAGCACGCCGGCAAGCACCTCGGGCTGCTGCGCGACGATACCCACCGAGCGGCCCTCAATCCGCGCGAAGCCGCAGATGATGTTGCGAGCGAAGCCCTCGTGCACTTCGGTGAACGATCCCCCATCCACGATCCCACCGATCACCCGGTGCATGTCGTAGGACTGCTTCGGTGAGTCGGGTATCGAGGGCATCGAGCGCCGCGCCATCCAGGACCGGCGCCGACCATTCTGCAGCGCGAGGAGGAGCGTCGACGTTGTTGGACGGCAGATATCCGATCAGCGTCCGTGCCAGCTCCAGCGCATGCGCCTCCGACTCGCTGAGGAAATGCGCCACGCCACTCGTCTCGTTGTGCACTCGCGCTCCCCCGAGTCCCTCGAGGTCGATCTCCTCGTGGGTGACGGTCTTCACGACATTCGGCCCGGTCACGAACATGTAGCTCGTGTGATCGACCATGATCGACGAAGTCGGTGATCGCGGGCGAGTACACGGCGCCGCCGGCGCACGGGCCCATCACCAGCGAGATCTGGGGAACGACTCCCGACGCGAGTGTGTTGCGAAGAAAGATGTCGGCGTATCCGCCGAGGCTGACGACGCCCTCCTGGATGCGCGCGCCGCCGGAGTCGGACAGGCCGATGATCGGCGCTCCGTTCTCGACCGCGAGATCCATGACCTTGCAGACCTTCTCGGCATGCGCTTCGGAGAGTGATCCGCCGAACACGGTGAAGTCCTGGCTGTAGACGAAGACCAGTCGCCCGTCGATCCGCCCGTGGCCGGTCACAACACCGTCACCGAGGTACCGTTCCTCGTCGAGGCCGAACTCGGTTGCTCGATGGGTGACGAACGCATCGATCTCGGTGAAGCTGTCCTCGTCAAGGAGAACGTCGAGCCGCTCGCGTGCCGAGAGCTTTCCGCGCGCAGTGCTGCTGCTCGAGGCGCTTCGCTCCCCCGCCCATGAGCGCCTGCTCGCGCATCGTGGCCAGCCGTTCGAGCTTGTCGGCAGTCGACACCGCGCACCTCTCCGTCAAATTGCATCGGCTGGGATGTGGGCCCGGCAGGAATCGAACCTGCGACCGTCCGGTTATGAGCCGGTTGCTCTGACCATTGAGCTACGGGCCCCCTGGCGAGACGGTGGACAACTTCGAGTATAGCCGCCTGTCTTTGCACACAGACGGCGACATTTCTCCACGTTGTGGATAAGTCGGGTTGGCCGATGCAAGAGCTCGGGCCTATCATCGAACCCGCCGGATCCCGGCATCCCCACCGCCCGAGTCGCACACAGGTGATCCGTTGACGAAGGTAATCTCGATCGCGAACCAGAAGGGCGGCGTCGGCAAGACGACCTGCTCCATCAATCTCGGCGGCGCACTCGCCGAGCGAGGGTATCGGGTCCTCTGCCTCGACATGGACCCCCAGGCGAATCTCACCGTCGGTCTCGGCATCTCGCTGTCGGACGTGCATCAGTCGATGGCAGACGTGCTCTCCGACGATCGCGTCGCCCTGGACGAGATCGTGCGCGACACGAACACCCAGGGACTGTGGGTGGCGCCGGCAACCCTCGAGCTCGCGTCGACCGAGGTGGAGCTGTTCAGCGCGATCGGGCGCGAGATGGTGCTGCGCGATGCCCTGTCCGGCTGGGCCGATCGCCAGTTCGACGTCGTCATCATCGACTGCCCGCCAACGCTCGGCCTGCTGACGATCAACTCGCTCGTCGCCTCGAGCCGCGTGATCATCCCGGTCCAGACCCAGTACTACGCCATCAAGGGATTGACCGCGCTCATCAAGGTCATCAACACGATCAAGCTGAAGCTCAACCACGACCTCGAGGTGCTCGGCCTCCTGCCCACCTTCTTTGACGGACGTACCGTGCTGGCTCGCGAGATGCTCGAGAATCTCAAGCAGCTCGGCGATCATCGGGTCTTCAACACGATGATCAAGCAGACCGTGAAGCTCGGAGAAGCTCCCCTGACCGGCAAGCCTGTCACCGAGTACGCCACGAAGTCATCGGCCGCACAATCGTTCCGCGCGCTCGCCCAGGAGGTGATCGAGCTTGGCTGAGAAGCGTTCGGCGGCCTTCCGCGAGAACATTCATCGGCTGTTCGACGAGGCGCAGGCAACCGACCTCGGGCAGGGCCTCGTCTCGCTCATCGAATCCGGCGCCACGCAGTGGCAGATGCGCGAGCTCCCCGTCTCGAAGATCCTGCCCAACCCCGCGCAGCCGCGCCTCTCCTACGACGAGGAGTCCCTCACCGAGCTGACCGCGTCCATCAGAGAGCATGGCGTCCTGCAGCCGATCCTGGTTCGGCCGTCCGGATCCAAGTTCGAGCTGATCGCCGGCGAACGGCGCTGGCGCGCGTCAGGGATGGCGGAGCGCGAGACCATTCCCGCGATCGTCGTCGAGCTGGACCAGCAGACCGCTCTGGAATTCAGCGTCATCGAGAACCTCCAGCGCGAGGATGTCTCGCCGCTCGAGGAAGCGGCGATGTTCCGCAAGATGACCGACACGTTCGGCTACTCGGTCCGACTCCTTGCGCAGAAGGTCGGCAAGGACAAGGGCTACGTCGAGAATCGACTCCGCGTTGCCGATGCGCCCGACGACGTCCGCGAGATGCTGTCCGTGCGCAAAGACACGATCAGCCATGCCTACGAGCTGATGAAGATCGGCGAGGAACGCAAGCGCCGCCGGCTGGAGAAGCGAATCCTGGCCGGCGACCTCACCCTGGCAAAGCTGCGGGTCATCACCGGCACGCGTCCGGAGCCGGACGAGCCGCCGGCGATCGGTCGAACGCCTCGACGCCGCGGACGGACGGTTGCCGGCGAGGTCGTGGCGGTGCGTGCCGCCGACGACGCCCTCATGGGGGCTCGGACGAAGATGGCCGAGGGCATGGACGACATGATCGAGGTCCTGCGCCAGCCGGAGCTGATGGAGCAGATCCCCTCGGTGAACCGCGACAACTTCGTGAAGCACCTCACCATCACGAAGCTGAAGATCGAGAACGCCATCGCGATCATACGGGCGGGATCGCCCCCCAGCGACGAGCTCGTCTGACGCCTCGCTCGCCTCGGGGTCAGGGGGTGTAGGTCATCACCTCGCGGTGCGCGACGAGGAAGTCGATGAGCTTCGCCTGAGCCCCCGGGTCAACCCGCCGCAGGCCGGCAATGGCCTTCGGGAGCTCGAAGATGGGGGCGGCCAGGTCTCCGGCGGTATCGATCCCGACGACGTGGTCGGGTCCTCCACCCACCAGGAAGGCGCGCTGGAAGCCTCGGGCATCGAGCCCCGTGGCGTCGTTGAACGCGGCGATCGCGCGACCGACGCCCAGGCGCTTGGCGAAGTCGATGAACAGGTCGGCCGCCCACGTGTCGACCTGGGCGGGCGCCTGGGCCGTGACCATCTCCCGGTACTCGGCCTCGTCCACGGTCTGGCTCACGGGCCGATTCTAGCCGCTCGGCGCGGCGCGCCGGCGGGCGTCGAACGACCGTGCACGCTGCGCTATGCTCGGCCCATGGTCGACCCCCACGCGGACCCTCGGACCGAGGACACGCTCGTCTACGACCTGCTGCGCACCACCTCGGGCGGCGAGGCCGAGGTCGTGGGCCGAGCGACGTTCCGTGGCGGCCACGCCAGCGTCGAGGGCCCGGAGGCCATCTCGGTTGCCGTCGAGGAGCTGCTCGAACGGCCGTTCGTCGATCGCCTCCAGGCGGACGAGCGACCGCGCGGGTACCGGCGCACCGGTCGCGGAACCGTCGAGATGCTCGTGCCGGGCATGGCAGAGCACTTCGTCGCCCGCATGCGGGGCCTGTGGCTGAGCTACCCCGACGGCTCGGTCGTGACCGCGGCAGCTGCGGCGGTCGGCTCGCTGCCCGCGCTGATCGAGCCGGAGTCGAGCGACGTGGGTCCCCCGGTCACGGACTCGGCGGTCCGTCGCTCATCCCTCACCGTCGCCGACGAGACCCTCGACAAGCGGCCCCTGGTGCTGTCGCATCCCCCGGACACCGGCCTTCGGCCGCAGGCAGCGCCCGTTGCGGGCCGAACCGACTGCGGCTGGCTCGTCTGAATCATAGATTTACCGAGAATTGACGACATCCCCATCGGCTGCGCGAGGCACGTCCGCCGGGCTATGATCCGCTCATGTCGTTCCTGAAGTACTTCGGATTCCCCATCCTCATCTTCGTGGTCGCGACGGTCTACTGGTTCGTGGCCTACGAGCCCGCGGGCGCGGTGATGATGTTCATCTTCGGCATCGCCATGGGCGTCATGGGCTGGATCCTGGTACCGACATTCGGTGACGTCGGGCCCACCGCACCGGTCGACCCGGACTGGCACGAGCCGGGAGCCTGAGCGTCAGCCCTCGACCTCGTGGTCCCACATGCCGCGGAGCGGATCGCGGCGCCCGAGCGCGAGGGTGACGATGATGCCGGCCACGACGGCAAGCCCGCCGGCCACCAGGTGCACGATCCGGATTCCCTGGACGTACGCGGCGGCGTAGTCCCCGAGCAGCGCGGGATCGGCCCCGCTCACCTGGGACGCGAAGCCCGGCGTGCCGAGCGCCACGAGCAGTCCGCGAAGCGGCTCCAGCGCAGCGGTCACGTCGCTCCCCGGTGGCAGGGTCGCGGCGTACGCGGCGAGTGACGCCTCGGTCAGGAGCACCGAGGCCACCAGGATGCCGATCCGGCTGCCAAGGCCGACAGAGGCCTCGTTGAGGGCCGCCGCCGAGGCAGGCAGCTTCGCCGGCACGCTGGCGAAGATCACCGCCGTCCGCACGGTCGTGCCCACCACGAACCCCGCGCCGACCATCAGGAACGGGAGGATGAAGAGGAGATAGCTCACTCCGCGGCCCGCCACGAGGGCGATGACCAGGTCACCGATCCCGACAGCCACCAGCCCGCCGCCGATGAGCGCGCGAGGCGAGAAGCGAGGCAGCAGCCAGCCGGCGATCGGCCCGGCGAGGACCAGCGCCACGATGATCGGCGCGATGGCCGCGACGCCGAAGATCGGCCCCATGCCGAGGATGATCTGGAAGAAGACTGGCAGCACCGTCATCGGCACCGTCTGGGCGAAACCGATGAAGAGACCCGCGGCGAGGACGACGGTCACCGGTCGCCGGTTGACCTCGAGGACAGTCCCGCGCTTGCGTGCGCGCCACTCGAGGATCGCACCGATCAGCAGCGCGACCGATCCCAATGGCGATGATCCCGAGTCGCACCGGCTGCAGGCCGCTGCCGATGGCGGTGACGCCGGCGGTGACGGCGATGATCCCGAACGCCCAGAGCGCGATGCGGGCAACGACCGGGACGGTCGCCGGGTCGGCGCCGGGAAGATCCGGCACCCGAGCGCTGAGCCGCAGCGCCGAGCGCGGCGACGAGGCCGCAGGCCGGTACGCCGGCAGGTCGCTGCCGCCTGGCCCCGTGATCGTCGAGCAGAATCGGAGGCAGCGCCATGCCCGCGCCGAGACCGGCGTAGGCGACGCCAATCGCCGTCGCGCGAGCGGTTCCCCGGTATGCGGTCGCAACCGCGGCAATCGCGAACGGAATGACGATGCCCGCCGACACGGCACCGGCGAACCGCGACGCGAGGAAGATCGGCCCGGACACCACGACGGCACTGACGATGGCGGCGGTCAGCAGCGCGATCAACGCACCCGACAGGATGCGCCTGGTTCGGAATGCGTCAGCCGCCACGCCGCCCGCCAGGATCATGCCGGCGCCGAGCACCGCCACCAGCGACGACAGAGCCAGCAGCTCGGGTTGTGCCCGGATCGCCGACTGCACGTCGATGATGAACGGGGACGTGACCTGCGGGTTGAGTCCGGCGGCCGCGAGGGCCAGGGCGCAGGCTCCGAGCGTCCGCAGGGCGGCCCGATCCTCGACGACCTCCGCGATGAACTGCGGCAGCTCCCTGCGTCCCATCGGCGCAGTGTACGGAGGCTCCCGGCCGCAGGCGCGTGCGCGCGGCGCGGCCCAGACCTCCGACTCATGCTTGACACGTAACCTCATGGTTACGTATTGTCCATCGCATGGAGCCAGACGACGCATTGTTTCGGGCATTGGCCGATCCGTCGCGGCGGCTGTTGCTGGACCGGATGTTCGAGCGTGACGGACTCACGCTCGGCGAGCTGGAGTCCGCGCTGCCGCAGATGACGCGCCCGGCCGTCATGAAGCACCTGCGCGTCCTGGAACGGCGCGGGAGTCGTCATATCCCATCGGGCCGGCCGGCGACGGCTGCACTACCTGAACCCGGTGCCGATCCGACGGCTGCACGACCGCTGGCTCGACAAGTTCCGCGCGCGTGCCGCGGACGCGCTGCTTGCCCTCGAATCAGTCATGGAGGAACGAACGATGCCCTCACACGCCGGCACGGACGAGCGACCCCGCTTCGTGTCCCAGATCTTCATTCGTGCGACGCCGGACGAGGTGTGGCGAGCCATCACCGACCCCGAGCTCACACGGCTCTACTACTACGACAGCGTCGCGGAGTCCGACTTCAAGGCGGGTTCGCCGTATCGCTATGTCATCGGGGATCTCGAGGCGATCGTCGGTACGGTCATCGAGTCCGATCCCCCACGGCGGCTGGTGCTCACGTTCGACGCGCGCTGGGACGACGAGGTGGCCGCCGACGCGCCATCGCGCCTCACCTGGGAGCTGGAGGCGACCGCGCCAAGCGTCACGAAGGTCACCACCATCCACGAGGGATTCGCGTCGCGCACGGCGACGTTCGAGTCCGTCTCCGGTGGCATGCCGTTCATCCTGTCCGGCCTCAAGTCGGTGATCGAGACGGGATCGCCGCTGGTCGCCGAAGCGGCAGCGGCATCGGCCTGATCCCGGCCGCTCCCTACCCTGGCGAGACCTCCAGCACCAGGTCGCGGCCGAGGATGGTCGAGAGGCGCTCGACCTCCTCGGCCAGCCTCGCTCGCGGAAGGCGCCCACCCTCGGGAAACCACGTCACGGTGACCCTATCGGCCGAGAGGTCCCACGTGCCGCGCACCACGCCGCCAGCGACGGCCACCGGCGAGATCCAGCCGGCCTGGCGGCTGACCTGCGCCCGCCGCTCCTTCGGCGTGACAACGCCGTCGGCCGTGCCGGGTCCCAGGACCCACTGATCGAAGCCCGGCAGCAGCCGGACGGCGTTCGAGCGCCGGGCCGAACCGATGGCCTCGACGTCCCCGGCGAGCGCGTAGGCCGCAGCCCCATCGACCTCGACCATCGCGAGATCCGATCCGAGCGCCTCGAGCCATCCGCGCAGCTGGCGCAGGCCGAACCAACCGCCGGCCAGCCATGCTCCGAGGCGGTCGATCGTCGTGGGACCGTAGGCGCCGAGATACGCGGCCATCACGCGCGGGGCGGCCTCGTCGAGCGGGGGCATGCCAGGCCATCGGCTGCTCGCCGTCTCGGGACGGGTGAACGTGACGCGGTTGCCGCGGCTCGGGCCGAAGCACAGATCACCCTGGAAGGCGAGCGGCTTGAGCAGGGTCCCCCATCCTGACCCGAGCCCCTCACCGAGGTGCTCGAGGCCCTTGCGGCCGCTGATCTCGGCACCGAGCTCCTGGCGAGTCAGGTGACGGCCGTCGAGGATGACCCTGGTCGCGTCGCGGAAGCGGTCCATGACATCGGTGGTGAGGCCGAATGCGCGCTGCCAGCTCGGCCGCTCCCACGCCCGCCCTGAGGCGACGACCGCCAGGAGCGATGGCCCGAGCTCGGGAGTCACCAGGTGCAGGGCTCCCCGCATCGCCCATGTCTTCAGGAGCCGGCCTTCTCGCAGCGCTCGAGGGACGTCGTCGGGCGTGGAGCGCTCACGTCGGACCCGGATGGCCAGCTCCGCCGAGGAGGCGACCTGGGCCTGGACCCCGCACAGCCGATCGACGACATCGGTCACGCGTGGGGAGCCGATCGGGTCGAGGAAGTGGCGTTCGAGGCGCCACGCGAGCACCTGGTCCCGGCGCAGCGAGGTGGCCATCCGCACAGCGTACCCGCGGCGCGCGTCAGGCACGCGTACGATCGGGCCGAAGCTGATACCCCTCACCGCATTCATGCCCGCTCGCCCAGGAGGCCGCACGTCATGACGCCCACCGACCGCGCCGAGACTGGTGCCGACTCGCCTCGACCGGGGGGACGGCGCCCGCTCAAACGAGCGTCGACCAGGTTTGAGAACGATCCCACATCCACGCATAAGGCGATCTACTTCATCGTGTCCGCGAACCTCGCCATCGTGCTCGCGGGCGGCACCCTCATCTGGCTGCTCGATCGCCAGGAGTACGAGCACATCGGCGATGCGCTCTGGTACACCCTCCAGACGATCACGACCGTCGGCTACGGAGACGCGACCCCGGTCGAGCCGATCGGGCGTGCCGTCGGAGCGGCCGTCATGATTCTGGGGATCGCGTTCCTGAGCATCCTCACGGCGACGATCACCTCATCGTTCATCGAGGCGCGCCAGGCCGCCCGCCAGGCACGCGCCGACGAGGACGAGCGCGACGATCAGAGCCGCCTCGAGGCGCGGCTCGATGAGATCATCGATCGCCTCGACCGTCTCGAGGCGACCGCCCACCAGGGGGCTGATCGTCCGACCTCCTGAGGTCCCCCGGCGGCGCCGGGTCCGCATCGGTCAGGCGGTGGCCTCGTCGGCGACCTCACCCTGCTGGAGGATTCGGATGTGGTTGCCGAAGGGATCGCGGATCCCCATGTCGGTGCCGTAGAAGTGCTCGGTCGGTTCCTGGGTGAAGTCGGTGACGCCGCGAGCGGTCAGGGTCTCGAAGAGGCCCCGCGTGTCGTCCGTCTTGAAAACGAGTCCGTTCATGGCGCCCTTGGTGATCAGCTCGCGGATCTGCGCACCGGTGGCCTCGTCGTGCAGCGGCGGTCCCGGCTCCTCCAGGGAGATCACGGTTCCGTCCTCGCCGGGAACCCGCACCGTGAGCCAGCGATACGACCCTTGCTTGAAGTCGTCACCGACCTCCAGCCCCAGCTTGTTGACGTAGAAGTCGAGCGCCTCGTCCTTGTCGAGGACGTAGATCGTCGTGACGTGCAGGTTGTTGATCATCGGTCGCTGTCTCCTCAGCTCACGGCCTTCGTCACGAGCGTGGCGATCATCGCCTCGTCGGACTTCGACAGCTTCGTCACGGCCCAGGCGGTCGGCCACATGGTGCCCTCGTCGAGATTGGCGTCAGCATTGAAGCCGAACGACGAGTAGCGCTCCTTGAACTTTCCCGCGGGCGTGAAGAAGCAGACGACCTTGCCGCTCTCGTTGGCATAGGCCGGCATGCCGTACCAGGTCCGCGGTGCCAGGCTCGGCGCGCTCTCCTTGACGATCGCGTCGATGCGCTCGGCAATCGCTCGATCCTCGGCGGACATCTCGGCGATCTTGGCCTGGACGTCAGCGTCGCCATCGGCCTTGCCCTTCTGGCCGCGCGCGGCCTTCATCTCCCGCGCGTGCTCCTGCATCGCGGCCCGCTCTTCATCGGTCCAGGTCTTGGACGCCCTGCCCTTGCCGGTCGTCGCCTTCTCGGTCTTCTTCGTCGTGTCTGCCACGGCGCGTTCTCCTCAACGTGACTGCGGTGAATGACCCTACCCTAGGCTCCAGGGGCCACCGTCGCTTCTCCGAAACTGCTCGATCGGGGAGCCGCGCCGACGGCCACGCGCGGCCTGGTGGCTGCCATCTGCACGCAGTTCGGCGCGATGATCGGCCCATTGCCCGCGCGATAGCCCGACGGGGTCTCGCCGACGATCTCGTGGAACGTCCGGCTGAAGGTCCCAAGGCTCGTGAAGCCCACGTCGAAGCAGATGTCGGTGACGCTTCGATCGGTCTCGCGCAGCAGGAACATCGAGCGCTCCACCCGACGCCGCTGCAGGTAGCGGTGCGGCGTCTCGCCGAACACGGCTCGGAAGGTTCGGATGAAGTGCGCCTCGGACACGTGGGCGACCGCGGCCACGGCGCGGACGTCGAGCGGCTCGGCATAGCTGCGGTCCATGGCATCGCGGGCGCGCAGGAGACGCCGGTTCAGGTCCTCGGCCTCGCGGCTCATGGCGCAACGCTACGCCATGCGGAGACCTGCGGCAAGGGGTGGCTCCGGCGGTAGGATTCGAACCTACGACCAAGCGGTTAACAGCCGCCCGCTCTACCACTGAGCTACGCCGGAACGCGCGCGCAACGAGCACCAGGTGCTCGTCGGGGCCACATTCTATGGCCGCCGCCAGGAGGCGGCAAGGCGGCCGATCGTCCGGCTAGGACGCGCGGTGGATCTCCCGGGCGGATCGAATCCCCGACTCGAGGGCGCCCTGGATCCACGCATGATGGAGCGAGCAGTGCTCGCCGGCGAAGTGGACGCGACCCTCGGGCTGGACGATGTCGGCCTGGAGCTGCGACTGCTGGCCGGGCGCGAAGAGCGCGAACGCTCCGGCCGCGAATGGATCGGTCGACCACGCGTGCGATGCACCGCCCTCGAAGGCATCGCGCACCGAGGGGTGGATCTGGGCGACGTCGTCGAGCGCCTGCTCCAGCCGCGTCTCCGGATCCATGGCGGCCCACCGGGTCGCATCCTGGCTCCACGTGTAGCTGGCGAGGAGGACCGCACGGTCTCCACCATCGGCCGCCGGGTGGCTCGGATAGACCATGCGCCGAATCGGCAGGTCGGTCGCAGTCGTTCCGCCCACGATCCCGTCCTCGCGCTCCCAGAACCGATCCCGCACCTGGAACAGGATCTTCGTCGACTCCGAGTAGTTCAGCTGCCGGACGGCTCGCTGCTTCTCGCGGCTGAAGCGCGGCGTGACCTCGACGTGGCGGAGGATGCTGAACGGGAGCGTGCAGATGGCATAGTCACCCCGTTCGGTGAACCGCCCTGCCAGGGTGCGATAGCTGACGGTCACGCCGTCGGGATCCTGGGCGATGCCGAGCACCTCCGCGCCGAACCGGACGCGCTCGCGGATCGGGGCGTAGAAGGCCGCCGCGAGGAGGTCCATTCCGCCCACGACTTCCTGCATGTCCTCGAAGTTGCGTCCGAGGCTCTCGCGGAACTCCTCGATGACCGAGTTGTCCAGGTCCGATTCGACGAAGTTCATGACCCCGTACATCTCGATCGCACCCTCGGACCAGCCACGGGACTCGAGGAACTCGCGGAGCGAGAACTGGTCGTACTCGCGCAGGATCTGCTCCCATCCGGCGTCCTCGTCCTTCTCGAGCAGTGCGCGCAGGTCGGCAACCGAGTCTTCCCACAGCGCCCCGAACGACCGGCCGCGCTCGGAGTCGGTGAGGTCGAAGCTCAGGCGCGACGGATCGGCCTCGACCTGCTCGGCGGTCATCCGCTCGCCGCCGACGTAGACCAGCGTCTTGGGGTTGCCCATCACGAACGGACGCAGCTCCAGCCCGAACGCCTCGCAGTAGCCCAACGTGAGATCGTGGACGCGCGGGATGCGCATGGCGCCTGCCTCGCCGTAGAGGCCGGGAGCGAAGCCCCGCAGCGTGTAGACGCGACCGCCGACGCGCTGGTTGGCCTCGAGAACGACCGGCTCGTGGCCGGCTCGGTCCAGCTCGTAGGCGGCAACCAGGCCGGCGATGCCGGCGCCAATGATCACGACCCGCTTGGGAGCGCCTGCCCGTTCCCCGAGCCCCTGCCGCGGGGTCGCCTGGGTTTCGGGGTCCATCGGCCCGCGTCGAGGTGGCGGGGCCGGTCGGGTTCGCTCGTCCGGGGTGTGCCCGGTCGAATCGGTCATGGCGCGCAGCATAGCCGCACGCGCGGCTGAGGGGCCTACCAGCTCTCCCAGCGGGCGAACTCGTCGGCGCCACGCCAGCCGCGCTGGAGCGATGGCGAGCGCTTGTCGGGGAGTGGCTTCCCGACCGGGATCACGCCGACGGGCGTGTAGTCGGCCGGCATCCCCAGCTCGGACCTGATCCCGTCGAAGTCGCCACCCGCGAACCCGGCAGCCAGGCCCTCGTCGACGGCGGCGAGGAGAATGAGCATCACCGTGCAGCCGACATCCATCCACCAGTACGGGACTGCCCACTCGTCCTCGGTGCCGGGTGGCGAGGCCGGGTCGCGCTTGTCGGGCTCGTTGTAGCGATCGACGTACACCTTCGCCGAGACGGCCGGGACGAAGAGCGCCGGCGCCTCGCTGATCCACGGGTCGAACCCGCGATCGGTGTAGAAGCCCTCCCCGACGAGCTGGGCGAGACGGCGCTTTCGCGCCGCCTCGGTCACGATGACGACCCGTTGGCCCTGGCTGAAACCGGCCGAAGGGGCGCGTTGCGCGGTGGCGGCAATCCGCTCGAGCACGACCCGGTCGATCGGGTCCGACGCGAAGTGGCGCACCATGCGCCGCCGCTGGACGACCTCGCTGAGCTCCATCGGTCGACGCCTACTCCAGGTAGTCCTTGAGCTTCCGGCTCCGGCTCGGGTGCCGGAGCTTGCGGAGCGCCTTGGCCTCGATCTGGCGGATCCGCTCGCGCGTCACGTTGAAGTCGCGCCCCACCTCCTCGAGCGTGCGCGAGCGGCCGTCCTCGAGCCCGAAGCGCAGCTGGAGCACACGCCGCTCGCGCGGGGTGAGCGAGTCGAGCACGCCCTCCACTTGCTCCTTGAGGAGCTGGTGCGATGCCGCATCGGCGGGAGCGACTGACGCCAGGTCGGGGATGAAGTCGCCGAGATGGCTGTCCTCCTCCTCGCCGATCGGCGTCTCGAGGCTCACCGGCTCCTGGGAAACCTTCATGATCTCGCGCACCTTCTCCGGGCTCACCGTCTGCGGCCCCTCACCCACGCGCTCGTCGACCTCGGACTCGGTCGGCTCGCGCTGGAGCTTGTCGCGCAGCTCGCGGATGACCTCGTCGCGGCTCATGCGCCGCGCGATCTCCTCCACCGTCGGCTCGCGGCCCAGCTCCTGGAGCAGGGTGCGGCTGACCCGGATGAGGCGGTTGATGGTCTCGACCATGTGAACCGGGATGCGGATCGTGCGCGCCTGGTCGGCGATGGCGCGGGTGATGGCCTGGCGGATCCACCACGTGGCGTACGTGCTGAACTTGAAGCCCTTCTCGTAGTCGAACTTCTCGACCGCCCGGATGAGGCCGATGTTGCCCTCCTGGATGAGGTCCAGGAAGCTCATGCCGCGGCCGATGTACTTCTTGGCGATCGACACCACCAGGCGCAGGTTGGCCTCGGTCAGGCGCTTGCGGCCATCCGTGCTCTGCTCGACCAGGCGACCGGAGCGCTTCTCGAGCGGAACATCCAGCGGAATCGACGGGTCGTAGCCGAGCGTGAGCAGGTACTCGGAGTCATGCCCGGTCTCGATGTAGTCCTTGACGATGGCCTGGGCCGTCTCGCGCGCCCAGCGCTCGAGCTCGTACAGGTCCACCGATCCTGCATGGCTGACCGACCGGAAACGATAGGTGTGACCGAACAGCACGGCATCCTTGAGTCCCTGCGCCTGGTCGGCCGCGAAGACCTTGAGGATCGACTCGCCCTCCATCAACCGCGTCCGGGCCTCGTCGTCGAGGTTCGATGCCTTGCGGTGCTTGGCGAGCTTGACGGGAGGCGCCTCGATCGCCTTGCGCCGTCGCACGACCCACCAGTCGATGGCGTCGTGAGTGACGTGCGGCGAGTCCTTGGGCAGGTCGAAGGCGCGCATGGCGGCCATGCTGCGAGCCTTGGGCTCGGTGTCGTGGGTGACCCAGGTGAACAGGTTGACCAGCGCGCGCGCCGGATCTTCGACGATAAGCTCCCCCAGCTCGATCGCCTTGGCCAGAACGACCTCCTCCTCCGCGGTGAGGAGCGCGACCTTGCCGATCTCCTTGAGATACATCCGCACCGGGTCGTCGATGCCGATGATGTCCGCGGCGAGCGCCTCGAGATCCTCCTCGCCCTCCTTCTGGGCTGGGGCGCCGGGCTTCTTCTCCTGTGCGGCCTCCTCGGGCTCGCTGATCAGCGTGGGCTGGTTTTCCGCGTCGAGGACCTCGACGTTCGCCTCCTCCGCGGCGGCGAACAGCTCCTCGACGGCGGCCATCTGGGCCTCGGGCTCGGGAATCGCCTGGAGGATCTGGTCGTGGGTGATGAACCCCTCTTCACGTCCCTTGGCGATGAGGTCGGTCACCGCGGCCGTCGCCTCGCCGCTTGCCTTTCCGCTCGACGCATCGGACTTGGTGCGCCCGGCGCGGCCCGATGGCGCCTTCGCCTTCGCGGCTGGGGCCTTTGCGACGGCTGGCCTCGTCGCGGCCTTCGCGGCGGTGGCCTTCGCGGCGGGTGCCTTGGCGGTCGCGGCGGGAGCCTTGCTGGCGGTCGCCTTCGCGGCGGGCGCCTTGGCGGCAGGCGCCTTGGCGGCAGGCGCCTTGGCGACGGCTGGCTTCGTCGCGACCTTCGCGGCGGTGGCCTTCGCGGCGGTGGCCTTCGCGGCGGGTGCCTTTGCGGTCGCCTTCGGTGCCCCGGCCTTGGGTGCCGTCGCCGTCGTCGGCGCCTTCTTCGTGGCCGGCGCCTTCGCCGTTCCGGACGCGGCCGTTCGCGGCGCTGCGGCCGTGACCGTCGAGCGTGCCGCCTTTGCCTCTGCCTTCGGCTTCGGCTTGTTCAGTTCTGCGGGGGTGCGGGTCGCCACCGGGTCATCTCCTCCTCTGGCCGGCCGTGGCGGCCGACGGGTTGATCGCCTGCTCGAGCTCCTCGCGCTCCTGGTGCAGCACCTGGAACTGGCGCTCGAGCTCATGGATGTTCTCGTCGTCGGACTCCTGGGAGCCGACGCTGATGAGTGATTGCAGATCCGCGAGGCGCTCCACCACGCGCTGCTTGCGCAGTCGCAGCAGGCAGACGCGCAGCTCCTCGCGATCGGTCTCGAGGCTGCCGCGGGCGCCACGCGCGCGGATCCCGGCCAGCACGTTGCGCGCCAGGGCGGCCGTCACCGGATCGAGCGTGGCCACGAAGGCATCGAGGTCGCTGGGCTGCACCGCCTTCTCGGCTACGGTGGCCGTCCACGCCTCGGCGAGGGCTCGTCCGACCTCGTCGCGGAACGGCAGCCGCTCCCCGGCATGCTCAGCCGCAAGTGGCGGGTTGATGATCAGGAGCACGAGCGCCTCGCGTTCGAGCGGGTCGAGGTCCACTCCGTCGGTGCTGCTCGGAGGCCGCTCGTCGACCGGCCGGATGGGCATCGGGCTGGGACCGCGCGCGAGCTCGTCGCGGAGGATGCGCTCGTCGATGCCGGCCAGCCGTGCAAGCTCGGGTACGTAGGAGTCGCGTTCGACGCGGTCTGGGATTCGACGCAGCAGGTCGAGCATGCGGCGCGTGTACGTGCTCCGACCGGCGGGCTGGCGCAGGTCCACCTCGGCGGCGGCGCCTCGCATGAAGTACGGCAGCAGCTCCTCGGCATCGGCCACGGCGGCGCGCCAGCCGTCCGGGTCGCTCCGGATGAGCTCGTCAGGGTCCTTCCCGGCAGGGATGCGAATGACGCGAACCTTGCTCACGACCGGGCCGAGCTCGGCGAGGAGCCCGCGCTGAGTGGCCGCCTCGCCGGCCAGGTCGACGTCGTAGGCGAGCGCCACCGCGTCGGCGTAGCGGTTGGCAAGCTCGACCTGCCCCGCGGTGAGCGCCGTGCCCAGGCTGGCGACGACGTTCGTGAATCCGGCCTGATGTGCCGCCATCACGTCCGTGTAGCCCTCGACGATGACCGCGAGCTTCTCGCGACGGATCGACGTCCGCGCGAGATCGATGCCGTACAGGGTGCGGCTCTTGTCGAACAGCGCGGTCGCCGGAGAGTTGAGGTACTTCGGCCCCTCGGCATCCGGAAGGATCCGGCCTCCGAGGCCGATCGCCCGCCCGGACGTGTCGCGGATCGGGATGATGATGCGACCCCGGAACCGGTCATAGACTCCACCGCGGGTCGAGGGACTGGCGAGGCCCGCATCGGTCACTTCCGCGTCGGTGAAGCCCTTCGTGCGGAGGCGACGCGTCAGGGCGTCCCAGGTATTCGGCGCATAGCCGATGCCGAATCGCTCCAGCGTCTCCTCCGTCAGCCCCCGCTCGACGAGGTAGGCTCGCGCCCGCTCGGCCTGGTGAGCCTGGCCCAGGACCTCGCGATACCACGCGATGGCCGCTTCGAGCGCCTCGCGCAGCCGCCGCTTACGCCGGTCCTCGGCCGCAGAGCGCTCGGACAGCTCCACGCCCGCCTTCTCGGCAAGCCGGGACAGCGCCTCGCGAAAGTCGAGGCCGTCGCGGCGCATGACGAAGGTGAAGATGTCGCCGTGCTCGCCGCAGCCGAAGCAGTGCCACGTCTCTCGGTCCGGCGTGACGGTGAAGGACGGCGTCTTCTCCGCATGGAAGGGGCAGAGGCCCTTGAGGATCGTGCCAGCTCGCTTGAGCTGCACGGTCTCGCCGACCACATCGGCCACCGGCAGCTTGGCCTTGATCTCGCTGACGACGCTGGACGAGCTGATTGTGCCGCTCCTGGTTCGTGGCGCAGCCGCGCCTCTTGTCAATACCTTTGTCAAGCCCTCGGGTACAAGTTTACCGCAAAGTCAACCCCCCTGTCGCGCAACGCACCGGTACAGGGCCTGGCGGGCGCTCGTATGCTCGCTTTGCACCGAAGTGCCCTTCTGTGCACCGATCCGCACTTATCCATACTTCGAGACCGGTAGCCCACCCGTCACGACCCGAATGCAGGCAATTGACGCGCCTTCCGCGCCCGCGTCGTCCGACGACGCCTGGGAGCGGGCGGCCTTTCACGAGCTCCACGGCCGCAGCCTCAACGGCTTCGCGCTGCTCGTGACCCTCGAGCGCCCGGCGGTCGCCGCCCGTCGCGCGAGCGAATCCATCAACAGCGGGATGGCCCGCCTCGACGAGCTCCGTCACCCGGAGCGCGCGGCCGCATGGCTGCGTGCCGACCTCCTCGCCCGCACGCCGCGACGCGCAGAACCAATGGAGCAGCCCACGAGCGACCTGGCGGCCCTCGGTGTCGACACGGGGGTCCTTGCCGGCCTGGCGGCGCTGTCGCCGAGGGAGCGCGCCGCGCTCGTTGCGGCTGATGTCGAGCGCCTCGACCTGCGCGACGTCGCGACCATCGTCGGTCGATCGGGCGCGCGCCTCGATCGCCTCCTGATCGGGGCACGGCGGCGCTATCTCGCTCGGTATCTGGCATCCACGCCGAAGCACGCGATCGCCGGTTCGATCGGCGATCACGTGGCGGCCACCGCGCGCAGAGCCCTCGGGTGACCGAGCTCCACGACGACTTCGCCCGCTGGCTGGTCAGCGGTCACCGTGACGCGGTCCCCCGTGACGTCGGGCTCCACGCCGCCGGCTGCTCCGAGTGCGGCGCGGCGGCGGCGGCCTTCGATGCGCTCGAGCACGTCGACCCCTCCGTTGCCCCCGAGCCTCCGCTCCACGTCGGTCCCGCCGTGCCGCTCGGTGCGCGCGCAGCGGTGGCGCGCTGGGTCGCGGCTGGCGTGACGGTGGCGGCGGCAATCCTCGTCACGGGCTTTGCCCTCGCGAACCTGCCCACGGCGCCGCCGGCAGGAGCGGCGCAGGCAACGGCCACCAGCGCGATCCAGGTCGGCACACCCGGCGGAGGCGTGCTCGCGGGCGGGCCGAGCGCGGAGGTGTCTCCGTCGGTGAGCCCGCGGCCATCGGAGGGCGGCTCGGCCGACCCGGAGCCTACCGCCACCGCGAGCCCTCGTCCCGCGGTGGCAGGCGCCCCGCCGTGGGTCCCTGCCCCGACGCCAAGCGCCCGGGGTGTCCCGCGTGCAGGCGGATCCGCGGCGCCGAGCCGAACGCCGTCACCGACCCCGGCGACGAGCGTCGACCCGACTCCCGCACCACCGACTCCGGTGCCCGCGACTCCAACGCCGGTGCCGACGCCCGAGCCGACGCCCGTCCCCACGCCCGCGCCGACGCCGGTTCCTCCGGCCTGCTCGAACGGCGTCGACGACGATGGGGACGAGCTGATCGACCTCGTCGATCCCGGGTGTGACGACGCGTTTGACGACTCCGAGGACGGGCCCTAGGCACACCGCGGGTCACGGAGGCAACGCCGCAGCGGACACGGGACAACGACCTGGTCCTCAATGGACTCGAGCCTCCGGTTGCGTGCGCGACCCGGATCCCCTTTGCGGCATCCTTCCCTGAGCTGAGGCGCGCCGGGCGAGACTACCTGTCGCGGGTCTCCGTGGAGGCGATGGCCGCCTGGGCGGCCGCGAGGCGAGCCACCGGAACGCGGAACGGCGAGCAGGACACGTAGTCGAGGCCCACCTCGTGGCAGAACGCGATGCTGGCCGGATCCCCGCCGTGCTCGCCGCAGATCCCGATCTTGAGGTTCTTCTTCGTCGAGCGCCCCTTCTCGACCCCCATCCGCACGAGCTGTCCGATGCCGGCCGTGTCGAGGACCTGGAACGGGTTCTCGGGCAGGATCTTGCGGTCGACGTACTGCATGAGGAACTTGCCCTCGGCATCGTCGCGCGAGTAGCCGAAGCCCATCTGCGTGAGGTCGTTGGTGCCGAAGCTGAAGAACTCGGCATACTCGGCGATCTCGTCGGCGGTGAGCGCGCCGCGCGGGACCTCGATCATGGTGCCGAACTTGTAGTCCACCTGCTGACCGGAGTCCTCGACGATGCGAGCGACCTCTGCCTCCAGGATCTCGCGGGTCTCGCGCAGCTCGTTCACGTGCCCGACGAGCGGGATCATGATCTCGGGCAGCGGTGTGAGTCCCTCGGCCGCGACCCGCGCGGCCCCCGCGAGGATTGCGCGGGTCTGCATCTTCACGATGTCGGGGATCATCAGCCCAAGCCGGCAGCCGCGCATGCCGAGCATCGGATTCTGCTCGACCATGGCCTCGACGGCATGGAGCAGCTCCGTCTTCTCCGCGAGCTCGGCCTCCAGCGTCGACCGATCGGGCGAGGCTGCATCGGCTGGCGGCTTGGTGAGGCCCAGCTTCTTGATGGCTCGCGCGGCGTCCTTCTTGCCGAAGAGCTTCGTGAGGCCCTGCTGGACCACGCCCCAGGTCGATTCCCGGCGCGCTGTCGAGCAGCTCGAGCGTCGTGCGCAGCCGCGTGGTCTCCGCGATGAGCTCCTCGTGCGAGGGCAGGAACTCGTGCAGCGGCGGGTCGATGAGGCGAATCACGACCGGGAGGCCGTCCATCGCCCGGAAGAGCCCAGCAAAGTCATCGGTCTGGAGCCGTTCGAGCTCCGCGAGAGCGGTGTCGAACGTCTCGATCGCCTCACGATCGTCCGCCGTGAGGTCCGCATCGGCCCTGGCCTTCGCGGCCGTCGCCGTCGTGGCATTCAGGATCATGCGCCGGACCGTGGGGAGGCGGTCCTCCTCGAAGAACATGTGCTCGGTCCGGCACAGGCCGATCCCCTGCGCGCCGAACGCGCGCGCGCGCTCCGCATCGCGGGGGTAGTCGGCGTTGGCCCAGACCTGGAGGCGGCGCACCTCGTCGGCCCAGCCCAGCAGCGTGGCGAGGTCGTGCTCGTCCTCGAAGCGGGCCTCGATCGTTGGCAGCTCGCCGGCGAAGATCTCGCCTGTCGTGCCGTCGATGCTGATGAGCTCGCCCTCGGTGACCGTGGCGCTCCCGGCTCGCATCTCGCGCTTGGCGTAGTCGATCTTCAGCGACTCGGCGCCGGCGACGCACGGCAAGCCCATCGAGCGGGCCACGACCGCAGCGTGAGAGGTCGCTCCCCCACGGGCGGTCAGGACGCCCTTTGCGGCCAGCATGCCGTGGACGTCGTCCGGCGAGGTCTCGATGCGGACGAGGATGACCGGATTCCCGGCCTCCTTGGCGGCGACGGCGCGATCGGGGTCGAAGATCGCCTGGCCCACCGCGGCGCCGGGTGAGGCATTGAGGCCCTTGCCCAGCAGGCGCTCGCCGAGGCCGGCCTTGGCCTGCTCGTCGAACCGGGGCAGGAGGAGCTGGACGATCTGGCCCGGATCGACCCGCTGGAGCGCCTCCTCTCGCGAGATGACGCCCTCGTTGACCATGTCGACCGCGATCTTGATGGCGGCCGGGGCGGTCCGCTTCCCCGAGCGGGTCTGGAGCATGTACAGCGTGCCGCGCTCGATCGTGAACTCGAGGTCCTGCATGTCGCGGTAGTGGCCCTCGAGGCGCCGGGCGATCTCCTCGAACTGGGCGTAGACATCGGGCATCGCCTCGCGCATCCGCGAGATCTTCTCGGGGGTGCGGACGCCGGCGACGACGTCCTCGCCCTGGGCGTTGGTGAGGTACTCGCCGAACAGGGCTGGGTCGCCCGTGTTCGGGTCGCGGGTGAATGCCACGCCCGTCCCCGAGTCGTCGCCCATGTTGCCGAAGACCATCGTCACCACGTTCACCGCGGTCCCGAGGTCGTGGGGGATCTTGTTGAACTCGCGGTAGTCGTGGGCACGCTTGCCGAACCACGAGTCGAACACAGCGCGCACGGCGAGCTCCAGCTGCCGATACGGATCGGTCGGGAACGGCTCCCCCGTCTTCTCGGCCACGATCTCGGTGAAGCGGTCGCCGATGTCACGCAGCTGGTCGGCGGTCAGGTCGGTGTCGAGCTTCGCTCCGACGTGGGCCTTGAGCTCGTCGAACGGCTCGTCGAAGTCCTCGGCAGCCAGGTCGAGCACGATTCGGCCGAACATCGCCACGAAGCGTCGCCAGGCATCGCGCGCGAACCGCTCGTTTCCGGTGAGGGTGATGAGGCCCTCGACCGTCTCGGGATTGAGCCCGAGGTTGAGGACCGTATCCATCATGCCGGGCATGCTGAACGCCGCGCCCGATCGCACGCTCACCAGGAGCGGGTTGGCCGCATCGCCGAAGCCCTTCCCGGTCTGCTCCTCGAGCTGCTTCATGTGCCCGACGACGTCGTGCCACAGCCCGTCGGGCAGCTCCTTGCCCGCGTCGTAGTAGGCATTGCACGCCTGGGTCGTGATCGTGAAGCCGGGAGGCACGGGCAGCCCGGCATTCGTCATCTCGGCGAGGCCGGCACCCTTGCCGCCGAGCGTGGCTCGCATCGACGCGTTGCCCTCGGCGAACGTGTAGATCAGCTTGCCGTTCCCGGCTTCATCCGATGTCGTGTTGCGGGGCTTGCGAGCGGTCGTGGCCATGCGGCGAATCGGCTCCTCGTAGGTGACGCGTGGGGGGCGACGATTGTACCCCGGCACCGCGGGAGTCCCTGGGGCGCAGGCGCTCGCTCAGCGCCGTCCGGCCGGGCGACGCCGGCCAGGCTCGCGGTGGCGGGCCTCAAGGATCGGCCACAGGTCGTCGACGAGGACGCGATAGTCCCCGTGCACCCGTCGAGCCCGGAGACGCCCGCCACGGATCAGGCGCCGCACATGCTCGGGGTGGAAGCCGAGGACGATCGCGGCAGAACGGGTCGAAAGGTCGAGCGCCGCGGGCTGCACCTCGACGTCGTCCGCCAGGCCCGCCATGGCGACCGCCATGGCCTTCGCGCGGTCGGCCGTGAGCGCGATCGCATCGGCCTCGCGTGTGCGCATTGCCGCGTCGAGCGCAGCCGCGAGCCGCTCGCGAAGCTGGCTGACCCTCATCGGCTCACTCGAAGCCATCCACGCCCGAACGCGAGCTCGAAGAGGGGCCTGATCGCCGCCACCGCGCGCCCATTCCAGCCTGATCTCTGGCGGTACAGGCGTCGTGCCTTGTCCAGCACGCGCCGTCGCCCGCCACCGTGCAGCTCACCCGCCAGTGCCCGGAACTCGATGAACGCCGCGGCGTCGTCATCGGCCAGCCAGCGCGCATCGGCGAGCGCCTCGCGGGCCGAGGGGTCACCGGGAAGGAGCTCGGTCGCCAGCGTCGCCGCCTGGATGGCTCCCCGCGCGTCACCGGTACGTGCCAGCGCCCTGGCAAGTGCCAGCTGCGCCCGACCGTTGGCCGGTGCCAGGCGAACGGCCCGCCTCGCGGCTTCGACACCCATGCTCGGTTGCTCGGCGCCCAGCCGCTCCTCGGCTTCGGCGACTGTCCACGTCGTCTGTCGGGGGTCGTTCCGCGCGAGACGCCCGTACTCGGCCGCCGCCTCCCGATGCGCTCCGCCCGCCGAGAGCACCTGTGCGAGCAGCTCCCGGTAGCGGATCTCGTCGGGGTCGAGCCGAACCGCGTCGGCAGCGTGCTCGGCGGCCGCGTCGGGCCGGCCCAGGGCAAGGAAGGCCCGCGCGCGATACTCGTGCGAGGCGTCGTCGCCGGGATGCGCAGCCAGTGCCGCATCCGTCAGGCGGAGGACCTGCTCGTGATCCCCGCGCTCGTACGCCGCCCGAATGCCGTCGAGGGCGGTCACGGAATCGGCTCCCTCGCCCGCGGTCATCCGGTCGCGGCTTCCCGCGGCGTTCCCTCCCACGGAACCCGGCCTGCCACGAGGTCCGCCACGCGCTGCGGAATCTGGTCGAGCGACACGCGCTCCTGGGTCATCGTGTCGCGCTCGCGGATCGTCGCTGCCCCGTCGTCGAGCGAATCGACGTCGACGGTGACGCAGAACGGCGTCCCGATCTCGTCCTGGCGTCGGTACAGCTTCCCGATCGATGCCGTGTCGTCGTACATCGTCGCCACGCGCGGCCGCAGGTCGGCCGCGAGGCGCCGTGCGCGCTCCACGAGCTCGGGGCGGTTGCGAAGGAGCGGCATGACCGCGGCCTTGACCGGCGCGAGCTCCGGCCTGATCCGCAGGACGACGCGAGTCTCCTTTGCGAGCGCCTCCTCGGTGTATCCGTCGACGAGGACGGTCAGCACGGCGCGATCGACGCCCATCGCGGGCTCGATGACGAAGGGGACGAGGTGCTCGCCCGATGCCTCGTCGAACACCTCGAGCTTCCTGCCGCTGGCCGCCGCGTGGGCCTTGAGGTCGTAATCGGTTCGGTCTGCGACACCCTCCAGCTCCGACCAGCCCATCGGGAACTCGTACTCGATGTCGGTGGTCTGCTTGCTGTAGTGGCTCAGCTCATCGGGGTCGTGCGGGCGCAGACGCAGGCGCTCCGCCGTCGATACCGAGCACATCGATCCACCAGCGGTGGCGCTCCCCGACCCAATAGCCGAACCAGGTGTCCTCCTCGCTCGGGTCGACGAAGAACTCCATCTCCATCTGCTCGAACTCGCGCAGCCGGAAGATGAAGTTTCCCGGCGTGATCTCGTTGCGGAAGCTGCGGCCGATCTGGGCGATCCCGAACGGGAGCTTGCGGCGCATGCTCGTGAGCACGTTGTCGAACTGGACGAACATGGCCTGGGCGGTCTCCGGGCGCAGATATGCGACCGAGGCGGAGTCCGCGACGGGCCCGACGTGCGTGGCGAACATGAGGTTGAACTGGCGGGCGTCGGTCAGGGTGCCGCGCTGGCCGCAGTTCGGGCACGCGATCTCCGACGGCGGGCCCTTGAGGTCGTCCTCTCGGAAGCGCAGCTTGCAGCTACGGCAGTCGACCATCGGGTCGCTGAAGCCGGCGACGTGTCCGGAAGCCTCCCAGACCCGTGGGTTCATGACGATCGACGCGTCAATGCCGACCACGTCCTCGCGCAGGGTCACCATGTGGCGCCACCACGCGGCCTTGACGTTGTTGCGCAGCTCGACGCCGAGGGGGCCGTAGTCCCAGAAGCCCGCCATGCCGCCGTAGATCTCGCTCGACGGGAACACGAATCCGCGCCGCTTGGCGAGGCTGGCGATGATCTCGAAGCTGGGGGCAGGCACGATGGGCGGCTCCGAATGCGACGATTGTTGACCGATGAGAACCCCGAGTCTAGCCGATGCTCGGGACCTGCCCCCGTCCGCCCCGATGGCGGTGTGATCAGCCTCCCGGGAGGCGGTCGAGCACGTCTCGGCCGATGCGCCGCACGCGCGGAGGGAGACGGCGCTTCACCCGACGCCAACGATCGCCACTGGTCAGCGGCGGAGCAACTGGCTTCGGCGGCGCCGGGGGACCGATGAGCTCGGGGGCCGGCGAGCCACTGACCGCGAGCGCCAGGTTGCCGGCCTGTGTGACGTATGGCCGAGTCGAGAGCCCTTCCGGCGGGGCCGGCAGCTCGACTCCGGGAATCGGTCGGGTGCCGCGCCAGCCACAGCTGTCAAGACGCACCATGAGGTCCCAGGTCCCGTTCGGCAGCGGGCCGCCGGCGGCGAGGGTTGCGAGGTCGAGCGTGAGCGGGACGGATCCGCTCGTGCGAGACTCGGCCCCGTCTTTGGCGAGCTCGAATGGGAACTCGCGGTGGTACACCACGCGCGAGGCCCGGTGCCGGGCAATGACCGTGACCGTGGTCCGGGTCGCCTCGTCGCCGACTTCGAGGTCGGAGGGGCGAAGAACGTCCTGCGCGGTGAGCTCCTCGGGAGCGATCCACGACGTTCCGGCCTCGGTCGGCGCGAAGCGGAACGGCGATCCATCGGGTCCATGAAGCGTCACGTTCAGCTCCAGGTCGAGCCGCCCTGGACCGAACCTCACGGACGTCGTCTCGCACCGCAGCCCGACGCCCTGGGTGAACCGCGCGTGGGCGGCGATGAGGCTGGTGCTTCCGGCGCGGACCGCCTGGGCCGCAATGCGATATCGAAGCTCGAGATGCCGGTCGACCGAGGGCCGGAAACGCTCGGCGGTGATGCGCCGCATCTCCGCGAAGAGGGTCTCGGAGTGCCGGCTCAGCCGTTCGTGGTCGAACCACGCCGGCCCACGAAGCTTGTGGAGCGTCTTGCCACGGAACCAGTGCGCGTAGAGGCGGTCACGCGCGTCGCCCGGCTCGGTGTGCGCGTCGACGATGTCGAGGATGTCGCGCATGTTCGAGTAGTACGCAACGGGATCGATCCGGGTGTGCGTGGCGTTCTCCTTGCCGCCACGCTCGATCCAGTGATAGCAGGGGTAGTCGGCCAGGATCGAGATTCGCCGAGCCGCGAAGTAGGCGGGGATCACGAACTGGTGATCCTCGAGCCGGCGTTTGCCCTCGGGAAAGCGGATGCCGTGCTCCATGAGCATGGACCGGCGGAACAGCTTGTGCGGCGTTAGCAGCGCGACGAGGGCCTCGCTCGGGAACGGCTCGTCATCGACCGACCGACCGAAGGGCAGCAGCGGCACTCCGAACCCATGCCCGACCTCCTTGCCGAGCACGACGTCGGCACCGTTGCGGTCGGCGCGGTCGGCCAGCCGCTCGAGGGCCTCCGGTGCCAGCCAGTCGTCATGGTCGACGAAGTAGACGTATCGGCCTCGCGCGCGCTCGATGCCGAAGTTTCTCGGACGTCCGGGCCACCCGGAGTTCGGGATGTGGATCGCCTGGAAGTGGCCGTGAGTCTCGGCAAGCTCGTCGAGCCGCGTCTCGGTCCCGTCGGTCGAGCCGTCGTCGACGAAGACGACCTCGAACGCTGTCGGGGCCAGGCTCTGGCCGAGCAGGGAGGAGACGAGCCCGGAGAAGTACTCTCCCGGGTTGTAGACGGCGACGATCACGCTGACGCGTGGCTCTGCGCTCATCCCTTGGCGGCGACGGCGATCTCGCGCGCGGCGACCTCGGCCAGGAAGTCACGCGAGCGCAGCTCGCGCTCGAGGACCGCCGAGATCGTCGCGTGGAGCAGGCTTTCGACCTCGCGCTGGAGCGGCGCCGCCAGGCGCAATGCGAGCACCCCCACCAGCGACGAGCGCTGGAGGTGGCGCATGATCTTGAGCGCATCGGGACCGATCGGCCGTGCCGCAAGCGCCGCGTGGGCACAGGCCGGGCACACGACGCCACCACCCGGTGCCGAGTAGACGTTCCCCTCCGGCTCGATCTGCGCGCCGCACTCGAGGCAGCGCGTGAGCTCGGGTCGAAAGCCCATGGCGTCGAGCAGGGCAAGCTCGTACCAGCGCGCGACGGTCTCGCGGGGAACGGCGTCCGCCGCGTCGAGGGCCGAGAGCCCCTGCGCAAGGAGGCGGAACGCGCCGTGCGATTCGGCCGCGCCCTCGCAGAAGCGATCGGCGAGCTCGACGAGGTACCACGCCGCCGCGGTCGAGTGGAGATCGTTGCGCAGGCCGAGATGCGGATCCTCGAGCGAGGACGAGGTGACGACGTCGAACGTGCGCCCCACCGCCAGGACGAGCTGAACGTCGCTGAACGGCTGGAGGCCACCGCCGATCCGCGAACGGGTGCGACGCACCCCCTTTGCCACGACGCGCAGCTTGCCCATGCGCGGCGTCAGCACGGTGAGGACTCGGTCGGCCTCGCCGAGGTCCATCGTGCGAAGGACGATCGCCTCGGTCTTGTAGACGCGTGGACGCGGGCTCACTCCGCCGAGTGTAGACCGAGCGCACGCTCCCTGAGCGGTCGCGGTCCGACCGGCCCCGAATGTGCTACAGCCCTGTAACATGTAACTGATGACGAGGCTGGTCGAGGAGGTCCGCTACCCTGCCGAGGTGGATACCCGCGCCGAGTTCGGCCACCTTCTCGCCGACATCGAGGCCGAGATGGCCGCGGTCATCGATGAGCGCGGCGGACACGCACGGCCGCTCTACGAGATGCTCACCTACCACCTCGGCATCGACGGCACGTCGGGGCCTCGCGGCAAGCGGATGCGCCCACTGCTCGGCCTGCTCGCCTACGAGTCCCTGACGGGAGACTACCGCCCGGCGCTGCCCGGGGCCGCGGCCGTGGAGCTCGGTCACAACTTCAGTCTCGTGCACGACGACATCGAGGACGCCGACCGCGAGCGCCGCCACCGCCCCACGCTGTGGGCCGTCTGGGGCGTGCCGCTCGCCATCAACGCCGGCGACGCCCTCTTTGCCCTGAGCCGCCTGGCGCTGTATCGGCTCCTCGAGGACGGCTTCAGCGAGCGCCGCGTCCTGGCCCTGATGCGCGTCTACGACGAGACGTGCCTCGCCCTGTGCGAGGGCCAGTACCTCGACATCAGCTTCGAGCGCGAGGGCGACGTCAGCATCGAGGCGTACCTCGAGATGATCGGGAAGAAGACGGCCGCGCTCGTGGGGGCATCGGTCCAGGCCGGGGCGATCCTGGCCACCGACGACGCGGACGTGATCGAGGCATACCGAAAGTTCGGCTATGACCTCGGCATGGCCTTCCAGATGGCCGATGACGTGAAGGGCTCGTTCTGGGCGAGCACCGATTCGGGCAAGCCGGAGGCCGGTGACGTCCGTCGGCGCAAGAAGACGCTGCCGCTGGTCTGGGCGCTGGCCCATGCCGCAGACGAGGATCGCGCCCGGCTCCGGGAGCTCTACGCCCGCGACGAGGCCGGTGGGACCGGGGCGGAAGAGCCCCTCGACGACGATGCCGTGACCGAAGTTCTCGCGATCCTCGAGCGATCCGGCGCGCGGGAGCACGCGCTCGCCGAGTCACGTCGGTACCGCGACCTCGCGCTGGCTCACGTCGAGCGGCTTCCGTGCCCGCCCGAGCGACGCGAGGAGCTGCGCTCGCTGGTGGCATCGGTCATCGCCGCCTAGCCACCGCCGGCGTCACTCGCGTTCCTCGGCCTCCTCTTCGTTCGCGCGTTCCTCGAGCGGGCGGGCGCGTGAGACGAGGACCCTGGCCACCCGGCGAGGCTCGGCGCTCTCGACCATGATCCTGACGCCGTCGCGGAACGGCACCTCTGCCCTCGGCAGAGGGATCCGCCCCACGCGATGCACAACGAAACCACCGACCGTGTCGTACGCGTCCTCGTCGGGCTCGTCGTCGTCGGAGAGGTCGAAGAGGTCGCGCAGGTCGTCCATGCTCACCCGGCCGTCCAGGCGGAACGCGACCTCGTCATCGGTCGAGAGATCCTCGACCATCTCGACCTCAGTGTCGTACTCGTCCACGATCTCGCCGACGATCTCCTCGACCACGTCCTCGAGCGTCACGAGGCCAGCGGTGCCGCCGTACTCGTCGACGACGATGGCGATATGGCGCTTGGCGACCTGCATCTCGTGGAGCAGGTCGTCGACCGGCTTCGATTCGGGGACGTAGACGGCGGCTCGGACGAGCGCCCGGATGTCGATCCCGCCGTTCGACCGCCCGTTGCCCTTCAGGTATGGCAGCAGGTCCTTGACGTAGAGGATGCCGATGATGTTGTCGAGCGACTCCTCGTACACCGGGAGGCGTGAGTGCCCCGCCGCGATGATCATCTCCAGGACCTCGTCGAGCGGATCGGCGACGCTGATCGCACGGATGCCGAGGCGAGGGACCATGACCTCGTGGACCGCCTTGTCCCCGAGCTCGATGACCCCGTGGATCATCTCCTTCTCCTCCTCCTCGATCCCACCCTGCTCCGAGCCGGTCTCCACGAGGATCTTCAGCTCCTCGGTCGACAGATAGCCCGCCCTGCGGCTTCTCGCGGCCGCCGAGGAGCCGCACGAGCACCGCGGAGATGCGGGTCACGAACCACACGATCGGCGAGAGCAGGGTCTGGAGGAAGGAGATCGGGCGCGCCACGGCGACCGCCAGACCCTCGGGAAAGTTGAGCGCCAGCGTCTTCGGCACCAGCTCGCCGACGATGATCGAGGCCAGGGCGATGACCAGGGTCACGAACACGAAGGCGATCGTGTCGGCGGCGTCCTGGATCGGCCCAATGGGGATGTCGTCGATCAGCTCGGCGAGGTAGCCCGAGAAGGCGGCGGCGCCGATGGCGCCGGCGAGGAAGCCGAGGAAGGTGATCGCGATCTGGATCGTGGCGAGGAAGCGGCTCGGATCCTCGACGAGACGCCGAGCCACGCCGGCCGACTTGTTTCCCTCGTCCGCGAGCTGGCTCGAGGCGATGCCGCTTCACGGTGATGAGGGCGATCTCGCTGGCGGCGAAGAAGCCGCCCACCAGGATGAGGAGAACGACAACCGCGAGGTCCACGACCGGGTTGCCGGTGGTACTGCTACCGTCCATCGGGCGGTGTCCGACCTTCCTCCGTGCGAGCTTCGGCGGCCTCGATCGGCCTGGCGGGCATGCCGACCACGGTCTTGCCCGGCGGGACGTCGCGCGTCACGACCGCGCCGGCGCCGGTCCGGGCTCCGTCGCCGATCGTCACCGGCGCCACGAGCATGCTGTCGACGCCGAGGCTGACGCGATCCCCGATCGTCGTGGCGTGCTTCTCGACGCCATCGAAGTTGGCGGTGACCGTGCCGGCCCCGACGTTCACGTTCTCGCCGATCTCGGCGTCGCCGAGGTAGCTGAAGTGGTGCTGCTGCGTGCCGGCCCCGAGGCGACTCTTCTTGACCTCAGCGAAGTTGCCGATCTTGCAGCGCGGACCGATCTCCGCTCCCGGGCGCAGGTGCGCGAACGGGCCGATCTCCACGTCTTCGGCCACGCTCGCCTCCTCGATCACGCTCGCCCACACGGACGTGCGCGGACCGATGCTGCTGTCCCGCACATGGGCGTGCGGCCCGACCACCGCGTCCGGCGCGATGACCGTCCTGCCCGCCAGCACCGTCCACGGCTCGATCCGGGCGTCCTGGCCGATCTCGACCGTCGCGTCGATCCGGGTCGTTGTCGGGTCCACGATCGTGACCCCGTTGCGCATGTGTGCTGCGGCGATGCGGTGCTGCAGGCGCGTCTCGGCATCGGCCAGTGCGACGCGGTCGTTGATGCCGAGCGCATCGGACGCGTCCGCGGTCACCACGCGCACGGCTCGACCGTCGTCGACGGCGATCGCCACGAGGTCGGTGAGGTACAGCTCGCCGCCGGCCGACGGGGCCACGCGGCCGATCGCGGAGCGGAGCCACGCCGCGTCGAAGGCGTACGTGCCCGCGTTGATCTCGGCGATGGCCCGGGTCGCTTCGTCGGCATCGGCTTCCTCGACCACCGCCGTCGCCGAGCCATCCGTTCCACGGACGATCCGGCCATAGCCGGTCGGGTCGGTGGCGCTGGCGCCGACGAGAACGATGGCGGCCCCGCTCGCGGCAATCTCCTCGAGCAGCTCGCGCGAAGATCGCGCCGGGAAGCAGCGGCGCGTCGCCCATCGTGACGAGGATGGTGGTGGCGTCTCCCGGAACGGCGCTCAGAGCCTGCCCGACGGCATCGGCCGTGCCGCGCTGCGGGTCCTGGCGGACACTCACCGCACGATCGCCGAGGGCCTCCTCGACGGCGTCGGCCCCGCTGCCCGTGACGACCACGGGGCGCGCGATGCCGGCATCGGCGAGTGCTGCGAGCACGTGGTCGATCATCGGACGCCCGGCGAGCGGGTGCAGTACCTTCGGGATCCGCGAGCGCATGCGGATCCCCTGCCCTGCGGCCAGGACGACCGCAGCGGTATCGGTCGATGCGGATGACACGTTGCGCGATGGTAGAGGCGCCCGAAACGGGGCGTCAACCGCGGCCGGCAAGCGCGACGGCCTCGATCTCGACCCTGGCGCCCTTCGGAAGCTCGCGCACCGCGAAGGCGCTGCGCGCCGGGTAGGGCTCGGGAACCACCCGGCCGTAGACCTCGTTGAGCGCCGGCCAGTCGGCGATGTCGACGAGGAAGACGGTCACCTTCACCAGACCGATCGAGACCGCTGTCCGCCGCGTCGAGGATGGCCGCGAGGTTGGCCAGTGCCTGCTCGGCCTGGGCGCTCACATCGGCTCCGGCGAACTCGCCGGTCGCGGGATCGGTCCCGAGCTGCCCGGATGCGAAGACGAAGTCGCCGGCGCGGATCGCGGGGCTGTAGGCCCCCACCGCCGGGGGCGCGCCGTCGGGGCGGATCACTTCTCGGCTGGTCATGGGCTGTCCTCCTCGTCGTCGGTGATGGTCTCGATCCGGGCAGGCCCGGTCCGGGTGCGGGTGAGGGTGACGCCGACGCCATGCCCTTCGCCAGGCGTTCGGCGATCGAGGCGGCGCGCTCGGCGTCGTCGGTGATGGTAAAGACGGTCGGTCCCGATCCGGTGAGCCGCGGCTCCCCACCGGCAATGCGCCACGGCGTCCATGAGTCCGACGAGCTCGGGTCGCAGTCGCAGCGCCGGTGCGAGCAGGTCGTTCGAGGCGGTGCCCCACTCGTCGGGCCGAAGCTCGGCGAAGACGGCTGCCGTCGACAGGCCGATGCGCGAGTGCGCGAGCACAACGTGAGCCTCGGATGCGGCCAGCGCCTCGATGCGCTCCCCGATGCCTCCGACGCGCGCCGCGCCAACCTGAGCCGCGAAGAACGGGACATCGGCTCCGATGCGCGAGAGGCGCTCCAGGTCCACGGCATCGGCCGCGGGAGGCGCTCCGCGCCATGCTCGGCCCAGCCGCCAGGCGGCTGCCGCATCGGACGATCCTCCACCCAGCCCGGCCTGCACGGGGATCCGCTTCTCGAGCGCCAGGCAGGCGAGCTCGGGCTCACCATCGAGGCCCTCGACGAGCCCGCGCCAGGCGAGGTTGGTGGCGTCCAGCGGAATCGACGGGTCACGGTCGCCGTCGACCCGCAGGCCGCTGCAGCCCGGCATCAGGAGCAGCCGATCGGCAAGGTCGAGCAGCACGAAGTGGCCGTCCAACAGGTGGAGCCCATCGTCCCGGCGACCCACCACCCGGAGCTCGAGGTTGAGCTTGGCGGGCGCATCGAGCCGCAGCGCGCCGGTCACGCGTCCAGCCCGAGATTGGCCGCGACGCACGCCCACTCGGGCAGGGTCAGCGTCTGCGGGCGCCGCTCCGGATCGACCCCGCACGCCGCGAGGGCGGCGCTCACGGCGTCCCGATCGACGGGGAGCTCACGGACCAGGGAGTTGTGGATCTGCTTGCGCCGCTGACGGAATGCCGCCTGCGCCACGCGGTACAGCCGTTCGCGGCTCGGGGCCGATGGCGACCTCGGGCTCCACGCGTCGCCGGAGACGCAGGACCGCCGAGTCGACGGCCGGCTCCGGCTCGAAGGACGCCGCCGGGACGCGGCCCACGATCTCGGCGTCGACGATGTTCTGGACGAAGACCGAGAGGTAGCTCATCCCGCCCGGGGGCGCGGCAACCCGCTCGGCGACCTCGGCCTGCACCAGGAGGACGGTGAGCTCCGGCGGCCGCGGCCCCTCGAGAAAGGCGTGGAGCAGCGGGCTGGTGATGTGATACGGGATGTTCGCGACGAGCTTGAATGGGCTCGCCCGGGTGAAGCTCCTCGGGCCGGATGTCGAGGGCATCGGCCTCGACAGCTCGAAGCCGTCGACGCCGGCGAGCTCGCGGCGCAGGTACGCGGCGAGGCGTCGGATCGAGCTCGACGGCCACGACTTCGGCACCCGCGGCGAGCAGGCGGCGGGTGAGCACCCCGAGCCCGGGGCCGACCTCGACGACGCGGTCGCCGCGGCCAGCTCGGCGGCCTCCACGATCGCGTCGAGGGCGACCGGATCGGTCAGGAAGTTCTGCGACTGAGCGCCTTGCGCGGTCGGAGGCGCTCGGCCCCATCAGGCGTCGCAGCTGACCGGGCGTCGGCGGCACCAGTCGGTCGGGAGCGAGCGGATCGGTCACGTGGCGTCGAGCCAGGCAGCGCGAGGTTCGGGGTCGCCTCGAGCGCCGGCGTCGGCACGGTCCCCCGCCGCGAAGCGGAAGCCGGCCGCGGCCCCGATCATCGCGCCGTTGTCGGTGCACCAGCGCCGGCGGGGGAACGAGGAGCGGCAGCCCTTCCGCCGCCAGTCGCTCGCGCAGCGACGGCGCGCAGGCTGCGGTTGGCGGCCACGCCGCCCGCCGAGCGCGACCGCGCCGACGTCGTGGTCGCGCGGCCGCGGCGACGGTCTTCGTCGCGAGGGCGTCGACCACCGCCTCCTCGAAGGCGGCCGCGATGCCGTCGACCGGGATCGCCTCGCCGCGCTCGCGGTACCCGGCGACCTCGCGCAGGACCGCGGTCTTGAGCCCCGAGAAGCTGAAGTCGTACGGTCCCTCGGTGCGTGCTCGCGGGAATCGCGTCGCCGGCCGCGCTCCCTCGGCCGCCGCCGAGATCGCCGGGCCTCCCGGATACGGCAGGCCGAGCAGCCGCCCGACCTTGTCGAATGCCTCCCCGGCCGCATCGTCGACCGTCTGGCCGAGCAGGCGTGTAGCGGCCGTGATCGTGCATGAGGACCAGCTGCGTGTGGCCGCCGCTGACCACCAGGCAGAGGAGCGGGAAGGCCGGCTCGGCGGGCAGCGGCTCGCGCGGCCGGGCATCGGTCAGCCAGTTGGCGTAGATGTGGCCCTCGATGTGGTTCACGCCGACCAGCGGCAGGTCGTGCGCGACGCTCAGCGCCTTGGCGAAGTTCACGCCGACCAGCAGCGAGCCGATCAGGCCGGGGCCGCAGGTCACCGCCACCGCGTCGAGGTCGTCCCAGTCCGCACCGGCCTGGTCTCGAGCGCGCGTCTCCAGGGTCGGGACGATCCAGCGCAGCTGCTGGCGCGCGGCCACCTCCGGCACGATCCCGCCGGTGGCGGCGTGCAGCGCGATCTGGCGTCGCCACCTGGTTCGCCTCGATCCGCCGGCCGCCGACGACCACCGCGATGCCCGGTCTCGTCGCAGATGGTCTCGATGGCGAGGATGCGCGGCCCGCTCATCCGCAGCTCGGGCGCGTTCGGCCGGCAGCGTCTCGCGCATGTCCGGGTCGTCGAGCTCGGGCGTGGTCATCACCAGCGCGTCCTCGCCGTCGTCGGTGTAGTAGCGGAGCCGTCGCCCGACGACAGGAAGCCGAAGGACCGGTACAGCGCCTGGGCCGCCTCGTTGCGAGACCCGCACCTCGAGCGTCATGCGCCGGGCCCCGAGCGGATCGACAGGTCGGCCAGGCGCGAGCAGGAGCTGGCGACCGATCCCCTGGCGCCGCCAGTCCGGGTGGACGCCGAAGGTCGTGATGTGCGACTCGTCGACCATCAGCCACGTGCCGGCGAAGCCGACGACGGCGTCCCTCGGCCCGCGCCACGACGTAGTGCGCCAGGCGGTTCCCGCGCAGCTCCTGCTCGAACGCGTAGCGCGGGCCACGGCGACCGAGAAGCTGAGCCGCTCGATCTCGTGCACCGCGGCCACGTCGGCGAGGCGCATCGGCTCGACGACGACCGCGTCGCGGTCAGCGCCATCGGACCTCGCTCCGTCGCCCTCGAGCCGCGCGGCGCGCGCAGGTAGAGCGGCTCGAGCGCTCGAGAGTCGTCCCCGGCGCGGTTGCTCGGTCCAATCGTCGGGCCGCGCAGCCGGCCGATCGCGGCGGCGGCGCCGCCGCGGCGGACAGCGCACCACCCAATCCGAAGGCCGCGGTCAGCTCGGCCGGCGCGACGACGGCGACCGCGCCGAGCTCGCCGCGGATCTCCGCTTCGCGACGATCACGGGCGCCTCGGCGCCTCGGGCCAGGACGTAGCCATCGTGGGCTCCGGCGCGGGTGATCGCGGCGCTCGCGCCTCGGGCTCGCTCGTCGAGCCACGCCTCGAGGCTGGGAACGCCGACGACCGGCCTGTCGAGGCGCCACGGCCAGGCCCTTGGCCAGCGCCATCGCCACCCGCAGGCCGGTGAAGGAGCCCGGGCCGGTGCCGACCGCCAGCAGCTGCCGTCTCGTCGAGCACGGCGCCCGGCGCGCCGCGAGCAGGGCCAGCAGGCGCGGCAGGAGCTCCGCCGATTGACGCTGGGCGCCGAGCGCCAGGCGTCCTGCGCGAGGGCTGGCCGTCGGTCGTCCAGCGATCGCCACCGAGAGATCGGTGGACGAGGCATCGAGCGCGACGATCATCGACCGCCCAGCGTCTCGCTCGCCAGGCGCAGGTGCGCGTCGCCCATGGCCCGCCACCGAATGCGACCTGGCCGAGTCGTCGTCGAGCGGGGCTGAGCTCGATCTCGAGCCGATCGTTCGGGAGCCAGCCCGCGAGCCGATCGGCCCACTCGACGACGACCACGCCCTCGGCGCTGCCGCTCGTCGAGGAGGCCCGCCGCCACCGCATCGGCCGGGATCGTCGAGGCGATACGCGTCGACGTGATGCAGGCGGAGCCGGCCGACGTGCTCGTTCATGAGGACGAACGTGGGGCTGTTGACCACTCCGGTGACGCCGAGGCCCTCGTGCCACGCCCTTGGCGAGCTGCGTCTTTCCCGCACCGAGCGGGCCGACGAGCGCCAGGAACGTGCCGGGTCGCGCCTCCCGGCCGAGGGCACGGCCGATCGCCCGCGTGGCGTCGGGGCCATCGCTGCGGATCGTCCCCGAGGCGGCGGCGGACGGTGGCGGGCTGGGTTGGCTCCATCGCCGAAGTATAGGAATCCGGGCGTCAGCGCGCCCTCGGTCGCCTCGAGGTTGGCGAGCGGCACCACGGCGGTTCGGCCGTCACCGAAGCGGACGATGGCCGATCGAGCCGCTCCCCGACACCGGTTCCGCTGGAGCCCGTCGAGGATCCGCACGACGCGGCCGGCGCGCCCGGCGAACGGGCGCCGAGTCGCGATGACCCGATCGCCCCCGACCGCCAGCGGGCGAGTCCGCGGTGGCGGGGAGGCCTCGTACACGTAGAGGCGTGCATCGGCGCCGAAGAGGCTGGCCATGTGGCCGTCGTGCTCGCGGAACCAGTCGAACAGCGCGGCCCTCGAGACCGACCTTGCCGTAGCCCATCACGCATCACGACCGCGAAGTCCGAGCTCGCTGCCCCGAGGCGCACGACGCCGGACCTGCGATCGCCTCGAAGTCGCGCAGCTCCTTGTCGAGCACGCCGCCCACCACGACACCCGCCACCCCGATCGCGCGCGCCCGGGTCAACGTCTCGGCGGAGGCGCGGGATCCGCCGACGAGGATCCGGCCGGCGGCGGTGACGTCGATCGCACCGGCGCGGAGCTCCTCGTCCGGCTCCGTCACGGCCACCATCAGGTCGCCGTGCACCGCTCCGCCGATCCCTCCCACGCCGGCGAGGAGGGCGCCGGCGACGCTGATCTCGATGGACTCGGCGCTGATCGAAGCCACCTCGCCACGGACGTGACCGATCACGGGCTCGGCATCGCCGAGCGGAGCGATGAGGGCCGTCCCGTCGGTCCGGTCGTAGCCGAGGAAGAGGCACGCCGTCGGCACCACCACCTCGCGCCCGCGTCCGTCGCTCGCGATCGGCGCCCCCGCCTCGAGGCGCGAGCCCGGACGCGCGACCAGGAGGTCGGCCGTCGACTCGGGCGAGCGTCGCAACCGTGCCGCGATCTGCAGGCTCATGCCCTCCTCTGCCGAGCGCCGGTTTGCGAGCACCTCGGCCGGCTCGACGCGGTGACCCTCCTCCACGAGCACGCGTGCGCCCGCCGGCAGCCGTACGCGATGGATCACGCTCATGCCAGGCGCTCCGGCTCGCGCCCGAGCGTCTCGGCCCACGAGCCGATCAGCGCGCGTCGGTCATCGCCTCGGCGGGGAAGCGCGATCGGCACGCCCCGCGCGTCGAGAATGAGGCCGACCGCCCCTCCCGTGGCCATGGCCCGGACCCGCGCCGAGCGCCTGCCACCGCCCAGGCTGACCCGTGGCCCGAGCTCGATGCTCAGCTCCGCTGACACCCCCCGAGCCAACGGCACGACGAGGAGCTGGCCGACGCGCACCGTCAGCGGGGCGGCCTCCGGCCAGCCGGGCCGGTGGACTCCGACGCGCATGGCCATCTGTCCCGGCTCACCGCCGCGCGTGACGACCGAGGTGCCGAGCGGCACGAGGAGGTCCTCGGCCAGGAGCCCGATGCCCTCTCGCACGTCATCATCGTCGAGCGAGCCGAGCGGGCCGAGCAGGCCGGCAGGATCGATCGCCAGCTGTGTGACGCCGAGTGGCCGCGCGGCGTCGAGGAGCATTCGGGCAGCCTGGGACGGGCGGGGTGCGGCCGCGATCGACAGGCCGCAGCCGATCAGGAGGTCGACCGAGCCGCCGGAAGCCTCTTCGAGGATCGTCCCGATCGCGAGGCGTGCCGCGGCCTGGGTCGCCGCGAGCTCCTCCGGGAGCTGCGGCACGCTGGCCGGATGGGCCCGCAGGGTCTGCAGCAGGTCTGCCGCGCTCGCCTCGTCGCCGGCGTCGGGCTCGATGCGCGTGACCCGGCCAGCAGCCCCCGCCATGTCCGAGACGCCGGCGAGGCCGCCGGTGGCGCTGATCCTCACCGACGTCGCACCGTCCGGCGCCGCGATGACCCGCATTGCGCTGCGTGCCCCGATGTCGATGGCGCCGATCGTCAGCTCCGAGTCGGCAGCGATGGTGGCGACAGCGCGCGGGAGGCAGACGGTCGAGAGGTGTCGGGCGTCGTCGCCGGCCACGAGGTTGCGCGCCGTCCGCTCGAGATGCTCCCGCAGCGGGCCCGGATCATCGTGACGCGCGCTGGGACGTGGGTTCGCAACGACCTCGGCGGCCCCGTCCTCGAACAGGGACACAACGTCATCGGCGACCTGGCGGGACCCCGCCCAGATCACGGGCCCGGCGGCGGGGCGCCGAGCCGCCGCGATGAGCGCCGCCACCTCGAGCGCTCGTGGGCTGGCGGCGTCATCGAAGCCGCCGACCCCGAGCCAGGCGTCGACCTCGGCCGACTGGAGGGTCCACAGCCGATCCGCCAGGGACCGCCCATCGTCGAGCGTGACGAGCGGGTCAACTCGCCACCCGGCCGCCTCGGCAGCGCGGCGCGCGGCACCACCGGACAGCTCACGCGACACCGCCGTGATGGCGAGGCGCGCCTGGCGCCCGGGGCTGCGGCACTCGATCCGCGTCGCGCCGGCGAGCAGGGCGTCCCAGCGCCCGGCGAGCCGCTGATCACCGGCCGACTCCAGCCGCGTCACGAGCGTGCGCCGCAGCTCGGTCGAGCCCCACGAGGTCGGCTGAGCCGCGTGGGTCAGGAGCCGCCACCTCCCGCGCGAGCGGCCGATGACGCTCGCCTTCACCCATGCCGAGCCGACGTCGATGAGGAGCGCGAGCTCGGTCGCGACCTCCGCAGCGCTCATCCGCCGATACCCAGCCAGTCGCCGACCAGGAAGGACAGGCGGTCGACCAGGAGGATGAGCCGTGCCAGCAGCAGCCATCCGAGCCATCCGCCGATGCCCACCAGCATCAGCCACCGCCCGGCCGTCGCCGCGCCGCCGAGGACGCGGCCACGTGGCTCGCCGCGCAGGAAGCCCACCAGAACGAGGCCAGTGATGCCGACGCCGGCCGCACCGACGACCGTCGTCAGCGAGTCCCCGGCCTGGTCGGCGAGGCCCGCGGTGATCTGCGGCAGGATCGTCCCCACCACCGCGCCGCCGAGCGCGAACCCCGCGATCCCGCCGATGGCGATGGACACCGGAACGGCCGCGACGTATCGCGGCAGCCACGGGGCGGCGGCCGCCACCGCAACGAGTCCGGCGGCGAGAAGCAGCTCGAGCCGCCCGGCCGGGTCGGCGATCAGCGGCTCGACCACGCGCGGAACGATCACCTCGGTGACCGCGACGAGAACGAGGTACCCGGTGACGAGGCCGGCGAACAGGTGCTGGGTCCATCCGAAGAGACGGCGTTCGCCGAGCATGCCGCCGAGGACGACGATCGTCGCCACCGCCGCGACGAGCGTCACGAGACCATCACCACCGCCCATCCCGGTCACGGGAGCGCCTCTCGCTCCGGCCGGGAGGCGACGGCGCGAACGAGCCGCCGCATCAGACCTTCCCCGAGAAGGACGATCGCGATCAGGAGGCCGGCGAGCACCGCTGCGGCCGGTGGCCCGCCATCGGCGGAATCCGGTGAGGTCCCGTCCAGCATCGCCCGCAGCGCGGCGCCCTCACGCGGGTTCGCGATGCTCGCCGCGAGCTGCTCGGTCCCGACGTAGGGGGCGACCTCGGGCAGCAGGATCGTGGGGCTGATGGCCGCGTACGGGATCGACCCGACCCGCGTCTCGACCTGCTCGACCCAGCTCCTCGGCCCGATGTCGTTGCCGCCCACGACGAGGACGAGATCGATCCGGCCCAGCGTGGCGACTGCTGTCGGGGCATCGGGCTGCGCGGCTCCGGTGAGCGCATCGGCGATGCGGACGAGGGCGGCCTCGGCACCCGGCACGAACCCGAGATCGACGAGCTGCGCGGGATCGCCACCCTCGTCCACGAGGCTCGCGCTCTCCTCGACCGCCAGCGCCCGACCTTCCGGCGTCAGGCTGATGACGGCGATCTCGACTCCCCGGGCGACGAGCGAGCCCAGCGCGGCACGGACGGTGGGCCGAATCTCGGCGTACGTCCCGAGATCCGGGTCGAAGCCGACGAGGACCGTCGATCCGTCGGGAACCGCGTCGAGGACCCCGACGAAGCCCTGGGCCGCGCTGGAATCGGGCAGCGCCAGGTTGAGACGCTCCTCAGCGGGGAGGACGATCGCCACGCCGAGGATCGCGAGCACCGCAAGCGGGCCGTACGCCCGACGGAAGGCATCAGTCATCGCTGGCCCCGACGCCCAGGAGCGTGCGTGCCGCGACGACGGCAGCGAGGATCGCGACACCGATGAGGACTCCGCGCAGCACCGCGCCGATCGGGCCGGCGAGGAGCCAGGTGGCGGCATCGGCCATCCATGCGCCGACATCGCCCCCGAACGGCAGGAGGAGCACGAGGACGACGACGGCCGCCAGGACCATTGCCGTCGCCTCCCGGTCGCGACGGCCGACCGCGCGCCGCATGGCGGTCAGCGTCGAGAGGAAGAGAATCGCGAACAGCGTCGCACCAATGGGAATGAGCAGGGCGGCCACGATCCAGGTGACCGCCGGATCCTCGGCTCCGGCGGCTCCGGGCCGCAGCCCCGCAACCAGGACCACGGCGATGCCGGCAAGGACGGCCGCCGCGCCGACCGGGTCACCGCGTCGAGCCACGAGGTCGCGGCCGCGGCGGAGGGCGAGCGACCCGCCGGCAGCGAGCGCGGCGCCCGCGGCGACCAGGATCACCGCGTCGATGGCGACCCCAGCTATCGCGTGAAGCGTGTCGTTGGCGATGAGGAAGTCGGCGAGAAGCAGGAGGCCGATGGCGCTGACGAGCGCCGCGATCGCGTACCGCCTCACCGCTGTTCGAGGCCGAGCATCAGGTCAATCGGCTCGATGACTCCCGCCAGGGTGAGGATGCTGCCGATCACGAGCGTCAGGACTGCCAGCCAGATGAGCCGATTCGCGGCGAGGACCGCGGAGCGCTCGTCGAGATCGCCCCGCAGGTCGGCCCCGGCCTGGAGCAGCTCCGGCCCGATGAGCGCCCCACCATCGCCGAGACGCGGGGCGGCCGCCTGTGCCGCTTCGGCGGTGCCTCCGATGAGCACTCCCGCCGAGGCTCGCAGCCCTTCCAGCTGCAGCGTCGCCTCCTCGCGGAGGCTCCCGACGGCGATCGCGGCGGCAGGTCGGGCACGCGCCGTCATCGCCAGGCCCGCGATCGCCTGCCGCCCCTCGCCCGAGAGGACCACGCGGGACCGGCCGAGTCGCTCGCGCGTCGCCGTCTGCTCATGAGCCGAGGAAACCGTGGCGCGCGCGGCCACCTCGACGAACGGGTCGTTGACGAGGACGCGCACAGCCACACCGCTGCGAGCCGCTGCGCGGCTGACGTGCGCCAGAATCGGCAGTGCGCTCAGCGTCTGGATGCGCGCCAGCGAGTCCGTCGCCCGCGCGATCCCGCCGGTCCCGAGCATGACAACGGCATCGGTCCCGGACTCCGCCGCCACCGCCATCGCGTGGCCCACCGCGGCCAGGCCACCCGCGTCGGTGGTGACCCAGCGCGTGACCGGGCGTGCGACACGCTGAAGGAGGACGAGGAGGATCGCGAGGACGACGAGGGTGGGCCCGATGCCGAGGCGCAGCGACGAGGCGCCGAGGATGTCGCCGATGGCGGCGAGCACCGCCTCGACGGCCTCAGCGGGCGTCGGCACTCCGGCTCCCGGGCCGATGTCGGTCGAGCTCCTCGATGAGCCTGTCGACGGCGCCCGGCGTCTCGAGGTCCGTCACCACGTCCTCGACTCGTGTGCGACGTTCGCCACCGGCGGCGGCGAGGAGAGGGCCCACGGCCGCCCCGAGGTCGCCAATCAGCGGCTCGAGTGGGCGATGCGCGTCGAGGAGCAGCCGAGCCGGGCTGGCGAGGCCGTGACGGATGAGCGTCTGGGCGAACCGCGACCCTCGGCCGGCGGTCACGCCACCGAGGCGCCGGCGTCGGTGGCCCGGACGATGTCCGCGAGCGCGCGGGCCTCCGGTGGATGGGCCGCGGCCAGGACGATCGACTCGATCCCGGTTCCCTCTGCGGCGGCTCGCAGCGCAGGCACGAGGATCCTGGCGGCGTCCTCCGGCATGAAAGCACCCGTCTCGACACCGAGCGGGGCGACCGCAATCCGGCGCAGCTGGAGCGGTCCGGCGAAGGCCAGTGCGGCCCTCGTGGCTGCCTCGAGAACATCGGGGTCGGCGATGCGGCTGTGCCCGACGGCGACGGTGTGGATCACGTACGGCGCGGCCAGCGTGCCACCGGACGTCACGACCGCGAAGCCCGGGCCGATGGGGCCCTGGTCGACGGCGGAGCGCTCGATCTCGTCTCCGCCATGGCGCTTGACCGATGCGGCCGCTCCGGCGGTCATGAAGAGGGATTCGGACGCCGCGACAACGATCGCGTCGACCTCGAGCTCGGCGATCTCACCCTGCCACACGTCGATCTCGACAGGCTCTGCCATCGGTCCGCCTCAGCCTCGTCACGGTCACCCGGCCCCGAGGTGGAGACGCGGAAGCCGGCCCCTCAGGGCCGTCGTGACCTCGTAGTTGATCGTCCTGCGCGCGTCGGCGACCTCTTCCGCACTGATGCGGTCTCCACCCTGATCGCCGATGAGCGTGAATTCGTCGCCGTAGGTTACACCACCGATTCCACCGATATCGACCATGAGCCCGTCCATGCTCACCGCACCGACGATCGGTGCGCGCTGGCCACGAACGAGCACGGTCCCGTTGTTAGCGTGGATCCTCGGCCAACCGTCGCCGTAGCCGATCGCGAGCGTCGCGATCCGGGTGGGCTCCCGCGCACGGAACCGAAGGCCGTAGCCGATGGCTTCCCCCGCGGCAAGGTCGTGGAGCCGGAGCGGCAGGGCCCGCAGCGACAGCGCGGGCCGAAGGTCGATGTCACGCCCGGCTGCCCACTCGGGCAGGAGGCCGTACAGCATGAGCCCGGGTCGCACTCCGCGGCCGGCCCCGGGGCCACCGGCCAGGATCGCCCCCGACGCCCCGATGTGGACCAGGCCGGGATCGATTCCCGCGGAGCGCATCGCGTCGATTGTCCTCGCCAGGCGGAGCAGCTGGACCTCGGTGTACGCGTCGTCCTCTCCGGGTACGGCGAGATGGCTCATCGTGCCAACCAGGGCGAGGTGCGGGCTACTCGTGATGCGCGCGGCGAGCTCGACCGCCGCTTCGGGCTCGATCCCCTGCCGCCCGAGGCCCGTGTCGACCTTGAGATGGACGCCAATCGACGTGCCGGCACCCTCCAGCAGCTCCAGCGTGCGCTCGTCGTAAACGATCGGCTCCAGGCGGTGCGCGATGACGGCAGGCACCTCGCCCGGCCCGATGCCCCACAGCAGAAGGATCGGCACCTCGATGCCCGCCGCGCGAAGGCGCTCTCCCTCGTCGATCGTCGCGACCGCGAGGCGCTCTACGCCATCGTCGACGAGCGTCCGCGCGACCTCGACGTCGCCGTGGCCGTAGGCATTGGCCTTGACCACGCCGATGACCTCGGCGTTGTGCGTCAGCTCCCGGACAATGGCCAGGTTGTTGCGGATGGCCGCGTGGTCGATCTCGACCCAGGCCCGATGCGGGCTCCTCGCCTCCGTCACGAACGCTCGCCGCGGAGCTGGGCGATTGCCTCGGGAAGGAGGTTGGCGATGTCGCGCGCTATCACACCGGTCGAGCCGATCCGTTCCGCGGCGATCAGGCCCGCGGCCCCGTGCACCGCAACGCCGCAGGCCGCAGCCACGAGCGGCGTGCTCCCGGCGGCCAGGAACGCGCCAATCGCCCCGGCGAGGACGTCGCCGCTCCCGGCAGTCGCCAGCGTCGGCGTCGAGACGTCCGAGCGGAGCACACTGCCCCCTGGCTCGGCGATCACGGTCCGGGCGCCCTTCAGGACGACGACCTGGTCCCACCGCAGGGCCGACTCAGCGGCCGCGGCGGCGCGGGCGGCATCGTCTTCCCCCTCTGGCGGATCCGACCCGGTCAGGCGCCCGAACTCCCCGGGGTGCGGCGTGAGCACGAGCCTGCCCGCTACTCCCTGCCACCAGCGAGGCTGATCCGCCAGCGCGTTGAGTGCGTCGGCGTCCACGACCACGGCGCCGGCCAGGGTTGAGATCAGCTGTCGCGCGCGACGGACCGTCGCGGGCTGGCTGCCGAGCCCGGGGCCGATAACCACGGCGTCGTACGCCGCGGCCTCCGCCGTGATCCGGCGCCAGCCGCCCGGCGCGATGAGCCCGGGGGCCTCCTCGTCGAGCGCCATCCAGGTCACCTCGGGCGCAGCGGCCGCGAGGCGCGCGGCCACCGAGTCCGCGGTCGCCACGCGAACGACTCCGCAGCCGGCCCGCATGGCCCCGAGGGCCGTCAGCATCGCCGCTCCGGGAAGATCGATGGAGCCGGCCACGACGAGCAGCCGGCCGAAGTCGCCCTTGTGAGCCCGCTCGGGCCGCGCGGGCAGGTTGCGCGCGACCCAGCGCTGGGTGATAGACGATGGCGCGCCAGCCACGCGACTACTCGTGGCGACGGTGGGCGACGGCCACCGCGACGGCCATGTGCCGCTCATGAGAGATCGAGACGGTCACCTCATCGAGTGCCAGGGCCTCCGCCCGACGCGCCGCGCGACCGTGCAGGTACACCTGCGGAGCGCCGGCGCGGTTGGGCAGGATCTCGATCTCACGCCAGCCGACACCGCGCACACCGAGTCCGAGGACCTTGCTGATGGCCTCCTTGGCCGCCCAGCGGCCCGCCATGCGCTCGACGCGCCGCCCGACATAGAGCTGCTCGCGGTCGGTGAGGACCCGATGGCGAAACCGATCCGGAAAGCGGCCCAGAACGCCGACGATGCGCTCGATGTCGATGAGGTCGATGCCGACTTCGTGGCGGCTCATCGGCTCTGGCAGGCTCGCTACTCGACCGTGACCGACTTGGCGAGGTTGCGCGGCTGGTCCACGTCGGTGCCGCGCGCGACGGCAACCTCGTACGCGAGCAGCTGGAGCGGCAGCACCGAGATGACCGGGCTGATCGGCTCGGGGACCTCAGGGACATAGATGACGTCGTGCGCGTAGTGGTCGATCTGGTCGTCGCCCTCGGTGGCGATGGCGATGATCGGCGCCGAACGGGCCCGCGCCTCGGCGACGTTGCTCACGACCTTCTCGTACACCGCGCCGGCGGTCGCGATCGCAACGAGGGGCGTGTCGGCGTCGAGGAGCGCGATCGGTCCATGCTTGAGCTCGCCCGCGGCGTAGCCCTCGGCATGCACGTAGCTCAGCTCCTTGAGCTTCAGCGCGCCCTCCATCGCGATCGGGAACCCGACCCCGCGTCCGATGAAGATGAAGTCGGCGACATGCGCGTACTGGAGCGCGAGCTTCTTGACCTGCGGCGCGAGTCGTAGCGTCTCCGCCGCGAGGCGCGGCAGGCTGCGCAGCGCCTGGCCGTACGTCCGCAGCCGGCTCTCGGGCAGCGTTCCCCGGAGGCGCGCGAGGTGCAGGGCGATCATCTGGAGCACGAGCACCTGGGTGACGAACGCCTTCGTGCTCGCCACGGCGACCTCGGGGCCGGCCTGGAGGTAGCAGACCGCGTCGGCCTCGCGGGTGATCGCCGAACCGACGACGTTCGTGACAACGATGACCGTCGCTCCCCGCTCCTCCGCCAGCTTCAGGGGCGCGAGCGTGTCCGCGGTCTCGCCCGACTGGCTGACGCCGATGACCAGCGCGCGCTCGTCGAGCGGCGGCGGGGCGTAGCGCATCTCCGAGCCGACCTGCATGACCGCCGGAATCTGCGCCCAGTCCTGGAGGAGGTACGCGGCGACCTGCGCGGCATAGCTGGCAGTCCCGCAGCCCACGACGTAGACCCGCTCCACGGCGCGCAGCTTGTCCTCGATGGCGTCCAGCTCGTCGAGGGTCACGTCCCCGTCGGCGCTGATGCGGCCGCGCAGCGACTCCTGGATGGCGTGTGGCTGCTCGTAGATCTCCTTGAGGGTGAAGTGAGCGAAGCCGCCCTTCTCCGCGGCGTCGATGCTCCAGTGGATCTCGGTCGGGTCGCGATGGATCTCCGAGCCGTCCAGCGAGATGATGCGGGTGCCGCCGGGCGTGACATCGGCGATGTCGCCCTCGTGGAGAATCACGACGTTCCTGGTGTGCTCGAGGATTGCCGGGACGTCGCTGGCGAGGAAGCCCTCGCCCTCGCCCAGGCCGACGACGAGCGGCACGTTCATCCGCGCCCCGACGATTCGGTCCGGATGTTCGGTATGCATGACACCGATCGCGTATGCCCCGCGCACCTCGTTCAGGGCCGCACGGACGGCCTCGACCAGGTCGCCGGTGTAATGGGCCTCGATCAGATGGACCAGGACCTCGGTATCGGTCTCCGAGGTGAAGCGGTGGCCGAGCGGCTCGAGGCGTCGCTTGATCTCGGCGTAGTTCTCGATGATCCCGTTGTGGATGAGGGCCAGGTTGCCGGTGCAATCGGTGTGCGGATGGGCATTGGTGTCGTTGGGACGGCCGTGAGTGGCCCAGCGGGTGTGCCCGATGCCGGGATGGCCGGGCGGCGAGCTGCCGTTGAGCTGGTCGGTCAGGTTGCTGAGCTTGCCGGCCCGCTTCTCGACGAAGACCTCGCCGTCGGGGGTGACGACGGCGATGCCGGCCGAGTCGTAGCCGCGATACTCGAGCCTGCGCAGTCCCTCGAGCAGGATCGGCGCGGCATCACGCGGCCCGACGTATCCGACGATGCCGCACATGTTCCCTCCCCGCCACCGCCCGGCGGTGGCTAGTTGAGTCGCGCCTCGGCGAGCGTCGCGAGCTCGCGGGCGATTCGGTCGATCTCGCCGAGGTCGTCGCCCTCGACCATGATCCTGATCGCGGGCTCGGTTCCGGAGGGTCGGACGAGGATGCGCCCCCGCCCGTTGATGGCAATGGTGGCTCGCTCGACCGCGGTCGCGAACTCGACATCCTCGGACCAGGCGTCGCGCCGCCTGACGGCCGAGTTTAGCATCACCTGCGGGAGCCTCGGAATCCGCGAGGCTGCCACTGAAAGCGTTTCACCGGACAGGCGCAGCGCGCGGACGAGCTCGACGGCCGTGAGGAGCCCGTCGCCGGTCGTCGATCGGTCGCGGAAGATGATGTGCCCCGACTGCTCGCCCCCCAGGACGGCGTCGTGCGCTTCCATCGCCTCCAGGACGTGCCGATCTCCCACCGGGGTCCGAATCATCGAGCCTCCCGCCTGCGTGACGACTCGCTCGAGGCCGCCGTTCGACAGGACGGTCGCTATGAGGAGGCTGTTGCGCAGCGTGCCGTCCGCGAGGCGCTGGAGAGCGCAGATGCCCATGATCGCGTCGCCGTCGACCAGTGCGCCGGTCTCGTCCACCGCGATGAGGCGATCGGCGTCCCCGTCGAAGGCGAGCCCGAGATCGAGCCCTGCAGCCGCGACCGTCTCGGCCAGCCGCTCGGGGTGGGTCGAGCCGCAGCCATCGTTGATGTTCACGCCGTTGGGTGCTGCGAAGAGGACGGTCACCTCGGCGCCGAGCGAGCGGAACAGCTCGGGGGCGATCTCGCCGGCCGATCCGTTCGCGCAGTCGATGCCGATGCGGAGCCCCACGAACGCATCACCCGCCGCCTCCACGAGGTGACGGCGGTAGGCGGCCGCGGCCGCCGTATCGGTGCGAATCCGGCCCGACGAGGCGTTGTCCCGGACACCGATGGCGGCTCCGTCGTCGATCAGAGCATCCAGCGCGGCCTCGATGGTCGCGTCGGCCTTCCGTCCACCGATCACGACCTTGAGCCCGTTGTCCGGAGCCGGGTTGTGCGAGGCCGAGACCATGATCCCGGCGGCGTGCCGTCCGTCAGCGCTGGCGTGGACGAGGCACGGCGTGGTCACCACGCCGAGATCCACGACGTCCGTGCCGGTCGCGGTCAGGCCGGCGATCAGGGCCGCTCCCAGCATCTCGCCGGACCGCCGCGTATCGCGTCCGAGGACGACGCTCGAGCCCGGACCGGCCAGCAGGTGACCGGTGGCCCGGCCGAGCCCGAATGCGAGCGCGGCGTCGACGTCGACGCCCACCGTGCCGCGGATGCCATCAGTACCGAAGCGGCCCGGCACCTATGGCTCCGGCGTCGGAGCGGATTCGGGAGCCACGATCGTCACGGGGATCGTGCCCGGCGCGATGGACAGAAGCTCGACGCCGGCGGGCAGGGAAACCGACGGGCTCACATCGTGGTCGCCCGGCTCGAGGCCGCTGACGTCGACGATGGGGGTCACGTCGTCAGCGGTCAGCGCGCCGAGCGCCTCGCCGCTCCCCGAGACGGTGATCGACACCTGGTCGAGGCCGGGCAGGCAGGCATTGTCCCCCTCGCCCTGGCAGATCACGCCCACGACGAACGTGCGGCTCGACACCGACGGCACGATCGTCGCCTCGACCACGATCGTCTCGGGTTCGCCCTCACCGAGCGCAACGCCCTCGGGAAGGTCGAGCGCGACCTCGAAGGTCTGGCTGGCCGAGAGGCCGTCGATGCTGATCGGCTCGGTCAGGATCGAGCCGATCTCGGCGAGATCCTCGGGGAGCCCCGTGATCGTGACGGTCGGGGGGTCGACGCTGAGCGATTCCAGCGCGAAGCCCGGCGCCGGAGTGCCCGGTTGGATGTTCGGGCGCACTGCCACGGTCGTCTGGGTCTCGATCTCTCGCACGGAGACCTGCACCGACACCGTTTCGGGGTCGAGCTCGACCGTTCCGGAGGTCACCGGTTGGCCGCTGATGTCCACTGCGGTGAGGTCAACGGCCTCGTTCACGTCGATGCCGGAGGCGGGAATGCTCACGAATGCCACCGCGCGATCCACGCGCGCGACGATCGAGGCCGGTCCACGGACCTCGACCTCGTCATCGCTCACCACCGGATCGTCGATCTCGAGGCCCTCCGGGATCGCTCCGGGCTCGACCTCGACGGGCACGCTGCGCACGTCGATGCGATCGACTTCGACGCGCACCTCCTCGGGCGTGGTGGACAGGACCTCGATTCCGTCGCGCAGGACGGTCACCTCGACGGGCAGCTGCTGCGGCTCAGGAGCGCGCTCCATGTCGTAGGCGGAGATGTCCACGGTGGCCACGAAGTCGGCCTCCGAGACGCTGAGCGCCTGGTCGTTCGCCACGCGATAGCGGACCTCGACGAACCCGAGGTCGCCGCTGAGGACGAAGACGTCGCGCGAGACGTTCTCCTGCTCGATGCGGATCCGGATGGTCTCGTCGGTGAAAGTGCCCGAGAACACGAGCCCGGTGTACAGGATTGTCGAAACCGCCACGGCAGCCAGCTTGAGCTGCCAGTTCCGGACCAGCCAGGCCATCCGGTCAGCGCCGCACGACGACGCGGGCGTCGGGGTCGATCGGCTCGCGATCCGCGGCTTCGTCCTCGCTCAACTGCCATCGGCCCTCGTTCGAACGCCGCAGGAACGGGATGGCGGAGCGTGGCGCCTGCGGCCGGATAAGGCTGAAGATCCGCCGGCGCAGCTGCTCCTCGGTGAGGTTGCGCTCGATGCGGCCCCGGACGACGAGGCTGATCGAGCCTGACTCCTCGCTGACGACCACCACGATCGCATCGGTCTGCTCGCTGATCCCGATGGCGGCACGATGCCGGGTGCCATAGCGCTCGCTGTCGAGCACGGTCTGGCTCATCGGCAGGAGCACCCCCGCGGCGGTGATCTTCTCGCCGGAGATGATGACCGCGCCGTCGTGGAGCGCGGTCCCGCGGTAGAAGAGCGTGACCAGCAGCTCGGCACGGAGATCGGCATGAATGGGTACGCCGGACTCGGTGGCGAGGTCCTGCAGGCCGGTCTCGCGCTCGATCGCCATGAGGGCCCCGTGGCGTGAGCCGGCGAGCATCCGGGCGGCGCGGCTGACCTCGCGGGCGACGCGCTCGGCGCCGGCGACCTCGGCGCTCACGAAGAAGCGGTTGACGCTCCCCATGCGGCCGATCTGCTCGAGCGCTCGCCGCAGCTCCGGTTGGAAGACGACCACGACGGCAAAGAGGCCCACCACCGCGGCGGTCTCCATCAGGGTCCGCAGCAGGTCGAGACCAAGGAACCGTGCAGCGAGGTAGACCAGGTACAGGATGAGCAGACCGACGGCGATGCGTATCGCACGCGTCCCGCGGATGAGGATGAAGAGCCAGTAGACGACGACCGCGACGAGCGCGATGTCAACGACCGACCTCCAGTTGCCCCGCAGGTAGGTGTCGAAGAACTCACGGATCGCGTCGATCATTCTATTGGCGTGCCTGCATCACCCATCGACGCTCGGATACGGGACGGTGGGACCGATGATACCAAGCGACGGTCGCGCAGCACCGCCGCTGACCCCTTGACGTTCACGGCCCTCGGGATGTTGCCCACGCGCCGTGGTCATCGTTATCGCTTCGTGTACTGCGGCGCCTTCCGTGCCCGCTTGAGGCCGTACTTCTTGCGCTCCTTGGCCCGTGGGTCACGAGTCAGCAGGCCGGCCTCGCGCAGAGCGGCACGGGCATCGGGATGAGCGCTCAGCAGCGCGCGGGCAATGCCGTGCCGGATCGCGCCAATCTGGCCCGACACCCCACCCCCGGCGACCAGGACGCTGGCCGAGTAGCGGCCCTCGGTCTCGGTCACGCGGAACGGAAGGATCAGCTGGGCGTCGCTTGCGCCACCCCCGAAGTATTCGCCGGACGGCTTGCCGTTGACGACGATGCCGCCCTCGCCGGGCAGCAGGCGGACCCGCGCGACGGCGGTCTTGCGCCTGCCGGTCCCGTAGACGTAGTTCGTGCTCACCGTTCGTACTTCCTCGTTACAGCTCGATCGTCTCGGGTCGCTGCGCCTGGTGCGGGTGATCGGCGCCGGCGTAGACCTTCAGCTTCTTGAACATCGCCCGCCCAAGGCGATTCTGCGGGAGCATCCCCTTCACCGCGCGCTCGATGACGAGCTCCGGCTTCCGCTCGAGGAGGTGCCCCAGGCTCTCCTCCCGCAGGCCGCCGGGGTAGCCGGAGTGCCGGAAGTAGCTCTTCTGGCGCAGCTTGTCACCGGTGACCCGGATCTTGCTCGCGTTGAGGACGACGACGTGGTCGCCCGTGTCGAGGTGCGGCGAGTAGATCGGCTTGTGCTTGCCCTCGAGCAGGGTGGCGATGCGCGTCGCCAGCCGGCCGAGGGTCTGGTCGGTCGCATCGACGACCCACCAGCTGCGCTCGATCTCGCTCGCCTTGACGGCGTAGGTCTTCACGTTCCCTGCTCTCCGGACTTGTCTCTGCGGTCGAGGCGACGTCGCCTGGACGTCGCCGCCTTGTCGTTCTTCGGTTGGCTGATCGGTCGGTACACGATACGCTCGAGCGTGAGCCCTCGCGGCGGGGCCGCCCGCCCGTGGAGCGCGCGACGCTTCGGATCGAGGAGCGCATCGACGCCCTCGGGATCCATTCGCCCGCGACCCACCTCGAGGAGGACCGCGACGAGGCTGCGCACCATTCGACGCAGGAACGCGTCGGCGGTGACCCGCACCTCGACGAGATCCCCGCGTCGCCGTACGTCGACCTCGGTGACGCGCCGGACGGTCCGACCTCGCGCGTGGCTTCCCAGGGCCGCGAAGTCGCGCTCCCCGAGCATCCGCGCCGCCGCCGCCTGCATGGCGACGACGTCGAGGCGATCGTCGATCTCGAGCGTCCGATTCCGGTCGAGGGGTCGCTTCCCCGCGTTGGCCCGGACCCGGTAGCGATACACGCGCCGAAGCGCGTCGCGCCGCGGGTCGAAATCGTCCGCCACGCGGCGGAGCGATCTGACGGCCAGGTCCGGCGGCAGGGCGGCGTTGAGCCGTCGCTGCAGCTCGGGCAGACCACCGCCGCGGGGCAACGCCCCCGGCACGCGGAATGCCGCGACCTGGCCGGTGGCATGCACCCCGGCATCGGTTCGCCCGGCGAGCCGAACTCGTGTCGGCGCGCCGATCAGCCTGTTAAGGGCCTCCTCCAGCTCTCCCTGCACGGTCCGAGCGTTCGGCTGGACCTGCGAGCCGGCGAAGGCCGTCCCGTCGTACTCGAGGGTCGCCTTGACGCATTGCTGCGCTTCGGCGGCCATCGGTGCGTGTCGGTGTTCTGTTGCGGTCCGTGCGCTCGTCAGACGAGCTCGATCTGGACCATCGCGGCGGCGTCGCCAGGACGCTGACCGAGCTTCACGATGCGCGTGAAGCCGGAGGAGCGGTCGGCGTACTTCGTCGCGAGCTCGCCGACGAGCTTCTCGACGATGAGCGGCTCATGCGGCATCTTGCTCACCAGCTGGCGTCGCGCGTGCAGATCGCCGCGCTTGGCCAGGGTGATCAGTCCGTCGACGATGCCGCGCACCTCCTTGGCCTTCGCCTCGGTGGTCTTCACTCGCTCGTAGCGAAGGATCGAGACCGCGAGGTTGCCGAGCATCGCGACCCGATGGTCGTGGGGCCTGCTCAGCTTGCGGCCGGCGGTGCGATGCGGCATGGATCTAGGCCTCCCGGTCGAGCTCGGCCGCGGCGGCCTCGTCGAGCTCTGCCGAGGCGGGCAGGTCCGACTCGTCGGAGCTCAGCGACGCGGCATCCGGGCTGATGAACCCACGCAGCGCCAGGCGCTCCTTGAGCTCGTCGAGGCTCTTCTGTCCGAAGTTGCGCATGCGCAGGAACTCGTCGTCGGACAGCGACAGGACCTGGCCGATCTTGGTGATGCTGTTGCGCTTGAGGCTGTTGTAGGCCCGCATCGGCAGGTCGAGCTCCTCGATCGGAGCATCGAGCAGGTTCGCGGCCGGCGTGGTCGGCGCCTCGTCGGCGCCCGCGGTCGCCGGGCGACCGATCTCCGCGAAGCGGCCGAACTCCCTGACGAGGATGTCGGCTGCCTGGCTGAGCGCCGCCTGCGCGGTCGTCGTGCCGTCGGTCTCGATCTCGAGCATCAGCTTGTCGAAGTTCGTCATCTGGCCGACGCGGGTCTTCTCGACCTGGTAGTTCACGCGGCGCACCGGCGAGAAGATGGCGTCGACCGGGATGACGCCGATCGGCATCTCCTCGGTGTGCTCGGCCGGGCGGTAGCCCATCCCGGACTCGACGGTGAGGTCCATCTCGATCGATCCGGAGTCGGAGTCGAGCGTCAGCAGGACGAGGTCGGGATTGATGATCTCGACGTCGGCAGACTCGGCGATGTCGCCGGCGGTGACGGGGCCGGCACCGCGCTTGATGAGCTTCAGCGTCAGGGCATGGCGAGCGAAGGAGCGCAGGCGCAGCTTCTTCGTGTTCAGGACGATCTGCGTGACGTCCTCCTTGACGTTCGGGATCGTGCTGAACTCGTGGAACACGCTGTTGATCTGGATGCTGGTGACCGCGGCGCCTTCGAGTGAGCTGAGGAGGACCCGGCGGAGCGCGTTACCGAGCGTGACGCCATAACCCTCCTGGAGTGGGCCCACCTCGAAGTGGCTCAGGTTCCCCTCGCTGTGCGTCTCCTCGATGCGCGGGTCGGGAATCGGCAGCTCGTGGGGCAGTGGGGTGGTTTCGAGTTCGATCATGAAGAGAGGTGACTCCTTAGCGCGAGTAGTACTCGACGACGAGCTGCTCGTTGAACTCGAGCGGCATCTGCTCGCGCGCCGGTTCGGAGAGCACGGTCCCGGTCAGCTTCGACGGATCCACGCTCACCCACTCGGGGATCTGCGCCGCCCGCATGGTGTCGCCGGCGACCTTGAAGTACTCGCGCCCGCGGCGGCTCTCCCGGACGTCGATCCGGTCGCCGACCTTCGTCGCGAAGCTGGGCACGTTCGTCGGCCGCCCGTTGACGGCGAAGTGGCCGTGGGTGACGAGCTGGCGTGCCTGGGCCCGGCTCGAGGCGAAGCCCATGCGGTAGACGACGTTGTCGAGCCGCATCTCGAGCATGCGGAGGAGATTCTCCCCGGTCACGCCCTTGCGCTGGTCCGCCTTGGCGAAGTAGTTGCGGAACTGGCGCTCGAGCACCGAGTAGCTCTTGCGGACCTTCTGCTTCTCGCGCAGCTGGATGCCGTACTCGCTCACCTTGCGGCGACGCATCGTGTTCATTCCCGGAGGCGTGCTGCGTCGCTCGAAGGCGCACTTCCGGCTGTAGCAGCGGCTTCCCTTGAGGAAGAGCTTCATGCCCTCGCGCCGGCAGATGCGGCAGACCGCGTCGTTGTATCGCGCCATCAGTTCCCCCTCAGACCCGACGCCGCTTCGGCGGGCGGCAGCCGTTGTGCGGAATCGGCGTCACGTCAGTGATGGCGGTGACCTCCAGGCCGGCTGCCTGGAGCGAGCGGATCGCCTGCTCGCGGCCGCCACCGGGGCCCTTGACGAAGACCTCGATCTGGCGCATGCCATGCTCCATCGCGCGCTTGGCGGCGAGGTCCGCCGTCTGCGCCGCGGCGAAGGGCGTGCTCTTGCGCGAGCCCTTGAAGCCGACCAGCCCCGCGCTGCCCCAGCTGACGACGTTGCCGGTCGTATCGGTGATCGTCACGATCGTGTTGTTGAACGTCGACTGGATGTGCGCGTGCCCCGCCGGCACGTTCTTTCGCTCGCGCTTCTTCCCGCGCTTCGCGCTCTTACGCTCTGCCATGGAACTCCTGTGGTTACTTCTTGCGGCGAATGCCGACGACCTTGCGGGTCCCTCGGCGCTGTCGCGCGTTCGTCTTCGTGCGCTGTCCGCGGGACGGCAGGTTGCGCCGATGGCGGAGGCCTCGGTACGAGCCGATCTCCATCAGGCGCTTCAGGTTCAGGCTGACCTCCCGACGAAGGTCGCCCTCGACCTTGACCTGGCGGTCGACGATCTCTCGAATGCGGTTGACCTCGTCGTCGGTCAGGTCGCGCACGCGCGTCTCGGGCGAGACGTTCGCGCCGGCGAGGACCTTCGAAGCGGTGGTCGGGCCGATGCCATGGACGTAGGTGAGGCTCACGACGACCCGCTTATCGCGCGGGATGTCGACGCCGGCAATGCGTGCCACGATCCGCCTACCCCTGCCGCTGCTTGTGCTTGGGGATGACGCAGATGACCATCACCACACCAGAGCGCTTGATGACCTTGCAGCGCTCGCAGCGGGGCTTGACCGATGCGGAAACCTTCATCTCATCCTGTACGTGATGCGACCCCGGGTGAGGTCGTAGGGGCTCAGCTCGACGCGAACCGTATCGCCGGGGAGGATGCGGATGAAGTTCTGGCGCAGCTTTCCGGAGATGTGTGCGAGCACTTCGTGCCCGTTCTCCAGGCGCACCTTGAACTGGGCGTTGGGCAGCGGCAGAATCACCTCGCCCTCGACCTCGATGGCATCCTTCTTTGGCAACGCGGAACGCACCTCGTCTCAACAGTTGGTGGGGTGGGATTGACACACGGAAAGGCCGCCGCGCAACGGCGACCCGAACGAGGAGTATACCTCATTCCGAGGGACTGGCACAAGGCGGCCCTCACCGGCCGGTGAGCAGGAGCGGCCCGGCGTCGGTGATGGCAATCGTGTTCTCGAAGTGCGCCGAAAGAGCGCCGTCGACGGTGCGAACCGTCCAGCCGTCGTCCTCCACGTAGACCTCGTCCCCCCCGAGGTTGAACATCGGCTCGATGGCGAAGCACATCCCCACCTCGATGAGCAGGCCCGTGCCGGGCTTGCCATAGTTGGGGACCTGCGGATCCTCGTGCATGGCTCGGCCGATGCCGTGCCCCACGAATGGGCGAACGATGCCGTAGCCGCCCTCACGGGCGACCGACTCGATGGCGTGACCGATGTCACCCAGTCGGTTGCCGGGAGTCGCCGCGCCGATGCCGGCCTCCATCCCCCGCCTCGTCATGTCGATGAGCTCGGTGGCCTCACGTGGGGCACGACCGACGGCCCAGGTCCGTGCGCAGTCGGCGTGCCAGCCGTCCACGATGCAGCCGACATCGATGCTCACGATGTCGCCGTCGGCGAGCCGGCGCCGGGTTGAGGGGATCCCATGAACCACCTCGTCGTTGATGCTGGCGCAGATGACGCCCGGGAACGGCGGATTGCTGCCGTACCCCTTGAACGAGCTGACGGCGCCGGCGTCGGCGATCATTCGCGCCGCGATGGCGTCGAGGTCGGCTGTGGAAACCCCGGGGCGAACCTCCGCCTGGAGCACATCGAGGACGTCAGACAGGATGCGACCCGCGGCGCGCATGCGCTCGATCTCGGCCTCACGCTTGATCGTGACGGTGCCGGTTCCGCTCATCAGCCGTCCCACTCCTTGCCCAGCGCGTGGAGCCGGGAAAGGATCTCGGCGGTCACGGCCTCGATCGGGAGCTGGCCATCGACCCGCTCGACGATGCCGGAGCGATCGTAGTGATCGACGACTTCGATCATGGGCGGGACCTGCTGCTCGATGCGGGCGCGCACGACGTCGGGCTGGTCGTCCTCGCGCTGGACGAGCTGGGTCCCATCGCGATCGCAGATGCCCGCCTGCGCCGGTGGGTCCGCCACCTCGTGGTACGGCGTTCCGCATGTCGGGCACGTCCAGCGCCCGGCCACCCGGCCGACCAGGATTTCGGTCGGGACCTCGATGTAGATCACGCTTCGGACGCGCTCGTGCTGGGCGGACAGCCGCTTGTCGAGGGCGACGGCCTGTGCCAGCGTGCGCGGAAAGCCGTCGAGGATCGCGCCCCGAGCGGCGATCGGCTTCGCAAGCTCGTCGAAGAAGATGCCGATGGTCGTCTCGTCCGGTACGAGCTCGCCGCGCTCCATGTACGAGTGGGCCTCCACGCCGACCGGGGTGCCCGCCGCGACCGCGTCGCGGAACAGATTGCCGGACGCGAGGTGCGGGAGCCCGAGCTCGGCGCTCAGCAGCTCCGCCTGGGTGCCCTTGCCGGTCGCGACCGCACCCACCAGGAGGAGGATGAGCCGCTCGCCGCCGGCCGGATCTTGCCCGGCGCTCACGTCGGTCATCTGATGAATCCCTCGTAGTTGCGCATCATCATCTGAGCCTCCAGCTGCTTCATCGTCTCGACCACCACGCTAACCATGATGAGGATGCTCGTTCCGCCGAGCTGCAGGTTCTGCGTGCCCGGAATGATCGCGGTCACGATGAATGGTAGGACCGCGATGCCTCCGAGGAACAGAGCGCCCCCGAGGGTGATCCGATTCGTCACGCGCCCCAGGAAGTCCTCGGTCGGCTTTCCGGGTCGGATGCCCGGAATGAACTGGCCGTTCTTGCGCAGGTAGTCGGCGGTTTGGTCAGGCCGGAACTGGAACGCGGTGTAGAAGTACGTGAAGAAGACGACCAGGGAGAAGTACAGCGTGCCGTAAAGCGGGATGTTGTTCGTCCCATTCAGGTTCTCGCTGATCCAGGTGGCAACGTTGCGCACCCAGTCGATCTCGCTGGCGGTGAAGTACGTCGCGATCTGGGCGGGGAAGAGCAGGATGCTGACGGCGAAGATGATCGGAATGACACCGGCCATCGTCACCTTCAGCGGCAGGTAGGTGCTCTGCGCCCTGGTACATGCGGCGACCGCGGACGCGGCTTGCCGCCTGGATTGGAATCCGCCGCTGGCCCTCGTTGATGAACACGACTGCGGCGATGACCACGACCGCCAGGATGGCGAACGGGATGATCCGCGCGAGGGCGTCGGGGCCCGAAAGGATCGGTCCGATCTGCCCCGGGATGCTCCCGACGATGCCGGCGAAGATGATGAAGCTGATGCCGTTGCCCAGGCCTCGCTCGCTGATGAGCTCGCCGAGCCACATGAGCAGGATCGTGCCGGTCGTGAAACTGATGAGCAGGCTGATCGTCTCGATGCTGAACAGGTCGTTGGCCGGGATGACGCCGTTCGCGCTCAGCAGGATGCTGATTCCGTACCCCTGGGCGATCGCGAGAGGAACGGTGAGCAGCCGCGTGTACTGGTTCAGCTTGTTGCGGCCGTACTCACCCTCGCGGCTCAGCTCCTCGAGGGCGGGGATCACCCCGCGCATGAGCTGGATGATGATGCTGGCGTTGATGTACGGGTTCACGCCGAGACCGATGATCGACGCCGCGGCGAGTCCGCCTCCCGAGAAGATGTTCAGGATCCCAAGCAGCGGGTTGTCCGTGAACAGGTTGGAGAGGGCCGCGGTGTTCACGTTGGGAATGGGCACGTTCGTCAGCGCCCGGTAGACCATCAGGATCCCCAGCGTGAAGAGCAGCTTGCGCCGGATGTCCGGCGCGCGGAACGCGGTGACGACCGTTTCGATCAAGCGTCGGTCTCGCTCTGCGGGCCAGGCTCCTCGCCTTCGGGCGTGGTGGCCTCCGTTGCCTCATCCGAGGGGTCGGCCGACTCCTCGTCGTCCTCCGACTCGGCACTGGCGGCGGCCCTCGGCTTGCCACGGCGGGCCTTCGTGGCGCGTAGCTTCCTCGGCCCGGGCATGACGTCGTCGAGTGGCTCGTTGCCGGGCCACCCGAGTCGCTGGAGCTCGTTGCCTGCGGCAGTGAGCTTGTCGAGCGCGCTCTTGCTGAAGGCATGGGCATGAATCGTGATGCCCTTGGGCGCGTCGCCGACGCCGAGGATCTTCACCGGCAGCTTGGTGTCGGCAATGACCCCGTCGTGCGCGAGTACGTCCGGGGTGACCAGCGTCCCCTTCTCGACCTCGGTGAGGCGAGAGAGGTTGACCGGCGCATATGCCACGCGGCCGCGGTTGCGGAACCCGTGGAGCTTGGGTGTGCGGATGTGGAGCGGCGTCTGGCCGCCCTCGAACCAGGCCGGGATGTTCCCGCCGGCTCGCGACTTCTGGCCCTTGGTCCCGCGTCCCGCGGTCTTGCCGCGTCCGGAGCCATGGCCGCGGCCCACCCGCCGGGAGGGCTTGCGCGACCCGGGCGCCGGGCGCAGATCGTGGGGCTTCATGTGGTTTCCTCGCTCGTCGTCGCGCCGCCAGCGCTCCCCACCTCCTCGACCTCGAGGAGGAAGGCGACGCGGCGGATCATGCCGCGCGTGACGGGCGTATCGGTGACCTCGACCGTCTGGTGAAGACGATGGAGGCCGAGGGCCCGGATCGTGCCGCGCGCGGCCGCCTTGTGGCCGATGGTTGAGCGCACCCAGGTCACCCTGAGGGTCCCCGTCGCGCCCGACTTGCTACCGGCCACGTCCGCCTCCCGGCCCGGTGTTCATCGGCTCGCGCCGCTCGGGGATCTCGTGCGGCGTTCGCGCCAGCTCGGCACCGCGCTTGCCGAGCAGCTGCTCGGCGGTGCGGCCGCGGAGCGCGGCGATCTCGTCCGCCGAGCGCAGTGCGACGAGGCACTCGATCGTGGCGCGCACGACGTTGATCGGGTTCGTCGAGCCCGATGCCTTGCTCAGAAGGTCACGGATCCCCGCCACCTCGACCACGGATCGGACCGAGCCGCCGGCGATGACGCCGGTGCCCGCGCTGGCCGGCTTCAGCATCACCTTCGACGCGCCGAAGTGCCGATGCACCTCGTGGGGGATGGTCGACCCCACCAGGGGCACCTTGATGAGGTGCTTCTTCGCATCCTCGACGCCCTTGCGGATCGCCTCGGGCACCTCGCCCGCCTTGCCGATGCCGGCCCCGACGATGCCATTGCCGTCGCCCACCACGACCACCGCGCTGAAGCTGAATCGGCGGCCTCCCTGGACCACCTTCGCCACGCGGTTGATCTGGACGACCTTCTCCTCCAGGTTGAGCTTGGACGGATCGATCCGTGCCATGCGCTGCGCTCCTCTCGCCCTACAGGTCGAGGCCGCCCTCGCGGGCGCCCTCCGCGAGCGAGCGGACCCGCCCGTGATACTGATATCCGCCCCGATCGAAGACGACGGCTCCCACGCCGGCGGCCTTGGCACGCTCGGCAACGGCAAGGCCCACCGCGCGAGCGGCATCCACCTTCGTGTCGCGGCCGAGGTCCGCCTCGCGGCTCGAGGCGGCAGCCAGGGTGCGGCCGGTGGCGTCGTCGATCACCTGGGCATAGATGTATTTCGCGCTCCGGAAGACCGAGAGGCGCGGCCGATCCGCGCTACCACCGAGGCGGAGGCGCAGTCGCGCGTGACGCTTGCGACGCAGCGCGTCGCGAGACAGGGTCGTCATCGGTCCTTCCTAGCCTCCGACCTTGCCGGTCTTGCCGGCCTTGCGGAGGATCTGCTCTCCGGCGTAGCGGATGCCCTTGCCCTTGTACGGCTCGGGCTTGCGCTGGGCACGGATGTAGGCGGCGATCTGGCCGACGAGCTCCTTGTCGGCACCGAAGACACCGAGCCGCGTGGGGGTCTCGACCCGGAACTCGATTCCGGGGGGAGGATCCACCTCGACCGGGTGCGAGTAGCCGAGGGCCAGCACGAGCTTCGGCCCCTGCAGCTGGGCACGGTAGCCGACGCCGACTGATCTCGAGGTTCTTCGTGAAGCCGGTCGGTCACGCCGGTGACCATGTTCGCCACCAGCGAGCGGGTGAGGCCGTGCAGCGCCCGGTGGCGCGGCTCGTCGGTCGGCCGGACCACGCGCAGCTCGCCGTCATCACGCTCGACGCTCATCTCCGGGTGCAGGTCGCGCTCGAGCGTGCCCAGCGGTCCCTTGACCGTCAGGTGGTTGCCGTTCTGGGTGATCTCCACTCCGCCCGGGAGCGGGATCGGCATTCGTCCAATACGGGACATGCGGTTCGCTCCTTACCAGACGTAGCAGAGGACCTCGCCGCCGAGGTTCTGCTTCCGGGCATCGCTGCCGGTCATGATCCCGTGGGAGGTTGAGAGGATGGCCAGGCCGAGTCCGCCGAGCACGCGCGGGATCTCGGTCTTGCGGGCATAGACCCGCAGCCCTGGCTTGCTGATGCGCTTGATGCCGCTCACGACACGGGGTGTGGCCCTCGACGTACTTGAGCCGCAGCGTCAGCGTCTCCTGCACGCCATCCGGCTGGGTATCGAAGCTGTCGATGAACCCCTCCTCGGTCAGGATCCGCGCGATCTCGCGCTTGATCCTCGACGAGGGCAGGCTCAGCTCCGCGTGCCGCGCCGCACTGGCGTTGCGGATGCGCGTCAGCATGTCGGCGATCGGGTCGGTTACGTTCATTGGGTCTTCGTGTCTCCTCGAGCCCTTACCAGCTCGACTTGGTCACTCCCGGAAGCTGGCCCAGCAGGGCTCGCTCCCGGAAGCAGATGCGGCACATCGCGAAGCGACGCATGTAGCCGCGCGGGCGGCCGCACACCTGGCATCGGTTCTGTCGCGCACGGGGAAGCGCGCGCCGCGCTTCGCCTTGGCGATCATCGACTTCTTGGCCACGTGATGCTCCTCAGGTGCTCTGGAACGGCATGCCGAGGAGCTCGAGGAGCTTGCGCCCCTCCTCGTCGGTCTTCGCCGTCGTGACGATGCTGATCTCGAGGCCGCGCAGGCGGTCGATCTTGTCGTAGTCGATCTCGGGGTAGACGAGCTGCTCGCGGAGGCCGAGGCTGAAGTTGCCTCGCCCGTCGAATGAGCGCGTCGGGATCCCCCGGAAGTCGCGGATTCGTGGCAGTGCGAGGGCCATGGTCCGCTCCAGGAAGTCGTACATGCGCTGCCCGCGCAGGGTGACCTTCGCCCCGATCGGCATGCCGGTGCGCAGCCGGAACTGCGCGATGCTGCGGCGCGCGCGCGTCACGATCGGCTTCTGGCCCGTGATCGTGGCCAGGTCGCCGACCGCGGCGTCGAGCGCCTTGGCATTGGCGATCGCCTCGCCCAGGCCGACGTTGACCACCACGCGGCTGACGCGTGGGATCTGCATCGGGTTGGCATAGCCGAACTCGCGCTGCAGGGCAGGTGCGACCTCGTCGCGGTAGCGACTGGCGTAGGCCGCTCACTTCGGGTGGCGTGTAGCGTCCCGACCCGTCTGCGCGGCTGCGGGCTGCCTGGCCTCGGCCTCCGGTGCCTCGGGCACGGCCGCCCGGCTGCGCGTCGCGCGCGGCTTGGCCGCAGCGCTCGGCTTGGCCGATGGCTTGGCCGCAGCACGAGGCTTGGCCGTCGTGCTCGCTGCGCGCTCCGGCTTCGTGGTCGGCTTCGTCTCGTCGGCGCTCACTTCCCGCTCACCTCGATCTGCTCGCCGCAGCGCTTGCAGACTCGCGTGCTGCGGGCGTGCTCGCCCTCGAGGCGACCATGGCCGACGCGGGTCGGCTTGCCGCAGCTCGGGCACACCACCTGGACGTTGCTGACGTGGATCGGCACGGGCAGGTCGATGATGCCGCCGCCCTGCGTGCGTGACCGCGCGCGCTGGTGGCGCTTCGCCATGTTCAGCCCGGGAACGACGACCCCGAAGCCGCGCTTGGTCTTCTGGACCCGCTCGACCGTTCCTCGCTTGCCGGCGTCCTTGCCGGCCAGCAGGATGACGGTGTCGCCCTTGCGGACGTCCATCACAGCACCTCCGGGGCGAGTGACACGATCTTCATGTAGTTGCGCTCGCGGAGCTCGCGGGCGACGGGGCCGAAGATGCGCGTGCCGCGCGGGCTGCCCTGGGGCGTGATGAGCACGGCGGCGTTCTCGTCGAACCGAATGTGGCTGCCGTCCGGCCTGCCGTACTCCTTGGTCGTGCGGACCACGACTGCCCGGACGACATCGCCCTTCTTGACGCCGGAGTTCGGCAGCGCCTGCTTGACGCTGGCCACGATGACGTCACCCACCTCGGCCGTGTCGCTCGTCGAGCGCCCGATGACCGAGATGCACGACAGCACACGCGCGCCGGAGTTGTCGGCCACACGCAGCCTGCTGTACTTCTGGATCATTCCGCTTCGGTCCCGTCCACGAGCTCCTCATGTGAGCCCCGCGCCACGACCTCGACGACCGTCCAGCGCTTGTCGCGCGAGAGCGGTCGGCTCTCCTCGATGCGCACGGTGTCGCCGACGTGAGCGGTGTTCTCGGCATCGTGCGCCTTGAACTTCGTGCTGAGCCGCACCACCCGCTTGTAGACGGGATGGCGGCGCAGACGCTCGACGCTGACGACGACCGTCTTGTCCATCTTGTCGGAGACGACCCGACCGGTCTTGCTCCGTCGCTTCTGGTTGTCTGTCATCAGCTGGCCTTCTCTGCGTCCATGGCCGCCGCCTCGGCGGCGTGCTGGCGCTCAGTCATCACGGTGAGGATGCGGGCGATCCGCTTGCGGGTCGCCGGCAACCGGCTGTAGTTGCTCTCCTGGCGGGTGGCGAGATCGAAGCGGATCTTCCAGAGCTCCTGCTTCGCGTCGCGCAGCGCGCCCTCCAGGTCCTTGTCCGAGAGGGCTCGAACCTCACTGATGTCCATGCTCGAGGCCCTCCTTGACGACGAACTTCGTGCTGATCGGCAGCTTGTGCCCGGCGAGGCGCATCGCCTCGCGGGCGATCGGCTCCGGCACACCCGACATCTCGAACATCACGCGGCCCGGCTTCACGACGGCGACCCAGTGATCGGGCGCGCCCTTGCCGGAGCCCATGCGCACCTCCGCCGGCTTCTTGGTAACCGGCTTGTCGGGGAAGACGCGGATCCAGACACGGCCACCGCGCTTGATGTGATGGGTCATCGCTCGGCGCGCGGCCTCGATCTGGCGGCTCGTGAGCCAGCAGACCTCCTCGGCCATGAGACCGAAGTCACCGAACGTGACGGTCGTCCCGCCCTTGGCGAGGCCGGCTCGACGCCCGCGCTGGACCTTGCGGTGCTTGACCCGCTTGGGCATCAGCATCTCAGGCGTCCTCCTTCGGAGCGCGCTTGGCACGCGGCTTCCGTGCCGGCTTGGCAGGTGCCTCGGCGGCATCGGTGGCCTTGGGGGCGGCGGGCGCCTTGGCCTCGACGGGCGTGGCGGATGCTTCGGGCTCGGGGGCAGCCGCTGCGTCCGCGGTCGCAGCCTCGGCCTCGACGGGCGCGGGGTCCTCGACCTTCTCCGCGGCCGCCTCCTCCACTGCCTCGGCGGCTGGGGCCGCGACTTCGGCGGCCGGGACCTCCGCGGTCGTCACCTCGGCTGCCGTGACGGCCACGGGCTCGTCCACGACCGTCGCAGCGGGGCTCACCTGCTCCTCGGCGACCGTGACCGCCGGCTCGGCCTCGGCGACCGCGACGGCGCCGTCGTCAGCCGATCCGGCCGATGCCGCTCGACGAGTCCGGGTGGCCGGGCCGGTGCGGCGCGCGGCGCGTGGCTCGGTGCGCGCGCTGCCCGGCCGATCGCCGAGCTGCTCGCCACGGTAGACCCATGCCTTGACGCCGATGGCGCCATAGGTCGTCCGCGCCAGGACCACGCCGTAGCTGATGTCGGCGCGGAGCGTGCCCAGCGGAATGCGCCCTTCCTTGTCCCACTCGGTTCGGCTCATCTCCGAGCCCCCGAGGCGACCCGAGACCTGGATCTTGACGCCCTTGGCGCCGGCCTTGATGGTGCGCTGGATCGACTGCTTGATCGCCTTTCGGAACGCGATGCGCCGCTCGAGCTGGCCCGCCACGTTCTGGGCGAGGAGCACGCCATCCAGCTCGGGCTGGAGGATCTCCTTGATCTCGAGCTTCACCTTCTTGTCGGTCAGCTTGCCGATGTTCGTGCGCAGCGCCTCGACGTTCGCGCCGCCCTTGCCGATGACGATCCCCGGCTTGGCCGTGTGGACCGTGACGGTCACGTGGTTGATGCCTCGCTCGATCTCGACCTGGCTCACGCTCGCGTTCGAAAGCTGCCGCGCCACGAGCTCCCGGATCCGCATGTCCTCCTGGAGCAGCGTCGCGTAGTCGCGGTCGGCGTACCACTTCGCCAGCCAGGGCTTGATGGTGCCGATCCGGAAGCCGTAGGGATGGACCTTGTGACCCATGCGCTAGGCCTCCTCTCCGTCAGCCACCGAGACGGTGATGTGGCTGGTGCGCTTGAGAACCTGGAAGTAGCGACCCTGGGCGCGGGGTCGCCCGCGCTTGAGGGTCGGGCCTTCGTTGGCGACCGCGCTCACCACGCGCAGCTCGTCGGCCGACAGGTTGTAGTTGTTCTCCGCGTTCGCCGTGGCGCTCTTGAGCACCTTGGCGATGTCCTTCGCTGCCGCGTTGGGCATGAATCGCAGGATCGCGGCTGCCTCCTCGACCGGCTTGCCGGCGATGAGCTGCGTGACCAGCCGCACCTTGCGCGGGCTGATCCGGACGTACTTTGCGGTGGCGCTGACTCGCATCGGCTGGCCTACTTCAGTGCCGACGAGCGCTCGGTGGCGCGTCCGCCATGCCCGCGATAGGTGCGGGTGGGGGCGAACTCGCCGAGCCGGTGCCCGACCATGTTCTCGGTGATGAAGACCGGCACGTGACGACGGCCGTCGTGGACCGCGATCGTGTGCCCGATCATCTGGGGAAAGATCACGCTGGCCCGCGACCAGGTCTTCAGCACCTTGCGCTCGCTGCGCTTGTTCATGTCATCGATGCGGCCGAGCAGGCGCGCGTCGACGAATGGTCCCTTCTTGACGGAACGACTCATCTATCGGCTCCTAACCCCGTCCGTACCGACGGCGGACGATCAGCTTGCTGCTCTTGTTCTTCTTGGCGCGGGTGCGCAGGCCCATCGCAGGCTTGCCCCACTTGGTCTTGGGAGGCATGCCGGTCGGCTGCTTGCCCTCGCCGCCGCCATGCGGGTGGTCGCGCGGGTTCATCGCCGAGCCGCGGACCGTCGGGCGCTTGCCCATGTGCCGCGCGCGACCGGCCTTCCCGATCTTCTGGTTCTCGTGATCCAGGTTGCTTACCTGCCCGACCGTGGCCATGCACTCGATGCGCACACGACGAACCTCGCCCGACGGGAGCCGGATGGTCGCGTGGTCGCCTTCCTTGGCCAGCAGCTGGGCACTTGCGCCCGCACTGCGGACGATCTGCCCACCGCGCCCGGCGACGAGCTCGATGTTGTGGATCTGGGTCCCGAGCGGGATCCGGTTCAGCGGGAGCGCGTTGCCGGTCCGCGCCTCGACATCAGGCCCGGAGGCCACGGTGTCGCCGACGCCGAGGCCGTGCGGTAGGAGCATGTAACGCTTGTCGCCGTCGGCGTAGTGAAGCAGGCCGATGCGCGCCGAGCGGTTCGGGTCGTACTCCACCGTCGCGATGCGCGCGGGAACGCCGTACTTGTCGCGCTTCCAGTCGATGACCCGATACAGACGCTTGTGCCCGCTGCCCTGGTGGCGCACGGTCAGCTTGCCCTGGCTGTTGCGACCGGCGCGTCGGACGAGGCGCTCGGTGAGCGGCTTGTGCGGCGTGTCGGTGGTGACCTCCTCGAACGTCGAGCGGGTCATCTCGCGCAGGCCGGGCGAGGTCGGTCGGTAGCTACGAAGTGGCATCTCAGACGGCCTCGAACAGCTCGATCTTGTCGCCGGCGGCGACGGTGACGATGGCCTTCTTCCAGCCGGGAACGATGCCCATCGTCTTGCGCCCGCGGCGCTTCTGCTTGGGGCGCACGCTGACGACCCTCACGCCGAGGACGGTGACCTTGAACTCGGCCTCGACGGCGGCCTTGATGAGGAACTTGTTCGCGTTCCGTGCGACGGCGAACGTGTAGTTGTTGCGCTCGGTCTCGAGCGTGCTCTTCTCGCTGATCACCGGGCGCAGCAGGACGTCGTGAATGCTCGACGCGGTCACGCGTACACCTCCTGTGCCCGCTCGAGAGCCGGACGGGTGAAGACGATCGTATCGGCCTCGAGCAGGTCGACGACGTTGAGGCTGTCGGCCAGGATCACGCGGACCTCCGGAAGGTTGCGGCACGACAGCTCGACCGTCTCGTCTCGAGCCGGGAGCACGAGCAGCACCTTGCCCTCGGCATTCCAGCCGTCGAGACGCTCGCGCACCGCCCGCGTCTTGATCTCCTCCAGGTCGAACCCGGTCACGATGCGGACTGCCCCCTCGGCCTGCTTGGCACTCATGACGCCGCGCAGGGCGCTGCGTCGCATCTTCGCCGGCATCCGCTGCTCGTGGCTGCGCGGATGCGGGCCGAAGACAACGCCTCCGCCCTTCCACTGCGGCGCGGTCCGCGTCCCCTGCCTCGCGCGGCCGGTGCCCTTCTGGCGCCATGGCTTCTTGCCGCCGCCACGTATCTCGCCGCGCGTGAGCGTGTCGGCAGTCCCCACGCGGCGACCGGCCATCTGGCGGACCATGGCCTGGTGGATGAGGTGCTCGCGCACCGGCGCGGCGAACAGGCTCTCGGCCAGCTCGACCGAGCCGGCATCGGAGCCGTCCGCGCTGAGAATCGTCGTCTTGGGCATCGGTCTCACTTCGCCTTCTGCACGAGCAGGAGGCCATTGCGCGCGCCGGGAACGGCCCCCTTCACGATGAGGAGGTTGCGTTCGGCATCGACGCGGACGACCTTCAGCTTCTTCACGGTTACCCGCTCGTCACCGGCGTGGCCGGCCATCTTGGTGCCCTTCCAGACCCGGCCCGGGTATGTGCCTGCGCCGATGGATCCGGGGGCGCGATGGTGATCGGAGCCATGTGACTTGGGCCCGCGCCGGAAGTTGTGGCGCGCGATGACGCCGGTGAAGCCGCGACCCTTGCTGACGCCGATCACGTCGACGAGGTCGCCGGCACTGAACAGGTCGACGCCGACCTGCTGGCCGACCTCGTAGTCGGAGGCGTCGTCGACGCGGACCTCGCGCACCCGCTTCGGAAGCTGCTGCTCCTTGGGGAGGTGGGCGAACTGGCCGGCAACCGGCTTCGTCAGGCGGCGCGCCGATCCGGCGCCGAGCTGCAGGGCGACATAGCCGTCCTGCTCGACGCTGCGGATGCGGGTCACCGTGTTCGGGGCAGCCTCGATGACGCTCACCGGGACGACGCTGCCGTCGTCCTCGAAGATGCGGGTCATCCCGAGCTTCCTTCCGATCAATCCTGCCGGCACTGTGTGGTGGTTCCTTCCTTCGATGGCGGAACGTCCTCGCCCTGGGCCGATGCGGTCCGGGCGAGGCGGTTCACATCTTGATCTCGATGTCGACGCCGGCCGCCAGCGACAGCCGCATCAGCGCATCGACCGTCTTCGTCGACGGGTCGATGATGTCGATGAGGCGCTTGTGCGTCCGGATCTCGAACTGCTCCCGGCCGTCCTTGTGGACGAACGGGCCGCGGATGACGGTGTACTTCTCGATACGAGTCGGCAGCGGGACGGGACCGGCGATGTCGGCCCCGGTCCGCTGCGCAGTCTCCACGATCTGCTCGGCCGACTGGTCGAGCAGCTTGTGGTCGTACGCCTTGAGCCGGATGCGGATGCGCTGCTTTGCCATGGCGACTAGCCGGCGACCTCGGTGATGACTCCGGCCCCGACGGTGTGGCCGCCCTCGCGAATCGCGAAGCGCTGCCCCTGCTCGATGGCGATCGGCGTGATCAGCTCGACGTCGATGTTGACGTTGTCCCCCGGCATGATCATCTCGACGCCGGCGGGCAGCCCGATGGCGCCCGTGACGTCGGTGGTCCGCAGGTAGAACTGCGGCCGGTACCCGGCGTAGAACGGCGTGTGGCGGCCACCCTCCTCCTTGGACAGGACGAGCACCTCGGCCTTGAACTTCGTGCCCGGCTTGACGCTCCCCGGCTTGGCGAGCACCTGGCCGCGCTCGAGCTCCTCGCGCTCGATGCCACGCAGGAGGAGGCCGACGTTGTCCCCCGCCTCGCCGGTGTCGAGGGTCTTCTTGAACATCTCGACGCCGGTGACGACGAGCTGGCGCGCCTTCTCGTGGATGCCCACCAGCTCGACGGTCTCGCCGGTGTTCACGGTGCCGCGCTCGACGCGCCCGGTCGCCACGGTGCCGCGGCCCTTGATGCCGAAGACGTCCTCGATCGGCATCAGGAACGGCTTCTCGGTCTCGCGGATGGGGGTCGGGATGTACGAGTCGACGGCGTCCATCAGCTCCTTGATCGAGGCATATGCCTCGTCCTCGGGGTCGTCACTGGTGGACTCGAGGGCCTTCAGCGCGGAGCCGCGGATGACGGGGATGTCATCACCGGGGAACTCGTACTTGGTCAGGAGCTCACGCACCTCCATCTCGACGAGGTCGATGAGCATCTCGTCGTCGACCATGTCGACCTTGTTGAGGTAGACGACGAGGCTCGGCACCTCCACCTGGCGCGCCAGCAGGATGTGCTCGCGCGTCTGGGGCATCGGGCCGTCGGCGGCAGACACGACCAGGATGGCGCCGTCCATCTGGGCGGCGCCGGTGATCATGTTCTTGATGTAGTCGGCGTGGCCCGGGCAGTCGACGTGCGCGTAGTGGCGGTTCGCCGTCTGGTACTCGACGTGGCTGATGGCGATCGTGATGCCGCGCTGCCGCTCCTCGGGAGCGTTGTCGATCGAGTCGAACGCACGGAAGTCGGCGCCGCCCTGCAGCGCCAGGAACTTCGTGATCGCGGCAGTCAGCGTGGTCTTGCCGTGGTCGACGTGACCGATGGTGCCCACGTTCACGTGCGGCTTGCTGCGGTCGAACTTCTGCTTGGCCATGGTGTCTTCTTCGTCGCTCCTTTATCGGTCCGTTAGCTCTTGGACTTGGCGATGAGCTCTGTGGCGAGGTTGTTGGGAACTTCGGCGTAGCGGCCGAACTCCATGGAGTAGGTGGCGCGGCCCTGGGTCATGCTGCGGAGCTCGGTGGCGTAGCCGAACATCTCCGCCAGCGGGACGTGGGATCGGATGATGCGGCTCGAGCCGTGCTCGTCGATCCCGTCGATCTGCCCGCGCCGGCTGTTGAGGTTGCCGATGACGTCGCCCATGAACTCCTCCGGCGAGGTCACCTCGACCTTCATGACCGGCTCCAGGATCGCCGGGTCGCCCTTGGCCACGCCGTCCTTGGCGGCCATGCTGCCGGCGATCTTGAACGCCATCTCCGAGGAGTCGACCTCGTGGAACGATCCGTCGACGAGGGTCGCCTTGACGTCGATGACCGGGTACCCGGCCACGACACCACCGGCGAGGGCCTCCTTGACGCCCTCCTCGATGGCGCGCCAGTACTCGCGCGGGACCGTGCCGCCGACGATCTTGGACTCGAACTCGAAGCCGCTTCCTCGCTCGAGCGGCTGGAGCTGGAGGACGGCATGCCCGTACTGCCCCTTGCCGCCGGTCTGGCGCACGAAGCGGCCCACGGCCTTCGGAACGGCGCGGCGGATGGCCTCGCGATAGCTGACCTGCGGGCGGCCGACGTTGGCCTGCACCTTGAACTCACGCAGCATGCGGTCGACGAGCACCTCGAGGTGCAGCTCGCCCATGCCCGCGATGCGGGTCTGGCTCGACTCCGCATCGGTGCTGACGCGGAAGGTCGGATCCTCCTCGGCCAGCCGCTGGAGGGCGATCGACATCTTGTCCTGGTCCGCCTTCGTCTTCGGCTCGACGGCGAGCTCGATGACCGGCTCCGGGAAGGTGATCGACTCGAGCACGACCGGCTTGTCCTCGGCCGTCAGCGTGTCGCCGGTGGTGGTGTTCTTGAGGCCGACCGCGGCGGCGATGTCACCGGCGCTGACCTGGTCGATCTCCTCGCGGTGGTTGGCGTGCATCTGAAGGATGCGGCCGACCCGCTCCTTCTCCCCCTTCGTGCTGTTGAACACGTACGAGCCGGTCTTGAGCGTTCCCGAATAGACCCGGAAGAACGCGAGCTTGCCGACGAACGAGTCGGCCACGATCTTGAAGGCCAGGGCCGAGAACGGCGCGTCCGGATCGGTCTCGAGGGTCACGTCTTCCCCGGAGCGCGGGTTGCGCCCCGTGATGGGCGGGACGTTGAGCGGGCTGGGAAGGAAGTCGATGACCGCATCAAGCATCGGCTGGACGCCCTTGTTCTTCAGCGCTGAGCCGGTGAGCACCGGGACGATCTTGTAGGCCAGCGTGCCGGCCCGAATCGCGCGACGGAGTTCGTCGGCGCCAACCTCCTCACCCTCGAGGTACTTGTGCGCGATGTCGTCGTCGAGATCGGCGAGCGACTCGACGAGCTTGTCACGCCACTCGGTGGCGGTCGGCAGCACGTCCGCGGGGATGTCACCCACCTCGACCTGGTCACCGAGGTCGTTGCCGTAGGTGATCGCCTTCATGTTGATGAGGTCGACGACCCCGCGGAAGCCACCCTCGGCGCCGATCGGCACCTGGAGCGGCACCGCGTTCACGCCGAGGCGGTCCTTGATCATGCCCACCACGCGCCAGAAGTCGGCGCCGGTGCGGTCGAGCTTGTTGACGAAGCAGAAGCGTGGCACGCGGTACTTGTCGGCCTGGCGCCAGACGGTCTCCGACTGCGGCTCGACGCCGGCAACGCCGTCAAAGACGACGACCGCGCCATCGAGGACGCGCAGGCTACGCTCCACCTCGGCCGTAAAATCCACGTGCCCGGGCGTGTCGATCAAGTTGATGCGATGGTCGTTCCAGAAGCAGGTCGTGGCGGCCGCGGTGATCGTGATCCCCCGCTCCTGCTCCTGCTCCATCCAGTCCATCGTGGCGGCGCCCTCGTGGACCTCGCCGATCTTGTAGATCTTCTTCGTGTAGAAGAGGATCCGCTCGGTCACGGTGGTCTTGCCCGCGTCGATGTGGGCAATGATGCCGATGTTGCGGGTGCGCTCGAGCGCGGCGGTGGCGGCGGCCGAACGGCCGGCAGTCGGCGTCGTCATCGCGGCTACCACTTGAAGTGGCTGAAGGCGCGATTCGCCTCCGCCATCCGGTGGGTGTCCTCGCGGCGCTTGACCGCGGCGCCCAGGCCGTTGCTCGCGTCGATCAGCTCGGCAGCGAGCTTGTCCGACATGCTCTTGCCGTTGCGCTTGCGCGCGGACTCGATGAGCCAGCGCATGCCGAGGCTGATTCGGCGGTCGGCGCGGACCTCGACCGGGATCTGGTAGGTCGAGCCGCCGACGCGCTTGGGCTTGACCTCGATGAGCGGCATGGCGTTGCGCAGCGCGGACTCGAGCACCTCGACGCCCGCCCGGCCGGCCTGCGACTCGCAGCGCGACAGCGCGTCCTCAAGGATGCGGTGGGCAAGCTGGCGCTTGCCGCCATACATCAGCTTGTTGGTGAACTGGTTGAGCGTGAGCGCGGTTCCAGTCAGCTGCTCGGCGTACTTGGTCTTCCGCGCGATGGTCGGACGTCGGGGCATCGGACTAGCTCTTCGACGGCGACTTCGCGCCGTACTTGCTGCGGCTCTGCCTGCGATCGCGCACGCCGGCCGCGTCGAGGGTTCCGCGAATGATGTGGTACTTGACCGCGGGCAGATCCTTCACCCGGCCCCCACGCACGAGGACCATCGAGTGCTCCTGCAGGTTGTGCCCGACGCCGGGGATGTAGGCGGTGACCTCCATCCCGTTCGTCAGCCGGACGCGCGCGACCTTCCGAAGCGCCGAGTTCGGCTTCTTCGGGGTGCGGGTCATGACCTGGAGACACACGCCCCGGCGCTGAGGAGCGCCACGGCCCTCCGAGGTGGTCTGCTTGAGGGTGTTCAGGGTACGGCGCAGTGCCGGTGCCTTGACCTTCTTGACCGAAGGCTTTCGACCCTTGCGGACCAATTGGCTGATGGTTGGCAACGAGAACCTCTGGCGCGGTCGCCCGCGCTTCACTGCACTGCGTGGATGGATCAACTCCGGCTCGTGTGGCGACCATGGCGATCCGGCTGCGAGGCCGATATGGACCGCCCGGCGGAACCGTGTTCCGGGGCACACACGAAGGCGTCCCGCACGCGGGACACCGAACGCGAAGTATAGGGAATCGGCTTGGGGAGTGTCAATCGAGCCCCGCCGCAGGAGGCGAGGCGAGGACGGTCGGCCCTCCTTTGGCTACAGTATGGCTGCCCATGGCCATCGCATTCGCCCTGACCCTCGCCTACCTCGCCGCGAACCTCGCCCTCATGGCCTGGCTCGAGCACGAGCGGGCACGGGGGCGCCGGGTACCCGGCGCGGTCGGCGTCCTCGCGTGGCTGCTTCGGTACGGCCCGCCGCTGGCAGGCGCCGTCTACCTGGTGGTGGTGTCGGGCGACTGGCAGTTCCTGCTTCTCGTCCTCGGCTTCTTCGCGTTCGGTGCCTGGCTGCTGACCGGTCTTCTGGCCTACACGAACCACGGACCGGACCGACCCGGGCTGAAGCGGGACGACGACTAGGTTCGACACGCTTGAAGGGCGGCCCGACGGCCGCCCTTCAAGGCGATGAGCGAGGTCCGGAGGTCCTAGGTCTTGGCCTCGACCTCCGCGGGTGCGGGGATCTCCTCGTCCGCGTCGTCTCCCCCGGCGGCGGCCCGGGCGGCGGCGGCCTCGGCCTGGCGCTCGGCCTCCTCCTCGGTCAGCTCGTCGAACACCGCTTCCTCGACGGTGGCCTCGATCTCCGGGTTGTCGCCGGCCCCCATGAGCTCGGCCACGTTCTCGGCGGCCTCTTCGGCGGCGGCCTCGGCCTCGTCGGGCTCGATGTCGCCGTCACCGTCCGCGTCGGGGTCGCCCGACAGGAAGGCGCGCGCCTCGGCGGCCGCGCGCTGGGCCTCCTCCTCCTCGAGCGGGATCTGCGCGGCGCGTTCCGCGGCCAGACGGCGGGCCTCGGCGCCCGTGCCAGCCGGGATGAGCTTGCCGATGATCACGTTCTCCTTGAGCCCGATGAGGTGGTCCTTGGCGCCATTGATGGCGGCCTCGGTCAGCACCCGCGTCGTCTCCTGGAACGATGCCGCCGCGAGGAACGACGAGGTGTTGAGCGACGCCTTGGTCACGCCGAGCAGCACCGTCTGCGCCGTGGCCGGCTCCCCGCCCTCGGCGAGGATCCGGTTGTTCGTCTCCTCGAACTCGAAGCGGTCGATGAGCTCCGACGGAAGCAGCTCGGTGTCCCCGGGATTGTCGACGGTCACCTTGCGCAGCATCTGCCGAACGATGATCTCGACGTGCTTGTCGCTGATCGTGACGCCCTGGGAGCGGTACACCTTCTGGACCTCGGCGACCAGGAAGCGCTGAACGGTGTCGACGCCCTTGATCTCGAGGAGCTCCTTGGGATTGAGCGAGCCCTCGGTCAGCGAGTCGCCGGCCGAGACCGTGTCGCCATCGGCGACGCGGATGCGCGCCGAGTGCGGCACCGGATACTCGCGGACCACGACCTCCTCGGTGTGGAGGGTCAGCGCGTTGCCCTTCTTCGTCACGCGGCCTGACGCGGGGGCCTTGATCTCCACCAGAGCGTCGCCCTCGCCGAGCCGCGCCAGCAGCTGGTTCTCGGTCACCTCGTCACCATTGGCGACGAGGATCTCGTGCTGCGGCGTGAGCTTGAACGCGGTGTCGTACGCCTCGCGATGCGTGACGCGGACCGCGATCGGCTGATCGCCCGATGCCTGCGGCACCTCCACGGTGCCGTCGATCTCGGTCATGATCGCCTGCCCCTTCGGGATGCGCGCCTCGAAGAGCTCCTCGACACGCGGCAGGCCCTGGGTGATGTCCTCGCCGGCGACGCCGCCGGTGTGGAACGTCCGCATCGTGAGCTGCGTGCCGGGCTCTCCGATCGACTGCGCCGCGATGATCCCGACCGCCTGCCCGAGCTCGACGAGCTCGCCCGTGGCGAGGTTGCGGCCGTAGCACATGCGGCACACGCCGTGGCGCGCCGCGCAGGTCAGCGGCGATCGAACTGAGACTCGGTCGATGCCGAGCTCCTCGATCCGAACGAGCGCGTCCTCGCCGATCTCGGCGTTGCGCGCGACGATGACCTCGCCCGACTTGTCGTCGACGACGTCACTGGCCGCCATGCGCCCGATCAGCCGCTCCACGAACGGCTCGGGGATGACGTCGGACTCCTCGCGCGTGATCCACGTCCCGAGCTCGGTGCTGCAGTCGTCCTCGCGGGTGATGACATCCTGCGCGACGTCCACCAGGCGCCGCGTCAGGTACCCCGAGTCGGCGGTGCGCAGCGCGGTGTCGGCGAGGCCCTTGCGGGCGCCGTGGCTCGAGATGAAGTACTCGAGCACGCTCATCCCGTCGCGCAGGTTGGAGCGGATCGGCAGATCGATGATCCGGCCCGACGGGTCGGCCATCAGCCCGCGCATGCCGGCCAGCTGGTGGACCTGCGTCACGGATCCTCGGGCGCCGGAGTTCGTGATGAGCATGATCGAGCCACGCTCGTCGAGGCCGGAGAGCATCTTCTGGGTGACGCTGTCCGTCGTCTCGCGCCAGACCTCCACGGTCTGCGTGTAGCGCTCGTCCTCGGTGATGAACCCACGCCGGAACTCGCGGTCGATCTCGGCCACGCGCGTGTCCGCCTCGGCGAGGAGCTTGGCCTTCTCCTTGGGGACCGCGAGGTCGTCGACTCCGATCGTGATGCCGGCGCCGGTCGCGTAGTGGAAGCCGACGCCCTTGATACCGTCGACCAGGGTGGCGGTCGCCTCGGGACCGAGGTCGCGATAGCAGCGCGCGATGATCTCCTTGAGGCCCTTGCGGTCCATCACCCGGTCGGTGAAGCGCAGCTGCGGCGGCAGGATCGCGTTGAAGATCACCCGACCGGCGGTCGTGGTGACGATCGATCGGACGGTCTTGCCTTCGGCCATCGAGCCGTCCCAGGTGTCGGTCTCGACCCGCACGATGTCCTGGACGTGGATCGCGCCGGACGAGACGGCGAGGACGACCTCGTCATCGTCGCCGTAGACCTGCCACGGCTTGAACTCGGGCTCGAGCCCTTCCGCGCCCGCCTTGTCGACGGTCAGGTAGTAGCAGCCGAGCACCATGTCGTGGGTCGGGCGACACCACCGGCGACCCGTCGGCGGCGCTGAGCAGGTTGCGGGTCGAGAGCATCAGCTCCTTCGCCTCGCGCTGCGCGGCGGTCGAGAGCGGCACGTGGACCGCCATCTGGTCTCCGTCGAAGTCCGCGTTGAACGCGAAGCACACGAGCGGATGGATCTGGATCGCCGAGCCCTCGACGAGGACCGGCATGAACGCCTGGATGCCCAGCCGATGCAGCGTCGGGGCGCGGTTGAGAAGCACGGGGTGGTCCTTGATGACCTCCTCGAGCACGTCCCACACCTCGGGCCGCACGCGCTCGACGATGCGCTTGGCGCTCTTGATGTTGTGCGCGAAGCCCTTCTCGACCAGCTGGCGCATGACGAACGGCTTGAACAGCTCGAGCGCCATCTTCTTGGGAAGGCCGCACTGATGCAGCTTCAGCTCCGGGCCGACGACGATGACCGAGCGGCCCGAGTAGTCGACGCGCTTGCCGAGCAGGTTCTGGCGGAACCGGCCCTGCTTGCCCTTGAGCATGTCCGAAAGGCTCTTGAGCCGATGGTTGCCGGTGCCGGCGATGGCGCGACCGCGCCGCCCGTTGTCGATGAGGGCGTCGCAGGCCTCCTGGAGCATCCGCTTCTCATTGCGAATGATGATCTCGGGCGCCTCGAGGTCGAGGAGCCGGCTGAGGCGGTTGTTGCGGTTGATGACGCGCCGATACAGGTCGTTGAGATCGGACGTGGCGAACCGGCCGCCGTCGAGCTGGACCATCGGACGCAGGTCCGGCGGGATGACCGGCAGCGTCGAGAGGATCATCCACTCGGGGCGCGCGCCCGACTTGCGGAAGGCCTCGATGAGGCGCAGGCGCTTGATCGCCTTCTTGCGGCGCTGGCCGGAGGTCTGGCGCATCTCCACGTGGAGGTCCTGGCTGAGGGTGTCGAGGTCGATGGCCTCGATGATCTTCTTGACTGCCTCGGCACCCATCCCAGCGTCGAAGAGCCGGCCGTGGGCCTCGGTCATCTGGCGGTACTCGGACTCGGTCAGGGTCTTGAGCACCTGGATGTCGTTGAGCTTCGCCCGCTCGGCCCGGGCCCAGAGGCGGGCCTCGTCGGTCTCGCGGGTGACCTGCTCGCGCTCGCTGGCGGTGGCCTCGTCGATCCCCGAGGTCAGGTCCGCGACGGCGGTGTTTAGCTTCTCCTCCGCCGAGGCGCGGGCCTCCTTCGTCTCCTTGTCGACCGCGGCGACCTCGGCCTTGACGACCTCGCGCAGCTTGCCGAGCGCCACCTTGCTGGTGTCCTCGGCGCGGCCGATGACCTCGCCGGTGGCCGCGAAGACGACATCGGCGGTGAGCGTCTTGCCGCCCTCCTTGATCGTCGCCTCCACTGCCTGGGCGGCGGTGGTCAGCTCCTCCGTCCGGCTCGCCTTGAGGCCATCCAGGCGCGCGAGCTCGGCCGCGTGAGCGGCCTCGACCTCGGTGCGCTTGTCGGCCACGGCCGCGGAGAGCTCTGCCTTCTTCTCGTCGACGACGGCCTGCGCGTTGGCGATGCGCTGCTCGACCTCCTCGTCGACGGCCTCGAGGGCACGGTCGCGCTGCGCGCTGTCCACCCGGGTGACGACGTAGAGCGCGAAGTACAGGATGCGCTCCAGGTTGCGCGGGCTGATGTCGAGCAGGATCCCGAGCCGGCTCGGCGTGCCCTTGAAGTACCAGATGTGGCTGACCGGGGAGGCGAGCTTGATGTGGCCCATGCGCTCACGGCGGACCTTCGAGCGCGTGACCTCGACGCCGCACTTGTCGCAGATGATGCCCTTGTAGCGGATCCGCTTGTACTTGCCGCAGTAGCACTCCCAGTCCTTGGTGGGACCGAAGATGCGCTCGTCGAAGAGGCCGTCCTTCTCAGGCTTGAGGGTCCGGTAGTTGATCGTCTCCGGCTTGGTGACCTCGCCCGACGACCAGCCCTTGATCTGGTCCGGCGACGCGAGGCTGATCCGGATGGCGTCGAAATTGTTGACTTCCAGCATGTGCGCGCCTATTCCTCGAAGCCCTGGAGGTTGATGCCGCCGAGGTCAGGCAGCGGATAGCTGCCGGTGTCCTCGATGAAGCGGATCTCTTCCTCGTTCTCGTTGAGAATCTCCACCGACAGCCCGAGCGCCTGGAGCTCCTTGATGAGCACCTTGAACGACTCCGGCACGCCGGGTGACTGGATCTCCTCGCCCTTGACGATCGCCTCGTAGGTCTGAACGCGACCCATGACGTCGTCGCTCTTCACGGTGAGCAGCTCCTGGAGGATGTTCGCGGCCCCGTAGGCCTCGAGCGCCCAGACCTCCATCTCACCGAAGCGCTGGCCGCCGAACTGGGCCTTCCCACCGAGCGGCTGCTGGGTGATGAGGCTGTACGGGCCGGTGCTGCGGGCGTGGATCTTGTCCTCCACCAGGTGGTGGAGCTTGAGCATGTAGATGTAGCCGACGGTGACACGGTGATCGAACGGATCGCCGGTCCGGCCGTCGAAGAGCACGGTCTTGCCGTCGGTGGCGTGGCCAGCGCGCTTCAGCGCCGACCGGATGTGCTCCTCCGTCGCGCCGTCGAAGACCGGCGTCGCGGCCTTGAGGCCGAGAGTCTGCATCGCCCAGCCGAGATGGGTCTCGAGGATCTGGCCGATGTTCATCCGGCTCGGCACGCCGAGCGGGTTGAGGACGATGTCGACCGGGGTCCCGTCCGGCATGAACGGCATGTCCTCCGCGGGGAGGATCTTGGCGATGACGCCCTTGTTGCCGTGGCGTCCGGCCATCTTGTCGCCGACCGCGATCTTCCGCTTCTGCGCGACGCTGACGCGCACCAGGCGGTTCACGCCCGGGAGCAGCTCGTCTCCGGCGTCGCGGCTGAACTGGCGGACGTCGACGACGATGCCCCTCTCCGCCGTGGGGAAGCCGCAGCGAGCTGTCGCGCACCTCGCGCGCCTTCTCGCCGAAGATCGCCCGAAGCAGCCGCTCCTCGGCGGTGAGCTCGGTCTCGCCCTTGGGCGTGATCTTTCCGACGAGGATGTCGCCGGGCTTGACCTCGGCGCCCTCGTAGATGATCCCGTCCTCGTCGAGGTTGCGGAGCGACTCCTCGCCGACATTGGGGATGTCGCGGGTGATCTCCTCCGGGCCGAGCTTGGTGTCGCGCGCCTCGATCTCGTGCTTCTCGATGTGGATCGAGGTGAACAGGTCGTCCTTGACGAGTCGCTCGCTGATGACGATGGCGTCCTCGTAGTTGCCGCCCTCGAAAGGAAGGAAGGCGACGAGGATGTTCTGGCCGAGGGCCATCTCCCCACCATCGGTGCTGCTGCCGTCGGCCAGGACCTGGCCCTCCACGATCCGATCGCCGACGTCGACGACGGGGCGCTGGTTGATGCACGTGCCCTGGTTCGAACGCAGGAACTTCTTGAGCGGGTACTCGTCGCGTTCGTCGCCGGCGTCGCGCTCGACGACGATGTGGTCCGCGGTGACGCTCACCACGGTGCCTGCGGCTCGCGAGGTGAGGACGCCATGGGAGTCGGATGCGGCGCGGAACTCGACGCCGGTTCCCACGACCGGAGCTTCCGGCTGGAGGAGCGGCACCGACTGGCGCATCATGTTCGAGCCCATGAGGGCGCGGTTGGCGTCGTCGTGCTCGAGGAACGGGATCATCGCGGTGGCGACGCTCACGATCTGCTTCGGGCTGACGTCCATGTAGTCGATCGAGTCGACCGACTCCTCGAGGAACTTGTCCTTCCATCGGACGAGCACGCGGTCCTCGCTGAAGCGTCCACCCTCGTCGAGGGGGGCGTTCGCCTGGGCGATGTGGAACTTCTCCTCCTCGGAGGCATCGAGGTACGAGATCTCGTCGGTCACCACCGGGCGAATCCGCACCTGGGCGACCTTGGCGTCCTTGATCTGGCCCCAAAGCTTCTCGTCGATCTCGGTGCCGGCCTTGGCGACCGCCTTCCCGCCATCGGTGAGCGAGAGATCCTCGGCGAGGACCTGGCCGATCGCGTCGCCCTTGGCGTCGCGGTGACCGACGAAGCGCCGCACCTTGCGGTAGGGCGTCTCGATGAAGCCGTAGCGGTTGATCTTGCCGTACGTCGCCAGCGAGCCGATGAGGCCGATGTTCGGGCCCTCGGGCGTCTCGATCGGGCACATCCGGCCGTAATGGGACGGGTGCACGTCGCGGACGTCGAACCCGGCTCGTTCACGCGACAGGCCACCGGGACCGAGCGCCGAGAGGCGGCGCTTGTTGGTCAGCTCGGCCAGCGGGTTTGTCTGATCCATGAACTGGCTCAGCTGGCTGCCGCCGAAGAACTCCTTCATGGCCGCCACGACGGGGCGGATGTTGACGAGGGTGTTCGGCGTCGCCTGGTCCGAATCGGTGATCGTCATGCGCTCCTTGACGACGCGCTCCATGCGCAGGAGGCCGATGCGGAACTGGTTCTGGATCAGCTCGCCGTTGGCGCGGATGCGGCGGTTGCCGAGATGGTCGATATCGTCGGGATCACCGCGCCCATTGTTGAGCTCGATGAGCTTGCCGATGATGGCAACGATGTCGACGCGGCTGATCACGCGACTCTCGCGCGGGTTGGCAGCCTCCTCGGACGGCAGGTCGATCTTCAGCTTTCCGGCCGCCTCGCCGAGGGCTTTGTTCAGCTTGTAGCGACCGACCCGGCCAAGGTCGTAGCGGCGGAAGTTGAAGAAGAGGCTCGTGACCAGGGCGCGCGCGTTGTCCACCGTCGGCGGGTCGCCGGGGCGCAGCTTCTTGTAGACCTCGATCAGCGCCTCGTCCTGGTTCTGCGTCGCGTCCTTGTCGAGCGTCAACTGCATGTACGGATGCTCGGGGTTGTCGTCGACGGGGACGAAGGTGCGCTCGATCTCCGCGGTCTCGAGGCCGACGGCGCGCAGCAGCGTGGTCACCGGGATCTTGCGCTTGCGGTCGACCTTGACCGAGAGCAGGTCCTTGTTCGAGGTCTCGAACTCGAGCCACGCGCCGCGGTTCGGGATGACCTTGGCGGCATGCAGCATCCGGCCCGTGGCCGGGTCCTCGGTGGCGGTGTAGTACACGCCCGGAGAGCGCACCAGCTGGGAGACGACGACGCGCTCGGCGCCGTTGATGATGAAGGTGCCCTGGTCGGTCATCCACGGGAAGTCACCCATGAACACCGTCTGGTGCTTGACCTCGTCAGTCTCCTTGATGACGAGATCGACCTCGACCTTCAGCGGGCGCGCGTAGGTGAGATCGCGGGTGCGGCACTCTTCCTCGGTGAACTTCGGATCCTCGAAGTAGAACTCGCGGAAGTGGAGCTCCAGGTTCTTGCCGGTGAAGTCGGTGATCGGCGTGATCTCGTCGAGGAGCTCGCGGAGGCCGGTCTTGACGAACCACTCGAACGAGTCGGTCTGGGTCTGGATCAGGTTCGGGAGCGGGAGGACCTCCGGAATGTGTGAGAAACTTTCGCGCTGAGGGGCCAGCGTGGACGGCACGACAGAATCGGCCAAGGCCATTCAGTACTCCTGGAAGAAGGCATGGTGGGGCGCGGACACGCGAATGAGGAGTATATCACCCTGATGCGCTTCGTCAACTGAAGCGCCCCCTCCCCTGCCGACCCGCCGCCTCCGTGCTGATCCACCCGGTTCTGCCAGCATGAACCCATGCGCCTGGTGACCGATGACGAGCGCCGCGCCCGGCTTGCGCTGCGCCACCGACTGGCGCCCGGCAGCCGGGCAACGACCGTTGCAGAGGCCACCGGCTCGATGGTCGGGCTACATGCCACCGACCACTCGTCGGTGGTGCTCTCGGCATGGGCGCGCGTCGACGGGTTCGCGGTCGACGACCTCGATCGCGCGTTGTACGACGAGCGGACCATCGTCAAGCAGCTCGCCATGCGTCGCACGCTCTTCGTCCTGCCGCGAGCAACGCTGCCCATGGCCATCGCGGCCGCCGGCCCTCGGGTCGTCCGAGAGGGAATGCGTGGGCTGGTGCGCGACATCCAGCGTGCCGGGGTGGCTGTCGATGGCAGTGCCTGGGTCGCCTCCGCCGAAGTGGCCGTCCTTGACGCGCTGGCCCAAGCGGGAGCGCTGACGACATCGGAGCTCGGCAGCGTCGTGCCTCTCGTCGGCGGGTCGACCGCCAGCGGCAACGGGAGGTGGGCCGCCAATGTCGCCATCCTTCCTCGCCTGCTCGCGATCCTCTCGGCCCGTGGCCTCGTGGTGCGAAGCCGTCATCACGGCCCGTGGATGAACGCGCGGCCCTCGTGGTCGCGCATGGATCGATGGCTCGGCGCTTCCCTGCCCGAGCTGGACCCCGACGCGGCACGAGCCGAGCTCGTCTCGCAATGGCTGTACGCGTTCGGGCCGGGCACGGAGGTGGACATCGCGTGGTGGCTCGGGGGCAGCCTGGGGGAGGTCCGCACGGCCCTCGGCCACGTGGGCGCCGTTGACGTGGAGCTGGAAGGGACGACGAAGCCGGGCTGGCTGCTGCCCGATGATCTCGCTCCGCCCGAGACTCCGGCACCGTGGGCCGCGCTCCTGCCCACCCTGGACCCGACGACCATGGGTTGGAAGGGCCGCGACTGGTATCTCGGGCCGCATCGGTCGCAGATCTTCGACAGCGTCGGAAACGGAGGGACGACGGCGTGGTGGGACGGGCGCATCGTCGGTGCCTGGTACCAACCATCGGACGGCAGGGTCGAGCTGCTCCCGCTCGAGCGCCTCTACGGGCCGGCCCGTCGGGCCCTCGAAGAGGAGGCCGAGCGCCTTGCTCGCTGGCTCGACGGGGCGCGACCGGGCGGGCGATGGGTCGGGCCGGCGGTGGCGGCGGTGATGCGCGCCGCCAAGCCAGCCTAGTCGGACGCGCGGAGGAGCTCGTCGAACGGGATCGGGTCGGCGAACTCGTCGCGACGCTCCGTGCGGCGGCGGGCCGCAATGGCGCTGGCGAGGTCCGCACCGGCGCGGGCGATCCGGTCGGCCAGCCCGGCATCGGCAGGCAGGTCTCCGCGGCCCCAGTCCTCGGTCGCCGCGAAGACGGCAGTCGGGACCACGAGCGCGTTGAGGTAGGCGAACATCGGCCGCATGGCGTGGTCGAGGGCCAGCGAGTGCCGTGGCGTCCCCGCCGTCGCACCGATGAGCACGGGCATGCCGTGCAGCGCATCGCGGTCGAGCGTGTCGAAGAAGAGCTTGAAGATGCCGCTGTAGGAAGCGTTGAAGATCGGCGTCACCGCGATCAGCCCGTCGGCAGCGAGCACGCTCTCCACCGCGGTCTCGAGCCGCGGCGACGAGACGTTGGTGAGCAGCCGGTCGACGAGGTCGGAGGCGACCTCACGGACCTCGATGACCCGCCGCTCGACGTCGATGCCGGCGACACCCAGCTGCTGCTCGGTGGCGGCTGCGAGCCGGTCTGCGAGGAGCCGCGTCGCCGATGGCTGGCCCAGCCCGGCGCTCACCACGACGAGGGTTCGGGGCAGCTGGTTCAGCATCGGTCAGGCCACCGATGGCGCGTCGGCGGCAGGTGCGGCGTCAGCGTCGTGCCCGGAAGCGAGCTTCCCGGCCAACATGGTGGCGTGGGTCGGTGGGTCCGACGGGATCCCTGCTGGACGCATTCGCTCGAACTCGCGTCGCATGGTCGGCACGATCGCGCCGAGCATCTCGAGCTGCTCCAGGACGGTCTTCAGCGGCAGTCCGGCATGGTCGACGAGGAAGAGCTGGCGCTGGTAGTCGCCGACGACCTCGCGGAACTCCAGCGTGCGCTCGACAACCTGCTGCGGGCTGCCCACGGTGAGCGGCGTCGAGGCCATGTAGTCCTCGAGTGACGGGCCGCCGCCGTACACCGGCGCGCGGTCGAAGTACGGCCGGAATTCGCGAACGGCGTCCTGTGAGTTCGGCCGCATGAAGATCTGGCCCCCGAGACCGACGACCGCCTCGTGGCGGCTTCCATGGCCGTAGTGCTCGAAGCGGCGCCGATAGAGGGCGACCATCTGCTGGACGTGGCCCTTCGGCCAGAAGATGTTGTTGTGGAAGAAGCCGTCGCCGTAGTACGCGGCCTGCTCGGCGATCTCGGGCGAGCGGATCGAGCCGTGCCACACGAAGGGCGGCACGCCGTCGAGCGGCCGCGGGGTCGACGTGAAGCTCGTGAGCGGAGTCCGGAAATTGCCCTGCCAGTCGACGACGTCCTCACGCCACAGCCGATGGAGCAGGGCATAGTTCTCGACGGCGAGCGGGATCCCGTTACGGATGTCCTGGCCGAACCATGGGTAGACCGGCCCGGTGTTGCCCCGCCCCAGCATGAGGTCGACGCGACCGCCGGCGAGATGCTGGAGCATTGCGTAGTCCTCGGCGATCTTCACCGGGTCGTTGGTGGTGATGAGCGTCGTGGCCGTCGAGAGGATGATCCGCTCCGTCCGCGCGGCGATGTAGCCGAGCATCGTGGTCGGCGACGAGGCCACGAACGGCGGGTTGTGGTGCTCGCCGCTGGCGAAGACGTCGAGCCCGACCTCCTCCGCCTTGAGGGCGATCGTGACCATCGCCTCGATGCGCTCGGCCTCGCTCACAGCCCGACCGGTAGTCGGGTCGGGAGTGATGTCGCTGACCGAGAAGGCGCCGAACTGCATGGGAGCAGCCTACCACGATGTAGTTGCGTACGCAACTATCAGCCGCACCCGTGCGGGAAAGCTGAAGAGCCGGCCCTGGCGGGCCGGCTCTCGTCGGTTTGCGGTGAGGGGTTGGAGCCTTACTTGACCTCGACGGCAGCACCCGCCTCGGCGAGCTTCTCCTTGACCTGCTCGGCCTCCTCCTTGGTGACGCCCTCCTTCACCGCCTTGGGGGCGGCGTCGACGAGGTCCTTGGCCTCCTTGAGGCCCAGGCCGGTCAGCTCACGGACGGCCTTGATCACGAGGATCTTGTTCGCGCCGACGTCCGTCAGGATGGCATCGAACTCGGTCTGCTCCTCGCTCGCGGCGGCCGCGGCGCCGTCGCCACCGGCAGCCGGGGCGGCCGCGACGGCCACCGGGGCGGCAGCGGTCACGCCGTAGCGCTCCTCGAAAGCCTTCACGAGCTCACTGAGCTCGAGGACGCTCATGGTGTCGATCGCCTCGAGGATCGCGTCCTTGTCGAGGGTCTTGGTCGCCATCGGTATCGGTTCTCCTGTTCTCGTTGCGTTGGTGGCGACCGTCAGGCCGCGTTCTCGGATTGCTGCTTGGCCTCGGCGACGGCATGCAGCACGTTCGCGAGGGCACGGAGGTTGCCGGCGAGCACGTTGGCCATGCCGGCGATCGGCGCCGCCATCCCGCCGGCGATCTTGCCGAGGAGGACGTCGCGCGATGGGAGAGTGGCGAGCTTCTGCAGCTGGGCCGCATCGATCGGGGCGTTGCCCAGCATGCCGCCCCGCACGCTCACGACGCGCGAGTAGGGCCGAAACGCCTCGGCCACGGCCTTGGCCATGGCCGCCTCGTCACCGTCGATGGTGGCAATCGCGGTCGGTCCGTCGAGCATCGGCTTGAGCTCCGCCCGATCCGCCTCGTCGGCGGCGATCTTCAGCAGGCGGTTCTTCGCGACGGTGAGCTGGACGCCGTTGTCGCGCAGCGTGCGGCGCACGTTCTGCATCTCGGCGACCTTGAGGCCGCGATAGTCGGCCACGGCCATCGCCGAGCTGGAGCGGAGCAGCTCCGCCAGCTCGGTCACGGCCTGGCGCTTGGCATCGGTCGGCATCGGTCCTGTCCTGGTCTCCTCGTCAACATGAACAAACGGCGGCTCGTGCAGTGCGCGACACGGAACCGCCGTCATGGCAAGTCAATGGTTCGTGCCTGCGCGTGCCGCGGCGTCTGATTGGTTCAGCGCCGACGATTGGCCCGGGAATCGCACCCGGAGCGCATCGCGGTCTTCGGCGGATCTTCGGTTGGGTCGGCGCACATCCTATCCGATGGGCGCCGCGCTGTCAGTCGAGCGCGATCGTCACGCGCTTGCCGCGGCCGCCAGGGCCGAGGCGATGTCGATGCGGACGCCAGGCCCCATGGTCGGTGCCAGCGTCAGCGTCCTCATGTACGTCCCCTTCGCGCCGGAAGGCTTGGCGCGGTTGATCGCGTCCACCAGGGTGGCGACGTTGGCGGCCAGCTGCTCCGGCGTGAAGCTCGCGCGGCCGACGGGCGCGTGGACGATCCCGGCGCGGTCGACCTTGAACTCGATCCGACCCGACTTGATCTCCCCCACCGCGCGCTCGATGTCGAACGTCACGGTCCCCGACTTCGGGTTCGGCATGAGGCCGCGCGGCCCGAGCTTCTTCCCGAGGCGGCCGACGGTGCCCATCATGTCGGGCGTCGCGATCGCCACGTCGAAGTCGAACCAGCCGTCGTCGATGCGCTTGACGAGATCGTCGCCACCCACCTCGTCGGCGCCGGCCCGCAGGGCCTCCTGCGCCTTCTCACCCTGGGCGAAGACGATCACGCGCGAGGTCTTGCCGGTCCCGTGCGGGAGCACGACCGTGCCGCGCACCAGCTGGTCGGCATGGCGCGGGTCGACGCCGAGCCGCAGGTGCGCCTCGACCGTCCCGTCGAACTTCGAGATCGACAGCTTGGGGAGCAGCTCGGCAGCCTCGGCGATCTCGTAGCGGCGATCCGCCTCCACGAGCTTCGCGGCCTCGGTGTAGCGGCGTCCGTGGCGGGTCATGACTGCACCTCGATGCCCATCGAGCGCGCGGTGCCCGCGATGATCTTCATGGCCTGCTCCACGGTGTTGGCGTTCAGGTCGGGCATCTTCATCTCGGCGATCTCGCGCAGCTGCGCCTGGGTGACCCGGCCGACCTTCTCCTTGTTGGGGACCGAGCTGCCCGATTCGACGCCGGCGGCGCGCTTGAGGAGCGCGGCGGCGAGCGGGGCCTTCGTCACGAACGTGAACGATCGGTCCTCGTAGACGGTGATCTCGGCCGGGACGACGTAGCCGCGCTGATCGGCGGTGCGCTCGTTGAAGGCCTTGATGAACTCCATGATGTTGATGCCGTGCTGCCCGAGGGCGGGCCCGACGGGCGGTGCGGCGGTCGCGGCGCCGGCGGGCGCCTGGACCTTCAGCATCGCGCGGATCTTCTTTGCCATGGTTCTCCTCTCGAGGTCCTGTCGGGGCCGAGGCGCCCCTCCCTCTCATTGCTGGCGGCCCGCCCACCCTGTCGGGCAGGGCCGCATCGGTTTCTAGAGCTTCTCGATCTGAAGGAAGTCGAGCTCGACCGGCGTCTCGCGGCCGAAGATGCTGACGAGCACCTTGACCTTGTTGCGCTCGGGGTTGACCTCGTCGACGGTGCCGATGAACTCGGCGAACGGCCCGTCCTTGACGCGCACGCTCTGTCCCTTGCTGTACTGGACCTTGAACTTCGGCGCCTCGACCCCCATCTGCTTGAGGATCTTCTTGACCTCGGTCTCGTCCAGCGGGAGCGGGCGGTTGCCCGATCCGACGAAGCTCGTCACGCCGGGCGTGTTGCGCACGACGTACCACGACTCGTCGCTCATGGCCATCTCGACCAGGACGTAGCCGGGGAAGACCTTGCGGTTCACCGTCTGGCGCTGGCCGTTGCGGATCTCGATCTCCTCCTCCATCGGGACGAGGACCTGGAAGATCTGGTCCTCCACGCCCATCGACTCGATGCGGTGCTCGAGGTTCGCTTTGACCTTGTTCTCGTAGCCGGAGTACGTGTGGATCACGTACCACAGCTTTCCGCTGTCGGGCACATCGCCCGGGCGCGGGGCCTCGCGCGACAGGCGGGCCGCCTGCTTGGCCTCGTTCGGAACGTCGTCGCTTCTCGTCCGTGTCGACAGCGTCGGGTGCCGATGCCGCGGCCTCGCTCGGCTCGTCCTCGGCTGGGGCCGTCGCTGGCGCGTCGTCCTCATCAGCCTCGTCCGCATCGGGGGCGTCGAGGGGCGCGTCGCCCGACTCCTCGCCAGGTGCCTCGGCGGGCTCAACTGCCGGTTCGTCGGCCGCGGCGAAGGCGGCGCGGGCAGCGGCAATCTCATCCGGGTCGCTGTCGGCCTCCGGGGCGCTGGGAGCGGCCTCTGGCTCGGCGAGAGCCTCGTCGGCGACGTCCAGCTCGGTTTCGATGTCGGTGGTGCGCTCGGTCATGGCAGAAGGGCATCCAAGAGGGAGTTGAAGATCTGGTCGAGGACGAAGATGTAGAGACCGACCGCGAACGACACGGCTATCACGAGGATCGTGAGGCGAATGACGGTCTGGCGCGTGGGCCAGGCCACCTTCTTGAGCTCGGCCCAGCTCTCGGTCATGTAGCGGCGAATGCCGGTCAGCACGGTCGGTTCGGTCTTCCTGCGGCTATCGGTGAGGATCGTTCGGTCCGGGGCTGGCAGGGGCGACAGGACTCGAACCTGCAACCGCTGGTTTTGGAGACCAGTGCTCTACCAATTGAGCTACACCCCTATCGGACCCGTCGACTACTTGGTTTCCCGGTGCGGCTGGTGACGCCGGCAGCGCGGGCAGAACTTGTTCAGCTCCAGGCGCCCGGGGTCGTTCCGCTTGCTCTTGCGCGTGCTGTACGTGCGCTCCTTGCAGACGGTGCACGCCAGCGCGATCACGGGTCGGTTCTCGGCCTTGGCCACGGTGACGATGGTTCCCTTCGCGTCACCCCGGCGATGGCCACGTTGAAATAGGCCTTGGGAACCGGGGGAACGCGGAGATTCTAGCGCAGGCGCTCGGCCGCGGTCAACGCGCCGGGGTCCCGAGCCGCGCCAGCGTCGCCGGCCGGCGCCTCGCGCCGGCGCAGGACGATCCGGGTGAACGGGAGCCTGACGTCGCTGAAGACCTCGATGCTGACGAGGAAGCCCAGAAAGATGAGGACCACCCCGAGGAGCTCGCCGATGTAGAACGACCACGTGATCCCGAAGCGGCTCAGGCCGCTCGTCCACCCCGGGATGAATCCGCCGAGGGCGATGAGGATCGTGGCCGGCACGCGCGAGTTGAGGGTCCCGGCCCGGAAGGCGCGCCACGCCCCGGGGATCGAGGCGACGAAGTTCACGACCACGGCGATGCCACGCCCGATGGCTCCGATGACCGGCACGTCCGTGGTGACCCGCAGGACGCGGTTCTTCGGCATGAAGATGTACGCGGAGTACACCGCGCCGAAGACGAGGGCGAAGGCGCCGACGATGTTGAACGGTGGGGTGAGGATGCGCAGGTCGGACGGGAATGCGCTGCCGACCGGGATGCCGTTCGGGTCCAGCGCGTAGCCGGGAGCGGCCACGGGGGTCGTGAACGTCGCCCACGCCACCACGACCGAGGCGCTCACCAGGATCGCCGCGGTGACGTGTCCGATCATCGGCCGGGCGAGGCGCGTGACCAGCGCCACGGCCACCGCCGACGCCAGCGAGGCGCCCACCACCAGGAGGACCGTCAGATCGGCAGCAGGGATGCCCTCGTTGGCGTACTTCCGAGCGGTGAGGAAGCTGAAGAGGGCGGCGAGCGCGAACGATGCCGCGACGAAGTAGCCGAATCGCGTCCGGTTGAGCAGGTACACCGTCCCGAGCCCGAGGTACGACGCCACGCCGAAGGCCCCGAAGAGGTACCACGTCCGATACAGCGGCTCGTTCCAGCCGAATGCCCCGCCGAGGAACTCGGTGCCGGCGCCGATGCCGTACCAGACGAGGCCCACGCTCCAGACCAGCTGATAGGGCTGGCGCCGACGCAGCCACTGGTCGAAGACGAGCGCGGCGAAGACGAACGAGAGCAGCGCGCTGGTGAGCGGGAGGATGACGTTGAGGTTCACCGTCGAGGAACGCCTCCGAGCCTGCACATCGCCGGCAGCTCCAGCCCGGTGGTGAGGGCTGGAGCCCACGTCCGGGTTCGAACCGGAGACCTCTTCCTTACCAAGGAAGTGCTCTGCCTGCTGAGCTACGTGGGCCCGTCGCGGGGCGGCGACCACTCCCGACGAGCGGGAGCAGTTTCTCAGGATCGCCCGATTCTCGGCAACTGTGCGACAACGTGGCGAAATCTCGGTTTCAGCCGAGATTCAGACGCGATCCTGGAGGCTCTTCGGATGGGAAGCGTGGTGGGCAGGGAGGGAATCGAACCCCCACAGTCGAAAGACGGCTGATCTACAGTCAGCGGAGCTCACCACCTGCTCAACCTACCCACGCGGGTACGCCGGCGCGTGGTGGGTCACCGGCGGACGGGAGTATATCGAACGGGAGTTGCCGCCTCAACCGGCGGAGCGAGCGGTCTCGCGATGCCAGGTCGGGAGCACGCAGTCGGGATGTTGGAGCCGAGGGTGGGAGTCGAACCCACAACCGTCGGTTTACAAAACCGGTGCTCTGCCATTGAGCTACCTCGGCGTCGCCCCAGAGTCTAGCCCGCGCGCTGGCGCACAACCTCGAACAGGAGGAGTGCGCCGGCCGTCGCGGCGTTGAGGCTGGCGACTCGTCCGGCCATCGGGAAGCTGACGAGGACGTCACAGCGACGCTTCGTCGCCCCGGACAGGCCACTCCCCTCGCTGCCGACAACGACCGCGAGCGGGCCAGACAGGTCCGTCTCCCAGGCCGATGCAGGCGCGTCCTGGTCCGCCGCTCCGATCCGCAAGCCGACGGCATGCAGTTCGTGGATCGCTTCGCCAATCGTCGGGAGACGAGCCAGCAGCAGGTGCTCGCTCGCTCCGGCGCTCGCCTTCACCGCGGCCGCGCTCAGTGGCGCGGCGCCCCGCTCCGGGAACACGACACCGTCGACACCGGCTGCCTCGGCGGACCGCAGGAGCGTCCCGAAGTTCGTCGGGTCCTGGAGATGCTCCAGCACGAGAACGAACGGGTCGCGGCCGGCAGTCCCGGCATGAGCGACGATCTCGGCGAGGTCCGCCCAGCGACGCTCCCCCACCTCGAGCAGGACCCCCTGGTGCCCGTCGAACCCGCCGATCCGAGTCAGCTGATCCACCGGCACGCGGTCGGTCGGGATTCCGATGCGCCGGGCCGCGTCGGTGATGGCGCGGAGCTCGGGTGACGGCCTGGCGCTGGCGCCGATCAGGAGCCGGTGGGCCTCGCGACCGGCGGCGAGGGCTTCCGCTACCGGCCGCCTTCCGCCGATCCAGTCGGTCACGTCAGCGGCTCGACGGTCGCCACCGCCCACGCCGCGATGCCATCGGCCGCGGTGAAGCCCAGGCCGTCGGACGTCGTGCCCTTGATCGAGACCCTCTCGGGAGCGATCCCGAGCAACGTGGCAAGGCGCGCCGTGATGTCGTCGCGTCGAGGGGCAATCGCCGGAGCGCGCACCGCGACGGCGAGGTCGACCGCGCTCGGCCGCCAGCCGCGCTCGCGGAGCCGATCGACCGCGGCGGTCACCAGGACCGCGGAGTCGATACCCTCCCATGCGGCATCGCCCGACGGAAAGAGGGTCCCGACATCGCCCAGGCCCGCCGCACCGAGGAGAGCGTCCACCAGCGCGTGAAGTGCCGCGTCGCCATCCGAGTGCCCTTCCGGCCCGACCGGCTCGCCGGGGAACTCGACGCCGGCGATGCGCATCGGCCGTCCGGCAACGAGCCGGTGGGCGTCGAATCCGATGCCGACCCGGCCCCCACCGTGGGGCTCGACGCCGGTGGAGCGCGCCGCGAGGATCGCGCGCACCGCGGTCAGGTCGCTGGGTTCGGTGAGCTTCAGGTTTGCCGGATCTCCGGGAACGACGTGGACCGGCACGCCGGCGGCGGCCAGCGCCCCGGCGTCGTCGGTGATGGGCCGGCCCCAGGCGTGAGCCTCCTCGATGGCCGCGCGAAGTGCGCCGAGCCGCGCGGCCTGCGGGGTCTGGGCGGCGGCGACCTCGTCACGTTCGACGGCCCCCACCACGCGCGCGTCGCGGACTCGCTTCAGCGAGTCGGCCACGGGGACGACCGGGACGGCCGCGCCCTCGATCGACGCTGCCGCCTCGACGACGCTGCGGACCAGCTCCGTGGTCAGCGCCGGGCGCGCGGCGTCGTGGACGAGGATCAGGGCATCGTCGTCGTGGCCGGCCGAGGTGAGCGCCCACAGGCCAGCGATGACCGAGTCCGCGCGGACGTCACCGCCGGGCACGACGAGGCATCGCTCGCTGGCCCCGGGGAGCGCGGCGCGAAAGCGCTCGACGGCATCGCCCGGGACCGCGACGGCGACGTGGGCGAGGTCCGCATCGGCGAGGAGGACGTCCAGGCTCCAGCGCCAGACCGGCCTGCCCCAGATGTCGGCCCACAGCTTGTCGCTGCCCATGCGCCGGCTACGGCCGGCGGCGACGAGGATTGCGGCGTATGGCGTGCCCACCCGCGCAGTATCGGCCCTCAGTCGGCCTCGCGTGGCTGCGCGAAGATCATCCGCCCCGCGACGGTCTGGAGGACGCGGGTCACGTTGACCGGCACCTCGCGGTCCATGAAGCGGACGCCACCCTCGACGACGATCATCGTTCCGTCGTCCAGGTAGCCGACTCCCTGGCCAGACTCCTTGCCCTCCTGGATGACCTTCACGCTGAGCTCCTCGCCCGGATGGACGACCGACTTCACCGCGTTGGCGAGCTCGTTGACGTTGAGGACCCGGATCCCCTGGAGGTCGGCGACGCGGTTGAGGTTGTAGTCGTTGGTGAGGATGGCGGCCCCGGTGTCCCTGGCGTAGGCCATGAGCTTCGCGTCGACCTCGTCGACCTCTGGGTACGTCTCCTCGACGACCTCGATCGGCGTCACCTGGTCGCGCTGCAGCGCTGACAGGATCTCGAGGCCCCGCCGACCGCGGTTGCGGCGCAGGGCGTCCGGCGAGTCCGCAATGCGCTGGAGCTCGTCCAGCACGAAGCGCGGGACGATCAGGGTGCCGAGGATGAAGCCGGTCGCGGCGATGTCCGAGATGCGCCCGTCGATGATGGCGCTGGTGTCGACGACAACCCGGTTGGAGGGGCCGGCGCGGCGCGCGCCGGGGAAGAGGGACGTGGCCGCAGGGATCAGGACGTCACGCTTCGACATCGTGATGATCAGCATCATCACCGCGAGAAAGATGGCGACGATGAGCGGTACCAGGGTCCCGGCGACTCCGCCGATCTGGGCGAGCGGGATGCCGACCAGGATCCCCATCAGGAGGCCCACGACAATCGCCGTGACACCCAGGGCGAACTCGCCGGCGCCGACCTCGGCGAGCTTCGCGGCCGCGGCGTGGGCGGGGTGGATCGTGATGTACGGGATGGCCAGGTAGCCGAACAGGAACATCGCCACCACGAAGGCCGTCAGGAACGCCGGCCCATTCTCGGGAGCGATGACGCCGCCGGCGGTGCGCAGCAGGGCGAGACCCAGGGCGAACCCGAAGATCGTGCCGAGCAGCGCACCAGCGAACTGGATGATGCGTGCTGCCATATGGGGACCGATGAGTGCGAATAGATCAACCGCAGATTGGCCGAAAGAATGAACCGAGATGAGCCCGGCCGCCCTGCGCGGCGGCCACAGTAGCACCGCGCCGCGGCCGAGTCTACGGTCGTACGGGTGGAGTACCGGTGCAGCCCGGCACCATCGACCTGCCGCCCTGCGAAGAGCGGCTAGGGCTCGAGTGCGATCCCGAGGGCCTCGCGGATGTCACGCGCAACGACGAGGTCCGCCGATCCGGCAGCGTGCGTGACGGCTCCCCTGCTCGGACCGGTGACCAGGCGCTCGAAGCCGAGTCGCGACGCCTCACCCAGCCGCCGCTCGGCGCGCACCGCAGCCCGGAGCCGGCCCGAGAGGGCGACCTCCCCGGCAAGCACGGTGGCGGCGAGGACGGGACGCTCGCGAAGGCTCGACGCGAGGGCGGCGGCGACTGCGAGATCCGCTGCGGGCTCGTCGATCCGGAGACCGCCGGCGACGTTCACGTACACGTCGTGCGAGGCGAGGTTCAGCCCGGCGTGGCGACCCAGCACGGCGATGAGCATGTGCACGCGGTTCACATCGACCCCGGTCGTCGCGCGCCGGGGCGAACCGTACCCGGTCGGTGCGCACAGCGCCTGCACCTCGACCGCCAGCGGCCGCGTCCCCTCGAGGGCGATCGTGACCGCCGTGCCCGCGGTCGGCGCGTCGTCCGACTCGAGGAAGAAGCGGCTCGCGTCCGCGACCTCGACGAGGCCGTCCCCGCGCATCTCGAGGACGCCGACCTCGTCGGTCGACCCGAATCGGTTCTTCGCGGCGCGTAGGAGCCGGGTGGCGCCGAGGCGCTCCCCCTCCAGGTAGATCACCGCGTCGACGAGGTGCTCGAGCGTCCGCGGGCCGGCCACCGTGCCCTCCTTCGTGACGTGGCCGACGAGGGCCACGCAGGTCGAGCTCGTCTTGGCGGCCTCGGCAAGGCGCGCGGCCACCTCGCGGACCTGTCCGACGCTTCCCGCCGGTCCCGCCAGCTCGGCACTGGTGAGGGTCTGCACGCTGTCGACCACGGCGAGCGCGGGGCGCTCGGCCTCGATCGCGGCGAGGGCCGTCTCCAGCTCCGTTGTCGCCGCCAGGACCAGGCCGTCCACCACGGCTCCGACGCGCTCGGCGCGACCGCGCACCTGGGCTGCAGACTCCTCCCCGGTGATGTAGAGCACGCCGGCCCCACGCCCGGCGAGCTTGCCGGCGACCTGGAGCAGCAGCGTCGACTTGCCGATGCCCGGGTCGCCTCCGAACAGCGTAATGGAGCCGGGGACGAAGCCCCCACCCAGGACACGATCGACCTCGCCCACGCCCGTGGTCAGCCGTGCCGCCTCGGCGCTCTCAACGGCTCCAACCGGGATCACCGCCACTCCCGCCGCCACCGCACGCGCGGCAGACGCGGGACGCGCGGAGCGTGGAGCTGCGACGGTCTCCGACAGGGTGTTCCAGGCGCCGCAGCCAGGACACTGGCCGGCCCACTTCGGCGATGCCGCGCCGCATTCGGAGCACAGATAGGCGGTCTTCAGCGCGGGCATGTCGAGCCGGTCGCGAGCATGCCCCGATGATGGCACGCGGCCGGCCGCCGCGCGCTTACCGCGCGCTTACCGTCCCGCCCGGAGACCCGAGTGACCTAGCGACCCGCCTTTGCGGCCTGCCGTCGCGCCGGTGGAGAGGCGCGCGCGATCGTGATGGCACCCTCGGCGTCGACATCGACCACGATGGTATCGCCCGGCTCGAAGGCGGCCTGGAGCATGCGCTCCGCCAGCGGATCCTCGATCTGGTTCTGGATCTCGCGCCGCAGCGGCCGTGCGCCGTAGGCCTGGTCGTAGCCCTTTGCGATGATCGCGTCCTTTGCCGCATCGGTCACCTGGAGCTCCATTTCCTGGCCGGCGAGCTGCGTCTTCACGCGCGCCAGGAGGAGGTCGACGATCTGGCGGATCTCCTCGCGGGTGAGCTGGCGGAAGACGACGGTCGCGTCGATGCGGTTGAGGAACTCCGGCCGGAACGTGTTCTTCAGCTCGGAGAGGACCTTGTCCTTCATTCGGTCGTAGTCGATGATGTCCTGTGCCTCCTCGGTGGCACCGCCGGCGCGGAATCCGATCGACGAGTCCCGCACCATCTGCTGCGCGCCGACGTTGCTGGTCATGATGATGACCGTGTTGCGGAAGTCGACCCGACGGCCCTTGGCATCGGTGAGGTGCCCGTCCTCCAGGATCTGGAGCAGGATGTTGAAGACCTCGGGGTGGGCCTTCTCGATCTCGTCCAGGACGATGACCGAGTAGCTCTTGCGTCGCACCGCCTCGGTCAGCTGGCCGCCCTCGTCGTAGCCCACGTATCCGGGCGGCGCGCCGACGAGGCGCGAGACGTTGTGGCGCTCCATGAACTCGCTCATGTCGATCTTGATGAGCGCGTCCTCGCTGCCGAACAGGAACTCGGCCAGCGCGCGGGCGAGCAGCGTCTTGCCGGTGCCCGTGGGTCCCATGAAGATGAACGAGCCGATCGGGCGCTTGGGATCCTTGAGCCCGGCTCGTGCGCGGCGGACCGCCTTGGCGATCGTCGCGATTGCCTCGTCCTGGCCGATGACCCGGGAGTGGAGCGCCACTTCCATCTTCAGCAGGCGCTCGGACTCCTCCGCGCTGATGCGGATGACGGGGATGCCCGTCCACATGCTGACGACCTGGGCGATGTCCTCGTCGGTGACGATGGGCGTGTCCTTGGCCTGATCCTCGTGCCACTTGGCACGCAGCTCCTCGATGTGCTCCTTGCCCTGCGCCTCCTCGTCTCGCAGGCGCGCGGCGGCCTCGTAGTCCTGCCCGGCAATGGCCTCGTCCTTGCGGCGCGTGACCTCCTCGAGCGCCAGCTGCGCCTCCTTGACCTCTGCGGGGGCCGATGCATTGCGCAGGCGGACACGCGACCCGGCCTCGTCGACCAGGTCGATGGCCTTGTCCGGCAGCGCGCGGTCGGCAACGTAGCGCACGGAGAGGTCGACGGCGGCGTGGATCGCCTCGTCGCTGATCTTGACGTGGTGATGCTCCTCGTACCGCTCGCGGATGCCGAAGAGGATGTCGATGGCCTCGTCGACGGTCGGCTCCTCGACCATCACCGGCTGGAAGCGGCGCTCGAGGGCGGCGTCCTTCTCGATGTACTTGCGGTACTCGTCGAGCGTGGTTGCGCCGATGCACTGGAGCTCGCCGCGCGACAGCGGCGGCTTGAGGATGTTGGCGGCGTCGATGGCGCCCTCGGCCGCACCCGCTCCGACGAGCGTGTGCAGCTCGTCGATGAAGAGGACGCTGTCGTGGGAGCTGCGCAGCTCCTCGATGATCTTCTTGAGCCTCTCCTCGAACTCGCCGCGGTACTTCGTCCCGGCGACGAGCGAGCCGATGTCCAGGGTGAGGACGCGCTTGTCGACAAGCGTCTCGGGCACGTCGCCGGACACGATCCGTTGCGCGAGGGCCTCGGCGATGGCGGTCTTGCCGACTCCGGGCTCCCCGATGAGCGCGGGGTTGTTCTTCGTCTTGCGCCCGAGGATCTGGATGACGCGCTCGATCTCCTTCTCTCGGCCGATGACCGGGTCGAGGGTGCCGGCGCGAGCCGCATCGGTGAGGTTGATGCCGAGCTGATCGAGCGTTGGCGTCTTGGACGGGCGCTTGGTCTCCTGGGTCGGAGCCGTGCTGCTCGACTGGCTCAGGACGTGGATGACCTGGTGGCGGACCTTGTCGAGGTTGACGCCAAGGCTCTCGAGGACCCCGGCCGCGATGCCCTCGCCCTCGCGCACGAGGCCGAGAAGCAGGTGCTCGGTCCCGATGTAGTTGTGGCCAAGGCGCCGCGCCTCGTCGATGGCGAGCTCGATGACCCGCTTCGCCCTGGGGGTCAGGCCGACCTCGCCGACGACCGGGCGGTCGCCCCGTCCGATGATGAACTCGACCGCGGTCCGGACCTTGGACAGCTCGACGTTCATGTTCTCGAGCACGCGCGCCGCGACGCCCTCGCCCTCGCGGACGAGGCCGAGGAGGAGATGCTCGGTCCCGATGTAGTTGTGGTTGAAGCGCTGCGCCTCGTCCTGGGCGAGGGTCAGCACCTTCCGCGCTCGATCGGTGAACTTGTCGAATCGATCCATGAATTGCCGGCCTCACAGGGTCGTGTCTGCCCGAAAGTGTAAGGCACCGGTCCCGAGCGTCGCGCGGAGCCGCGCACCTCACCTCGTTGTCTAGTTCATACGGAGGACGCCACGAATAGGATCATCGTTCATCCGAGCGCGCGCACGCTGCTCGAATGGTCGCCGACCAATTAGGCTGCGCCTCATGACACTTCCCACTGAACCCATCGGCAGCATCCCGAGGCCGGCGGCGCTCCAGCAGGCAATGGGGGCCGCCGAGGCCGGCAGCATCTCGCCAGAAGAACTGGCAGCGCAGTTCGACGAGGCGGTACGCGACACGCTCACCCGTATGGAGGCGACGGGCTCCCCCGTCATCACCGACGGTGAGCAGCGGAAGTCGAGCTTCGCGACCTATCCGATCAGCGGCCTCACCAACCTCGCCGCGGGAGGGGTGACGATCCCCTTCGTGGACGGCCACACCCGTCAGCTGCCCGTCCTGACCTCCGGACCGTTTCGCTACGCGACGCAGGCTTGGACCTACCTCGACGGCGCGCGGCCGCATACGACGTTGCCGCTCAAGCAGGCGGTCATCTCGGCATCCGCGATCAGCCTGATGTACCCCGGGGAGGGGATCCCCGGCTACTCGCGCGACGAGTTCGTCGCGGACCTGGTCACCGAGGCGACGGCCGAGATTCGCGGGTGCCTCGACCGCGGAGCGATCGTCCAGATCGACTTCACCGAGGCGCGCCTCTCGCTCAAGCTCGATCCCTCGGGCGGCCTCCTGAATGCCTTCGTCGACCTCAACAATCAGGTCCTGGACCAGCTGACCGATGCCGAGCGCGGGCGCGTCGGTGTCCACACCTGCCCCGGAGGTGACCAGGATTCGACGCACAGCGCCGATATCGACTACGCCGAGCTCCTTCCGACGCTCTTCAGGATGAACGTGGGCAACTTCTACGTGCAGCTGGCGAGCGAAGGCGATCGCCCGGCGGTGCTCCGTCTGCTCGGCGAGCAGGCGACGGGCAATCGTCGGATCTTCGTCGGCGTGACCGATCCGATCGACGCCCGCATCGAGACGCCCGACGAGGTCTCCGAGCGGGTCCTGGAGGCAGCACGGTTCATTGACCCGGCCCACCTGGGCACGACGGACGACTGCGGCTTCTCGCCGTTCGGGGACGACACGTCAACGTCGCGCGACACGGCGTTCGCGAAGATCACCGCACGGGTGGAAGGGACGGCGATGGCGTCGGAGGTGCTCGGGGTCTAGGCCCCGGGCATCAGGCCTCCGCCTTCTCCTCGGCTTCGGTCTCGTCCGCCTTCTCGACGGCCTCGTGGCTCCACGGCCTCGGGCTCCGTGGCCTCGGGCTCCGTGGCCTCGGCGTCTACCGACTCGACGGCTGCAACCGGTGCTTCAGCATCGGCTTCGGGAGCCTCGGGCTCGGGAGCCTCGGGCTCTCGGGCAGCCTCGGCGCTTCGGGAGCATCGGGCTCGGAAACCTCGGCGATGACGGCCTCGGCTTCGATGGCCGCGACGTCCGCATCCGCTCCTGCTGCGTCAGCGTCCCCGGCCGGTTCGCCATCCTCCGCTGCGGGGCGGAGCTGGTCGAGCAGGCCGGAGCTGGCGAAGGCGGCAGCCATCGTGTTGTCGATCCCACCCTCCGGCTCGGCGGTGGCGTCCTCGGGCCGGTAGTCGAACCGATCGCGGCGCTGGCCACCCCGGTCGCGGCGGGGACGCTCCTCGCGCGCCGCGGGAGCGGGTCGATCCTCGGCCTGCTTGAGGCTCAAGCCCAGCCGGTGCCGTTCCGAGTCGAGGCTGATGATCCGCAGCTTGACCTGCTGTCCCTCCTGGACGACGTCGCCGGGATGGGCGACGCGCTGGTGCGACAGCTCGCTGATGTGGATGAGGCCCTCGAGGCCCTCCTCGACGCGAACGAAGGCTCCGAAGTTCACGAGCTTGGTGACAGTGCCGTCGATGACGTCGCCGATCTTGTACTTCGCGACCGACTCCTGCCACGGATCGGGCTGCAGGCGGCGGATCGAGAGGCTGATGCGCCCGCGCTCGTGGTTGATGTCGATGACCTCGGCCTCGACCTCCTCGCCGATCTGGTAGGCGGTCTCGGGGTTGTTCACCTTGTTCCACGACAGCTCGCTCTTGTGGACCAGGCCATCGATCCCACCGAGGTCGACGAACACGCCGAACGGAGCGATCGAGCGCACCACGCCGGTGACCCGCTGCCCGGTCTCGAGGCTGCTGAACAGCTCGTCGCGCTTCTCGCGGCGCTCCTCGTACAGGGCGACCTTCTCCGAGAGGATGAGCCGATTCGCCTTGCGATTGACCTCGAGGATCTTCAGCCGCAGGGTCCGGCCCACGAAGGGCTGGAGCTTCTCGGCGATCTCCTGGGCCGCGTCGCGTGGCTGCTCGTCGCGCGGGCGGCGCGGGAAGTCGACGATCTGGCTGATCGGGACGAAGCCGCGAACGCCGAGGTCGACGATGAGGCCGCCCTTGTTGTGGTCGATGACGCGCGCGTCGACGATCTCGCCGGCGTCGAACCGCTCCTGCATCGCGCGCCACTTGCGCTCGAGGCCGGCACGACGCAGCGAGAGGACCGCATGCCCTTCGGGCGACTCCGGCTGGAGGACGTAGACGAGGACCTCGCTGCCGACCTCGATCTCGGGCCGGACCTCCTCGCCGTCGCGCGGGCCGCGCCGATTCATGAGCTCGCGGTTGCTGACGACGCCCTCGCTCTTGCCGCCGAAGTCGACGAGGATCTCGTCCGGGTCGATCCGCACGACGGTGCCCTCGACCACGTCGCCGTGCTTGAGGCTCTTCACCTCGTTGTCGGGGCTGTCCATGAGCTCGGCCATCGTCATCGGATCGGCCTCGGAACCGTCCTCGACGGGTCGGCACTGCCTCGGCGCCGCGTCGGGCTCGGGAACGGCTGGCGGCTCGAGGGTGCTCGACTCGGGCTCGACCGGGACGGCGGCAATGGTGTCCTGCGTGGACTCGACTTCCTCGACCGGTTCGGCTTCTGCCTGAACTGCCACGGCGGCCGGCTCGGGCTCCGGAGCCGGGGCGGCGGCGTCCTCGACAGTCGTCGCCGGCGGCTCTTCGAGTGCCACCGCATCCGTGGCGGATGCGGGGGTCGCCTCCGGGATGTCCGCCTCGTCGGTGGGGATTGCCTCGCTCGAGGTCGCCACGACGTCCCCTTCGGCTGGAACAGCCTCGTCCTGGATGGCCTCGGCGACAACCTCGTCGTCGCTGGTCGCCTGCTTCGTCTCTTCGGTCAAGTTGATTGATACGCTCCTGTCGATCAGTGTCCGCGACAATAAACAACGCCCTCGCACGGAGGGCGTCCATCACCGATCGTCGCTGTCAGGCGGCGCCTGCTGTCTCGTCGGACGACTCGGTGCTCCTTTGCGTCTACCGAAGGAAGGACACGCTCACGCGCGCTTATGGGATTGTCTGCCACGCGGCCGGCGGAGCATACCATAGGTGGCAAGGAGGACCTCGTTGCCGGAGCTGCCCGACCTGACGATTGTCGCCGAGGAGCTCGACCGCCGCCTCACCGCACGCCGGGTGACGTCGGCGACCGCGCCGGCGCCGATTCTCGTGCGGACCACGCCCGGGGAGCTCGATGCCCTCGCCGGAGCCGAGCTGGGACGCGCGCGGCGGCGGGGCAAGTTCCTGCTCCTTCCGTTCGGGCGATCAGATGGCGAGGAGCGCGTCCTGGCGGCCAACCCGATGCTTGCGGGCCGCTTCTGGATCACCCGCTCCAATGAGCGGGTTCGCGCCAGGACGGGATTGCGCCTTCAGCTCGACGACGGCTCGGACCTTCGCTATGTCGATCGAGAGATGCTCGGGAAGCTGTACCTGGTGGCACCCGACGCGCTCGAGGACATCCCCGGCTGGTCCGAGATGGGGCCCGATGCCGACGACCCCGAGCTCACCCTCGAAGCCTTCCGCCAGCGCATCCGGCGCCACCCCGGTGAGCTCAAGCCGCTCCTGCGCAACCCGCGCTTCGTCGCGGGGATCGGCAATGCGTACAGCGACGAGATCCTGTGGGAGGCGCGGCTGGCCCCGTTTCGCCGGCGTGCCACGCTCAACGATGCGGAGATCGAGCGCCTGTACCTGAGCATGCGCACCGTGCTCGCTGACGCGATCGTCAGGCTCCGTGAGCTCGTCCCACCCGAGATCGAGACGCAGCACCGGGAGTTCCTGAAGGTCCATCTCCGCGGCGGCGAGCCGTGCCCGCGCTGTGCGCGGGAGCTGCGTCAGATCGGCGGGCACGAGGCGACGACGTTCTGCCGGACGTGCCAGCCGCCGATGTGACGGCCCGGCCGACGGTCAGGGGATGACGAGCACCTGTCCGATGCGCAGCTGCTCGGGGTCATCGATGTCGTTGGCCGCCAGGAGCGCGTCCACCGTGACGCCGAAGCGATCGGCGATCTCGACGAGGCTGTCGCCGGCCACGACCGTGTAGGTCACCGGTGGGGCAGGCGACGGTGTGGGCACGGCCGTGGGCTCCAGCGAGGGCGTGGAGGACGGTGTTGCGGCTGACGTCACGGTCGCCGATGGTTCGGGCGTCGCCGTGGGTCGCGGCGTTGCCGTCGGGCTCGTCGCGGAACTGGTTGCTGCGGGCGCCGACTCTTCCGGGCCGCCGGCGATCGAGTTCGCGACTGCGACACCGGCGATCCCGAGGAGCGCAATGCTCGCGACGCCCCCGACCACGACCGCCGAGCGCGACCGCCTGGCACGACCGGCAACGCCGCGCCAGGGCGGTTGCGCGGTGAGCACCAGCCGGGTCGAGACAAAGCCATCGCCGGCGGCCGACCGCCCGGGCGTCGCGCCCGGCCGTTGCGCCAGGTGCGCGGCGAAGCGTTCGCAGCGCTGGTGTGCCGGCGTCAGGCACAGCTGGACCTGGAGCGCGCGATCGATCGTGGACGGCGGGGCCTCGGCGTGACATCGGTGCGCGCCATCCGCGCCGTCGATCACGGCGCGGCGATCTCCCGCCAGGCCGAGCAGCGGACAGACATGCTCCACGACCGGAGCATAGCAACGACCCCGACGCCGTCGGTGGCATCGGGGCCGCTCTCAGAATGAATATGAAATATCCCGGCGACGACCTATTTTCCCAGGAGGTTGCCCCCCGAGTATCTTCGGCGCTGGAGAGCTTAACTTCCGTGTTCGGGATGGGAACGGGTGGAGCCTCTCCGCTAGCGTCACCGGGATAGATCTTCAATTGCCGACCAGCCCGGCATTGCCAGGCGCGTCGAAGGGTGGAAGCGTCGAATCATCGGGAGGACGGCATCGCCTGCCGTCCATTCCTTCGCGATCCAGCATCGTGCTAGTCGCGTGAACTAGGTCAAGCCCTCGACCATTAGTGCCAGCTTCGCTCAACGCATTGCTGCGCGTACACGTGCGGCCTATCAAACAGCTAGTCTCGCTGCGGTCTTACCTGGTTAACCCAGTGGGGAACCTCATCTTGAGGCGAGCTTCGCACTTAGATGCTTTCAGTGCTTATCCCAACCGAACATACCTACCCAGCAATGCCATTGGCATGACAACTGGTACAACATTGGTTCGTCCACTCCGGTCCTCTCGTACTAGGAGCAGCTCCTCTCAAGTTCCCTGCGCCCACGGCGGATAGAGACCGAACTGTCTCACGACGTTCTGAACCCAGCTCGCGTACCGCTTTAATTGGCGAACAGCCAAACCCTTGGGACGTACTTCCGCCCCAGGATGCGACGAGCCGACATCGAGGTGCCAAACAGGGCCGTCGATATGAACTCTTGGGCCCTATAAGCCTGTTATCCCCGGGGTAGCTTTTATCCGTTGAGTGATACCCCTTCCACTCGGAGGTACCAGATCACTAAGCCCGACTTTCGTCTCTGCTCGACTTGTAGGTCTCGCAGTCAAGCACCCTTATGCCTTTGCACTCTACGGCTGGTTTCCATTCAGCCTGAGGGTACCTTTGGGCGCCTCCGTTACACTTTAGGAGGCGACCGCCCCAGTCAAACTGCCCACCTGACACTGTCCAGCGCCCGGATTACGGGTCGCGGTTAGAGCCGAAATCCAAAAAGGGTGGTATTTCAACGGTGACTCCACCGAGGCTAGCGCCCCAGCTTCAACGTCTCCCACCTATCCTACACATCCTGAACCTCAGTCCAATATCAAGCTACAGTAAAGCTCCACGGGGTCTTTTTGCCCTGCCGCGGGTAACCTGCATCTTCACAGGTATTTCAATTTCGCCGGATCCCTCGTTGAGACAGCGCCCAGATCGTTACGCCATTCGTGCGGGTCGGAACTTACCCGACAAGGAATTTCGCTACCTTAGTACCGTTATAGTTACGGCAGCCGTTTACCGGGGCTTCAATTCAGAGCTTGCACCCCTCCTCTTAACCTTCCGGCACTGGGCAGGCGTCAGCCCCTATACGTCAGCTTTCGCTTTAGCAGAGACCTGTGTTTTTGCTAAACAGTCGCCTGGGCCGTTTCACTGCGGCCTCGATCAGTCGCTTACGCAAGGCAAGCGCTGCGAGGCACCCCTTCTCCCGAAGTTACGGGGTCAATTTGCCGAGTTCCTTAACGAGGGTTCTTCCGATCGCCTTGGTATGCTCTACCCGTCTACCTGCGTCGGTTTGCGGTACGGTCGCCTTTGATCTCGCTAGACGCTTTTCTTGCAGGATCGGCTCAGTCGAATCAGCTCTCGCCTTTCATTCGCTGCTCGGAGTTAATGAGAGGACGGATTTACCTGTCCTCTCCCCCTACCGGCTTAGACGCACATAGCCAAAGTGCGCTCAACCTACCGTTCCCGGTCACGCCCTTGCTCCCGCGATCGCTTCTCACCGGCTGCCTCGACAGCAAAGCTGCCTCAGCGCACCGGCGTCCACGACCGTGGCACCCGAAGGTGCAAACGATCTCTGGCGGTATCGGAATATCAACCGATTGTCCATCGCCTACGGCTCTCGCCCTCGGCTTAGGCCCGACTAACCCTGAGCGGATTAACCTTCCTCAGGAAACCTTAGACATACGGCGTGCGCGTTTCTCACGCGCATTTCGCTACTCATGCCGGCATTCGCACTTCCGTCCACTCCAGCCGTCCTCACGGTCGACCTTCACTGCTGACGGAACGCTCCCCTACCACCGCCGAACGCCCGAAGGCGAACGACGATCCGAAGCTTCGGTACCAGACTTGAGCCCCGTTGGATCTTCGGCGCGGAATCACTTGACCAGTGAGCTATTACGCACTCTTTAAATGATGGCTGCTTCTGAGCCAACATCCTGGTTGTCTGAGCGACTCCACATCCTTCCCCACTTAGTCTGGATTTTGGGACCTTAGCTGTCGGTCTGGACTGTTTTCCTTTTGACCACGAAGCTTAGCCCTCGCAGTCTGACTCCCGGGGTATGGAATCGTGAGATTCGGAGTTTGATTGGGGTTGGTAAGCGGGAAGCCCCCTAGCCCATTCAGTGCTCTACCCTCACGACTGAACCCCCGAGGCTAGCCCTAAAGCTATTTCGGGGAGAACCAGCTATCTCCGAGTTCGATTGGCATTTCACCGCTACCCACAGGTCATCCCCTAGCTTTTCAACGCTAGTGAGTTCGGTCCTTCACGGGACATTACTCCCGCTTCAACCTGCCCATGGGTAGGTCACTCGGTTTCGGGTCTACCCGCTGCGACTGTGACGCCCTATTCAGACTCGCTTTCGCTACGGCTGCGTCCTTCTCGGACTTAACCTTGCCACAGACCGGGTAACTCGCCGGCTCATTCTTCAAAAGGCACGCCATCAGGCTACCTGGCGCCCGAAGGCTCCAGGCAACACCCTTTGACTGCTTGTAAGCACGCGGTTTCAGGTACTGTTTCACTCCCCTCCCGGGGTGCTTTTCACCTTTCCCTCACGGTACTGGTTCGCTATCGGTCGCCAAGAGTATTTAGCCTTGGACGGTGGTCCGCCCGGGTTCCCACATGAAGAGACCTTCCACGTGGTACTCAGGGACACGTCCGGGAGTCGGATCGCTTTCGCGTACGGGGCTGTCACCCTCTCCGGCAGGCCTTTCCAGGCCGCTTCTGCTAACGAACCGATTTGTAACTCCCTGCAGGAATCGCAGCTCCCGCTGGTCGGCCCTACAACACCGCGACTGCAACGGCTGCGACCTATCACGCAGCCACGGTTTGGGCTTCTCCGCTTTCGCTCGCCACTACTAACGGAATGTTCTCTTTTCCTCGAGGTACTTAGATGTTTCAGTTCCCTCGGTGTCCTCGTCACGGTCTATATATTCAACCGTGCGTCCCTGGGCATTACCCCAGGGGGGTTTCCCCATTCGGATATCTCCGGATCAACGCTTGCTCGCAGCTCCCCGAAGCATTTCGTCGCCTGCCACGTCCTTCGTCGGCTCTTGGCGCCAAGGCATCCACCGCTTGCTCTTAGTAGCTTGACCTACACGTTCACGCGGCTAGCACGCTGCTGGCTCGCCTGACACGGTGTGGTCGCGTCGGAATATATCCTCGACGAAATCGATGCTTCCACTCTTCGATTGGTAAGCTCGCGTCGCGCTCAAGCGTCGAGATGCACGCGGTCAACCGGACCGATTGCATCTGTGGGCTTGTCACAACGATCGCGAGGACGACCTAAAGCGGTCTCCCCGCGAAGGTCTGCAACTCTACCATCGAGCCCTGCGGTGGGTCAAACCGAGCCACCGGCCCCACGGAGGTGCGGGCGGTTGGTGGAGATGAGGGGACTCGAACCCCTGACCCCCTCCTTGCAAAGGAGGTGCTCTCCCAGCTGAGCTACATCCCCATCCGAAGGTCGCATCGTAGCAAAACGGGGCATCGGGCCATCCCGGGACCGCGGTTGAGGGCCACCGAGGCGACCGTGAGCGCGCGACCGAGGTCCCGCGAGGTCAGCGGAAGACGACGGTGCGGCTGCCGTGGAGCAAGACTCGATGCTCGACGTGCCAGCGCACCGCGCGCGCGAGGGCAACGCACTCGACGTCGCGGCCGATATGCGCCATCTCGGCGACGCTGTGAGCATGATCGACCCGCGCGACCTCCTGCTCGATGATCGGGCCCTCGTCGAGCTCCTGGGTGACGTAGTGCGCGGTCGCGCCGATCAGCTTCACGCCGCGGTCGTGAGCCTGGCGGTAGGGTCCGGCGCCCTTGAACGACGGCAGGAACGAGTGGTGGATGTTGATCGCCCGCCCCGCGAGGGCAACGCAAGCCTCGTTCCCGAGCACCTGCATGAACCGGGCGAGAACGACGAGGTCAACGGCATCGCGATCCACGAGCTCCAGGACCGCACGGTCCAGGTCGCCGGGCGTGGCGCCGCGTCCGGGGATCGTGTGCCACGGCAGGCCATAGGCAGATGCAAGCTCGGCGAAGTCGGCGTACGGCGATGCGACGCCTACGACATCCGCGGGGATCGACCCGGTACGCCACCGATAGAGGAGGTCGTTGAGGCAGTGCCCCTCCCTCGAGACGAGGACGAGGAGTCGGGGGCGAACCGCGACGTCATGCAGCTCCCAGCTCATCGCCAGGTCGGCGGCGAGCGGCGCGAACGCCTCGCGCCAGTCCTCCAGGGATCGTTCGCCGGCATCGAAGTGGATCCGCATGAAGAAGCGGCCGGCGTCGGGATCGCCGAACTGGTGGCTGTCCATGATGTTGCCATCCCCGGCCGCGATGAGCCCAGCGACGCGGGCCACGATCCCGCGAGCGTCCGGACACGACAGCGTCAGGATGAGCTGGCGGGCCGGCAGGACGTCCACGGTTGGCGCCATCATGGTGGGGTGAGCCGACGGCGCGGCTCGGGGGGCAGCGCCTCATCGGCCGGCCAGGCAACCTCGCGCACGAGGGCAATCGGGGTCTGCTCGCGGGCCTGCCCAAGCGGGTTGTCGGCGAACAGGCGCTCGACGAAGCGCCGATCGACTCCGGGGCTCGCGCCGAGGACGGCACATCCCGCGTCGTTGGCATCGATGATCGCCACCGGGGCGCCGATTGCCGCGGCGATGATGCGGGCCGCGCCATCGGGGTCCCTGGGGCCGAGTGTCGCGGCCTGGTTGTACGGCGGGATCGTGTACGAGGTCGGCCCGTCGATGGCCTTGGCCTGGGGCCCCGCCACCCGGTAGAACATCCCGTGGACCCCGAACGGCCTCGTGACCGCGGATGCCGCCGTGGCCAGCAGGATGCGCGGTGTCCCGACCTCGTCTATGGCCAGCTGCATCGTCTCGGCCGAGCCGAGCCCGATCCCGTAGCCGGGCCGGGTAACGCGCCGCTCGAGGAAACGGGCGAGGCGTCCCGGACGGATGTCGACGATCGGGTAGGAGCGGCCCTGGGTGATCGCCACCATGCGCTCGCTGACGGCCACCAGCCGCACCGCGTCGTCGACCTCGCCGAGGTACCGACCCACGACGTCCGCCGCGTCGTCGGCCGCAGTGACCAGGTGAGTGCGGACCGGATGCCTGGCGTACACGGTGCCGGCAAGCGTGGCGTGCAGCGCCCGGTCCTCGTTCGGATCGGGCAGGACCCCCATCGGGCGCTCGTCGGTCACCGGCGCGGTGCCGGCCGGGTCTGAGGACACGGGCGCTCCATCGGTCGAGGGAGGTGAGGTGGTGGGCGTTTCTGGACTCGAACCAGAGACCTCTGCCTTATCAGGGCAGTGCTCTAACCAGCTGAGCTAAACGCCCCTCGGGAGGCGGCATCGTAGCAGGCTGCCGATCGCCGCCGCAACCGATGGCTCCGGAACGAACGAAGCCGCCCTCCGAAGTCGGAGGACGGCAATCGGCTCGTCGGCTGAAGAGTGACAGGAATCCGCGTTATCAGCGGGAATCAGGTCGTCAGTTTCGAGGGCGGTTCAGCTCGTTCATCGATACCCCCTCGAGGCATCGATCCTTTCGGCGAGCTGGCCGATCGACCTGGGATCTGTGGTTCCGGCGAACCGGCCCCACGTGTCTCCCTAGAAAGGAGGTGATCCAGCCGCACCTTCCGGTACGGCTACCTTGTTACGACTTCGTCCCAATCACCAATCCCACCTTCGACGGCTGCCTCCTTGCGGTTAGCCCACCGGCTTCGGGTGTTATCGGCTTTCATGACGTGACGGGCGGTGTGTACAAGGCCCGGGAACATATTCACCGCAGTATGCTGACCTGCGGTTACTAGCAACTCCGGCTTCATGCAGGCGAGTTGCAGCCTGCAATCCGAACTGAGACCGGCTTTAAGGGATTAGCTCCACCTCGCGGTTTGGCAACCCGTTGTACCGGCCATTGTAGCGTGTGTGTAGCCCAGGACGTAAGGGCCATGCTGACTTGGCGTCATCCCCACCTTCCTCCGAGTTTCTCTCGGCAGTCTGGCATGAGAGATACAACATGCCACGGGGGTTGCGCTCGTTGCGGGACTTAACCCAACATCTCACGACACGAGCTGACGACAGCCATGCAACACCTGCATGACGGTCCCTTGCGGGAGGACGACGTTTCCGCCGTTTTCCGCCACATGTCAAGTCCTGGTAAGGTTCTTCGCGTTGCGACGAATTAAACCACACGCTCCGCTGCTTGTGCGGGCCCCCGTCAATTCCTTTGAGTTTTAGCCTTGCGGCCGTACTCCCCAGGCGGAACACTTAATGCGTTAGCTACGGCACAGCCGGGGTCGATACCGACTACGCCTAGTGTTCATCGTTTACGGCTAGGACTACCGGGGTATCTAATCCCGTTCGCTCCCCTAGCTTTCGCGCCTCAGCGTCAAGAATGGGCCAGGTAGTCGCCTTCGCCACTGGTGTTCCTCCCGATATCTACGCATTTCACCACTACACCGGGAATTCCACTACCCTCTCCCACCTTCAAGCCGATCAGTTTCCGATGCAGTTTCCCAGTTGAGCCGGGAGATTTCACATCGGACTTGACCAGCCGCCTGCGCGCTCTTTACGCCCAGTAAATCCGGACAACGCTTGCGACCTACGTATTACCGCGGCTGCTGGCACGTAGTTAGCCGTCGCTTATTCCTCAGGTACCGTCTTGGATCTTCCCTGAGAAAAGAGGTTTACGACCCGAGAGCCTTCATCCCTCACGCGGAGTTGCTGCCTCAGACTTTCGTCCATTGGGCAAAATTCCCGACTGCTGCCTCCCGTAGGAGTCTGGGCCGTTCTCAGTCCCAGTCTGGCTGATCATCCTCTCAGACCAGCTACCGATCGTCGCCTTGGTGAGCCGTTACCTCACCAACTAGCTAATCGGACGCAGGCCCCTCCGGAAGCGAATTGCTCCTTTAGACGACGAATCGAATCGCCGACCACATGCGGTATTAGCCACCCTTTCGGGCAGTTATTCCCCACTTCCGGGTAGGTCACCTACGCGTTACTCAGCCGTCCGCCACTAGGAGACCTCCAAGCAAGCTCGGAGGATCCTCGTTCGACTTGCATGTCTCATGCACCCCGCCAGCGTTTGTCCTGAGCCAGGATCAAACTCTCCGTACAAAACGAAACCAGTGATCGGCCCGAGGGCTCTTCACCGGCTTACGAGTACGACGTTTGTCCCGTTGACTCGTGTGGATTCCTGTCACTCTTCAACTGATAAGCCCCGAGCTCCCCGGCCTGCGCCGATCACCCGGTATCGTTCGATTCGAGCACTCCCCTTGAGGTGTCACTCGCGATTCGTCATGCAGCGCAGCCCGGAGGCCACCGTTCGTGGCGAATCGGCCGGCAGAACCGCCGGCGCGAAGGAGAATACTAGGCCAGACGGCCCGAAGCGTCAACCGAGCTAACTGCTCAGCCGCGCTCGACGGCCCGCCGGCCCTGGAGCGAGCGGATCAAGGTGACATCGTCGGCGTACTCGAGGTCGCCCCCCACGGGCAGCCCACGTGCGATCCGGGTCACCATCGGAACGTGGGACGCGAGGATGTCGGCCAGGTACATCGCCGTGGCCTCGCCCTCCAGGTTGGGGTTCGTCGCGAGGATCACCTCGGTCACGTCCCCGCCCGTGACGCGAGCGACGAGCTCGCGAGTCCTGAGGCGCTCCGGGCCGATGCCGTCGATCGGACTGATGGCCCCGTGGAGGACGTGGTAGCGGCCGACGAACTCGCCGGTGCGCTCGATGGCGAGGACATCGAGCGGCTCCTCCACGACACAGATCCGCGAGGCGTCGCGGCGCGAGTCAGAGCACAGCTCGCACGGGTCGACGCCGGCATCGGTGATGTTGCAGCAGGTGCTGCAGTACGCCACCTGCTCCTTGATGGCGATCAGGGCGGCGGCGAGCGATCGCGCGTCGTCGGAGGATCCGCGCAGAACGTGGTAGGTGAGGCGCTGCGCCGTCTTCGTCCCGACGCCGGGAAGCTTGCTGAACTCCTCGATGAGCCGGGCTACCGGCGCGATCAGGCCGGCCATGCGCCGGTCAGCCGAGGCCCGGGAGGCCGGGCATGCCCGGCAGCCCCATCCCGCCGGCGATCCCCGCCATGCGCTCCCGCTCGAGCTCCTTGCTTCGGGTGATCGCCTCGTTGATGGCCGTCATGACGAGGTCCTGCAGCATCTCGACCTCGGCCGGGTCGACCGCCGCCGGATCGATCTCGACACTTCGGATCTCCTGCGCGCCGGTGATGACAATGCGCACGGCACCCCCACCGGCGGTCGCCTCGAGCGTGGTGTGCTTCAGCTCCTCCTGCGCCTGGGCCATCTGGGTCTGGAGCTGCTGCGCCATCTTCGTGATCTGGCCGATGTTCACGCCGGTCTCCTTCGGTTGGTGGTGCCACGAAATCGGTGGCGGGCGAGTCAGCGGACCTCGGGTGCGTCGAGGAGCTGGCCGCCGGTGATCTTGAGGACGTTGTCCAGGAGCGCCTTGCCCTCGGGGTCGTCAGCCGGCACGCCGACTGCCGCCTCGACGGTGAGGGGCTCGAGCTCGAGATTGGTCGCCACGCACTCTATCGCGAACGAGCCACCGAACATGTCGGTAAGGAGGGCCTCGATCTGCGCGGCGCGCCCCGTGATCCGCGAGCGCATGAAATCGCGTCCCTCGGGAAAGGCGAGGGTCAGCCGTGCCCCGTCACGGGCGATGGGCCGGCACTCCTTGAGAAGCGGCTTGATGACCGGGCTCGCTCGGTCGACGACCTCGGCCCAATGCGCGCGCAGCTCGGCGACGTCCCCGGAGGCCGTGGCGACGCGTACCGGCGATGCTGTTGATTCCGCGGTTGCCATGACCGGGGTCGCCTCCGGCGCGCGGGCCGCTTCGCGCATGGGAGTCGGTTCCGGTGCGAGCGTCGGTTCTCGCGCCGGAGCCGCTTTCGGCGGATCGGACACCGGCGAGGGTGCCGTCAGCGCCTGGCGCGGCTGCGGAGACTCTGCTGGTTGCCTTGCGACGGTGGACAGCGGCGGCTCGACCGCGAGAAGCTCGAGATGGAGACGGGCCCGGCCCTCGCGTGCGCCGGAACCGGCCGCCTCGGCCAGGGCGCGCAGGATGGCGGCGAGGCGTCGCGCCGCGGCGGGATCTGCGGCAGAGGCGAGGAGGCGCCGGCGTGCCTCGGACTCGGCCTGGGCGGCGACCTGCCCGATGTCTCGACCCGCGTCCGCGAGGTCGGCGACGCGTCCGAGGGCCGTCCCGACGTCGCCAGCCTCGTAGGCGTCCACCAGCGCGCCGATCGCCTCTTCATCGGCGAGGCCGACCGACGCGCGAACATCGGCCTCGGTCAGCCGGCCGTCCGCGTAGGACAGCACCTGCTCGAGGATCGACTCCGCGTCGCGCATGCCCCCATCGGCCAAACGGGCGATGAGGGCCAGGGCGGCATCGTCGGCCTCCGCTCCCTCGCTGGCCGTGATCCGGGTGAGCTTGGCGGCGATGGTCGCATCGGCGAGGCGGCGGAAGTCGTGGCGCTGCGTTCGGCTGATGACCGTCGCCGGGACCTTGTGCGTGTCGGTCGTTGCGAGGATGAAGACGACGTGCTCGGGAGGCTCCTCGATGAGCTTGAGCAGCGCGTTGAACGCGTGGCTGCTCAGCATGTGGACCTCGTCGATGATGTAGACCCGCCGACGCAGGTCCGACGGCGCGGTCAGCGCCCGCATCACCAGGTCGCGAGCATCCTCGACGGCCCCGTGGCTGGCGGCGTCGATCTCGATGACGTCGAGCGCCCGCCCGTCGCGGATGGAGACGCAGGCGGTGCAGGCGTCGCAGGGCTCACCGTCGGGGCCGATATCGGTGCAGTTGATGGCCTTGGCGAGGATCCGCGCCGTGGACGTCTTTCCCGTTCCGCGCGGGCCGACGAACAGGTAGGCATGCGCGATGCGCCCGCTGGCGACGGCGTTCCGCAGCGTCGTGACGATCGGGTCCTGCCCGACGACCTCGCCGAATCGCTGGGCGCGGAATCGCCGATACAGCGCGACGTGGGGAGGAGCTTGCTCGGCGGTCTCGTCAGGCATCGGGCTGGGCTGCGGGCATCAGAGGGCTACCCTACACCGATTTCCTCGGGGGGAAGGGAAGTGGTCGTGCACCCGGCGTCGAACCGCACCGACTCGCACTCACCCACGTACCCGGCTCCGGCCAGGTTGTCCCGCGGCACCCGCTGGCGATCGCTTACCGCTGCTTCCTTCCGGACCTGACGGGGTTCACGGGCCAACGCTGCGAGGGACCCGACCTTCAACGTCGGGACACGGTGGTGGTGGGCGAACGATACGGGCCTCGACCGGGAATTCAGCCCCGCTGTAGCGGATTGCGGATTCAGGGCACCGCTAGTTCCCCGCCTAGCACGACCGGCCGCGATGGTAGGTGAGGTGGCGGCATGGGTCAATCGGATGCCGCCTGGCGGCCGAGGGCCGCCGTGGCGGAGAGGGTGGGATTCGAACCCACGTCGGGTTGCCCCGAACGGCATTTCCAGTGCCGCGCCCTAGGCCTCTAGGCGACCTCTCCCCGGGGGAAACGTGGCGGAGAGGGTGGGATTCGAACCCACGGTACGGTTACCCGCACACCGCTTTTCGAGAGCGGCACCTTCAACCACTCGGACACCTCTCCACGCCGCCGACGAGTCTAGCGCAACGTCTTTGGAGCGGCCTTTGCGGGCGTGGCGAGGCGTCGTCAGACCGACGCGGACTCGGTCTCGAGCCGGCGCGCCTCGGCTTCGCGAACGCCGGAGACGACCTCCAGCTGGTGCGCCAGGCGCGGGTCGCGGGCCAGCTGGACCACGCTGCCGGCCGCGCCCCGCTCCGGATCGGCGATGGCGAACACGAGCGATCGGGCACCGGCCACGAGCAGGGCTCCGACGCACATGGCGCACGGCTCATGCGTGGTGAAGATGGTGGCCTCGGTGAGGCGGCGGGCGCCGAGCTTGCGCGAAGCCGCCTGGACCGTCAGCAGCACGGCGTGCGCGGTCGGATCGTCGGTGAGGGCGCGGCGGTCGTGATCCCGGGCGATCATGGCGTCGTCGATGACCGCCACGGCGCCGATCGGCTCTTCCCCCTCCGCGGCGGCCCTCCTGGCCTCGGCGATGGCCTCCGCCATGAACAGCTCGTAGTTCACTCGATACCGCCTCCCGGTTCACTGATTCCGCAAGCGGGGCACCGAGTCTAGCAGAGGGTGGTCGTGCGACCTCGTGGCGCTAGGATACGGCCCTTGACCCTCCCCGATGCGCGGGCGGCCCGTGGCTGGACCCGCCGCGACACCGCCGTCCTCGTCCTCGTCACGCTGGTCGCCGCGCTCCTGCGCCTCATCAGCCTGGGGCGGCCGATCGAGCACGTCTTCGACGAGATCTTCTACGCGCGCGACGCCTGCTGGTACGTGTACGGCAGCGAAGCGGTGTGCGGCATCAACGACCTCGCCAGCCGCGCTCATCCACCCCTCGGCAAGTGGCTGATCGGCGCCGGCATCGCGGCCTTCGGATACGAGCCGTTCGGCTGGCGCGTCTCGGCGGCCGTGGCCGGCACCGCGTCGGTGGCGCTGCTGTACGTGCTGGCCTGGCGGATCGTGCGGCCGGTGGCAGGGTCCACGGCCGCGACGGTCGGCGCGACGGCCGCATCGGGGCTGCTCGCGATCGACCTGCTGCACCTCGTCCACTCGCGCATCGCCATGCTCGATGCGTTCATCGTGCTGTTCGTCATCGGTGCGGTGACGGCGATCGTGCTCGACCGGGATCGGGACCGAGCGCGCACCGACGGGCCATGGTGGTGGCGCCTCACCCTCGGCCGGCCGTGGCGGCTCGCCGCGGGAGTCTGCCTGGGTGCCGCCGCGGCCACGAAGTGGTCGGGCGCCTACGTTGCGCCGGCCATCATCGGGCTGGTGGTTGCGTGGGAGCTTGCCGAGCGGCGCCGTGCCGATCCGGACGCGGGGTGGGGCGATTGGATCAGGGGCGCGCTTCGCAGCGAGGCGTTGCCCACGCTCGTCCTGCTCGGCGTCGTGCCCGTCGTGGTCTACGTCGCGAGCTACACCGGGCGCATGCCGGGCGAAGTCTTCGCGCTGCCCTGGGATCCGGCGTCAGTGTGGCGCGGCATCTGGGAGCACCAGCGCGCCATGCTCGACTTCCACACCCAGCTCGGCGGCGACCATCCGTACCAGTCGCCGCCGTGGTCATGGCCGCTGCTCAAGCGTCCGGTCGCGTACTGGTTCAGCGAGGAATCCGGGGCGTATCGGCACATCCTGGCCCTCGGGAGCCCGGTCGCGTGGTGGCCCGCCATCGCGGCGCTCGGCGGGCTCGCCATCACGTGGTGGCGGAGCGGCTGGGGCTTCCGCCTTCGACCCGAGCCAGTGATCCTGGCCGGTGCGCTCGCGACCTACGTGCCGTGGCTCGTGCTCTCGGGGGACCGCAGCCAGACATTCATCTGGTATCTCCTCCCTACGGTCCCGTTCCTCTGCCTCGCCCTCGGATGCTTCGCCGCCTGGGCGTGGCCGGCGCGCGCCGGCAAGGTGGCGATCGGCGTTGTCGCGGCGGCGGTCGTGGCGGCATTCGCCTTCTGGCTTCCGGTAGCGACAGCGCTGCCGCTCGATCCGGACGCATGGCGCTCACGCATGCTCTTCACCGACTGCGGCGAGCAGACGCTGCCGGACGACACGACCAGCACCGGGTCAGCCGCCGGATGGGTGGTGCTGGATCTGAACGCGCGATGCCGTCGGCGCCTCGACGCATGACGTAGGCGACCTGCGGTCGCATGTCGCGGGAGGAGCTCGCACGCATGGCCGGTGCCGCGTATGGGCTGGCGACGGACGATTGGCGCGTCAAACGCCACGCAATGCCACCGATCAAGGAGCCACCGATGCAGACAACAACCACCCGGGCGCCGCAGCTGCGCCTGGTGACCGCCGAGCAGACCCCCACCGAGCAGTGGATCCGCGCCATCCGTCGCGAGTCGCCCTTCGGACTCGTCCGGGTCGCGCCTGATGGCCCCAGCACGCCGCTGCGCCAGTCGGCTCACCGCAAGCCGGCCGCCGCCTGAGCTCCAGCCAACGCCAACCGAATCGGTCTCGAACGAATCGGTGGATGCAATTCGTGCCGCGGGGACTACCATCCCATCGGGCATGAACAAGTTCACAGACCTGCCGGGCGAGGCGCCACGGCGCACGGAGGAACGCATGAGCTCGAAGTCACGGTTCGGCATCGTCATGGCCGGAGTCCTGGTCGCGGTCCTGGCCGCCTGTGGCGGCGGTGGCGCCAGCCCGACGCCGACCGAAGAGCCGACCCCCGAAGTCTCGCTCAGCCCTTCGGCAGAGCCCTCTGAGGCAGCGACCCCGACGGCCACGCCGAACAGCGGCGAGGCAACGCTCGACGGTCCGGATACGATCGAGGCCGGCGCCGACTTCGAGGTCGCGTGGACGGGACCCGACAACACGGGCGACTACATCGCCATCATCCCGGCCAGCGCGACGGAGTGGACCAACACCGATGACTACTTCAATGCGAACTCCGGGAGTCCCGGTGACCTGACCGCGCCGACGACGCCCGGTCCCTACGAGCTGGCCTACTTCGACGGGGCGAGCGAAGAGATCGTCGCTCGGGCCCCTATCGAGGTCACCCCATTCTCCGGCGACCTTCTCGCACCTGACGAGGTCGCGGGCGGCACCGTCTTCTCGGTGGCGTGGAACGGACCGGATGGGTCCGGCGACTACATCACGATCCAGGAAGTGGGCGCCGGCGCATGGAGCGGCGAGGACTACTTCAACACGAGCACGGGAAGCCCCGGCGACCTCGTGGCGCCGATCAAGGCCGGGTCATACGAGATTCGCTATGTCTCGGGCACCGGCGCCGTCGTGCAGGCCACCCGCCCGATCACCGTCCTCGAGCTCGAGGCGACGATCGACGGACCGGATGAAGTCGCCGCCGGCGAGCAGTTCGACGTCGCGTGGACCGGTCCGGATGCCCCGGGCGACTACATCACCATCGTGCCCGTCGGCGCCGAGCCGAGGTCGTATCTCTCGTACTTCGGGACGAGCGTCGGGAGCCCCGGCACCCTTACCGCCCCCGAAGAGGCTGGCGACTACGAGCTGTGGTACGTGACCGGCAACGGAATACGGCATCTTCGCCCGCACCCCGATCACCGTCACGCCCTAGACCGATCGACGAAGCCGATGCGAGCCCTCCGGGCGTCCGAGGGGCTTGCAGTCTCCAGCCCGCCGGAACCCTCTAAAGCCCTCCGGAGGCGGGACGGGGAGCCCCTGCGGCCACCTCACATTCACAACGAACGGCGGCCGCCCAATTCGACACCGCGTTGGGGGCTTCCCGCGTCCGGAGTCAGACCAAGAGCCCGCGTAAGCGGGCTCTCATGCGAGATTTGGCGTGCCCGAGAGGACTCGAACCTCCGACCTTCAGGTCCGCAACCTGACGCTCTATCCACTGAGCTACGGGCACCGGGGTGCCGTCAAACGGCACGCTGGCGGAGAGGGAGGGATTCGAACCCTCGGAAGAGGAAACCCCCTTCAACGGTTTAGCAAACCGCCGCACTAGGCCACTATGCGACCTCTCCGAACGGCGCCGATGATAGCATGGGCCCCCGTTCCGGAAGCGGCCCGCCCCTGGCCAGGCCGATGCTCCAGTCCGCCGTTGTGAGTGCCCAGATGCCTCCAATCGCCTCCCGATCATCGGCTACCCGCTCCCCCACTCCATCCTCGAGGGGGTGCTGGGCGCGGTCCTGACCGATGGCCCGGAGCCGATCGGGATCGAGCGCCTGGAGCGCCGCCCGCACCAGCTCGCCGACGCCATGGCGGAGGTTCGCGCCGGTGACGACATCCTGCGGGGCGCTGGTGGCGTCACCGCACAAGGAGAAGGCACCGCCGCTGACCGACTGGCTCAGCGACGACGCTCGGCTCAGCGGCGCGGTGAATGTCATCGCCAAGGTCGAGGGCCGGCTGCGAGGCCACAACGCCGATGTCGACGGCGTCCGCGCCGGGCTGGTCGCGCTGCTGCCGAAGGTCAAGGGCAAATGGCCGCGCAATGCCGTCGTGCTCGGCGCCGGGGGTGGCGCCCGCGCGGTCGTTGCCGTGCTGATCAGCGCCGGCTTCGGCACGGGTGACCGTGTTCAACCGCCACCTCCATCGGGCCGAGGCGCTCGTGGCTCACTTCAGCCGATCGGCGCGGCACATGGAGCTCCGCGCGCGACCATGGCACGACGCGATCCTCGAGGCCGAGCTGGCGCGGGCCGAGCTGGTGATCAACGCCAGCGGTGTCGGCGCGGACACCGGCGAGTCGGCCATCCCGGCCGACCTGCTCCCGCCGGATCGCTACGTGCTCGACCTGGTGCTCAACCGGCCATCGACCGCGCTGATGGACGCGATCCAGGCCAACGGCGGGCACGCCGCGAACGGCCAGGCCGCCTTCCTGGCGTCCACGGCAGTGACGCTCGAGCTGCTCACCGGCGCGGCACCGGCTGCCGACGCACTGCGCAAAGCCCTCGCCGCCGAGCTCGGCGTGCCGCTCGAGGGCGTCGCGGTCGTGGGCGACTGACGACGACCGTGTTCTACACGCACGGCTGGGTCCACGTCATCGCGGGCTGCATGTTCTGCGGCAAGACCGACGAGATGCTGCGCCTCCTGCGCCGCTTCTCGATCGCAGGGCGACGCGTCGTCCTCGTCAAGCCTCGGCTCGACACCCGGACCGACCAGGTCACGGTGATCTCGCGCTCGGGTGCCCAGCACCACGCCGTCACGGTGGACTCCTCGAGCGAGATCGAGGCGGCCACGACCGATGCCGACATCGTCGCCATCGAGGAGGGCCAATTCTTCGACGATGGCCTGCCCGAGGTCGTCGAGAGCCTGGCCGGCGCCGGGAAGCAGGTCGTGGTCACCGGCCTCGATCGTGACTTCCGCGGCATCCCCTTCGGGCCGATGCCGCGTCTCCTGGCGCTCGCCGACCAGGTGACCAAGCTGACGGCGATCTGCATGACCTGCGGCGAGCCGGCCACCCGGACGCAGCGGCTGATCGACGGCGAACCCGCCCCCGCGGACTCTCCGCTCATCGTGATCGGCGGGATCGGCGACGAGACGTACGAGGCACGCTGCCGGCTCCACCACGAGGTCCCTCCGGCCGCCGACTGAGCCACCGGTGGCATGCAACTTGCCCCCGAGTCCCTCGCCCAGCGGAGATCGTGTGAACTTCCGCGCCATCATCGGCATATGGCTTAGAGAGACCCAACACGGGGGTATCCATGTCCAGACTTCTCATCCTGCTCGCCATCGTCGGCCTGCTGGCGGCCTGTTCCACGGGCAGCGCCGGATCCGGTCAGCCGGCGCAATCGGCATCCGCGCGGCATCCGAGCGGCCTCCGCCGCGGCGTCCGGAACCGTCTCGGGCGATCCATCCGCGGCTTGTGCCGAGGCCTTCGCTCCGATCGCGGACCTGAACGTCACCTCGTTTTCGGACCTCGGCGACGTTGACGAAGTGACCCCGACCGTCGAGGGCTGCGAGTCGGTCGCGGACTGGATCGCCGGTGTGCAGCAGGTGCTCGGCGCCGAAGTCAAACCCTCCACGGCCCGGCTTCTGCTCGACATCCGGTGCTCCGATCCATCGTTGGACGCGCCGATCTGTGACGAGCTCGCTTCCTCCTGATCATCCTCGGCGGATGACGTAGGCAGGCCGGCTCGTTTGTCCCTCGGTCGATCGGCCGTGTGCGCGTGGTCGACGAGCTCCCCGGCGGGACCATGGCGGAACCAACACCGCCAACCCCCCGCAACGAGACGAGAGACCGATGACGACCGCTCTGGCCATGCCCGCCACGACCGCGAAGCTTCGCGTCCTCGACGGAGGCCTCGCCGACCGTGCCGCACAGTGGTGGGAGCGGCGGTCGATGATGCGAACGGTCGTGGGTGGCTGCCCCGACCACTGGTGGAAGCCCACCGCTCTGCGCACCGCCGCCTGCACCTGTCCTCGATTCGGCGTCTGAGCGTCGAAACTGGCTGACGGGGGGCGACGGGCCGCGCCGCTCCGGCGGCCACCCGGGTCAGAACGGTCTACCGGACTCCGTGCGTGGCTCCGCCACGGGCGCATGGCCGCGTCGGCGCGCCGGCCGGCGAGGCTGCCAGAAGAGAACGAGGGTCACGACCAGCGCCGAAGCCAGCGCAGCCATCGTCGCGGGCTGCCGGATGGCCGCGACGAGGCTCCCGACCATGGGGACGCGCAGGACGACGCGGCCCACGACATCTCCGTCGTCCGGGTTCCACGGATCGGGTGCCGGGTTGCCGTCACCGTGGAGGACGTATCCATCGGCACCGTTGCCGCCAACCACGCGATGGACGACCACCAGCCCGCGCGCCCAGCTCCCCCTCCGGAACGCGATAGCCAATTGGATCGCCCGGTTCGTAGCGGTCGGCGCTGAAGAGCACGACCAGGTCGCCGGAGTGATAGGTGGGCTCCATCGAGTCCCCTCGAATGGCCACGAACGTCGCAGGACCACCCAGCGAAACAGGTCGCAGCGCCAGCCCCCACACGGCGAGCAGCGCGAGCAGGGCCGCCATGCCCGAGCCACCGAGCGATGCGTCGCATCAGGGCACCGCGACGTAGGTGATGATCAGCTGCGGCGCGCGCGCCAGGGTCCCGAGCTCCTTGCTGGCCGCGGTCCAGGTTCGAACGGTGGCGCTTCCCTCGACGTCGTCGCGGAGCATCCATCCCACGATTGGTGGCGGTGCCGGCGACGAACGCGGCGACATCGGCGGTGACATCGGCCCCGGTGATGTACGTGTTGTTCGTGAGGTTCTCGCAACCGGCGGGCGTGCCGACGTTGAACGAATCGGTCCGGGAGGCGGTCGGCTGGATTGTTGATGGCGGTGCCAAAGGGCTGACTGTTCCAGGTCACCACCGTCTCGGTCCACGCGGCGGTCACGCGAAAGATGTCGACGGTGCGGCATACCGCCGGAAGGGCGGTCGAGAAGAGCCGGAGCACCGCGCCGCGAACCGTGGCGCTCGCCGGGATTGCCGGGGCGCAGGAGGCCAGATCGAACGAGAGGTAGGTGCGCTGGTTCGCCGATGCCGCCGACGAGACCGTCAGGTTCGTCACCGTGCCGAAGTTGCCCGCGGGCGTGCCCTGGCGAACCGTGGTATCGGAGACGACCGTCGTGCCCACCGGCGTCGCGGTCAGAAGGCAGGTCCGGTAGGGCGTGAGCTGTTGCGAGGTGACCGTGAGGCTCGCGGCCGAGCCGACGGAGCTCGACAGGCACACCACCACGCCGACGACGATCGCCAGCAGGTAGCCAACGCGCGAGACCCTCATGGCCCGACGAAGACCAGGTCGGATTGCATGTTGGCGTCCACGGTCTGCGCGGTCGCGAGGGTGATCGTGAGCGAGCCTCCGCCAACCGGCACGGCGGCCGAACCGGAGCTGTTCGTGGCCCCGGTGTTCACGGTGAGCTGAAGGGTCCCGCCCCCGCACGCCGCCGGGATGCCGCTCACGGTGACACCGGTCCATGTCGTCCCGACGAGCACCGGGAGGACCGACAGGCCGGACGAGACGCATCGGGCGGGCGACACCCGCGCGGCACCCAGCGTCGCGGTGCCTGAGTTCAGTGAGGCCGCTGCCCCTGTCACGGCGGTGAAGCCGATGAGCAGCAGCATCGCCGCCGAGATGGCGGCGATGCTGGCAAGGAGACGCGCCGCGGGGGTGGCGGTCACGAGCTGGTTCCTATCGGCTGCCCGACGGCAGCTACCCGCTGATGACGACGCTGATGGCGGTCACCGACGTTGCGCTCACCGCAGGCGTGAAGGTGGCGCTGAAGCTGGTGCCGGTCCCCGGCGTCGTGCCCGTCGCCTCACCCAGCGAGGCGCCGGCTGTGGTCGACAGCGTGATCTTGTAGGGCTTCGTGTAGCAGGTGGCCGCGAGACCGGTGATCGTCACCGTTCCGACGGTGTACCCCGGCGTCGTGGCCGAGTACGTCGACGTATACGTGGCGTTCAGAGCGCCTGCCTGGCAGGCAGCAACGGTGGTCGTTGCCGACCCGAGGCTATCGGTGGTCAGGTTCAGGCTCGCGGCGAGCCCGTATACCCCTGAGAAAGTCACGAGTGCGACCACGAGAGCCGCCAGGACGCGCTTCATGTAGGAAAGTCCTCGTCGAATGATCAAGAGTTGACGAGGGCGAGGGTGGCTCTTTCGTCGGCCTGCCGCGATAGTACTTCCGTGGCGTCGCGCTCAGCGTGGCGGAGGGGGTGGGATTCGAACCCACGGTGAGCTTGCACCCACGTCGGTTTTCAAGACCGATGCATTCGTCCGCTCTGCCACCCCTCCGGCAGGACCGGAGTATCCGCTTGACGGCCTCGATACCGTCGGTGCGTGGGACACACGGCCCCTGCATCGGTATCGCTGAATCGCCTGGCGGTCCCGCGCGACGACGCATTGCCTGACCGGGTGCGCGATCGGCGAGGTGCTCGGGATGGTCATCGGCACGGCGCTCGGCTGGCCGACGTGCCCGCCATCGGGGTGGCGGTAGCGCGGCTTCCTCGTCGGCTACGGCGCTGACGATGAGACCGCTCGTGCCCGTCACGGATCGCGCTGAGGCCGGCGCTCCGTCTGGCGTTCGGGGCCGACACGATCTCGATCGCCGTCATGGAGATCGGCGACAGCGCTGATCTGCTCCTCATTCCCGGGGCGATCGGTCCCGTCCCTCGACAACGGTGCCTTCTGGGGGAGCCTCGCCATCGCGCTCGCGAGGCGCGTTGGTGATCGCGTTCCCCGTGATGCCGCTGGCTTCATCGCCCGCGGGCGCGGCCACGCGGTGATCCACGACCGCCATCGACGGCGAGAGACGCTCCCGGAGAGCAGCGCGACGCCCGAGGTACGCGGGCCGAAGCGGGTCGCGCACGAGGCACCGAGCCGTCTGTCCTGCTGATGTGTCTCCAGCAGTGCCGCCACGTTGCGGGGCAGGGCCAGCCCCGAACCATTGAGGGTGTGGACCAGCTCGGGCGTCGCGCCTGCCTCCGGGCGGAATCGGATGGCCATTCGGCGTGCCTGGTAGTCGCGGAAGTTGCTCACGCTGCTCACCTCGAGCCAGCGCTCGATGGCCGGCGCCCACACCTCGAGGTCGTACTTGCGCGCCTGAACGAAGCCCATCTCGCGCGTGCTCATGAGGAGCACCCGGTAGGCGAGGCCCAGGTCCTGGAGCAGGCGCTCGGCGCACGACGTGAGCCACTCCAGCTCGTTCGGCGATTCGTCGGGGCGGGTGAAGCTGACCATCTCGACCTTGTCGAACTGGTGCACGCGCAGGATGCCGCGCGTGTCGCGGCCGGCAGCGCCGGCCTCGCGGCGGAACGAGGCCGAGTACGCGGCATACCGAATCGGCAGAGCGCCGGCGTCGAGGATCTCGTCGCGATGCAGGTTCGTCACCGGCACCTCGGCCGTCGGAATCAGGTACAGCTCGTCGCGGTCGACGACGTACATCTGATCCTCCTTGTCGGGGATCTGCCCGGTACCGCGGGCGCTGTCCGCGTTGACGAGGACCGGCGGCCAGACCTCCGTCATGCCGTGCTCGCTGCGGAGTGCACGTCGAGGAACCAGGAGATCAGGGCGCGCTGCAACGTGGCCCCGTCCCCGGTGTAGACCGGGAACCCGGAGCCGGTGATCTTCGCGCCGCGCGCGTTGTCGATCAGGCCGAGGGACTCCGCGAGCTCCCAATGAGGCTTGAGCCCGTCCGGCGGCAGCGGCTCGCCCCAGGTCCGCACGATCACGTTCGCCTCCTCGCCACCGACCGGCACGTCGGGGTCGGCGGGATTCGGGATGCGGAGCATCGCGTCGTCGAGCTCTGCCTGCACCGATGCCAGCTCGGCGTCGAGCGCCGCGATCCGATCCGCGGTGCGCCGCCGAGGCCGCCTTCAGCTCGCCGACCTCGGGGCCGTTCGGATCGGCACCACCCGCGGATCGCCTCCCCGATCCGTCGGCTCGCATCGTTGCGCGCCGCCTTGAGCGAGTCCGCCTCGGCCACGAGGCGCGCGGCGACGCTCGTCGAGTTCGATGGCGCGGTCGACGAGCGTCGGATCCTCGCCCTTGTCGGTCGCCCCGCGCCGCAGCGCTTCGGCGTCGTCGCGGAGGCGCTGGACGCCGACGCTCATCGGCGTTCGGCCCCGACGGCGCCCGCGTCGCGCAGCCGCTCGACGACGAACGTCGCGGTCGAGGGCCGCCAACAGCCATCCGGCGCGCGGTCCCGAGTCCGGCCGAGGAACGCCGCGTACAGCGCGGCGAAGGCCTTGCCCGCCGGCAGCTCGCGCTCCTTGGCGACGGAGAAGATCGTGGCCTGGACCGCCTCGCCCGACCATGCCGGGCTCCCCAAGGGCATCGGCCAGGCCGGCCGAGGTACTCGCGCTGCTCGGGCGCCAGCGCGTCGACCGCAGTCGGGGACGGCGTCGCGACGGACCTCGAGCCGGGCCCGCTCCGGGGCGTAGGCCGCGAGCCACGCACGCGCGGCGGCGCGACGCTCCTCGAGGATCTCGCTCCTCGCGCGGCGCCAGCTCGCTCCCCTTCTCCGCGGTGACCCGCTCCACGACGTCGACGCCGGGGATCTGCTCGAGCAGCGCCAGGTGGCTGAAGGCCGGCCGGTAGGCGGCGGCCTCGGCGGCGGCGTCGGCATCGGGCTCAACCAGGGACAGCGCGAACAGGCGCTCGTGGTTCGGCGGCAGCTCGCCGCGGACCTCGCGACCGGCCGTGGCCGCGGCGAGGCGATCGGACTCGTCGAACAGCCGCGGGATGGCATCGGTCCCGTCCGGGTCGAACTCGATGGCGACCTTCGGCTTGGGGCGCAGGAAGAGCGTGCGCAGCTGCTCGGGCGGGATGACGTCGGCGATCTCCGTCGCCGAGGCGCCGAGCCCCTTCGAGGTCGACATCTTGCGGCCGCCGATGTTGAGGAACTCGTACGGCACGTTGAGCGGCGGCTCGTTGCCGAACAGCTCTCGGGCGACGGCGTCGGACCGATCTCGCGAGCCGCCCTTGGTCGACAGGTCCTTCCCGGCGGGCTCGATCGTCACCCCGAACAGGTCCCACTTGGCGGCCCAGTCGACGTTGTACGGGAGCTTGGCCCGCCCGCCGAAGGGCGACGTCTCGCCGGCGTGGCCGCAGCCGGTGGCCCAGCGCACGAGGTCGGCGCGGCACTCGTAGTGGACCGTCCCTGCTTCGGCGTCCCAGCCGCGTCACGATCGTGGTGCCGATGCGGCCGCACGACTCGCAGATCACGAACAGAGGATGCCACTCGGCCGGGTGGCTCGACCCGGCCACGCGACGATAGATCTCGCGCACGATGCCCGCCCCATCGAGTGCGGTCCGGATGTATCGATCCATGGCGCCCGAGGCGTAGACCTCGCTCATCCAGTAGTAGACGTCGGGGCGGATGCCCAGGCCGTCGAACGTGTCGATGAACGCCCCCGCGAAGTGACGCGCATAGCTGGCGTGGCAATCCCCGGCCGGGTCGGGCACGTGCGCGAGCGGCACGCCCATGAAGCGCTCGATCGCGTCGGGGGTCAGGAGCGCCTGAGCGTCCATCGGGTCAAGGTCGTCGACCCCGTAGCGCAGCTCGGCGGGGATGTCGGCGTCGCGGAGGGCGCGCACGATCGTGTCGACCACGACGGGGCCACGCAGGCTGCCGACGTGGACCGTGCCCGAGGGCGTCTTCGAGTCGTTGACGACCTGGCGGCCGGTGGCCGACGCGGCGAGCTCGTCAGCCCAGAACACGTCGTCTACGCGATGCGGACGAGGGTGTACTCGATCGGACCCGCCGGAGCCTGCACCGTGAACCTGTCGCCCTTCTTGAGGCCCATCAGCGCGGCCCCAACGGGCGATTCGTTGCTGATCCGGCCGTCGCGCGGCGCGGCCTCCGCGGATCCAACGATCGTGAGGGTCTCCTCGCCATCGGGCCCCTTGATGACGACCTTCGAGAGGAGGCCGACCTTGTCGCCGTTGGCCTTCTCGATGACCGCGGCGTTGCGCAGCTGGAGCTCGAGCGTCGCGATGCGGCCCTCGAGGAAGGACTGCTCCTGCTTGGCGTCCTCGTACTCGGCATTCTCGGAGAGGTCGCCGTCGAGCTTCGCCTCGTGGATGCGGGCCGCGACGCGTGGGCGTTCGACGGTGATGAGCTCGTTGAGCTCGGCCTCGAGCTTCTTGAGCCCCGCGGCGGTGAGATAGACAGGCTTGGTGTTCATGGGTCGGGCCCCCTGTCCTCCTGCGAACCTCCGGAGCGTCGACGTCGAGCCGCGCAGCTCCGCGTGCTGATAACAAAAAACGCTTCAGGCCCCGCCCAACCGGCGGCGTCTCCTGAAGCATGGCCCCTCCGGTGGCCAAGCGTCCCCGCCGGGCATGCCGACGGTCGGCAGATTGTAGGGCGAGCGGCCCTCGTCAAAGCCCGCAGCGGCTCGTCGAAAGGCCCGAAACTGACCTAGCGGCCCGATGTCACGAGACCACCACGAGCAGCGGGCCGAAGATGCGCGAACTCCGCAGACCGGCCAAGCTCCTTCAGAAACTCTTCTGCGAAGAGCTGAAACTCGCCAGCCGCCAGTGGCAACGATAGGTCCTCCTCGAATCGGCGACAGTGCCTCGATCGGCTCGGTCTTGCCTAGGGGGCCGCCAGCCGCCTCAGCGGCTTTCCGGAGTGCTTGGAGTCGGCCCGCAGTAGCTTGTCGAACTCGGCACGCGGCGGGTAGAGGGTCAGGATCACGTCTGCCTCGCGGTGCGTAAAGGCGTTCGGGTTGTCGGTGACATGTTCCCGAACGGCCTTTTCGATCAGGCCGCGGTTGTGGCAACTCATGCACGAGATGCCGTTCCGACGAGCGATCGGTCTGCCTCTTGTCGCTGACGATCGAGGTCGGCCCCTTGTCGATCCGGGCCCCTTCGCCGTCGATCAGCATGTAACCGTTCAGGCCGTTGGGCAGGGCGAAGACGATCTCGCCGCCGTCGGCCTCGAAGTCGTGCTCGCCGTCGCCTGGGCCCAGAGGGTGGGAAAACAGGTTGCGGCGGTCGGCGTTGCCGGCGAAGTCGTAGCTCCGCCAGTAGCCGCCGTTGGCGGTCGGTGGCGCTCGATCAGCCGGTTGTTCCGCGAGACCCCCGACGTGCTGAACGCCGCCCGCGACACCCGGTCCTGTCGGATGTCGGCCGCCGCGTCGACGTCGAGACTTTTTCCAGCTCGCGTCCCGCCCCCGGAAGCCGCAGCAGCTCGTGGTACAGCGGCGGCCGCGACGCGGCGAACACGAACCAGTCGGCCCGCACGAAGGGAGTTCGCAGCCTGTCGCCTCGCACGCCGACTTGGCGGTGGCGGAAGGATACGTCACTCCGTATGGGTAGGCAGCGAGGATGGCCTTCCAGCTAGCCGCGGTCCACTTGAAATTGCGCAGGTTAATATGCAGCACGGTGCCAGCCGGGTCGATGCAGTGCGGCTTGTGGATGTCCGGATCCCACGAGAGGGAGTTCAACAACTTCGAGAGAGCGGTGCGATACGTGTGCAGTCTGTCGTCTCCGGTGCCGACGTTGTGGAGTGCCGTCAGGGTGAAGTAGTGCAGGAAAGGCCGATCGCGTTTGCCCGCCTTCAGGACATCGACAAGAATCGTGGTCAACACGGCGTCGTCAGAGATGAAATCACGCCGAGGCGGCCCCGAAGTGGGAGGAGAGCCCGCTGCGATCCAACGGCGGACGGCTTCGATATCATCCTTCGACGGCCGCGGGCTTTCGCTCTGGGGCGGCATCGGGTCATCGACGTCCGTCATGCGCCGCAGGAGTCGCGACTTCGACGGATTACCCGGTTCGAGGAGCTTCGCGGCAACGAGCCGGTCGCGGTTGAGCACGTAGACACCCATCTCCGCCTGCCCACCCTCACCGCGGCAGCGGTAGCAGTTGGCCTTGAGCACCTGGTGCGCTCGTTTGGCAAGGGCTGGTCCGTCAGTCTTATCGTTCTGGGCAGTGTGCCGTGAGAGAGCGAGTATAAGCAGGAAGGATGTGACACGGGCATTACCCATCGGATGTCGACCTCGCTGTAGGGTCGATCAAAACGCTTTATCGGCGTGCCGACCATTTACCGCTCGCAAAGACGGGATTATCGGGCATCGTACGCGGCGTCTATACCGGATGCAACGGTTTTTCACAGCCCGTTGCTCCCGGGGCTGGCATCAGTAGGGCCACGGTGGTGCAATCCCTGGTGGGCATCACTCGGTTTGACCTGGATCGGATCGGAGCCGATTACATGGTTTGTGTTTCCATTTCGGCACGAGCGACCGCTCATGAGGCCAGCACGTCAGGTCAGTCAGACCTGTCTTCAGAAGCAGAACTAGCATCCGCCACCTCGCCCCGATAGTGACTCAACTTGCAGGGCATTCGTCCTGGTCGTGGACCTCGATGTTCATCCGCTTCCTTCCGCAATGTTCGTTTACGGTTTCGTGCGGTTCTTACCCGATGGTTTCTCGATGCAATAGAGAGTGGACGAGTGCGGAGGAAGAGCCGGCCGTCGGCGATCGCCGGCGTCGCCAGTGCCACTTCGCCGAGGACGTTCTTGCCGAGCAGCTCGAAGTCCGGACCGGCTTTCACGACGAGATCGTGCCTTCCTCGCTCAGGCAGAAGATCTTGCCGTCGTAGGCCCACGGCGACGCGGTGAAACTGCCGCCGAGCCGCTGCTTCTCGTAAACGGGCTTGCCCGTCTTCGCCTCGAAGCAGGCGATGAAGCCGGTCGAGTACAGCACGTAGAGGTAATCGCCGAGCACGAGCGGCGTCGGGTGGTACGCCCCGGCCGGCTCGTTGTACCAGGCGATGAACTCGTTGCTCGTTCTCATCCTTCTTCAGCGAGATGTCGCCCGACGCGCCGGGGCGGATCGCGAACACCGGTCGCGGCCGGCCGAACTCGTAGCCGGAACTGATGAACGAGCAAGCCGTGTGCGACGACCGGCGACGGCACGCAGATCGACGACATGCCGCCGAATTCCCAGAGCAGCTTGCCGTCGAGATCGTAGGAGCCGACCTTCTTGGTCCCGCACGTGACGATCTCGGTTCGCTTGCCATTCTCCCAGATGAACGGCGTGGCCCAGTTGCTCTTCTCGTCGCGATCGACCTTCCAGATCTCCTTCCCGGTGAGCTTGTCCAGTGCGACGAGGAACGAACTCTTCTCGTTGTCGTTGACGATGTAGATGCGATCCCCGTGCAGCACCGGCGAGGCCCCGGTGCCCCAGCCGAGTGCGATCGGGACGACGTCCCACGACTTCGACCAGAGTTGCTTGCCGTCCAGGTCGTAGCAGAACAGGCCGACATTGCCGAAGTAGGCGTAGACTCGTTCGCCATCGGTCACGGGCGTCTCGGAGGCGTAACTCGCCTTCACGTGAATCGAGTGCTTTGGGCACCCCCTTGTGGCGACCTGTCTCCCAGAGCACCTTGCCGGTTGCGGCGTCGAGGCAGAATACGGTCCAGCGATGTTCGCCTGTCGGGGGTCTTGGTATCCCGCGGAGCGTAGTACCCGGTCTTCGGTGCGACCGGCTTGTCGTGCCGACGCAACTGGTGACAAACACTTCCCGACTCACGATGGGGCACGACCAGCCGTGGCCGGGCACCTCGTACCTTCCAGGCCACGTTCTCGGTGCGTCCATTCGTCGGCGGAACGCCTTCGCCGGTGACAACGCCGGCAGCCGCCGGGCCGCGAAACTGAGGCCAATCGTCCGCGTAGCTCGGAGCGGATGCGGTGGCGAGAACGACGACGACGATCGCAAACGTACGATCGACATGCTCGGTCCTCCCACAAGGTAGTCATTCCGTCAATGTACTGACCATTGCGCCATTGTGCTGATGGTTTAGGGTGCATTTCCCATGTGCGCACAAGTGAGTCCCCTCCGTGGTGGAAAGGTGATTCACTCGATGCGATACGGCTTCTTCTGTTGGTATAGCTCGAGCCGTTGTTGGTAAGGGTCTTTCAGGGCCTTGGGTGTGGCCTCAATCGCTCGGGTCTGCCATTCGATGGCCTTGTCGAAGTCACGCAGTTCGGCAGACGCCGCGGCCACTGTCGCCAACTCATTCGTACTTTTCACCAACTCGACTGCTTTCTGAGCCACTTCCAGGGCCTTCTTGCCATTGCGGATTTTCGCATCCGCACATGCAGACACACGTAATGGAACCAGTAGATGCACA
>CAVSAH010000006.1:0-158369 GCA_963725885.1 uncultured Chloroflexia bacterium | reverse complement strand
TCCCGCTTGCAAAAAGAATTGAACAATCTCAGAATGCCCTTTATTAGCTGCATACATAAAAAGGCTTTCTTCCCTGAATTGGTTATGCCAAGCTAGATCTGGGTTAGCTCCATTAGCAAGCAGTTCTCTCACTACATCTATGCGACCCTCTTCGAAAGCTTTTTTCAATGGAGAAAAAGCATGACGTGATGGAGGGGTAGTAGTTCCATTCGCAAAATTTATTGGATTATTAGCAAATTGAAATAAAAGACGAATTCCAGCGATATCACACGACGAGGGCGACTCAAGAGGGATTTTTAGAATATGATGCTCGCGTCCCATGTCACCTTTAAATAATTTTTCTGGTTGAGCTCCACATTTCAGTGCTAGATAAATTAAAGGAAGACAATTCTTTTCAAGTCCATAGCGTAATAATATTTCTGAAGTGGGACGTGAATCTTTACAGTACGCTTTAATGAAAATATTTAGTAATTCTTCATTTTCTGTACGAGGGTTTTTAATTGTAGTGACTTTTGGTTTTATGAGTTCTCCTGAATTTGGAAAAAGTTGCATTCTTAAACCTTCTACTTTTTCATGATCTTCAGTTCTAAGGCATTTTCCAAAGCTATCCATATTTTCTCTCGATTCTTCAGGATAAATATTGTCATCTGGTGTAATTGCGAGTCGTTTTGTTTCTATTAATCGCTTTTGTGCTAAATTTAGAAAATGGAAAGAATCCTTTTTTGTCATATCTAATTCAAATGCTACAGATGTTTCATCTTGGCTTAGTCTACATTCTTTTAGTTGTATTTTCTTCTTCGTCATTTGTCGTATTATCACCTATTAATTTATTGAAAATAACCGCTCCAGCTAACCCTACAGCACTTGCACAAAATATTGGAAACAAACTAGAATTCATAATACGTCTCTTTGTTTTTTTGTTAGTATTTTAGCATAGATTAGTTTTTTCCAAAAGAAATTAGGTTATCGTAATGATGTTGCTTCGAATTTTAAGCTGGCCTATGAACCGGAACATTGAGATTTCCCGTAAATCAAAATAAAGTTTGGACCACTTTGTAACCTAGAGTGATTGAAGTTCAATGGAAAAGAAATATTCCCTAAGATATCAGAATGGATTGTTTCTCTCCATGGGGACATCAACCCCCAACACTATTGGTTGAATATCTTTAAAGTTGAACATTATGATATTCAATGACTTCTGCAATTTTTGGTGCATACCGTCAGAATCCCGGCCCACCCTCTTTTAGGATATTGGCCTTGGGCATTGATAAAGTAGGAAAACTAGGGAGCAGGGGAGAAGCCTTTGCAAAACACAAGGAGGCTAGAGGTAATAGAAGCCCGTTGTATTGATCAAGGTTGTGCTATCGGAGGCTTTGCGCTCTTTCTTTTGCGATGCAGAGGCTTACTTGCGACAGGAACCGCTATTGTTTTAGGCGTAGGCTTTTAGATTTTAGCTCTTTTCCTATTTCGTAAAGAATATCGGGGCTTAAATCTGCACCATTAGGCCAGCAAATGGAATAGTTCATATCATCTATAGATACATTTTTAAACAGATCTATGTCTTGCAAAGGCTCAAAGTAATAGCCCCCTTTCTAACCATATCTCTAAGATCAACGATTTTGATTTTGCCGTCATTAAATACGACCTGCAAACTGTAATTGTTTAGATATTTTATTTTAGAAACTTTTAGCATCGCAATTATCTCAAAGGTTTAATTTTTAATATTTGCTCACCATTAGCTAGCCTATTCCAGTTATTTAGCAATTCATCACTATGAATGATTGTCCATGCCGTGACTAAAGCAGCTTTTTTCGGAAAATCACCTTGAATCTCGTCCTGTTTCGATACTAAACACGGCTACATCACATCAGAATGGAAAGCGTGAAAGTGTGGTGGATTGTGTTCGTTTGGATACATCTTTATGACAATCCCTTAGACCTGCTGCATTCTAGCATATTCCCTCTTTTTATTCAATTATATTCCATAGTCCATTTTGGTGAAATCCGATACCTTTTTTTAATGCTACAACCTTTCGCGTTTGGGGAGGGGTGAAGTCTAGCGGAGCAAAAACCCTCTCTGTAACGTATGGCTTATTCTCATGACCTTAATGTAATGGGGTAGAGGCTCCCCGCTATTTTCATATGAGTCGCAACTCTGCCCCTAGCTTCTGATACCACCATATAGCCATGGCATCGTTAAGGGGGTTGGAGCCCAATGGAACGAAAACATACGCTAAGCATTAAGCTCTTAAATACCGAATATTCTTACGTTGGGATGGAGTAAGTAGGTGAGCAGCATGAGAGACTTTCAATTTTTGCTGAAATAAGATATCAATAGAGGTCGACATAGCAGTTAATCCTGTTCCTGTGAGGTTTTGCTGGAACAAAAACTATACAGAAAAATTGATTGCTATGTCTTTATCTTTTTATCGGTTCAAATGCAGGTAACACTTTTGCCTAAAAAGGAAGCGGAACGCTGAGCTTTTTAGGCAAAAGTGTTACCTGCATTTGAACCAGGCCAAAAATTTTGATGAAGTCAAATTGAAAGTGGGAAAAGGCAAAGTTTATATCAGGCAGTTAAATACTGAGAAAGAGAAAAAAGCTAAACGCAAAAAGAAACACATGATGAATACGATACACGCGCGTTATCTGTCCTCAAAAGATAAGGGGTTAAAGCGAGCTCCGCTCTTCCCCATGAGCTGCTCCGGCGGCATCTCGGCGATGCCGTTGGCCGCGGCCCACGCGCCCAGCTCGTCGAAGTCCGGCGCGATGAGCGCCCCGGTGTAGGCCTGCCGATCGCCGAGGATCACCGCCTGCGCGACGTAGCGCGACGTCGACAGCGCGGCCTCCATCGGCGCCGGCGAGACGTTCTTGCCGTTGCCGAGGATGATGAGGTTCTTGAGCCGATCGGTGATCAGGATGCGGCCGATGTCGTCGAGCTCGCCGATGTCGCCGGTGTGGAACCAGCCATCGGGCTCGATCGCCTGGGCGGTCTCCTCCGGGCGCGTTGAGGTAGCCCTGCATGATCTGCGGTCCGCGCACGAGGATCTCCCCCGTCTCGGGATCGATCTTCACCTCGGACCCGGGCGCCGGCCGGCCGACCGTGCCGAACACGAAGTCATCGGGCCGGTTGATGCTGACGAACGGCGAGGTCTCGGTCAGGCCGTAGCCCTCGAGCACGAGCATGCCCGTGGCGTAGAAGAACTCGCCGATCTCACGCGCCAGCGGCGCGGAGCCCGTGACGAAGTACCGGACCCGACCGCCGGTCCGCGCCCGGATCTTCCCGAACACGAGCCGGTCGGCCACCCGCAGCTGGACGTTCAGCCACGGCGAGTTCGCCTTGCCCTCGAGGTGGTTGGCGTACTTCTTCGCCCCCAGGCCGGCCGCCCAGTGGAAGATCCGCTGCCGCGTCGGTGACCCGGCCTCGACCGTCGCCTGGACGCGGGCGTAGACCCGCTCGTAGAGGCGCGGGACCGAGCCCATGACCGTCGGCTGCACCTCGACCATGTTCGCCGGCAGCCGCTCGATCAGCGCCTCGGCGAAGACGACCGCCGCCCCGCGGCCGAGCGCGACGAACTCGTCCACGATGCGCCCGTAGATGTGGCTCAGCGGAAGGAAGGCGAGGAAGACATCGGTCTCGTAGAAGTCGACGACCTGGGTGGCCGCCTCGAAGTTGAAGAGCAGGTTGCCGTGGCTGAGCATCGCGCCCTTCGGGTTGGCGGTCGTCCCCGAGGTATGGATCACCGTGGCCAGGTGCTCGCGATCGATCGCGGCGATGCCGTCCAGCCACGCCCGCCGGTTCACGGCATCCATGTCCGCGCGCGCCATCACGTCGTCGAGCGTGAGCGTCCCGGTCGGGCAGCTTGCCGCTGGCCTCGAAGCTGATGACGTGCTCGAGTGAGGGGCACTCGGCGCGGATGGACTCGATCTTCGCGGCCTGCTGGGCGTTCTCGACGAAGATGACCTTCGCCCGCACGTTGTTGATCACGAAGGCCGCCTGCCCCGGCTCCGACTGCGGGTAGATCGGGCAGGTCACCGTGCCGAGCGCCAGCGAGGCGAGGTCGCTGACCGACCACTCCGGCCGGGTGCGCGCGATGATGCAGACGCTGTCGCCGTCGCGGATGCCGAGGTCCTTGAGCCCGAGGGAGACCTGCGTCACCCAGTCCCACATCTCGCGATAGGTCCGGCTCGTCCACGCTCCCGCCTCGGCGCCCTCGGCGCGCTGGGACTTCGGGAGCTTCCAGCGCATCGCCTCGCGCGTGGGATAGCGCTCGACGGCGCGTCGGACGAGGTCGACCACGTTGAGCGCGGCGGTCCCCGGAGCCACGACCAGCGGCTCGATCTCGGGCGTCTGCATCAGGCGCGGGCGCGCCTGCTCCACGGCCGGCGCCGGCGGACCCGCCTCGGCCGCGGGCTCGGTGGTGGTCGTCATCGGTCCTTCCTCCTCCTGTGCCGGCGCGGTCACGCGCCCCGCCTCACGCTCTCGAGCAGCCCCTGCGCCACGATGAGCCGGTGGATCTGGTTCGTGCCCTCGTAGATCTGCGCCCCCTTCGCGTCGCGCATGAGGCGCTCGACCGGGTTGTCGCGCGAGTATCCCGCGCCACCGTAGATCTGGACGGCGTCGGTGGTCACGCGCATGGCGGTGTCCGATGCGTACCACTTCGCCATGCTCGACGCCGAGTTGATCGGCTGGCCCGCGTCGCGCATGCGCGCGGCGCGCCACGTGAGCATCCGCGCCGCCTCCACGCCGACGGCCATCTCGGCCAGCATGCGCCTGGATCATCTCCTGGTCGGCGATGGCCCGGCCGAACTGCCGGCGCTGGAGCGCGTAGCCGGCGGCCAGCTCGAGGGCGCTGCGCGCGAGGCCGGTGCACGCCGCGGCGATGCCGATGCGGCCCGCGCCGAGCGCCGGAGAGCGCGATCCGCAGCCCGTCGCCCTCCTCGCCGAGCCGGTTCGCCACCGGCACCCGGGCGTCCTCGAACACGAGCTCCGCCGCCGGTCGTGCCGCGGATCCCCATCTTGCGTTCCTTGCTGCCGAGCCGGAACCCGGGCGTATCGGACTCGACGACGAAGGCGGTGATCCCGTTCTTGCCCCTGGACCGGTCGACCGTGGCGAAGACGATGTAGCGCGCCGCGTCGCCGGCGTTGGTGATCCAGATCTTCGTCCCGCTGAGCAGGTAGGCGTCGCCATCGCGCCGCGCCGCGAGCGCGAGCGAGGCCGCGTCTGATCCGGCCCCGGGCTCGGTGAGGGCGAAGGCGCCCAGCTCGCGCCCGGCGGTCATCGGCGGCAGGAGGCGCTCCTTCTGCTCATCGGTCCCGGCGCTGACGATGCACAGCTGGCTCAGGAGGTGGACCGACAGGCTGACGGCCATGCCCATGTCGGCCGCCGCGACCTCCTCGAGGGCCAGGGCCACCGCGAAGGTGCCCATGCCGGCTCCGCCGTAGCGCTCCGGCGTACGGAAGCCCGGTGATGCCGAGCTCTCCGGCGCGCTCGAAGAGGCGCCGGTCGTAGCGTTCCTCCTCGTCGCGCTGCGCCGCGCCGGGCGCGACCTCGCGCTGGGCCCAGTCGCGGACCGTGTCGCGGACGCCGCGCTCCTCCTCGGAGAGAGCGAGCGGATCGGCGCCTGCCGGCGCGGTCTCGACGGCCATCTAGCCGATCTTCTTCCCGCTCTCGTCGTAGGTGTAGAACCCGCGCCCCGTCTTCCGGCCGAGGTGGCCGGCCGCGACCATCTGGCGCAGGAGCGGCGCCGCGCGGAACTTCGGGTCGCCGAAGCCGCGGAGGAGGACGTCCATGACGTTGAGCATCACGTCGTTGCCGATGAAGTCGCTCAGCTCCAGCGGACCCATCGGATGGTTGAGGCCCAGCTTCGCGCCGGTGTCGATGTCCTCCGCGGTGCCGGTCGACTCCATGAGCGCGAAGATCGCCTCGTTGATGAACGGGCCGAGCATCCGGTTCACCAGGAACCCGGGGTAGTCGCGCGACTCGATGACGGTCTTCCCGAGCTCCTCGGCGAAGCCCTTGCAGGCCTCGGAGGTCGCGTCGTCGGTCTCGAGGCCGCGGATGATCTCGATCAGCCCCATCACCGGGACCGGCGAGAAGAAGTGGAGGCCGATGAACCTCGGTGCGCGGTCGGTCGCCGTCGCGAGGCTGGTGATGCTGATGCTGCTCGTGTTGCTGGCGAAGATCGCATCGGCGTCGGCGCTCCTCGTCAGCGCCTCCCAGGTCGACGCGCTTGACCGATTCGTCCTCGAACACCGCCTCGATGACGATGTCATGGCCCGCGGCGCCATCGGTCCCTTCGGAGGTGCCGATGCGGGCGAGCGTCTCGTCCGCGGACGACTGCTCGAGCTTGCCCTTCTCGACCTGCCGGGCGAGGTTGCCGCCGATGCGGGCCCTGCCCTTCTCGGCCAGCTCGGCGGTGCGGTCGGAGAGCGTCACCTGCTTGCCGGCGGCGGCGCTCACCTGCGCGATGCCGTGACCCATCAGGCCGGCGCCGATGACGAAGACCCGGTCGATGCTCATGGCCGTGAAGCGTACCAGCCGTGGTCGACTGATCGGGGCCATACTGCCGGCCATGACCGATGTCGAGATCTTCAATCCCCCTGCGATCCGCCCGCCAGCGGGCACCTACTCACACGTGGCCCGAGCTCCGGCCGGCGCGAGCCTGGTCGCGGTCGCGGGACAGGTCGGCGTCGCGCCCGACGGAGCGCTCGCAGAAGGCTTCGAACCGCAATGCGCGCAGGCCTTCGCCAACATCCAGGCCGCGCTCGCGGCGGCGGGCGGTGGCTGGTCGAGCGTCATCCAGACCATGACGTTCATCACGCGCCGCGAGGACATCCCGGCGCTCCGCGAGTGGCGCAACAGCGAGTTCGCGCGGCTGTTCCCGGATGGTCGTTACCCGCCGAACACGCTGCTCGTTGTCAGCGGGCTGGCGAGCGAGGAGATGCTGATCGAGGTGCAGGCGATCGCGGCGATCTGACCGGTTCAGCTCGCCTCGTCGACCACGGACCCGGGTGCCAGGACGTGCGCCGCAACCTCGCCGACGGCTGCGACAGCCTCCTCGAACGGGGCGCGACCCGGCTCCGCGAGTGACGCCGGAAGCGCGTAGACCACCGACTCCAGCCTCCCGTACGCGCGGAGAGCGAGCCGCGCGAGCCGCTGCGCCTCGTCGGGAGCCCGGCCGAGCATGACGAGCGTCTTCTCGACCTGCACGGTGTGCTCCTGGAGGTGGGACGACTGGCGCCAGAGGCGGAACCCGACGGTCACCTCGTAGCCCGACCAGCGCGCCGGGATGGCGAGCTGATCGTCGTCGAGGGTCGCCATCCGCTCCGCCGCGCCATCCATGGCTGCGTCGAGGCGCGTCGCGATCTCGGTGAGCGAGCCGGCGCCCTCGTCGCTCTCGTCGGGGAAGCCCTCACCCACCTCGTCCGGCGCGCTCGCGGGCAGCTCGGTCGTCTGCTCGCGGCCGAGCCACCACGCCGACCAGGACGGATAGGCACGCTCCACGTAGACCGTGTGCGCGAGCGTCTGCCGGATCGTCCACTCGCCGCCGCCGGGATCACCGTCGAGGTCGGCGTCGGTGACCGAGCGCCAGGAGGCCATGGAGATCCCACCGCGCGGTCGTGGCAGCGGCGAATGCCCCGTGGCCAGCCGGCCGCGGACCGGCCGCTGCGATCGCGCGACCGGCAGAGGCGGCTGCCCGCTCGAACGTCTCGATGGCGCGGAAGAACGCGTAGCGCGCCTCTGTGCCGCCGGTCCGATCGTCACGCCACAACCACCTGCGCGCCAGGTCGTCCTCGTCGATCTCGAGGAGCGCGGCGATCGCGGCGCGCACGCGAGCGCGGGCATCGACGATCCAGGCTGGAAGCTCGGCCGTGACGGGCGGGCCATAGCGTTCGAGGACGGCGTCAACCTGCATGGGAGCCATCATGGCGCGAATCGGCCTCGACCAACAGGCGTTCGGCCGCCGTGAGCGGGTCGATCTTGCGGTCCGCGACCGCCTCGATCGTCGCCTCCCACTCCGCGGACTCGCCGGCGCGCCGCGCCGAGAGGTCGGCGAGGGCTCGCCTGACCTGGTTGGCGGCCCGCTCCCTCGCGGCCAGCGGCTCGCGGGCGACCGCCCGATGTGCGTCGATCGCGTCCGCCAGGGCGGCCACGCCATCATCCGTCGAGGCGGTGGTGACGAGCACCGGCGGTGGCTTGCGCTCGATGCGGCCGCCGGCCGAGGAGAGCATGGCCCGCAGCTGGCGCGCGGCGCGATCCGCGCCGGGTCGGTCGCCCTTGTTGACCACGACGATGTCGGCCACCTCGAGGAGGCCGGCCTTGATGGCCTGCACCTCGTCCCCCATCTCGGGCACCTCGACCACGACGGTGGTCTCGGCCAGGCGCGCCACCTCGACCTCGGACTGGCCGGCGCCGACCGTCTCGACGAGGATCGGATCGAACCCGGCCGCGTCGAGCGCCGCCGTGGCGAGCCAGGTCGTCGCGGCCAGCCCGCCGAGCTCGCCGCGCGAGGCCATCGAGCGCATGAAGACGTCGGGGTCGGCGGCGTGGTCCATCATGCGGATGCGGTCGCCGAGGATCGCGCCGCGCGTGTACGGCGACGATCGGATCCACGGCCAGGATGCCGACCCGCCGGCCGCGCTCCCGCCACTCAGCGATCAGCGCGCTCACGAGCGTCGACTTGCCGCTCCCCGGTGGCCCGGTGATCCCGACGACGTGGGCGCCCTGGCCGGCGCGCGAACAGCTCCGGAAGGAGCTCCCGGGCCGATGGATCGCCGTTCTCGATCCGCGTCAGCAGTCTGGCCAGCGGGCGGCGTTTGCCGGTCCCCAGCGCCTCGACGGCGTTCACGCCCCGCGCCGGGCGTTCTCCCGGAAGTAGCGCGCGATCTGGCCGATCGAGGTCCCGGGCCCGAAGATCTCGGCGATCCCCGCCTTCTTGAGCTTCGCGACGTCGGCGTCGGGGATGATGCCGCCGGCGGCCACGAGCACGTCGTCCATCCCCCGCTCTCGGAGCAGCTCCACCGTGCGCGGCAGGAGGGCCATGTGGGCGCCCGACAGGATCGACAGCCCGACGACGTCGACGTCCTCCTGCTCCGCGGCGTCCGCGATCATCTCCGGCGTCTGGCGCAGGCCGGTGTAGATGACCTCGAACCCCTCGTCGCGCAGGCCGCGGGCCAGCACCTTGGCCCCGCGGTCGTGGCCGTCGAGGCCGGGCTTGGCGATGAGGACCCGGATCGGCGTGGCGGACTCGCTCATGCGGCGCCGATGATAAGCCGGTCGATCTCGGCGGCGAGCTCGATGTCGCGCCGGGTGAGCGCGCTGGGCGGCGTGGGTGGTCAGCTCGAACGTGACGGTCCGATACCCGGTGATGTGCACGTCCGGGTGGTGGTTCGCCGCGTCGGCGGCATCGGCCACGGCGCGAACGAGATCGGCGGCGGCGCGGAAGCCTCCCACCTTCGCCGATCGACGGATGACCTCGCCGTCGCGAGACCAGTCCGGCAGGCCGGCCAGCGCGGCCGCAGCCTCGTCGTCGGTGAGCGGGTCGGCGTACGGCATCGGTCCGGCGCCTATGCCTTGCCGATGAGTCCCATGAACTCGGCACGCGTCCGCGCGTCGCGACGGAACGTCCCGGTCATCGCCGAGGTGACCATCGTGGCGTCCTGCTTCTTCACCCCGCGCATCATCGTGCACAGATGGGTGGCCTCGACGACGCAGGCCACGCCCTTCGGCTCCAGCCGCTCCATGAGGAAGTCGGCGACCTGGACGGTGAGCCGCTCCTGGAGCTGCAGCCGGTGCGCGTACATGTCGACGATGCGGGGGACCTTCGAGAGGCCGATGACCCGTCCGCGCGGGAGGTAGCCGACGTGCGCGCGCCCGTGGAACGGCAGGAGGTGGTGCTCGCACAGGCTGAAGAACTCGATGTCGCGGACGATGACCATCTCGTCGTAGTCGACGCTGAAGCAGGCGCCGTTCACCAGCGCATCAGGGTCGACGTGGTAGCCGGCCGTCAGCTCGTCGTACATGCGGCGCACGCGCTCTGGCGTCCGTGCCAGCCCCTCGCGCGAGGGGTCCTCGCCGATCTCGGCCAGCAGGGTGCGCACCGCCTCCTCGAGCGAGGCATTCGTCAGGTCGCCCATGGCCGGCATGATAGGGCCTCGGCTTGGCGGGTCCTGTTCGGCGCACCGGTGGCGCGCTACACTCGACCTCCGCCCGTCCTCCGCCCCGAGCCTGTCGAAGAGTAGGTTCGAGCTCGCCATGATCCTCCATCCCGTCCCGCGGAGCCGCCGCCTGAGCATCCCCCGGCTCCCACATCACGACCGTCTGGCCGCGGCCCTCGGGAGCCGCCTCGACGACGGGTACCACTGGTTCCGCAACGTGAAGCCGGGCACGCCCGACGCCATCGATGCCGTGCTCGTCGGGCCGGGCGGCACGTTCGCCCTGACCCTCTCCGGGGGGCGCGGCCGGTTCGCCCGACGCAACGGGCACTGGTACCGCTGGAACCGCTCGACCGAGTCGTGGGTGCCCTGGGATGCCGAGCCGATGACCGCGGCTCGACTGGCCGGTCACCGCCTCGCCCTCTACCTCGAGCGTGCCAAGCTCGCCGCCGACGTCACCGCCGTCCTCGGCGTCGTCGGCTCCGATGGAGGTGACGATCGGTCGCGGTGAGCCGGTCGGCGTCGTCGTCGAGCGGGATCCGGAGCGCCTCGGGCGGCTGGCCAGCGCCAGCGACGCGCTCAGTCCGCAGCAGGTGGATCGGATCGTGGCGCTGCTGGATCCACGGGAACCGCTTCCGCGGCTGACGCAGGCGACTCGCGCGGGATGAGCGCCGCGTAGGAGGCGACGAAGGCCCCGCCCAGCAGCCAACCGCCCACCACGTCGCTCGGGTAATGGACCCCGAGCCAGATCCGCGACACGCCGACGGCCGCGACGATGCCCCCGAGCAGCAGCCACGCCGTCACCCGGACCGGAGCCGGAAGGCCAATGCGGCCGATGAGCACGGCGAGGACGCCATACGCGATGGTGGCGTTGGCGGTATGACCGGACGGGAAGCTGTAGCCAACCTCGACGAGGATCGGCTCGAGCACCTCGGGGCGCTGGCGGCCCATGAGCTGCTTGATCAGCTCGATGACGAGCGCCCCGATCGCGATGACCACGGCGCCCAGCGCCCCGTCGCGAGGCCGGTGCCCGGCCCAGCCGGCGAGGAGGACCAGGGCTCCGACGGCAACGATCGCCCATGGCGACGCCGAGGTTGGTGACGGCCAGCAACGGATCGAGCATCTCGGGCGGGGCGGGTACGCCGAAGGCGCTGATGATCGCGACGTCGGCCGCATCGGTCAGGCCCAGCGTGACCGCCAGCAGCACGAGCACGAAGCCCAGCGGCGCAGGCGGCGGCCCACGTCCACGCGGATCGCCAGCTCGTGGTGGGCGTCGATGGCGACATCGGCGGCCAGTATGCGGCCGAGTCGTATCATGCGCAGCCGATGAACTCCCGAGCCGGCCGCGCCCTGATCGTCGGCGCGGTCGCCGCCGTGGCGATCCTCGCCGCCTGGTTCGTTCCGCCGCTCGCCATCGTGGTCATCTGGCCGCTGTTCCTCTTCGTCCCGGGCTGGTCCGCGACCCGACTGCTCGGCCCGCGCATCGACGCCGCGGGCCGCATCTCGCTGGCGGTGGTGGGCAGCGTCGCCGTCGGGACGCACCTCGTGAACGCGGTGAGCTGGATCGTGGGCGGGTACGGCCGGGCCGCGGTTTTCGTCGCCGCGGCGCTGCTCATGGCAGCGGTCGTCTGGATCGAGAGCGCCCGCGATGGCCGCCGGCTTCCTCGCCTCGGTCCGGGCCTGCGGGCCGCGCTGCCGGTGGCGGTGGCCGGCATGACGGTCGTGGGCGTCACGCTCGGCGTCGGTCTGTGGCGCATGACCGCTCACCGGCGTCTCGTCCGGTGGGTCGAACTGGAGCGACCTCGGCGTGCACCTGTCCATCGCCGAGACGCTGAACGCGGGCGCCAACTTCCCGCCCGAGGTCCCGTACTTCGCCGGTGTCCCGCTCGTCTACCACTGGTTCGCCGACTTCCACGCCGCGATCCTCGCCGAGGCGGCCGCGATGTTCAGCATCCCAGCCATGGTCGTCCAGTCGACCGTGCTCACCGGCGCCCTGGCGCTCGGTGCCTACAGCCTGGCCCGCCGCCTCGCTCGCGGCAGGGGCGCCCGCCTGATCGGTGCCCTGGCCGCGGGGTTCGTCATCTTCGCCGGCGGGATGGGATGGGTGCTCTTCGTCCGCGACGTGGTCAACGGTGCCACCGCACCACTCGACCTCATCGCCCAGAACAGCTACGACAACCAGTGGCTCACCGGCTGGCCGTACTTCCGCATCCCGTCGGTCATGGGAACGGGCCTCCTCGCGCATCGGGCCACGACGGCAGGGCTCCCGATCCTGGTCGGCGCGGTGCTCCTGCTCGTCGCCGCTCTGCCGACCGCCCGGCAGCGAGCCGCGGGCTGGCGAGACCGGCCATGGATCCTCGCCGCCGCCGGGCTCCTCGGCGCCCTCCTGGCACCGTTCCACTTCTTCTACTTCCCCGTCTTCCCGCTCATCGCGCTGGCCTGGGTCGCCGCCGGTCGGCGCTTCGACGCCGACGCGCCGAGGAATGCGGCGGCCCTGCTCGTCCCGTACCTGCTCGCGCTGCCGTTCGTCATCGGCCCGGCGCTCGCGGCGGGCGGCTCCGGCGCGGTGCGCTTCGTCGGGTTCTGGCCCTCGGCGCCGATCGCCGACGGACCGGCCGCGGTGGTCTTCTTCTACCTGACCAATCTCGGCGTGCCGTTCGCGCTGGCGCTCGCCGCGCTCCTGACGCGGGGAGTGCCGAAGCCGCTGTTCCTCGGCGCCTGGCTCATCGGCCTGTTCCTCGTGCCGAACCTCGTCCAGCTCAGCGTCATCGACTTCGACATGAACAAGTACTTCCAGGCGATGTGGGTCGCCGTCGCGATCCTGGCGGCGTGGCTCATCCATCGCTGGCCGGTGCCCGCCATCGCGGTGGTCTTCCTGCTCAGCGTCCCGGCGCCGCTGCTCGTGGCGGGCTGGACCGCGACGTCGAACCTCCAGGTCCTGTCGCACGACGAGCTCGCGGCGGCCGAGTGGGTGCGCAATGAGACTCCGCCTGACGCGGTGTTCGTGACCGATGGCTGGGTGAACTCGCTCACCGACTCGGCGGGGCGCAAGCGGCTCACGACGTTCGGGCCGTACGTCGCCAACCTGGGCTATCGGCCGGACGAGCGGATCGCCGACATCGTGACGATCTACTGCGGCGGTGATCCCGCGCGCTCGGCGGAGCTGATGCGGCAGTACGGCGCGACCTATCTCGTCGAGGGACGGCCGAATCCGTGCGAGCTTCCAACCGACTTCGCGACCTCCGATGCGTTCGAGCTCGCGTGGGACGGCGCGCCGCGGATCTGGCGCCTCACCGACCAGCCCTAGAATTGCCCGATGCAGGACGCGGGCGCCGGAGGCGCCGTCGTCGCTTTCGAGCACGTCACGAAGCGCTACGGCCCGCCGGGGACGCCCGACGCCGTCAGCGACCTCAGCCTCGTCGTGCCGGCCGGGGAGATCTGCGTCCTGGTCGGGCCCTCGGGCTGCGGAAAGACCACGACCATGAAGATGGTCAATCGACTCATCGAGCCGACGGCCGGACACATCACGATCGGCGGGCAGGACGTCATGAGCCTGCCGGCCGTGGATCTGCGGAGGCGCATCGGCTACGTCATCCAGCAGGTCGGTCTCTTTCCCCACCTGACCGTTGGCGACAACGTCGCCGTCGTGCCGAAGCTCCTCGGGTGGGATCGGGCACGCATCGCTGAGCGAGTCGCCGAGCTGATCGCGCTCGTCGGACTCGACCCCGGCTACGGAGCGCGGTACCCGTCCGAGCTGTCCGGCGGCGAGCGCCAGCGCGTCGGCGTGGCTCGGGCCCTCGCCGCGGACCCGCCCGTGATGCTCATGGACGAGCCGTTCGGCGCGGTCGACCCGATCCGCCGCGAGCGGCTCCAGAACGAGCTCCTCCGCCTCCAGGAGCAGGTGCGCAAGACGATCATCTTCGTGACCCATGACGTCGACGAGGCGATCAAGATGGGCGACCGCATCGCGATCCTCCAGCGCGGCGGGATCCTGGCCCAGTACGCCACGCCGGCCGAGATCCTCGCGAGCCCGGCGTCGGAGTTCGTGGAGCGGTTCGTCGGCGCCGATCGCGGACTGAAGCGGCTGTCGCTGGGTCGCGTGCGGGGACCTCGAGCTGCTCCCCGCGCTGACCGTGGAGGTCGGGCGCGGCGCGGGAGGAGGCGCGGCGGCGCCTCGACGGCATGGCGGCCAGGACCATGTCCTTCTCGTCGACGCGCAGGCACGGCCGATCGGCTGGGTCGATCGCCACGACATCGAGGGCGACGGAACCGATCGACGCCGCCGCCGCAACACCGGGCGCCCCGACCGTGCAGCCCGAGACGACGTTGCGCGATGCGCTCTCCGCCATGCTCGGCTCAAGCGTGCAGCTGGGGGTCGTGGTGGACGGTGGCGACCGGGTTATCGGCCTGGTAAGCGTGGACGCCATCGGCGAGGCGCTCCGAGGCGATCCGGCATGAAGATCGGTCCGTTCGACCTCGGCTGGGTCGCGGAGAACCTCGACCTCATCGGCGGGCTCCTGATCGAGCACATCTATCTCACGGTCATGGCGGTGGCCATCGGCCTCGTCGTGTCGATCCTCCTGGCGCTCGCGAGCCGGCAGTGGCGTTGGATGTACGGGCCCATCCTCGGCGCTACCGGAGCGCTATACGCCATTCCGTCCCTGGCGATGTTCGCCCTCCTCGTGCCGATCACCGGGCTCACCAGCCTCGTGACCGTGATGACCGCGCTGGTCAGCTACACGCTGCTCATCATCACGCGGAACACCGTCGAGGGGCTCGACGGCGTGCCCGCCGAAACGGTCGAGGCCGCCACCGGCCTCGGGTACCGCCCGCTCCAGCGCCTCTGGCGGATCGAGCTTCCCCTGGCGCTGCCGGTCATCGTCGCGGGCCTCCGCATCGCCACGGTCACGACGATCGGTCTCGTGACGGTGACGGCGATCATCGGATTCGGTGGGCTCGGGTACCTGATCGTCACGATCGGCATCGACCGTGGCTCGTTCGGGCTCACCGCGACGCTCACCGGCATCATCCTCGTTGTGGCCCTCGCCGTGATCGCTGACCTCGGGCTCCTCGCCCTGCAGCGCGCGCTCACGCCGTGGGCCAGGCAGCGGGCGGCCTGATGGAGGGCTTCTTCGCGGAAGTGGCGGCCTGGTTCGCCGACCCGGCCACCTGGACCGGCCGCGACGGGATCCTGCCGCGGCTCTTCGAGCACGTGTGGATCTCCGCGGTGTCGTTGGCCATCGCCATCGCGATCGCCTTGCCGATCGGGCTGTGGGTCGGCCACACCGGGCGCGGCGTGCGCACCGTGTCGGCGGTCGCCGGGATCGGGCGCGCGGTGCCGTCGCTCGGCCTCCTGGGCCTTGCCTTCCTGGTGCTCCTGCCGTTCGGGCTCGGCCTCGGGGCCCTGCCGGCGATCATCGCCCTGACGGCGCTCGCCATTCCGCCGATCGTCACCAACGCATCGGTCGGGGTGCGCGAGGTGGACGCGGACCTCGTCGAGGCGGCCCGTGGCATGGGCATGCGGGATCGGCAGCTGCTCACGCGGGTGGAGGTGCCGGTCGCCCTGCCGGTGATCCTGGCCGGGGTCCGGACCTCGGCAGTGCAGGTCGTCGCCACCGCTACGCTCGCCGCGGTCATCGGCGGCGGGACCCTCGGACAGCTGATCATCGTCGGGTTCAACATCGGCGACGAGGTTCGCGTCTTCGGCGCAGCGCTCGTGGTCGCCGCGCTGGCGCTGGCGACGGAGATGACGTTCGCCGCTCTCCAACGAGCAGCGACCTCGCCCGGCCTGCGCCCCCGGCGTTCCCGAACGACACAGCAGAGCGGGGAGCCGGTCGCGCCCTAGCCCTTCCCGGGCGCCGACGGCGTTCGCTGCTAGACTTCCGCGACCCCCCGAGCACCGGACCCGCCGGTGGTTCGAGGTGGACAATGCACTGGAGGAAACCCATGCGGACCAACCGCACGCTCGTCCTCGGGGCGGCGCTGCTCGCGCTCGTGATGAGTGCCTGCTCGCCGGGTGAGGGCGGCAGCAGTGCCGCGCCATCGACCGGTGGCGAAAGCCAGGCTGCCGAGCTCCCGACGATCACCATCGGCTCGGCAGGCTTCTACGAGTCGGCCATCGTGGCCGAGATCTGGGCCCAGGCCCTCGAGGCCGCCGGCTTCACCATCGAGCGACAGCTCGAGCTCGGTGCCCGTGATGTGACCCATCCGGCCCTCGTCGACGGCGAGCTCGACCTCATGCCGGAGTACCTCGGCGGCTATCTCGCGGTGACCTTCGAAGGTGAACCGACCCCGGATGTCGACGCTACGCTCGAGGCGCTGCGCACAGAGCTCGAAGCGGTCGGCCTGGTGGCCTTCGACCCGACGCCGGGGACCGATGCCGATGGCTTCGCCGTCCGCAGTGAGACGGCCACGGAGCTCGGCCTCGAGAACATGAGCGACCTCGCCGAGGTCGCCGGTGACCTCAGCTGGGGCGTCGCGCAGGAGTGCGGCGAGAATCCCAACTGCGGGCCTGGCCTGGAGCGCGTGTACGGGATCGACTTCGCGTCGCTCGACGTCCAGACGCTCGATGCATGCACGACGGCGATCGCCGAGGCGCTCAACGCGAGCAACATCGACGTGGCCCAGGTCTGCACGACGCAGCCGGAGATCATCGCCTTCAACCTGGTTCTGCTCGAGGACGACCTCGGGTTGGCTCCCGCGCAGAACCTCGTGCCGGTGGTCCGCCAGGAGATCGTCGACGAGGCGGGTGACCTCCTCGAGACGACGCTGAACTCGGTGTCCGAGCTCCTCACCACCGAGGCGCTGACCGAGCTCGGCGTGGCCATCGTCATCGACGGCGGCTCGTACGACGAGGTCGCGGCGCAGTGGCTGGAGGACAACGGCTTCTAGGCGCGCCTCTCTCTGGTCAAGATGGAGCGGGTCGGTTCGCCGGCCCGCTTCGTTCGTGCATGATGGTCGGCCGATGACCCAGAGCCACGCCGACGTCAGGCACTGCATCAAGTGCGGCCGCGAGGTCGGTCCCGACGAGTCGATCTGCGAGGTCTGCAACCGCGCAGGCATGACCGCGCCGTCGGCGACCCAGTACCACGGCACGATCGTGGCCGCCATCCTGCTCGCCGTCGTCGGGCTCGCCGTAGCCGCCTCCCTGTCGATGCGAGGCGTCGGCCCGTACTCGGCGGAGGTGCGCAGCGTCGCGGCGGCCGACCCGGGGTTCACGATCACCATCGACGTGACCAACCACGGAACCGCCGCCGGCCGCGCCAAGTGCCAGGTCGTCGCCCTCGACAGCGAGGGTCGGCAGCTGCGTGCGGCGAATGCCGTCAGCGAGCGGGTCGAGGGCGGCGCCAGCGCCACCGTCACGTTTCGCATCCCCGGCCTCGAGGTCGAGCCGGCGACCGTGACGACGACGTGCTCGTGATGCCACCGGCCGCCGGCAGCATCGGTATGCTCTCCGCCATGCACCGATGCGCTCGTGCGCTGGCTGCCGCGGTCTTCCTCCTCCTGGTGACCGCGTCGCTGGCGCTTGCCGCCGGGCCGCCCTTCCCGGCCCCGGTCGAGAACCAGTCGGTGTACGACACGGCCGGCATCCTCACGCCCGAGACGATCGGCCGAGCTCGAGTCGATCATCGACGCCGCCGAGGCGCGGTCCGGGGTGGAGATGGTGGTGTACACGCAGGTGGCGCCCGGGATCGGCGAGGAGCAGAACTTCGAGAATGCCCGGTCGCTCGTCGAACGAGTGGGGCATCGGCCGGTCCGGGTTCGACGACGGGCTGGTGCTCATGATCGGGATGGAGCCCGATCTCGTGCACGGCAAGGTCGCCCTCTTCGGCGGGTCAGGCTTCCTCGACGCCTACGCTACCGAGGGCGACCTCGAGGCGATTGTCGAGGAGGTGTTCGTCCCCCGCGCTGTCTCCGGAGATCTCGACGGGGCGACGCTGGCCACGATCCAGGAAGTCGATAGCCGGATCACGCCCGGTGGGGAGCAGCGGATGGAGGCGAAGCGGATCGCGAACTCCGTGCTCGGCCTGGTGGTCGCCCCGATCGCGCTGGTGGGTGTGCTGGGCCTGGCGTGGAACAAGTGGCGCCGCGAGGGTGACGATCCAGAGCTGACCGACTCGGAGTCGATTCTCATGGCGGGACCGCCGGCCGAGATGACGCCGGCGCTGGCCACCGTGATCCGCCAGGGGCATGGGGACCAGCACACCGTCAACACCGTCCTCGCCGAGCTCGCGAGCAACGGTCGGATCGCCTTCCACAACCTCGACCGGGTGCGCGACGTCAAGAGCGACGACGACCCCGATCCGCTGACCGATCCGGCGATCGAGGTCAAGGGCGGCGACTTCGACGATCGCAAGCTCGGCGCGCCCCAGCTCGAGGCGTGGGACAAGCTCCAGCGCCTGGCCGGGGGGAGCGGGATGCTGTCGCGCGATCGGCTCTGGAAGGTGAACTCGACGCTTGGACCGGTCAAAGGCGCCCTCGAGTTTCAGGCCGTGAAGATCGGCTGGCTGGCACGCATGCCTGGACCGTCGATCACGCGGATGATCGCCATCGGCGTGGGCATCGCCGCCGTCGGGATCGGGATCGGCATCGCGGGGTTCCTCATCCCGATGAGTGGGCTGGTCCTCCTGGCAGCGGCGTTGGTCATCGGCGGCGTGGGGACCGCCGCGTTCGGCACGGCCATGAGCCAGCGAACCGGCGCGGGGGCGTACGTGGACGCCATGCTCACCGCATACCGGCGCACGCTGCGCAAGACGATGGAGCAGGCGCACACGATGGGCGAGGTCGTCGAGCAGCCGGAGATCAACAAGCTCGCCGACACGCCCGACAAGGCCGTGGTGTGGGGCATGGCGCTGGGCCTCCACGACGAGGTCGCATCGCTCCTCGCGAGGGGGCTCGAGGAGCAGCGGCGCACGACCGGATCGCCGGCTGGCGCCTACTACCCGTACTGGCTCGGCTCGACCGGGTCGTCCGGCTCGGCGTGGTCGGCGGCGGGCGTCGGTGGCGGTGGCCCGATCATGGGCTCCGGCAGCGGCTTCTCCGACTCGGCCATCCCCGACATCGGTGGCATGTTCAGCGCCCTCGGCAGCGTGGGGTCCTCACCGCCGTCCAGCTCCTCGTCGAGCGGCGGCGGCGGCTTCTCCGGCGGCGGAGGCGGTGGTGGCGGAGGCGGCTCCGGCTCCTTCTGAGGGAGGGATTCGCCGGAGTTGAAAATCTGCGTTACAGTTGAAACGCATGAGTTTCAACAGACGTGACCGTCCCGATCGCGGCCCCCGGCCGCCGCAGCGCCACAGCGGCGGTGGCGGTGACTGGCAGCGCGACCGCCCGCCCGGCAACCGTCCGCCCGGCAACCGTCCTCCCGGCGACCGCCCACCTGGCGACCGCCCACCTGGCGACCGCCCGTACCAGCAACGCGGCGGCGGATATCCGCCACGACCACGCCCGGACCATGGCGCCGACGACGGCGGCATGTCGATCCGCCTCGACCCGCGTCGCCTCGCGACACTGAAGCGCCTCGCCGCCGAGGCGGGTGTTCGACCGGGCGACCTCGTCCGCGTCTGGGTCGAGGAGCGACTCGACGGCGAGCGATCAGCGCCCGGCGCGCCCTCGCTGGCCGACCAGCTGACGGCACTCCTCAAGCGCGTGGAAGCGCTCGAACGCGCCGGCGGTGGTGCCGCTCCTCGACGCGAGGCGCCAGCACAGGTCGCGGAGAAGGAAGCTTCCGCGACTCCCGCTGCCGACGTCGTCGCCACGGCGGAGGCGACGCCTGAGCCGAAGGCGACGCCTGAGCCGAAGGCGCCAGTCAAGCGCGCTCGCAAGGCTCGAACGGCCTCCGCGGCGCCCCGCGACAAGGTCGCGCTCCACGACGAGATGATCGCGGTCCTCGCCGAGCGCGGGCCGATGACGGCCGCCGACCTGGCCTCCGCGGTGGTGGAGCGCGGCCGCTACCACCCGCCGCGCAGCGGGAAGCCGATCGACGCGGCCATGATCAGCCAGCGCGTCAGCAACCCGACCTACCGCGCGCGGTTCACGCGCGACGGAGGACGAATCGGCCTGTCCGGCTGAGGGTCGTCAGCCCTCGAGGATAAAGGTCACGAGGATGTTGGCCTGGAACTCCATGGAGCCATCGCCCCCGACGTTCACGCGCTGCTCCTTGACCCACGCGCTCCTCACGCCGCGCAGCGTCTTGCTGGCGCGATCGATTCCCTGACGGATGGCATCCTCGAAGCTCTCGTTCGAGGTGCATGACAGCTCGGTCACCTTGGCGACGGACATCGGTCGTTCTCCTTGATTCGTGGTTGGCACGTCACTATGCGGTACTGCCGCCAGACCGATGCAGGACGCGCGCCAGTCTGGCGTCAGACATGCGACCGCGCCCAGGCGACGAGATCATCGGCTGCCATCGAATTGACGACGGACTCCGGCTCGATGCCGCACAGGAACGCGCGCTCGCAGCCGTTGACGAGCCACGCCAGCTGACCCGGAGCGTGGGCGTCGGAGTCGATCGAGACGCGGCAGCCAGCCTCGATCGCAAGACGCAGCAGGCGCTTCGGCGGGTCGAGCCGCTCCGGGCGTGAGTTGATCTCGATCGCCTTGTCGAAGCGCGCAGCGGCGGCGAAGACGACCTCGGCGTCGAACTCCGAGGGGGGCCTGTTCCGCCGCCCCGCCTTCATCCGACCGGTGCAATGGCCGAGGATGTCGAGATTCGGGTCCGCGAGGGCGGTGACCATCCGGATCGTCATCGGCCGCGACTCGGAGCGCAGCGCCGAGTGGACGCTGCCCACGACCACGTCCAGCTTCGCCAGGAGTTCGGGCTCCTGGTCGAGCGTGCCGTCCTCGTTGATGTCGACCTCGATCCCGGTCAGGATCCGGAACGGCGCGAGCTCGTCATTCAGCGTCGCAATCTCGTCGAGCTGGGCTCGCAGCCGCTCGGCAGAGAGTCCGTTGGCCACGGTCAGCCGCGGTGAGTGATCGGTGATGACGAGGTACTCGTGGCCGAGCCCGATCGCCGTCTCGGCCATCTCACGGATGGACGACGCCGCCGTCCGAGGCGATGGTGTGGACGTGGCAGATCACCCCGAAGCGCGCGTCGCAGTGCCTCCGCGCCCTCCTCCATCGGCCTCGCGCCCGTGGCCTCCATCCGACGCAGGTAGACCGGCTCCTCGCCGCGCAGGCTCTCGAGGATCGTCCGCTCGGTGACCTCGCCGACGCCCTCGAGCTCTTGCGAGCGTCCCGCGCCGCGCCATCTCGGCGACGCGCTCCGGCCCCAGCTCCTCGAGCTTTGCGGCCGCGCCACGGAAGGCGCGCACCCGGTACGAGGGCTCGAGCGCTGCCTCGAGGAGGAAGGCGATCCGCTTCAGGTCGGCGACGGGGTCGCGTGGGTCAGGCATCGGCCCGGAGGCCTACGCGACGGTGAGCAGGCGGGCGGGGTTGTCGATGGTCATCGCCTGAATCTCGCCCTCGCCCACCGCCGCGGTCCGCAATGTCGGCAGGAAGTGCTGCTGGAGGTAGACGTAGCCGAAGCCGCCGTGCGCCTTGAGCTGCCGGTTATGGCAGACGTCCTGCGAGAGCAGGATCTGCGAGGCGTAGCCGCGCTCGAGCAGCTCGACGATGATCTCGACCAGCCGTGGCTCGAGGGTCTCCTCGACTCCGAAGCGGTGCCCCAGGAAGTCGAACTGGATGTTCGCTCCGGCATCGAGGGCCGCGAGATAGAAGTCCAGGCTCGGGAACGAGTCGGCATGGCCGATGATCACGCGCGACGGGTCCACGCCCTCCTCGGTGAAGATCCCGAGCTGGGCAAGCCCGACGTCGGATTGAACCCCGTGCGTGGTGATCGCCATCCCCGTCTCGAGCGATGCGCGCGCTGCGGCCCGGTGCACGCGCTCCTCGAGGGCGCTGACCCACGGCTTGTCCGTCCCGATCTCGCCGATGATCCCGGGATGGACGCCGGTGTCGCCGACGCCGTCGGTGAACTCGCGGACGATCTGAGCGGCCAGGTCGGCGACCGTCCTGCGGTCGACCCTCATCTCGGGCGGGTAGTAGGCGCCGCGGTACCAGCCGGCGCCCATGACGATGTTGAGGCCCGTCGCGCTGGCCAGGCCGCGGAGCCGAAGCGGGTCACGCCCGACGCCGTCGAGGGTGAGATCGACCAGGGTCGCGCCGCCTCGCCGGCGATAGTCACGCAGCTCATCGGTGATGACGTCCTCGTCGGGCGAGAGCTCCCAGTAGTCCCAGCGCTTCTCGACGTGCCACAACGCGATGCCGGTGTGCTCGTGGGGAAGGGTGAAGCCGAGTCGATCGGGTGCGATCGGGCCGGAGACGGTCATGACGCGTGGCGCCATCGGCGGTCCTCCTCGGTCTGCGGGACGCGTCGGCCGGATGAGTGTGCCGCCGGCGCATCGGTGGTGATGGAACCTCGCCATCTTGCCACGCCGGCATCGTGGGTTGTCACGGCACGCTAGCCTATGCGGCGCATGACCTTCGATCAGCCGCGGGCCGCCGCGACCGACGGCCTGTGGGCCCACATCCAGGGCGAGCTCGACGCCGCTGCCGAGCGGATCGATCTCGACCCGGGGATGCATCGCGTCCTGCGCGTGCCGAAGCGCGAGCTCACCGTCAACTTCCCCGTCACTCACGACGACGGCCGCGTTGAGGTCTACACCGGTTACCGCGTCCACCACAACGTCAACCGCGGGCCGGCCAGCGGCGGCATCCGCTACGTGCCGGAGCTCGATCTCGACGAGGTCCGGGCGCTCGCGATGCTCAACACCTGGAAGGCGGCACTCGTACAGATCCCGTTCGGCGGCGCCGCGGGCGGTGTGCGCGTCAACCCTCGCCGCCTCAGCGAGCAGGAGCGACAGGGCCTGACGCGCCGATACGCGACGGAGATCAGCCCGCTCATCGGCAAGGACAGCGACATCCCGTCTCCCGACGTCAACACCGGCTCGCAGACGATGGCCTGGATCATGGACACGATCTCGATGCACCGTGGCTATACGGTCGCGGCATCGGTCATCGGAAAGCCGTTGGCGGTTGGCGGCACCCTCGGGCGTCGCAGCGCGACGGCTCGCGGGGCGCTCCGCTGCGTGCTGGCTGAGGCGGCCGCCACCGGCGTCGAGCTCGCCGGGGCACGAGTCGTGATCCAGGGCTTTGGCCGGGTTGGCATGACCGTCGCCGAGGAGCTGTGCCTGGCCGGGGCGACGGTGGTGGCGATCGCGGACGACCGTGACGCCGTCGCGAACGCCGCTGGCATCGCGATCGAGGACGCCATCGAGTGGATGCGTGAGCACGACGCCATCGCCGGCCTGCCCGACACCGAACCGCATGCCAAGGCCGATGTCTTCGGCCTCGACTGCGACATCCTGATGCTGGCCGGCCTCCAGGGCGAGGTGACCGATGCGAACGCCGACGGCATCAGGGCCCGGATCGTGGCCGAGGTCGCCAATGGCGGTACGACTCCCGCGGCCGACCTCATCCTCGGCGACCGCGGCGTCTCGGTCATCCCCGACATCATCTGCACCGCCGGCGGCACCGTTCTCGGCTACTTCGAGTGGGTGCAGGACATGCAGGCCTTCTTCTGGACCGAGCGCGAGATCACCGATCAGCTCGATCGGATCGTGGACGAGGCGATGGCCGGCATCCGCTCCATGGCCGATGCGGAGAAGGTGGACCTGCGCACGGCGGCGATGATGGTGGCGGTCTCGCGCGTCGCCGAGGCAACGACGCTTCGCGGCCTGTATCCATGAAGGACGGCTGCCATTGGTCACGGGGCCGAAGATTGAGTTTCGTGCGACGATAGGCATTCAATCGATTGCTACGTGTGCGCTGTGACCGCGGTGCTTTCGACTCACTCGCATGCTCGGAGCCACTGATGACCACCCCGACCTTCGCGCCACCGCGTGACCTCCTTGCCGAGCTCGAGCCCGCCGCCGAGCGCTTCCTCAATCGCCACCTCGGCATGGCGAAGGAGTGGTTCCCGCATGACTACATCCCGTACTCGTTGGGGCGCGACTTCGACAAGGAGCCGTGGACGCCTGATCAGCCGCGCATCACCGGCGTCGCGCAGATCGCGTTCGAGGTCAACCTGCTGACGGAGGACAACCTCCCCAGCTACCACCGCGAGATCCACAGGATGTTCGGACGTGGCGACGGCCCGTGGATCAACTGGGTCAACCGCTGGACCGCCGAGGAGGGCCGCCACGGCATCGTCCTCCGCGACTACCTCGTCGTGACCCGCAACATCGACCCGGTCGCGCTCGAGCGGTCACGCATGAACCAGCTGCAGATGGCCTACAACCACGATGACGGTGGCAACGTCCTGCGCGGCCTGGCCTACGTCGCGTTCCAAGAGCTCGCGACGCGGATCAGCCATCGCAACACCGGCCGCTACTCATCCGATCCGGTGGCGGACCGGATCATGACTCGCATCGCCGCCGACGAGAACCTGCACATGGTCTTCTACCGCGACATGCTGGGCGAGGCGATCAAGGTGGATCCCTCGGCCGCCGTGCACGCCATAGCCGACGAGGTCCTCGACTTCCAGATGCCCGGCGCCGGGATGGTGAACTTCACGCGGAAGGCGGCGCAGATGGCCAAGGCCGGCATCTACGACCTGCGCGTGCACCACGACGACGTGCTGATGCCGCTCATCGAACACTGGGGCATCTTCGAGCTCGAGAACCTCGATCCGTCTGCGGAGCTGCGGCGCGAGGAGCTGAGGCGCTTCCTGACCGATCTCGATGCGCAGGCCTCTCGCTTCGAGGCAAAGCGGGCCCTGAGCATCGAGCGCGAGGCGGCCCGCATCGGCTGATCCGGCGCGGGTGTCATGGCTTCACGGTCGCAGGCGGCTTCCACCGAGTCGGCTTGCACGCCCATCGGTCCTGCCCGCACACTGCGGCCATGACTGACCCCGAGCGCTGGCGCCAGCATCAGGACCGATGGGAGTCCGAGCGGCTCGACCCCGCGCTCGATCGCGGACCCGAACGGCGCGAGCGCTTCATCACGCAGTCCGGCGTCGAGATCGACCGCGTGTACTCGCCGGCCGACCTCGCCGATCCGGCCAATGACCCAGACGCCGATCGGCCTCGATACCGGTTCAGCCCGCCGGACGATTCGGCCAACGGATGGGACGAGATCGACGATGTCGGGCTGCCCGGCGAACCACCGTTCACACGCGGCATCCACCCGACCGGACACCGCGGCCGGCTGTGGACGATGCGCATGTTCGCCGGCTTCGGCACCGCCGAGGACACCAACGATCGCTTCAAGAAGCTGATCGCGGCGGGCGGAACCGGGCTCTCGATCGCGTACGACATGCCGACCCTGTACGGCTACGACCACGACGAGCCCGAGGCCGAGGGCGAGTTCGGCACCTGCGGCGTGGCGGTCAGCTCGCTGGCGGACATGGAGATCCTGCTCGACGGCCTGCCGGTCGGCGAGATCAGCACCTCGATGACCATCAACTCCCCCGCGGCAATGATCTGGGCGATGTACATCACCGCCGCCGAGAAGGCCGGGGTGCCGAGGGCCAAGCTGGCAGGGACCCTTCAGAACGACATCCTCAAGGAGTTCATCGCCCAGAAGGAGTACATCTTCCCGCCGGCGCCTTCCCTGAAGCTCGTGACCGACACGGTCGAATGGGGCACCCGCGAGCTGCCGCTGTGGAACACGATCAGCATCAGCGGCTATCACATCCGCGAGGCGGGCTCGACAGCGATCCAGGAGCTGGCCTTCACCATCGCCGACGGGATCGCCTACGTCGAGGACGCCCTGGCGCGCGGCCTGCGCTTCGACGACTTCGCCCCGCGCCTGTCGTTCTTCTTCAACAGCCACAACGACTTCTTCGAGGAGATCGCCAAGTTCCGCGCCGCGCGGCGCATCTGGTACAAGCTCTGCCGCGAGCGCTTCGGGGCCGAAAACGAGCGCTCGACCTGGATGCGCTTCCACACCCAGACCGCGGGCGTCTCGCTCACCGCGCAGCAGCCGCTGAACAACATCACTCGCGTCGCCATCCAGGCGCTGGCCGGCGTCCTCGGTGGGACCCAGTCGCTCCATACCGATGCGTACGACGAGGCGTGGGCCGTCCCCAGCGAGGAGGCCGCGCTGCATCGCCCTGCGCCAGCAGCAGGTCATCGCCGAGGAGTCCGGCGTGGCGAACACGGTCGATCCCCTCGGCGGGCTCGTACTTCGTCGAGACGCTGACGAACCGGACCGAGCAGGCGGCGTGGGCGCTACATCGCGCGGATCGACGAGATGGGCGGCATGGTCCGGGCCCTCGAGGCCGGCTACCCCCAGGCCGAGATCGCCGACGCGGCATACGAGCAGCAGCGTGAGGTCGAGGCGCACGAGCGCGAGATCGTCGGCGTCACCCGCTTTGCCGATCCCGACGAAGAGCTCCGCATCCCGCTCCTGGAGATCAGCGCAGAGCAGGAGCGCCGCCACCTCGACCGCCTCGCGCGGGTCCGCGCCGATCGCGACGCCGATGCGCACGCCATGGCCCTGCGGCGCCTCGGTGACGAGGCGCTGAGCCACGACGTCAACCTCATGCCGGCGATCATGGAGGCGGTCGGCACCTATGCCACGATCGGCGAGATGTGCGGCGCCCTGCGCCGCGTGTACGGCGAGTACCGCGAGCCGCTCGCCGTCTGACCTCTTTCGTCAGGCCGCAGGCATCGGAGCGGCGGCGGAAGCCGGCTCATCCCGGGTCCGCCACAGGTAGACCACGAAGGCGCCGAGCCCCAGGATCCAGACCGCCAGGAACAGGATCCCGCCGAGGATGGGCACGAAGCTGCAGGCCACGAGGACGACGGCCAGGATGGCGGCGCCGGCCAGGTACTGCACGAACGGGGATCCCGACCGCGACAGCACGAGCTGCCCGATGGCCAGGGCCACCGGCACGGCAGACACGAAGACCAGGACCACGATCAGCAGCGTCACGACCACGGCCGCAACGCCGAAGGCGCCGCCCAGCGATCCGGCCAGCAGCGCGAAGAGGACCGCCGCGGTCACGAGGAAGGCCACCAACAGGAACTGGCCGATGCACGCCACCAGGCCCCACCCGAGGGACGGGAGCGCCGCGGTGCGCAGCGCGTCCGCGCTTCCGACCGCGAGCCTCCTTCGCAGCAGCAGCAGGCCGAACCCGAGCAGGAGCAGGCCGAGGACGATGCCGAGGAAGCTGACGATCGGGTTCTCCGTAATGACCGGCTGCCCGCCACCGCCCGACGTTTCGGATGGCTCGACGCGTTCCACGCTGCCTCCGATCGTGGCGCCGTCCGCGATCCTGGCCTCGCGCGCCGAGGTGTAGGTCACGTCGCCGCCAACCGTTGCCTCCGAGCCGATCACGAGCTCGCCGACCTGGGTGTCGACCGAGCCGTCGACGGTGCCGTTAATCTCGAGCGTGCCGGCGGCCGCCACGATGTCGCCCTCCACCGTACCGTCGATCGTCAGCGTCCCACCGGCGCCGGCGACGTCACCACTGATGGCCGCGCCCGCCTCAACCGTCGTCGTGCCTCCGAACGTGACGAGGTCGCGTCCGACCGAGCCGGCGATGCGGACCGTGCCGCCCGACACGCGGACCGCACCCCCGACATCCCCGACGACATCGATCACGCCACCGGCGACGTTCAGCGAGCCGGTCACGGTGCCGGTGACGGTCACCGTCCCGGCCCCGATCGTCGCATCGCCGTTCACCGTGCCTGCGATGGTGACCGTGCCGGCGGCGACGTAGAGGTCGTCATCGATCGACTCGCCTTCGTCCACCGAGGCGCTCTGGCCGGAGCGGAAGTCGGCCGCGGCCACCGGACCGGCAAGGGCGACCACGGCGAGGAGGACGAGGACGATCGAAGCGGAGAGCTGGCGGATGTGCATGGCCCTCACGTTGGTCATGGACGGTCCGCCTGTCAACTTGGCCGGCGTCTGGCTCAAGGCCCGGAGACGGAGCGCCCGTGGAGAACGGCGTGGGCCGCCGACCCCGGCCGGGAACCACGGGCCGACGGCGCAGGGCACGCTTCTCCACGCCGCTTGCCACATCTTCCACGGCATCGCTTACCAGCCGCTTACTGCGCGTTGCGCGTCAACTCGCGCTGATTGCCTCTCGGCAGCAGGTGCCGGGTACGGAGGTACTCCCACCGAGTCGCACAACGTACACCTCATCGGGTGAAACCTTTCGATCCGGTCGTGCCTCGGTATCTGTGTATGAGCGCACGTTGCCGGCTTGACCGGCGAGTCTCTGCCTGCCGGGAGGATCACCGATGAAGCTCGGCCTGCGGTTCGCCGTGGTCGTGATCGTTGCCGTCGTCATCGCGACGCTGCATGCGACGGATCAGATCCTGCCGGCGACTTCCAGCTACCAGGCACAGATGCGGATCTGGATGGCGGCACGAGCCTCCGGAATCGTCGCGCTGCTGCTCCTCACGGCGCTCGTCGTCCTCGGCATCACGCTCAGTCACCCGGAGCAGAACCGCTGGAAGCAAGCGAAGCGCATCTTCCCCTGGCACGACTCGCTCTGGGTCTTCGTCACGGCCTTCCTGGGCATCCACGTGGTCACCCTTGTCCTCGACGAGTACGCCGGGGTTGGAATTGGCGGAGCGCTCCTCCCGGGGCTCTCCGAGTACCGCAGCGTGCCCGTCGCGCTCGGAGTCATCGGGCTCTATGCGTTCGCCATCACTGTTGTGACCGCGCGCTTCACCAACCTTCTGCCCTCGGGTGTCTGGCTGAAGCTGCACCGGCTGTCCGCGGTGGCTCTCGTGCTGGCGTGGTCGCATGGCGTGCTGGCGGGATCGGACTCGATCGCGCTGCAGCCGATGTACGTGGGAGTAGTCGCTGTGGTGCTCGCCGCCGCCGCGCTTCGCTACTGGGTCGTGCGCGTCCGGGGAAGGCCGCACAGACCACCAACCGTCGAGGCCACACCCGCTGGAGGAATGCGTCTATCAACCCGTCTCTTGGAGGATCCCGATGTCGAGCCTCGTCCGGCGCCGTAGCATCGTCGCCACCGTCACTGGCGCGAGCGTGCTCGCCGCTGCGGTCACGATACGCCTCGCGGCCGGCTGGTCTGCCAGCGCGGCGCCGCTCTCCGAGCCGCCTCCCGACCTGGCCGAGGTGGTTGCCGATCTCCAGCAGGAGCGGGCCCGTGCCGGCGCGCTGGCCGCCGAGCTCGAGCAGGTCACTACCCAGACTGATGAACTGCAGGCCGCGCTCGCGGCAGCCCGGGACAAGGCGGGACAGGACGCCACGACCGCCGCGGATCTCGCAGAACAGCTGGCATCGGCACAGGCCCGGCTGACAGACCTCCAGGCACAGCTGGCTGAGGCCGCATCGGTTCCCGCAACGATAACCATCACCGAGCAGGCTTCCGGCGCCAGCGGCTCGGACGACGATCACGAGGATGAGTCCGACGAGGAAGATGAGTCCGACGAGGAGGATGAGTCCGACGAGGACGGCGCCTGATGGGCGCTCCACGGCCGCTGATCCACCTACCCCTCATTGCCGGGGCCTGTACCGCTGCGTATGCGGCCGCCCTGGTCTTCGTCACCGATCAGCAGGCCGCCGCGGACCGGGAGCTCTCGACGCAACGCGCCCCCATGGTCCTCGCCGCGGCTGACGCAGCCAGGGAGCGGGCCGAGGCCACGCGCGCCGTTCGAGTCGCGGCCGATCGCCTGCGTGCCGCTGGGGCCGGCTACGAGGCGGCGCTCGACGGGTCGGCTCAGCTGGACGCAGCGCTGGAGGCCCTTGCTCGGGAAGTCGCTGAGGTCACAGGCGCGGTCGCCCAGCTCCCGGACCGCGTCGCATTGCCGGTGGCCAGGGTGAGCGTGGTGCGCATTGCGGCACCCCAGGTGCAGGCGGTGACCGGCGCGTCCGGGCGCTAGGTGATGCAACTGCGTCAATACGAGGGGCGAACGATGGGCTCGCCGCTCCGGATGTGCGTCGTGGGCGGATCGCGGCGCGCGGGGCAAGCCGCGCGTGACGCCGCCTGGGCTGAGCTCGACGCGGTCGATGAGCAGCTGTCCCGCTTTCAAGCGGCCAGCAACCTCAGCGTCGTCAATGCGTCTGTCGGAAACGGGAGGTGGAGTCCTGCCAGCCGCCGACTGCAAGCGATGACGGCTCTGGCCTGGCGCGCGCAGCGCATGACGGGAGGCCGCTTCGACGCCCGGGTGATCGGCATCCTGGAGGACATCGGCGAGCGCGCGGGCATGCAGCTGCCACCGCAGGATCTCGATACGACGCGCTGGCTGGAGCGGCACGGGCGGTCGCCGTGGATCCGCCTCGCCTCTCCGGTCGACTCGGGAGGAGTCGGCAAGGGCCTTGGCCTCCGGTGGGCGATCACGGCGGCCCGCATGGCCGCGCCAATGGTGCCTGGCATTCTGCTCGAGGTCGGCGGCGACGTCGTCGTCCATGGGCATGGTCCTGCAGGCGGCCCGTGGGCGATCGGTATCGAGGATCCGCTCGATCCTGCGGAGCTGCTCGCCACGGTCGACGTTTCGGGCGGCGCGGTCGCAACCTCGTCCACGGCCGTTCGCTCCTGGACCATCGCGGGCCGCCCCGTACACCATCTCATTGACCCCTCCCGCGGCGCGCCAGCGGAGTCAGGCCTGATGTCGGTGAGTGTCGCGATGTCCGACCCGGCCTGGGCCGAGGTCTGGTCGAAGGCGCTATTCCTTGCCGGACGTTCGCGGATCGCGCCAGAGGCGAAGAAGCGCGGGCAGGCGGCCTGGTGGGTCGAGAGCGACGGGTCCCTCCACATGACGCCTGCGGCGCGGCTCATCACAACGTGGGTGCGTGGCGAGGCGACCGCCTTCTGAAAAGGAGGGGCGAAGGCTATCCTCCGCCTCGTGAAGCTTCACCTCGTCGACGCGACATTCGAGCTGTTCCGCGCCTTCTACTCCCGTCCGCCACGCCGCACGCCCGATGGGCGCCCGATCAACGCGGTGCAGGGACTCATCGACTCGATGCTGTCGCTTCTGCGCGAGCCGGACCTGAGCCACATCGGCGCGGCGACCGACTACGTGATCGAGTCGTGGCGCAACGACCTCTTCGCCGGCTACAAGACGAGTGCGGGCATGGATCGGGACCTCCTGTCCCAGTTCCGCGACGCCGAGCGAGCGCTCGTCGCGCTCGGAATCAAGACATGGCCGATGATCCCCGACGAGGCCGACGATGCCATCGCGGCCGCCGTGGCGCGCTTCTCGAGTGACCCCCGGCTGACCCAGACGGTCATCTGCTCGGTCGACAAGGATCTGTCGCAGCTCGTCGACGGCGAGCGGATCGTCCTGCGCGATCGGATGCGCACGATCACCTACGACGAGGCCGGGGTCGTGACGAAGTTCGGCGTGGGGCCGGAGTCGATTCCCGATTACCTGGCCCTCGTCGGGGACAGCAGCGACGGATTCCCGGGCCTGCCGGGTTGGGGCTCCAAGAGCGCGGGAGCGGTGCTGGCCAAGTTCGGGCGCATCGAGGCGATCCCCGAATCGGTGCTCGACTGGCAGCTCGATCTCCGCAACGCCTCGCGACTGGCAGCCACGCTCACCGAGCGCCGGGACGAGGCGATGCTGTACCGACGGCTCGCGACCCTCAACCGCGACGCCGACCTCGGTGCGACGACGCGGAGCCTCGACGACCTCGAGTGGCATGGAGTGCCGCGCGCGGCCTTCATCGGCCTCTGCGACGAGCTCGGCCTCGACACCGTTCGCGACCGGGTGCATCGCTGGTCCGACTGAGGCGCGTCGGTACTTTCGGTGGGGTGCGGTGGGGTACGGGGATCGTTAGGGTGGCGCCCCGATGTACCGCCGTCTCCCGGTGGCCGTCGCGCTCGCCGCGCTCGCCGTCGCCGTCACGCTGATCGTTCCGCTCGTCCCCGCCCGCCCTGCGGTGGCTGCGACCTGCGGCACCTACACCTCCGAGACCGCGCCTCCGTCGACGATCCGGGTGTTCCGCACCGGAAGCGGCGCGGTGGAGACGGTGGACTTCCGCGCCTACGTCAAGAACGTGCTGTCGCGCGAGTGGATCAGCTCCTGGACGACGGAGTCGCTGCGATCGGGCGCCGTGGCGGTGAAGAGCTACGCCTGGTACCAGGTGCTCCACTGGCGCGGGTACGTCAACGAGGCCGGCGAGTGCTTCGACATCTTCGACTCCACCCGCGACCAGCATTACGACCCCTCGAAGCCGACCTACGCGAGCATGGCGGCCGCCGTCGACGCAACGTGGACGACGGTGGCGCTGAAGAGCGGCAGGATCTTCCCGACCTACTACAACGCCGGCGCGGCGAGCGATCCGTGCGGGGCGAACGCCAACGGCTGGCAGATGTTCCAGTGGGGAACGCAGGCCTGCGGGCTTGCCGGCCTCAGCGCAGCCCAGATCCTCGCCACGTACTACGCCGGCGTTACCGTCGTCGCCGCGCCGGCGCCCGTCAGGCCACCTCCGACCCCCGCTCCCACGCCGATTCCGACGCCTGCACCCACGCCGGCCGGCACGCCGTCCCCCGGAGCCACTCCACCACCCACGCCGGCTCCGACACCGATACCCACGCCGGCACCGGCACCGCCCGGACCGGCCCCCGGCGGCGGGCAGGTCGGGCTAAGCGCCCCACCGCCGCCTCCCCCGGATGAGCCCGAACCGATTGTTGTCCCCGCCGCTGGCCGGCCGCAGGCGATCGCAACCCCGATGCCGATACCGGCCGCCGTCGTTCGGCGGGCGCCTCCGACGGGCTGGCAACGCCACCTGGACCGCGGGCACTGGCCGGTGGAGGCGGAGGCGCAGCTGGTCCTGGCCGAGCCGTCGAGCCACGCCGCCATCGGCGTCGCGGGCGTCGGCGCCCATTGGTTCAGCCTGAGAACGGTGGTCGACTCGCTGGTGGGAGGCCTTCTCGAGCGCTGGTCAGCCGTGGCCTTCGGCGGCGGGCAGCAGAGTGCCGGCGATGAGCTCCGCGGCGGCGACGTCCTGGATGGCCATCCCGACCGACTTGAAGACGGTGATCGCGTCGGCGGCGCGACGATCGGCCCAGTCCCTGCCGATCGTTCCGATCTCGACCAGCTTCCCTTCATCGATCAGCCCTGAGTCGATCGCCGCGACGATCTCGCCGGCTTCGGCGAGCGCGGCCTCCCGGGCATCCACCGCCACGAGATCGGCTCGCGCGAACAGCTCCGGCGGCATCTCCAGCATGCCGAGCTGGAACGAGCCCACACCGCTGACGTGAGCTCCGGGCTCGATCCAGCTCGCGTCGAAGATGGGCTCCCTCGAGGTCGTGGCGCAGCAGACGATGTGGGCGTCCCGAAGCGCGGCCGCCGCCGAGGGTGCCGCGGTGACCTCGACGCCCGTTTCGGTCGTCATGGCGCGGGCGAACTGCTCACGGGCCGTTGCCTCGCGCGAAAACACGGCGACTCGACGGATCGGCCGCACGGCAAGGACGCTGCGCAGCTGCCATGCGGCCTGCACCCCCGTACCGAACAGGGCCAGCGTCTCGGCGTCGCGACGCGCGAGCAGCCGGGTCGAGACGCCCGACGCCGCGCCGGTGCGCATGGCCGTCACGGTCGCGCCGTCCATCAGCGCCAGGGGCAGGCCGGTCTCCGCGTCGAGCCACACGACAAGGGCGTGAATCGTCGGGAGCCCGCGGCCCGGGTTGTCCGGCATGACGGTGACGACCTTCACCGTCGCCCCATGGCCCCCGTCACGCAGGCCCGGCATGATGAGCAGGCTTCCGGTGCCGAGCTCGGAATGGCTGCGGATGGGCGAGCGGTCATGGCCTCTCGCCACGTCGCCGTAGGCGGCCTCGACCGCGTCGATCACCGACGCGATCGGCACCGCCCCGCGGATCGCCTCGCCATCGAGGAACGGAATCTCGCTGCTCACGCGCAGGAGCTTTGCGTCAGGTCCATCGGCGAGGCATGATGCCATGCGGCACGCCGATTGCGATGCGGGGCGGCAAGGAGGAACCATGAAGATCGATTCGGTTCGCGACGACATCTCCCACAAGGCCGATACCGCGCGCGACGAGCTCGATGCGCTCATGTGGATCCTGCGCACGGCCGTGATCGGCTCGGTGGTCGGCGCGGTCTGGGTCGAGCTCCAGAAGCCGCCGGAGGAGCGCACCTGGCAGGGAAAGCTCCTGGGTGTGGTGCCGTACGACTTCCGCATGCCGACGCTCGAACGCGTCCAGCAGGCGTACTGGAACCCGCGGTCGCCGAAGGTCTTCACCGAGCGTCCCGTCGGCGTCGGCTGGGCCGTGAACATCCCGACCGCGCTTCGCCGGCTCGGCGTCCGCACGACCTTCACCAAGTCTCGCTAACGAGATGCGCGCGAACCGCTGCCTCGGAAGCGGGCAGACAGTGCTGCCAGCCTGATGCGAGCGACCATCGGGCTACTCTCGACCCTCGTCGCGCTCATCAGCGCGTGCACCCCGGCATCGCCGCCGAGCCAGGACGCACCGGTGACCGGCGGCGTGACGCCCGCGGCCTCGGCTTCGGATGTGACCACCACGCTCGAGGGCTCGTTCGCGGTCGCCGACGGCCGGGAGCTACATCTCGTCTGCAGCGGGGAGGGTTCGCCCACGGTCATCCTCGAAGCGGGCGACGAGTCCGGTACCGAGGATTGGCGGCTCATCGAGCCGGCCATCTCCGAGGTGACGAGAACGTGTGCATACGACCGCGCCGGGATCGGTCGCAGCGATCCCGCGTCCGGCTGCCGTCAGCTGCCCGACCTTGTCGGCGACCTCGAGGACCTGCTTGCGGCGGCCGAGGTTTCGGGTCCATACGTCCTGGTCGCGGCGTCGGGCGGCGGCTTCATCGCGACCGGATTCGCGCTCGAACGCCCCGAGGAGATCGCGGGCGTGGTCTTCGCGGAAGTGCCGAAGGCCTATCTCGACGCGCCGCCCGACATCGTCGAACTTGCCTCCTGCGACAACCCCTACAACATCGAGCATCGAGACTATCTGCAGGTCGAGGCCGACGTTTGGGGCGCGCGCGGCGAGATCGGTGACATCCCGATGGTAATCATCTCGAACGACTACGGCGACGAGGAGCCTTCGGCGGCATCGAACGTCGTCGACCAGCAGGGGTGGCTGGTCCTCAGCTCACTCGCCGAGCAGGTCGTCGTCGAATCGGGCCACGACGTCACGACCAACGAGCCAGAGGTCGTGATCGACGCCGTGCTGGACGTCATCGAGGCGTCGCGCGCCGACGGCTGAGGCCTCGCAAAGGCCGACGCGAAGACTGGGGTAGGATCGGCCATTGTGAACTGGTTCCCGATCCTGCTGGTCACGCACATCGTCCTCGCGGTTTCGCTGCTGCTCCCCAGCGTGGTGCTGCCATTCGTGCTGCGCCGGAGCACGGGCGAGCCCGGGCCGGGCGTCCGCTTCCTGATGGCCATGCAGGGCACCGGGACGCTCATCATCGCGGCCGGGTTGGCCATCACCGGTATCGCGATGCTGTGGATCCTCGGGCCGGAGCTGCTCACCCAGCCGTGGCTCCTCGTCGCGCTGACGCTGTACGCGATCAACCTCGTGGTCGCGGCGCTCATCAGCCGCCCGAACCTGCGCGCCTTGATCGGCCTCCGCGACACCGGCGACGACGAGACCTGGCGCCGGCGGGCGCGGCAGCAGCGTTACGTCGCCTACGGGATGGCCGGGATGATCGGCGCCATTGGCTTCCTGATGAGCACGAAGCCGGACCTGTGGTGAGGTCGGCGCCGGGCTAGAAGCTCGGGATCGGCAGATCGCGGCCCATGAGCAGGAAGAGCGCGGACACGATCACGAACAGCACGATCACGAAGAAGAGCAGCCAGCGCAGGACTTCCATTCGAGCTCCCAAGGGTTTGCGGCCGCCCGATTCTATCGGCCCCGTCCAGCCCTGCGCACGCCGACGAGGTGCGCTTTAGAATCCGCAGCGTGAGCCTCCGCCTCTACGATGCCCGGCGCGGCGGCCTCCATCCGTTCGAGCCGCTGGCCGGTCGCGAGCGCGTGGGGCTGTACGTGTGCGGCGTGACCCCCTACGACACCGGGCACCTCGGACATGCCTTCACCTACGTCGGATTCGACGTCCTGCACCGCTATCTCGAGTTCCTCGGGCACGACGTCCACTACGCCCAGAACCTGACCGATGTCGACGATGACATGCTGCGCAAGGCGCGCGAGACCGGCGAGGACTACCTGGCGCTCGGCGATCGCCATGTCGCGACCTTCCTGGCCGAGATGGCCGAGCTGAACTGGCTGCCTCCCGACGACTACCCCCGCGCGACCGAGCACGTTCCGCAGATGGTCGAGCTCATCGGCCGGCTCCTCGACGGTGGATTCGCCTACGCGGCCGAGGGCAATGTCTACTACGACACCGCGGCGGATCCGTCGTACGGGCAGCTGTCGCACCTGTCGCGCGCCGAGATGCTGCCGGTCGCCAACGAGCGCGGCAACGTGCCCGACATGCCGGGCAAGCGCGACCCACTCGATTTCGTGCTGTGGCAGCGCTCACTTGCCGACGAGCCGTCGTGGCCCGCGCCGTGGGGTGACGGGCGGCCCGGCTGGCACATCGAGTGCTCGGCGATGTCGATGACCTACCTCGGCACGCGCTTCGAGATCCACGGCGGTGGTGGGGACCTCCTGTTCCCCCACCACGAGTCGGAGCTGGCGCAGTCGGAGAATGCGACCGGTGATCGCCCCTTCGTCTCGTTCTGGACGCACGCGGGGATGCTCCACTACGAGGGCGACAAGATGAGCAAGTCGCTCGGCAACCTCGTCCTGGTGCGCGACCTCCTCCGCGCCCACTCCGGCGACGCGATTCGCCACTATCTCGTCTCGCAGCACTACCGGTCAGAGGTGCACTTCACCGATGCGGACCTCGAGCGCTCAGCTGATGCGGTGACGAGACTGCGGGCAGCCTCGCTCGTGCCCGGGCAGCTCGCTGGGACCGCCGACCCCGTCGTCGCCGGGCTGCGCGCCCGATTCCTCGAGCGCATGGACGACGATCTCGACACACCGGCCGCGACCGCGATCCTCGACGAGCTCGCGGAGCTCGCCCTCGGGGCACACCACCCGCGCGTCAGCCGCCGAGGCCGGGGCCGCGGTGCGCGAGCTGGGGTCCCGCATCCTGGGGCTGCGCCTCGCCAGCGCCTCGGTTCCCGTGGAGCCGGCGGCCGCGTGACCGACGACGACCTCGTCCCGGTCAGCGTCCGGCTGGGGGAGGTCGTTCCGCCAGAAGACCCGGAGGACTGGACCCGGCCGCTGACCTGGGTCGTCGCGCTAGGGATGCTCGCCGGGCCGGCCGTCGCGTTCGCCTGGTTCGCGATAACGCCACCCGCGTCGGGGGCCCCGGCGCCGGGGACGTCGATCCTTGCAGCCGTCCTGGCCGGCGGGGCGGCGCTCACCGGGGCGACCCAGATCGGCGTCACGCGGGCCTGGACCACGACCGTGGGCGCTGGCCTGTTCGGGGCGCTTGTCATCATCGTCCTCGGCGTGGCCATGGCGGGCGAGCGCCAGGTCGGGACGGCCTCTCCCACGCTCGAGCACGCCCTCGTGGCGGCGGTCGCCGGGATGGGAGGAGCCGCCGCCGCGGCTGTCGTGGCGGCGGCTGTCGCCCGCATGCGCTCGCGGCTGGCCCGGGCCGCGCTGGCGATCGTGGTGGGGGCCGGCGTGGCGGTCGCACTCGCGGTGTTCATCGACGGCCCGCCGGCGTAGGCACGGCTGAGGCGGGCGACCTTGACCGGCCACCCGCCTCGGGAGACGTAGATCGGTCCGCGAGGACCGTATCGGTCTAGAACACGCGATAGGCGATCTCGGCGGGAGCCATGAGGAGCTCCTTGAGCTCGTCGTCGACCTTGAGCAGCGAGATGTGGGCACCGGCCATCTCGAGCGAGGTGCAGTACTCGTTGACGTAGCTGCGCCAGACGCTGATGCCCTTGTCGGCCAGCTTCTTGTGGGCGGAGCCGTAGAGGAGGTAGAGCTCGCTGATCGGCGTGCCGCCCAGTCCGTTGACCATGAGCGCGACATCGTCGCCCGAGCTGAACGGCAGGTCGGGAACGATCGCGTCGAGCAGGACGTCGACGAGCGCGTCGGCGGGCTGGATCTTGGCGCGCTGGCGGCCCGGCTCGCCGTGGATGCCGATGCCGATCTCGATCTCGTCGTCACCGATGTCGAACAGCGGCGTGCCACGCACCGGCGGGATGCACGAGGAGAGGGCGATGCCCATGGTGCGCACGTTGGCGATGACCTTCTCGCCGACCGCCACGCACTCCTCGAGGCTGCCGCCCTGATCGGCCTTCGCGCCGACGGCCTTGATGACGAAGAAGTTGCCGGCCACGCCACGGCGACCCACGGTCCAGGTCGAGTCCTGGACCGCCACGTCGTCGTTGACGAGGAGGTAGCCGATCTTCTGGCCCTCGGCCTCCTGGAGCTCCTTGGCCATCTCCCACGCGGCGCGGTCGCCGGTGTAGTTGTTGACCAGGTAGAGGACGCCCGCCGGGGTGTCCATCAGCTTCGAGGTCTCGGTCACGAACTCCACCGGCGGGCCGGCGAAGACGTCCCCGGGGCAGGCGGCGTCGAGCATGCCGGGGCCGACGATCATGGTGTGGGCGGGCTCGTGACCCGAGCCGGAGCCCTGGATGATCGAGACCCGGTCGGCCTTGGGCATGTCGGCGCGGTAGATGAGGTTGTATTTCGGCTCGTACTTGAGGGAGCCGCCGCTCGCGAGCGCGACGCCCTCGAGGAACTCGGCGACGAACTGGCTGGGATCGTTGACGAACTTCTTCACGCCCTGGGTCTCCTTCAGGTGCTGTACTTGTCGCGCCAGGCGGCGCTGATGTCCTGGAGAATCACGCCGATGGCGGTCGCCCCGGCATCGACGGAGTCGCGGCTGCGCTCGCCCGTGTACGCGGCGCGGCCGCGCATGGCGAGCATGCCCTTGGTGTTCTCGGCGGCGGCAACTGCCACGTCGGCGGCCTTCTGGAGTGCCGCGACGCCGTCATCCGTGATCGGCTGCTTGAAGCTCTCCTCGAGGCTGTCGATGGCCGGAACGAGCGCGTCGAGGAGAGTCTTCTCCCCGAGCGATGCGTTCCCGCGCGCCATGATCCCCTCGACCGCCGCGCGGAGCATGGCAATCAGGTCTTCCGGCGCCAGCTCGGTCTTGTCACCCGCGGTGATGCCGGCCCGGAGGAAGGCCGTCCCCCAGAACGGCCCGCTCGACCCACCTACCTTTGCGGACATGGTGAGGCCGACCTTCTTGAGCACGGAGCCCACGCTCGAGTGGTCGAAGCTGTCGAGCTCTGCGCCGACGACCTCGAAGCCACTGCGCAGCGAGTAGCCAAAGTCGCCGTCGCCCACGACGGCGTCGAGCTGGGAGAAGTACTCCGTGTTGTCGACGATGGTCTTCGACATCGTCCTCAGGACGAGATCGACGTCGTCGAGCGCGGGACTTGCCATACACGAACCTCCTTCAGTGACCAGACCAGCCTCAGCCGGCCAGACAGCTCTCCAGATCGGCCAGGGTGACGTAGTTGCCGGGCTGCGCCGGGCTCCGGTTGGCGATGACGCGGGTCGTCTCGCCGCCGGGGTCGCCCAGCGATGTGACGACCAGCAGCGCCTCGGAGGCGTCCTCGTGCTCGGTGTAGCCGTTGACGGTCATGACGCAGCGCAGCCCAGCCTCGACCGCCGCCAGCAGTCCGTTGCGAGAGTCCTCGATGACGAGTGTCTCGGCGGGCGACGCCCCGAGGCGCTCCAGGGCCAGCAGATAGATGTCCGGGGCCGGCTTCTTGCGCTCCACGATGTCGCCGGCGAGGACGACGAATCGCGCCGCGCGCTCGGGCCCGGCCGCCTGCTCGAGAATGGCCCGCACCGATGGCTCCGCCGACGTCGATGCCACGGCCAGCGCCCAGCCGGCGTCGTCCGCCTCCGCGATGACACGGCCGATCCCGGGCCGCGGCGCGAGGCGGCCCGCGGATACCATGTCGGTGTAGATCGCCGTCTTGCGCCGATGCCAGCCGGCCAGGAGCTCGGCCTGGCCCTTCGGGTCCGCAGGCAGGCCATTGGCCGAGACGAATTCGGGCGTCAGCTCGGTGGCCATCCGCTCCTTGCCCCCGGCCACCTTGAGCTTCTCCTGGTAGGTCTCCACCGACCACTCGAGCGGCAGCCCGAGCTCTTCGAACGCCTGGTTGAAGGCGACGCGGTGGCCATCACGCTCCGTATCGGCCAGGACGCCGTCGCAGTCGAACACCAGGGCCGGCATCAGGCCTTGCCCTCGCTGCCGAGGAGGCGGATGTGCTCCTTGGCCATCTCTACCACCGCGGTGCGCTGTTCCTCGAACTGTGACGGTGGATCGAACTTGCCCGGGTTGGCAGCCATGTGGTCGTAGCCGGCCTGCATGAAGGCGATCTTCAGCGCCGTCGAGATGTTGACCTTGGCACAGCCGCGACCGACCAGGTCCGCGAACTGCTCGGCGGTCATGCCGGTGCCACCGTGGAGCGCGACCGGAATGCCCGTGGCCTCGACGATGTCGGTCACCCGCTGGCTGTCCAGCTTGGGCGTGGACCGATACATGCCATGCGCGTTGCCGATCGCCGGGGCGAAGACGTCCACCCCGGTGGAGGTGATGAAGTCGACCGCCGTCTCGAGGGTCTGCTCCTCGGGCTCCTCGTCGTCGGCAACGTCCTCGACTCGCTTGAAGCCCTCGATCTCGCCCTCGACCAGTGCCCCGTAGCGCTCGGCCTCGGCGACGACCTCGGTGCACTGGCGCTTGTTCTCGTCGACCGACAGCTTCGAGCCGTCGAAGAGCACCGAGCTCCAGCCCTTCTCGAGGCACAGGCTGATCACGTCGCGCTCCGGGCAATGGTCGAGGTGTAGCGCCACCGGCACGCTGATGTCCGCGGTCATGGCACGCCACATCGCCATGAGCACGTCGGCGCCGACGGATTTCACCGTCTTCACCGAGGTCTGCACGATGAGCGGCGCGCGCAGTTCCTCGGCCGCGGCGAGGACCGCCTCCATGGTGAGGTCGTTGACCACGTTGATCGCCGCCACTCCGTAGCGAGCGTCGAACGCCTGCTTCACGATCTGCTGGGTGGGAACCACCGGCATCAGGCATCTCCTCCCTGCGCGAGCCCGAGGACCGTCCGCGCATTGGTCTCGTCGGTGATCAGCACGTCCACGATCCCGGCCCGCAGCACCCCAAGGATGGCGCGCGGCTTCTCAGCGCCGCTGACGATGGCCACGACGTTGTCGATGCCACGCAGGTCGTCGAGGGTGAGGCCGACGAGCCGCTCCGAGTGCGGCGAGGCGATGAGAGCGCCGCCGATGTCGACGTAGTTGCCGAGGACGTCACCGACCGCGCCCTCCTCCCGGAGCCGGGCGATCTCGTCGAGGCCGAGACACCCGCTGCGGACCATGGTGCAGTTGTCGTCGGTCCCGCCGATGCCGACCAGGGCGATGTCGGCCGCCGCCGCGGTACGCAGGACGTGCGAGACCGCCTCCTGGGCGTGCAGGCTGTCGCGGACCTCGGCGCTCTCGACGTACGCGGGGGCGAACAGGCTCTCGGCCCGGCCACCGCTGCGCTCGGCAAGGGCGCGGCAGATGCCGTTGGGGTTCGTCGGCTCGTCGATCTTGGGCGATCCGCCCATGGCGCTGGCGAAGGTGCTGTCGACCGGCCCGGCAGGTCGGAAGTGACGAGGGACCGCCCCGGTGTCCCTGCCGTGACTGACCGCCACAACCAGCCCGTCACGGAGGTGGCGCTCCAGGTATCGGGCCGCGCTGCGCGCGACGCCGGCACGCTGGGACTCGGGGTCGGGCGCGGACTGGCTGACGATCGCATCGGTCAGCTCGAAGGCGCCCATCAGCCGCGCCTCGAGGCCGAGGTCGACGCCGATCGGCGCCTCGATGTGGATCTGGACCACCCCGCTCTGGCGCGCCCGCTCGAGCAGCCGTTGCACCTTGGGACGCGACAGCCCGAACTCGCGCGCGATCTCGCTCTGCGTCCGATCGTCGAGGTACCAGCGATGGGCGATGCGGGCGAGGAGCTCGTGCTCCGCGTTGTCGAGCTCGTCGGTCAAGCCGACCTCCGGGGCGAGTGTGAGCAATTGCTCACTCCTGCACAGATGCTCACATTGTACGCAGACCGAGCGGATCTGTCACCACCGTGTCGTGAGTGCTAGGCCTCGGGGGACCCCTCCAGGAGCAGGCAGGCCGCCTGGTGGGTAGCGTTGATCTCGAAGAGCGGAGGGTCGATGGTCGGGCATCGGTCGAATGCGACGGGGCAGCGTGGGTGGAAGCGGCACCCCGACGGGATCCGCGACGGGTCCGGCGTCTCGCCACCGAGGATGACCGGCCGCCGCCGCAGGGACGGATCCGGCACGGGCACGACGCTCAGCAGGGCCTGTGCGTACGGGTGGCGCGGGTTGGCGAGCACCTCGCGGGTAGGGCCGTGCTCGACGATGCGCCCGAGATACATGACCGCGATGCGGTCGGCGTAGGCAGCGACGGTCGACAGGTCGTGGGTGATCATCACGACCCCGATCCCGCGGTCGCGAGCGAGCGACCCGAGGAGATTGAGGATGTCGGCGCGGATGCTGACGTCGAGCATGCTCACCGGCTCGTCGGCGATGAGCAGGGTCGGCTCGAGCGCCAGTCCCGACGCGATGACCACGCGCTGCCGCTGCCCGCCAGACAGCTCGAACGGGTAGCGTCGCAGGTACGCATCGACCGGCGTCAGCCCCGCCGCCGTGAGCGCCGCGGCGACCCGTTCGCGAAGCGCGGCACCCGACGCCACCTTGTGGACCCGCAGCGGCTCCGCGACGATCTGGCCGACCCGCATCCGGGGGTTCAGGGACTCGTACGGGTCCTGGAAGACCATCTGCACCTTGCGGCGAAGCCGCCGCAGCCCTCGGCCGGAGAGCCGGCCGACCTCCTCACCGTCGAGCATGACGCGACCCCCGGTCGGGGCGAGGAGGCCCATCAGCAGATTGCCGGTGGTGGTCTTGCCGCAGCCGGACTCGCCGACCAGGGCGAGCACCTCCCCGCGGCGAAGCTCGAAGCTGATGCCGTCGACGGCACGGACCGGTGCGGCGGGCCGCCGGGCGAACACGTCGCTTCAGCGAGCGCTGGCCGGGAAAGGCCTTGACGAGGCCCTGGACGCTGAGCAGCGTGTCGGTCTTCGTCGCGCTCGGCAGCGTCTCGGTCATCGGCGCTTCTCGGCCGGGTCGAGGAGGAAGCACGATGCCCGGCCCCCGGCGGCCGGGTACTCGGGCGGACGCTCGACGTGGCAGCGCTCGAAGGCGTGCGGACATCGCGGAGCGAAGCGGCAGCCCGCCGGCATGGCGTCGAGGCGTGGCGGCGATCCCGGGATGCCGCGGAGGGGCCGATCCGGATGCGCCAGATCGGGGAACGACAGGAGCAGCTGCTGGGTGTAGGGATGCTGCGGCTCGCGGTACAGCGTCGCCGCGTCGTTCTCCTCGGCCACGACGCCGCCGTACATGACGACCACGCGGTCGCAGACCTGCGCCACGACACCGAGGTCGTGGGTGACGAGGATGATCCCCATCCCGAAGTCGCGGGCGATGCCGCCGAGGAGCTCGAGGATCTGGGCCTGGACCATGACGTCGAGCGCGGTCGTCGGCTCGTCGGCCACGATGACGTCCGGGTCACAGGCCAGGGCCAGCGCGATCATCGCGCGCTGGCGCATGCCACCCGAGTAGGTGTGCGGGTACTCGCGCGCGCGCCGCGCCGGGATCCCGACGCGCTCGAGGAGCTCGCCCGAGCGCTGAGCAGCCTCGCCCTTCGACGTCTCCGGGAAGTGGAGGCGAATGGCCTCGGCGATCTGGTCACCCACCGTGCGCACCGGGTTCAGCGCGTTCATGGCCCCCTGGAAGACCAGCGAGAGGCGGGTCCAGCGGAACGCCCGGAGCGAGGGCCCGTCGAGCCCCACGAGGTCCACGCCGTCGAACCACACCGAGCCGCCGACGATCTTCCCGCCGGGCGGGAGGAGGCGCATCAGGCCGAGCACGGTCGTCGTCTTGCCACAGCCCGACTCGCCGACGAGCCCGAGCGTCTCGCCGCGCCGCAGGTCGAAGCTCACGCCGTCGACCGCGCGCATCGGCCCGTGAGGTCCGGCGAACTCGATGGCCAGGTCGCGCACCTGGAGGATGGGACTGGCGACCTCGGTGATGGGCGTCGCTGACGCGGACATCGGGCTCGGCGCCGACGGGGCAGGTTCGGGGCGCGCAACGTCGGCACCCGGAGACTCGAGGTGATGGCGCTTGAGGCGCGGGTTCACCGCGTCCTCGAGGGCCGTGCCGAGCAGTGTGGTGCCGAGCACGACCCACACGATGGCGAAGCCCGGCGAGAGGAGCGCCCACCATGCGCCAGCGCTGATGGCGCCCCGCTCGAAGGCGAAGTTGAGCATCTGGCCCCAGCTGATGAGGGTCGGGTCACCCAGGCCCAGGAAGGCGAGGCTCGACTCCTCGAGGATGGCGATGCTCACGACGAGCACCATGTTGGCCAGCATCAGCGGCAGCACCGCGGGCAGGATGTGGTGGCGCAGGACATGGGCGTCGTTGGCCCCGACGGCCTTGGCGCGCATGACGTACTTCCGCTCACGCACCGACAGGGTCTGCGCGCGCACCAGTCGGGCGGTGCCGGTCCACCCGAGGATGCCGATGACGAGGATGATCGTCCGCAGCGACGGGCCGAGGATCGCGACGAGCACGATCATGAGCGCCAGGTCCGGGATGACGAGGAAGACGTCGGTGATCCGCATCAGCAGCGAGCCGATCCAGCCGCGCTGATACCCGGCCACGATGCCGATCGAGGGCTCCGATGAAGATCGCGATCGCGGCGGCCGTGAAGCCCACGATGAGCGACACCCGGGCGCCGTAGATCAGCGAGGAGAGGACGTCCTTGCCGGCGTCATCGGTCCCGAGCAGGTGCGCGGGCGATGGGGCCTGGAAGATGTCGTCGATCGTGATCTGGACCGGGGCGTAGGGGTCGTACGGCGCAATGAACGGGGCGAAGACCGCCACGACGACCGTCGTGAGCAGCATCACGAAGCCGATGACGCCCGGATCGATGACGCATGAAGGAGCGCCAGCGGAAGCGTGGCTCGGCTGCCGGCTGGACCGGGTTGGTGGCCTCGACGACGACGGTCATCGGCTCAGTCCTCCACCACGCGCGGGTCCAGCCAGCCGTACACCAGCTCCGCGGCGAGGTTGGCGATGATCACCGAGACCGCCAGGAGCAGGAAGGCGCCCTGGAGGACCGGGTAGTCGCGGTCCGACACCGCGTTGACGGTGAGCGAGCCGAGACCGGGCCACGAGTACACCGCCTCGACCTGGATCGCGCCGGCGACGGTGAAGCCGAGCGTCAGCGCGATGAGCGTCACCATCGGCAGCATGGCGTTCCGCAGCGCGTGGTGGCGGATGATGCGGTAGGTCGACAGGCCCTTGGCCCGCGCGGTGAGGATGTAGTCCTCCCCGAAGACCTCCAGCACGCTGCTGCGCATGATCAGCATGTACTCGCCAAGGAGCGCCAGGCCGAGCGTGAGGGTCGGCAGCAGCAGGTGGCGGCCGATGTCCCAGGCGAGATCGAGGGGCGAGGCGTACTCGGCGCCGATGGTCAAGCGACCCGAGGTGGGCAGCCCGAACCAGGTCGCCCCGGCGATCAGAAGGATGATGCCGAGGAAGAAGATCGGCAGCGCCCACATGAAGAGGCTGAACGTCACGGACGCCATGTCGGCGGCTCGCCCTCGACGCCAGGCCGCGAAGAGGCCGAGAATCACGCCGAGGATGACCGCGAACGCCTCCGCGGGGAGCACGAGCCAGAGCGTGTTGACGAGCGCCTGGCCGAGCATGTCCGCGACCTCCTGGTCACGGTAGGCGTACGAGGAGCCGAGGTCGCCGCGCATGAGCGCGGCGATGTAGGCGGTGAACTGCGTGTCGAAGGGATTGCCGCCCTCGAGGTTGATCAGGACCGGCTTGTCGAGACCGAACCGTACGCGGAGCTCCTCGATCGCGGCCTCGTTGAGCCGCGGGTCACGGACGCCTGCCTTGGCCGGATCCCCGGGCAGGATCCGGAACAGGACGAAGTTGAGGGTGATGACCACGACGAGCGTGACCAACGCCCAGCCCACCTTGCGAAGCAGATACCCGCCTCGCTGGCCCATCGACGAGATCTCTCGCCCGCGGCCCGACGCCGGTTCGCGCTATTCGGACGGTCGGAGGACGGTCAGCTGGCCGGGATCCTCGAGCCCGAGCGTGGGGCTCCCCTCGATCCAGCCGGTGAACGTGTCCGTCCGCCACGCCTGGATCGACGGGAAGTAGTACGGGACGATATAGACCACGTCGTCCACCAGGATCTGCTGGAGCTCGTGGATCTGGTCCATCCGGGTGGCCTGGTCGAGCTCGACTGCCTGCGCGTCGAACAGCTCGTCGTACTCGGGGTTGCAGTACCCCGTCTCGCTGAACCCGGACGGGATCTCGGCGCACGTTGCCACCCCGAGGAGCCCGCCGGCATCGATGTCGGTGTACCAGCTCCAGATGATGACGTCGAAGTCGAAGCCCGGGCAGCACAGGCTGGTCAGCGTGTCCGGGTCGAAGCCCTGGATCTGGACGGCAACCCCGACCTGGGTCCAGGTGTCCTGCAGCTGCTCCGCCTCGCGCGGCGCGGTGTCGCTGTCATCGGGGTAGTTGAGCCGGAAGGTGAGGTCGCCGGTCTCGCAGTCCTGGTCGGCCAGGCACTCGCGGATGCCGTCGCCGTCGGTGTCCTCGTAGCCCGCCTCGTCGAGGAGCCGGTTGGCCTCGGCGATGTCGAAGGCGTAGTCGGGGATGTCCGTCGCGTAGAAGTCACCGTGGGCCGGAGTCACCAGGCTCAGTCCGGGCGTGGCCAGCCCCAGCCACGACACCTGGATGATCTGCGACTTGTCCACGGCATGGGCAAGGGCCTGCCTCACCGCGAGGTCCTTCAGCGCGGGATGACCGGAGCAGACGCCCACGTCCGCCGGGCAGTTCTCCTCGGTGGTGATGTTGAAGAAGATGTCGCGTAGCTGACCGCCGGGAGTCGCGGCGCTGTTCACGACGACGTTCTCGGCGTTCTCGAGCGTCGTGATGCGCGGTCGCCGGGAACTCGGTGAGGGCATCGATCTCCCCGGTGGTCAGTGCCGTGATGCGCGCATCGGCGTTGGTGATGGTCTGGAAGATGACGCCGTCGATTGCCGCCGCGGTGCCCCAATAGTCGGGGTTCGCGGCCAGCTCGACGGACTCGCCCTGGCTCGTCTCCGTGAGGGTGAACGGCCCGGTCCCGATCATCTCCTCGTTCCCGAACTCCTGCGGGTCCTCGTTGGCCCAGATGTGCTCGGGAAGGACGTAGATCGCGGCCATGTTCTGCTCGAACAGCGGCTGCGACATCGGATCTTCCGTGGTGAGCGTGATGGTCACAGGATCGACGACGGTGACCTCGACGAAGGGCTCAGCGTAGGAGGTGAGGAGCGGGAACTCGTTGTCGCGGTAGAACTCGACCGAGAACGCCACGTCGTCGGCGTCGGCCGGCTCGCCATCGTGGAATGTCGCGCCCTCGACCAGGGTCATGGTCCAGGTGAGGCCATCCTCGGAGACGGACCACTCGGTCGCGAGCCTCGGGACCCACTCGCCCGTGGCCGTCACGGCCACCGGCGTGTCGTAGACCAGCTCGTAGATCGTGTACGACTCCGCGAGCACGGCGAGGCCCGGGTTCAGGCTGTCGGGATATCCGGGGAGGCCGATGCGGACCGTGCCGCCGGTTGCGGTGCTCCCGCCGCTGGACGCGGGCTCCGAGCCATCGGGCTCGGAGGCACCCGGCGAGGACTGGGTCCCCGTGCAGGCAGCCAGGATGCTGGCCAGGACGACGACGATCGTGAGGGTCTGACGGCCTCGGATTGTCACTGGGGACTGCCTCCACGCGGTGTCGGGGGCGCGCCACGCCGAATCGCAGTGGCCCGCGTCGGTCGCGGCAGGATGGCACAGCCCACCGATTCGGGTCAACGATTCCCGCACGCCCGCGGTTACCGTGCATACTCCGGCGAATGCGACGCGGTTCACCAGCAACCTCGCCCGGGGCTCTCGTGCGCGCCCAGGTTGCGCTCGAGTCGTTCCGTGTTGCACCCGATGGGTCGGCGGTGGTGTACACGCTGCGCCGAGTTCGCCGCGACGACTACGAGTCGCACCTGTGGATGCGCTCCACGCGCGGGGGCCGGCCGCGCCAGCTGACCCGCGGCCGCGTCCGTGATGGCGGGCCTGCCATCTCGCCCGACGGTCGCCATCTCGCGTTCGTGCGCGCAGCCGTCGGATCCAACGAGGCCGCCTCCCAGGCGTGGGTGCTGCCGCTCGGGGGAGGCGAGCCGTGGCGCCTCACCGACCTGAAGCACGGCGTGTCGAGCGTCCACTGGAGCCCGCGCGGCGATCGCCTGGCCCTCGTGGCGGCAGCAGGCGACCCGCGGTTCATCGTGGGCACGGAGCGGAAGGGCAGAACCCCGCTCGCCCGCCGAATCACCCGCCTCGACTTCCGCGACGACGAGTCCGGGCACATCGACCGCCGCGCGCATCTGTGGCTCATGCCGTTCCGACCGGGCGCAACACCGCGGCAGCTGACCCACGGGGACTTCGACGCCCTGAACCCGGCATGGTCACCCGACGGCCACCGCATCGCGTTTGAGGCGGACCGTGGTCCGGACGCCAACATCAACCCGCGCTCCCAGATCTGGTGGATCGGGACCGATGGCACGCGGCCGCGCATTCGCGAGCTTGTCAGCCTGCCCGGCGACGCCGGCCGCCCGGCCTTCTCGCCCGATGGGAGGCGCCTCGCATTCGTCGGCACCGATCGCGAGGATCCGCCCGACGAGACGCAGCCCGAGCTGTGGGTGATGGACCTGCGGAGCGGGACGCCACGCAATCTCACTCGCGACCTCGATCGTCCGATCGGCGAGTGGGCATGGAACGACCTGCTCGCCTCGGAAGAGTCACCCGGACCGGTGTGGCTGGACGACGAGACGATCGCGGTGATCGTGGGGACGAACGGGCGTGACGTCCCGTACCGGGTCTCGCTGGACGCCAGCGCCGAGCCGATGATCGACCCAAACCTCCGCATTGCCGCCTCGGGCATCGACGTCGGCGGCGGACGGGTCGCCGTGGCGGCGGCCATCGAAGGCGAGGCCGGCGACGTCTGGACCATCGACACGGGCGTGCCTCGTCGGCTGAGCCGGGAGGGATCGGCCTGGGTGTCACGGCTCCCCAGGGTCGAGCTGGACGAGCTGTGGCTCGATGGACCCGGCGGTCCGATCCACTCGTGGCTGGCATCACCGCTCGGTGCAGGGAGGCGCCGACTGCCGACGGTGCTTCACATCCACGGCGGCCCGACCGGTGCCTGGGGCCCGGGTGGAACGCTCGACGAGATCGCGCTGTGCGCGGCGGGCTACCGGGTCCTCATGCCGAACATCCGTGGGTCAGCGACCTTCGGGACCGCGTGGGTAGGTGGGCTCTCGACCCACTGGGGTGAGGTCGACGCGGCAGACGCGCTGGCGGCGGTGGACGGTCTCGTTGCCCGCGGCCTGGCCGACCCCGACCGCCTGGCGGTCATGGGGCTGTCCTATGGCGGCTTCCTGACGCAATGGCTCATCGGAGTCACCGACCGATTCCGGGCGGCATGCTCCGAGAACGGCGTGGCCAACCAGGCGTCGGCGTGGGCGAACTCGTACTTCGGCGTCCACTACAACCGGCGTGGCGGCCTCGGTGATCCGCTGAGCGACGCGGGCATGCAGCAGCTCTGGCGCGGCTCACCGCTCCGGAACGCGCGGAACATCAGCACGCCGCTGCTCATGCTCCAGGCGGAGGAGGACCGCATCTGTCCCGCATCGGACAACGAGCAGCTCTTCACGGCCCTCAAGGTCCTCGGGAAGGACGTCGAGTACATCCTCTATCCCGAGGAGCACCACGAGATGAAGTCCCACGGACGTCCCGACCGACGCGTCGATCGCCTCGAGCGAATCCTCGAGTGGTTCGACCGCTACGTGAAGCGCGGCTGAGCTACGGGGCCGACTTGCGGCTGAGCCGCTCCGCCAGGCCGCCCACCGTCAGCGCCCCGCCCAGGGCCAGCAGGCCGATGGCGGCCACGAGCCGAAATGCCTCGCCCCCGAAGGTCGTCGCGAAGACGAGGTAGGCCGCGACGGCACCGATCGCCAGCGCCGAGCCGATCCACTTGAACGCCGGCGCATCGGCGATCCAGCCGGCGGCGTACATGCCGAGGCCGAAGCTGAAGGGGATCACGGTCCACAGGTAGGCCCACGCGTTCCAGTCGTCGTTGAGGCTGCTGTACAGGAGCGCCCCGCCGATGCCGGCCAGGAGGGCACCGGGGATCACCATGCCAGCCCGCAGACGCCGATTCGGCCCACCGACCAGGGCCGGGACGAGGAAGAACAGCGAGAGGCCGATGACCAGCACGGGCCACCATCGGAGCAGCTCCTCGCCCGCACTCAGCCCGCTGATCATGTTCGCGAGCGGCTCGCTGGCGATGAGGAGCAGCCCGATGAGCAAGAGCACCACGCCGGCGATGAGCTCGAGGGTCCGACTCACGCGGCCGAGTATACGGTGGCATCATGCGGCGGATGCCCGATCGGCCAGGCCTGCGATCCTCGCTCCGCCTGCTCGGCCGCCGGTTCCCGAGAACGCGTGGCGAGATCCGCGCTGGCCGGGCTCGACGGCGCCGATCAGCGTGGCGCGCGACCGCTGGGGAATCCCCCACGTGACCGCCGCGAACGACGCCGACGCATGGTTCGGGCTGGGCTTCTGCCACGGCCAGGACCGCGCCTTCCAGCTCGAGCTGCGTCTCCGCGCCGGCCGCGGAACGCTGGCCGAGATCCTCGGCGCGCCGGCGCTTCCGATCGACCGGCTGACGCGCACGCTCGGCTTCCGTCGGGTGGCCGAGCGCCAGGTGTCCGCGCTCGATCCCGACATCGTCGCCATGGTGGAGGCGTACGTGGCGGGCATCAACGCCGCGCGGAGCCGCCGGACCGCGGCCCCACGAGCTCGTCCTGCTGCGCGCGACGCGCGACCGCGTGGGATGTCGCCGACGTCCTCGCGCTCGGCGGCCTCCAGTCGCTGACGCTCGCCGGCAACTGGGACGTGGAGGTGGCCGGCTGGCCCTCCTCGAGTCCGACGGCCCCGATGCACTGCTGGCGCTGCATCGGCCGTACGCCGACTGGCTGCCGGCGACGATGCCGCCCGGCAGCCTCGCCGGGCCGTCGCTCGATCGGCTCGCCGGGGACCTCGCCGCGCTGCGTGACCTCCGTCGGCGGCGCCGGCGCGCTCGAACGCCTGGGCCGTCGCATCGTCGCGCACGAGCACCGGCGGCCCGATCCTGGCGAACGACCCGCACCTCGCCGCCGGACGTCCCTCCGCCGTGGTACCTGGCTCACCTGCGGACGCCGGACTGGGAAGTCGCCGGCGCGTCGTTCGTCGGATCGCCCGACGTTCCCGAGCGGCCACAACGGCCACGTCGCCTGGGGCATCACCGCCGGCCTGCACCGACTCCGCCGACCTGTTCTGGGAGGAGATCTCGCTCGACGACGACACGGCGCGCGGCCCGCACGGCCCGGAGCCGCTCACCCGGATCGGCGAGCGGATCGCCGTGCGGGGCGGCGAGCCGGAGGCCCTCGAGGTCATCGTGACGGCGCGCGGCCCCGTCGTGACACCGCTCCTCGATGCGCACCGGCACGGCGCTGTCGCTGGCCGCGACGTGGCTCGAGCCCGCGCCGGTTCGCGGCCTCCTCGACGTCGTGCGGGCACGCGACTTCGAGACGCTTCCGGCGGGCGTTCGCGGAGTGGCCGGGGCCGCCGCTCAACGTGGCCTATGCCGATCGCCGACGGCCACATCGGCTGGCAGCTCGTCGGGACCCTTCCTCGCCGTCGACGCGGGAACCGGGATGCTACCGACGCCCGGCGTGGGACGGCGGATGGGACGGGCAGCTCTGCCCTTCGACGAGATGCCGCATCTCCTCGATCCCGACACCGGGTTCGTCGCGACGGCCAACAACGCCCCGCGCTCCGATGATCCCGACGCCCCGTACCTCGGCTCGGACTGGCTGGACGGCTACCGGGCCGCCGCGATCGTCGAGCAGCTCGAAGCCCGCGCCGATTGGAACGTGGACTCCGCCGCGGCGCTCCAGTGCGACGTGACCTGCGTCCCCTGGCGCGAGATGCGCGACACGGTCCTGGCCGCCGGTGGCGAAGGCGACGGCGCGGAGCGCCTCGCGCTGGAGCTGCTGCGTTCGTGGGACGGCGTGGTCGGCGCGGACTCCGCGGCGGCATCGGTCTTCGAGCTCCTCGTGGCCGAGCTCGCCGCCTCCATCGCACGCGAGGCCGCCCCGAACAGCTGGCGCTGGTCGCTCGGCGGCGGCATCGGTGAGGCCGTGGGAGGCACCTCGCTCGGCACACGCTCGGTGAGCCGGGTGGTGGCCGCGCTGCGCGACGGATCGGACCGCTCCGTGATGATCCGCGGAGCGCTCAGCTCGGCAGTCACGACCCTCGTCGCCAGGCATGGGGCCGATCCGGCGCGATGGGCGTGGGGCGACGTCCGGCCGCTGACGCTGCGTCATGCCCTCGGAGTCGCCGCTCCGCTCGATCGCGTGCTCAACCTCGGCCCGCTGCGTGTCGGGGGCGACGGGAACACCGTGGCGCAGGCAGGCGTGCGGCCACTCGATCCGTTGCGCAACCCCGGCGCCATCGCGAACCACCGGATGGTCATCGACCTCGCCGACGTCGAGGCGCTCGCGCTTCGTGCTGGCGGGCGGGCAGTCGGGGAACCCGCTCTCTCCTCACTACCGCGACCTGCTGAAGCTGTGGCTGCGCGGCGAGGGAGTCCCGATCCCCTGGTCGACTGCGGCCGTCGACGAGGCGACCGTCGAGCGCCTCGTGCTGCGACCGTCCTAGCTACATCTCGCCTTCGAAGGGCGGCTGCGGCATGCGGAGCGGCTTGTCCTGCCGATACCCGAGCAGGTAGTCGGCCTGCATGACGGTGTGGATCTGCGAGGTTCCCTCGTAGATCACCGAGCCCTTCGAGTTGCGCAGGTAGCGCTCCACCGGGTACTCGTTCGAGTAGCCGTACGCGCCGTGGACCTGGATGGCGTCCATGGCCGAGGCCACCGCGTGGTCGGTGCAGAACCACTTCGCCAGCGACGTCTCGCGCGTGTTGCGCTCGCCGGCGTTCTTCTTCCAGCCCGCCTTCCAGACCAGCAGCCGCCCGGCCTCGATCCCCTGCTCCATCTTCGCCAGCATCTGCTTCACGAGCTGGTGCTCGCCGATCTCGCTAGCCGAACGTCTTGCGCTCGTGCGCGTACTTGACCGATGCGTCCAGGCACGCCTGCGCCAGCCCGACCGATCCCGCCGCCACGGTGTAGCGGCCCTGGTCGATGGCGCTCATGGCGATCGTGAAGCCCTCGCCCTCTTCGCCGACCCGGTTGGCCGCCGGCACCTCGCAGTCGCTGAAGGTGAGGATGCCGGTGTTTCCGGCGCGGACGCCGAGCTTGCCGTGCAGCGACTCGGAGCAGAAGCCGGGGAACGACCGCTCCACGATGAACGCGGTGATGCCCTTGTGGCCCTTCGCAGCGATCGACGTTGGCGAAGACGAGGACGTGGTCCGCGGTGTCGGCCAGGCTGATCCAGATCTTGCTGCCGTTGAGGATGTAGCGGTCGCCATCGCGGCGGGCCGTGGTCGCCAGGTTGGCCGCATCGGATCCCACCCCGGGCTCCGTCAGGCCGAACGTGGCGAGCTTCTCGCCCCGCGCCTGGGGCACGAGGTAGCGCTCCTTCTGCTCCTCGCTCCCCCACTGCAGCAGTGTCAGCGAGTTGAGCCCGGTGTGGACCGAGAGGATCACCCGGAACGCGGTGTCGGCGCGCTCCATCTCCTCGCACAGCAGCGCGAAGGCGATGTAGTCCATGCCCGCGCCGCCGTACTTCTCGGGGATCGGCAGGCCGAGGAACCCCTCGGCGCCCATCTTCTCGTACAGGGTTCGGTCGTAGGTGGCGCTCTCGTCGAGCTCGCGGATCCGCGGCAGGATCTCGCGCTGGGCGAAGGCGCGCGCGGTGCGCTGCACCTCGCGCTGCGCATCGGTCAGCGAGAAGTCGATCATCGGTACTCCGTGGGAGCGTGGGCGGGAGGACTGATTCTAGACCGATGCGCCCCCAGCACGGCACTCGACGGCGGGCTAGGTCGACGCTGTGGCGACGTCCATGAAGTCGAGCATCTCGGTCCACGCCGCGGTGCTCGCATCGGCGAAGTCGGTGGCCTTGCGATCGAAGAACGAGTGCGGCGCTCCCTCGTACACGATCGTCCGATGCGGCACGCTGGCCGCGGTCAGCGCCCGCTCGAACTCGTCGCGCGACTCGGCGGGAATGCCGGCGTCCGCCTCCCCGTAGATCGCGAGCACCGGGCATGCGAAGCGCCGCGCCTCGTCGGCGGGTGCCGGGAGCCCGCTGCGATGCGGCCCGACCGGCCACGGATAGAGCCCGATGACGCCGTCGGCCCCGATGCCGGCCGCCGCGGTGAGCAGGCTTACCCGCCCTCCCAGGCAGAAGCCGACGGTGTAGAGCCGCGCCGGCGCCCCGCCCTCGGCGCTGCGCAGGAATGCCGCGGCAGCAGCGACGTCGTCGCTGATGGCTGCCGGGTCGAGCTGGAGGACGTGCGGCTCGTACTCGAACCCCGCCGCCCGGAGCTCGGCGCCGGCCGTGCGCGCGTAGAGGTCCACGGCGACCGCGTCCACATCGGCCTCGGCGAAGCGCCTGGTCAGCTCCTCGTAGTACGGGTGCAGGCCCCGCACGTCGGGGATGATCACGATCCCCGCGCCGCTCGGGTGCTCGGCGCGCGCGGCGTAGGCGGCGATTGCGGTGCCATCGCGGCTGGTGAGGGTCCGCGGTCCGGCATCGATCGATGCGCCGCGAATCGGCGGGAGCGGGGGTCGGGCGTCGGTATCGAAGCACATGGTCTGAAGGATGGTACGCGGGCCGAGGTCGCGCTAACCGAGGTTCCCGACTGCGACGACCGTCCCCACCGCCAGCACAGCGGCAACGCCGATGAACACCGCGGCGCGAAGGGCGAGCGGCAGCCCCCGGTCGAGGCGAGTTCCATCCGGGGCGCGCCACATGCCGGACATGGTCGCCACGCCGGTCGGCGGCAGCGCGAAGCCGAGCACCGCGCCCACGGCGAGGCCGCCGAGGTGCCCGGTCCAGCTGATGCCGGGGACGATGAACGTGAAGATGAGCAGGAAGACCAGGTATCCGCCGGTCCCCGCGACCATTCGCCGCGCCTGCGGGCCGAGCATGGCGTTGTGCCGCCGCGACACGGCGAAGAGGAGCGCGACGAGCCCGAAGATCGCCCCGGACGCGCCCGCGGCGAAGGCGCCGGGATCGACGAGGATGGTGAGGATGCTGCCGCCGGCCGCGCACAGCAGGTAGATCACCGCGTACTCCAAGTGCCCGTACAGGCGCTCAACGATCGGCCCGTACAGGTACAGGACGTACATGTTGAAGCCGAGGTGAATGAGGCCGAGGTGGACGAACGCGCTGGTGAAGATGCGCCACCACTCCCCGTCCGCCACCTCGCCGGCGTTGATGAGGTTGTTGGCACCGATCGGTCCGAGCCCGTTCGCGAGCGACTCGCCCCCGCTCAGGATCGCGTCGATCCCGAAGACGCCGAGGCAGATGCCGATGATCGCGTACGTGACGAACGGCACCTGCGTGGCATACGGGCCGCGTGCGCGGTTGAACTGGCGGCGGGCCGCAAAGTCGTGGCCCGTCTCCTTGAGGAGCCATGCGATGCGATTGGCAATGGCACCGCGCTCCTGTGGGGGAGCGCTGCGGTCCGCCTCTCGGTACGACTCGATGGCCGCGGCGAGGTCCCCGTCACGGACCTGCTGCTCGGCCATGCTGCGCCAGCCGAGCCAGCTTGCCGATCCGCCGCTCTGCGCCGCCGCCTTCCAGGCGGCCATGGCGCCCTCCTCGTCGTCGAGACGGTAGCGGGCCGTCCCGATCAGCAGCCAGGCGTGACCGGCGAGCTCGGGATCGGGGTTGCCGGTGAGCGGGGCGAGCGTGCGGCCCGCGGCATCGGGATCGCCGCGGTCGAGCAGCCCGCGACCCTCGTCAAGCCGCATCCGCGGTTCGTCGGTCATCGCGGCCGATTATGCGGCACAGCGAACGGCCGCCGAGAAATGGCACCTCGACGGCCGTTGGCTTGAGCCCCCTGGCAGGGGCGCACCCGGCGCGGCCGGGAGCATGAAATTGGGTGGGCTACTTGGCGCGGTGGAGAAACTCCAGCACGTCGTCATACCGGAAGCGTCGGTCGCCGCGCTTGCACACCCGGAAGAAGGGGAGCTCGCCGCGATCGCCCAGGCGCTTGACGGTGTTCACGTGCAGGTGCAGCATCTCGGCGACCTCGGCCGCAGTGAGCAGCTTCCCGACCTCGTTCGTCATCATCGCTGGCTCGGTCCTCGTGTTAGGGCACGCCACACGTGCCGTCCGCACGGGCAATGTGCGGTGGGTGCGGTCGTGTTCGGATAGTAAGGTTGAGGTGCCTTGCACCCGCCCGGTACGTTTGGGGGACCCCCGGGAGTACTTCGGTTCCATGCCCCACGACGAGTTGCCCGACGAGGTCCGCCGCCTGCTCGACGAACGCTCGTCGGCGCGCGGCGCGCGCGACTGGGCTCGGGCCGATGCGCTTCGCGCCGAGCTCGAGGTCCTCGGCTGGGAGCCCCAGGACGGGGCGTGGGGCTCCACCGCCAGGCCGATCCTCTCCGGCGACGAAGTCGAGCCCGAGACACTCGACGAGCCGGCGACGGTGGCCGCGTCCGTGCAGGTCGTTGCCGACGACCATCCCGAGGACCTGTCTCGCTGCCTGCGCGGCCTGGCGGCTCATCCGCCGATTGAGCCCTGGGAGCTGGTCGTGGTCCGAGACGGTCCCTCGTTCGAGGTGGAGCCGCTCATCGACGAAGCCGCCCTGCCGGTCGCCCCACGGATCGTCGGGGGCGCCGAGCGCCTCGGGTGGGGCGGGTCGCGCACGCTCGGGCTGCGCCGCTCGCGGGGCGAGATCTCAATAGTGCTCGACACGTCGCTCGAGCCAACCGGCGACTTCGTCGCTCCGCTCATCACCGCGTTCGACGACGAGCACATAGGTATCGCGGGAGGCTGGGGCGTGACCTCTCCGGACGGTCGCGAGTTCGTGGACGCTCCGCCGGGGGAGGTCGACGCCGTCGAGGGCTACTGCCTCGCCATCCGGCGCGCGGCGCTCCGCACGGTCGGCGGGATCGACCGTCGGTTCCGCTTCTACCGCAACGCCGACCTCGACCTCAGCTTCGCCGTTCGGGATGCGGGCTGGCGTGCGGTGCGCACCGACCCGCTCCCGCTGCGTCGCCACGAGCACCGCGGGTGGAGCTCGGTGCCCGACTCAGAGCGCGATCGGCTCAGCCGGCGCAACTTCTACCGATTCCTCGATCGTTGGCGTGACCGGTCCGACCTCCTGCTCCACCCGGGGCCGATGGACCAGTGACGCGTCCTCGGCACCGGGTCGTGGTGGCGCCATTCCTTCGACGGCCGGGCCGCATGCTCCTGCGGGACTGGCTGGCGATCACGATCGGCGAGGCGATCTTCGCCTGGCGTCCGCTGCGCGACGACGAGCTCGAGCACGAGCTCGAGCACGTGCGGCAATGGCGGCGCCACGGGGTGTTGTTCCCGATTCGGTACTTCGGCGCGTCGGTCGGCGCCAGACGGGCCGGCAAGCCCTGGTATCACGACAACCGATTCGAGGTCGAGGCGCGCGAGGCCGCGCGCAAGGCGGCGCAGCGCTAGGGCCGGTGGCCCTCGAGACAGGTGCAGCCGCTCGGGGCCGACGACCGCCGCGTGCCGCGTCCCGGCCGGGAGAACGAAGCCATCCCCCGCCTGCAGCTCGCATGGCACCCCGTCCGTCACCAACGAGGAAGGTGATCGAGCCGCTGGCGCAGATCAGGAGCTTGGTGGTGGCGTGCTCGTGAGCCGCGTAGGTGTCACCCGGGCCATTCGACCAGGCCCACGGCTCGACGCCGGCCGCACGGAGCCGTTCGCGGGCGGCCGCTTCGCCGGCCTCGCCGGGACGGTCATCGGGCAACGGCGATCAGCGGCGCAGGAAGCTCGGCGCCGCTCACTCCACGATGAGGGCTGCGCTTTGGACGAGAAGGTCGCCGTCGAGCCGGCTCACGCTGATGACCTGGTCGAACGGATCGAGCCAGGCCATGGCCTCGCCGACGTCGGGCGTGCCGAACATCTCGTCGATCGTTCCGAGCTGCGCCTCGACGGCGGCCATTGCGCCGGCGAGGTCGACCCAGGTCATGCCCGCGTTCGTCGATCCACCCATGTCGGCGACGGCGCTGCTGAAACGGGCCTGAGCCGCGAGCGAGCTGCCGCTGTCAAGCGCGAGGGCGCGACCGACGAAGGTCTCGCCGACGCCGATGAGCACGCGGTCCCCGGTGACGGCCCACTGCAGGCAGACCTCGGGAGCGATGGGAAGCTCGAGGTCGACCGCCCCGGGGTCACGCCAGCACAACGTCGTGACCGACGCCTCGCCGACCTGCTCCTCTTCGACGGTGACACCGATGCCGCCCTCGACGGCGCCGAGCTCTGCGAAGGCTGCCAGCTGATCGAGCCGGCGTTCCGCGGCGTCGGGATCGTCAGCCACGAGCACCGCGCCCGCGTACGGCTCGCTGCCGTCGAAACCCGCCACCGCCGCACCGTCGCCGATCCAGCTCACGAGCTCCTCGAGATCGGCTCCCATCGCCGCCTCCAGCTGGGCGATCTGATCGGCGACCTCCGGCACTTCGGCCAGTGAGTCCTTCATGGGGCCGATCACGCCGGCCAGCGCGCTGCCGATGTTCGACGCCTCGCTGTAGTACAGGGCATCGCCGGGGACCTCGTCGGCCAGGCCTCGGTCGGCGTTCTCCACGGCGAACGCGCCGCTGGGCGCCTCGCTCACCGCATCGAGAACGAGGCGGTCGCCGCCCGCCGAGACCGCCATGGCGCCGCGGAGCGGCTGCCCCTCGATGATCGCGCGCATCGCCTCGGCCGATCCGGTATCGCCGGCCGGCATCGCCTCGAGGGCCTCGGCCATCAGCCCGGTCATGTCGTAGGAGACGAATGCGAGCCAGTCGGACGGCAGCGCCTCGCCGAGCCGCGAGGCATCGGCATTCGCCGACAGGGTGCTCGAGGGATCCGCGTGCGCGTCGAGTGCCGCGATGATCGCCGCCTCGTCGGTTCCGACGATGAGCTGGTCGGCGGTGAGGGCCCAGGCGCCGGGCTCGTCGCCGCCGACCGTGTTGATCGTCACGCCCGCGTGCTGCGTCTCTGTTGGCGCCGGCGCCCCGCTCTCGGCGAGGATCCGATCGATGGCGGCCGCGGCAGCGGCCTCGTCGGTCACGCCCAGCAGGGCCACGGCCGGGGGAATCGATTCGCTCGACATCGTGGCCTCGACGTCGAAGGAGGTCAGCGCGAACCCGACACGCCCGTCGAACCACGGGGCGATGTCATCGGACCAGCTCAGGGCGACCCCGTCGGCGGCGAGCATCTCGTCGAGGTGCTCGACCATCTGCTCGGAGAGCGGCTGGCCGAGGTCGATGCCCTCGATCGGCGGGAAGTGGCCGAGGAAGTCACGCAGCGCGGCGTCCTGGGCGTCGGACGGGACGACCCGCACCTCGACGTAGAACGGGGCGTCACCCGGGACGTAGTCGGCTCCGGAGCCGAGGCCGGCTTGTTCGCCGTTCATCAGGAAGGCGCCGGCGACGGCTCCGGCTGCGACCGCCAGGGCCGCCACCGCCCCGATCGTCGCGAGCCGCAGCGGACTGAGGCTCGCGCTGACGGTGGAGCTGGTCACGGGCACATTCCCTCCTGCGTGGCCGGCGCCGTGCGCCGGTATCGCGCGGAGAGTACCCCCATCGGCGCCGGGGCGCATCGGACGAAAGGGTCAGTACCGACCGCCACCGGCGGCGTCGCCGCTGATGCGCTGGGCGATGTAGACGGGGATCACGCTGAAGGCGATGAGCACCAGCGCCACCACGTTGACGACCGGCAGCTCCGTCGGTCGCTGCATCGCGGCGAGGACGAAGAGCGGGATGGTCTGCGTGCCCGCGCCGGCGGTGAACAGGGTGACGATGACCTCGTCGAACGAGAGGGCGAAGGCGAGGAGCGCGCCCGACAGGAGGGCCGTGCGCATCGCGGGCGTCGTGATCCGCCGGAACGTGATCCAGGTGTCCGCGCCGAGATCGGAAGACGCCTCCTCGGACGACCGCGGGAGCCGCCGGAGGCGCGCGATCACGTTGTTGAAGGCGATGACGACGCAGAACGTGGCGTGCCCGATGATGATCGTCGTCAGCCCGAAGTTGATCCCGAGGGTCTGGAAGGTAGTGCTCAGGGCGATGCCCGTGACCACGCCGGGCAGGGCGATCGGCAGGATGAGCAGGAAGCTGATCGTGTCCCGACCGAAGAAGGAGTAGCGCTGGACGGCCATGGCGGCCAGCGTCCCGAGCACGAGGGCGATCGCCACCGCACCGAGCGCGGCAATCATCGAGTTGAGGAACGCTGCCGGGATCGCCGAATTCTCGATGGCCTCGCCGAACCAGCGCAGCGTGAACCCGGTCGGCGGCCAGGCCATGAAGCTGCTCTCGTTGAAGGCGTGAATCGCCACCACGATGAGCGGCAGGTAGAGGAAGCCGAGGATCACCCAGGTGGCGACCCGAAGCGCGACGCGCACCCAGCCTGCCTCAACCACGGCACACCACCATCACAGCGATTCGAACGCCCCGAGGCGTCGGGCGATGAGCAGGTACACGATCATGATCACGATCGGGATCATGGAGTACGCGGCCGCGACCGGGAAGTTGCCGAGGGCCGAATTGTCGTAGATCACGTTGCCGATGAACTTCGCATCGCTGACCAGGCTCGGCACGATGTAGTCGCCGAGGGTCAGCGAGAACGTGAAGATCGATCCGGCCACGAGCCCTGGCAGGAGGAGTGGCAGCACGACTCGCCGGAACGTCGTTCCTGCCTTCGCGCCGAGATCGGCCGAAGCCTCGAGCAGCGAGTTCGGGACACGCTCAAGGCTGGTGTAGATCGGCAGGATCATGTACGGCAGCCAGAGGTAGGAGAACACGATCCAGGCGTTGAAGATCTCGTCATTCCCCGGCCCGGGGATGTCGAACGGAGACAGGACCCAGGAGAGGACCCCGTTGCCCTGGAAGATCGACCGCCACGCGAAGATCTTCACCAGGTAGGACGCCCACAGCGGCATGAGCACCGCGACCACGATGAGCCGGCGGTACCGTGGGCTGGCGACTCGGGCCATGTAGTAGGCGATCGGCAGCGCAAGTAGCGCATCGGTCACCGTCACGAGGATCGCCATCCCGATCGTCCGGACGGCGATCGTCCGATAGACGTCGTTGCCGATGATCTGCCTGAACGCATCGAGCGACCAGTCGAACGGGGTGACCCTGCCCGGTGAACGAGTCGCTCGTCCAGAACGCGTTGAGCAGGAGGATCGCGAGGGAGCCGAGGTAGACCACCCCCAGCCACAGCAGAGGTGCCGCCAGGAGGAGGCTCAGCCGCACGCGCGGTCGCGAATGAAGCCACGCGGCAAGTCGTCGCGGGCGAGATGGCGCCGATGCGCTGGTCGTGGCCGGCGCTGGGCGTGGTCATCGTGACGTGCGGTAATGCTCCCCGGGGTGGATCCCCGGGGAGCACCACGTTGTTACCTGTCAGCGGCTCAATCGGTGCCGCGCAGGGTGGTCCAGGCCTCGACCCAGGCGTCGTAGTCGACGCAGGTGGTCGAGTCGTCTTCGTCGGCACAGTCCTCGCGGGCCGTGCTCCAGTACCAGATGTCCTCCCAGTACGCCTCGTCGGACGCATGCGTCTGCTCGCAGTGGCCCGGGAGACAGGTCCTCGGCCGCTTCGCATGCGGCCTCACTGGTCGAGGCCTCACCGAAGTAGACGGTGGCCATGGCGTTTGCCTCGGCCGACATCATGTGGTCCATCCACATGTACATGCAGTTCGGATGCTCCGCCTCGGAGGCGATCATCCAGGTGTCCGACCAGCCGGTCGCACCCTCCGCCGGCTTGATCGAATCGACCGGCGCCTCCTCGGCGACAAGGCTGTTGACCTGGTACTGCCAGGTCGTGCCGATGACGATGTCTCCGGCAATGAAGTCCGTGATCTGCTCGCCGAAGGTCACTCCATCCCAGAACAGCGGTCCGTGCGTGAACTGCTCCTCGATGAGCGCGATTGCCGCGTCGAACTGCTCCTGGGTCAGCTGATACGGGTTCTCGATCCCGAGGTCCGGCTGCGTCGCCATCAGTTGGAGCGCCGCATCGGCGATGAAGTCGGGCGAGTCGAAGACGCTGAACTGACCCTCGTAGTCCGCCGCGTCCGCCCACAGGCCGGCCTGCGTCGTCTGCGGATCGACCTCGTCGGTGTTCCACATCAGCAGGTTCGGCCCGCGACCATGCGGCACGCCGTACGGCTGGCCATCCAGCGAGTTGTGGGGCTGAAGCTTCAGACCCTCGAAGACGGCATCGTAGTTCTCGAGGAGCTCGACGTTGACCGGAGCCACGTCGCCGGCCGCCATCAGGCGGTCGGTCGCGTTGCCGGAGAACGACCCTCCGTCGTACTCGCCGGACTGGAGCAGCTGGACGCCGGTGGCCGAGTCGGCCTGGACGGTCGCGTTGACCTTGCAGCCGGTCGCCTCTTCGAACGGCGTCACCCAGTCGAAGCCCTCGACCGCGCCCTCCTCAGCGTATCCAGACCAGATGATCAGGTTGAGCTCGCCCTCTCCCTCGCCGAGCTCCTGGAGCATCTCGCCCCCTCCACCCGAAGACGTACACGCTGCCATCAGCAGCCCGAGCACAACCAGCCCGGTCGGTATCCGCATGTGCCTCATTGGCTTGTCTCTTCCTCCGTGACCCCCGTTGGTTGCTCGCTCGTCGCGAGCCTCAGCACGTGGCGGCGCTTGCCAGGTGAGCCGCACCTCGGTTCCCTGGGCCGCGAGCGCGTCCATGGACGATGTCTCGAGATTCTGCTGGGTGACGACGAGGTCGCCTCCGACGTCGAGCGTGACGATGTACCGCGTGTCCGGACCGATGTAGATGACGTCGCGGATCGTCCCGAGCGCGGTCCCTTCGTCCTGGCCGACCGCGCGCTCGCGCCCGGCCAGCCGGATCTTCTCGGGCCGAACGGTGAAGACGCCGTCCTCGCCGACGACGGCTCGCGCGACGTCTCCGATGAGCAGGTTCGAGGTCCCGACGAACCCCGCCACGAAGGTCGTGGCGGGATGCTCGTAGACCTCGGCCGGGCTCCCGATCTGCTCGATGCGACCGGCGTTGAAGACTGCCAGGCGGTTGCTCATGGTGAGCGCCTCTTCCTGGTCGTGGGTGACGTAGACGAAGGTGATGCCGACCTCCTGCTGGATCTCCTTCAGCTCGATCTGCATCTGCTCGCGGAGCTTCAGATCGAGGGCGCCCAGCGGCTCGTCGAGGAGCAGCACGCGTGGTCGGTTGACGAGCGCGCGCGCCAGCGCGACCCGCTGGCGCTGACCCCCGGAGAGCTGTCCCGGACGCCGGGACTCGTAGCCGGTCGAGCCGCACCATCTCGAGCGCCTCGCCGACTCGCCTGCGTCGCTCGTCGCGGGCCACGCGGCCGACCACGAGCCCGTACGCGACGTTGTCGCCGACCGTCATGTGCGGGAAGAGCGCGTAGTCCTGGAAGACGGTGTTGACGTCTCGGTCGAAGGGAGGGACACCGGTCACGTCATGGCCATGAAGGAGGATCCGCCCTTCGCTCGGCTCCTCGAAGCCGGCGATCATCCGCAGGGTCGACGTCTTCCCGGATCCCGATGGTCCGAGCATGCTGAAGAACTCGCCGTCGGCGATCTCGAGGTCGATCCCGTCAACTGCGGTGACGTCGCCGAATCGCTTGACGACGCCTTCCAGGCGCAGGGCGGGCTGCGGTCGTTGCGGCGCCTCAGCGGCTCGGCCGTCCAGGCTCGACTCGACCGTCACTCTCACCTCATCCATCGCGAACGCGGGTTGCCGACCGTGAAGCCGGCATCATCGCACGCCGGCATGGGGTCGGCAGCACTATCTTGCGCGCGGTTCGCCGATGTCAACCTCCCGGCGCTGCGATTTCCTGCATCGGGGGCGTCAATCGGCGCGGGATTCGTGTCCCGGCGGCCGCTCCGTGCTCGATTCCGCAGGACGATCGATGCGAGGGCCGCGGTAGGCTCGCAATCATGTCCCCGATCGGCATGTTCGCCGGCGTGCTCGGTGCGCTCAGCTTCGGCGCCGGCGACTTCCTCGGTGCCCTCGGCCGCCCGGCGGGCCGGCGCGCTCATCGTCGTGGCCGGTGCGCACGGCGATCGGGCTCGTCGCGCTCCTGGTCGGCGTCGGCGATCGTGCGGCCCCCGCTGCCCGGGACCCGATGCGATCGCCATCGGCCTGGCCGCGGGCGTCGCCGGCGTCGCGGGGCTCGGCGCGCTGTACCGCGGCATGGCGATCGGCTGCATGGGCCTCGTCACGCTCACTGGCCGGCGCAGGATCGCTGGTCCTGCCGCTGATGGCCGGCGCGCTGCTCGGCGCGACCATCACGCCGGTCCAGCTGCTCGGCGTGGCCTGCGCCGCTGGGGCCGCCGCTGCCGCCAGCGGCGCCTCGACCGATGAGTTCGGGCGGCAGGTCGCTGCTCCTCGCCGCGGCCGCGGCGGTGAGCTTCGGCGCGTGGTACGTGCTCGTCGACCTTGCGGCGACGGCCGGAGACCCGTTGTGGGCCCTCGTCTTCAGCCGCTGTCGGCTCGGCGCTCATCGCCGCAACGGTGGTCGATGGTGCGCGGATTCGACCGCTCGCGTCGGTCCCGATCCTCGTCGTGATCGCGGCGGGGCTGTTCGACATCGGGGGCAACGTCTTCTACGTCATCGCCCGCGAGCGTATGCCCCTCGGCCTCGCCGCCGCCCTCGTCGGCGTCTACCCGGTCGTCACGATGGTCCTCGCGCGGGTCGTGACTCGCGAGCACCTGCCCCGGCTCGGGTCAGGTCGGCGTGGCGCTCGCGATGCTCGGGATCGTGCTCATCTCGGTCGGCGGCTGAGAAAGCACCCGGCAGTAAGCGGCTGGTAACGGGGCGGTAAGCGCTGGCGAGTTGAATGAGGCGACGCGCCGCCGCGGCGCTGCGGGCGTCGGCACCGGCGCGCCAACGAGGACGGCCACATGGCTCGCTTCATGACGCTCCTGCATCTCGTACGCGCGCACGCGCCCGCCATCGTCGCACTGGTCACTCGCCGTGCTGTCTCTGGCGTCGACCGGTGGGGGCGACTTCCCACGGAGGATCTGACGACCAGGTCGCGGCCGGCTCCCGGGCAACGCCGCGCGCTTCGCTATCATGGGCGTCCCCGCCCTTCCGCCAGCAGAGCCACGCCAGCCGCATGACCTGGGATCGCGTCGCCGTCGTCGAGCAGCAGCTCGACCACCTCCTCGACACCGCCACGGGCGGATCGGACCGGATTGCGCCGCACGCGCCGCTGCGTGACGGGCTCCGACCTGGTCGTCGCGACGGCGCTCGGCGCTCTTCGAGGACCAGGTCACCTCGCGCCAGATCGACGTCGCGGCGCGCGAGCTGAAGAAGACCGACCGGAGCTTCTACACGATCGGGTCGGCCGGGCACGAGAACAACGCCGATCGTCGGAGCTCGTCTGCGCGTCGACGATCCCGGCGTTCCTGCACTACCGCTCGGGCGGGTTCTTCATGGCCCGCTCGCGACAGCTGGCCGGCAGCACGCCGGTCCTCGACACGCTGCTGGGGGTCGTCGCCTCCAGCGAGGATCCCATCTCCCAGGGCCGCCACAAGGTGTGGGGCAGCCGCGCGATGTGGATCCCGCCGCAGACGAGCACGATCGCCAGCCACCTGCCGAAGGCGATGGGGCTCGCCTTCAGCCTGGCGCGCGCGAAGCGCATCGGGGTCGCGCATCGAGCTCCCCGAGGACGCGATCGTCGTCTGCTCGTTCGGCGACGCCAGCGCGAACCACGCGACCGCCCTCTCGGCAATCAACACGGCGCGGTACGCGGTGCGCATGGGCCTGCCGATGCCGATCCTGTTCGTGTGCGAGGACAACGACACCGGGATCAGCGTGCCGACCCCGGAGGGCTGGATCGCGTCCACGTACGGCGAGCAGCCTCACCTGCGCTACGTCGCCGCCGACGGGGAGCTCGACGAGGTGTGGGACGCCGTCGGCGACGCGATCGACCATGTCCGGACGGCACGGCAGCCGGCGTTCCTGCACCTTCGAACGGTGCGGCTGTGGGGCCACGCCGGCAGCGACGTCGAGCACGGGTACCGCACGCTTCCGGAGATCGAGGCCGTCGAGGCGCGCGACCCGATCCCGCGCAACGCCCGGCGGCTCGTCGAGCTCGGCGCGGCGACGCCCGACGAGCTCGCGGCACTCGTCGCGCGAGACGCGCGAACGCGTGCTGGCGGTGGCCGAGGAGGCGGCGCGCCGGCCGCGGCTCCAGACGACCGAGGAGGTCATCGCGCCGATGGCGCCCTGGCACCCCGAGCGCGTTCGCGCGCGCGCCGAGTCGCCGCTCGCGACTGCCGACGAGCGCGCGGCCGTCGTTCGGCGTCGACGCTGCCCGAGAGCCGCCGGCACCCCGAATGCCCGCACGCTCGCCGGCTGCCTCAATGCCGCCCTCGCCGATGAGCTGCTGCGGCGACCCGAGATGCTCGCTGTTCGGCGAGGACGTCGGGCGCAAGGGCGGCGTGTACGACGTCACGAACGGGCTCCAGAAGCGGTTCGGCCCGGCCGCGTCTTCGACACCCTGCTCGACGAGACGAGCATCCTCGGCATCGCCCAGGGCGCGGCGCACATCGGCCTGCTCCCCGTCCCGGAGATCCAGTACCTCGCCTACGTCCACAACGCGCTCGACCAGATCCGCGGCGAGGCGGCCAGCCTCCAGTTCTTCAGCAGCGGCCAGTTCCGCAATCCGATGGTCGTCCGCCTGCCCGGCCTCGCGTACCAGAAGGGCTTCGGCGGCCACTTCCACAACGACAACAGCATCGGCGCGCTGCGCGACATCCCCGGACTGGTGATCGCCGCGCCGGCGCGCGGCGACGACGCGGCGCGCATGCTCCGCGGCGCGATCGCCATGGCCGTCGAGGATGGCCGGGTCGTCGTCTTCCTCGAGCCGATCGCCCTCTACCACGAGCGCGATCTCCACGCCGACGGCGACGAGGGCTGGCTCACGGCCTATCCCCCGCCCCCCGAGCATCTGCTGCCCGGCTCGGTCGGCATCTACGGCGACACCGAAGCCGATGCGGATCTGCTCCTCGTCAGCTACGCCAACGGGCTTCGCCTCAGCCTCCAGGCCGCTCGCCGCCTGGCCGCCGACCACGGGCTGCGCGCGCGGGTCGTCGACCTGCGCTGGCTCAACCCGCTGCCCACCGAGGTCATCCGGGCTCACGCCGCCGAGGTCGGCGCCGTCCTGGTCGTCGACGAGTGCCGAGCGACCGGCGGCGGGGTCGCCGATGCGATCGTGGCCGATCTCGCCGAGCGGCGCATCGGCGGGCGGCTCGCATCGGTCCGCGCGGTCGACTCGTTCGTGCCGCTGGGTCCGGCAACGAGCGCGGTGCTGGTCGGCGTCGACCAGATCGTTGCGGCCGCCGTGGCGACCGCCGGGAGGGCGCGCCAGGGAGCGGCGCTATGAGCCGCGCCGTCGTCGTCTTCCCGGGACGCGGAGCGTACGGACCGACCTCGCTCGGGTCGCTTCCCGCCGGTCACCCGTGGGTGCGCCGCGCCGACGAGATGCGCACCGCGGCGGGTCGCACGCCGCTGTCCGACCTCGACGCGGCGGGCCGCTTCGACCCAGCCATCCACCTGCAGCCCACCAACGCGTGGCCGCTCATCCTGCTGTGCGGGCTGCTCGACGCCGAGCGCATCGCCGACGATCACGAGGTCGTGGCGGTGGCCGCGGTCTCGACGGGGTGGTTCACCGCGCTCGCGGCGTCGGGATCACTCGGGTTCGACGACGCCTTCCGCCTCGTCCAGGAGCTGGCCGTCGCGGCCGAGGAGCCGCTCACCGACGGCGACGCACCGGCGGAGGTCATCTACCAGCTCACCGACGAGGCGTGGCGTCCCGACGAGTCCCGGATCGAGCGCTTCGTCGAGACGCTCGCCACCGCGACGGACGCGTTCCTGGGGGTGGACCTCGGAGCATTCTCGATCGTGGCCGGGACGGGCCAGGGCGTGGATACGGTCGCCTCTGCCCTCGACCCGGTCGGCACCGGGCCACGCCGCTACCCGCTCCGACTCGCGGGTCCGGATGCCTGGCACACGCCGCTTCGTGCGGAGGCGATCGCGGTGGCCGCCGATCGGATCGGCTCTCTCGCATGGTCGGTACCGAGCGTCACGCTGATCGACGGCAGAGGATTCCGCTTCACCCCGTGGTCGACCGATCCGACCGAGCTGGCACGAGTCACGCTGCACGACCAGGGTCAGTCGACCTACGACGTGGCCGCGGGCATCGGGGTGGCGCTGCGCGAGTACGCCCCGGATGTTCTGCTCCTTGCCGGACCAGGCGGATCCATCGGGGCTGCCGCCGCGCAGCTCGTCGTGATGGAGGGCTACCGCGGGCTGCGCACTCGCGCCGACCTCGAGGCCACCCAGGCGGGACCGGCACCCCTGATCCTGTCGCTGCGACGGTGACCATCCACGAGGTGACCCTTCGCGGTCCCCTCGACCTGCTGACCACCCTCGGGCCATTGGTTCACGGTCGCGGCGACCGGACAGTGCGCCTCAGCGCCCACGAGGCATGGCTCGCATTCCGTACGCCGGCCGGAGCAGCGACCGTTCATCTCACGCTGGTGGGCGATCGCCTCGGCGTCGAGACGTGGGGCGGTGGCGCCGACCTCGCGCTCGCGAGTGTCCCCGACCTCGTGGGCGAGAGGGACCATCCAGACCGGCTGGTGGCGCGGCACCGGGTCGTGGCCGATCTCCAGCGGCGGCATCCAGGGCTGCGCCTCCCGGCCTCCCGCCGGGTCTTCCACGCGCTTATCCCGACGATCCTCGAGCAGAAGGTGACAGGCACGGAGGCCTTCAGATCGTACGCGGCGCTCCTTCGCGCGCACGGTGAGCCGGCGCCGGGACCGGGCGATCTGCTGCTGCCGCCCTCGCCGGAGCTCCTGGCCGGGCTCCCGTATCACGCCTATCACCGCTTCGGCGTCGAGCGACGCCGCGCCGATGTCATCCGGCGCGCGGCCGCACGGGCCGCCTGGCTCGAGGCGGCGAACTTCCCCGGTCGAGGCCGGCCGACGTCTGCGGTCGCTGCCCGGGATCGGGGCGTGGACCACCGCGGAGGTCCTTCGCAGCGCCTGGGGCGATCCCGACGCGCTGAGCGTGGGCGACTACCACGTGCCGAGCATCGTGGCGTGGGCCCTCGCGGGCGAGCCGCGGGCCGATGACGCTCGGATGCTCGAGCTGCTCGAGCCGTACCGGGGACAGCGCGGCCGCGTCCAGCGCCTGCTGGAGGTCGCCAGGGTCATGCCGCCGCGCTACGGCCCGCGCCTCGCCCCACGGAGCATCGCGGCCATCTAGCATCGGCCGATGCGGATCGCGCTGGCCACGGTCGGGACCACCGGGGACATCGCGCCGTTCGTCGTCCTGGCGCGCGCCCTCGTCGCGCGCGGGCACGAGGTCACGGTGACGACGTGGCCGGTGCATCGGTCGGCCTTCGTGGTCGACGGCGTGCATGTCGAGGTGGCAGGCCCGCACGCCGACCCGGCGCGAATCGCCAGCGTGGCAGCCGAGGCCGCCGGCCGCGGCCCGATCGACCAGGTCGCTGTCCTGCGCGACTTCCACCTGGAGGGCGGCGCGGAGCACTACGCCCGGCTGCGCCAGCTGCTGCGCGGGCACGACCTGGTGGTCCTCCACACCATTCACTCGCTGGCGCACGCCGCCGCCCTCGACGAGAACCTGCGCTGGGCAACCGCCGCCTTCGACCCGGTCCTGCTGCCCACGGCGAGCGCACCGCCGCCGGGAATGCCCGGCCTCGGACCCCTGAACCGGTTGGCGTGGGGCATGCTCGACCGGATGTTGGGCCGGACCTCGAAGCCACTGGCCGAGCTGCTCGACCAGGCCGGGAGCCGGCATGCCACGATTCAGCTCTTCCGGGCGCGGTCTCCGCTGCTGCACCTCGTCGCGTGCTCGCCGTCGATCATCCGCATCGCCCCGGACTGGCCGCCGGCCACTCGCGTCACGGGCGCCTGGCTCGACTCGTCGACGCCAGACCCGCTGCCGATCGAGATTGCCGCCTTCACCGACGGCGGACGTCCGCCGATCCTCTTCGCCTTCGGGTCGATGGCCGGCGCACCGGACGCGGCGCTCGCCGCGGCTGCCGAGCGCGTGCTGCGAGCATGGCCAGCGACTGATCGTCCAGGGCGGCGTCGCGGCCGGGGTGACGTCGCCGAACCTGCTCCGCATCGGTTCTGTGGACCATCGCGCGCTGCTGCCGCGGACCTCGCTGGTCGTGCATCACGGCGGAGCCGGCACGACCCACGCCGTCTGCGCTGCGGGCAAGCCATCGGTGGTCGTGCCGCACATCGGCGACCAGCGCTATTGGGCTGATCGGCTGCACGGACTGGGCGTGGCGCCAGCGCCGTTCTCAGTGGACGGCCTGGACGGAGCCGCCCTGGCCGATGCGGTCGAGGCCAGCGCCATGGATGCGCCGATGCGGCAGCGAGCCGCAGAGCTGGCGGCGGAAATCGCGAGGGAGAAGGGCGTGGAAGCCGCCGTCGCGGCCATCGAGGTGACCGCAGCGGCCTAGGTCCCGAACTCGGTTTCCTTCACGAGACGGCCGGATCGGTCGAACGTGCGCCACGTGCCGACCTGGCGCCCGCGATCGAAGGCACCCGATCGCATGACGCTGCCGTCCTTGCGGAAGAACTCCCAGGCGCCGTGCATCTCGCCCTCGAGCAGGAACCCGGTCGACTGCGTGGAGCCGTCCCCGTAATGGTTGGTGACCGGCATGCCGGTTGCCTTTGCCCTCACGCGTCCGTTCGCGTCGGAGAGGTGTCGGAGAGGCGACGCGGCGCGAGCATCGCTCTCAGAGCCAGCCTCGTGCCCTGAAGATCAGCCACAGGACTACGCCCACGAGGACCATCAAGCCGAGAGACCAGAGGTAGCCGTACTCCCACTGGAGCTCCGGCATGTTGTCGAAGTTCATGCCATAGATCGTCCCGATGAGCGTCGGCGCGAAGATGATCGCGGCCCAGGCGGAGATGCGCTTGATCTCCTCGTTCTGGTCGAAGCTCGCCTCGGTCAGCCGCTTCATCTCCTCGGTCTGAGCCTGGTTCACGAGCGTCGCGTTCAGCGTCAGGACGTCCGACAGCATCTGGCGGAAGCCGTCGACCCGCTCGACGACGGTCGTCGCGTGGTCAGCCACGTCGCGCAGGTATCGCTGCAGCTCCTCGTCGGTGCCGTACTTCTCGAAGCCGCCGGCATGAGCCCGTCGAGCATCGCGAGCAACGGGCGTGTCGAGCGCTGGAACTCGATCACCTCGCCCGACAGCTCGTAGATCCGCCGAGACACCCTGGGATCGCCGGAGAAGACCTCTGCCTCGATCTCGTCGATGTCCTTCTGCAGTCCGGCGACGACCGGCGCATAGCCGTCGACGACGCTGTCAAGGATCGCGTACAGGATCGCCTCCGGACCACGCGCCAGCAGCTCAGGATCGTCCTCCATTCGGTGCCGGACAGCGCCGAGGTCGGGCGTCCGACTGTGCCGGACGGTCAGCACGAAATTCGGCCCGACGAAGACGTGGATCTCGCCGAATTCGACCTCCTCCTCCTTGTCGAGGTAGGTGGCCGCGCGCAGCACGACGAACAGCGTGTCGCCGTAGCGCTCGAGCTTTGGGCGCTGGTGGGCGACGATCGCGTCCTCGACCGCGACATCGTGGAAGCCGAACTCGTCGGCTACCGGCCGAAGCTGCGATTCGGTCGGACGGAGCATCCCGATCCAGGCCATCGCGCTTGGGTCGTCACGCAGCGTGGCGGCCGCCTCGGTGACCGTCGGCGGGTTCCCGATCCGGCGACCGGCGCGGTAGATCGCGGCGTCGACCACGGACTTTTCGACCGGTGCGACGACGTCCTCGGGCCGGGCCTCCATCGAGACCTCGGGCGCTGGCTCATCCCGCTTCCCCTGGGGGAATCGCGGGCGTCGGGTCAGGCGGGGAAAGCGGCGTCGTTCTGTCATGACTACCCCTGTGCGTCTGGCCACGATGTCGCGACACGTCGACAGAGTCGTGCACTCAGGATACGGCCACGACACGTTCCGTCGATGAGGTGGCGTCCCCGGCAGGATTCGAACCTGCGGCCAGCCGCTTAGAAGGCGGCTGCTCTGTCCACTGAGCTACGGGGACCCCGATGCTCGCGGCCGCCCTGTCCGAGGTCAGGCGGCCGCTTGGCCCCTCCGCTCGAACCAGTACCAGCCGGCGCTGACGATCGTGGCTCCGAGCAGTGAGCCGATGATGCCGCTCGGTCTCAGCTCGAGACCGTCACCCGCGAGGAGGCTGAAGATCAGGCCGCCCACGAACGAGCCCGCCAGCCCGGACACGAGCGCCTTGCCCCAGTCAATGCTTCGTCCTGAGGGGCGGCCGAGCAGCAGCTGCGCTCCGGCGCCGATGAGCATCCCGAAGAGGATCAGCCCGATGATCAACACGGGCCGGAGTATAGCCCCACTCGCTCAACCTCACGCCCTCGAGGGCGCTGCCCGGTGAGCGTGGCGGCGGCTACACTGCGGCTGACATGCCCGACGACCCGATCATCGCCCCGGTCCAGCTCCAGCGCACCCAGCTCGACGTCGATCGTGAGCTGCTGCGCGACGAGGACCTGCTCAACGAGGAGCACCTTCGTCGGATGGACCAGGTGCTCCTGCGCCGGAACCTCGATCACGCGCGGATCACGAGCCGCAAGCTCAGCCTCGAGCTTCAGCAGTTCGTGCACCTCTACACGCCGGAGGCGAACGAGCTCCGAAGGCGTATCGAGAAGTACATGGTCATGGAGCGCATGATCGAGCGCGAGATGGCCCGCCGCCACACGTACTGAGGCGCGCGGCCGGAGCTACGCGAGCGCGGGCTCGGGAACGCGGGACTCCTCGCTTGCGACCACCGCGCGCGACCAGGCCGCGAGGCGGGGCATCTCGAGGAGCGAGAACGTGAGCCCGCGCGCCTCGAGATCCCCGTGGTCCCATCCACGGAACTCGTGACGAGAGGCGACGCCGCACATCTCGTCGTACAGCTCGGGCCACGAGGCGCCACGCAGCGCGTGGCAGTGACGGATGAATGCGGCGACATCCGGCGGGGGCAGCTCCGCCGGGGTCTCGGCCGCAGGGGCGGCGTCGGACACGGACGACCGCTGGGTCATGCGAGCACCCTCCAGTGTGGGACGCGACAGTTCTGATGATTTCTGGTCCCGCGTCCTCGCGGAGAAGGATGCAGGACCGGGGCGGATGGTATGCCCGCCATGGTGCGCACCGGAAGGGGTCTGTCCACCAACTTGTCCACATCTTCGTCCACAACCACACCTCACCCGTACCAATGGCAGCGGATTGGGGCCTCTCTGGGTCAGGCGCCGAATCGGTTGAGCCTGAAAAGGCCGATGTCGTGGCGCGTCGCACCATCGATGGCCAGGTCGGCGGTGATTTCGCCCACGACCGAGCAGAACTTGTAGCCGTGGCCGCTGCACGGAGAGGCGACGACGACCTGGGGCGCATCGGGCAGGCGGTCGATGATGAAGTGCTCGTCGGGGGTGTTCGTGAAGATGCAGGCCTTGAGCATCTCGGTCGGCCCCGCGCCCTCGGGGAGGTGCTGCTCGACGAAGCCGCGCAGGGCGGCCTCGTCGTCGGGTCGGGTTGAGCGGTCGCGGTCGTCGGGGTCGATCGGCTCGCGCAGGTGGTGGTACCAGCCGACCTTGAGCCCGTGGCCGTCATGCGCCGGGAAGCCGTACCAGGAGCCCGACGCCACGTCGACGATGAAGACCGGGAAGCGCTCCGCGGTGAATGCCTCGGACGTCCGGGGAGTGAACCAGGCGAGGACCTGACGCTCGGGCTCGGCCAGCCCGTCGAGGTACGGGACCAGCCGTGCCATCCATGGGCCGGCGCAGATCACCAGCCGATCCGCCTCGTATGTTCCGGAGGCCGTCGTGACTCGCACGCCAGCGCCGACAGGCTCCCACCCGAGCGCGGCCTCGTTGAAGCGCAGCTCGGCTCCGGCTGCGCGCGCCCCGTCCTGGTGCGCGGTCATTGTCTCCTCTGCCAACACGAACCCGCCGTCGGGCTGATACACGACCCGCATGTCGGGGTCCAGCCCACTCCAGGCCGGGTAGCGGCGCACGATCTCGTCCGCATCGAGGACCTCGTGGGGAATGTCGTGAAGCCGGGCCGCCTCGAGCGCCCCGCGGAACATCGGCCCATCCGCGGGCCCACCCTCAAGCGAGCCGGTCGTGATCAGCAGCTCGCGCCCCGCGTCGGCCCCGAGGGCGCGCCAGAGCTCATACGCCCGACGCAGCAGCGGCACGTACTTCGGGTGCTCGTGGTACGCGAGGCGGATGATGCGGGTCAGCCCGTGCGACGAGCCCCGCTGATGCAACGGCTCGAACTGCTCGAGACCCAGCACGCGCTGGCCACGCCGCGCCAGGTGATACGCCGATGCGGACCCCATCCCCCCGAGCCCGATGACGATGACGTCGTGGCCGGGCGGCACCTAACCAAGAATCCGAGCGTCGCGATAGCCGGCCGCGAGCAGCTCGCCGGCCTCGAACCGGCGGGGGTGGAACTGTTCGATCCGTGCATCGGGACGGCCCAGAACGAGGTCGGCCACGTGCCGTCCGAGGGCCGGGGCGAGCTTGAACCCATGGCCGCTGGTCCCGGCATCCACGAAGACTCCGGCGGCGATCTCGCCGATGACCGGCTGCCAGTCGGGGCTGACGTCGTAGAGGCTCGCCCATCCGTTCCGCGGCCGTGCGTCGTTCACGGCGGGCAGGCGTCGCGCGACGGCCTCGAGCAGCTCGATCTCCTCGTCGTGGTGGATCGTGCCGTCGAAATGGTCCTGATCCGCGGCCTGCCCCGGGTGGGTCCAGCCGATGCAGTACTGGTCCGCGCCCTCGGGCCGGCAGTAGTAGCCGGTCACCAGGTCGCCATGGCCGAAGGGCGCGGCCGTCGCGAGGTCGAGCCCGGCCATCGCCACGACGTGGCGCTCGACGGTCAGCGGCAGGCTGACGCCGAGCTGGGACGCCAGGCCAGCCGTCCAGGGGCCTGCCGCGATCAGGAGCCGCTCCGCCTCGAGCTCGGCACCGTCTGCGGTCTCGATGAACGCTCCCCCGCCCGGCCGTTCGCGCAGACGCACGACCTCCGTCCGCGTGCGAATCGCGGCTCCCGCCGCCTTCGCCCCGGCCGCCATGCCGGAGGTGGTCCCGGCCGGATCGGCGTACCCCGCGTCACGTTCGAACGCGACGATCCCGATGCCGTCGAGGTTGAAACGGCCGAGGTCGCGCGCCAGCGCATCGGCGTCGAGGATGTCCACCCGGACTCCGAGCGCGTTCAGACGCTCCACGGCGCGTCGCACGTCCTCGACGTCGGATGGTGGATGGAGGTACGCGAAGCCGGTGCGTCGGTACCCCGCATCGTGGCCCGGAGCGATCTCCTCGAACGCGGCCATCATGCCGATGCTGTCGCGCGCCGCCTCGGCCAGGACCTCGTTCGTGTAGTACGCCCTGCAGACCCCGCTCGACCGACCGGTCGGGCCGCCGGCCAGGGTCAGGCGCTCGAGGAGCGTGACGTTCATGCCCGCCTTCGCGAGGTGGTAGGCGGCGCTCGCACCATGAATGCCACCGCCGATGATGGCGACCTCGGTCCGACCCGGCGACGTCTGGCTCATCGCGCCGAGTCTAGCGCCGCCCGGAGGCGGTGCGCGTGCCGTTGGAAGGCGTCACCATCCCCTCATGCTCGACCGCACTCCGGGACCACTGCAGCGCCTCCTGTACGCCGGCGGGACGCGCGCGGACCGGCTCCGCGATCCGGATGCGGTGGTCGCGGCCCTCGGGCTGACCCCGGGGTTGATCGTGGCCGACCTTGGGCCGGGGTACGGCCACTTCACCCTGCGCCTGGCGCGGGCGGTGGCGCCGGAGGGAGTCGCCTACGCGCTCGATGCAAGCGCTTCCACGCTGGACGACCTGCGCCGAGCCGCGGCCGAGCGCGGCATCGCCAACCTGCGCCCCGTCCGCGTCGCTCGCGACCGGCTCGAGGTCCCTGAGCCGGTCGATCTGCTGTTCGTCTCGGCGACCTATCACCACCTCCGCGATCGTGTCGCCTACTTCGCCGCCGCACGGGCGTTCCTTCGCCCCGCCGCCCGCGTCGCCATCCTGGAGGCGCGGCGCACGGGGCCTCTCGCCCGCTGGCAGGGCCACCACGCAACCCATCCGGATCGGGTGCGCGACGAGATGGGCCGCGCCGGATTTCGGGTCCTGGCCGAGCACGATCTCGTGCGCGGCTACCTGTTCGCCACCTTCGAGGTCAGTCGGTGAGGCCCCACAGGTCGCCGACGGTGTAGCCGGCCGGGAACGGGTCCTCGGCGTCGACCACGTACTCAGCACGCCCGGTGATCCACGCGCTGCCGGTCAGCTGCGGCACGACCGCGGGGTGGTCCCCCACCGTCGTTTCGCGCAGGAGCCGGCCGCTCCAGGTTGTGCCCAGGATCCCTTCGTGGACGAAGTCCTCGCCGATGGCCAGCTCGCCGCGGGCATGCAGGACAGCCATCCGGGCGCAGGTTCCGGTACCGCACGGCGATCGATCCAGCACGCCGGTGAACGACGCCGGCCTCGACCAGTCGAGGGTGCCGCTGCTCACCACGACCGTGTTCTTCGCGTTGGCACCGGACACGGTTGGCGGCGCGGTGAGCTCGATGATGCTGATCCCGGCAAGCTCCGGCATGAGCGGGTGGACGACGGGGATCTGCTCCCGAGCCGCGGCCTTCACCATCTCGCCGAGCCGCACGATGTCGCGGCCCTCGTCCGGGGTCAGCGCCAGCCCGAGTGGCGCGGCCTCCACGATCGCGTAGAACATCCCTCCCCACGCGACGTCGACCGATACGGTGCCGATCTCCGGCACCTCGACCGGGGCGTCCAGCCGAACGGCGAACGCCGGCACGTTCTCGAACGTGATGGACCGGGCCTTCCCGTCGCGCACCTCTGCGCGCACCCGGATCAGGCCGGCCGGCGCCTCGAGGACCAGCTCGGTGATCGGCTCGGTCACCGGCACGAGCTTCTCGGCGATCAGCACCGTTGCGGTGCAGATCGTGTTGCTGCCGCTCATGGCCGGGTACTCGGCCTGCTCCATGATCACGAAGCCCGCATCGGCCTCGGGGTGCGTCGGCGGCAGGACCACGTTGCAGCACGTCGCGGGGTACCCGCGCGGCTCGCGCAGCATGAGCCGACGCAGGTGGTCGCCCTGGCGCGCCAGGTGGTCGCGTTTCTCGAGCATCGTCGCGCCGGGGACATCGGACACTCCGCCGATGATCACGCGCCCCGGCTCGCCGCCGGCGTGGGCGTCCACCGCCGTGATCGTGGGGGCCAGCTTCATGCCGGCATCGTGCCACCCTCACCAACCGCTAGCTCCACCCGGCACCTATCGCGCGCCACGGGCAGGACGATCTGGCTCGCGGTGCGGCCCAGCTCGGCCTCGCTCGCCTCGCCTCCGTCGTGGACGCCCACGTGCGCCGGGAGGCCGACCGAGTCCCCGTCCGGAGAGATCGTGTGTGCCCACACTTTCAGCTCCCTGGCGCCACGCGCCGGCACCTCGACGGCGGCCGAGCGCAGCGTGTCGAAGCTGGGCAGCTCGCATTCGACAGCTGGTGATCTGCCGGTCGCCGGCGCCATCTCGGACCTGGATCTCGGCCTGTGCCGGGTGGCCGTCGGCCGTGACCGCGAGGAACGATCGGCCGTCACGCCGCAGGTCCTGCCGCAGCTCGACCACGAGGCGCGGCGCGAACGCCCCGCGGCGCACCATCGCGGCCGTCACCACCACGATCAGCAGGGCCATCAGCACGCCGCCGATGCGCATGAGCGGGTCGTCCCAGATCACCAGCCCGTGGAGAGCGAGGTTGGCCAGGAACAGCGCGTAGACGCCTCCGATGACCACGGGATGGCCAAGGGCCCGGTAGCTCACCCCGGGAACGAGCTCACCCTTCCGCCGGCTCGCCGCCAGCAGCAGCACCGGAAAGATGCCGCTCATCAGCGAGTGGACCATCACCCCGAGGAAGCCCAGGAGCCCGGCGAACGACCCGGTGTCGGTCAGCACCATCCACTCGGCGACCAGCACGACACCGATCAGCGGGACCAGCGCGAGCAGGAAGCGGCCGCGCGCTCCGCCCCAGACCTCGCGCTGCCCGATGCGCTCGCGCGCCAGGTTGAAGAGCGCCAGCGAGAACTGGATCAGCCCCAGGCCCATGCTGAGGATGACGAAGATCGCGCCGAGCACCTGGACCTGCGGGCCGATCGCGGCCGCCAGTGGGACGAGCACGGTGCTGGTCTGGCCGGCCAGCACCTCCGGCGCGACGGCGCCGCACACGGCAAGCACCCACACGACGTTGAGGACCATGGCGAAGCCGATGCCGGCGGCATGCCCGCGCACCGCCGAACGTCCGCTGGGATCGCGCTCGAGCACCGTCCTGCCGAAGATGGCGACGAGGATGTGCGCCGCGTAGATGTCGAGGATCACGCCGATGAGCGCCCCGACGACGATCGGCTCGAACGAGGCGCCGGCGCTCCACGGCAGGTTGACGTAGGTGACGTTCTCCAGCCGAAAGCGAGAGAAGGCCATGGCCGAGAGCGCCAGCAGGAGGCCCACGTTGATCGCGGTGATCACCATGGTCGAGGCGACCGTGGCGTTCAGCGACCCGCGTGTCAGGAAGAACAGCCCGACCCCGAACAGCAGGATCATCCAGCCCGATGCCGGGCAGCGGCGTCGCGTCCGCCAGGGTCGTCGAGATGCCGATGTACATGATCAGCAGCAGGCCGAACGAGAAGGCGGTGAGGACCGCCGAGAGGATGGCCGAGCCGGCGTTCCCGAGGTAGTCCGCGACCACCGTGCCGATGAAGGCGTTGCCGTACCGGATGCTGCCGCTGCGCGTGACGACCTCGACCATCGCCACGACGGTGACGATGTTGATGATCCCGAAGGCAATGATCAGCGCGATCCCGGGCAGGGCACCCACACCGGACACCGCGATCGGCAGCGCCAGGTTGACGGCGCCGATGATCAGCGTGACGACGAAGGCGAGCCAGAAGGTCGGCAGCGCATCCAGCTGGCCGGCAATCCGAGATGCCGCCCATCGGACTCGATCGAGGAGCCGGACCCTCGGCCGTAGATCGTCGCCAGCGGCTCCCCGTACAGGCGCTGGTATGCACCCTGGACGGCATCGGTCTCAAGGCCCAGCGCGGAACGAATCTGCGGTGCCTCCTGGACGGGAATAGCATGCTTCGCGCCGAGGAGACGCGCGACGCCGGCCCGCGTGCCCGGATCGTTCGGGACCAGGTCGGCCCAGTCCGGCGCATGCCGTTCGAGATCCCGGATGGTGGGCCGGATCGGGCAGCGCGCGCCCCTGTGCCAGCGCATGGAGGAAGGCTTCCTCGCGGGCGCGAGCGGCGTGCTCGTCGAGCACGATCGGGACAACCTGCGGTGCTCGCGCGAGCAGCTGCGCCGTCCGGCTCTCGATCGCGAACAGGAGCGTCGTTGCGCGCCGAGCCGAGTCACCAGCGAGCACCGCCTCGCGGGAGAGCAGCGCCGCCTCGTCCGAGGCCATACCGGTCTACTCCGTTCGGGATCGTGCACCGCGGGCGTTGGTCCTCGGACTCTGAGGATGAGGGCTGGTACCGCATACCGGATTCGAACCGGTGATCTCCGCCTTGAGAGGGCGGTGTCCTAGGCCTCTAGACGAATGCGGCACGCATCGGAGGTCGTGGCGAGTCTAGCAACAGGCCTCCGAGCCGATGCAAACTCCGCATGTGACGTACCGCACGATCGTTGTCGGCACCGATGGCTCGGCCACGGCCCGCCTGGCCGAGGCCCGAGCCGCGCAGCTGGCGAGGGCCAACGACGCGCAGCTGCTCATCGCGACCGCCCATCGGGATGAGGCCGATCAGACGCGACGAGGTGCTGGAGGCTTCGGCCGAGGCGGCGCGGGCGTCGTGGCCGCGCGTCGACGCACGGGCCGTCTCCGGGGAGCCGGCCGAGGCCATGGTGGCCCTGGCGCGCGACGAGAGGGCCGATCTCCTCGTCGTCGGGAACAAGGGCATGTCCGGGCGAGCGGCCTTCCTGCTCGGCAGCGTTCCGGATCGGATCTCCCACAGCGCGCCCTGCGACCTGCTGATCGTGAGGACGGCATCCGACGACGCGCACGCGTCGCGCCGAGGAGCCGTACCGCACGATGCTGGTCGCGACCGATGGCTCGCAGACGTCGCTGCAGGCGGTGAGACGTGCGCACGGCCTCGGAGAGCGCACCGGCGCGAAGCCAGTCCTCTTCTACGCCGGCCATCCGAAGACGGCCGAGATCGTGTTCAAGGAGGTGGCGGGGGCCTACCTTCCGGCGGGCACGCTTCAGACGACCTCGAGCCGCGGCGACGCCGCCGATGCGATCTGCCGCGTGGCGGAGGACGAGGGGTACGACCTCATCGTCATCGGGAACCGGGGAATGCTCGGTGGCAGGTTCCACTTTGGGACGATCCCGAACAAGGTGTCCCACCAGGCTCCGACCGACCTGCTCATCGTCAAGACGACCTCTTCCGAGGTCGACGACCTCTCCAACGGCGACGGAGGCGTCGTCCGAATCGACGGCGAGCCGATCGCTGCCTACCGCGACGAGGAGGGGACCGTCCACCGGTTGTCCGCTCGCTGCGCGCACATGGGCTGCATCGTCGGATGGAACGCCGACGAGCGGACATGGGACTGCCCGTGCCACGGCTCGCGCTACGACGCTCTCGGCGCCGTCATCCAGGGTCCGGCCACCAGTGGGCTCGCGGACGCCGACGAGGCGGGCCACTAGCGCCATGTATCCGTGGGTCGTGTTCCTCCACGTCGCCGGCGTGTTCGGCTTCCTCCTCGCGCACGGCGCGTCGGTCGCCGTCATGTTCCGGCTGCGGACCGAGCGGAACCGCGAGCGGATCTTGACCCTCCTCGATCTGTCGAGCGCCTCGATCTCGGCGTTCTACGTGTCGATCGTCGTCCTCCTCGGCGCGGGCATCCTCGCCGGGTTCATCGAGCAACTGGTGGAGGATGGCGTGGATCTGGGTCTCGCTCGGACTCTTCCTCGCCATCGCCGGCGCGATGTATCCGCTGGCGACCGGCTACTTCCGGCGCGTCCGCAGGGCCGTGGGAACGCGGGCGTCCGGGGCGCCCATGGCCAGCGACGAGGAGCTCGACGAGCTCCTCTCCTCGAGCCGACCGCTGATCGTCGCCGTGGTCGGGTTCGGAGGCCTCCTCGTCATCCTGTGGCTGATGCTCTTCAAGCCGTTCTGAGGCGGCGGCTCCGCGGCAGCTCCTAGCGGCGCGCCCCGACCGTCATGCCGGCCGCCGCGGTCATCGATGGGCGGCGCTCCTCGAGCCAGCCGAGGACGCTCGCGGCAACCTCGGGCCAGCTGTGCTCCCCCATCACGAGGCCGAAGTGCGACGCGGACGGGAAGTACTCGTACGACGCCTCGAGGAGGTCCGCCGTTCGGCGGGTCTCGTTGGGATGGATGACGTCGTCGCGGCCGGCCCCGATGACGAGGGAGGGAACGTCGGCGAGCGCCGCCGGCGTCGATCGCGATGCCCTCCATCCGCTGGCGGCGTGCCAGCCCGGACTCGCGAGCGCCGTCGAGCAGCTCGGTCATCTTGAAGATGTCGTGCTCGTCCATGTCCGGCATCCGCTCGCGGAGCTGCTGCGTCGTGCCGGTCCAGCCCCACCAGGCGGCGTCGTAGACCGCGGGAACCGCCCGCAGCTCGTGGTCCTCGGGGCGACGAGGCAGCGCGTCGGCCGGCGGCGAGGGCGCCAGCAGCACGAGGCCGAGCACGCGCGACGGGTTGTGCTGGGCGTACATCAGAGCCGCCAGCGCACCGATCCCCCACGTCACCAGGACCGCGGGGCGCCCGAGCTGGCGCATCGCCACGGCGACGTCATCGGCATAGTCGGACATCGAGGTCTCGTCGAGCTCGGCCGGCGCGCTGGTGAAGTGGCCGCGGAGGTTCATGGCATGCGCCTCCCAGCCACGCTCGGCGAGGTACGCGGCGAACTCGGTCCACAGCCATGACCCGGTCAGGACGCCGTGCACGAGGAGCAACGGGGGCTTGCGCGAACGCCGCTCGGGCTGGTGGGTCTCGATGTGGATGCCCTCGGGCTCGATGAAGACCTCGTCGCGCTTGATTGCCTGCACCATCGGTCGCGTCAGTCCTCCAGGGGGTTGAAGACCAGCCCGGTCAGGAGCTTGGGATAGAAGTAGGTCGATTTCTGTGGCATCACGTCGCCGGCGGTCGCCACGTCGGCCATCTGGTCGAGAGGGGTCGAGCGCACGAGAATCGCGGCCGCGGCCTCGCCGGTGGCCACCCGTTGGCGCGCGTCGTCGGCGTCCCTAGTGTAGGCGAGGCGGGTGCCCGCAGCGAGATCGTCGGCCGTGATGCCGAGGCGGTCGCCAAGAATCGTTGTGTGCAGAGCGGCGAGGTCGAGGGCCCGCGACGCGCCGGACATCACCTCTCGGCGAAGCCTCGCCTCGATCCCGTCGGTGTCGCCGAGGAGCAGGAACCCGTCGTCGTCCGGGCAGCACCAGCCCGAACGCGGGGCCGCGTGCTCGGGGCCCGATCGGCCAGGGCCCCGTCGAGGCCCTCCGGCGATACGGGGATGGACTGCCATAGCGGGTCGTCCCCGCCGACGAGCGCGCGCAGCGCATCGGCATCGGATTCGAGCAGGAGCCGATGAGTGGGCAGGATCTCGAGCTCGGCGAGCTCCGCGTTGACGAGAAGCATGAGGATCCAGTCGGCCGCGAGGCTCCCCGGATCCGCCGCCGTAAAGCGCGGATCGGCGCGAACCTCGGCCTGGTAGGCGAGCGCAGTCTCGTAGCGGTGATGGCCGTCCGCGACGAAGAACGTCTGGCGCCCGAGGTGGCCCAGGAGCCGGTCGTCGGCCTCGAAGGCCGCCAGCTGGTGGAGCAGGCCGTCGTCGTCGCGCGCGCGCCACTCGTCCGTCCAGGCCCGCGCCATGAGGTGGTGGTGCCGTTCCGAGCGATCGAAGTAGACCGCCAGGATCGGGCTCAGCTGCGTGCGCGTGGCATGCAGCAGGGCCAGTCGGTCCGCCTTCGGGCCGGGCATGGTGTGCTCGTGGGGCCGGATGCCATCGCCCCACGGCTCGAGCAGCACGCGCAGCGCGATCCCCTCGACGACGAGGTCGTCCGGAGCGGCCGAGGTCGCGTGGCGGTAGTAGTAGGCCGCCGGCTCGGCGCGCCGCTCGAGGGTGCCGTCGGCCAGCCAGCCCGTGAGCGTCGAGGCCGCGGCCGCGTGCGGGTCGGGGTCGGCGCTGTACTCGAGCCTGACCGCGTTGCGCGGATCACGGTCCAGCAGTGCTGCGGCGCTGGGCGTCGCTGATGACGTCGTACGGCGGGCAGGCAACATCGGTCACGTCGGCCAGGCTCGCGGGCGGCGCATCGGCGTCGTCGCTGGTCTGCACGCGGGCCGGCACCGCACCGGCGCCGAAGCGCGCGTGCGCATAGTGGAGACCCCGAAACGGCGCGACCCTGGGCATCGGATCAGGATAGCCGGGTGGGCGCGTCGGCTTCGCGTCTCCGTTCGTCGGCCGCGCCGTGCGGCAGCGGTACCACAGGACCAAGCGGCCCCTTCGGGTGTTCCGCAGCGGCATCCAACTGCCAAGAAGGACCCCTTTTGGCGGATCCTGCCGCCGTGTCCTGCCGGGAAGATGCACCAGCCGCACGAAGTGGGCACCGGCCGGCCGTGGGTTGGCCGATGCGTGCCGCTGGTGCACAGCAACGGCGATCAGCGGAGCAGAGCATCCGCGGCGCGACGCACCTCGATTCGCCTGTCCACCGCTGCTCGCTCGACGAGCCGACGCGCCTCGGGGCTTAGCGGGCCGGCGTTGCCGAGCGCCGCGAGGGCATTGCGAAGCAGCCGGTGGCGCCCTCCACGTGTCAGGGCCGTCTCCCCCACCGCACGCGCGAAGGCGCGCCCGCCCAGCGGCAGGAGCCATTCGATGAGCGGCAGGAGCGGAACGAGCAGCGGGCCGCGGTCATCGGCGTCGCGCGTTCACCGGGCAGACCTCCTGGCACACGTCGCAGCCGAAGATCCAATCGCCAATGGCCGATGCCTCCCACGGGTCGAAGCCGCCGGGATGCTCGATCGTCAGGTAGCTAATGCAGCGCCCGGCATCGATGGTGCGCGGCCCGACCAGCGCTCCCGTCGGGACAACCGCTCAGGCAGCGCGTGCAGCCGCCGCAGCTGGAGCGAATCGGTTCGTCGGCCGGCAGCTCGGCCGAGCTCAGGATGGCCCCGAGGAAGACCCACGAGCCGGCGCGTTGGTGAGTCAATAGGTTCGTGTTCTTCCCGATCCAGCCGATGCCAGCCCGCGCGGCGAACCCGCGCTCGGCCAGCGGCCGGTCATCGACGTATGCGGTCGCGCCTGCCTCGACGCCCGATGCGCGCAGGTCCGCCGCCAGCGCTTCGAGCCTGCCGCGCAGCGCCACGTGGTAGTCGGTGCCAAGCGCATATCGCGCGATTCGCCCGGCGGGCTCTGCGGGAGCCGCCTCGAGGACGGGACGGAGCGCACGACGCAGGGCGTCGGGCCCAGGGTCCCATCGCGCGCGCTCCGCACCCGCATACGGCGCCGCGACGACGATGACCGAACGCGCAGCGGGGTCATGACGACGCGGATCGGTCGCGATCGCCGGCCGCTCGCCGCCCATCCAGTCCATGCGCGCCATCCGCCCGGAACCGACACTGGCCTCCATCCGGGCTCGATCCGCGGAGAGAGGATCCGCCGACGTCACGCCGAGCAGCTCCAGCCCGTGGCGTGCGGCCAGCTCGGCGAGGAGCGCGGCCGTGGTCGTCGCCATTGGCTCCGCTACGACTCCCGGCGCCGCACCACGAACGCGGGAGGCTCGCCGGTGGGCGCGACGGCCGCCGACGCGAGCGTCATCGGCACGCGCGGGATGCGGAAGCCGAAGACCGATCCCCTCCCGTCCTCGGTGTTGCCGGCCGCCCAGATGTGGCCGCCATGGGCGTCGATGATGGCGCGGCTGATGTAGAGGCCGAGACCGAGGCCGCCGAAGCGGCGCTGCCCGGAGTCCCCATCGGCCTGGTAGAAGCGCTCGAACACGTTGTCGCGGTGCTCCGGGGCGATCCCGATGCCGGTGTCCGCGACGCGCACCTCGACCTCTCCCCCGCGGCCCTCGGCGCTGACGCGAATTGGGCCGCCGTCGGGCGAGTACTTGATCGCATTCTCGAGCAGGTTGCTCAGCACCTGGCCGATGCGGTCACGATCGGCATGGACGGCGAGGCTGCCCGAGGTCGTCACCTCGACCGGCCGGTCGCTGTGCTCGCGGGCGATGCGCGCCGCGGCCTCGCGCACCTCGTTGGCGAGGTCGAAGTCGACCGTCTCGATGCTCACCGCTCCGCGGCGATCGATGCGGCTCACGTCGAGCAGGTCGTCGACGAGGCGCCGCATGCGCCCGACCTGGGAGCGGATGACGCGGAGGTGCGCCATCTCCTTGGACTCGATGTCGAGGTCCGCCGCGAGCCGCGCCTCGAGCAGCTGTGAGTAGCCCTGAATGCTCGTCAGTGGTGTCCGCAGCTCATGGCTCACGATGGAGAGGAAGTCGTCCTTGATGCGCTGCGCCGCCTGCTCGCGCGCCATCCGATCCTGGAGGTCGGACCACAGCTGCGCGTTCTGGAGGGCCGGCCCCGCCCGGTCGGCCACCGCCTCCGCCATGCGCATGATCCCGTCCCCCAACGGGCGGTCGGCCCGCCCCGCGCTGGCAAGCACCCCGTGCAGCCGTCCACCGGCCAGGATCGGCGCGGCGAGCAGCCAGTCGAGGCCGAGCGCGCGCATCCCATCGGGGTCCCCCGTCGCGACCTCGTCGAAGTGAGCCTGCCGTGGTGCCGCCGTCGCCCCCACGCCGCCGATCAGGCCCTCTCCCAGCCGAGCGGGCCGCTCGGCCGCGAAGCGTCGCCATGCCTCGACGAGCTCCCCATCCGGGCCGGCAGCGGCCGCGGGCACGAGACGGCGATCCGCCTCCTCGACCGTGAACACCACCGTCGCCCCGCCCAGGATCGGCGCGGCACCCGCAGCCACTGCCCGCAGGGTGGCCTCGCGGTCGAGCGACGCTCCGAAGTCCCGGCCGAGCCGGCTCAGCACCTCTCGTTCCCGGGTCATTGCCTGCTGGCGCTCCTCCTCGGCAAGCCGGACCTGGAGGCGAGCGTTCTCGGTCGCGCGGCCGATGACGATCCGGCTGAAGAGTCCGGCGAGGAGACCGAACCCGATGAGGTACGCGACGCGAACTCCCAGCACCTCCGGCGGGGGCGGGTCCTGTCCCCGGCCGAGCAGGACGACGGCGAGGTACATCGCGCTCATCACCACCGACGACCAGACGGCCGCCCCGAGTCCGAACCGCAGCGCCGCCCCGAGGATGACGAGCCCGTAGAAGAGGTAAAGGTCGGGGGCGCCCGGCGCTGCGTAGACAGCGATCGTCACCGCGGCCATGTCGACGACCGTGCTCACGATCCCGACCTCGCGTGCCGGGAACCGGCGCAGCAGCCACGGGACGACGAGGCTCCAAAGCGCCAGCGCCGTCACCAGCGCCAGCAACGGGAGAAGGTCGGTCTGTCCCCACACCACGAGCACGAGGAGGAGGGCTCCGGCCAGCAACGCCATCCCGAGCCGCGCCCAGGCGAGCTGCCGCTCCTGCGCTCGCATCTGGCGCTCGAGGTGGCGCTCCAGCTCGTCCGGACCCTCGACCGATGCGTCCATCCCGATCGGACTCTAGCATCGGCGGCTCGTGCGTCCGTACACTCGTCAGCGCCGGGCGCCTGCAACCGGTCGGGCGCTCGCCACGTCTAGCGGGAACTCGACCACGCGTACATTCGACCAAAGGGGACCATGCCGATCCTGTCCGCGATGACCCGCGCCCGCCGCCTTGTCCTTGCTGCCGCGACGGCGTGCGTCGTCGTCGGCGCGCTGACGATGCCGACCATGGCCGCCAGCGCGGTGCAGATCGAGTTGCATCCGTTGGTTGGAGGGCGCTACCAGGTCGGGGGCTGGGTCGCGCTCTCGGTCACGCTCGTCAACGAGGGCCCGCCGACGGATGGGTACCTCGTGGCGGAGACGGACAACGGCACCGTTCGGCGCCACGTCGACCTCCCGGCCGGCGCCCGCAAGGTGGTGCCCCTGTACGCGCGGCCCGGCGCATTCCAGACCGAGCTCACCGTGACCTACGCGGAGACGAACGGCAGCGTGTCCGCCGTCGGCGAGATTCGCGTGCTCGAGCAGGCGAGCGGGCAGGTCGCCGTCGTCGGCGACTCGCGCGGCACGCTCCGACAGCAGCTGACGGCGTCCGGGCAGGGAATGCGACCCGAGATCGTGTCATTCGGCGTTGCCGAGCTGCCCGAGCGGCCGGAGCCGCTGTCCGGGCTCGGGACGATCGTCTGGGCGGGCGACGCCACCGCTCTCACTGGCGGGCAGCGCGACAGCCTCGCACACTGGGTCGCCGACGGCGGCCGATTGATCGTCATCGGTGGCGCCGATTGGCAGACCCGAACGGCAGGGCTCGCTGCCCTGCTCCCGGTGACGACCCTCGCGTCGGCCGATGGCGTCTCGCTCGCCCCGCTCGCCGACTGGGTCGCCGCCGCCGATACGGACCTCGGCACCGCGACCGTTTCGACCGGACCGCTGCGAGACGACGCCCGCGCCGTGATCGAGGGCAGTGACGGAACCGTGATTCTGTCGATGCGTCCCGAGGGCGCGGGGCAGGTCGTTCTCGTGGGGGCGGACCTGGCGAGTGACGCACTCGCCGGATGGGCAGCGGCAATCACCTTCTGGAATCGCGTCGACCCGACGACCCAGGCAATCGACCAATTCCTCGGTGGCGCCGGCGATCGTGACCAGATGCGGTCGGCAATGCGAAACGCCCTCTCCACGCTGCCAACGCTCACCGTACCCTCGGCCGAGCTGCTGATCGGCGTGATCGTCGCCTACATCCTTCTCATCGGCCCGATCAGCTACGTCGCACTCCGCCGATGGGACCGACGAGAGCTGGCCTGGGTCACCGCTCCGATCCTGATCGTGACGTTCAGTGCCTGCTCGTTCGGCATCGGACGCACCATCAAGGGCACTGACATCGTCGTGAACCAGGTCGCCGTCGTGCGAACGACGTCGGCTGGCACCGCATTGGTCGAGACGTTCGCCGGCGTCTTTTCACCCGACCGCTCCACGTACGATCTCAGCGTCGACGCCGATGCATTGTCGGCGCCGATTCCCGGCGACGGATTCATCGACAACGGGGGGGCCCCGGCACCCCGCGGAACGATGATCGAGCAGGGACGGCCGGCATACCTTCGCGGGCTTTCCATCGCGTCGTTCGGCTTCGCCGGCATCGAGGCCAGCGCCATCGCCGATGCAGAGCCGGCGCTCGAGGTCACCTGGGCGGTTCGCGACGGCGCGGCTGTCGGCACGGTCACGAATGTGTCCGACGAACGGCTGACCGACGTGGCGCTGGTGAGCTCGGCAGGCGGCGAGCGCATCGGCGACCTGGCGCCGGGAGCGAGCGCCGAAGTCCAGTTCGGCGACCCGAACTTCAACGGGTCGAGCGCGTCGGACCAGGTCTACGGCTTCGGCGGCTTCGAAAGCGCGACTGATGAGCAACGCCGGGTCGCGCTGCGTCGCCAGGTCATCGACGCCCTCGTCGGCTACGGCGGTTGGGCCGGCATGGAGGCGGTGACGTTCGGGCGCGGACCCTTCGTCATCGGGTGGCACGAGGGCGAGGGCGTGCTCCCGGTGGAGGTCGACGACGTCACGACGCGACGGCTCACGTCGCGTCGTCGAAGTCGTCGCCGTGCAGCCTGGTCTCGGCACCGGGGCAGTGACCGTCCGACCAGCCCAGATGTCGGTCTCGGTGACGGAGATCGACGGAGACGTGGTCGGCGGGTTCGAGGCGGGCAGCGTGATCATCAACGACGGCTTCGTCACGTTCGGCATCGCCCTGCCGCTCGAGGCGTCCGGGCTCGAGGCCACAGAGGTCGAGATCGTGGTCGGCCCGGACTACTCGATCGTCCTGGGCGAGCAGGGTGACTTCGCCGGCTTCTGGCCCGAGGGCTTCACGGTGGAACTACGCGACCCGGCGACCGGTGGGTGGAAGATGCTCGGTGACCTGAGCGATCAATCCTCGTTCGTCATCGACGACGTCGACTCGGCCCTGAGCCCAACTGGCCTCATCGAGGTCCGCATCACGGGGACCAGCGATGCCGGCTTCGGCCAGGCCGGCGTCTTCGTCAGCGCCGAGGTGCGCGGAGTGCTGGCGCCATGACCGCGGTCCCGGTGGTCGAGACCCGTGGCCTCGTAAAGCGCTATGACGCAAACCTGGCCGTGGCCGGGATCGACCTCGTGGTCGGAGCGGGCGAGATCTACGGCCTGGTCGGCCCGAACGGGGCAGGCAAGACGACGACGATGAAGATCCTCGCCACGCTGCTCGCCCCGACCGCCGGTGAGGCGTTCGTGACCGGCATCCCCGTCCTTGCCGACCCGATCGAGGTGCGCCGCCGCATCGGCTACATGCCGGACTTCTACGGTGTCTACGACGACCTGCGGGTGTGGGAGTACCTCGACTTCTTCGCCCGCTGCTACGACGTGCCGGCGAAGCGCCGAGCCCGCATGATCGGCGAGCTGCTCGAGATCGTCGGCCTCGTCGACAAGCGCGACGCATACGTCGAGAGCCTCTCGCGCGGCATGCGCCAGCGCCTGTGCCTGGCCCACACGCTCGTCCACGACCCGGCGCTGCTCATCCTCGACGAGCCGGCATCGGGCCTGGATCCGCGGGCGCGGGTCGAGATGCGCGAGATCCTCGGCGAGCTGCGCGGCATGGGCAAGACGATCCTTGTCAGCAGCCACATCCTCCCCGAGCTCGGCGAAATGTGCACCGGCGTCGCGATCATCGATCACGGGCGGGTGCTGCGCGCCGGCTCGATCACGGACATCGAACGGTCCCTGCGGGCCACCGCCCTCCTGCGCATCGACGTCCTCGGCGACGAGGACGAAGTCCGGGTGGTCAGCGAGTGGCTGGGAACCGATCCGCGGGTCGGGGACGTCCTTCCGTCGCAGCACTCGGCCGGGTCGACCCGACTGGAGGTGGCCTTCGACGGCACCCAGGACGACCAGGCCGCCCTCCTGCGGGCGATGATCGACGCCGGGCACCGCGTGGCCGGCTTCACCCAGGCGACGAGCGACCTCGAGGAGATATTCCTGAAGGTGACCGGCCAGGTCGAGGAGGAGGCGGCATGAGCGCCGAGGCGACGGTCATCGCGCCGGCACGGCGGTCCCTTCCGCGCGAGTTCCTCGGCGGGGTTGGCACGATCATGACCAAGGAACTGCGATCCCGCATGCGCGGTCGACGCGCGTTCGTGCTCCTCACCATCTACCTCGGCCTGCTGGCGCTCATCACGTACGCGGTCTACCTCCTGGCCGCCCCGAGCACTGGCGTCGGCATCCAGCCGGCGAACGCATCGGCCATCGTCGGGCAGTCGATCTTCGTGGTCCTCTCGATCTTCCAGCTCATCCTGATCTGCTTCATCGCCCCGGCAGCAACGTCGGGACAGATCAGCCTCGAGCGCGAGAAGCAGACCCTCGACCTGCTGGTCAGCACGCCGATGCGTCCGGGGGCCATCGTGGTCGGCAAGCTCGCCGCCGCGCTCGCATATGTCGTGCTCATGATCCTGGCCGCGATCCCGATCACCGCCATCGTCCTCATGTACGGCGGAGTGACCGTCGGTGACATCGTGCGGCAGCAGGTGGTCCTCCTGGCCGTGGCCTTCGCACTTGGCGCGATCGGCCTCTTCTTCAGCGCGCTGCTGAAACGAACCCAGGCCGCAACGGTCCTGACGTACATCACGGTGCTCGCCCTGACCCTGGGGACCGGCGCCATCTTCGTGTTCTGGACGATCTTCGCCAACCAGTCCGCCTCGGGCTTCGTCGTCGATCCGGAGCCGGCGCCCGAGGTCCTGCTCTACGTGAACCCCGGCATCGCCATGGTCGATGTCATCGCGGTCAGCGGCGGCGACCCAGGCCTGTCGAGCCTCCTCGGCCAGATGGCCGGAGCGCGTCCCGATCAGCCGATCGGCGTCGACGAAGGTGTCGTGTGTGACCAGTTCGGCTGCGAGCCCGTCGGGCGGTGTGCCCGACCAGCAGGTGGTCGACGAGGGCGCTGGGTACTGGTGGCCGCGGATCGCCCTCAGCATGGTGGCCCTAGGGATCGTGCTGACCGTCGTGTCGATGCGTCTCGTGGTCCCCGCCGGCATGCGTGGCGGCCTGCGCCGCGCGCGTCGGGCGCCCGAAGCGGCAAGGGTGGAGATCGAGGAAGAGGTCGTATGAGCGATCGCACCGTGGGCGCCGCGATCGATGCGCGCCTCGGAACCGACTGCGCTGCGGCGCCTCCGTGCACTGCGCCGGCGTCTGTGGTGGCGCCGCGCGGTGCGCTCGGCCCTGGTCGCGCTGGCCATCACCTTCGTCGCGGTGGCGCTCGTGCAGCTCGCAGCCCGCGCCTTCCCGTTCGAGCACGCCACCTGGCTCCAGGCGGCGATCGTGGCAATCGGCGTCGCGGGATGGGCCGCGGACGTGGCGCGACGCCGGCCCTCGCTCGTGGAGACTGCCCGCCGCGCCGACGAGGAGCTCGAGCTCCGCCAGCGGCTCGGGACGGCGCTCGAGATCGCCGAGCGCGAGAGCGACGATCCCGCTCGAGGCCCGACAGCTGGCCGACGCGCGGGCCCAGCTCGGCAGCGTCGACGCGCGCAGCGCGTTCCGACCGCGGCTCGCTCGCCGGCCGCTGGCCATCGCCGGCGTCGGCCTCGCGATGACGCTGCTGCTGGTTGCCTGGCCGAATCCGCAGGACGACATCCTTCGGCAGCGCGCTGCCGCACGTGAGGCCGCCGAGCGAGTGGCCGATCGCATCGACGAGGTGGCCGACGAGCTTGCCGAGGAGAACGTCTCCCGATCCCCGCCGAGAGGAGCTCGAGCGCGCAGCTGCGTGAGCTCGCCCGGCAGCTGCGCGAGCAGGGAGCCGACCGCGAGGCGACCCTCGCCCGCATCGGCTCCGTCCAGGAGGCGCTCGCGCGCCTGAGCCGATCCCGAGGCGACGCAGCGCGATGCCGCCCTGACTCAGCTCGCCAGGGCCGCTTCGCAGGCTGCGACAGACGACGACGAGGCGAACCCCGAGGGTGACCCCGAGGAGGCGGCAGAGGACCTCGAGGAGCTCGCCGACGAGGCAGGCTCGATGACCCCACAGGAGGCGGAGGCACGAGCCGCCGCCCTCCAGCAGGCGGCTCAGTCGGGAGCGACGTCGCACCCGGAGGCGGCGCGAGCCCTCGCTGAGGCCGCCGACGCGCTCGAGCGTGCCGCGCGGACCGGCAGCCGAGGAGGATCGCCAGGCCGCCGAGGACGCCCTGCGGGATGCCGCGGATGCCCTGCGCGGGTGCCTCCCGCGATCGCCAGCTCCAGCGCGACATCGCCGCGGCGCAGTCGGCCCTCCAGGACGGCGCACGGCAGGTGGCGCGTGCCGGCCAACCAACAGCCGGCCAGCCAGGTGCCTCGGGGCAGCCGGGCGCCTCGGGACAGCCCGGGGCATCGGGACAGCCGGGGGCGTCGGGACAGCCGGCGCATCGGCGCACCTGCGGCAGCCCCGGCCAACCCGGCGGCTCAGGCCAGCCGGGCGCGAGCCCTGGATCCAACCCGGGCAATCCGGTCAATCCGGGCAGCAACCCCGGCAGCAATCCCGGCAGCAACCCGGGTCGAACCCGGGATGCAACCCGGGCAGCAACCCGGGTTCGAACCCGGGCAGCAACCCCGGATCACAGCCGGGCGGCGGCGGCGGGACCACGGTGCGTCGAATTCCCGGCGGCGGCCTGCGCACCGGTGGCTTCGACGGCCCGACCCAGGGCAACCAGGGGTTCGGGGTCGACGACCAATCCGACGTCCTCGTCGACTTCGACCGCTTCGGTCGGCCTGGCGATCCCGACTTCATCGCCGGATCGGGCGGGAACGGCGGCACCGACCAGTCGGGATCGGGCAGCGGAGCCGGGTTCGACAACGACAGCGTCGTCCCGTATCGGTCCGTCTACGACCTGTTCCGGGACTACGCGCAGACAGCGCTCGATCGGCAGCAGGTGCCGATCACCCTGAAGGACTTCGTGCGTGACTACTTCAGCCGCCTGGAGCCGAGCGAATGACCGAGGAGCACATGACCGATCCGACCCCGAGCCCCACCGCCACCAAGCCATCAGCACTCGAGCCGGAGCAGTTCGCCGAGGTCGCCGCGACCATCGAGCGCGAGGTCGGCCGCTTCATCGTCGGTCAGCAGCAGCTCGTGCGCCAGACGCTGATCAGCCTGATCGCCGGGTCGCACGCGCTGCTCGAGGGCGTGCCCGGGCTCGGCAAGACGATGCTCGTCCGCACGCTCGCCGAGGCGCTCGACCTCGGGTTCTCCCGCATCCAGTTCACGCCCGACCTCATGCCGGCCGACATCGTCGGCACGAACGTCATCGTCGAGGAGGGCGGCGAACGTCGGTTCCGGTTCCAGCAGGGGCCGATCTTCGGCAACATCGTCCTCGCCGACGAGATCAACCGCGCGACGCCGAAGACCCAGTCGGCGCTGCTCGAGGCGATGCAGGAGCACCGGGTCACCGTCGCCAAGCAGCAGTACACGCTCGACCGAGCCGTTCTTCGTGCTCGCCACGCAGAACCCGCTCGAGATGGAGGGCACCTACCCGCTGCCCGAGGCGCAGCTCGACCGCTTCTTCTTCAAGCTCGACGTGCCGTTCCCGTCGGAGGCAGGAGCTCGCCGAGATCCTGCAGCGCACGACCGGCGCCGAGCAGCCGAGTCGTCGGCAAGGCGCGCGACCGGAGCCGACGTCCTGGCGATGCAGCAGCTCGTGCGCGACGTGCCGATCGCCCGCCACGTGCAGGACTACGCCATCCGCGTCCTGCGCGCGACGCACCCCGAGACCGAGGCGGCCCCGAGATCGTGCGCTCGTACGTGCGCTACGGCGCGTCGCCGCGCGGCGCGCAGGCGATCGTGCTCGCGGCGAAGATCCGCGCGCTGCTCGACGGCCGCTTCGACGTCGGCCTCGCGGACGTCCAGGCCGTCGCGGCGCCGGCGCTGCGCCACCGCGATCATCCTCAACTTCGAGGGCGAGGCCGAGGGCATCAGCACCGACTCCGTCGTGCGCGCGATCATCGCCGAGACACCCACCGAGCCGGCCGAGTAGTCGGTGCCCGGTCGCCGTATATACGTATATACGATCGGCCGACGCAGGCCGCCGAGCCGATGACCGTCGACCGAGCGCGCGCCGTTCTTCGACGAGGCCTTCCTGCGCCGCCTCGAGCAGCTCGAGCTCGCCTCCCGGCGGCTCATCGCCGGGCGGATGAAGGGTGAGCGTCGCAGCGTGCGGCGCGGCCAGAGCGTCGAGTTCGCCGACTACCGGACCTACGCCGCCGGCGACGACCTGCGCCAGCTCGACTGGAACGCCTACGCCCGACTCGAGCGCCTCTTCGTCAAGCTCTTCGTCGAGGAGGAGGACGTCACGGTCCACGTCCTCGTCGACGCGAGCCGCTCGATGGACTTCGGGACGCCGAACAAGCTCGACGCGGCGCGGCGGGCCGCGGCGGCGCTCGGGTACCTCGGCCTGGCGAGCATGGACCGCGTCAGCGTCGCGTTCCTCGGCGACGGCACGGCGACCGCGATGCGGCCCATCCGCGGCAAGCGACGGGCCGTGGAGCTCTTCGACTTCCTCGCCCAGCCGCGGACCGAGCGCATGACCGGCCTCGCCGCTGCCGCGCGCGCCTACGCGTCGCGCATGCGCGGCAGCGGGCCGCTCCTCCTCATCAGCGACCTCATGGACCCCGGCTACCTCGACGCGCTGCGCGACCTGGCCGGAACGCGCTCGCAGCTCTCCGTGCTCCACCTCCTCGCACCCGATGAGCTCGATCCCGACGTGCCGCCCGACGCGCGGCTCGTCGACAACGAGACCGGCCAGCCGGTCGAGGTGAGCGGCGACGACGACCTCGTCGATCGCTACCGCGCACGCCTGGCCGAGTGGCAGGCCGAGATCGCGACGTTCGTGTCGCGTCGTGGCGGCGCGTACGTCGTGGTGCCCTCGGACATCGACCTCGCCGACCTGCTCTTCGACGTCCTCCGCCGCCGACGCGTGGTCGAGTGATGATCCTGCCTCTGGCCCTCATCGGCCTCGTCAGCCTGCCGGTGATCGTGGCGTTCTACATGCTCCGGCTGCGACGGCGCGACGTGCCGGTCGGGTCGACCTTCCTCTGGCAGCAGCTCGTCCGCGACCTCGAGGCCAACGCGCCGTGGCAGCGTCTCCGCTTCAGCTGGCTGCTGCTGCTCCAGCTCCTCATCGCCGCGCTCGTGGTGATGGCCGCGGCCCGCCCCTTCGCCGCCACGACCTCGGACCTGGCCGCGAACGTGGTTCTCGTGGTCGACACCAGCGCGTCGATGGCCACATCCGGCCGACGCCGAGGACCGCATGGCGCTCGCGCGCGAGCGCGCGACGGACGTCGTCGGACGGCTGCCGCGAGGGCGGCCGGATCACCGTGGTCGCGGCCGCCGACACCGCCACCGTGCTCGTGTCCGAGACGGATGACCGCGAGGCCGCGCTGGAGGCGATCGACGGCCTCGAGGCAACCCAGCAGGTGGGCGACCTGACCGATGCCTTCGCCCTGGCATCGGCACTGGCCGCTCGCGACAGCGACTCGACCGTGGTGGTCGTGACCGATGCCGCCGGCGACGACCTGCCAGAGCTCGGCGTCGGTGCTCCGGTTCTCGTCGAGCGCGTCGGCGAGACCGATGCCAACCAGGCCATCGCGGCGCTCTCGGCCCTGCGCCGCTCGGGTGGGGCGCAGCTGGACCTGTTCGTGGCCGTGGCAAATCCGTCGAGCGCGGACGCCACCAGGAGACTCGAGATCTACGCCGACGGGGCGCTCGTCGACGCGCGGGACCTCACGATCGCGGCCGGCCAGCGGGCGGAGGCACTCGTCACGACCGTTCCCCCATCGGCCGTGGCCGTCGAGGCGCGCCTGGCAGGGTCCGATGCGCTCTCCACCGACGACCGGGCGTTCGCGATCGTGCCGGCCGCCGACGCGACCCGGGCGCTTCTCGTCGGCGAGGGATCCGCGTACCTCGAGAGCGCGCTGGCCCTCCTCCCCCGTCTCGAGCTGTACGCGGTCGAGTGCCGAGGGCTACGCCGATGCCATGGAGGAAGCGCAGGAGGCAGGGACGCCCTACGGGCTCGTGGTCTTCGACGGTGTCGTGCCCGATGAGGCGCCCGACGCCGCGGCGCTCTACGTCGCCCCCGATGCCGACGGGGCGTTCGGCAGCGTCGGGGGACGCATCGAAGGGCCGCTCATCGAGCGGTCGACCGCCGATGACCCGCTGCTCCGCTTCGTCGACCTCGCCAGCGTCCACATCGGACGAGCCAGGGAGGTGGAGCTCGCCGCCGGCATGCGCGCGGTGGTGGCATCGACCCGCGATGCGCCGCTCATCGCGGTGGGCGAGGCCGGCGGAGAGCGCATCGGCCTCGTGGCGTTCGACCTCGACGAGTCGGACCTGCCGCTGCAGGTCGCGTTCCCGCTGCTCGTCAGCAACGTCGTCGACTACCTCCTGCCGACGGCCGACGGGATCCTGCCTTCCTCCATGGGCCTGGGCGAGTCGCTTTCGGTCAGTGTGGATCCCGAGGTCACCGGCGTGGCCGTGACGTCGATCGGCGCGGACGGGCTGCCCGGCGCCGCGGACGGCGACGCGCGCGTCGAGCTCCCGGTGGTCGATGGGCGGGTGACGATTCCCGGCGCCGCGGCGGTGGGCCTGCGCGAGGTCCGCGCCATCAGCGACGACGGCGCGGTCGACGGGACGCTGCTCGGCACGACGGCGGTCAACCTGTTCAGCGCCGACGAGTCGGACGTCGCCCCGGGCGACCCGACGCGCCTCACCGACATGGGCCGCGTCCCCGACGACGCTCCGACCTCGGGCCAGCCGTCGCGGACCGAGTGGTGGTGGCCGCTGGCCCTGGTCGCACTGGCGCTCCTCGCCGTCGAGTGGATCCTCTTCCATCGCCCGACGCGCAGGACGATGGCGCGGGCGTTCGGTCGGCGCCCGCAGCCGCTCGGAGAACGCGGCGCGATGAGCTTCCCGCTCAACTTCAGCGACCCGATGTGGCTGTGGCTGGCGGTGCCGTCGGTCGTGATCGTGGTCGTTGGATGGATGGCGGCATCCCGCACGCTCCCCGCCGGGCGCCGCGCCGCATCGCTCGTCATTCGGCTCGTCCTCGCGGCGTGCCTCGTGCTGTCGCTGGCCGGGATGCGGCTCGCGCTCCCGTCCGATCGTCTGCGCCACCGTGTTCCTCCTCGACGCATCGGACTCGATGCTCGACGCCGACCTCGGAGGAGCTCGTCGAGTGGGCACGCGCCGCGGTGCGCGACATGCCCGACGGGGATCGGGCCGGCGTGGTCGTGTTCGGGGCCAACGCGCTCGTCGATCGGTTGCCGTCGGAGCTCGCGGAGCTGGACGACCCGGCATCGGCACCGGTCGCGGGGGCGAGCGACGTCGCCGCCGCGGTTCGCCTCGGTGCGGCGATCATGCCAGCCGGGATGCAGCAGCGCCTGGTGCTCCTGTCCGACGGCAACGACACCTCCGGGGAGGCAGACCGATGCCATCGCCGCGGCCGCCGCCCGCGGCATCCGTCTCGACGTCGTCACTCCGTCCTCCGACCAGCCGGCCGAGGTGCTCATCGACGAGCTCGCGGCACCGACCGGAGCGCGCGTCGGCGAGACGATCGACATGACCGTGCGAGTCCGCTCGACGGTCGCCACCGGCGCCACGATCCGCCTGCTTGCCGACGGCGCGACCGTCACCACCCGCGACATCGAGCTCGAGCCGGGTATCACGACCATCCCGTTCAGCGTCACGGCCGACAGCGCCGGGTTCCACGTCTTCCGGGCCGTCATCGAGCCCGACGAGGACCGTTTCGCCGAGAACAACGCGGCCGACGCCTACGTGGTCGTAACGGGTCCGCCGCAGCGTGCTCGTCGCGACCGATGACGCCGCGCGAGCCGCGGACCTCGTCGCGTCGCTGGGCGAGGGCGACCTCGAGGTGACGGTGGTCGGAGCTCGGTGGAGTGCCGTCGGCGCTGACCTCGCTGGCCGGCTACGACTCGATCGTGCTCGACAACGTTTCGGCCGACGACCTCGGCGAGGCGACGATGGCCACGCTCCAGGTCTACGTGCGCGACCTCGGCAGGGGCCTGGTCATGCTCGGCGGGCGCGAGAGCTTCGGCGCCGGCGGCTACCTCGACACGCCGCTCGAGGAGACGATGCCGGTCTACATGAGCGTCCGCGACCGCGAGCGCTCGCCGGACGTCGCGATGGTCGCGGTGGTCGACAAGTCGGGCAGCATGGCCGACTGCCACTGCACCGGCGACTCGCGCGACACGGCCAACCCGTCGGGCCAGCGAGGCTTCGAGAAGGTGGACATCGCCAAGGAGGCGATTCTGCGCGCCGCCGAGGCCCTCGCCCCGACCGACCAGCTCGGCGTCGTGACCTTCGACGAGAACGCGCACTGGGCGGTCCGCACCGCGCCGATCGACTTCGGCGCCATCGGAGACGGGCTCGGCTTCCGCGCCGACGGCAGCGACGAACATCTTCGCCGGGCTGCAGGCCGCCTACGAGGACCTCCGCGACAACCCCGCGACCCTGCGCCACATCATCCTGGTGACCGACGGCTGGTCGACCCACGGCGCGTACGACGAGCTGCTCGACGACCTGCGCGAGGCCGGGATCACGCTGTCGACCATCGGGACCGGCGGCGGGTCGGCCGACGTCCTGCGCCGCCTGGCCGACGAGTCGGGCGGTCGCTACTACAACGCCCCCGACGCGTCCACGATCCCCGACATCTTCCTGCGCGAGACGATCCGAACGGCCGGCGAGCGCATCGTCGAGGAGGCGTTCCAGCCGATTCCCTCGGCGAGCTCCGAGATCCTCGACGGGCTCGATGCCGGCCGGCTTCCGCAGCTCCTCGGGTACAACGCGACGACTCCCAAGGGATCGGCGACCGTGTCGCTCCTGACCGCCCGCGAGGACCCGCTGCTGGCGCAGTGGCAGTACGGCCTCGGCCGCGCGGTCGCCTGGACGTCCGACGCGCGCGAGCAATGGGCCGCCCCGTGGATCGGCACCGCCGAGTTCGGCACCCTGACCGCGCAGCTCGTGGCGTGGACGCTTCCCGCCGCAGGACGCGGAGGGAATCGACGTGCGCTTCACGCCCGCCGGCAACGGTGAGCTCGACGTCGAGGTCACCTCGTTCGACGACGACGGGGCGCCGCGCAACTTCTACCGCACCGTCCTGCGCCTCGTGGCACCGGACCTGGAGCCGCTTCAGGCCGAGCTCACCCAGGTCGGCCCGGGGCGGTACGCGGGGCGCGTGCGAGCCGCCGATCCGGGCGCCTACCTCGTCCGGGTGGCGCAGACCTACGAGGACGAGGAGCGGACCGATGCGGCCAGCAGGACCCTTGGCATCGTCTCCCCGGCCGCCGCCGAGTACCGCCGCCTCGGCGTGGACACCGAGCCGCTGGCCGGATTCGCGACCGCGGGCGGTGGACGCGAGCTGCCGCTCGCCGCGGATGAGCCCGGGGCGGAAGTGTGGCGTCACGACCTCGCGGCGAGCGCCTTCCCGACACCGATCTGGCCGTGGCTGCTCCTCCTGGCAATCGTGCTCGTGCCCCTCGACGTCGGCGTGCGGCGCGTGGCGCTGGCCCGCTCCGACCTCGAGCCGGGCGCGGTCCTGGGCCGCGCGACGCGTGGGCATCGGGGGCGGCGAGCCCGAAGCTGTCGCAGGGCTGGGCGAGCTGCGAGCGGCGCGTGCCCGCGGAGAGCGGCGTGCCGGGCGCGGCGCCGCCGCGACGCAGGCGCCGGAGGTCGTGTCACCGATCACGGCGCCGGCATCGACCGCGGATCGCGGCCCATCCGGCGCCCGAGCAGCGCTGCGACGTCATCCCGCACCGCGCCCGCGCCCGCAGCCACCGAACCGCCGGCACCGACGTCCGCGGCGGATCCGACTCTCGGCCGAGACCCTTGCCGAACGGCTCGCCGCACGCCGGCGCGGGAGCTGATCGGGGCTAGAGCTCCTCGGTGTCGAGCTCGTCGGTGATCACGGCATCATCGTCGTGCGCGTCCTCTGGCTGAACCCGCGCACCCCGGACCGCCAGCAGGCCGCCTCCGATCGCCACGACCATCGCCGCGATCGCGATCCACGGCAGCCCGCGGTAGTCATACCAGCCCACTCCGACCACGGTCAGCTCGGTGGCGTGGCCCAGCTGGTCGGTGGAGACGACCTCGACCGTCGTCGGCCAGGGCGGCAGGTCCAGCTCGGAACGGAACTGCCCGTCGACCCCGACGGTGACCTCGCGTCCCGCGACGCTGACGATGGCGCCCGGAGCGGTCGTGCCGCTGATCGTGACCCGCGCCGAGCCGATGGGCGTCGTCGAGCGCGCGGACAGCTCGGGAACCTCGTCGAGGACCTGCAGCGACCAGGCGGCCGCGTAGCCATGTCCCGCCGGCGTCGCGACGGCGAGCTCGACGCGGGGGCCGCCTGGCCCGGGATTGGCGGGGACGTTGACCCGCACGTCAAGCTCTCCTGTCGCCGGCACGATGTCGACCCAACGCTCCAGCCCGAGGTCGTCGGTGACGTACACCCGCGATCCCGGCGGAGCCGCCACCGATGCCACGAAGCCGTCCGACGTGACGAGCAGCTGATCCCCATCGATCGCCGCCTCGCTGACGGGTGGTTCGAGGATCCCATCGCCGGCCTGCGGCGACATGATCGCCTCGGCCGGGACGATGCTCACGCCCGAGCCGGCGGGCGCGATCGGGTCGCGGAGGGCGCTGCTCTCCGGGCTCGGCGACGGACCGAGCCAGTCGCCATGCCACAGGGCGACCCAGGCGGCGTCGGGACCCAGGAAGCCGACCGGCCGTACGCCGGCCATGGGCAGGCTGGGCACCAGGTTCCCGTCGACGGCCAGCGACCCGGCAAGCGCCACCACGCTCCCGCCGTTGCGGCCGCCCGGTACCGGGCCGACGTACGCGGGAGCCGGGCCGTCCGCGAGCATGGCAACGACGGGGTCGTCGCTGGCTGGCGCGACGTCGAGGAGCTCGGGCAGGGCGAGGAGGACGGGCACCGGCAGGTCGGGTCGCCTGATCGCCATTCCCGCGCCGTCGCCGAGGTGCGACACGCCGACGATCGAGGCGGCGTAGATCGGCAGCACGCCCACGGCTTCCCCGCGCTCCCGGTCGCGCGGCCATTGCCGCACCGTGGTGCCCGCCGCGAAGCTCACCGTCGCGATCCCGACGCCATCGTCGATGGGCACGGCCACCGCGGCGCCGACGCCCGGCTCCGCGCTCTCCGCCACCACCACGTCACCGTCGCGGAGCGAGATGCGGTGCAGACGGGACTGCTCGGCGATGAATGCGGCCTCGTCGCCGGGCTCGCCATCGCTGTCGCCGAGGACGAAGGGCGAGTATCCCGACCCGACGTCGATCTCGGTGAGGGTCGGTGGCCCGAAGCCGTCCTCCGTCCAGCGCAGGATGCGGGCCTCGGTCGGGAACGTGGTCTCGCCCGAGCGGCGGCAGGCTGCGCGTGAGGAGCAGCTCGTCGGTCGCGTCGCCGTCCAGGTCGACGGCGAGGACGGCGTCCGCCACATGGCCCTCGTCGGCGACCGGGACGAGTCGCAACGCGCCGCCGGCTGCCACGACGTCGTGGAAGAAGAGGCAGCAGTCGACCTCGAGGCCCGGCTCCTCGAACCGCGGCTGGCGCACGAGCGTCGCGCGCACGACCCCGTCGATCCGCCTGGCCAGGAGGACGCTGGGTGATCCGGCATACACCAGCTCGCCGGGAAGGGTCGCCTGGAGCGAGGGCGCCACGGTGATCGGCTCGGAGATGCGGTGCGGCACTCCGTCGCCGTCGACGCTCCACGCCTCGAGGTTGATCGCGCCGTCACCGGCGTCGACCAGCCGCACGAGGTCGCCGGCTCCGTCCTCGTCGACGTCGGCGACGATCGCGTGGTAGGTGGCAGCCTCGGGGAGCATCGTCGCCCCGGGCGTGTCCGGCACGGCGGTCACCGTCGCATCGGCCGGGCCTGGCGGGAGCAGCGGCGCGCCGGCGAGGAGGAGGACGAGTGACGCCGCGAGGATCATCGGTCGGCTGAGGATACGCGCGCTCTGGCATCATCGGGCGCGTGACCCCTCCGCCCGTCCTGTGGGCTCCGGCGGCCGATGCGCGAGCGTCGGACCCGCATCGGCGCGTTCATGGACCGAGTGGAACGCGAGCACGGTGTCGCGCTCGCGAACTACGACGACCTCCTGCGATGGTCGCTCGACGACCTCCCCGGCTTCTGGCGCACCGTCTGGGACCACTTCGGCGTTGGTGGCGATCCCGGCCCGGCGCTCCACGGCGGACGGATGCCGGGAGCGCGCTGGTTCCCCGACGCGCGGCTGAACTGGGCCGAGCACGCGCTGCGCTTCGATGGCCGCGATGCCGAGCGAGGTCGTGGTCATCGGCCGTTCCGAGACGCGCGAGCGGGTCGCGCTGACCGGCGACGAGCTGCGCGACGCCGTGGCCCGTGCCCGCGTCGGGCTCGCGCGCCTCGGCGTTGGGCCGGGCGATCGCGTGGCGGCGTACCTGCCCAACGTCCCGGAGGCGGTCATCGGCCTGCTGGCAACCGCGTCGCTGGGGGCGACGTGGACGAGCTGCGCGCCCGAGTTCGGCACGCGCAGCGTCGTCGATCGCCTGGCCCAGGTCGAGCCGAAGGTGCTCCTCGCCGTCGACGGCTATCGCTACAACGGGCGCGGCGTCGCGCGCGGCGAGCAGCTGGCGGAGATCCGCGCGGCCCTCCCGAGCCTGCGCGCCACGGTCCTGCTGCCGTACCTCGACCCGGAGGCCGCCGCACCCGATGCGACGAGCTGGGCGGAGCTGACCGCGGAGCCGGGCGAGCTCGCGTTCGCATCGGTCGCGTTCGACCATCCGCTGTACGTCCTCTACAGCTCGGGCACGACCGGGCTGCCGAAGCCGATCGTTCACGGCCACGGGGGCATCCTCCTCGAGCATCTCAAGGCGCTCGGCCTGCAGCACGACCTCGGGCACGCCGACCGGTTCTTCTGGTACAGCACGACCGGCTGGATGATGTGGAACTACCTCGTGTCGGGCCTGGCCGTCGGCTCGACCATCGTCCTGCTCGACGGCTCGCCGGCTCATCCCGACCTCGGGAGCCTGTGGCGCATGGCAGCCGAGGAGGAGGTGACCTACTTCGGGACGTCGGCGCCCTTCCTCATGGCGTGCCGGCGCCGGGGGCTTCGAGCCGGGAGACATCGCCGATCTGACGCGCCTTCGCGGCATCGGCTCGACGGGGGCACCGCTGCCGGCGGAGGGGTTCCGCTGGGTGCATGGAGGCCGTGTCGCCGAGCGTCCATCTCGAGTCCGTGTCGGGCGGGACGGACGTCTGCACCGCGTTCGTCGGCGGCTCACCCCTCGTGCCGGTCTGGGAGGGCGAGATCAGCTGCCGCGCGCTCGGCTGCGCCGTCGAGGCCTTCTCGCCCGAGGGCCAGCCACTGATCGACCAGCAGGGCGAGCTGGTCATCACGCGCCCGATGCCCTCGATGCCCGTCGGGTTCTGGAACGACCCGACCGGCGAGCGCTACCGCGACGCGTACTTCGGAGCGTGGCCCGGGCGTGTGGCGGCACGGCGACTGGATCACGATCACCGAGCGCGGATCGTGCGTCATCAGCGGACGCTCCGATGCGACGCTCAACCGCGGCGGAGTCCGCATCGGCACCGCGGAGCTCTACAGCGTCGTCGAGGGCCTGCCCGAGATCGCCGACTCGCTGGTCATCCACCTCGACGCCGGCGACCGGCTCCTGCTCTTCGTCGTCCCCGCAGAGGGCCACGAGCTGACCGACGCGGTCGTCGCGGCGATCCGCGCCGAGCTGCGCAGCGCGCTGTCGCCGCGTCACGTCCCCGACGAGATCATCGCCATCGCGCGCGGTCCCGCGCACGCTGTCGGGCAAGAAGCTCGAGGTGCCGGTGAAGCGCATCCTGTCCGGCGACGCGCCCGACGAGGTCGCCTCGCGCGGATCGCTCGCCGACCCGGCGGCGCTGGACGCCTTCGTGGACCTCGCCCCGCGGTGGCGCTGAGGCTGCGGTCAGAAGGAGCGCAGGCCGAGCAGGTTGCGCGCGATGACCATCCGCTGGATCTGGCTCGTCCCCTCGCCGATCTCGGTCAGCTTCGCGTCGCGCAGGTAGCGCTCCACCTTGTACTCCGTGATGTAGCCATAGCCTCCGTGGACCTGGACGGCGTCGTTGGTGACGTCGCGGGCCACCTCAGAGGCGAAGAGCTTGGCCATCGCCGCCTCGGTCGAGTAGGGCTGGCCGCAGTCCTTGAGCCACGCCGCGCGATACGTCATCAGCCGCGCCGCGTCGATCTTCATGGCCATGTCGGCGACCATGAACGCGACGCCCTGGAACTCGCCGATGGCCCGCCCGAACTGGCGTCGCTCCTTCGCGTACGCCGATGCGGCCTCGTAGGCCGCCTGCGCCAGCCCAAGCGCCATCGAGGCGATGCCGATGCGCCCGCCATCGAGGGTCTTGAGGAACAGCTTGTCGCCCTCGCCCTCGGCGCCGAGCATGTTCTCGGCCGGGACGCGGCAGCCGTCGAAGATGAGCTCGCCGGTGTTGCTGGCGTGGAGGCCCATCTTCTCCTCCATCCGGCCGATGCTGAACCCGGGGGCATCGGCGGGAACGATGAAGGCGGTGATGCGCCGGCTCTCGGTGTCACGGTCGGTCACCGCGGTCACGATGTAGGTTCCCGCGACCCCGGCGTTGGTGATGAAGCGCTTCGTGCCGTTCAGCACCCACTCGTCGCCGTCGAGATGCGCGCGCGTCTGCGTTCCTCGCGAGTCGGAGCCCGCGCCGGGCTCGGTGAGCCCGTAGGCGCCGATGACCTCGCCGGACGCCATCGGTCGCAGCCAACGCTCCTTCTGCTCATCGGTCCCGGCCAGCCAGACCGGGTTGCAGCCGAGGCTCGTGTGGGCGCTGACGATGATCCCGACGCTCCCGCTGACGCGCGACAGCTCCTCCACGGTGATGGCGTAGGCCAGGGAGTCGAGCCCGGTGCCGCCGATCTCCTCCGGGTACGGCACGCCGAGCAGGCCGAGCGCCGCGGCCTCGCGGATGATCTCGGTCGGGAACTCGCCTCGACGCTCGAGCTCGTCGGCCACGGGGCCGATGCGTCCCTCGGCGAACTCGCGAACGGTGCGGCGAATGTCCTCGTGCTGTGAGGAGAGGGCGAAGTCCATCGGTGCCGGCGAGTCTAGCAAGCGAACGACCCGACCGGGGGAAGGACCGATCGGGTCGTCGAGAGCGGGGATGATGCCGAGGCTAGGAGGAGCGGCGCCAGCGCTCGAGGTGGCGCCTGCTGCGCTCGTCCGCCGAGCGCTTTCGGCTTTCCTGGCGTCGCCGGCTGGCGACGGGGCGAGGACGGTGTCGCTTCTGGTGGTTGAGCTTGGCCATGAGGTGTCCGGTTCCCCACCTGGTGCGTGTTCCCTCAGACGCTTCGGGAACCGGCCTTGGTTGCAGGTTTCCCGCCCACCGCTGCCTTCAATTCGGAATTTCTTGACAGTGCGCGACAGGCCAGACCTATACTCCGCGGGCCTACTGCAACGCGACAAAGTTGAGTGGTGAGCGTGCCCGAGGCTGACGTTCGTATTGAATCGGTGACGAAGCGCTTTGACGACTTCGTCGCGGTCGACGATCTGACCCTCGAGGTCAAGCCCGGAGAGTTCTTCTCGATGCTCGGGCCCTCCGGCTGCGGGAAGACCACGACGCTGCGGATGATCGGCGGCTTCGAGTCCGTCACCTCCGGCACGATCTACCTGGGCGATACCGACGTCACCGATGTGCCGCCCTACAAGCGCGCGACGAACACCGTCTTCCAGAACTACGCGCTCTTCCCGCACCTCTCGATCTTCGACAACATCGCGTTCGGGCTCCGCCGGCGCAAGCTGCCCGACGCCGAAGTGCGCGAGAAGGTCGGGACCATGCTCGAGCTGGTGGAGCTGCCCGGGCTACGAGGATCGCAAGCCCAGCCAGCTCTCCGGCGGCCAGCAGCAGCGCATCGCGCTGGCGCGGGCGCTGGTCAACAACCCGCAGGTCCTCCTCCTCGACGAGCCGCTCGGCGCCCTCGACCTCAAGCTGCGCAAGCAGATGCAGGTGGAGCTCAAGCGGATCCAGAGCGAGGTCGGCATCACCTTCATCTTCGTGACCCACGACCAGGAAGAGGCGATGACGATGTCCGACCGCATCGCCGTCATCCATCGCGGCAGGATCGAGCAGCTCGGGACCCCCGAGGACCTCTACGAGCGCCCGGCGACCGACTTCGTCGCCCGCTTCCTTGGCGTGAGCAACCTGCTCGACGCGAAGGTCGCCGGCAGCGACGACCGGTTCGCCTCGCTCAGCCTCAAGGACGGCACGATCGTCCGCGCACCCGACAGCCATGGTGAACGGCGAGACCGACGTGCGCGTCGGCGTTCGCCCCGAGAAGCTGCGCATCACCGCCATCGAGGACGGCGCCGCCCGGTCCGCCTCGGAGCTCAACGCGATCGAGGGGACCGTGCTCGACGCGTCCTACATGGGCGTCAGCACCCAGTACCTGATCGCCACGCCGTATGACCACCGCCTGATCGTGTACGCGCAGAACCTGGAGACCGCCGGCGCCAGCGAGGTCCTGGCCGATGGCCAGCGCGTACGGCTCACGTGGCTGCCGCAGCACACCTTCGTCATCAGCGCCGAGGGCGCCACCGAGAACGATCCCGCCCTTCAGGAGGAGCTTGGTACCGATGCGTGACGAGAGCCAGATCGAGCGTGCCATTGCCCGGGCCTTCCGTCCCAGCGGGCGGATGTCCCGCCGGAGCTTTCTGCGCAACACCGGTCGGGGCGCGGTCATCGCCGGCTCGGCACTGACGCTTCCCTCCATCCTCGCCGCGTGCGGCATCGGTCCCGCAGCGTCCGGCGGTGGCGGAGCCTCCGGCGGAGCCGATGTCGAGGGCGCCATCGAGTGGGCGAACTGGCCGCTCTACATCGACATCGACGATGACGGCAACTACCCGAGCCTGGTGGCCTTCACCGAAGAGAGCGGACGCGACGTCAACTACACCGAGTCGATCCAGGACAACGCCGAGTTCATGGGCACGATCCTGCCCGACCTCCAGGCCGGCAACCCGACCGGGTGGGACATCATCACCCCCGGCGGATGGGTGATCGAGCGTCTCGCGCGGCTCGACCTCCTCGAGGAGCTCGACCACTCCAAGCTGCCGAACTGGACCGCCAACGCGGCGGACTACGCCAAGGGTCTGTGGTTCGACCCGGACAACCGATACAGCCTGTGGTGGCAGGGCGGCATCACCGGCATCGGCTACGACCCGAACCTTACCGGCCGCGAGATCACGACCTTCGACGACCTGCTTGATCCGGAGTTCGCCGGGCGCGTGGGCGCGTTCAGCGACATGCGCGACATGTTCGGGCTCACCCTCCTCTCGCTCGGCGTCGAGCCGGAAAACGCGACGATCGACGACGTGACGCGCGCTCGCGACGTGCTGCTGGAGGCCAACGGGCGGGACCAGTTCCGCGGCTACTACGGCAACGAGTATTACGACGCGCTGTCCAATGGCGACCTGGCGATGTCCGTGGCGTGGTCCGGCGACGTCACCCAGATGAGGTTCGACAACCCGGACATCCAGTTCGTCCTTCCCGATACCGGTGCGATGCGCTGGAACGACAACTTCGCCATTCCGAAGAAAGCCGAGCGGCGCGATGGCGCCCACCAGCTGCTGAACTACTACTACGGCGTGGACGGCGCGACACTGATCTCCGAGTACATCGGCTACTTCACCGGCGTGAACGGGGTCCAGGACCGCATCATCGAGAATGCCGATGCCGCCCGCGCCGATGGCGACGACGAGACGGGCGACTACCTCGAGGGCATTGCACCGGCCGTCGTGCCCACCGAGGACCAGCTCGCGAATACGTACACCGACAAGGTGATGACCGAGGACGAGGAAGCGCAGTGGAACGACCTCTGGCTCGAAGTGACGAGCTGAGGGTCGAGAGCGCCTGAACTCTGATGGGTCGGAGCCGCCTGACTCCCTACCTTCTGCTGCTGCCGGGCGGCCTCTGGCTGCTCGATCTTCTTCGCGATCCCGATGCTGATCATGCTCAGCGTCTCGCTCCAGGAGGGGTCGCTCGACACCGGGTACACGCTGACCTGGAACTTCGGCATCTATCCCGAGGTGATCGTCGAGTTCTGGGACCTCTTCGTTCGATCCTTCATCTACGCCGCCCTGACCACGCTGTTCACCATGCTCATCGGCTATCCGATGGCCTACACCATCGCGTTCCACGGCGGGCGTTTCAAGACCGCGCTCCTGTTCATCGTGATCCTGCCGTTCTTCGTCAGCTTCGTGATCCGCACCCTGAACTGGCGGATGATCCTGTCGGACAACGGCATCGTGTTCGGAACGCTCAAGGACGCCGGCCTGCTCGACCAGGCCTTCCACTTCCTCGCCACGCCCGCATCAGTCGTCTTCGGACTGACGTACAACCTCCTGCCGTTCATGATCCTGCCGCTGTACGTGGCGCTCGAGAAGATCGACCGACGCCTCATCGAGGCGGCGAATGACCTCTACGCCAGCCGCTGGCAGGCGTTCTGGCGGATCACCTTCACGCTGTCGTTGCCGGGCGTGCTGGCCGGGTCGTTGCTGACGTTCATCCCTGCCATCGGCGACTTCATCAACGCCGAGGTCATCGGCGCCGGCAACCCGGACGTGCAGATGATCGGCAACGTCATCCAGTTCAAGTACATCAACGCCAACGACTACCCGTCGGCTGCGGCGCTCTCGTTCGTCCTCGTCATCGGCGTCACCATCCTGGTCGCGGCGTACAGCCGCGCCTTCGGCACGGACAGGCTCACGACCTGATGGTCGAGTCAGGGACGTCTCGCGCCTTGCTGCGGGTCTTCACGGCCCTCGTGGTGCTGTTCCTGTTCGCGCCCATCGCGGTGATGATCATCTTCAGCTTCAACGATCCCGCGGGCCGTCAGAACATCACGTGGCAGGGGTTCACCCTGCAGAACTACATCGACATCTGGAGCCGCCCGCAGATCACCGGGCCGATGATCACCAGCCTGGCGATCGCCGCGATCTCGACGGTGCTGGCGACGGCCTTCGGCACGATGATCGCCCTGGCCCTCACGCGATACGAGTTCCGCGGCCGGGGCTCGATGAACCTGCTGATCTTCATTCCGATGGCGGCGCCGGAGATCATCCTCGGTGCCTCGCTGCTGACGCATGTGGATCTCGATCGGCGTCCCAGCGCGGCTTCGTCACGATCCTCATCTCCCACGTGATGTTCAACATCAGCTACGTCGTGGTCACCGTTCGAGCCCGCCTTGTCGGCTTCAACCGCTCGCTCGAGGAGGCCGGGATGGACCTCTATGCCAACGAGCGCACGACGTTCTGGAAGGTCACGTTCCCGCTCATCTTCCCCGGCATCCTTGCAGCGGCGCTGCTGGCCTTCGCGCTGTCGATCGATGACTACGTCATCACCCTCTTCAACGCGGGCAGCACCGTCACCTTCCCGTTGTGGGTGTTCGGCGTCAGCCGCGTCGGCATCCCGCCCGAGGTCAACGTCCTGGGCACCCTCATCTTCCTCGTCGCGATCGTCTTCATCGCGGTCCAGCTCTGGAGCAGCGGCGCAGGCCGGCGCACGAGCGGCGCGAGGCGCCGCGGTCACTGCCGCCACCGACCACCGACTGGCGTCTGCGCTCGCGCGACGGCGTCGCACCGGTCTGGGCGCGCTACACCGACCTCGTGGTGGCCCGCGCGTCGGGGTCGTGGCTGGAGACGGTCGACGGCGAGCGCTACCTCGACTACTCCTGCGGCATCGGGGTCACCAACACGGGCCACGCCCACCCACGCGTGGTCGCCGCGATCACCGAGCAGGCGGCCCTGGGCATCCACCTCCAGCAGAACGTCGTGTATCACCAGCCCGGCCTCGAGCTCCATCGGCGGCTCCCCGGACGCTTCCCGAACCCGGCCGGTGGCACGGACTACGGCCTGTTCCTCTCGAACTCCGGGGCCGAGGCCGTCGAGGCGGCGGTCAAGCTGGCCAAGTACGTCACGCGGCGGCCCAACGTCGTCGCCTTCCGCGGTGGCTTCCACGGCCGAACTCACGGCACGATGGCGCTGACCAGCTCGAACGTGAAGTACCGCGCCCACTACGAGCCGCTCATGAGCGGCGTGCACTTCGTGCCGTTCCCGTATCCGTTGCGCATGGGCGGACCGGACGCAGCCCTCGCGGCCACGCTGGAGGCCATCGACGAGCTGTTCGCGACCCTCGTGGCGCCCGACGACGTGGCGTGCTTCATCGTGGAGCCGGTGCTCGGGGAGGGCGGGTACGTCGTCCCACCCGACGGCTTCCTGCCAGCGCTGCGCGAGATCGCGTCCCGCCACGGGATCCTGCTCGCCGTCGACGAGGTGCAGTCCGGCTACGCACGAACCGGGCGCTTCTTCGCCACCGAGTGGACCGATGCCACCCCCGACATCGTGATCATGGCCAAGGGCATCGCCTCGGGGCTGCCGCTGTCGGGCATCCTCGCCCCGCGGGCCATGCTCGACCAGTGGGGACCCAGCGCTCACGGCGGGACCTACGGCGGCAACGCGGTCTCCTGCGCGGCGGCGCTGGCGACCCTCGACGTCATCGACGACGAACGGCTTGCCGACCGGGCGGAGCAGCTCGGCACGCGCATGCTCGACGCGTTGCGCGAGCGCGCGGACGGGCATGCGAACGTTGCGGAGGTCCGTGGCCGCGGCCTGATGATCGCGATCGAGTTCGCCGAGCCCGGGACCCTCGCCCCGCGCGCCGACCTGGCGAAGGCGCTGCTGGCCGCGGCACTCGATCGCAAGCTCGTCCTGCTCAGCTGCGGAACGCGCGGCCAGGCGGTCCGTGTCATCCCGCCGCTGGTGACGACCGACGACGAGGCCGACCTCGCGATCGGTATCATCGGCGAATCACTCGCCGCGATCGGAGCCTGAGGGTGGAAGAAGAAGCAGCAGCCGGTCAGCGCATCTGGGTCGTCGACGACGAGCCGCTCATCCGCACTGCCATGCTGGCCGTGCTGGGCGACCTCGGCTACGACTGCCGCGGCTTCGGCAACGCGGAGGAGCTGTACACCGCCCTCGTCGAGGAGGGCCTCATCCCCGATCTGCTGGTGCTCGACCAGCGCCTGCCCGACGAGTTCGGGTCGACCATCGTCCACTCGCTGCGCGAGCGTCCGCAGTACCGGGACGTCCCGGTGCTGTTCGTGACCGCCATCGACGACGAGGAGGCCAACCGGCTCGAGGCCCTGGCCCCGGTCGTGCGCAAGCCGTTCGACTTCATCGACTTTGTCGAGGCAATCCAGGCGCAGCTCGCCGCGGCGCAGTCTTCCTGACCGGGCCTCGAGCGTCGGTGGCGGCCCGGGACCGATGATCCTCACGACACCGTTCCACGAGCGCACCAGCGCGCTGAACGAGACCGGCCTGTGGAACCACTGGGCCGGACATCTTTCGGCCAACCGCTACCAGATCAGCGACAAGTTCGAGTACTTCGCGGTCCGCAACGCGGCCGGCATCTTCGACACCTCGCCGCTGTTCAAGTACCGCATCGCGGGAGCGGATGCCGAGCGCTTCCTCTCCGGCATCCTGGCTCGCGACGTTCGCGCCTGCCCGCCTGTGGCGGCGCAGTACACGACCTGGCTCGACGAGCGTGGCTTCGTGCTCGAGGACGGCGTCGTCCAGCGGCGCGGGCCGGACGAGTACCTGCTGACCTCGGCGGAGCCGAACTACGTCGTACCTCGCCGATCGGGTCGGGCGCCTGCGCGTGAGCATCGACGACGTGAGCCTCGACATCGGGGCGCTCGCGGTCCAGGGGCCGCGCTCGCGCGACCTGCTCACCCGGCTCGTCCCGGAGGTCGAGCAGCTGCCGTTCTTCGGCATCACCACCGGCACCATCGGCTCGCGGCCGGTGACGGTCTCGCGGACCGGCTACACCGGTGACCTCGGCTACGAGATCTGGGTCGAGACGCCCGACGCGGTCACCGTCTGGGACGCGCTGTGGGACTCGGTCGACGGCTACGGCGTGCTGCCGTACGGGCTCGCGGCCCTGCGCATGCTCCGCATCGAGGCCGGGCCTCCTGCTGCTCCCCGTCGACTTCGACAACAGCCGCTTCGCCTTCAACGACGCGCATCGGTCGACCCCGATCGAGCTCGGCTGGTCGTGGATGTTCAAGGGGCTGGCCGATGACGATCGCCCGTTCATCGGCCGTGCCGCGCTGCTGAAGGAGATGGCCACCGAAGTCGTCGCGCTGGAGGATGGCGGGGCTCGTCGTCGACTGGGAGGACTACGACCGGGTGTACAGCGAGGCCGGGCTGATTCCCCCGAAGGAGCACACGCCCGTCCACGAGGACTGGATGGTCTACGATGACGATCGGGAGCGCGTGGGCTACGCCACGAGCTTCATGTACTCGCCGATCCTCCAGCGCCACATCGCCCTGGCCCGGGTGCGCCCGGACATGGCCAAGCCCGGAACCCGCGTCTTCCTGGAGTTCACGGTGGACCATCGCTACCAGCAGGTCGCAGCCCACACCGCACGGCTGCCGCTGTACAACCCCTCGCGAAAGATGGCCTGAGATGGACCGATACGACGCGATCGTCATCGGAGGCGGCCACAACGGCCTGGTCAACGGCGCCTACCTGGCCAAGGGCGGGCTGAAGACCCTGATCCTCGAGCAGCGCCACCTCGTCGGTGGGGCGGCGATCACCGAGGAGCTGGTCCCGGGCTTCTGGTTCACCACCTTCAGCTACGCCCTGTCGCTGCTGCGGCCGCAGATCATCCACGAGCTGGAGCTGACCAAGCACGGCTTCATGCCGATCCTGATGTCGTCGAAGTTCGCGCCGACGCCGGGCGGCGAGTACCTGTGGTTCACGCAGGACCACGACCAGAACCTGCGCGAGATCGCCCGCATCTCACCGCACGACGCCGACGCGTACGAGCAGTACGGCCACGACATGGACCGTGTCTGCCAGGCGCTCAAGCCCCTGCTCGACATGGTCCCGCCCGATCCGTTCAGCGATGACCCCGAGGAGCTGCTCGCGCTGGCGGGGCTCGGCTCGCGCTTCAGGGCGCTCGACAAGCGAACGTTCCACAACGCGATCCGGCTCATGACCGGCAGCACCGCAGACTTCCTCGACGACTACTTCGAGTCGGACCTGCTCAAGGGCTGGATCGCCTCGTCGGGGATCATCGGCTCCAAGGTCGGCCCTCGATCCGCGGGATCGGGCCTGGTCCTCCTGTTCCATTCCCTCGGCGAGCACGACGGGTCCTTCGGCTCCTGGGCGTTCCACAAGGGTGGCAATGGCGGCTTCACCCAGGTCCTGGCACGGGCCGCGGAGTCCTTCGGCGCCGAGATCCGGCTGGAGGCGCCCGTCGGCGCGCGTCCTCACGCGTGACGGAGAGGCGACCGGCGTGGCGCTGGAGGACGGCACCGAGTTCGCCGCGGACGTCGTCGTCAGCGCGCTCGACCCGCGACGGACGTTCCTCGAGCTGGTCGACCCGCGCGAGCTTCCCGACGACCTCGTCAGCGACATCGGCCGCATGAAGTTCCAGGGCACCTCCTCGAAGGTGAACTTCGCGCTCAACGGACTTCCCGGTCTACCCGCCGCTGGCGGATCGCAGGGGGGACATGTTCCGCGGCTTCCTGAACATCGGCCCGTCGATGGACTACCTCGAGCGCGCCTTCGACGATGCCAAGTACGGCTGGTACAGCTCTGAGCCGTACATCGACGGCGCCATCCAGTCCGTGATCGACCCGGACATGGCGCCGCCCGGCAAGCACGTCATGTCGTGCTTCATCCAGTACACCCCGTACCACCTGCGTGAGAGCGACTGGGATGCCGAGCGCCAGCGGCTCGGCGACACCGTCCAGGCCACGCTGGAGGGCTACTTCCCCGGATTCGGTGACCTGGTCCTCCATCGCGAGGTGGTCACCCCGCTCGACATCGAGCGGACCATCGGCCTCTCCGAGGGCAACATCTTCGCCGGCGAGCTCGCCGCGCCGCAGATGTTCTTCCTCCGCCCGGCGCCGGGCTGGTCGCAGTATCGGACCCCCATCGCGGGCTATTACCAGTGCGGCTCCGGAACGCACCCGGGCGGCTGCGTGATGGGGGCGCCGGGACGGCTCGCGGCGGGTCAGATCCTCAAGGATCGCGCTCCGGCCGGCTGAGGCCGCAGCCGCGTCAGCCGGGGAGCTCGCGGTATTCCGAGGCGTAGTACAGGAGCGGAGCCGCGTCCTCGCGGTAGCCGGCGGCCACGACGTCGCCGATGAAGATCGTGTGATCGCCGGCATCGTGGCGCGCCTTCAGGCGGCAGTCGTAGTAGGCCAGCGCTCCCTCGAGGATGGGCGACCCGGTCTCGGCCTCGTGCCACGGCGCGTCGCAGAAGCCGGTGAGCTTGGCCGCGGTGATCGGCTGTGCGAAGCACTCGGCCAGGAAGCGCTGGTCGGCCGCGAGGACGCTGATGGAAAACGCGTGCGAGCCGACGATGGCCCGATGCGTCTCCGCCTTCTGCGCGATGCTCGCCAGCAGCACCGGCGGGTCGACGCTCACGCTGGCCACCGCGTTGGCGGTCATGCCGGCCAGCAGCGGTCCGTGCCGGGCGGCGACGACGGTCACCCCGGTCGCGAAGCGCCCGAACAGGCCCCTGATTCGCGCCCGCTCGGCATCATCCACGTCGGTCGGCTCGCCGCTCAGCTCGTCGACGAGGTGCCCGAGAGCCGGACGAGGGCCAGGAAGGTGCGGAAGAACGTCTCGCCGTCCTCCGCGTCGAACGCGACGGTCAGCGGCCCGACCCGCTCGACGCCGGGGAGGATGCCGGCGTAGTCGGCCATCACCGGCAGTCGGAAGTCGAGCTCCCCGGAGAGGCGCCGGGCGGTAGGGCTGCATCTCGCCGAGCCGCCCAATCGCGGCGGCCATGCCGTTGCGGATCGCGGCACGGGCCTCCTCCGGGGCGAGCGAGGCCGCCGTGCTGTACCCCAGCGCCCGCTTGACCACCACTCGTTCGGCCCACGGCAGCAGCTCGGCGACTTCCTCGGCCAGCGCGTCGTCCCCGGCGACGAGCATGACGGGAACCCCGTGATGCCCGAGCCGAATGGCGTTGATCCCCGCCTCGTTGTGCGGCATGCCGTTGACCCGCAGGCCGGCGATGGTGGCCGACGAGTACGTGTGCGCGATCACGCCGCGCGGATGCCCCGCCCCGGCGTGGTAGCCGATGAAGGCGGCGCCGTCGAACGCCCCATCCTCGGGCCCACCGATGCCCTCGGTCATGCTCAGTGCCTTGTCGCCGATGACGATGCGCGCTCCTGGGACGAGATCCTCGGCGCGCAGGTTGCGCATCTGCCAGTGGCTGTCGTTGACGACCACCTCGGTCGCGCCGGCCTCGAGCGCCGCCTCGATGGCGGCGTTCGTCTCGCCGGCCATCAGCCCACGGCTGCGGTCGTAGTCGACCCGGTCGACCTCGCGGCCGAACGTGACCTGGTTCGGGTGCGCCACGCCCGCGAGCCCTTCCATGTCGACCGAGACGTAGATCCGCATCGGTCTCAGCGGTAGCGCTCGAGGCGCTCGAGGACGCCGGCGGTCGTGCTCCAGTCGGAGGCTGTCGGCTGATCGCCCCGATGCAGGTGGACCAGCGGAACCGAGTTCCAGCACGGCCCGTCGACCCGGGGAATGTGGATGGCGAGATCGCCGATGTCGAGCTTCGCGACGAGCGTCGCTCCCCGCTCGCCGCCGCGCGCCAGCGCGCGCTCGAGGACCTCGCCGAAGCCCTCCAGGCTGCCGAACTCCAGGCCGATGCGCATGGAGGCGAGCCCGGTCGGCGCCGGTGAGATCGGCGCGTCGCTCACGAGAAGAGCCGCGTCAGCCAGGTGAAGGCCACGGCCGAGCCGATGACGGCAAAGGCGAGCACCAGGATGAGCAGGAACGCACCGATCGCGGTCGCCCACCACGGAACCTCGCCCGGCGCGGGCATCGGCTCCTGATCGGGAGGAAGCTGCGCCAGGGACCCGGCGCCGAGCCAGCACTGCCAGGGCGTCCCCGTCGACGCGGACGTCGACCTCGTGATCGAGCGGCATCACGACCAGGCGCTCGCCGTCGGCCAGCTTGTCGGTGGTCAGGAGGGCGCGTCCGCGTTGCCCGGCACCGGTCTCGCGGACCAGGATCGCGTGGTCGCCAGCAACGCCCAGCCCGAGCGCCTCGAGTCGCGCTGATCGCCCGATCGGCAGGCTCGGCTGGCTGGGATCGGTGGCGGGCTCCATCGGCGCGATGGTATCAGCCGTCCAACGCGGCGAGGGTCGGCGCCAGGGCGGTGATGGCCTCGACGGTGATCGGGTCGAGGACGAGCTGGACGTGGCCGACGCCGGCATCGGCGAAGGCGCGCAACCTCGAGGCAAGCGATCCCACCGGGATCGCGTCCGGCTGCGGTTCACCTTGTTCGCCGGCGGGACGGCCGACCGCTCCGGGCATGGCGACCAGCAGCGCGAGGGTGCGCTCGACCTCCCCGGGGTCGCGCCCGACGGCCAGGCATGCCGCATCCACGCGGTCGCGCAGCTCCAGGTAGCCGTCAAGGCTGTTGCCGAACTGCGCGAACCAGGCGTTCCAGGCATCGGCGTGCGGCATCGTGATCTCGAGCATCCGCGGCCCCGTCGACCCGATCAGCAGCGGCGGTCCACCGGCGCGGGCCGGCGGCGGAACGCGCGGCAGGTCACGGACCTGGTAGAAGCGGCCGTCAAGGTCGGCGCGGCCATCGCGGAGCAGCTCCCGGATGATCGTGAACGCCTCCTCGAAGCGGCTCACGCGCTGGTCATACGGGAAGCCGAAGGCTCGGTACTCGTCCTCGTTCCAGCCGGCGCCGAGGCCCAGGATCAACCGGCCGCCACTGATCTCGTCGACCGCCGCGGCCTTGGTGGCCAGCATGGCCGGGTTGTGAAAGCTGGTCGACGCCACCAGCGGGCCGATCTGGACGCGACTCGTGACCGCGGCCAGTGCCGCGAGCTGCGTCCACGCCTCCCACGGGCCGACCGGCTGTGGTCCGCGATCCCGATACAGCAGGTGATCGCCGACCCAGACCGAGTCGAGGCCGATGCGCTCCGCTGCCTCGGCCATGGCGCGGATCTCCGGCCAGCGCACGACGCGCTCGACCTCGGGGAGCTGGATCCCCACCCTGAGCGGCCTCGTCACCGATCGATTGTGTCACCCACGCCGCGGACGTACAGTGCCGCGGTGGCGGACGTGGACCCTCTCGCCGGCGAGCCGTTCAGCTTCGTGACCCGTGCGGACGGCACTGTCGTCATTCGCTATCACGGCGCGCCGGTGACGCTGCTCCGCGGGCAGTCTGCGGAGCGCTTCGCGACCCGCATCGGTGGCTCCGATCCGGCCGGCGCGCAGCAGCTCATGGCCCGCGCCACCGGCAACTTCAAGCGCGGCAACGAGCGTCGCGGCGCTTCATGAGGGTCGGTCCCCCACTCGAGGTCACCGATGAGCTCGAGACGCCTCGTCTCCTGCTCCGCCAATGGCGCCCGGGCGACTGGCAGGCGCTGCACCGCGCCTACGGCGATCCGGAGGTCATGCGCTGGCACGGGCGGCCGGACGCCCTTTCGTTGGAGGAGACGGCGTATGCGGTCGGCCGCATGTCGATGCACTGGGACGCCCGCGGCTACGGCATGTGGGCGGTCGAGGAGCGCGATGGAGGCGAGCTCGTCGGGCGCATCGGCCTGCTCTATCACCCCGACTCGCCCGCGGGCGACGACCGGGTCGAGATCGCGTGGGCGCTGCAACAGGACCGCTGGGGCCGCGGATACGCCACCGAGGGCGCAATGGCCGTCCGCGACTGGGCGTTCCGGCGGCTCGACATCCCGCGGCTGATCAGCATCACGATCCCGGAGAACCGCAGGTCCTGGCACGTGATGGAGAAGCTCGGGCTGACCCGTCGCGATACGGCGCACTGGCACGACTTCGACGTCGAGTGGTGGGCGCTCGACCGCGCGGACTGGAAGGCCGCGACCTAGGAGGGTCAGGCGACGCGCTTCGTCTTCTTGCTGACGTAGTCGACGAGCACGTACTCGCCGAGATGCTCGGGCTCCACGTAGAAGGCGCGGCCGCGGTTGATGCGCGACATGAGGTCGACGAACTCGGAGAGGTATCGCGACCGCTCGAGCATGAAGGTGTTGATCACGATCCCCTCGCGGGTGCATCGGCCCACCTCCCGCAGCGTCGACTGGACCGTGCGCAGCGTGGGCGGGTAGGCGAACTCGACCTGGCCGCCCTCGATGTGGGCGGTGGGCTCTCCATCGGTGATGACCACGATCTCGCGGTTGCCCCCGCTCGATCGGGCCAGCAGGCGCCGCGCGATGATCAGAGCGTGCTGGAGGTTCGTGCCGTACTCGAACTCGTACGGGCTCAGCGTGGGAATGCTCTCTGGCTTCAGCTCGCGCGCGTAGTACGCGAACCCGACGACGTGCAGGCGGTCGCGCGGGTACTTCGTGTGGATGAGCGTGTGCAACGCCATCGCGACCTTCTTCGCCGCCGATGAGCAGCCGCGCAGCAGCATCGAGCGGCTCATGTCGAGCAGCAGGACCGTCGAGGACGTGGTCGTCTCCTCGGTCCGGTTGACCTCGAAGTCCTCCGCGCCGATGCGAACCGGCGTGCCCGGGCCGCCGCGCGCCATGGCGTTGAACAGGGTGCGGTTGATGTCGACCGCGAACGGGTCGCCGAACTCGTAGCGCTTCGTCTCATCGGTCGGTTCGCCGCCACGACCGGCAAGCGGAAGCGCGTGTCCGCCGAAGCCCTCGCGTCGCAGCCGGCTGAAGATGTCGGTCAGGGCGCGCATCCCCAGCTTGCGCGCCGCTCGCGGGGTCAGCTCGAGGCGGCCACCCTCGCGGTTGAGATAGCCCGCCTCCTCGAGGGTGCGCGTGAGCTCGTGCAGCCGGTCGAGGTCATCGACGGCATCGTCGCCGGCGAGATCGCGGAGGGTCTCGGGATCGACCTGCGCGAGCGAATCGGGGTCGCGCGCCGAGGTCAGCGCCTCCTCCATCGCGTCGTACTGCTGCTGGCGGTCGATCGCGGCCAGGGCGTCGGAGAGGCCCATCGGCTCGCCGCCCTCGAATGGATAGGGCTCGCCGTAGGGCAGGTCGGGACGCGCCGCCTGGAGATTGCCGGCCAGCCGCGCCATGTCGATCCGCAGCCGATCGTCGCGGAGCAGCTCGTCCATCATCGACCGCAGCTCCTCGCGCATCTGCGGGCTGAGGCTGTTGAGCAGCGACGCCATCTGCGACGCCTGGCGGTGAAGATGCTCGATGAGCTCGTCCACGGTGGAGATGCCCGGCGGAAAGTAGCGGCCGTGCTTGGACATGAAGGCGCTGAAGTCATCGGTCACGTCGGCGCCCGTGCTGTGCTTCTCCAGGAGCCCGTTGAGGTCGCGCACCATCTCCCGGACGCCGTCGAGGTCCTCGGGGGTGATGCGCTCGACCCCCTCCTTGAGCCCGGCGAAGTAGGTCTCGAGCATCTGTTGCCGCAGCTCGTCGGTGAGCTGGTTGAAAGCGTCCCGCGCCTCGTCGTCCATGAACTCGTAGTCGCGCAGGCCGCTGATGCGGCCGGCGGCGTTCGGCGGCAGCGCGTCCAGCCGGTTCTCGCGCTGGCGGGCGGTGCGGCGCAGCACCTGCTCGGCGAGCCGCGCCTGCTCCTGATCCGGTCCCGGAGGCGCGTCGAGGGAGCGTCGCTCCGCGTCCTTCGCGCGGCGCTCGATCCCGGCGCGTTCGGCCGCGACGATCTCGTCGAGGCGTCGCTCGACGTCGCCGAGCACCGAGTCGAGGTTCGACTCTTCGAGCTCGGCCTGCCGCCGCGCCCGGAGCTGTTCGAGGATCCGGCGCAGGCCGGCCACGTCGCCGCCGCGGGTCCCGCGCATCCCTCGCTGCATGAGCCGCTGGAGCGCGCGCCGCACGTCCCCCTCGGCCAGCACGTCGTCCCCGAGCGCGTCGAGGACGTCGTCGGCGTCGAAGGCGGGCAGCTGCTGGGTGCCGTCCCAGCGCCGATATCGGAAGGTGCTCACGCTGGGGTCAGCCTACGGCCGCCGGTCGGCGCCGTCCATCGGCTTCGTCAGGGTTGGCGTGGTTCTCTCGCGCGTGCGGCTCCCAGCACTTGCATGCGGTGCAACCAACGGCCAAGAAGGCGCTGATTCAGGCGTCTTGTTGGCCAGCCTGTGCCATGGGCTGCACATGGCGGTCATGCCAGCGGCCCAACTTGGCCGTTAGTGCCATCCCGCGCAATCGCATGGACCGCATCGTGCTCGCCGCCAGCGCGCGTCACGCCCCCTGGATGGTCGCCAGGTCGGACAGGACGAGCTCCCGATCCTCGTCCTCCGCGATGGCCACGGTCAGCTCTCGCGCCCGATGCGCCGCGTCGTCACGCGTGGCCGCGTCCCCGGCCACGGCCGCGGCCCGCGCCACCGCTTCCCAGGCAAACGCGATGTCCCAGTCGCCGATGCCGTGCTCCTCGCAGATGGCGAGGCATCGACGCGCGTGCCACAGCGCCGGCTCGGCATGGCCGAGGGTCGAGTACACCCGCGAGCACTGCCACTCGCCGCGAGCGAAGTTGGCCGGCTCCCCCACCACGCCCCAGTGATGCCTCGACGCGTGGGCCGCGTGGATCATCTCGTCGTCCTGCATCGGCGTGCGCGCCGGCACCTCGAGCAGGGTCCAGACGTGGTTGAACAGGTCGACCGCGAGGGCCCTGTGCGTTCCGGCATCGATGGCGGTCGGAGTGGCGGTGGTCATGATCGGCACCTCGTGGTCGATGGTCTGGTTGAGCCAGTGGAGCTGGCGCTGGATGCGGGTGAGCTGCGCCGACAGGCGTGACCGATGCGCCGCCAGCAGGCGTCTGCGCCCATCGGCGTCCGCTGCCAGAACGGCCCGTATCTCGGGCAGCGCGACGTCGAGCTCCCGGAGCCGGGCGACGAGCCGGGCGTCGTCGAGCTGCGAGCGCGCGTACGAGCGATACCCCGTCGTCGCGTCAACACGTGCAGGCTCGAGGACGCCGACCTCGTGGTAGTGGCGCAGGGCGCCGATCGACAGGCCGCTCAGGCGGGCGAATCGGCCGATCGGCAGAAGCTCATCCATGATCCGAGGATGGAGTCTCGGGTAACCGGAGAGTCAATCCCCCGTCGGCCAGCGCGGCGTCGAGAGCCCCAGCGCCTCGAGCGCGTGCCAATCCTCACGCGTCGGGCTGAAGACGTCGATGACCACCGCACCCTCGGGCCCCGCGACTGCCGAGTGCGGCACGCCGCTCAGGATGCGCCACGTCCCACCCGGGTGCAGCAGCCGCTCCTCGTCGCCGACGCGAAAACGAATCTCGCCGCTGAGCACGATCCCGTGCTGTTCGGCCGGATGGGTGTGCTCCGGGGCGATGGCGTTGGGGTCGAGCTCGACGATCGCCAGGGTGATCCTCTCGCCCTCGACCCGCCGCGCCCGGATTGCCTCCCAGACCTGGATCGGCTCGATGTCGGCAATGTCGACCATGTTCGTCGTGGGCGTCGTCACCAGTCCTGCATCCTCCTGCTCGTCTCGTCGTTATCACCGCGACGGTGGCGTCGGCTCGGCCGGCGGTGTGCCCGGCTCCGCCAGGCGCATCCCGTACCACGCGACATCGACCCACGCGCCGAACTTCCATCCGACGCGCTCGTAGACGCCGATGCGCCGCATGCCGATGGCCTCGTGGAGCGCCACGCTCGCCGGGTTTGGCAGCGCGACCCCGGCATAGGCGTTCACGTAGCCCTGCGTGCGCAGCCGCTCGATGAGGTCGTCGTAGAGGGTACGTCCGACGCCCCGTCCGTGGCGGGCGGGATCGACATACACCGAGACGTCGACCGACCAGCGATACCCGGGACGCTCACGGTGCAGCGCCGCGTAGGCATAGCCGATCACCGCGCCATCGGCCTCGGCCACGAGCCACGGCGTGCGCGGCAGCACGGCTTCAATGCGACGCGCCATCTCGGCGGCGTCGGGGGGGACCTCCTCGAACGTGGCCGTGGTCGACGTGACCGCGAGGGCGTAGATCGCAGCCACCGCGTCGGCGTCGCGGTCCGGATCGGCGAGGCGGATGTGGTGGCGCACGCACGAAGGCTACGCGATGGTCGCGCGGCGGCGGACGGCTTGCATGGGATGCAACCAACGGCCAACCCGAGCCCGGATGGGGCGCCCACACTGCTGGTATGTGCCGCGAGCTGCACGGGCGGGACAGGCCGCGGGCCCAACGTGGCCGTTGGTTGCACCGGGTGCAAACCGCAGCGCGCGCGCCGTCGACCCGCTCAGCCGGCTTCCTGGCGCATGACCCGACCGTCTCCCGCGACGCGCAGCACCGTCGGCACCAGGGCGATGCCGTACTTGCGCGCAAGGTCCGGGCGGTCGCGGACATCGACGCTCACGAACGGGACCTTGCCCGCGGCGAGATCGGCAAGCACGTCCCTGCAATCGGTGCACAGCGGGTGGCTGAACGCGACGACGAGCTCGCCGGCCTGCGGGGGCGCACCGAGCTCGGACAGCTCGACCCGATCGATCGAGCGCCCGCGGATCCCCCGCAGCCGCGCGCCGATGCGGTACATCTCGCATCCGACGCAGAGGCCGGTGGCCGCGGCCAGCAGCGCCAGCCCGGCCACGAGGAGGCCGAGGCCGTTGCCGACGGCCGTGAGCCCGACGAGGTGCGCCAGCGTCGCGGCCGAGAGCACCACGAAGCCGACCTGGTTGGCGAACCGCGGCGGGCGGGAGTCCTCGATCGGTCCCTCGCCGACGCGCGGCTGGACGAGCTCGAAGTACGCGACGCAGGGCAGGCAGTAACGCCTGCCGAAGCGGAGGCCGATGCCGAGCTGCGCGGCGAGCACGCCGAGGAGCGGCCACCAGCCGCTCAGGACGGCGATCAGCGAGACGATGCCGACGGTGGCCTGGTTGAACCGCGGGGCACGGGCGTCGATGACGTCGATGTCGCGATAGGGATCGGCGGTGCGGATGCCGGACGCATCGGCTGCACCGAGGGATGTGGACATGTCGCGGGCTCCTGCAGGCAGGCGGAAGGAAGGAGGAACGCCTGGTGGCGGGAGGAGGAGCCTCTTAGCGACGAGCGGACGGCTGACCGATGCGCGCAACCGATTGGCGGGGAGCGGAGCTCCTCCCGCCTACGAACAGGAGCAACCTGGGGCGCAGCGGAGTTCAGCGGTCACGATGCGCTGGAGCATAGCGGTGCGGTGGGCGCGCGTCGAGAGGTCGGCGCTCAATGGAGCCGCGTGCCGCCGTCACCGCCCTCGTCGTCGGGGCTGCCCTCGCGAAGGAATCGCTCGATATCGGCGATGAGCTCGTCGCCCTCGGGAAGCCGCGCCTCGTCGGCGAGGAGCTCGAGGCGCTCCACGTGGGCCTTCGTGTCGTCGTCGCTCGCCGTGGCGGCGTCGAGCAGGTTGCGACGCTCGAGCGCGCGGGTCGCGAGCTGCCCGACCGGCGGATCGATGCCGAGATATCGGCCCAACGCATTGAGCAGAGCGATGGAAGCCGCCGGGTACGAGGCGTTCACGTAGTGCGGGACCTGGGCGAAGAAGCCGACCGCGGGGATGCCGGCCGACGAAGCGGCCAGCTCGAGCACCGACAGGCACGCCGACGGGACGCGCAGCAGCCCATCGGGGCCCTGCCGAATTCCCTCCGGAAGGAGCCCGGAGACCGATGCGGTCGCGAGGATCGGCACCGGCCGGGTATGCGGCACGGCCGCCGGGATCGCGCCGAGGCTGGCCCAGCTCGCGACGCCGAGGTGGCGGGCGACCTCGACCATCGACGCGCTGAGCTCACGCCAGCGGTAGTCGGGCTCCGGTCCGACCAGGACGACGAGGTCCCGCTCCCCGACCCGCACCGCGCGGACCTCGAGGGCCGGCCAGTCGAGGGAGCGCGGACGCCCGTCGACGATGTCGAGCGTGGGACGCCGAGCGCGGTAGTCGTAGATCGCGTCCGCGTCGAACGTCGCGACCACGGTGCCGTCGCCGGCGAGCTGGCTCGCGGCGGTCGTCCCGGCGCCCCCGGCATCGACCCAGCCCTCCAGGGCGGCCACCATCACCGGGGCGTCAAGGTCGGGAGTGTCCGCGAGCTCGTACAGCGCCATGCGGCAAGGATACGCGCGGCAGCGAGGCGCACAATCGGGGCGTCATGACCGAGGTCCGCCTCGCCATCGCGGATGACATCGGGCCACTTGCGGCGATGCTGGCCCGCGCGTTCGCCCATGACCCGTTCTTCGGGTACCTCGCGGGGGACGCTCCCGAGCGGAGCGAACGGATGCGCGTCGGGTGGATGGGCCTGCTGCGGCATGCATCGGATGGGCTGTCCACCACCTACACCACCCATGATCACGCCGGGGCGGCGCTCTGGCACCCGCCCGGGTACGGCGGGGCCGGATTAGTCGGCAGCGTGCCGCATGATGCCGTCGCTCGCCCGCCTCGCCGGAGGGTACGGGCACCTGCGGAGGATCTCACGCGTGATCGACGCCCTGGACGCACGTCGCCACGCCCATGTGCCGGGGCGCCACTTCTACCTCTCGGCGGTAGGCGTCGACCCCGCGCGCCAGGGCCAGGGGATCGGCACGGCGCTCATTCGGCCGGTGCTCCTGCGAGCCGACGCGACCGCAACCCCCGCGTACCTCGAGACCGCGGTTGCCCGCAACGTCCTGCTCTACGAGCGCCTCGGGTTCGACGTGGTCGAGGAGCTCGACCTTCCCGATACCGACATCCACGGCTGGCTCATGCTTCGCGCACCGACGGTCGCGGCTGCGGCCAACTAGGAAGGCGTCCGGCCCGCGCACGCATCTCGATCCGCCGCTACGATGCGCCCGATGCATCCGTATGACGTCGACCTCGACGAGGCCGACGAGGGGGGTACGGCGCCAGTTCCGCTGTCGGGCGCCATCGCGAGCTCCCTCTCCTTCCTGATCCCCGGGCTCGGCCAGGCGTGGGCCGGAGCACGCACGCGGGGCCTTCTCATCGCGCTGCCCCGTGCTCCTCGTGGCGGGCGCGGTCATCGGCACGTGGTTCACGAACCGCGGCCTCATCCTGGACATCCTGTTCGACCCGACGCTGCTGGGTGCCATCGTCGCGCTGATCGTGGCGTTCGGTGTCTACCGGCTCTGGGCGATCATCGACGCCTATCGCATCGGGCGCGATCGCCAGGGTCGACGGCCGTTCGGCCGCGCTGCGGGCCGTGTCGGTGATGGTCCTGGTCGGCCTCCTGCTCGCGACGTTCGCGATGCACGCATACGCCGCCTACGTTGGCTGGAGCGCCCGCGAGACCTTGGTCGCGGTCTTCGACCCGTCCGGGTCCGGGCAGCGGCGAGACGCCACCACCTCCAACGCCCGACGACGCGACGCCACGGCCCAGCGATGCCGCCCCGACACCGGCACCGACGCCCACGCCCGTGCCAACCCCGACGCCACCCCCGACGTGGGCCGCTGACGGGCGGCTCAACGTGCTGCTCATCGGCTCCGACGCCGGCCCCGGGCGGTGGAGCCAGCGCGCGGACGCGATCATCCTCGTCAGCGTCGACATCGACACCGGACGGATCGCCGCATTCAGCCTCCCGCGCTACACGTACAACGTGCCGTTGCCCGAGCCCGCGGCATCGAACTTCACGTGCGGCTGCCTGGTCGAGCCGATCAACGCGCTGTTCGTCTTCGCCCTTCAGAACCCCGACCTGTTCCCCGGCGAGGGCGAGCTGAAGGGCTGGTCGGCCGTGAGCGGGGCGGTCGAGACACTCTTCGACGTGACGCTCGACGGCATGGCGGTCGTCGATCTCAACGGGTTCGTGGCGATGGTCGACGCGGTGGGTGGCATCACCGTCGACGTCCCGGCCGAGGTCTACGACGCGGAGTACCCGGATCCCGATGGCGTGACCGTCCACGAGGTCTACTTCCCCGTCGGCGTGCAGGACATGGACGGCTGGCACGCGCTCGCGTACGCGCGGACGCGACACCAGGACGGCGACGTGTCGCGCATGGCCCGCCAGCAGACCGTCATCCGCGCGCTCGGCCAGGAGCTGAGCTGCAACCTGCTGTTCAACCTGCCGTCGATCCTCCAGGTTGCGCGCGACACGCTGTGGACGAACCTGCCCCTCGAGGACGTGCCGGAGATGATGCGGATCGACCCCGGGCCGGTGGAGAGCCACGTCCTGTTCGACATCCACAACCCGACCCTGAACGAGGCCGAGATCGCCCGCCTGCGGGCCGAGGTCGCCGACGCATTCACCGGCCCGCCTCCGCTCGACGAGTCGCCCGTGCTGGAGTGCTGACGCAGGACCGATACTGAGCCGATGCTGACGACCGGAGCCGGCTGACCCATGCAGGGCGTGCCCAGGGCGCGGGCGCGGCGCATCGGCACCGGCGTGCTGGGCCTCGTCATCAGCATCGTGGCGGTGGCGATGCTCGTCACCCTCATCGACATCGGGGAAACGATCGAGGCGCTGACGCGCACGAACCTGTGGATCGTGGCGACGACACTGCTGCTGGTCCCGGCGCAGATCGTCCTGCGCACGTATCGATGGCGCGCCGTCCTGCCGCTCCGCCCCGACGGGAAGCGCCCCGCCGCGCGGCGCGTCATGCCGGTGCTCCTGGCCGGCTATCTCGCCAACCTCGTCCTCCCGGCCCGGCTGGGCGAGCCGGTCCGTGCCTTGCTGCTGGCCCGGCGCGAGCAGATCGCCTTTGCCCCGGTGCTCGGCTCGGTCGTGCTCGAGCGCGTCCTCGACCTCGCCAGCCTCGCTCCCCTGGCGGCGCTGGCCGCAGTCCAGGTCGGTGCGCCGGAGTGGATCGTGCGCGGCACGATCATCGCCACGGTCATCGGCGTCGTGCTCGTCGTCGTCCTCGTGGCCTCGGGGATCACGCGCGGCGTCGAGGGGCTGGAGCGACTCCTCGGGGCGCGCAGCGGCCGAGTCAGGGCGGTGTTCGCGCAGCTCTCACACTTCGGCGAGGGCGCAAGCGGCGGGGGCTGGGGATCCCTCGGCGTCGCCTACGTGCTGAGTGCCGCGACGTGGGCCTTCGTCGCCGCCACGTTCTGGCTGGCCGCGCAGTCGCTCGGCATCGACATCCGGATCTCGGCCGCGATCCTGGTGGCGGCGGTGGCGAGCCTGGGGACCTCCATCCCGTCGGCGCCGGCGAACATCGGGACCTTCGAGGCGGCCGCGGTGGTGGCGCTCACCGCGCTCGGCGTGGAGGCCCACGAGGCGCTGGCCATGGCCCTGCTGACCCACGCCATCGTGACCATCCCGTTCGCCATCGTGGGGGCCGCGGCCGTGGGCTACCTGAGCATCTCGCTCACCGACGTCGCCGACGAGGCCGCCGCGGCCATCCCGGCCGTTCCCCCGAGCGCCGAGTCCGCCTGAGCGGGCACACTTACGACCATGCCGAAGAAGGCGAAGCCCGACGCGTCGGATGATCCGAACGAGCTGAAGCGGGTGCGCGCCGGCGCGTATCGGTCCGCGCGACGAGCGCTTCGAGGTGCAGGAGGGCGGCACCGGCTGGTTCGTGGTCGACACGACCCAGGCCGATGAGTTCGGGCAGCAGATCGTCCAGGGCCCTTACCCCACGCTGGCGGCGGTGCGCGACGCGCTTCCCGAGGCCCGGCGCACGACCGTCCGCCCGCTGCCGCGTCCTCGCCCCAGCCGAGCGACTCCGAAGTCGGAGCCGAAGCAGCGGCCCGAGCCGGTGCCGGCAGCCGGAGCCCGAGCCGGAGCATCCGCTGGCGGCCATCCTCGCCGAGGCCGCCCAGGACCGATTCCCGCCAGCGGACGGCAGCGTGACCGTTATGCCGTCACCGCCCGGACGGGCAGATGCGGTCGTCGCCTTCACCAGCCATGCCGTCGTGGCCGCCGATGTGGGCGAGGCCGCGGTCCGGCGCCGGCTCCCCAAGGACGAGCCCTCGGCACCGATGAGCACCGCGTTCCTTGCCTGGCTCGGCAAGCAGCTGAAGACCGAGCCGGGCGACATCGACGTCGTGCTCGTCGCGCATCCCGGATGGGCCTCTCCCAAGGCCCTGCGCCTCTCGCCGTTCGAGGGCGACGCGGCCGACCATGAGCGGGTCGCACGTGCGCATCGGTACCGGGCGGACGTCCGCGTCTTCACCGACGCGGATCAGCGGGGGCTGGTCGTGATCGGTCGCGGACTGGCAGAGCGGCTCGAGGTGAGCATCGAGGTCTTCCCCGAGCACCGCGGCCATGGCGTGGGGGCCGACCTTGCCCGCGCGGCGCTGACGCTCGTCGACACCGGTGAGCCGCTCTACGCCCAGGTCGCGCCCGGCAACGTGGCCTCGCTGCGCGCGTTCCTGGCGGCTGGCTATCGGCCCATCGGCGCCGAGGTGCTCTTCCTCCGCGATCGGTAGGGCCCGGCCTTCGGACCCGGCTCTCCCATCCGCTGTCAGGGTTGCTGGGTGCAGCACGACGTTCGTGGCGTCGATCCAGTCGTGCGGTCTGTACCGCGCCCAAGACCCTTGAGGCACGACGGCCCTTCCTTGGCCGGCCACGCGCTATGCCGGAGGGCCCATCCGCGGTCGCAGATCGTCACATTGTGCGGCCAAGCGCCTGGCATGTACTCTCCGCGCGCTCATCGCGGCCCCCGTGCACAGGACGATCCGATGCTCACGCGAACCCACGCGGTCGCCGGCCTGGCGGTCATCGTCTTCGCCGTCGCGATCATCACCTCGGGCCCGGTCGACGGGACGGAGTCAGCCTCCAGCGCCGCTCCGGCGGCCAGCGAGGCGGCCGAGCCGATCTCGTCCGATCCGGCGTCGCATGAGCCCGCGCCCTCATCGGACGCTTCCGAGGGGGCTTCCGCCGACCCCCCGCCTACCGGCGACGACTCGAACCCGGGAGGGAGCAGCGGTGGCGGCGGGCCGGCAATGGCAGCGGAGCAGCGGGACGGGCGAGAAGCGGGTTCCCTCGACCGCGGCGCCGACCGCGGGCCCTGGAACGCCGACGAGCACGCCACGCCACAACTCCTCGTCCGGCGACCCCGGCGCCCACCGCTCAGCCGCCGACACCGGTCCCGACGCCCGAGCCGACGCCGCAACCCACCCCGGATCCGCCGGTTCCCACGCCAGAGCCCTCCGAGGAGACGCCCTAGCTCTTAGCCAGCGCCGCGACGCGCGAGATGCTCACCGGTGAGCGAGCCGGTCGCCTCGGCCAGGGCCGCGGGAGGCCCGCTGAACACGACCTGGCCGCCGTCGTGCCCGGCGCCCGGACCGAGGTCGATCACCCAGTCGGATCGCGCCACCACGTCGAGGTTGTGCTCGATGACGACCACCGTGCGCCCCGATTCGACCAGCCGATCCAGGAGCCCGATGAGGTTGTCCACATCATGGAGATGGAGGCCCGAGGTCGGCTCGTCGAGGACGTAGACGTCCGAGTCGCCGCTCATCTCGATCGCGAGCTTGAGGCGCTGCCGCTCTCCGCCCGACAGCGTGTTGAGCATCTGGCCGAGGGTGATGTAGCCGAGGCCCACGTCGGCGAGGCGGTCGAGCATGACGCGCACCGGCTTCTCGGTGAAGAACTCGGCGGCCTCCTCGACCGCCATGTCGAGCACCTCGGCGATGTTCCTGTCGCGCAGCCGGTAGCCGAGGACCTCATCGGTGAATCGGCGGCCCTCGCACACCTCGCAGACGCTGACGACTCCCGCCATGAAGGCGAGGTCGGTGTAGATCAGCCCGAGGCCCTTGCACTCCGGGCAGGCACCCTCCGAGTTGGCGCTGAACAGCGCGGGCTTCACCCCATTGGCCGATGCGAACGCCTTGCGAATCGGGTCGAGGATGCCGGTGTAGGTCGCCGGGTTCGATCGGCGCGAGCCGCGGATGGCCGACTGGTCGATGAAGGTGACCGACGGATCGGTGCGGGGCATGCAGCCGCGGATGAGCGAGCTCTTGCCCGAGCCCGCCACTCCGGTCACGGCGACCAGGACGCCAGTCGGCACGTCCACCGACACGTCACGCAGGTTGTGGAGCGAGGCGTTGCGGATGGGGATCGTGCCGCTCGGCGTGCGGACATCGGTCTTCATGGCCTGCCGCACCTCGAGATGCTGCCCGGTGAGCGTGCCCGAGCCGGCGCAGGCCGGCGACGAGCCCTCGTACACGATCTCGCCGCCGTGGGTGCCCGCGCCCGGTCCCATGTCCACCACGTGGTCGGCGATGCGCATCACCTCGGGGTCGTGCTCGACCACGAGGACGGTGTTGCCCTTGTCCCGCAGCCGCTGGAGCAGCTCGTTCATCTGCTGCACGTCGTGAGCGTGAAGCCCGATCGTGGGCTCGTCGAAGACGTAGGTCACGTCGGTCAGGGACGAGCCGAGGTGGCGGACCATCTTCGTCCGCTGCGCCTCGCCCCCCGACAGCGTCGAAGACTCGCGGTCGAGCGACAGGTAGCCGAGGCCGATGCGCACGAAGTTGTCGAGGACCGCGCCGAGCTGGTCGAGCATCGGCTTCGCGCCCGGCTCGTCCAGGGTGCGCAGCCACTCGGCGAGATCGCTGATCTGCATCGCCGAGACCTCGGCGATGTTCCTGCCGCCGACCAGTGACGACCGCGCCGCGGCATTCAGCCGCGTGCCGCCGCACGAGGGGCAGGCCGTGAAGGTCGCGATGCGCTCGACGGCCGCGCGGAGGGTCGGCTGGAGCGACTCGACGTCCTTGATGAGGTACCGGCTGCGGATCTTGTCGACGAGGCCCTCGTAGGTCATGTTCACCAGCTCGGTCTTGACCTTGGCCTCGGGGCCGTGGAGGAAGCGCTCCCATTCGGCATCGGTGAAGTCGCGCAGCGGCTTGTCGTTATCGAAGAAGCCCGAATCGGTGAAGATCGGTGGTACCACGTGCCGACACCGAAGCCCGGGAACGTGATGGCGCCCTCGTTGAGGGACTTGTTGCGGTCCACCAGCGCGTCGATGTCGACCCTCGAGACGCGGCCGAGTCCCTCGCACTCCGCGCACATGCCCCCGGCGACCGTGATCTCGCGCACCTCGGTCTGGCCGCCCTTACGTTCGAGCGTGATCTCGCCGCTGATCGTGCCGGCCGGAACGTTGAAGCTGAAGGCGCTGGCGGGGCCGACGTGCGGCTCGCCGAGGCGGCTGAAGATGACCCGCAGCATGTCGTAGGCATCGGTCACGGTGCCCACCGTCGAGCGCGCGTTGATGCCCATGCGCTCCTGGTCAGACGATGATCGCCAGCGTCAGGTTGCCGAGCTGGTCGACGTCGGGTCGGGGCGGCGTGGCCATGAAGCCCTGGACGAAGGCCGAGTACGTCTCGTTGATCAGGCGCTGCGACTCGGCCGCGATCGTCTCGAACACCAGGCTGGACTTGCCCGAGCCCGAGACGCCCGTGAAGACGGTGAGGCGCCGCTTGGGGAGGTCCAGGCTGACGTCGCGCAGGTTGTTCTCGCGGGCGCCGCGCACCTCGATGGCGCCCCAGTCGGGGGTCTCCTTCGTCATGGACCGATATTGCCCGATACGCCGCAATCCGATCGAGGCACGCCGCGTGCATCTCAGGGCCCACGATGGGAACCACGACACTGCTCTCCGACCAGATTCACCTGAGCGCCATGAAGGCGGTCGTGCGCCGCTTCGTGGAAGAGATCTTCGAAGCCGGTCACGCCGGCCCGATCGACGAGCTCGTCGGTCCCGAGTTCGTCTCGCACACGTTCGGCATCACCGAGAACGGGCCCGCGGCGCTCGAGGCAGCCATGTCCAAGGTGCACGGCAGCCTGACCAACGTCGAGTTCCGGATCGAGGACCTGGTTGCCGAGAGTGACCTGGTCGCGGTGCGCCTCACGTCGAGCGCCACGCCGACCGGCGAGTTCATGGGCGTCGCCGATGCGAAGGGCAAGCGCTACACGAGCGCCGAGATGCACTTCTTCCGCATCGCCGAGGGGCGCGTCGTCGAGCATTGGCACACCCACGATCCACTCGCGATCATGCGACAGCTCGGCGCCGCTCCCTAGACGAACTTCCGCCAGCCGCCGGCTCGGTTGCGCGCGATGATCTCGCGGAACATGGCGAGGAGCGCCGGGCGGTTGATGGGATCACCCTCGTTGATCCAGATCTGCCGGCCGGTCTCGTTCCCGTGCCCATGCGTGATGATCGCCTCCGGATACCGTCACGAGCGGGTCGTAGATGAAGACGTTGACGTGGTCCTTGGCCGCGAGGAGGGCCGCGACGTTGCCCTCGAGCACGAAGTACGGCTGCACATTGCGCTTGATGGTCTCGATCAGCTCAGCATCGGCTTCGTGGGCGATCTCGCGCACCTCGCGGCAGATCTCCTGCTGCCAGGCGGGCAGGGCGTCGATGTACGCGTCCACGCGAGCGTCAGGCGCCCAGGCAGCCATGACGGTCAGACGCCCTCGTCGCCCGGCCCAGCATCGGCGCCAGGGCCGCGGAACAGCGAGCTCTCGTCGGCCCCTCCGGCGAACCGCGGTTGGTAGTTCGCGGTGAGGCCCCTGATGCTGCGCATGGCACCGATGATCTGGGCGACCAGGACGAAGAGGGCGACGATCACCCCGGCCCCCACGGTCGCGGCGGTCGAGAGCGCGAGCAGCGCGGCGACCATCGCGGCGATGGCGCCCGCCACGACGGCGTTGATCGTGCCGATCACGAACGGCCCCGACACGAGGATGTCGACCGGATTGCGCCACGGCGAGGCGCCCATCGTCACGCTGAGGCTCTCGACGTCGTCGTGCCAGCCCATGACCAGGTATGGCTCGACCTCGGGAGCGATCTCGACGTAGGCACTCCGAATCCGATTCATGCCGATGACCGTGATCGCGTCGTGGTCGTTGGCCAGTCCGAGCCGGACGAACGTCGAGAATCCAATGAACAGGACGACCGGCAGGATCACCACCCCGAATAGGAGGAACTCCGATCCGAACGCGGTTGCCTGGGCCACGAGGGCCAAGGCCACGATCGCGCCGGAGAGCGCCGACAGAAACATCCCGGCGCGCGCGAATGACTCCGTAGGCGAGGTTGCGCGTCGCGAGCAGGCTCCAGTGCTCGGTGCTGAGGATCTGGAGCCGAATGCCGACCGGCGTCGGCTCGCGGTCGGTGCCGTCCTCGGAGGTCGAGGGCGGCATCGCCTCGCCCCCCATCGGTCCCGGCATGCGGTCGTACGTCATATCCAGCTCCTGGGCCACGGGTGTCGAGACCGATGCTACCCGTGCGCACGGCGCGGCATCGGCCGCTCCGAGTGCTCCGGCTGTCCTATGCTCGCGCCATGGCCTCGTCGCCACCGACCGCGAGCGACCCCAAGCCGATCACGTCGATCGACGATCCGCGCGCGATCCAGATGCTCGCAACGGAGCACTGGAGCCAGCTGTCGGCCCGCTCGCTGGCCTACAACGAGGCCTTCACCCGGGGCGGGATGTTCCTGAGCTTCCTGTCGATGTCGTTCGTCGGCCTGGCCCTCCTCGCCCAGGCGCTGGGCTTCAACGACGACTTCCTGACCATCGTCGCGATCGTCCTGGCCTTCGATTTCGTGATCGGGGCAACCGCGCTGGGACGCATCGGCGGAGCCAACGTCGATGACCTCCGCGCGATGCATGCGATGGCGCGCATACGCCACGCCTACATCGAGGCGGCGCCTCTACCTCGAGCGCTACTTCACGTCGGCCACCCACGACGACATCCTGAGCGTGACCATGGCCTACGACGACGATGCGGACGCGAGCGTGCTGGGGACGGCCTGGTACGCGCTGACGACCTCGGCGGGCATGATCGGGCTCATCAACAGCATGGTCGGCGGCCTGCTCGTGGCGGTGATCGCGCTCGTGCTCGGCGTCGGCGGCGGCCTCGCGATCGCGTTCGGCATCGCGGCGACGATCGTCATCTTCGTCCTGAGCGTCGCTCTCGTCGCCCGCGCCATCCCGAAGCATCAAGCGCGCCTGGTGACACTCTCCCGCCGATCCGCCATCAACGCCGTCGGCGCCCGAGGAGGTCACCGACCGATGAACTGGTAGTCCGTGGATCGTCCTCGCGCATGTCCTCGGCGCCTTCGGCTTCGTCTTCGCCCACGGTGTGAGCACGTTCGCAGCCTTTCGCGCCCGCTCGAACCCGACGCGCGAGAACGTCACGGCCTGCCTGGAGCTCTCGGGGCTGAGCCTCGGGCTGATGTATCCGTCGCTGATCATCCTGCTGCTGGCCGGGATCGCGGCGGGTTGATGGGGGATACTCCTGTGGATCTGGATCTCGCTCGGGATCCTGGTCGTCATCATCGCCGTGATGTACGCCTACGGCACCAACTACTACGTCGGGATCCGCAAGGCGCTGCCGCGGCCGCAGGTGCTCGCCGCGGTCGGTGGCATCGGCCTGCTCGCGATCATCACGCTCATGGTGCTCAAGCCGTTCTGAGCCCATCCATGAGCCTCATCAGCGCGGAGGAGCTGCTCGAACGTATCGACAACCCGGCGGTCGTCCCCGCCGACGTTCGCTGGTGGCTGACCGATCCGGGCAAGGGCCGCAGCGACTACGAGGCCGCGCATCTGCCCGGCGCGGTCTTCGTCGACCTCGAGCGTCGACCTGTCGCGGCCACGACGGGCCCGGGCGCCATCCCCTCCCCGGCGCCGGCGGCGATCTTCGCGCGGCCGCCTGGAGCGCGCTCGGCATCGGGTCGGCCGACTCGGAAGTCGGCGGCGTACGACGACGCCGGCGTGGCACGCGTCGCCGCCCGGCTCTGGTGGATGCTCGACGGACCTCGGGTTCACCCCGTGCGTCCGCCTCCTCGACGGCGGCAGCGTGCGCCTGGGTCGCCGCGGGCGGCGCGCTCCAGACCGAGGCGGTCGCCGCCCGCCCGCCGCGGCCGCCTGACCGCTGCGCGACCGCCTGGCCCCGCGCGCTCGATCGCGAGCAGCCCTCGGCTGCCCGGCGGGCCAGACCGGCGTGACCCTCGCTCGACGCTCGCGCCCCGGAGCGCTATCGCGGCGAGGTCGAGCCGGTCGACCCGGTCGCCGGCCACATCCCCGGAGCCCGCTGAACCGTCCCGGTCGGGTCGGGCAACCTCGGGCCCGGACGGACGCTTCCTCTCCGCCCGAGGCGCTGCGCGATCAGCCTGTCATCGGCCGTGGCACGGTGAGCCCGGCGTCGTGAGCTGGTCCTGTCCTGCGGTCAGCGGGGTGACCGCCTGCCTGCGGCGTCGCTCGCCACCGCGCGTCGCCGGCCAGCCCGATCGCGACCGCTCTACCCCGGCTCGTACAGCGACTGGTCCCGCAGCCGGCGTGGCCGGTCGCCACCGGCGAGGACCCGTCCTGACCGGCCTCTAGCAGCTCGCGACGCACCTCCAGGCGCCGTCCCACTCCCAGGTGTCAGCAAGCTCCGAGCCTTCGGCGTTGAACCCGCCGTGCAGGACGTAGACGTCGCGGCTGGGGTCATAGCCGAGGGCCGGCATTCCGCGAGCGGATGGGCCCTCGCCCTCGTGCTGCGTCCACGCGCCGTCGACAAGGAGCCACGTCTCGTCGACCAGCGAGCCGAAGGTCGACACCCCGGTCGCTCCGCCGAAGAGCAGCGCCCCGGCCGGTCCGATCGTGAACCCGTGATGGCTGCGCGGCCCGGGTGCCGCCCACCAGGTTCTGCGCCTGCACCGACGAGGATCAGCCGGCCCAGTCACCGGGTCGGGCGCAAGCTCGAGGTGGTCGCGCCTCGGGCGGATCTGCCTCGATCTCGGCCCACCTGGTGCACGTCCGTTCCCACGTCGCGGTCTCGCAGGCCTGCTCGGGCATCGGGATCCCGCCGTACCGAACGAGGACGTCGCGATCGGCATCCCACCCGAAGCCGGTCACCACGTTCGCGACGGGCCCGTCGTCCGACAGCTCGTCCAGGCGCCCGCATCGGCGTCCCAGGCCCACACCGTCTCGCGCACGTCCGCCGGCCCGGTCTGGGAGAAGCAGTTCACCAGCAGCAGCCGCTCGAGCCCATCGGCCCACACGATCTTGGCGTCCACGCAGGTCGGAGGCGCCCCCGCGGTCGGCCCCGAAGGCTCCTCCGTCGGCAGAGCCGATGCCGCCGGCGAAGCCGATGCCGAGGCCGATGACGAGGCGGTCGTGGGAGGTGACACGGTCGGCGCGGGACTCCCGCACGCCGCGAGGAGCAGGGCCCCCACGATCGGGAGCAGACGCCGCATGGGTGAGGGGTGGCTCACACTGAGGCTACGAGCGTGGTGCGCGATCGGTTCAGGCGTACGCTGACGCCATGACCGTCGAGCTCCGCGAGATCACCTGGGCGAACCGCGACGATGCGATTGCCCTGGCGGTGGCTCCCGAGCAGAAGAAGTTCGTCGGGTCCGTGGCCGGGGCGCTCCGCGACGCCGAGGAGATGCCCGAGGCGAAGCCGTGGTGTCGCGCGGTGTACGACGGGGACACGCCCGTGGGGTTCGTGATGCTGAGCTGGGACGTCGAGCCGGATCCGCCGCGGATCATCGGTCCATGGTTCCTGTGGAAGCTGCTCATCGACCATGGGCTCCAGGGCCGCGGGTACGGCACCGCCGCCGTGCGGCTCGTGGCGGACATCGTCCGAGCGGAGGGCGCCGCCGAGCTGCTGACGAGCTACGTCCCGGAGCCGGGCAACCCCGGGCCGTTCTACGGGCGGCTCGGCTTCCGTCCCACCGGCGACCTCGACGAGAACGGCGAGGTCATCCTCAGGCTCGACCTCAGATGAAGACGCTCGCGACGAGCCGTCGGAACTCCGGCAGGTTACGCGACGTCGGGATTCCCGCCTCGAAGGTGGCGAGCAGACTGCGGTAGTACCACGCCTGCTCGTCACGGCCGGCGTTGAATCGACTCCACAGCTCCTCGCGGCTGAGCCTCGAGATCGACCGCCACGGACCGGAGGTTGTGGAGCTTGTCGGCCAGCGAAATGCGCAGCACCGCGTCCGGCTCCGTGGCCAGCCGCGCGAGGTAGGCCTCCTTGCGCGGCCGCCACGCCGGCTTCGGATCCTCGAGCGTATCGGTCAGGCCGTAGACGAGCGCAGCGACGTGTGCGCCGAAGCGCCGCCCGATCTCGTCGAGCGTTTTCTGCCCGCCCTGGTCCTCCGGACCGTCGTGAAGCAGGGACGGCGATGGCATCGTCCTCGGTCCCGCCGTCCTCGAGCACCAGCGAGCACACGGCCAGCAGGTGGGTGAGATACGAGATCGTGGTCGACTTCCGAGCCTGGCGCGCGTGCAGCTCGGTCGCGTACGCCACCGCGTCCACGAACCGATCGCCGAGCACCGGGTCGGGCGGGCCCTCCTGTGCCATCCGCGCCCTATCCGAAGCGTTCGAGCAGGACCCCGTGGCGCAGTCCCCGATCGCTCACGGTCAGCGCGTCGAACCCGAGCCGATCCATGACGGTCCGCACGATGCACGCGCCGGCCAGGATGACCTCGGCGCGGCCGGGCTGGAGCCCGTGGATGGATCGGCGGCCGTCCGCATCGGTCGATCGGTACAGCTCGATCTGGCGATCGATCTCGGCCGTGTCCAGGCGCGCGCCGTGCACGCGATCGGGGTCGTACTCGGTCATGCCGAGCGCCACCGCGGTCATGTTCGTGAGCGCTCCGCCCATCCCGATGAGCGCGTCGGGCTGCGGCCCGGCCGTCGAGCCGGACGAGGTCCGCGGCGATCGCCGCGCGGGCCTCTGCCACGACCTCCGCCGAGACGGCCCCGGCCAGGCCGAAGGTCTCGGTGTAGCGGACCGCCCCGACCTCGAGGCTGAACCGCTCGTCGACCTCGTGGCCGTGGCCGAACGTGAACTGGCTGCTGCCGCCGCCGGTGTCGAAGACGACGACCGACCCGGACGGCACGAGCTCGGCCGTGGCGCCGACGTAGGCCAGGCGGCTCTCCTCTTCGCCCGAGATGACCTCGAGATGAATCGTGCCGGCTCGCTCGAGCGCGGCCGACGACCTCGGCCGAGTTGTCGGCGATGCGCAGCCCCGCGGTCCCGACCGCGGCGATGGCCAGAGCCCCCTCGGCCTTCGCCTCGGCCACCATGCCCGCGATGGCGGCGACGGTCCGCTCGACCGCATCGGAGCCGATGCTGCCGCTGTGCTCCAGGCCCTCCCCCAGCCGGGTCACCTCGGCCCGGTCGAGCACGCGGTGCCACGTGCCGTCGGTGGTTCGCTCGGCGAGATGGAGCTTGATCGAGTTCGTGCCGCAGTCGATGACCGCGAAGCGCTCGGGCGCATCGGCGATGACGGCCGGAAGCGCCGGCGACATAGCTGCGGTTGAGGTACGCGCCCAGACCGATGTCGCGCACCGCGGTGATGACCTTGTCCGGATCGGGGTCCTCGATCGCGATCGTCCTGAGTCTTGTGGCCGTCCGCCTCGACGTCGCTGCGCTCCGCGGTGCAGCCGCCGATCGTGTAGCGCACGCGCCGCTTCTTCACCGCAACGGCCTTCACGCCGGAGTCCGGCGCACCGAGGATGGTGAGCAGATCATCGAGCGTGGCGGCCCCGTCCGGCGCGTCCGGCGCGGGCTGGCGCAACGCGGAGGCGGCCGCGGCGACGTCATCGGCCGAGAGGGGGAACTCGGCCTTCAGGACCGGGAACCACTGCTCGAGCCCGTTGCGGGTCGACCGTCGCGCAGGGTCTTGATGTCGAGGAGGCCGGCGCGGAGCTTCACGATCTCGGCGCCGGGCGCGATGATGTACATCTCCTCGCTCTCCTGGACACCGGTCGACTCGAGGGCGTCGATCCGCTCGTCCGCCACGCCGAACGACGAACCGAAGGTGCGCCATTCCCAGCGCGGGGTGATCTTCTCCATGGGCGCATCGTCCCACGAAACCCGCGAACCGCAATACCGACACCGCAAATCGAGGGCATCCAGTGATCCCGGCTCCCCGACCGATTGCCCAAGGGAGGGCTACCAGCCCCGACGGCGTCGAGATCGCCTGGAACCGATACGGCAGCGGCGACCGCGCGATCCTCTTCGTACCGACCTGGAACCTCGTCGACTCGCAGGGTCGTTGGCCACCAGGTCGCTAGCACTGGAGCCGCACGCGACCGTGGTGACATACGACCCCCGCGGCGCGGGCGCCAGCGAGCGGCCCGCGCGTGGCTACGCCTTCACGGGCCACGCAGCCGATGCCGTCGCTGTCATGGACGCCAATGGCCTCGAGCATGCGACGATCGTCACCGCGTCGCGTGGCCTCAATGCGACGGTCCTCGTCGCGACCGGGCACCCGGAGCTCGTCGAGCGGATCGCCGTTGTCGGGCCTTACATGCAGCTCGAGCCCGAGGAGGCGCGTGACCCAGCAGCCCTCGAGGAGCTACGGACCGATTGGCGCGGCTTCATCGATCCGTTCATGCACGCTGTTTTCAGCGAGCCGGAATCGGACGAGGTCATCGCCGAGATGATCGCGATCGGCATGGATGCCTCAGCGGACGTAGTGGCGACCCAGGAGACCGAGCTCGACTGGGCCGAACCGGCCCGGCTCATGGGCGATGTCGCCTGCCCGGTCCTCGTCATCCATGGCGAGGACGACGGTCCCGTGCCGCTGTCACTGGCGGAGGAGATCACGGCCGCCATGCCGACCGCGCGCCTGGAGGTCATCCCGCACGGCGGTCATCGGCCTGACATCCGCAGTCCCGAGCTCGTCAACCCGTTGCTGCTGGAGTTCCTCTTCGTAGGCGCGGCCCAGGGCCGCGGCCCTGCTGGCCGGCTTAGGGCAGCCTCATCCAACGACGAACATCGGCCTTTGTCGGCTCGCTTTCCTCGCCATGTCGCAAGGCCGCCTTGCCCCGAGGCCATCGCGGAGCGAGTTCTCAGCCCACCGACCGCCTTCGACCTCCGATGGATAAGTCCACCTTGCATGTGCGGTCCCGACGCCGACTACGGAGCACCCGTAGCAAGTCACCCTCGAAATTCGGCCACGCACAGGGAGATGGCGCCTCCGCCTACTCCCTCGGCGGGATCTGCTGGATGGCCCAGGTGTTGCCGTCGGGATCGGTGAAGCCGGTGAATCGGCCCCACGGAAGGTCCTGCACCTCGGACGCGTCGACGCCGCGGGCGATCAGCTCGGCGCGAGCCGCATCGGCATCCGCGACGACGAGCTGGAGACCCTTCATCGACCCTGGCTCCATGTCGCTGAGGCCGTCGCCGATGGAGATCGAGCACCCCGATCCGGGCGGCGTCAGCTGCACGAATCGCAGCTCGGGCGTGACCTGGTGGTCGAAGTCGGCGTTGAAGCCGATCTGGTCGACGTAGAAGGCCTTGGCCCGGTCGACATCGGTGACGGGAACGAAGACGAGTTCGAGCTTCATGTCCATGCGACCAATCATCGGTGCAACCTGACGGCTCGCTGTCAGGAATTGCTTTTGAGCAAAAGATCGACGCCGGCACTCATACCTTTCATGATCGGTCCCACTCAGAGGGCCGATCGCCGAGGTCGAGATGGAGCGGAGGCTCGTCGAGCTGGCGATGCAAGGCGACGAAGAGGCGTTCGGCCTGCTGGCCGCGCGCGTCGGGGACAGCCTCTACTCCGTGGCGCGCCGGATCCTGCGCGACACGACCCTCGCGGAAGACGCGACCCAGCAAGCCCTCATGGCCTGTTGGCGCAGCCTTCCGCAGCTGAGGGATCCCGACCGGTTCGAGGCATGGGCCCACCGACTCCTGGTGAATGCATGTCACGCCGAGGCGAAACGCGAACGACGTCACCGCGCAAGCCTTCGGCTGCTGCCTCGCGAGGAACGGGTGGATCCGGACCCGGCCTCGGCAATCGCCAACCGTGATCAGCTCGATCACGCCTTTCGGTCATTGAGCCTGGAGCACCGCACGGTCCTCGTGCTCGTGCACTACGTCGGGCTCACGACTGCGGAAGCCGCCGAGGCGATGGGGACGCCCGCCGGCACGGCGCGCTCCCGCCTCTACTACGCGCTAGAGCAGATGCGCGCCGCGCTCGACGCCGGCGCGCGCCACATCCCTACGACCAAGCGAGGCACGGCATGACGACCGATGACGACCTCCTGCGACAGGTGACGGCGTACCTCGACGTGTGCGAGGGCACCACGGTCCTGCCCGAGTCGATCCTCGACGACATCCGTGCGGAGCTGCCCAGCACACCACAGAGCCGCCCGCGAGGGCTGGCGAGGTTCACCGACATGAGCACACCACTGAAGATCGGCGTTGCCGCGGCCGTGGTGGCCGTGGTCGCCTTCCTCGGCCTGAACTGGCTGGGGACGATCCAGGTCGGGCCGACGCCGAACGCGTCCGATCACCCCACACCGTCCCTCGACGCCTCAGTCGACGCGGCGGCCCTGCCGCCGGAGCTCCTGCACGTCTTCCTCGGGCCTGGCAAGGTCGCCGACGGAACCACCGCGAGCTGGGTCGACTTCACAAGCGAAATCCTCCAGTTCGACACGGGCGGAACACTCCACTCATCACCTCGACGGCCGGGATCGCGGACGGACGACTCCGCTTCGTCACCGCGGTGGCAGACGAATGCGCCGAGCTCGATGTCGGCTCCTATCCGTACTCCCTGTCAGCCGGCGGCAACTTCCTGACCATCGAGGACGGAACCGATGACTGCTCGGCCCGCGCAGACAGTCCTGCCCGGAACCTACGAGCGGTCGGATTGCCGAGATCCCAATGACGACTGTCTCGGCGTGCTCGAGGCCGGCACGTATCGGTCCCACTACTTCGAGCCACGGCCGTCGGGGGACTGGGCAGCCAGGCACGGTGCCATGACGTACACGGTGCCGGACGGCTGGGCCGCGTACGGGGACTGGCCGGCCACGTACGGGCTCACGCCGAGCTCCGCGTACGAGCGGTCGCAGCCCGACCCCGCCTGCTACGACTGCGCGGGTGACCGCGACACCATCTCCGTCCTGAGCAATCCCGGCGCAGCCACCGAGGACTGCGCAGAGGAGGGAACCGTCGCGGGCGTCGGCACCGTCATCCAGGATGTCGCCGAGTGGCTCGCGGGGCATCCGGGCCTCGTGGCGAGCGATCCGGAGACGGGAACGATCAACGGATTGGCGGCCATCACACTGGTCGTCGAGGGATCATCCGACTGGACGGGAACATGCGACGAGGAGAATCCGTTCGTCGCCGTGCCGGTCTTCTTCCACCCAGGCCAGTACCACGTGGCGTTGAGGCCCGGTGACCGCCTCCAGATCACGCTGATCGATCTCGGTGACGGAAACACGATTGGCGTGGTCGTCGAAGCCGGAGACGACGGCGACTTCGAGTCGTTCGTCGAGGCGGCACGACCCGTCATCGAGTCCTTCGAGTTCCCCCCACGCTAGCTGCACCCTGAGCGCCAGGAGGTTCCACGCGAGCCTCCTGGCGACACCACAGCCTCGGTGCCGTGGACCGCTAAAGGCGCTTCATGCGCCTCGGAGCGATGGTCGCCTTTCGCAACGGTGCCGAGGACGGGCGATGGGCCACCGCGTGGTCCAGCTCGTCGCGGTCGGCGCGACTCGCCATCCCGGCGCGCGCCCTGCGCGCGAGCCTGGCCTGCCTGCGGGAGTCCTGGAGCAGCCGCAAACGTCGGCGGATCATCGGTGGCTCCGTTCGCCGGGAAGGCTGACCCAGTCGCGGCCGATGCTCGAGCCGGCCTGGCCGCGGGGCCCGCGGCGCGGACGGCGGCCGGCGCCACCGCCGCCACCCGACGGCCGACCCGCGGGACGATGCTGCGATGGCGCGTGGCGCGGCGCGTGGCGTCCGCCTCCGCCACCCTGGCCGGAGCGCATGCGAATCGGCTCGGCACGCTCGGCCGGGTCGGGCTCGAAGCCGGCGACGACCTCGGTCGGAATCGGTCCACCCAGCAGGCGCTCGATCTCGCGCAGCAGCGCGCTGCTCGTCGACGCAGACGAGCGAGATGGCGTCGCCGATGGCACCGGCGCGACCGGTTCGGCCGATGCGATGGACGTAGTCCGAGGGCACCATCGGCAGCTCGTAGTTGACGACGTGCGGCAGCTGCTCGATGTCCAGGCCGCGCGCGGCGACCTCGGTTGCGATGAGCAGAGTCACGCGCCCCGCCTTGAAGTCGTTGAGCGCCTTCACGCGCTGGGGCTGTGACTTGTTGCCGTGGATCGCGGCGGTGGCGATCCCGTCCTTCCACAGCTGCTCGGCGAGCTTGTTGGCGCCGTGCTTGGTGCGGGTGAAGACGAGCGCCTGGTCAACGGCCCGCGTGCGGACGAGGTGCGACAGCAGCTCGCGCTTGCGAGATCGGTCCACCGGGTGGACGACCTGCCGCACGAGGTCGGTGGGGGTGTTGCGCGGGGTGACCTGCACCGATGCGGGTCGGTCGAGCATGCCCTCAGCCAGCTGACGGATGTCGTTCGAGAAGGTCGCGCTGAACAGAAGGTTCTGCCGGCGATCCGGCAGCAGCGCCAGGATCGATCGGATGTCGCGGATGAAGCCCATGTCGAGCATGCGATCGGCCTCATCGAGGACGAGGACCTGTACCTGGCGCAGGTCGATGGTGTGCTGGCGAGCATGGTCGAGCAGCCGGCCGGGCGTGGCGACGACGATGTCGACGCCGCGGCGCAGCGCGCCGACCTGGCCGGGCATCCCGACGCCGCCGTAGATCGCGACTGATTGGCGCTGGTTGCCGCCGTAGTCGCGCACGCTCTGCTCGACCTGGATGGCGAGCTCGCGCGTGGGGGTCAGGATCAGGGCCCGTGGCACCTGGCGGCCGTGCATGGTCGCCGGCTGGGTCTCGCCCAGCCGCTGGAGCATCGGCAGCACGAAGGCGGCCGTCTTGCCGGTGCCGGTCTGGGCGCCGGCGAGCAGGTCACGGCCGGCGAGGACGATCGGGATCGCCTCGCGCTGGACGGGAGTGGGATCGGTGTAGCCCTGTGCCTGGACGGCACGGAGCAGTTCGGGCCGCAGCCCGAGTTCAGAGAAAGACAAGTGAGGAAACTCCTGACGAGGCCCTCCCGCTGGCGTCCTGGGACGGTACGGGGCCCGGTCAGGGCGAGGGTGAATCGGTATCGGGGCGGTGGTTACCACCGCGGCGCGGACCGGAGCGCCAATCGAACACGTTTTCGAAATGATACCGCACTTTCGCACGAAGTGGATCGGATGGGACTACGCTGGGTCTACATCTTTCCTAGAGGCATCCATGTCCGGCCAGTGCATCCACGGCTTTCCCATTGAACATTGCATCTCGTGTCGGACGTGCCCGCACGGCCAGGTGACGACCAACTGCACCCGCTGCCGAGCACCGGCGCCGACCCGCAAGGCCGCCCTGGACGCCATCCCGGTGCCTCCCAGCGAGATCCATGGCGACTTCGAGGTCTACTTCGATCCCGCCGTCAGCGGCTGGCGCTATCGGACCGACGACAGCTCGCCGTCGCACCTGTCGTACCGATCGGCATTCCTGGCACGCAAGGCCATCGACCAGCTCGGGAATGAGCCCGAGGTCAAGTCGACCGCCAAGGGCAAGAAGGCCAAAGCAGTCCGCTAAGCGGCACCCGCTAGCATCGGCCGGGTGACGCCCGACCAGATCCTCGCCGGCCTGAACGACGAGCAGCGCGAGGCCGCCACGGCCACGAGCGGCCCCGTCGTCATCCTCGCCGGCGCAGGTACCGGCAAGACCCGGGTCATCAGCCACCGCGTCGCGTACGCGGCCGCCACCGGAGGCCATCGACCCCAAGCAGGCGCTTGTCGTGACCTTCACCGAGAAGGCCGCGACCGAGATGCGCCATCGGCTCAGCTCGCTCGGGCTGCCGCAGGTGCAGGCGTCGACCTTCCACGCTGCGGCGCGCCGCCAGCTCGCGCACTTCTGGCCCATCGTCCACGGCACCGAGCTTCCCGACGTGCTCGACTCGAAGCTGCGGATCATCGCTCCGCTGGCGCGAAGCCTGCCGGGTGGCTACAAGTTCACCCCGGCCAAGGACCTCGCCGATGAGATCGAGTGGGCCAAGGTCCGCCGCATGCGCCCGGACACCTACGCGCCGGAGCGCGAGCCGCCCGTCCCGGCCGACGTCTTTCGCACCCTCTGGCGCCGATACGAGCAGGCCAAGGCCCGCGCGAACCGGATCGACTTCGAGGACATGCTGACGCTGGCGGTCGAGCTGTACGAGACCGATGCCGACGCCCTGGCGCTGACGCATCGGCGCTACAGCTGGTTCAGCGTGGACGAGTACCAGGACACGAATCGGCTCCAGGAGGATCTGCTGCGCCTGTGGCTGGGCGACCGCCGCGACCTGTGCGTGGTCGGTGACCCCGACCAGACGATCTACAGCTTCACCGGCGCCAGCAGCGAGTACCTGGCGACGTTCGCGGACCGATACCCCGGCGCGCGAGTCGTGCGCCTGAGCCACAACTACCGCAGCACGCCCGCAGGTCCTCGCGCTCGCCAACCGGCTGATCCCCGGTCGCGAGCTGCGCTCGAACACCACCGATGGACCGATGCCGGAGCTCGTTCCGCACGCTGACGGTGATGCCGAGTCCGCCGCGATCGTCGCGCGCATCGAGTCGCTGGTCGCCGAGGGCGTGCCGGTCACCGAGAGCGCGATACTGGTCCGCACGAACGCGCAGCTGGTGCGCGTTCGAGGCCGCCCTGACCGCCGCGGAGATCCCGTTCACCGTCCGTGGAGTCCGGTTCTTCGCCCGCCCCGACGTCCGCGCCGCCATCCGGGCGTTGCGAACCGATGCCACCGGGCGCCTGTCACACGTCGTCGTGGCCCGATGGCGCACGGAGCTCGGGTTCGACGAGGCCGAGCCGCCCGGCACGGGCGCCGAGGCACGCGACCGCCATGCCGCGCTCGGCACGCTGCTGGCCATCGCTCGAGCACTCGAAACTGCGCAGCCGAGCGCATCGGTTGCGGACTTTGTCGCCGAACTTGCGCGGCGTGACACCGCGGAGGCAGAGACAGAAGGCGAGGGCGTCACGCTGTCGACGCTGCACCGTGCCAAGGGCCTCGAGTGGGACGCGGTGTTCCTGCCGCAGCTCGAGGAAGGCACGCTGCCCATCCGCCAGTCGGCCTCCGACGCCGATGCGCTGGCCGAGGAGCGGCGTCTCCTGTACGTGGGCATCACTCGTGCGCGCCGTCACCTGGCGCTGTCGTGGGCGGCCACCCGCAGCGGGACGAAGGGAACCTCGGTTCGTGCACGTGCCTCGCGATTCATCGCGGAGCTGTGGCCGAACGCCGTGGCGCGGCCGGCACCCAAGCCCGGCCATGCACCGGCCACCTTCGACCTCTCGGCCGCGGACGAGCCGCTGCTCGAGAAGCTGATCGACTGGCGCCGCCAGCGCGCCCGGGCGGACGGCGTGCCGGCCTACGTCGTGGCGGACAACAAGACCCTTGCGGCCATCGCCGTCCGGCGGCCTGCGGACGGCGTGGCGCTGCTCGGCGTTCCCGGCATCGGTCAGCGGAAAGTCGCCAGCTACGGTGACGAGATCCTCGAGATTGTCAGGACGTATTGACAAGAGTACGCTTGTCCGTACACTTCAAGGGATGAAAACGGTTGCAATCACCGAGCTGCGGCAGCATGCGGCCGATGTGATCGATGAGGCCGGGAGCAGCGTCGAGCCGACGGTCGTGCTCCAGCGTTCTCGCAAGGCGGCGTACATCGTCAGTCCAGAGCGTTTCGAGCAAGACCAGGCCGAGCTTCGGACGCTGCGACGCGCTCTCTTCCTGACGGAAGTTCGCGAGGCGGAGGCAGAGTACGTCGCCGGCAAGGCCCGCTCGTTCGACGACGTGGAGGCGTTGCTCGACGAGCTGAGGTCCTGAGCCATGCGCCTCGTCGCATCCAGTCGGTTCCTGCGCCGCGCGAAGAAGCTGCGCGAGCCCCAGGCGACCATGCTGCGCGCCGCACTCCGCCGTTTCGCCGCCGATCCGGCCGATCCCCTGCTTCGCGTCCACAAGGTGAAGGGCGACCTGCGTGGTTACTGGGGCTTCAGCGTTGACGATGACCTGCGAGTCCTCTTTCGCAAGGACGGCGATGTCGGCTTCCTCGTAACCCTCGGCTCCCACGATGAGGTGTATTGAGTCCCTTGCATCGTGCCATTGGCTCGTCTCCCGAGGCCAGGCGTCAGATCTGGTCCGCCGCGGCGCGGTAGATCTCGGTCCCGGTCGACGACGCGAAGCCGACCTCAGGCGTACCCTCAACGGCGGGGCGCACATCGGGGCCCGTCGCGGCTCTTCGACCGCCCTACAAGGAGGATTCAGCCGTGGAAACCAGGACAGACCATCCGAACGCATTGCTCCTCCGACAAGGGCTGGAGGCATTCAATCGCGGGGAGATGGAGGCGTTCGCCGACCTCATCGCCGATGACGTCGTCTGGCACCAGATCGGCGCCGACACCCTGCGCAGCAAGCAGGCCATGGCGGAGTCGATGCCAGGAGGCGCGGTGGATTGGACGATCACCGCGGACGTTCATGACGTCGTCGCGAACGACGAGCATGCGATCGCGCTGGTCAATGCGACCGGCACCCGCGGGGATGGACGGACCATCGAGTATCGGACCGCCGAGATCGTCCACATGCGCGACGGAAAGATCACCGAGCGGTGGGCATTCTCGGACGACACCAAGAAGATCACCGACTTCTTCTCGTGACCTAGGTCCCTAGATCTCGCGGTCGGCGTCGCGCTCCTGACTTGTGTGGAGCTCGTCCGAGGTCCGAGGCGGGCTGCGCCACCCCGTGGCGTCCACCTCGCCGTGGGCGAGATTGAGGTGAACCGTCTCGTTCTCGACGTTGCCGATGGCCGAGGCGGGCACGTACAGCGAAGCCGCGAAGAACCCGCCGGACACCTTGACGAAGTGCTGTCCGACCTCTCGGATCTTCCCGAGGTGATGGCCATCGTTGGTGAGGACGTCCCAACCCGGTTGTAGATCGGCGATTCGCATCTCGTCCAATTATGGTCCGACAACCGTCCCTGCCTTCCGTGCTCGATGCGGGGCCAGATCCCCTAGCCAGCGCTGTGTGGCTCAAGTACCGTGTCGCAAACTCCGAGCGAGCCCGATTCGACTTGATCTGCCCGAGCTGCCAAACCGAGAACGACCCGGGTCGCAAGTTCTGCAAGGAATGCGCAACGCCGCTGGCGCTCGCCTGTCCTGCCTGCGGAACGGCCAACGCCCCCGACGCGAAATTCTGCGGCGAATGCGCCAGCCCGCTGGCAGCGTCGACGGCCACGGCTGCGACGGCGCCCGTACCTGCTGACCCCGAGGGTTCGACCCCCGTCGCAGAGCGGCGCCTGGTGAGCGTGCTCTTCGCGGACCTCGTGGGGTTCACGACCCTGGCCGAGGGGCGCGACTCGGAAGACGTCCGTGAGCTCCTGACCCGGTACTTCGACCTTGCCCGCGAGACGATCGAGCGATACGGCGGCACGGTCGAGAAGTTCATCGGTGACGCGGTCATGGCGGTGTGGGGCGCGCCCGTCGCCCAGGAAGACGACGCGGAACGCGCCGTCCGGGCCGGGCTGGAGCTTCTGGCCGAGGTCCGCGCCCTCGGGCCGGGCATCCAAGCACGTGCTGGGATCCTGACCGGCGAGGCCGCGGTGACGCTGGGCGCGACGAACCAGGGGATGGTCGCCGGGGACATCGTCAATACGGCGGCGCGACTCCAGTCTGTGGCCGAGCCGGGCTCCGTGCTGGTGGGCGAGTCGACACATCGCGCGGCATCCGCGGCGATCGCCTTCGAGCCGATGGGAGAGGCGAACCTCAAGGGCAAGTCGACGCCGGTGCCGGCGTACCGGGCGCTTCGAGTGGTCGCCGAGCGCGGCGGCCGCAATCGGACCGAGGCTCTCGAAGCGCCGTTCGTCGGTCGCGACGAAGAGCTGCGGGTGCTCAAGGACGCCTTCCACGCGACGAGCCGTGAGGGGAAGAGCCGCCTCGTGAGCATCGTCGGCCCCGCCGGCATCGGGAAGAGCCGGCTGGCCTGGGAGTACCTGAAGTACCTCGACGGCGTGTTCGAGACCCTGTGGTGGCACACCGGGCGCAGTCCTGCGTACGGCGACGGGATCACGTTCTGGGCGCTGGGCGAGATGGTGCGGCGCCGCGCAGGCCTGGCGGAGACGGACGACGAGGTCACGACTCGAGCCGGCGTGACGGCCATGATTCGGGAACACGTTCCGGACGAGGACGAGCGGACCTGGATCGAGCCCGCGATCCTCACCCTGCTTGGCATCGAGGGCGAGACCGATGCAGGTGGCGGCCCTATCGCGCCCGATCAGCTGTTTGCCCCATGGCGCACGTTCTTCGAGCGGATGGCGACGACTGGCACCGTGATGATGGTCTTCGAGGACCTGCACTGGGCTGATAGCGGAACGCTCGACTTCATCGATCACCTTCTCGAGTGGTCGCGCGATGCGCCGATCTGCATCGTGACGCATGCCCGACCCGAGCTGATCGAGAAGCGGCCAACGTGGGGTGCCGGAAAGCGGCAGTTCACCTCGCTTTACCTGGAGCCACTGAGCGAGATCGCGATGCGTGAGCTGTTGACGGGCCTCGTCCCGGGGCTGCCCGAGAGCGCGGTCCGCGCGATCGTGTCCCGTGCCGATGGCGTGCCTCTCTACGCGGTCGAGACAGTTCGCGCCCTCGTGGCCCAAGGACGCCTCGAGCTCGCCGACGGCGCCTACGTCCCCGCAGGCGACCTGTCCGAGCTGAGCGTTCCCGAGACGCTGACCGCCCTGATCTCGGCGCGCCTCGATGGGCTTGAGCCGGCCGACCGCGCGCTGCTCCAGGGTGGAGCCGCCCTCGGCCAGAGCTTCACGCTCGCCGCGCTGGCGGCGGTGGCCTCCGTGGAGGAAGCCGAGCTGGAGCCTCGCCTGCGCACGCTGGTTCGACGCGAGATGCTCGTCGTCCGCGCCGATCCGCGTGCCCCGGACCGTGGCCAGTACGCGTTCGTCCAGTCCCTGGTCCGCGAAGTTGCCTACAACACCCTCGCCCGCCGCGATCGCAAGACCCTGCACCTCGCCGCCGCGCGCTACTTCGAGTCTCTCCCAACCGAGGAGCTGGCCGGCGCACTGGCCGGCCAATACCTGGCAGCCCACGAGAACGCCCAGCCCGGCGAGGAAGCCGATGCGTTGGCTGCCCAGGCCCGTATCGCCCTCAGGACCGCCGCCGACCGCGCCGTCGCCCTTGGCGCCTTCGAGCAGGCCCTCTCTCTCCTGCAGCAGGCCATCAGCGTTACCAAGGCGCCGCGCGATCTGGCGGAGCTCGCCGAACGAGCCGGCCATGCAGCCGAGCTCTCCGGTCAATATCCAGTCGGTGAGGCGCACGTGGAGCGAGCGCTCGCGATCTATCTCGAGGAGGGCGATCGACCGTCGGCAGCCCGCGCGATAGCGCGCATCGGGTCCATCAAGCTCGACGGCCGCCACGTCGAGGCCGCCATTGCTCGCCTCGAGCCGGCAATGACCGAGTATTCCGACCTCGGCGATGACCCCGCACGCGTCCTCCTCGGCGCCCAGCTGGCGCGAGCGCAGTACTTCGACGGGCAGAGCCAGCGGGCCATCGACATCGCCGACGAAGTGCTGCCGATCGCGGAGCGGACCGACAACGGGGCCGTCCTCGCGGACACGCTCATCACCAAGGGGTCGGCGCTCGCCACGCTGGGCCGTATTCGCGAGGGGGCCCTTCTCATCCGGGGCGGTTCCGAGCTCGCGGCGGCTCTCGGTCGGCCCGAGACGGAGCTCCGCGGACGCGTCAACATGGCCCCGATCCTGGCGCTTGACAGCCCGCGCGATGGGTGGAGCTCTGACATCGAGGGAGCTCGCCTGGCACGTCGCGTCGGCCTGCGCGTGTTCGAGCTCACGATGATCAGCAACAGCCTGGCCACCGGCTACCAGATCGGGGAGTGGGACGCCGGGGAGCGAGACGGCGACGCCCTGTTGGCCGATGAGATGGATGCCTCGGATCGAGTCGGCGTCGTGCTGCAGCTCATCTGGATCAGCACGAGCCGGGCCGACGACCGCGTTGGCGCTCTCCGGGCTGAGGCGGAGGAACTGCTGGGAGCGGCGGACGATGACCTCCGCGAGATGCTCAGACATTGGGTCGAGCAAGCGGAGGCGATGGCCGAGCGGCGCTATGCCGACGCCGCCTCCGCATTCGAGGCAACCGCGGCGACGACGAGTGGAGGGATCAGCTCCACTCCCGATGAATGGGCAAGCGCGGGACGAGCCGCCCTGTGGGACGGTGACGTCGACCGGGCCCAGAGGCACCTCGATGCCCTGGATGCCACGAGCGCCCACGGTCGATTCATGGTGCATCTGCGCTCGGCACTGGCAGCCGGAATCGCGGCCGCCCAGGGCAGGAAGGGCGAGGCACTGTCGGCCTACCGCGTGGCGTTGCGCGGCCTGCGCGAGCTGCGAGTCGACTTCTTCGAGGCGTTGACGTGCCTGGACATGGTCATCCTCATCGGCCCGGGCGAGCCGGAGGTCGATGCAGCCGCCGAGCGTGCGCGGGAGATCCTCACCGGCCTGCGGGCGACGCCGTATCTGGGGATCCTGGACGACGCCCTGGAGCGCGCCGGATCGATTGGATCACGTGGCAGCGCCAAGGCCACGCCATCTGCGGAGTCCGTGGCTACCAGCTGATCATCGACCGCCCAGGAGTGGGCCTGTCGTCCCCGTCAGAGCTCCTTGATGTACCGATGCGCCGGCACCCGGATCGGGCCGTCCGGGCCGGGCGCCAGGTGCTCGAACGGCCCGGTGTCCGTCCAGCCGTGGCGCTCGTAGAAGCGTCGCGCCCGGGCGTTGCCGGCGACCGCGGCGAGCCAGGCGCTGGTGACGCCCGCGGCTCGGAGGCGGTCCTCGGCGTCGGCCATCAGGGCGTCCGCCACGCCGGCACCACGATGTCGCGACGAGACGAACACCTGGTCGACCTCGTCGTCCTCGATCGAGACGAAACCCGCGACCTCGCCGTCGACGACCGCGACGGTGGTGTGCGGCACGAGGCCCACCGCCCGGGTGGCGAAGGAGGCCTCGCCACGGACCGCAACGAGCTCGTCGGGGACGTGGCCGTCGTGTGCGTCATGCCAGCCGTCGTGCCAGATCTCCGCGATCGCGGGGACGTCGTCCGGGGTCGCGGGACGAAGAAGCGCGCGAGAGAGCCCCACCTGCCGATCCTACCTATTCGAGCGCGGCGGGCGACAGGAGTGAGCCGCGTCCGGCCCCCGTCGGGTCGGCTGGTACGCTTGGCGCATCGGTCAATGCTGACCGGAGGAGACACCACCGGGGACGGATTCCTCGCGCGCTTCGACGGTCCCGCGCGTGCCATCCGCTGCGGCCTGGCCATCCGCGATGCCGTGCGAGCCCTCGGGCTCGAAGTGCGCGCCGCGGTGCACACCGGCGAGGTCGAGCTGCGCGCATCGGAGGGACCACGCGGCATCGCCATCCACCTCGCCGCCCGCATTCTCTCCCTCGCTGAGCCCGGCGAGGTCCTGGTCAGCCAGACGACGCGCGATCTCGTCGAGGGATCCGGCATTCCCTTCACCGATCGTGGGGAGCACGAGCTCAAGGGCATCGACGGCCCTCGCCGGGTCCTGGCCGCCGGCTGACGCTATCCGAGCGCCTCTGAGCGCTACAGGCCAACAGTCAGCGAGATGACCTCGACGACCTCCTCCTTTCCCTTCAGCTCGAGCGTGCGGCGTGGGAGTGCGACATCGAGCTGGATCACCGCGGCTGCGTCCGTCGAGACGAGCACCTCGCCGGTCGCCGCCTGCGACGCCAAGCGTGCCGTCACGTTCACCGGATCCCCGAGCATCGTGATCTCCGTGTGCTTCCCCTCGCCGACCGCACCGAACCACACCGGCCCGGTGTGGACGGCTGCGCCGACCGGGACCCATGGCCCGCCGGCGTCGGCGTGGCCCGTCGCCCGGAGGAGCTCCAGCGCCGTGTCGACGGCCCGTTGGACGTGGTTCGCGCCGAGGTTCGGCGGGAAGCTGGCCACGACCTCGTCGCCGACGAACTTGTCGACGATGCCCTCGTTCGCAAAGACGGCCTTCGAGGCGACCGTGTAGAACCGGTCGAGGAGCGCCGAGAATTCGCTCGGCGTGGAGCGTTCGGCGATGGTGGTGGATCCCCGAATATCAGCGAACATCATCGTCGCGTCGACCACGGCGCCGCCGTGGTAGCGGATCAGGTAGTTCTGGCAGGTGTTGCACATGTTCGGGTTGCCGTCGGACTGCCGCTTGCCGAAGAGCCGAAAGACGGGCGCACCCGGCCCGGCGAAAGGGGCGGCGCACAACTGGCAGCGCGGGTCGGCGGGGATCATGTTGAAGACGCGGCGCCCCGCCTTCATGAACGAGTCGGGGTGATCCAGGTAATCGCGCCAGAACTTCTCGTTGCGCGGATCGTCCGGCGTCGCCGGCGGCGGGGGCCTGAGGGTCACCTCGCGATTATCCGCGCGGATGGCAACTTGCCGGTCCGGGTCAGACGGAGGCGGCCGCCGGCAGGATCCTGAAGGCATCGACGGCGGCAGCGCGACCCTTCACCTGCACGGCGCCCAAGGGCGTGAGCTCCAACGAGTCGTCGAGCAGCCGTGCGGTCTCAGGCCCGACGACGATCTCGCCGGCTCCCGCGAGCGCCTGCAATCGCGCCGCGACGTTGGTCGTGTCGCCGATGGCGGTGAAGTTCCGGAACTCCTCGCTGCCGATGTTCCCGACCAGCGCCGGTCCGGAGTTGAGGCCGATGCTGAACCGCGGCCCGGAGGTCGGCGCCTCGGCGAACGACGCGGTGCGCTCCAAGATGGCCATGGCGGCGCGACAGGCACGGGTCGCGTGGTCGGATTGCTGCGTCGGGGCCCCGAAGACCGCGAAGACGGCGTCGCCAGGGAGCTGCATCGGCGTGCCGCCTTCATCGGTGATCGCGGGCAGGGCGGCGGCGAAGTATCGGTTCAGGAGGGCGACCACCTCTGCCGGCGCCCGGTGCTCGGCGTAGGTGGAGTAACCGCCGAGGTCGGCGAACATGACGGTCACCTCCGCGATCTCGCCGCCCAGCTCAAGCCGGCGCGGATCGGCGCTTGCCACCCGCACGAGCTCGGTCGGGAGGTAACGGTCGACCATCGACCGCACCGATGCCAGCACCCCCTCCTGACCGCCGGCGAAGACGCGAACGAGCAGGTACCCGACGAGGGGCACGCCGGCCAGGTTCAGGACGAAGAAGAGGTTGATGAGCTCCTGCGGAGGAGCTGCGTTGGTTGGCGCCGGCACGACGACGCTCAGGACGACCAGCGCCGCGTAGATGGCCGCGAGCAGCGTCCCCAGGCGACGATGACCCAGGAGCAGCGCCACGATCGGAGCCAGCCCGGCCCACAGAGCCACTCCGCTTCCGTCGACCGGCCCGCCCAGGCTCCACATCAGCAGGAACGGCAGGATCATGTACGGCACGAACTGGCTCACCGCGAACGACGTGTAGTGGCGCGTCATCGCAAAGACAACGATCCCGATGAGCGAGAGGACGGCATACGCCCACGGGATCAGGGCCGGAACCGTCGCGCCGCCGATCCAGTAGAGGAGGCCCCACATGACCGCCAACGGGGCGATCGTCAGCGCGGCCACCAGCAGCAGCACCTTGCGCAGCCGCGTATCGGCATCGTCCCCGGGATCCGCTCCCACCGAGAGAAGCCTGCTCAGCGCCGTGCTACTCATAGGGGCGCGGCACCGGAGGCGGCATCCAGCGCGCGGCGATAGCGGGCCAGGCGCTCCGCCTCGTCATCGGGCTCGGCCAGGTAGATCTGCGTCCGCTTCACGATGTACGAAGTATCCATCGCGCATCAGCCCGCGCAGCTCCACGCTGAGCCGGCAGGACGATCCGGGGGGGTACCTAGAACTTGGGCGATCCGCCCGGTACAGTGCCGCCACACCGCCGACGCTTCCGAGGTCCCGAGCTTGACCCAGCGGCTGATCCTCGCGCGAGACCGGCCCCGGCCACTCCTCCTGGGGTTCCTCGTGGTTCTCGCCGCGTGTGGCGGCCCATCGCCCAGCCCGAGCGCGCTCGCGACCGGCGCGAGCGAGCCGAGCGAGGAAGCCCCGAGCGAGCCGGCAGCGAGCCAGCCGGCTCCGTCCGAGGGCGCCGTCATCGCGCCGCCGGCCGAGCGCGAGCCGGTGACGGCAGCCGACTTCATCGACCTGGCGGTCGCGGAGGGCCGCATCAGCCCGGAGACCGGCGTGCTGTACGGCGTCTACGCTCACTTCGGCGACCCGATGCTGCCCGAGGAGTTCCACGGCGAGTGGACCGACGACGCATCGGTCCTCTCCGTCGCGATGGAGGAGTTCGACACGTACTCCGCGGAGACGCAGGCGGCGTTGCGGCCGTACCTCGTGCGACCGTCGGACCCGGAGAGCACCTGGTCGACGCTGGAGAGCGACGAGACGGCGGTGACGGCCACGCTCGCATCGGTCCAGCGAAGGACGCCCGATGGCGGCCCGCTGGCGCAAGGCCCATGCGTCGACAACTGGTATCACGAAACGGCCGGCAACAACGTGCCGGTCATGGTCTGGACCCGATGCGTCGGCGGCGTCCCGTCCGGACGATCGATCATGGACCTCGTCAAGGGGTTCATGGAGGACCTCTGGCTGCCGATGACGGAGCACATGGGCGAGCCGATCGGCGACGCGAATGTCGCCGACGACGACTACCCGGATACGCCCGAGAACGGCGACGGGCTGATCGACATCTACATCGTCTCGAACTTCGCGACGGCGACGCCGCGACGGATCCTGACCTTGGCGCTCGCATCGGCACCTGACGCACCCCCGTTCGTGGGACGCCCCGGCGTCGCGGCCTCGAGCGGGTACATGGTCGTGTCGGCTCGCGGGGATCGGAACACGATCGAGCTGAAGTCGACGATCGCGCACGAGTTCTTCCATATCCTCCAGAGCGCCCACAATTCGCAGGGCCTCTACCAGTGCCCGAACGGAGCGACCTGTCCGCCGACGAAGATCAAGGCCCACTGGTTCACGGAGGCATCGGCGACATGGTCGGAGCACGAGTTCGTGCCCGAAGGACGCGCGGTCGCGGCAACCGGACCGTATGCCCGCTACGACAACTACCGCATCAGCTACGACGCGCTCTCCAGCCTTGCCGGCACGAACCAGTACGACTCATGGGCGTGGCCGCTGTTCATGGAGCAGGAGCTGGGCGCATCGGCCATTGCCGATGCCTGGTCGGCCATCGAGGGCCAGCGTGGCTTTGCCGCGCTCCAGCGCGCAGTCAATTCGGTCCTTCCGTTCAGCACGGCCTTCGACGACTTCGCGGTGCGGGTCTGGAACCAGCAGCTGCAGGGCGACCCGATCAGCCCGCGGTTCAACGACCCACGCCTCGACCCCGACTTCCCGACGACTCAGCCGGAGGGCCTGCGCGCGAGCGAGGAAATCACGATCTCGCCGGACTCGCGGTCGCTCACCGTCAACGAAGGCCTGCATCCCCTGTGGTCGGTGTACCGGCCGCTGGCGATCGGATCGGGCACGCGGCTGCTGACGCTCGACTTCTCCGGCTGGAATCCCAGCTCCTTCGGCGCCGAGGCGCTCGTGCGCCTCGAGAGCGGCGAATGGGAGCGGCGGACGATGGTCCTCGGCTCGAACGAGTGGTGCCTGGACGTCCCCGCCGACGCCATCACCGATCTCATCGTGATCCCGTACCACCATGACGCCCAGGCGACGGCTCCGATCACCGGTGCGTGGACGGCCACCGCGAACCGCACCGGCTGCGCCGACGTGACCGGCACCATCACGTACTCGAGCACGTACATCGATCCCGGAGGCATGGAGGGAACCCTCAGCGAGAACGTAACCGTCTCCGTCGTCACTTACCGCGGCCCCGGACGGCTCCCCGTTCCAGGGTGGGTACATCAACGACGGCTCGGGCGTCACCGCATCCCGCGTGGCGCGCACCCAGGGTCCGCCGGACGTCACCGGCTGTCGGTTCACGACGAACGCGACCGGGTCCGCCGATGGCGAGGTTGCGGAGGACGCCATCACCGGCATGGTCGGGCCCGGCGGCACCTTCGGCATCGGCATCTCGATCCCGGTCCAGGTGCGCAGCCGGACGGATTGGTGCGCGTTGGGTTCGAGCTCGGAGACCCTCGAGTTGTCGATCGTGGTCCCCGAATGCGTGGGGCAGGAGTCGCCGTCGACCACCGAGGCGCGCCGCTACGTATTCGACTGCGAGTTCACGAGTGTCGGCTGGACCTACTCGGTCCAGGGCGAGGTCGTCGTCCAGGACCCCTGACGCCGAGGTTGTGCGGCGGCCGTCATCAGCGCCCTCGCACCGGCCGGAGAGGGTAACCACCGCCTGGAGATCCGGCCGCGGGGGCCGTCGGGCCTATCGCGCGGGGGCCGATCGGCACTGAGGCTTGAGCTACCGGTGCATCGATACTCGACGGTGTGATGCGTCGGATCCTGCTCGGCCTTGTCGTCGCCGTGATGGTCGGCTTCCTCGCAATCCAGTTCGTGCCGTACGGCCGCGACCATACGAACCCGCCGGTCACCGGCGAGCCGCCGTGGGACTCACCCCAGACCCGGGCGATGGCCGTGGTCAGCTGCTACGACTGCCACAGCAACGAGACCGAGTGGCCGTGGTACTCGAACGTCGCGCCGTTCTCCTGGCTGCTCCAGCGCCACGTGGACGAGGGCCGGGAGGAGCTGAACTTCTCGCAGTGGGGAACGGGCGAGCAGGAGTCCGACGAGATCGTCGAGTCGGTCCAGGACGGCGAGATGCCGACGTGGGACTACGAGCTCATTCATCCCGACGCCCGCCTTTCCGACGCCGATAAGCAGGCCTTCCTCGACGGACTCATCGCCACGTT
>CAVSAH010000005.1:0-39660 GCA_963725885.1 uncultured Chloroflexia bacterium | reverse complement strand
TCGAAGTGGAGCCCGACTACGTACCGCCGGCGCTCCAGGAGGCTGCGGAGTAAACGCCGCCGGCCGGCCGTAGAAACGGCTGGCCGTTCTTATCAGTGCCTAGGGGGCGAAGATCGCATTTGCGAGGCTCGTCGCTAGTCCGCTCAAGTCTCCGCCGGCCGTGTGATTGGTGCGGTTCGACATGATCGCGATGACGAGGCCATCGTTGCGGTAGAGGCGGATGTGGGCGCGGGCACCGGTCCACGACCCGGTGTGAGACACGATGCTACGCCCTCCGGACTCGCCTCGCGCCCAACCAAGCCCGTAGCCGCAGGCACCGCTGGTCGATGAGCCGCAACCGGGTTTGACCGCCGCAAACAGCCGGTTGTCGCGCACGCTGGCTGAGACGACCTGTCCGTTCAACACTTTCCACCCGAAGGTCGCGAGGTCCACGGGGCTTAGCTCCATGCCGCCAGAGAGCGGCTTCCAGCTATTGTCCTGGTAACTCCCCTCCGTGTTGTCGTTATTGTAGGGCGTGGCACGATCGTAGTTCGCCGGCAGGGACGCCGTCTCGTATTGGACGCGGAGGGATGAAAGGCCGTAGGGCTGGGCAATCTCCTCGCGGAGAAGCCGGGCCGCCGTGTGCCCCGTCAGCCGCTCAAGCACCGCACCGACGAAGGTGAAGGCCGGCGTCGAATAGCTCGAGGTCGTGCCGATGGTGCAGCCCTGCACGAGCCCGACGTTCCAGATCGACTGCACGGCGGCGATCGCATTCGCATAGTGGGTCGTCTGATTAGGGATGGCGGGCTTGTGCTGTAGTGCCCAACACAGCCGAGATGCGAGAGCAGCTGGTCGACTTTGTGGGTGTGGAATGACGGAATTGTCCGGAGCGGCCGCCACCGATCGGAACGTTGGTAAGGTAGGTAGACGTTCGCCTGGTGAGGTCGAGGTTGAAGGTTGTTCCATCGCGCAGGCGATCCTCGGCCTCGAGCTTGCCGGCCAGCGTGCCGCCGATCACTTTAGCGACGGAGGCGGCGTTGTAGATCGTCTCGCCGTGCGCCACCTTACCATCGTTGACGTCAGCGAAGCCGAACCCACGGCGGTAGATGATCGATCCATTACGAACAATAGCGACCGAGATACCCGGCAGGGTATTGGCGCTGCGGTACTGGTTATTAACTGATTGAGCGTGCCCTTGCGCGGATAGTCGAAGCGCGAGTAATTCTCCACCCAAACCCCGGCATAGCGCACGCCGCTCGACGTGTTGTAGCGCTCGAAATCGACGAGCCGATACCCCTCGTCGCGATACTGGCGCCAGAGATTGGCGAACCCGAGCTCCGTGCGATCGGAGCGCACCTGATATGAGCGGCCAGCGGGATTTTTCTCCCAGATCGCCGCGTAATACTGGTTCGATCCTGATTGGTACGATTTAAAGTCAATGACCCGATAGCCGGCTGCCGCCTGCTGGTCGATTTCGTTCTGGTATGTCGTGCGCGACATGCCGCGCAGCTGGATCCAGGCAACGTTGCCGGTGTTCTGATACCAGATCGCCGCGTAGCGAAACCCGTTGGCGGTGGGATAAACCTCGATGTCGATTGGCCGGCGCCCGAGGTTCTTCTGCTGGGTGAAATACGTCGAATATTGCGCACTCGTCATGTCGCGCTGGGAGGACCATGCGATGTTTTCCGTATTCTTGACCCAGATCCCGGCGTAGCGCTGGTTGGAGCCGCTTTGGTAGATTTTATGTCGGATGGCCGATAGCCCGCATCGCGGAGATCGTTCCAATACGTCGCGTATTGCGAGCTCGTCAGGTCGCGGTGCTCCGCCCAGGCGCGGTGGTCGGAGTTCTTCTCCCAGACCTGGCTGTAGAGGAGCCGAGAACCGTTCGGGTAGGCATCGACATTCATGAGGCGGTATCCTGCGCCGCTCAATTCGGCGAATTTTGCCGAAAACGACGCGCTCGAGCATCCCGATACGAAGCCCAGCCCTGGTTCAGCTGGTTGTTGATGAGGCCCGCTGACGCGGGAAGGGCAATCAGGGCCGCGAACGCTGACGCGACAATAGTCCTGCGCACAATCATATTTGCCTCCCTAAGATTTGATGAAATCTACTTCCGCATCTCCTCTTCGACGCTAGTTACGCTGAGATTCGCGGTCGGCCATCTCGTTCGCAATGCCCTTCAGCGTCGCGTTGTGCGACATGGGCGTGATGCCGCCGGCGGTGAGCACGCCGGAGGCGAGGGTGTCGCCGATCACGGCTTCGGTGGCGAAGATCTCGCGCGACGTAGCGAGGCCCTGCACGCGCGCGGCGATGTTCACCGTCTGGCCGAAACAGTCCTGCCGCTCGTTCGAGCGTGACCGCGAGGCAGGGGCCGACATGGACGCCGATCTGTCAGGAGCAGGTCCTCGTCGGCTTCGCTCGTCGTTCAGCTGGATCAGCATGCGCGCGATCACTGCGCACGGCCAGCGCCGCCGCCACCGCCCGGTCGGGCGTCGGGAACGTCGCCATCACGGCGTCGCCGATCGTCTTCACCACGGCGTCCCGCCTCCGCCGCCGACGATACCTCGTGCAGCACCTGGAAATGCGCCTGCGCACCAGGTCGAGCGCGACGAGGTCCCCGACCCGCTCGTAGAGCGCCGTCGAAGCCTACGGAGGTCGAGTGAAGAGGAAGGCGAGGTGCGGGTGATCTGCAGCCGCTCGGTCGAACGTCGAGCGTGTCGGTGCGACAGAGTGTCGCGGACGGTCTGGTTGGAGAGCAGCCGTTTGGCTGTCACCAACCTTGACCTCACGCGCCGCATCCTGTCGCTCCTGGACAAGCCGGAGTCGCTCGTCCGCTCGGTCCCCGACCGACCCGGCCACGACCGGCGCTACGCCGTCGACAGCTCGCGCATCCGCGAGCTCGGCTGGGCTCCCGCGCACGACTTCGACGAGGCGCTGGCGGCCACCGTGGCGTGGTACAGCGAGCGGACAGACTGGTGGCGCCCCCTCAAGGACGGCGAGTACCTCGACTACTACCGCGCCCAGTACGCCGATCGCCTGGCTGCCGGTCGGGCCATCTCCTGAGGCCGGCCATACCGATGCGGGTGACGATCGTCGGTTCGGCCGGCCAGCTCGGTCGCCAGCTCGTCACCGCGTTCGAGCCGCGCGCCGAAGTGGTCGGGCTGGACCACGGATCGCTCGACCTGGCCGATGCCGACGCGGGGCGGCACCTCGCCGCCACGCGACCCGACATCGTGGTGAACGCCGCGGCATGGACCGATGTCGACGGCTGCGCCCGGGATCCGGAGCGCGCCATGGACCTCAACGGGCGCGCGCCGGGCCGCCTCGCGGCCGCCGTGAAAGACGCCCTCTTCGTCCAGGTCAGCACGAACGAGGTGTTCTCCGGTGACGCCAAGGACCCCTACGACGAGGACGCCAGGCCGGAGCCGATCAACCCCTACGGAGCCTCGAAGCTCGCCGGCGAGCGGGAGGTCAGCGCGGCGGCCGCCCGGCACCTCATCGTGCGCACCGCGTGGCTGTTCGGGCCTGGCGGCTCGAACTTCGTCACGAAGATCCTCGCCGCCGCGGCTGCGGCCTCGGCGCGCGGCGAGGCCGTGAGCGTCGTGGACGACGAATGGGGCAACCCGACCTGGACGCCGGCCCTCGCCGATGCCATCGCCGCGGTCGTCGCGATGCCTGACGAGCGGCGGCCCAGCGTCCTCCATCTTGCCGGCGAGCCGGCCACGTCCCGCCATGCCTGGGCGGAGCTCGCGCTCTCTGGCGACTCAGGGCTCACGCCACCGGAGCCGGTCCCGGGATCCACGTTCCATCGGGCGTCACGCGTTCCCCCACGCGCCGTCCTGGCCACCGCGCGCTCGGCCGAGCTCGGGCTGGTCCCGATCGACTGGCGGGCCGCCCTCCCCGAGTACGTCGCCTCGCTCGGAGTGACCGCGGGGTGACGATCACGCCCGCCCGTCTCGCCGGCGTCCTCGTCATCGAGCCGACGGTGCACGCGGACGAGCGCGGGTTCTTCGTCGAGACGTACCGCCGTTCGGAGCTGGTCGCGGCCGGCGTGGAGGCGAACTTCGTCCAGGAGAACCACTCGCGGTCGGGCCGCGGCACGATCCGCGGACTGCACTTCTCCGCGCAACCGGGCCAGGCGAAGCTCGTCCGCGCCGCGCGCGGTCGGATCTGGGACGTTGCCGTCGACCTGCGGCGCACCTCGCCGACCTTCGGTGAGCACGTGGCTCTCGAGCTCGATGACGTGACGCATCGGCAGGTCTATATCCCGGCCGGATTCGCGCACGGCTTCTGCGTCGTCAGCGACGTCGCGGACGTCTGCTACCGCGTCGACGCCTACTACGACGCAACCCTGGAACGCGGCCTGGCGTGGGACGATCCCGCCCTCGGCATCGCGTGGCCGGTCGACCAACCCATCCTCTCGGACCGCGACCGGTCGAACCCACGTCTCGACGAGCTACCCGCAGAGCTCACCGACTGGTAGCCCGCGCGCCAGGCGGGCCTGCGGCCCCTGCCTACGGACCGTGGATGCGCCAGATCCACTCGCGCAGGGTGATTCCGGAAAGGTGCACCTCGCGGGCCATCTCTCGGCCAACGTGGCGGTAGTGCCACGGCTCGTAGTCGTAGCAGCTCGTCGCCGATGCGCCGCGCGGGTAGCTCATGACGAAGCCGTAGCGCCACGCGTTGTCGCGCATCCATGCGCCGGTGGCGAACGTGGCCCAGTCGGCATAATTCCACGGCGCCGAGCCCCCGACATGCGTGACGTCGAGCGTCGTGCCCAGCTGGTGCTCGGAGTGGCCAGGGCGCGCGCTGCGACGCAGCGCCTCGGCCTCGCCCGCGAGGTCGACCCAGTGCGCGAAGGTGGCCTGCTGGGATGCGTGGCTGCGGTAGGCCGAGACGATGCGGATCGGCCGTCCGGCCGAGCGCGCGGCTGCCACCAGCGCGGTGAAGTCGGCGAGAGCCACGCGCCGGATCCGGTAGCCCGCGTTGGCGCCTCCGGCCGACGAGTCGACGAGGTCGGTGGGCGCATAAGTCGCCGGCAGCCGATACGCCGTGTCGAGCAGTGTCGTCGGCCAATCCGCGAGGCGCTGTCGCGAGGTGAGCACGTCGTCGTAGCGGCAGGCCGGGAGCGGCGGCCGCGCCGGCAATGCCGCGGGAGCCGGCTGCGGATGCGCAACCTGGTACAGGAGTGCCGCCATCTGGCCCCGCGTCAGCAGGCCGTCCGGGCAGAACCGATGGAACCCACAGCCGACCGTCACGCCCGCGCGCGCCAGTCGGTTGATGCTCTCCTCGTGCGACGATCGCTCGTCGTCGAGGAAGTAGTCCTCCGTCGCCGCGCCGAGGTCCGCGGCTCGGACGACGAACGTCGCCATCTGTGCTCGCGAGACCATACCGTTCGGACAGTAGGCATCGGCGGCGCAGCCGCTCGTGAATCCCCGCCCCCGCGATCGCGTTGATGGACGGTTCGTGGCGGTTCCCTTCGTCGTCGCCGAAATGATCCGCCGACGACGAGGCACGTCGAACATGCGGACCAGGAACGAGGCCATCTGGCCGCGCGTCACCAGCCCGTCGGGGCAGAAGCGGCCGCCACCGCACCCGCTGGTGATCCCCTCGTGCCGCGAGCCATTCGATCTCGTCGCGGAACGTCGAGTCGCCAATATCGGAGAAGGAGCTCGCCGCCGCCACCGGTGGCCCGGTCAGCGCGAGGCTCCCGACGCCGACGATGGCCGCCATGGCGGCGGCCGCGATCCGATCGTGAGACGCATGAGTCCAGCCCCCTGGCGCTTCGAAGGAACGAGATGGGCCCGCCTGGCGGCGGGCCCATCCATCACAGGTTCGACGGTCGGGCTCAGCCCGCAAGGCTCACGGGAGCCTGCTCGCCCGGTGGAGGAAGGCCGTCATCTGGCCACGGGTCACGATGCCGTTCGGGCAGAACGTCGTCGGTCCGCAGCCGTGGGTGATGTCGGCTTCCGCCACGCGGTTGATGTTGGCCTCGTGGGTGTTGCCCTCGTCATCGGTGAAGAAGTCGGTCGAGGTACCCGGGGAGGCTGTAGGCACGTGACAGGAACGTGGCCATCTGCGCCCGGGTCACCAGGCCATTCGGGCAGAACGTGTTCGGGCCGCAGCCTGCGGTGATCCCGGCGGCCGCGACGCGGTTGATGTTGCCCTCGTGGGTGTTGCCCTCGTCATCGGTGAAGAAGTCGGTCGAGGTCGCCGGAAGATCCAGCGCCCTGGCCAGGAAGGTGGCCATCTGGCCACGGGTCACCAGCCCATCGGGGCAGAACAGTGTCGGCGAGCAGCCGGCGGTGATCCCTTCTTCCCATGCCCACACGATGTCGTCCACGAACTTCGAGTCGCTGATGTCCGTGAACGGCACCACCACCGGCGGCAGCGGCGGCTCGGGCCCCTGCTCGACGGTCAGGGCGATCGCCTCGTTGTCCTGGGGCGACCCGGCCTTGAAGTCCGGGCGTGCCCCATCGGTGAAGAGCAGCACGCCGGTCTCGCTCGGATTCGTCCCGGCCGCTCCGAAGTCCATGACGTTGAGCGCCGCGGATCCGCCGGCCGGCACATCGCCGGAGCCGAAGCCGTCGTCACCGACAACCGGGAAGTAGCGCTCGCCAAGCGGCGAGAACTCCATGCCGGTGATCATGTCGGTCGTCCGTCCGGTGAAGTAGATGTCGACCGCGAACAGGTCGGCCGTGATCGGCGTCCCGAAGTCCGCCGCGTTCATGCCGATCTGTTCGCCGCAAAGGATGAGCGTGGTGTTGCCACTGTTCGTCCCGTGGTCGGTGAGGAAGAAGATCGTCACGTCGCTCGTCGCGAGGTCCTCGACCCAGACGGCGTTGCGCCCGTCCGTAAGGTCCCCGCCGTTGAGATCCAGGTTGTAGACCGCGAAGTCGGCCTCACCGTCGCCATTGGTGTCGAGGTCCCACTCGAACGCCGATGGGGCATTCGCGTGGGTCTGGCGCTCCCAGGTGTTCACGGCCAGCAGGAGCAGGAACGAGTCGCTCCCCGAGCAGAAGCCGGCCGGGACCGGGATCGTCTGCACGCCCGCATAGCGCAGGTCGATGGTCGGAAGCTCCTGGCCGGGGTCGGCTGCCGGAAGCTCGGGGCTGGTGCCGATGAGCGAGTACCCATCGATCGCACCAACGCCCACGCCGGCGTTGTCGAGCTCGACGCTGCCGGCCGGCAGGCCCTCGAACTCGCCGTCGATCGTGACGGTGTCGTCCGAGGTAGTGACCTCGCCCGAGCGACGCGGCAGGACGTGCCACGCCAGGTGGGCCGGCCCGACGTCGATGTAGCCGTCGAACTCGAGCTCGGTCAGCGGCAGCGGGTTGTTGCCGTTCCCGCCCGAGTCGAGCGTCCAGTCGAGAAGGTCGGACGCGTCGATCGAGACCGTCACGTCGAACGTGGCCTCGCCTCCGGCCGGGACCGTGACGCTGGCGGGCGCCGAGATGGACACCGCGCCCTGAGCGCCTCGTCGTCGGGGAATCGGAACGACGGCGTGATGTCGAGCGTCTCCCCGCTGCCGCCGTAGTTGTGGACCGTGACCTCTCGGGTGAGCGCCACGTCATCCGTCGCGTCGACGAAGCCGAACGAGAGCGCTCCGCTCTGGAGCTCGGTGTCCCATGCCGCCAGATCGGCCCCGAAGAACGAGTCGTCGACCCGGACCTCACCGGCGCCGATGCGAGTGATCGGCGCCAGCGGGGCATTAATCGGAGCACCTGGCGCGTCGTTGTAGATCTCGGTCTCGGCGTAGTTCATCAGCAGCGACTTGATCTCTGCCGGTGAGCGATCCGGGAACTCGGACAGCAGCAGCGCCGCCGATCCGGTGACCATCGGCGTTGCCCCGGAGGTCCCGCTGAATGGAGTGGTTCCATCATCGGTCCCGGCCTCCGCCGAAACAGAGGCACCGGGTGCGCCGATCTCGGGCTTGATGGCGTTAGTCAGCATCGTCGGTCCACGCGACGACGTGTTCGCCATCGTTCCCACGAGCGGCAGGCCGCTACTCGGATCGACCTCCACGGTGACGGTGCCGCCGCTGAGCGCGCCTCGCAGCTCGTTGGCCGTCGCCAGGCTCACCATGAAGCCCGGGATCGAGGAGCACAGGTCATCCGGGCAGGCGCCCAGCGCGCCGGCGAACGGCGGTTCCTCGTCAACCGTCCCGATGACGCCGGCGACCGCACCCCCGAAGGCGATATTGGCGATCTTCAGGCTGAAGTCACACGCACCCCGGTTGACGAGAACGACCAGTCCGGACAGCGATCCGGCCGGGAATGGTCGGGTCCCGTCGTTGGGATCGGCGCCGACGTCGCAGCCGTTGAGGGCCCCGCCCGCGCCGTCGCCGTACTGCAGGTCGCCACTCACCAGACCCGAGTCGGCGAGAGACTGAGACCACGGCTGGTGAACGGCCGGATAGGGCCCGAGCCCCGACGGCGACGTCACCGCCAGCAGCGGCAGGACCTCGGACGGCATCGCGGTCTGCGCCACAGACAGCGCACTCGGGGCCGCGGCAGGAGCGTCAGTCACGTACGGCTTGTCCAAGGCATTCCCCGAAGCCGCGACTGTCAAGACTCCAACAGCCGAGGCGTTCTCGACCGCGAAGGAGAGGTCATCGTCGACCCACTGGCCGTAGAGGGCGCCGAGAGACATGTTGACGATGTCGACATGGTCATCGGTGCTGCCGTCTCCGTTGGGATCGAGCGCGAAGTCCATCCCGAGCAGCAGCGCCACGCCGCTGCAGGCGTTGGCGACGGCGGAGCAGACCTTGACGGCGTACATCTCGACGCCGGGTGCCACGCCATCGATGCCGCCGATGATGTCGGCGACGTGCGTGCCATGGCCACCGTCACATAACGGCGCATCAGGCGCCGGGCCGATGGTCTTCCCGCCACAGTCGATCGGGTCGGGGTCGGGGCGCAGCGGACCGCCGCTTTCGCTGTCATCGGGCCATGCCTCACCGACGAAGTCGAAGCCGCCGATGATGTTCGTTTCGTCCGCGATGTTCGCCCAGTTCGGCATGTCCTTGTTCTCGGGGTCGGTCGTGTCGGCGCCGTACTGGTTGTCGTAGTTCGAGTAGCCGCCGAATGCCTCGTGGGTGTAGTCGATGCCACTGTCGAGGACAGCGACGGTGACGCCCTCGCCGATGACGCCCTCCTCGTCGTGCAGCTGGGCCGCGCCGATGTAGGGAACCGTGTCCGACAGGGCCAGCCGGTAGTCGATGACCGGACGGATCGACACGACGTTGGGGTCGGCGGCCAGCGCAGTAAGCTCGGCCGCGTCGACCTCGAGGACGACCGCGTTGGCCGCGACCTCGGTTCGTGCCATCACGCTGCCGTCGGTCGTCGCAACGAAGCGATCCTGCTGGGCGGTGACTGCCACGCGCGCAGTACGCTGCGCGGCCACGCCGCCCCCGTCCGCGGCAACTTCCGCGACCGATGGCGCCGCGAGGCGCACCACGACCTGTCGGGTGCCTGTCGCCGAGAGCAACGACGCATCCAGCGTGGTCGGTCGGGTCGGGGCGACGCCAGTAATCGGTTGGTCGAGCCTCAGATCATCGATCGCCGCTGGAACGCGGGGGGTGGCACGGGGACCGGCGGCGAGAGCGGCCGACCCCCCGAACACTCCCAGGACAAGTGCAAGCAGAACGGAGATCGAGAAGGCTCGACGCACAGCAGTTCTCCCTCAAAACAACGTGGCGCGATGCGCCCGCCGGCGCGCTCCGTGAATGCCGGGCGGGCGAAACAGGGCGCCATCCTACGATGCTGCGCAAGCGCGGTCCAGCACTCCCGACAACTTGCCTTGGGCAACCTTTCGCGGGCAGCGGGCGTCCTGTGGAACGTATGCAACGCTCTTTCGCGACCGCGGCTCTTCTGCTTGCTCTCATCCTGGCCGCATGCGCGCGGATGGGTGCCCCGACCGAGGCCGAGGGGATCGCCGATCCGCCGGCCAGCGATCGCCCGGCACCGTCAGGTCGCACGTTCCACACCGCTCCGCCGTCGACGGCCGCACTCGTGGACGAGGTCCCCGCCGAGGTGCTCGATCCGATCCTGTCGGCTGCTGTCGAACTCACTGGCATGGCGCGCGAGGAGCTCGAAGTCATCGCGCGCCGAGCAGGTGACGTGGCCCGACGGGTCGCTCGGCTGCCCGGAGCCCGGCATGGCGTACACCCAGGCGCTCGTGGACGGCTACCACGTCGTGATCGTCGCCGGCGGCGAGGAGCTCGACTACCGCGTGGGCTCGGGCGGCTCGTTCCGGCTCTGCGAGGGCAGCCTGCCCCGCGACGACTGAGCCGATGCGAACGCCCCCGCCGGCGGACCGGCGGGGGCGTCCAGGTGCCTGGGTCGGGCAGGATCAGCGGTGGGCCTTGACGAGGTCCGCCTCCGCCTTGCCGGCCTTGTCGTCGATGCCGACGACCATCAGGCCCAGCGGATCCTGCTGGTTGAAGGCAACCGGATCGATCGCGATCGGCACCTCGACCGATGCGCCGGGGGCCACCTCGATGAGGGACCCATCGGGCTGGGCCTGGCCATCCTCGATGGCCTTGTTCCACGGGTTGTAGGTCGCGATCCCGTCGACCACGTCGAGGCCCGGGCCCTCGAGCGAGAAGCTCACCGCGTCGTAGCTGAATCCGCCATCGGCGGCGGTCAGCCCGAGCGAGCTTGCCCGGATCGGCAGCAGCAGCGTGCTGCTGTCCGTCGGCGACGAGGCGAGGAAGCCTGCCGACGCCGAGGATCCCGGTGCGCGTTGTTCACGCAGGAACACCTCGAGCAGCCCGTTGAAGATGCCCGTCCGGATCGCGCCGGAATCGAACGGCGACCAGCGTGAACTCGGGGGCCGCGTCAGCATCGTTGTTGATGTTGATGTCCCACTCGTTCACGGCGGCATTCGACCAACGGTCGAAGTTGTTGATCGCGAAGACCGAGGAGCTGGTCCGTCGCCGAGATCGGGAACGACTGCACGCCGACCGCCCGGACGTCGTAGCCGGCGCCGTCGAGCACGGTCTCGTCGACGTCGTTGCCGTCGGAGAGGCCCCACGTGTAGAAGTCGGCCGTCCCGGCGATGACTCCCTTCTTGTTCGTCACGGTCGCCGTGGCGGCCGTCTCGTCACCATCGAGGTTGGTGGCCTTGGTCTCGATGGTCGACAGCGAGCGAGGCACGAGCAGGTACGGCACCCGCAGGGTCAGGCCGCTGCCGGTCAGGTTGATGTTGCCGGAGACCTCGTTGAACGCGAACTGGTCGGCTCCATTCGAGGATGGGACGGTGCTCGCCGCCACCTGGAGCGTGACCTTGACCGTGGCCTCCTTGCCGGGCTTGATCGTGACCGACGCCTTGCTGAAGGAGACGTTGGCCGCGCCGGAGAACGGCGAGGCGCTGGCCGTCAGCACGAGGTTCACCGTGGTGTCCCCGTGGTTCCGGATCGTGATCGCCTGGGTCTGCCGGAAGTCCTTGCCGAGCTCGGCGAATCCGAAGCTCAGGTTCGCGGTCTGGAAGCCGGACAGGTCGAGCGACCCATCCGCCTTGACCTTGGTGCCGAGGGCGATGACATCGGTGCCGATGGCCGCCGCGGCATCGACGAGGCCGCTGCCCGCACGCGTGGTGCGGTAGCCGGCCATCGCGCCCGGGTCACCCGAGTTGACGATGGCCGCCTTGACCTCCTCCGTCGTCCAGTCGGGGTGGGCCTGGCGCACGAGCGCCGCGATGCCGGCCACGTGCGGTGACGCCATCGAGGTGCCCGAAAGCACGTACCCGTTGTTTCCGGTGCCCGAAGCGGTCGACAGGATGCTGACGCCCGGAGCCGCGATGTCCGGCTTGAGCGCGCTGTCCCCGGTTCGCGGGCCGCCCGAGCTGAAGCTCGCGAAGCCGGTGAATCCGGGGTTGTTCAGGGTGGTCGCGGTCGTCGACGCGGTGTCCGCGGCCCGAAGCGCCGCGGCATCGGCGCTGGTGGACGGACCGAAGACGCCCAGGAACGGGATGGTCACCGTGAACGGGATCCCGGTGTCCGGGTTCGAGAGGATCGGCCCCTCGAACGGCGGGAAGCTGGCGGCGTTGTTGATCATCGCCACCGCCGCGGCGCCGGCCTGCTCGCCGAAGACGGCTCGCGCCACGCGTGCGCAGACGCCCGCGCTCGGTGACCGCGAGCTGGTTGCCGCCGGCGACGATTCCGTTGCTGGTGTAGGCCGCGACCGAGCAGCCCAGTGCCTCGTTCTCGGCGGTCCCGCCGATGTTGGCGAGGGGCACGACCTCATAGGTCGTCCCGTCGGCTGGCACGATCCCGTTGGCCGAGATCGCGTTGATGCTCGCGCCCGGCGTCAGGTCGAGCACCACGCCCGGGAAGGTCTGGTTGCTGTCGATCGCGGCCGTGGCGATGGATCCCGTCGCCCGTGCCCGGCGAGCCGGTGATATACGGGTTCGGGCCGCTGTTGCCGGCCGAGGTGACGACGGTCACGCCCGCGGCGGCCGCGTTCGTGGCGGCCACGGCCGACGGGTCGTCGGAGCGGCCGAAGAGCGAGCCGAGCGACATGTTGATGACGTCCATGTCGTTGGCGACCGCCCACTCGATGGCGTCGACGGTGACCTCGGTCGATCCGTCGCAGCCGAAGACGCGCACGAAGTACAGATCCGCCTCCGGCGCCACGCCGGGGCCGATGCGGAACTCGTTGTCATGGCGTCGTCGAGTCGTACGGGCCCGGTCGTAGGTGGATCCGTCCTCGAGCACGCCAAAGCCGGTCGCGGTGCCCGAGACATGGGAGCCGTGGCCGACGCTGCCATCGGTGAAGACGCAGTCGAGCGGGATCGGGGTCCGGATGCGGGATCAGGGCCGGCGAGCCCGTCGTCCGCACCGCCGTCGTAGGCATCGCCGACGAGGTCGATGCCGCCCTTGACCTTGGGCGCATCGGCGCCGAAGAGGCCGACGTCGCCGGCATCGCCGATGGTCGTGTCATTGGCGTTCGCCAGCGCGTAGGCCTCGACCGTGCCGGGGCCGCCGAAGTTGGCGTGCGTGTAGTCGATCCCGGTGTCGATCACGGCGATCTTGACGCCGGCGCCGGTGAAGCCGAGGCCGTCCTCCGGGTCCCAGACCTCGGTCGGGATGTTCAGGAACGGGACGCTCGTCGCGTTGTCGCGATGGACGAGCTGGATGCCGTGAACCGCGATGACGTTCGGCAGCGCCGCAAGGGCCGCGACCTCGTTGCGCGGCGCCTGGACCTTGATGCCGTTGTAGGCGAACTGGAGCTGCGACATGACACGGCCACCGCTGGTCGGTGATCTGGCCACGAATCGCGTCCTGGCGGGCCTTGAGCTCCGCCTTCACCTGGTTGCGCTGGGCGTTCGGTGAGCTCACCGCCCGGGGCCTCGGACTCGACCACGGCCACCGGGTCGCCGCTCATCTCGAGCATGACGGTGACGGTCCGGGTGTCGTCGACGGCGTTCGGGAGCACCTGGGGGTCGATCGCGGCCGGCCGGTGCCTCTGTGAAGCGATCGGCGGGGATCGGGTCTTGAGCTGGCCAGGCGCCGGGCAACGACGAGGGTCAGCGCCTGCCAATAGCACAATCAATCGTCGTACCACTATCAACCTCCCCTCGGGCAATCGAGACGAACGGAGGCCGCGGTCACGGCCGATGCCGATTACACCTCGATCCGGCTCGTCGTCGATAGGCTCTCCCCCGACGGCGCTCACCCTCTGGGCCGCGCGCGTCAGCTGGCTTGGCAGCGACAAACAGGATTGACCGATGCCGCGAAGGAGTCACACCATACACGGAGGTCCGAGACGCGGTGCCGGATTCCGCAGCGCCCGGCTCAGACGAACGAGAGCCCGTCGGCCTCCGGCTCGTCCACCGAGCGCGCGCAGGTCGGGCACCACAGCCGCGCCTCGACCGGGGTACCGCAAGCGGCGTGCCGCATCGGCTCGGCGTGGGTCGATCCACGGGCTCCCCAGTCGGCCAGCAGCCGCAGGACGCCCGCCAGCTCGTGCCCCTCGTCGGTCAGCGCGTAGCTGTAGCGGGGCGGTCGCTCCGAGTAGGGCGTCGCCCGGATGACGCGCTCGCCCTCCAGGCGCTTCAGCCGCTCGGACAGGATGTTCGGAGCGATGCCCTCGACCGCCTCGGAGAGCTCGCCGAATCGGCGCGGACCGTCGAGGAGCGCCTCGATGAGCAGGAGGCTCCACCGGTCGCCCACGCGTTCGAGGGCGGCGGAGAGGGGCGTCGGGGCGGCCACGCCGGGATCGTAGGCGCATCGGCCTTGACACCCGCGTCGAAAGGAGTAACTTGCGCATTGCAAGTCACATGCTACCAAGCGAGGCAACTTCGAACATGACAGCCCTGGCAGATCTGGGCCGGGAGATCGGTGAGATCGCGGAACGCGTCGGACCATCGGTGGTCGGCATCGGAAACCGATGGCGCGGCGGGTCCGGCGTGGTGATCGGCGAGAACCGTGTCCTCACCAACGCGCACAACCTGCACGGCGACGACGTGACGGTGACCTTCGGTGATGGACGCAGCGCCGATGCCTCCATCCTCGGCGTCGACGCCGACGGCGACGTCGCCGTCCTCGAGGTCTCCACCGAGGGCGCGCCGGTATTCGAGATCGGGGCCGAGGCCCCCACGATCGGCTCACCGGTCGTGGCGCTCGGCAACCCGAACGGGCAGGGACCGAGGGTCACGTTCGGGTTCGTGAGCGGCATCGGCAGGTCGTTCCGCGGGCCGCGCGGTCGGCGGGTCGCCGGCGCCGTCGAGCACACCGCCGCCCTCGCACCCGGCTCGTCCGGCGGCCCGATCGTCGACCTCGACGGGCGGCTGGTCGGGCATCAACACCAACCGCCTCGGCAGCGGCTTCTACCAGGCCATCGTCGCCGATGCCGCGCTTCGCGATCGCGTGACGGCCCTCGGTCGCGGCGAGTCACCCACGCGACGGCGGCTCGGCGTCGGGCTGGCCCCCAGTCACGTCGCACGACGCCTGCGACGCGCGGTGGGGCTGCCGGAGCGCGACGGCCTGCTCGTGCGCGAGGTGGAGGACGGCTCCCCGGCCGCTGCGGCGGGCATCGCGGAGGGCGACCTCATCGTCGCCGCCGGCGAGCGGGCCATCACGTCGGCGGACGACCTGTTCGACGCCCTCGGGACGAGCGGCGACCTGGCGATCACGATCGTCCGCGGAGCCGAGGAGCTGTCGGTCACGGTGAAGGAGTGATCGGTGTCGAGCCGCAGATCGCCGAGGTGCTGCGCCACGGAGAGCGCATCGACATCACGACGACGGGCCGGCACACCGGGCAGCCGCGCCGGATCGAGCTCGTCTTTCACAACGTCGAGGGCCGGATCCTGCTGAGCGGCCGCCCGGGGTTCCCGCGCGGCTGGGTCGCCAATCTGAATGCCGATCCTCGGATGACGTTCCACCTGAAGCAAAGCGTTCACGCCGACCTTCCGGCGCGCGGCCGCGTGATCACCGACCGGGCGGAGCGAGAGCGGCTCCTGGCGCCGATTGCCGACGGCTGGCGGATGGACCGCGGCGTGATGGTTGCCTCGGCGCCGCTGGTCGAGGTGACGTTCGACGCCGCGGAGCTCGAGACGCCTGCCTAGCGGCGGGATGGCACGCCCCACGCCGTAGTCTTGCGGCGTGGGTGATTCAGCCGACGCCATCGTCGTCGGCGGCGGGCCGAACGGTCTCGCCGCCGCCATCGTGCTCGCGCGGGCCGGGAGGGCCGTCCGCCTGATCGAGGCCGCCGACACGCTCGGCGGTGGCTGCCGCTCCGCGGAGCTGACGCTTCCGGGCGTCGTCCACGATGTCTGCAGCGCCGTCCACCCCATGGGCCGCGCGTCCCCGGTCTTCGCCGGGCTCGGGCTCGAGCGCCACGGCCTGGAATGGATCGAGCCACCGGTGCAGGTGGCCCACCCGCTCGACGACGGGCCGCCGGCGCTGCTCCATCGAGGGATCGGCGCCACCGTCGCCAGCTTCGAGGACGCGCAGGACGCGACCCGATATCGCGGCTGGATCGAGCCGCTGGTCTCCGAGTGGGACCTCGTCGTCGACGCGCTCATCGGCCCGTTGCGACCCACGAAGATCGTGCGTCATCCGGTTCGCCTGGCGCGGTTCGGCGTCCCCGCGCTCGCCTCGGTGACGATGCTCGCGCGCCGGTTCCGCTCGCGGCAGGCGCGGGCTCTGGTGGCGGGCGTCGGCGCCCACTCGTTCCTCCCGCTCGGGGCCCCGTTGGCCGGCGGCCTGGGCCAGGCGCTGCTCGTCGCCGGCCACGCCATCGGCTGGCCACTCCCACGGGGAGGCTCGCAGCGAATCACCGACGCGCTGGCGGCCGTGCTTCGGGAGCTCGGCGGTGAGATCGTCACCGGCCACCGCGTCCGCGACCTGCGCGAGCTCGACCGGCACCGCGTCGCCATCCTCGATCTGTCGCCGCGAGGAGTCATCGAGGTGGCCGGCGCACGGCTCGACCCGCGGTACGCCGCGCAGCTGCGGCGCTATCGCTACGGGCCTGCGGCCTACAAGCTCGACCTTGTCCTCGACGGACCGATCCCCTGGCGCGACGAGGCCGTCGGCCGGGCGGCGACGGTGCACCTCGGCGGGCGCCTCGAGGAGATCGAGGCCTCGGAGGACGCCGTCGCCGCGGGCCGCGTCCACGCGCGGCCGTTCGTGCTGCTCGTCCAGCCCTCCTCATTCGATCCGTCGCGAGCGCCCGAGGGTCGCCACGTGGTGTGGGCCTACTGCCACGTGCCGAACGGCTGGACCGGCAACGCCACGGAGCGGATCCTCGGACAGGTCGAGCGCTTCGCGCCGGGGTTCCGCGACCGGATCGTGGCGCAGCACGTCCTCCGCCCGGGCGACCTCGAGGCCTACAACCCGAACTACGTCGGCGGCGACATCAACGGCGGCCTCCAGCACTGGGCGCAGTTCTTCACCCGACCGGCCCTCCGGCTCGATCCGTACGCGACCTCGGATCGCGGCATCTTCATCGGCTCGGCCTCGACCCCGCCCGGCGGAGGCGTGCACGGCCTGTGCGGGTACTTCGCCGCGCAATCGGCACTGCGACGGGGCGGCTAGACTCGCGAGCGTGTTCGAGGCGATCCACGTCGTCGGCAACGGCAGGGCCGGGGGCGCCATCGGCGCTCGGCTGCGCGAGCGCGGCCTGCGGGTGACCGATGGCCGCGAGCCGGATGCGGCGGCCGAGCTGGTGCTCCTCGCCGTGCCGGACTCGGCGATCGCGGAGGTCGCCGGCCGGCTGCCGGCCGGCCCATGGGTGGCCCACGTCAGCGGCGCGACGAGGCTCGGCGCGCTCGATCCGCATCGGCTGCGCTTCAGCGTCCACCCGCTCCAGACCCTGACCCGCGAGCGCGGGCCCGAGCAGCTCGACGGCGCCTGGGGCGCCATCTCCGGCGAGACGGACGAAGCCCTGGAGCGCGCCGGCTGGCTGGCCACCACCCTCGGACTTCGGCCCTTCGTCGTGGCCGATGCGGACCGAGCCCTCTACCACGCGGCCGCGGTCATCGGCGGCAACTCGCTCATCACCCTGCATCGGGCGGCGGCGGAGCTGCTGGAGCGGGTCGGCGCCCCGCCGGAGGCGATCGTTCCGCTCATGCGCCGCACCATCGACAACGGCTTCGACCCGACCGGCCCGATCGCACGCGGCGACTGGGCAACGGTGGAGGCGCACCTCGCCGCGCTCGAGGCACGCGCGCCGGAGCTGGTGCCGCTGTATCGCGTCCTGGCCGAGGCGGCACGCCGGTGAAGGTCGTTCGCACCATAGGCGAGGTGCGGGAGGCGCTTGGTCCGATCCGCGGGCGCGGCGACCGCATCGGGCTGGTGCCGACCATGGGCGCCCTCCACGATGGGCATCGGTCCCTCATCCGTGCGGCCCGCGACGCCTCCGACGTCGTCGTGGTGAGCCTCTTCGTCAACCCGGCCCAGTTCGACGAGGGGGCCGACCTCGAGCGCTACCCGCGCGACGAGGCCGCCGATGCACGCGTGGCCGAGTCGGATGGCGTCGACGTCCTCTTCGCGCCGGCGACCGACGAGCTCTACCCACCCGGCTTCGACACGTGGGTCGAGGTCGGGACGCTCGGCACCATCCTCGAGGGCGCGGCGCGGCCGGGGCACTTCCGGGGCGTGGCCACGATCTGCACGAAGCTCTTCACGATCGTGGCGCCCGACGTCGCCTACTTCGGCCAGAAGGACGCCCAGCAGGTGGCCGTCGTGCGGAGGCTCGTCGCGGACCTCGACCTTCCGCTCGAGATCGTTGCCGTGCCGACCGTGCGCGACGCCGATGGGCTGGCGCTCTCGTCGCGCAACGCGCGCCTCTCGGAGGCCGAGCGTCGCGTTGCCCTGGCGCTGCCACGAGCCCTCGAAGCAGGTCTCGGGGCGCACCGGTCAGGGGACGACGCGGTCAAGGCCGCGCGGGATGTCCTCGATGCCGAGGAGGGCCTCACCGTGGACTACGTCGCCGTGGCCGAGTTCGACGTGCCAACCCTGGTAGCGGCCGTGCGGGTCGGGGCGATCCGCCTCATCGACAACGTGCGCCTCTGAGACTCTTGCGGCGGCCCGCAGTGACGCCGTAGTGGGCGGATGGACAATGGCAACGTGCTTCAATCCATGCGATTCGGCGGTTTGGCAGCGGCAACGGGGGTGGTCCTGATCCTGGTCGGCTGCGGAACCGCGACGCAGACCTCGGGATCGGCCGCATCTGCGCTGCCCGGGACACCCTCGGCCGACGCCTCGGTCACGGTCAGCGCGACGCCGGCGGCGACCTCGGCCAGCACCCCGGCGGCAACGCAGGTCTCGGCTGCGGAGGGAGCGATCATGATGGTCGTGGCTGACGAGCTGCGCCTGCGGGGCGAACCCGGCATCGAGGGGGCCGTGGTCGGAGCACTCGCGCGCGGCACAGTGGTCCGGGCCATCGACGGCCCGGTCGAGGCAGAGGGGTTCCGCTGGTACGACGTGGTCGACGTGACGAGCCATCACGGCTGGGCGGCGGACGGCGACGGGATCGATCCCTGGCTCTCGCCGATCGAATCGGTCGCCGACGCCGGGACGCTCCTGTCGTTCGGCTCCGCATGCGATGTCACCGGGCCATTCAACGCTCCTTCCACCGTCGTGCTCGACGACGGGCGGGTCATCCTGCGTGGCTCGGACTACGGCTCGTGGAGCGTCCGCCGACTCTCGGCAGCCGGCATGGCGCACCTCCAAGCCAACGTGATGAGTTCGCCCTACCTCCAGCAGAGCGCCGAGTACCAGCCCGTCCCTCAGGCCGGTGCCGAGCCGCCCGGCCATGGTCTGTGCGTCTTCACGTTCAGCGCAGGCACTGAGACCGAGCCGATCGTCGTAACCTCGGTTGGATGGTTCGGAGAACAGGAAGAGTCGGCGTTCTATGAGCCGTCCCCCGAGCGAAAGGCGCTCGACGCGATCGCCCGCAATCTGATGGTCATCGACTCAGTCCTGGGCGAGTCGATGTGGGAGCCAGCCGCATGGCTTCCCTTCGTCGCCGAGGAGTATGTCCTCTGGGCCGGGCCGGGCGTGGGGCCGACCCCGGATGGGGTGCCGATCGTCGCCCCAGACGCCCTGCCCTTCGGTGACCTCGATGACTTCGGCGATCCAGCGCAGGGCGGGCGCTGCGGGTCGGTCACCCGCGAGGAGGCCTTCGAGCTGGCGCGCGTGCTGAACGACGCAGCTGGCGCGGCCGAGGCGCAGCTGAACGCGGCGAACTTCCTCGCCTTCGAGTCGAACGGGGCGTGGACCCAGCTGGTGCTCGTCCCGCGCACGCCGAGCTACGAGCTCAGCTGCGACGAGTTCGGCTTCTGAACCGCGGAGTCGGGCTCTGGCGTGAAGACCGGCCCCCGGCATGACGGCGCCCGCCGCGCGCGTTGACAAGCGACCGCCGGCAGAGGACGCTTTGCTCATGACCGAGCTGCGCTCGCGCGAGCCGATCACGCTGCCCGAGATCGCCGCCATGAAGGCCGCCGGGACGAAGATCGTGATGGTCACCGCGTACGACCACCCCTCCGCCCGTCTCGCATCGGATGCGGGCATCGACATCGTGCTCGTCGGCGACTCCGCCGGGAACAACGTCCTCGGCTATCCCTCGACCGTGCCGGTGACGATGGACGAGGCGCTCATGCTCACCGCGGCCGTCGCGCGCGCGAAGCCACGCGCGCTCGATCGTCGGCGACATGCCGTTCGGCTCGTTCCAGGCCTCCGACGCCGATGCGGTCGCCAACGCCGCCCGCCTGGTCAAGGCCGGAGCCGATGCGGTCAAGCTCGAGGGCGCCGGACCGATGCTCCCCCGCGCCGCGCGCCATCGTCGGGGGCGGGATCCCGGTCATGGGCCACCTCGGCCTGACGCCGCAGTCGGCCACCGCGCTGGGCGGCATGAAGGCCCAGGGCCGGACGGCGACCGCCGCCCGTCGGCTCCTCCATGATGCCCGCCAGCTCGAGGCGGCGGGCTGCTTCGCCCTCGTGCTCGAGGCTGTGCCCGCGCAGATCGCGAGCCGCGTGAGTGCTGCGCTGCGAATCCCGACCATCGGCATCGGCGCCGGCCCGGGCTGCGACGGGCAGGTCCTCGTGTGGCACGACCTGCTCGGCATCAACGAGGGCGTCGCGCCGCGCTTCGTCAAGCGCTATGCCGACGTCGCCGGGGAGATCCGCCGCGGCCTGGAGGCCTTCGCCGCGGACGTGCGCTCGGGCGCGTACCCGACCGACGAGCACGTCTACAAGATCGGCGCCGACGAGCTGCGCGAGTTCGAGGCCGAGCTGGAACGACCCAGCATCGGTGACGAGGAGGTCTGGCGAGACTGGTAGCAGTCGGGGCGTCCGCCCTGGCTTTGCGCCGAGGGCGAGGCGGCCGACGCGTGTGCCGGAGCGTCACGCTTCGGCGACGAAGAGGCCTCGAGAAGCCTGCTCGCTGGCGGCCCGGTGCCGCTAGAGTACGAGCCGGCCGGCGGGAGCTCACCGCCCCAGTCGATCCTGGCTGTTGGATGACGGTGCGTCACAACGGCCGCACCGGCCAGGGCCCGAATATCCGACTTTGCCCCTTGAATGCATCGATCAGCCGGATTCGCCCCGGTGCGGCTGTCCGACGCTGCGCTCGATCGCCTCGCCGATCGCATCGACCGCCGCAACGCCGAGCGCGAAGAACGCTTCCGGCGCCGATGGGCTCCCGTCGCCGGTGCTGAGCGCGAAGACGACGTCCCCGTCGAACATCGTGTGGGTCGGGCGGATCCCGATGGCCAGCGCGTCGTGACCGAGCTCCGCGAGCTTGCGACACCCGGCGCGGTCGAGCGATGCATCGGTGGCGACGACCACGAGCGTCGTGTTCACCACCGGCGGTGGCAGTGGGCCGCCGGTCGCCGTGACCAGCGGGCGCCCGTCGCGGGCGTGGATGTCACCGAGCGCATTGTTGATAACGAGGGCGCCCACGATCGAGCCGTCCGGCAGCCGGCGCGCAGCGCTCCCGACGCCACCGGGCTGAGCGCGGTCGACTCCGCCGAGCTTCGCCACGGTCGCACCGGTCCCCGCACCGACCCGTCCCTCGAGCGGTCCGTCGTTCGTCTCGGCGGCGAGCGTCGCGGTGTAGCCGGCATCGGCATCGGGGAAGGCGTCGGGGTCCCCGACGCCGAGGTCGAACAGGATCGCGGCGGGCACGATCGGGACCGGCCGGACGGCGGTCGCAAACCCGATGCCGCGCTCGGCGAGACGGCGCATGACACCGTCGGCGGCCGCGAGCCCGAATGCCGAGCCACCCGCAAGGCAGACGGCATTGATTCGGTCGACGAGCGCGGTCGGGCGCAGGAGGTCGGTCTCGCGCGTGCCGGGAGCGGAGCCGCGCACGTCGACCCCGGCGACCGCGCCGTCGTCGGGCGCCAGGATCACGGTGCAGCCGGTGGCCCGGTCGGCATCGGTCCAGTGGCCCACGCGGATGCCGGGAACGTCGCGCAGGGTGAGCTCAGCCACGAGCCGATCCTACGCGCCCGCGACCAGCTCACCGAGCACATCGCCCGCACGACCGCGCAGCACCGCGTCGGCTCGGGCGTCGAGGGGCGTCGGCTCCGCGTTGATGATCACGAGGCGCGCGCCGCCATCCAGTGCCAGCTCGGGCAGGCGCGCGACCGGGTAGACGCTCAGGCTCGTCCCGATCGCCAGGAACAGGTCGCAGGCCGATGCCGCCGCCTCGGCACGGGCCAGCAGCTGCGGGTCGAGGTTCTGGCCGAAGCTGATCGTCGCCGACTTGAGGATGCCGCCACACCGCTCGCACGCCGGGTCGGGGTCTCCGGCACGCACGCGCTCGAGCGTCTCGGGCATCGGGCGGCGATCGCCGCAGGTCAGGCAGATCGAGTCGCGGATGGAGCCATGGATCTCGACGAGCCGATCCGCCGACGTTCCGGCGGCGAGATGCAGCCCGTCGATGTTCTGCGTGACGAGAAGGTCAAGATGACCGACGGTCTCCAGGGCGACGAGTGCCCGATGCGCGGCGTTCGGCTCCGCGCCCCACGCCGGATGCTCGAGCCGCATCTGCCACGACCGGCGCCGCACCTCCGGGTCGGCCACGTAGTAGCCGATGTTCGACAGCCGCTCGGCGCCCGGGTCGCGCGTCCAGACCCCATCCGGACCGCGGAAGTCGGGAATGCCCGAGTCGGTGCTGACGCCGGCACCGGTGAGCACCACGATCGATCGAGCCTCGGCGAGCCAGGCCGCGACCTCGGGGGCCGAGCTCACGAAGGCCGCGGTCCGCCCGACCACTCAATGATGGCCGCCACGTACTCGTCAAATCGATCGCGATGGATCACATGTCCGGAGTGCACCTCGAAGAGCTGCACGTTCCGAGGGAGTCGCGGTGCCAACCGTTCACGATCCGCCACAGGTATTCCCGAGTCGGCCGGGTCGGCCAGCAACAGAAGCGTCGGGAGCGTCATCGCCTGGAGGAGCTCGACCACCCGGGTCTGGATGTCGGCCTCGTACGTTGCCACGAGCGCATCGGCGTCAGCCAGCGCCCTGCTCTCGACGTCCTGTCGCGCGTCCTCCGGAAGCCACGTGGGATTCCGGTCGAGCGCATCGGCGGCCTGGCCCGCCGGATCCTCACGGGCGGCCTCGATGCCTCGCCGCAGGTTGTCGAGCCACGACTGATCTCCCACGCGGCTGATCGCGGGCGGATCCTCGACGACGAGCCTCTTCACGAGATCGGGGCGAGCGGTGGCCATCTCGAGCGCCACCGCGCCGCCCAGCGAGTGGCCGACCAGGAGGTCGATCGCCCCGCCGAGCGCCTCTGCGATCTCGATGACGTCGGCGGCGAGGTCGCGCACCGTCACGAGGCCGACGATCGGCGGACTGTGGCCATGGCCGCGCAGGTCGACGGCCACGACCCGCCATCCATGCTCCGCGAGAGCGGGCCCGACGCGCCACCATGTCCGGTGCCAGCCGGTCACTCCGTGGACGAGCAGCGCGATCGGGACATCGGCTGCCGCACCGGTCGGAGGGAGCCACTCGTGAGTCGCAAGCACCATCCGTTGATCCTAGCCGGGGACCGAATGTCTGCCATCATGGACCCCGTCATGGCCGACCTCGGTGCCCGCGAGCGGGCGGCGCTGCCCGATTCCGCCTTCGCGTACGTCGACGCGGCCGGCAAGCGGCGCCTGCCGATCCACGACGAGGCCCACGTCCGCAACGCGCTGGCGCGCTTCAACCGCGTCCTGTTCGAGGACGAGGCGGCGCGAGACAAGGCCCGGACGCGCCTGCTGAAGGCAGCCAAGCGCTACGGGATCGTGCCGGTCGGCTTCATCGAGGGGCAGCTGCGGCCGAAGCTGCCGACCGGGCACCTGGCCCTGATGTTCGCCGATGTCGAAGACTCGAGCGGGCACTTGGCGGCGCTGGGCGACCGATACGGCGGGCTGATCAGCGGTGTGCGCCGCATCCTGCGCTCCGCCGTTCGACAGTCGCGGGGCCACGAGGTCGACGCCCACGCCGACGAGTTCTTCGCCGTCTTCACGTCCGCCGCCGCCGCTGTCGAAGCGTCAGCCGAGGTCCAGCGTGGCCTGGCCAACCATGGGTGGCCCGATGGACGCGAGGTCTGCATGCGCATCGGCATCCATGTCGGGCGCCCTACTCTGGCTGCCGGCAGCTACCAGGGCATCAGCGTCAACACCGCCTCTCGCGTGTGCTCGGCCGGTCACGGCGGCCAGGTGCTCCTGACGCGCTCGGCGCAGGCCGCGTTCGATGGCGACGGCATCGAGCTGCGGCCGCTCGGCACTCACCGCCTGCGGGGCATCGGCGAGCCGATCGAGATCTACCAGGCCGTGCTCACCGATCTCCCGGACACGTTCCCTGCCCTTCGCACGGGCAAGGACTGACGCCGACCCAGGAGACTCAGGCCGCTGGCCAGCGCTGCAGCACGATCTCAGCGTCTGCCGGGTCCATCCGATAGCCGCGCGCATCCCCATCCCAGGTGATGAGATCCCGCCGGGCGATGCGTCTCATGACCTTGTTAGGGCCAGCGACGATGCCCGCAAAGGCGGTTCCAGTTCGTTTTCCGTATCGGGCTGTCAGGGCGCCATCCAGGACGAGTGCGGCGTCGCGCATGGACAGTTCGGCGACCTCGCGCAAGAGGCGACGACTATCGGCCCCCCGGATGGCGTTCAGCACCTCGCCGAGCTGCCTGCGCCGGAGGTCGGCCTGGTCGGCCGGGTCGGGACCGAGAGGCGAGGGCGGCCGTGGCGGACCCATGACCCACCGCCAGGCGAGCGCGACGAGCTCGTCCTCTGTATCAGCCTCGAATTCGACTCTTGGCACCTGTAATCGTCCTTTACAGACTTGTCACGTATCTGTCGCAAATATATCACAGAGTCAACGTGTGCTAGACTGCGTCTCTCGGCTGCAAGGCTGCGAACCGATTCCTCTGGCTTCTCGATCGACGGCGAGCCATCGGCACCACCGCTTCGTATCGACTTAGCCGCACCATAGAGGAGCAGAAATGCGATACACCAGAATCTCCAACTACGACCTGATCAAGGGCGATTTCACCGAGCTGACCGACCTCGTCGAGAAGGGCATCCTCCCGATGTTCGTCAAGGAGCCGGGCTTCGTCGACTACGGACTGGTCGACGCCGGCAACCACAAGGTCGTTGCGCTCAGCATCTGGGAGACTCGTGAAGAGGCCCAGAAGTCCGCCGCCACTGCCGGCACCTGGGTCAAGGACAACATCGGCGACCGCGTTCGGCTGCTGAACACGACGATCGGCGAGCTGACGCTCTTCCACAGCGCCCCGGTCGCCGCCTAGTCCCCACGCAGACCGCGCAGCGCGGACGGTCGGCCTACCCGCCGTTCCCGCGCGCAGTCACAGCGATCGCCTCGGCTCGCCGCCGGGGCGATCGTTGCGTTCTCCCGACAATCAGGGCGAAGACGCCGAGCGTCTGCACGCGCGCTGACGCTGGATCGTCCGGCTTCAATCGGGCGGTAGCGTCATCGATGATCGCCACCTGACCATCCGTGGTTCCTGTCGGTGCGGGCGGCCCTCCCGCTTCCTGAGCGGGCCACCGCCGGTTGACGTCAGCCGGCCGACGTGTCGCCGGCGGCCTTGGCGGCCTCCTTGACGGCCGCGGCGGTCTCGTCGTCGACCGGGGCCGACTTGACGACCTTGGCGTCCGGGATCGTCTGCTTCACGGCATCGACCGCGGTGATGGACACGAGGGCCACGATGCCCGAGGTGCCCGGGGCGATGACCGCGGCAAGCTCCTCGGCGACGCCGCTCTTCATCATCACGTTGCGCGCCTTGCCGATGGCGGCGCCCGCGACGCCGGCGTAGACGGCGCCGGCGAGGATCGTGGGCGGGAAGATGAGGCCGATGGCCGCGCCTGCGACGGCACCCCAGACGAAGCCCGTGCGCGTCTTGTGGTCGGTCATCTTCTGGATGTGGACCTTGCCCTGGTAGTCGGCGTTGGCGACCAGGACGCCGTCGATGTCGATGGCCCGCTTGACCTCGGCGTCGACCAGCGCGTAGTAGGCCGCCTTGGCGGAGTCCATGTCGGCGAACTGCGCCACCACGAGCGCCTGGTTGCCCTGGACGGCGATGCCGGCCACGGCCTCGACGCCGGCGTCATCGCCGACCGCGACCACGGCCGCGTCGACCGGCTGATCCGGCGCTGCCGCCGCGTCCTTCGTCTCGTCTGTCATCGGAGAATCTCCTTCGCTTCGCTTTGCCTGGGATCGCCGGGTTCGGGTGCTCGCGCTCAGTTCGTCGTCGACTTCGGCCTCGACCTCCTCCGCTGCCAGGACGGCCGCGAGCGCCTCGGCGGCCGCCTCCTGCTCGATCATCTCGGCCGCGACGAGCGCGTCGACCGCCTCCTGGGCGGCCTCGCGCTCGATGAGGTCGGCCGCGATGAGCGCGCGGACGGCGCGGAGCGCCGCGGCGGCCTCGATCTCGTCGGCCGCGGCCACGACGTCCTCGGCCTCCTCGACCGCCGCCTCCTCGACGTCGAGGGACATGCGGACGACGTCCTCGGCCTCCTCCTTCGCGGCCTCCTCGATGAGCTCCGCCGCGAACAGCGTGTCGATCACGTCCTCGGCCGCGGCGTCCTCGATCGCGAGCGCCGTGGCGACGACATCGGCCGCCTCGGCGATGGCGGCCTCCTCGATGAGCTCGGCCTCGACGAGCGTCGCGGCGATCTCCATGGCCGCGGCCATCTTGACCTCCTCGGCCGCCTCGATCGCGTCCTCGGCCTCCATCTTGGCGCGCAGCTCGTCGCCGACGAGCGCGAGCGCGTCGGGCGAGATCATCGCCTGCATCAGGGCGCGGCCACCGGCGTCGACGATGGCGTCGCGCAGGTTTGCCGCCCAGTGGTGCTCGATGACGAGGATCGCGGCGGCGCCGCCGGCCGGGATCGATCGCCGCGAGCTCCTGCATCCGGTCGACCGAGAGGCCGGCGTCGCGCTCCGCGACGGCGAGCGCGCCCAGGACCTCGCCCTCGACCATGCCCTCGACACCGCCCGCGCGGAGCCCGATGAGCCCGCCGGCGATCGAGCCCAGGCGCATCCGCTCGTTCTCGGACAGGTCGGTCAGGTGCATCGAGTTCTCGATGCTGCCGTGCCTGTCCTTCTGGACGAAGATGACGTCGACGATGCGGATGACGCCGCGCTTCCGCACCCGGCGCAGCTCGGCCATGATCCGGCCGGTCGCCTCGAACTTGTCGAACCCGATCACGAACACCTGGATCGGGCCGGTCACGTGCTTGTCTGCCATGTCGCTGCTCTCCTTCGACCCTGCTTGCCCTGCGTCCGGCGCCGGTCGCCTCGCCGGACGGGTGCATCGATGTCGCTCGCTCAGGCCGGGGTTGCGGGCGCGTCCTGCGATGGCTGCCGTGGCCGCGGCAGCCTTGATCGCCCCGGCGGTCTCCTCGTCGACGGGGACCGTCTTGACCTGCTCGGCCTCGGGCATCTTCCGGGCGACCGCGTCGGCATCCATGGCGGAGACGAGCGCGAGGATGCCCGAGGTGCCCGGGGTGATGACGCCGGCGAGCTCCTTCTCCACCTCGACGCGGTGGTAGAGGTTGCGCGCCTTGCCCGCCGCGGCACCGGCGACGCCGAGCGCGACGGCGCCCGCCACGATCGTGGCGGGCAGGAAGACCGCCGCGACCACGCCGCCGACGATCCCCCACTTGAGGCCCGTCCGGGTGCTGTGGTCGGTCATCTTCTGGACGTGGAGCTTGCCGTCGCCGTCCGCCTTGACGACGAGGACGCCATCGACCTGGAGCAGGCCCGCGACCTCGGCGTCGATGAGGTCGTCGTAGGTCGCCATCGCGAGCGACGGGTCGGCGAAACGGGCGACGATGAGGGCATGGGGCCCCTGGGTCGCCACGGCGCCCTCGGCGAGCACTCCCTGCGCGTCCACAATCTGCGTCCGCGACGACCACCGTGTCGTCCGTCACGCCGGTCGCCGGCGTCGCGGAGGTCGTCTGCTCTTCGGTCATCGCGATACCTCCTTCGGCGGTCGACGCGAGCATGTGCCGCGCGAGTCCACGTCGGCGGGATGCACGCTAGGCGGCGTCGCCGGCGGGCCGCATCCTGCCCGTCGGAGGAAGGATCCCTCGCGGGGATCGTCGACCGGGTGACCGAGCGATGCGCCGCAATCGGCGACCCCACCGATCGAACGGCGAAGGGTGCCCTTGCTAGGCTTGCCGCGTCGACGGACTGGCTCGGCCGCCGATTCCGGGCCCCGGCGCTGCGAGCACATGTCCTCCTCCAAGGTCTCCAACATCGCGAGCCGGACCGGGCAGCGAGACCCCTCGCGCGGGTCGCGCCCGTCCGTCAGCCCCGACCCGCTCGTCGAGGCGAAGTTCGCCATCCCGCGCCGGCAGTCGGTGACGCTGCGCCGCACGAGGCTCCTGCGCCTGCTCCGGTCCGCCCGGGACCGCCCCGTGATCTCGATCGTGGCGCCGCCCGGCTACGGCAAGACGAGCCTCCTCGTCCAGTGGGCGACGGAGAGCTCCGGGCCGGTCGCGTGGCTGACGGCCGACGACAGCGACAGCGACCCGGTCGTGCTCCTCACCGACCTCGCGGCGGCGATCGACCGCGTCGAGCCGCTCGGCACGGAGATCTTCGTCGCGATCGCGTCGGCCGCGGTGTCGAACCGGGCCGTGGTCGGTCGATTGCTGGCGGGGATGTCCCGACCGCCGGAGGGCGTCCGGATCGTCATCGACGACGGCTACCGGATCACGTCCCGGTCGTGCCTCGACATCCTCGCGGAGCTGGTCGCGCACCTGCCCGAGGGATCGCAGGTGGCCATCGCGGGACGCGAGCGGATGCGCCTCCCGTTCGCCCGCTGGCGAGCCGAGGGTTCGTTGCTCGAGATCGGTCCCGTCGAGCTCGCGATGGACGAGCGTGAGGCCGCCGGGCTGGGGCGCGAGCTCGGGCTGCGGCTCCCCGCCGATACGACCACTCGCCTGGCGCGACGGACCGACGGGTGGCCGGCCCTGCTGGCGCTCGCGACGCTCGGGGCCCGGACGTCCGAGCGAGGCCCGAGGCCGATCGACGCCGGCTCCGATCAGCTCGTCGAGGACTACCTGCGGTCCGAGGTCCTCGACGGTCGCTCCGAGACCGAGATCGCCTTCCTGACCCGCACCTCGATCCTCGAGCGGCTGTCCGCGCCGCTCTGCGATGCCGTGATGGACAGACCGGGATCGACCTCCGTCCTGCGGATGCTTGGAGAGTCGACCCTGCTGGTGGACGACTACGGTGGGGCGTATCGCTACCACACGCTCCTGCGCGACTTCCTCCGGCGCGAGCTCGCTGTCCGCGAGCCCGAGGTGGAGGCCACCCTCCATCGGCGAGCCAGCGCCTGGTACCAGGCGAACGACGCCTACGAGCCTGCCGTCCGATCACGCGTTCGCGGCGGGCGATCTCGACCTCGCCGCAACGCTCGTCGGCAGCGCCTGGCACCTGTTCCACTGGTCCGGCCGTCGAGCGACGATCCGATCATGGGCAACGCGCTTCGGAGCCGATGCCCTCCGGACACGCCCCTGGCTCGCCGTGCTGGCTGCGTGGGAGGAACTCGCCGCGGGCGATGTCGCCGGGACGGAGCGCTTCGCGGACATCGCCGAGCGTGGAACGTTCGAGGGCAGGCCACCCGACGGCACGGCCTCCTTCGAGGCCGGGCTGGCGATGCTCCGGGCCGCCATGGTCCGCCGGGGCGCCGACGACGCCCTGGCAAACGCCGCCCGGGCGGTCGCGCTCGAGGGGGACATCGGCTCGTGGCGGGACTTCGCGCTCTGGCAGCTGGCCATCGCTCGCCTCACGGTGGGCGACCAGGCTGGCGCCGACGCGGCCTTTGCCGACGGGATCAGGGCTGCCAGAGTCGCGCGGCCACGGCGCACTCCGCTACTGCCTCCTCGGGCACCGCGCCCTCATGAAATCCGGACTCGGTGCCTGGGATGCGGCCACTGCCCTCATCGAGGAGAGCGACGCGATCGAGCCCGCACCGCAGATCGACGGGTACTTCTCGAGCGTCCCGGCCCGCGCGGCCCGCATCGGCCTGGCGATCCACCGCGGGGACATCGACGGGGCGCGTCGCGAGCTCGCTCGCGCGATGAGCCTGCGACCGTTGCTGACTGCCGCCGGCCCCGCCGGGCGCCGTGATGTGCCTCCTCGCATTCGCCCGCGCCCATCTCGCGGTCGATGACCCGGCTGGTGCACGAGCCCTCGTCGCGCAGGCGAGGGACGTGATCCGCGATCGCCCCGACCTCGGCGTGCTGCCCGCCGAGGTGGACGCGCTCTGGGCGACCGTGGCCCCGGTGGTGCCCCGACGCGGCGCGCGGCGCGACGAGCCTCACGGTCGCGGAGCTCCGCGTGCTCGCCTTCCTGCCCTACTACCTCTCCTACAAGGAGATCGGGCAGCGACTCGGCGTCAAGGAGACGACGGTCAAGTCGCAGGTGCTCGCGATCTTCGGCAAGCTGGGCGCGGCGACCCGCAGCGACGCCGTCGACCTGGCCGTCGACGCCGGCCTCCTGCAGCGATTCTGGCCAGGACCAGCCCTGCCGCCGGGGTCGCGGCCCTTGGGGACCGACTGACGGGCGAGTTCGAGGGCTCCTCCGATCGGGATGATCAATCTCCCAGTCGGAACGACCGAAGTGGCGTCGCCCAGTGGGTAGAATTCCCGTCCGCCACCGGTGGGCCGACCACATCGGGCAGACGCAACGCAGCGGGCCGAACAGTTCCCGCACCCATGTGAGCCCGACAAGGGTTCCCGCGCGGCGGGACGACACGGCCGCGCCAAGCCGGGCCCCCTCGTGTGACACTACGCCTGTAGGAGCCATAGCGCGGTGGAACACGTGAAGCGTCGGTCGGCTCTGATCGCCCTGGCGGGCGCCCAGTTCCTCATGGTCCTTGACCAGACGGTCATGGGGGTCTCGATCAGCCAGCTGGTCGCCGACTTCGACACGACCGTCACGACCATCCAGGCGATCATCACCCTCTACTGCCTCGTGATGGCGATGCTCATGCTCGCGGGCGGCAAGATCGGCGACATCATCGGGCGGCGCCGGGCCTTCCGTATCGGCCTCGTGATCTATGGGTGCGGCTCCGCGATGACGGCGCTTGCCCCGACGGTGGCGATCCTTACCCTGGGTTGGTCGATCCTCGAGGGCATCGGCGCCTCCCTCGTGCTGCCGGCGATGGTCGCGTTGATCGCCGGCAACTTCGAGGGCCGCGACCGGAAGGTCGCCTACGCGGTCATCGGGGGCGTCGCGGGCGCCGGCATCGCCGTCGGCCCCATCGTCGGCGGCTGGGCGACCACCGTGCTCTCGCTGGCGGGTCGTCTTCGCCGGGGAGGTCGTCCTCGTGCTCGGGATCTTCGTGATGACCCGATTCGTCGCTGACGCCCTCAGGAGCGGGCCAAAGCCGCGTCTCGATGTCGTCGGTGCCGTGCTTTCGGCGAGCGGACTCGGGCTGATCGTCCTGGGAATCCTCCAGTCGACCGTCTGGGGCCTGATCCAGCCCAAGGACGCACCGATCGAACCGTTCGGCCTCGCGCCGACCCTGTTCGTGATCGCCGGCGGCGGGGTCCTGCTGTGGGCGTTCGTGGGCTGGCAGCGGCACCGTGAGTCGATCGGGAGCGACCCGCTCGTCCATCTCGACCTGCTCAAGATCCTGCCGCTCCGATCGGGTCTTGCCGGTCTCTTCTCGCAGAACCTCCTCCTGATGGGCGTCTTCTTCACCATCCCCCTCTATCTCCAGCTCGTGCTCGGCCTCGACGCGCTCGAGACGGGGCTCAAGATGCTGCCGACGTCGATCGCGATGTTCGCCGCGTCCGCCGTGGGGTCGCGTCTCTCGTCCCGCTACTCCGTGCGTTCGATCACGAGAGCCGGGCTCATCCTGTCCGGCATCGCCTGCGTGTTTCTGCTGTCGACGATCCGGCCCGATCTCGCGGATCTCGCCTTCGCTCTGTCCATGGGCGTCCTCGGGGCCGGGATGGGCCTGATCGCGTCGCAGCTCGGCCTCGTGGTGCAGGCGTCGGTCGATGCCTCCGGTCGCGGCGAGGCCGGCGGCCTGCAGTTCACCGGGCAGCAGCTCGGGTCGTCGCTGGGGGTCGCCCTCATCGGCGCGATCGTGCTGGCAGGCCTGACGACGACCTTCGTCTCGAGCATCCAGGCCGACCCACGAATCAGCGGTGAGGTCGCCGCACAGGTCGGGACCGCCGTCGACGCCGGGGTCGACTTCGTCTCCTCCGCCGACATCGAGGCAGCCGCGCAGGCGGCCGGGCTGGACGAGGCCACGACCGCCGCGATCGTGGACGACTACGAGCAGGCCCAGCTCCGGTCGCTGAAGGCCGGCCTGCTGGCGGCGGCGCTCCTGGCCCTCGTCTCGCTCGCGTTCACCGGAGGCCTGCCGGCCAAGGTGCCGATACGCACGGAGGCGCCTGGCGATGAGGCGACCGACCCGGACACGATGGCGTCGGCGACTGCCTAGCAGGCGGTCGGGCGCGCCCGTCAGTTCGCGTTCGTCGCCGCCCCTTTCTTCCGATGCCACGGGACCGTCCCCTCCAACTCGATCTCGAGCGAGAAGCTGAGGAAGGTGCGCACCAACACGATGATCCCCAACGTGAGGGCGCTCTCGATCGTCTGGTCGATGGTCACGGTGAGGACGATGTCGGCGATGATGAGGATCTCGAGGCCCAGGAGGATGCAGCGGCCCAGGTTCTGGCGAAGGTGCTCATAGGCCGGACGCGGCGCGCCGCGAACGACGTCGCGTGCGTAGGCAGCGAGGGCGATGAGCCCTCCCACGGCGAGCACGGCGACGCCGGCGATCTCGAAGCCGTGCACGACGCCGTCCATCGCTTCGGTGAATGTCACCCGCCCCCTCCTTCGGATGCGATTCGGCTCGGCTCCACTGCCATGAACGCGCCTGTCGAGGTCGGTGGTCGCATGCCGGTCCCTCAGTCGTCCGACGGCCCGAGCGCGGCACGCAAGGCAGCGACCTCGGCCCGAAGGCCCGCCAGCTCCTCGGCGATGGAGCCGGTCGTCCCCGAGGCGAGCTCGGGCTCGGCGATCGGCGCCTCATGGGACGCGGGCTCCTCGTCCGGCGTCGTCGGCGAGACGAGCAGGCTCGCGAGGATGCTGGCGAGGGCGCCGATGATCCCGATGCCGGCGAACATGACGAACGATGGCGGTGATGCGCCCGACCAACGTCACCGGGTAGAAGTCGCCGTAGCCGACCGTCGTGATCGTGACGATGCCCCACCAGATGGCGTCGCCGCCGGTCTTGATGTTGCCATCCGGGCGACCGGCTCTCGAACTCCAGGACGAGGATGCTCGACACCGCAGAGCACGATCCCCGCCAGCAGGATCGTGATGAACGTCGCGTACTGGCCGCGGTTCTTCGAGCACGTCGAGGACGAGGTCCTTGCCGGCCTGGCCGCGCAGCAGGCGGGTGATCCGGGCGAGGCGGCTGAGGCGGGCGAGGCGGAACAGCGCGGTGAACGGGATGAAGCCGAAGCTCGGGATCGACCCGAGCAGGTCGAGCCAGCCGCGCTGGCCGATGAAGTACGCCCGCTTCGGCTTCGCGCCCAGCGAGGTTGATCGCGAAGTCGATCAGGAAGATGACGCAGACGGCGTTGTCGTAGCAGCGTCAGCAGGTCGCGCTCCGCCTGGGTCGAGCGGCAGGAGCAGCAGGACCATGATCGCCAGCGAGAAGATCGTCAGGACCAGGATGAAGATGTTGTAGGCGTTGCCGTGCTTGCGCACCACCGGTGCCTCGGCGGTCATGCCCGCTGACCCTCCTGCCCTGACTCGTACCCGGTGTCCTCCCGCCACGACTCGGCCGACGTCAGCCTTCGGACGGCGTCGACGACCCGGCCGGCCTTGATCGCCGCGACGTAGGCGCGATGGTCGCGCGCGTTCAGGTCGGCGTACGTCTCGGCGAAGTCGGCAATCGCACCGTCGAAGGTGTCGCTCGTTGCCGAGGTAGGCCGCGATGGCCACCGCGTCACCGCTGCGGGCGTGGGCCCGGGCCAGCGCCCAGCCGCAGAGCCGGCCGTAGAAGCCGAGGCCCGGCGGCTGGAGGGTCGTCGTGTCGACCGAACCCTTCATGTCCCACAGCTGGCGGAAGTAGAAGTCGCGGCCACCCGGGCCGCGCGTCCAGCCGAGGAAGATGTCCGGGGTCGCCTGCATGAGCTGCTGGCCGACCACGACCCGCTGGCCGTGGTTGGCGTGCCCGCTCGGCGGCGAGATGCGGCTCCAGGACCGATGCCGTCGCCTCCTTGGCCTGGAGGATGAGCGGGTCGTTCTCGTCGCGGCCCTCGAGCACGACGATCGCAGCAGCGCGTCCCGACGCTGCCGACGCCGACGACCTTGAGGGCGACGTCGACGAAGCGGTAGCGCTCGAGGAACTTGCGCCGGTTCTCGGGCATCGTCGCCCGGTAGTCGGTGAAGACTTCTGGATCGCGCCCTGCCCGCCGTCGATCTCGACGTGCGCTGACGACGGGCGGATCGTCGAGGATGACCCGGCGGCCGTCGACCACCGCCGTGAGCGACTCGAAGCCTTGCAGGCCGTCCCTGCCGCGGGCCTTGCTGAAGATCGCTTCGAGCACGCTGTCGTCGGCTGGCTGCCTTCCGGCCTGCGAGCAGGCCCGCCGCGTCGGCCGCCTCGCGGATGTCGTCCTCGGTGATCGAGGCGTACCAGACGTCGATGAGACGCATGCCGGCGTAGCGGCGCCATCCACTGGCGGTAGCCGCGGACGCGCCGTCATCGTCGCCTCGCGGTTCTGGCGCGGCGCTGAAGCCGTTGGCGCGGCCCGCGATGACGACGCTCGCCGCCAGGCGCTTGACGTCCCACTCCCAGGGCCCGGGCAGCGTCTCGTCGAAGTCGTTGGCGTCGAAGACAAGTGTCCGCTCGGGCGAGCGCGAACAGGCCGAAGTTCGAGAGGTGGGCGTCGCCGCTCGCCTGGACAACGATGTCCGGTGCGCGGCGTGGCGGCGAGGTCGAAGGCCATGACGGCGGGCGTGCCCCGGTAGTAGGCGAACGCGCGACTCCGCCATCCGCTCATGGCGGAGCGGGACGAGGTCCGGCAGCCGGTCTACCTCCTGCGCCGCGAGGATCGCGATCGGATCGCGGTCCGACGCCGGCTCGAACGCAGCGTGGCTGGCCCGCGGTACGCGCTTCCGGGCCGCCCTGCCAGCCGTGGCGCGCTCGGTCGGGTGGACCCACGGACGTGCGGTCCACGCGTCGCCGGCCGGGGCGCCAGGCTCCCACGCCGCCTCCATCGCGGTAGAACTGACCGCAGTCGACGGCACGTGAGCGGCCCGCCCGCTCTTGGACTTGGAGGTCATCGCGCGCTCCATTGATGGTGTCGGGGTCACTGGCACGATCGTTGATGCCCGACCGCAATTCGTCCTGCGAATCGGAGGACGCAAGATCGACCGACTACACGTTCACGCTGACCGCTCACGCCAAGGCGCGAGGATGGGACGCGGCCTTCGGGGCCGGCGTCGTCCGCGTGAAAGATGGTCAGTCTGGTCGGGGCGAGAGGGATAGCCCCGCCACCAACGACCTTCCGATCACGATGCGCCCTACTGTCGGTGCCGGCGAAGGTGGATCAGCGGCAGGGCGAGCGCGAGGAACGTCATGACCAGGTACAACCCGACGGCTGCGAGCGGGGACACGATCGCGAGGACGATGGCCGCGACATTCAGGGCGATCAGGATCCAGCGCTGCCGGACCTTGGCCTCCAACGTCTCATCAGCGACCTCGTCGAGCACCAGCGACCGCTCGCTCGCGATGTAGAACATCAACAGGCTCAGGCACAGGGACGCCAGGAGCACGTTGACCCCGTAGATGATGACCGCGGCTTCGACGTCCGGACCGGACAGGTGGGTGACCATCATGTTGGTCGAGAACGGCAGGACGCCCACGAAGAGCAGCAGCAGGAGATCGATCCCGTACGCCAAGGTATCGGCGTGCCGCATCAGCTTCGTCATTCCGGCGTGGCTGACCCAGATCCCCCCGATGAACACGAAGCTGATCAGGTAGCCGAGGAACTCCTGCCACTGCTCCGCGAGAGCGGGCAAGAGGCGAGCGTCCACAGCCGGAACGGTGAGCTCAAGGACGAGCAGCGTGATCGCGATCGCGAAGACGCCGTCGGTGAACGCGTTGAACCGGTCGAGCGGCAGGACGTCGGCGGCTCGGGTCTCGCGGCGGCCACCATGCGACTCCCGGGTGGTCGGGCCGGTCACATCCTCATCGGCGCGTCGGTCAGGCTCCATCGGTGGGTATGGTAGACGCAGGCTCGGGTTGGTCTGGGCGCCTAAGCGACATGGCCGCGCAGGTACCCACCGCCGGCCACGCGAAGCCATGGCCCAATGCGGCCGTGGTCCGGCCGTCACGGATCCCGACAGCCGCCGAGGCGCGCTTCTACCTCGAGTCGCTGCCGGAGCTGTGGGCGAAGACCTCGGACGCCGGGCGACACGCGATCGCGGAAGCCGTGTTCGAGAGGATTGACGTACTTGGGGCGAACGACTTCTCGTTCACCCTGACCGCCCACGCGAAGACCCACGGATGGGATGCAGCCTTCGGGGCTGAGGACCAATCAATCTCGATTGGTCGATCTGGTCGGGGCGAGAGGACTCGAACCTCCGACCTCGTCGTCCCGAACGACGCGCGCTACCTACTGCGCCACGCCCCGACCGAAGGGCCGAATGGTAGCAGCGAGCGGGGCCCTCGGTCCAACCGGGGATGGCCAAACGACAGGATCCGCCGCCACCCGTACACTCGCGCCGATGCGCGACCGGAACGACCGCCTCCTCGTCGCCTGGACGCTGGCCGCGAAGGTCGCCGTCCTGGCGATCGGCATCATTGCGGTGTGGGTCGCGTCCGGGGCCATCCCCGACCTCCTCGAGCCATGGCACCGCTGGGACGGGCCGCACTTCACCGACATCGCCGTGTGGGGCTACATGGCGAACGATCCGGGCAACTTGGCGTACCCCGGCTACGCGCAGGACTTCCCCGGTGACCTCGACCTGTACATCGTCTTCTTTCCGCTGTTCCCGTGGCTCACCGGTCTCGTCACCCTCGTGCTCCGCGACCCTGTGCTGGCGGCTTTCCTCGTTGCCACCGTTTCCTCGCTCTTCGTGGCCCCGCTGCTCTACCGCCTCGTCGCCGCCGACCTCGGGAAGCGCATCGGCCTCGGTGCGGCGGCGTTCCTCCTCGTCTTCCCGACGGCCTACTTCCTCCACATCGGCTACACCGAGGCGCTGTTCCTGGCCGTCGCGTTCGGCTCGATGTGGCTTGCGCGGACCGAGCGCTGGTGGGCGGCCGGCCTCCTCGGCCTGCTCGCCGCGCTGACCCGCGTCAACGGGCTCATTCTCATCCCCACCCTGGCTGTCGAGGCCTGGCTGCAGTGGCGCGGTGACCGCCGAATGCGCCTGCAATGGCTGGCCATTGCCGGCCCGGCAATCGGCATCGGCATCTACCTGTGGCTCAACTGGAGCGTGTACGGCGATCCGTTCATGTTCAGTGAGATCCAGCGCTCGCACTGGTTCAAAGACCTGTCGCCGCCATGGGAGGGCATCGCCGGCATGCTCAATTGGCTCGACGACCCGCCGGACGCCGCACTCATGCTGGGCTGGATGGAGCTCACTTTCACCGCGCTCGGGCTCGTCGCCAGCATCGCCACCGCCATCTGGATGCGACCGACATGGGGCGTGTGGATGATCGGCAACTGGCTGCTCATCGTGAGCACCGGCTTCGTCATGAGCGTGCCGCGCTACACGCTCGTCCTCTTCGGCATCTATGCCTGGGCTGCGCTCATCGCCGATCGCTGGCGGGTTGTCGGATGGGTGCTGGGCATCGCGTCGGCGCTGGCGATGGGCTACTTCACCTGGCGCTTCGCGACTGGGCTGTGGGCGTTCTGATCCGGACACGGAAACGTCCCGAAGGAACCGCGGCGACCGTTGAGGTGATCTCGGGTCAACTGCTGCCCCTTCGGGACCCGACGATCATGCCAGCGCCGCCGATCCCGAATCAAGTCCGCTTGTCCACGAACTCCGATACCATCGACGCGGTTATCCACAGCCAATCCCACGACGAGGACTCTCGCGAACCATGACTCGCCCGCACGTCTGGCAGCGCGCCCTCCTCTCGGTCGCCGCGGCCGCATTTCTGATGGCGAGCGCGCCGACCAGCTCCCGCGCGGCGACGCACGCGGTCGACGTCGCCGACTTCGCATTCGCGCCGGCCGAGCTCACCATCACCGTCGGTGACACGGTCACCTGGACCAACCGTGACGCGATGATCCACACCGCCACCAGTGTGAACGGCGCGTGGGACTCGGGCGATCTCGACGTCGGCGAGTCATACAGCCTCACATTCAACGCGCCTGGAACCTACGACTACCTGTGCACGCCCCACCCGTCGATGACCGGGCGGATCATCGTCGTCGCGGCCGCCGCCACACCGGCCCCGTCGGGCGGCGAGCTCCCCAACGTGGCCATGCCCGATCCGCCGGGCAGCACGCCGCTCCTCGTAGCCCTCGGGATGATCGCGACCCTGGCTGCCGCCGGGATCGCACTCCGCGTGGCATGGGTGAGGGTCAGGCGAGGCTAGGTCAGAGGGGCCTGCTCGAGTCGAGGTATCCGTCGGGCCGAACGAGCCAGGCGCGCATGTCGCCGTAGACCGTGCCGCGGCCGATGTCGACATCGGTCACGCCGTCCGTCGGGGGCTCCGAGGCCGCTCGATCTGGCACGAGGCGCACCCAGCCCGCCCCGAGACGGTCACGCAGGCGCGATCCGTCGGCGAGCGCCAGGTCCGGAGCGACCGCCCCGTGGCGCGGCAGAGCCGGATCGTCGGGACCCGGCTCGCGTGGGACGTAGCGCGCCGGCTCGGCCAGGCGGCCGGAGTTCACGCGGGCGCGGAACCAGCGGCTGTGCGGCGCCAGGGCAAGCGTCACGGCTCGCCGGATCCTCCCCGGCAGCCCGTGAGGCGCCATGAAGCGCATCGTGGCGTCAGTTGCGGCGAGGTTCTCGGTCGCGGCCGCTCGCCGCTCGGTCTCGTACGTCTCGAGGCGCCGGTCCAGCGCGAGCTTCCAGGCAAGGTTCTCCGCATCGGCCACGCCGGAGTTCAGGCCGCGCGCGCCGAACGGGCTCATGACGTGCGCCGCGTCGCCGGCGAGGAGGACCCGACCCAGTCGGAACCGGTCCGCCAGACGCTGGCTGAACCGATACGCGGTGAGCCAGACCAGCTCGTAGGCCGTCCGCTCGCCGACGATGGTGCTTATGCGCTTCTCGAGGCGGCCGCTGCGTAGCTCCTCGTCCGCATCGGTTTCGGGAGGCACCTGCCAGTCGATGCGCCAGATCCCGTCCGGCTGGGGATGGATCAGGACCTGGCGGCCGGGGTTCCATGGTGGGTCGAAGTGAAAGTGGCGCTCGTTGGTGAAGGGCAGGTCGGCGCGGATGTCGGCGATGAGGAATCTGTCAGCGAATGTGTACCCGGTAAAGCCGATGCCAACCGCGTGGCGAACCGCCGAGTGGGCGCCATCGGTCCCGACCAGGAACTCCGACCGATGCGCCTCAAGGGCCGCATCGGTCTCGAAGGTCGCCTCGACGCCGGCCCTGTCCTGCGTCAGGCCGACGAACCGGCTTCCGTAGCGGACGGCCACGCCGAGCTCGGCCAACCGCTCGGTGAGCAGCTCCTCGACCTCGCTCTGGCTGATGTTCACGAACGG
>CAVSAH010000004.1:0-43261 GCA_963725885.1 uncultured Chloroflexia bacterium | reverse complement strand
AGCGCGCCGTGCCGCAGGACGTCTACGACGTCGCGTACGACATCCTCAACGCGCGCCTTGCGCTGTCGTACCGGGCACTGGCCGAGGGGTTCACGATCGACGACGTCCTCGTCGAGCTGCTCACAACGGTCCCGGCTCCCGGCTCGCACGCGTGGCCGGCTCCGACCATGTCAGCGGCCGTGCCTTCACCGCAGGCCGTCCATGCGCCGCCGATCGCCGTCCCCGCGCAGCCTCCGCAGCCGATGCCGGTACCGGCCATGGTCGCGAGCCTGCCCACGGGCGCTCCCGGGGAAGCGCCACCCATCGTTCTGCCGGGCGATCAGCCGGCGGCGCGGTGACCTCCGCACCGGGCACCGGCCTCGACCTGCCGGCACGGCTCCGCCGCATCGAGCTCGCGGTGAGCCACAAGGTCTTCGGCCGCCGCGACGGGCGCCATGTCTCGATGGTGCTCGGCCACGGTGTCGAGCCCGGCGAGGCGCGACCGTACGAGCCGGGCGACGACGTCCGCCGCATGGACTGGTCGATCCTGGCGCGAACCGGCGAGCCGTACGTTCGGGACGCGATCCAGGAGCGGGACCTCGACGTTGCGGTCCTGGTTGATCGGTCCGGCAGCCTCGACTTCGGGACGGTCGGCTGGCGCAAGGCCGACCTGGCGGTGACGGTCGCGTCGGCGGTGTCCGCCCTTGCCGTCCTCGGTGGCGACCGCATCGGCGCGGTGGTGGCGACCGTCTGAAGGGACGCGGATCGTGCCGATCCGCGGTGGTCGGCGGCATCTGACGGGCCTTCTGGGCAGCGTCGGACGGGCACCGCTCGGCGGTGAGGTCGACCTCGGCCGCGCGATCGACGGCATGCGGCACGTCCTGCGACGACGCGGCCTCGCGATCGTGGTTTCGGACTTCATCGCTCCCATCGAGACGTGGAGCCCGGCCCTCTCGCGGCTCGGGCGTCGAAGCGAGGTCATCGCCGTCGAGGTCGTCGACCCGCGCGAGCTGCGGCTGCCCGATGTCGGCCTGCTCGTGATCGAGGACCCCGAGACCGGCAGGCAGCGGACGATCGACACGAGCGACGAGCGTTTCCGTGTCCGCCTGGCCGAGACCGCGGATCGTCGGCGCGGCGCCAGGTCTGCCGCCATCCGGCGGGCGGGTGCAACGCACCTCCAGCTCCGCACCGACAGGGAGTGGACCGGGCCTCTCGCCGCCTGCCTCTTTCAGCACCGTCGCGCCCGTGCCCTGGGCCGGCACACCGCATCCCACCCCAGCAGCGGAGCTCCCCGATGATCCCCTTCGCGCCAGATCTCATGTTCCTCTCGCCCGAGCGGCTCGTGCTCATCCTCGTGCCGTTGGCATTTGCCGGGCTCTACCTGTTCAGGCAGCGCCGACGCCAGGCCTACGTGGTCCGATTCACCGATCCGGACCTCATCGACTCGGTGGCCCCTCGGCGCCCGGGAGTGCGGCGGCACCTCGTCGCCGCCGTGTACCTGGCGTCGACGGCCCTGCTCGTCATCGCGGCGGCCCGCCCCGCCATGGCGACCGAGGTCGCGAACGAGCCGACCATCGTCCTGGCGTTCGACACCTCGCTGTCGATGGAGGCGACCGACGTCACGCCCAGCCGCATCGTGGCGGCCCGGGAGGCGGCGCATCGGTTCATCGAGGTCGTCCCGGCAGGTGTCCGCGTTGGGCTGGTCGCGTTCGACCAGACCGCGCGGGTCATCATCCCGCCCGACGACGTCGAAGGTGGTCCTCGACCGCGCGATCGACCGGCTCTCGCTGGGCGAGGGAACGGCCATCGGCGAGGCCATCTACACCTCGCTGGACCTGCTCGAGTCGGACGTGCCGGCCGACGCGCCGGACGCGGGGGGCTCGATCGTGCTCATGTCGGACGGCGACACCACCTTCGGGCGACCCGAGGGACCGGCCGCCCGCGAGGCGGAGCGCCGTGGCGTCAAGGTCAACACCGTCGCCTTCGGCACCGACCAGGGTTCGGTGATGGTCGACGGCATGACGGTGCCCGTCCCCGTCAACCACGAGTCATTGCGCGACATCGCCGAGACGACCGGCGGCAAGGTATTCGAGGCCGAATCGGCCGAGGAGATCGTCTCGGTGTTCGAGGACCTCGGCGAGGGCGTGGGCACGCGGACCGAGCCGCGCGAGATCACCGACAGCCTCGCCATTGCCGCGCTCGTTGCGGCGGTCCTGGCCGCGGCCGGCTCGCTCGCCTGGTTCGCTCGCATCCCGTAGCGCGCGGAGCTCGGCAGCACCGGAGTCGGGTATCGTTGCCGCACGAGAGAGGTGTGGCGAACGTGCCGATTCTGCCGGTGACACGACCTGGTCACGGTTCACAACCGCGGACCGAAGGACCCCACGTTGTCCGGTGGTCCCTCGCGTCGTTGCTGACGCTCGGGATGCTGGTGGGATGCGACTCGACGGCCCCGTCGAGCTCGAGTGCGGAGACGCAGCTTGGCCCGAGCGTCACGCTGACGAACGGGGGATGCACCTACGCGGGTCAGATGAGCCTCACCGCCGAGGGCGGGAGCCTGACGATTCCGGTGATCAACGACTCCGACTTCGTCGCCGTCGTCACGCTGCTGCGAGTCGGGTCGTCATTCGACGCGGTGGCGGCCGACGTGAACGAGTACAACGACGCGGAATCGGTCGGTGAGCCATTCGAGCTGACGCCTGATCCCGGCGTCACGTCTGAGGCGGAGGTCCAGGTCGATCCCGCGGGCGCGGGCGAGCTGGCCTCGGACGTGGCAGCCGACTCCTACGCCGTCCTGTGCCTTGGCGCACCCGTGGACGCCGACTCAGAGGGTCTCGACGAGGCGTTCCTCTTCGGCCCCCTCGATGTCACGGAGTAACGACTGACTCCAGGCTTCGGAGCGCGTCGAGGACCTCCGCGATGACACGCGAGGTCGTCGCGAAGGGCAGGTCCAGCCGAGTCGTCGCCGCCCCGGCAAGCATCGCGTTGTAGGGCGCGCCACTGCCGGTCTGGCGGATATCGGTCCGGACGAGCACGATCGGCTTCTTGCCGTACGCGTAGCCGCACTCCCAGGCCGTGCCAGAGTCGGGGTCGTGGCCGTCGACGATAGCGACGAGCGCGTCGGCCCAGTCGATCCCCTCGACGTCGCCCGTGAAGATGCCCGCCGCATCCCTGCCAGGCTCCTGGTCCTGGGGCAGGAAGACCTCGTGTCCTCCATCGCGGAGACCTTGGGCCACGTCCGCGTTCCAGGTTCGCTCCGCACTCGAGAAGAGTGGTCCCGCGAAGTACACCTTCATCGGGGCGAGTATCGCCGAGTGGCGGTTCGTCAGGGGAGAGAACTGGCAGCGGCGGCTTTGAGAGCACCGGCCGCGGCGGACCGCCTCAGCCCCGCACTGAACGAATTCGGCGGTCACGACCCTCATCAACTCGTCGGAAGCAGTTCCGCGACCTGGCTTCCGGGCGGGCCCGCGGACGGCTCGGTTGGGTGAGGGCCGTGTGGGATTCGAACCCACGACACGAGGATTAAAAGTCCCCTGCTCTAACCCCTGAGCTAACGGCCCGCGCCGGGCCAGTGTATCGGCCGCCCTGGCTCAGGGGGTGAGGGCCGTGACTGCCTCGCGCAGGTCGCTCATCGCCACCTCGGCCGCGTCCGCGTTGCTTGAGAAGGAGCGGGATGATCGGCGAGTCGAGGAAGCGTCGGGGGTTCACGGCGAACTTGCGGTCGAAGATCTCCTGGGGCACCTTCTGCGGGTCGGGGATGACCCACTCGGTCAGCACGTCGTCGTAGCGCTTGTGGAGCGTCTTGTTCGCCGGATCGGCGCCCAGGACGACCATGACTCCGGTCGGGCTCGTGTTCATCGGCAGCACGATCAGGTCCGGCCGATGCCGGCGCAGCACGAGTGCGACCTTGTACACATCGCCCGCCCACATGCTCGTGTGCCGGTCCCGGGCCGCCTCGTCCACGTTCCGCGGCAGCATGTCGTCCATCACGATGATGCTGTCCAGTGCGCGAAGCGCTCGACATTCATGAAGTCGCGCATGGCGAACTCGAACAGGTGCAGGCCGTCGATGAAGGCGAGGTCGAGGGTCGGGCCGTCGCCGAGGTAGTGGCCGAATGGTGGCCGACCGCGCCGCAGGTTCCGGAGCGGGTTGCGGCCGCTCCGCAGATGGACGATCGGATCCTCGCGGGCGAAGAAGTCGTCGCTCGTGGCCTTCACGAGGTGCAGGTCGCAGCGCAACGCGACGTTGATCTTGAAGTCGGGGTCCACCGCGATGCTCGGAACCCGCGAGAGGGCCAGGCTGCGCCCGTCGTTGACGCCGATCTCGAGGTAGTTGCGCGGTCGCGCGAGCCGATGCAACTCCTTGAGGAACTCGTGGCGCTTCACCCTCCGACTATACCGATGCTGGTGCTGCCCGCTTACGCTCCGCCCACGTCCTCCAGCCAGCCCTCTCGCAGCGCGCGCGCCGCGAGCTCGGTCCGCGACGCGACGTCCACGCGCTCGAAGAGGCGGCGCAGGTGCGACTCGACCGTTCGCGAGCTGATGTCGAGCCGTGCCCCGATCTCGTCGTTCGACGCCCCCTCGACGACGAGCTCGACGACCTGCCGCTCGCGCGCCGTCAGCGCGACGCCGCCGGGTCGCACGCCGAAATGGAGCCCACCCGCCGCCGCGCGACGGATGGCGTCGAGCAGCTCGGCGGTGGGCGCGGTCTTGACCACGAACCCGGAGGCTCCGAGGCGGAGGGCCGCATCGGCGTACTGGGGGTAGTCGTACGAGGTCACGACGACGACCGCCGGCATCGGCTGCGTCTCGGAGCGGAGGAGGTCGAAGCCCGACTCCTCGCCGAGACGGATGTCCAGCAGGAGCACGTCCACCCCAGCACCCAGGAGGGGCCGAAGCTCCTCGACGGAAGCGGCCACCCCCGCGATCTGCATGTCGTCCTGGCGATCCACGAGTGCCGCGGTCCCCTCGCGGACGAGCGGGTGGTCGTCGACCACCGCGACCCGGATCACCGTCGGCTCACTGGGGCCGCCACTCCAGGGCGACGCGCGTCCCGCCCGACGGCCAGCGTCGCACGTCGAGCAGCGCACCGATCTGCTCGGCCCGCTGCTGCATGTTGGCCAGGCCGAAGTGCCCCTGGCGCGGCGCCTCCTCCGCGTCCTCGTCGCCGATGCCAACCCCGGCATCGTCGATCGCCAGCGTCACCCGGCCGTCGGTGCGGACGTCGTAGCGCACCGCGATCGGCGGCTTGCCGTGCTTGATGGCGTTTGTCAGCGCCTCCTGTGCCACGCGGAAGACGGCCAGCTCGACGTTGGCCGGCGGGCGCGTCTCGTCGGAGCGCTCGAGCTTCACCGGCCCACCGGCCAGGGGCTCGACCCGCTCGACGAGCCACTCCAGGGCCGCACCTGCACCGAGATCGTCGAGGATCGGGAGCCGCAGGTCGCCGACGACGGCGCGCAGCTTGGTCGCCACCTCGCGAGCCTCATCGGCCGCCTCGGCGTTGCCGGACTCGTCGAGCGTGCGGACGAGCATCGTCAGTTGCTGGAGCGCGTCGTCGTGGAGGTCAGCTGCCAGGCGGGCGCGCTCGGTCTCGGCTGCGGAGACGGCCAGGTCGCGCTGGAGCTGGGTGCGCTGGGCCAGGCCCATCAACGGGGCCAGCGTGAACCGACGCCACACGACGACGGCGATCAGCCATGCGGCCAGCACCACCCACCCGGGCGGGGAAGAGGACGAGCGCGGCGACCGCCGGCGTCAGGGCGACGGCGAGGACCTCCATGCGCCACGACACCGCGCCGGCCTCCGCGACGGAGTCGTTCGCGAACGCGACCGGGATGCCCGGCAGGAGGGGGATCGCCGCGACGAGCAGGAACGCCTCGCCCGAGGCACCGGTGATGGCGACCAGGACGACCAGGCCGGCGGAGAGCCAGACGAGGCGAGGTCGCCACACGGGATCGCTGTGGCGGGCGGCGAGGACGTGCGCGACGCTCAGCCCGACCAGCGCGAGCGCCAGGCTCGACGCGGTCGCCAGCCCACCGAACTCCCACGATGCGTGGTCGGCGATGACGATCGGCATCCCGACGGCGACCCCGAGCGGGATGGCCGCATCGGTCCATGCGCCGAGGAACCCATTCCGGACGGCGAATCCGACGAGGGCTGCCAGCGCGACGCCGACGACGACCAACATCGAGCCCTCCGCGGTCAACGTGAAGAGGACGACCAGGCCGAAGAGCGTGATCGTCAACGCGTCGCGGAAGCGGCCCGACACGATCGGCTCGTTGACCGGGGCCGCGGGCGCCGCCGGCGCGTCGGAGCGCACTCGTGCGAAGCCCGTGCCGGCGAACGCCATGGCTCGCTCGAGTGGCAGCACGTACCAGCCAAGGAGGATCGACACGAGGACGATCGGCAGGACCGGCTCGACGGTCTGCTGCACCACCAGCGTCGCCGCGGCCGCGGGCACGAGGCCGATGCTCAGCAGGCTGGCACGCTCGCGCATCCGTCGCTCCCTCGTGAAGGCTGCCACGGCCGCCGGGGCCACTCCGATCGCGGCGACGAGCAGGAGGATCGTTCCCGGGTCGCTCGACGAGAGGGTCGGACCGCTCATGTAGCGGGCCACGAGGACCGCGGCCAGCCCCGCGGCCACGAGCGAGGCGGCCAGCGCGGTCTGCAGCCACTGACCCTCGAGGTTGCGCCGCGCGAGCGATAGCCCGAGGACGAGCGCCACCGCGGCGGGGACCAGGAACCCTGCGGCGATCCCCGCCGGTGTTCCGACGGCGACGGCTGGCAGGATCAGGCCCTGGCACGGCCACCGCCGCTCCGAGGACCAGCGCGTGGCGCCGGCCGTGCGGACCGGCCAACCCGTGCGCCAGGAGCCGCCACACGATCGCGCCGAGGATGAGGAACAGGCCGGCGATCCAGATCGACTGGTCGAGCTCGAACTCGACGAAGGAACGATCGATGGACGCCTCGCCGTAGATCCAGCTCTCCTCGACCGACACGCCCCCACCGATCGCCGTGGCGATGCGGTCGGTCTCGACCGCCTCGATCGGCAGCCGGTAGTTGGCGTCGAGAATGATCAGATCGTCGAACTGCCCCGGCGCGACCTCGCCGCCAAGGATGTCGCCGATCGGTTCACCACGATCGACCTCGGATCCGTCGGTCGTCGTGAGCTCGAGGATGGTCATCCCCGGATAGAACCCGTGCCGCTCGGCATTCCCGCCGGGCGTGACGTCGTCCACGCGTGACCAGCTCGCCGTCGGAGACGAGGGTCATGCCCAGATCGACGGTGCCGTGGTTCCAGACCACCAGCCCGGTGATCGAGGCACCGAGCGCGATGAGGAGCGCCAGGATGTCGGCGCGTGAGAGTCGCATCGGCTCGAAGGTAGCAGAGGGTCATCGGCTGACCAATGCGGGAGATCACGCAATTCCGATGCGTCAAGTGCCCGACGCGGTCGGGCCACGTGCCCGCCCCATCCACCATCGGCGCAGATCGAATCCGGTCGGACGCTCGAACGTCGCCCCGGTCGCCCGGGCCAGCTCGATAGAAGCGATATCGATGACGATGACCGAGCGTGCGCGCCGCGCCACGAGCACCCAGGACGGCCCATCGCGGACGAGGCCAAGCGGCGCCACTTCCACCACGGATCGGGTTCCGTCGGTCGCGCTCCTGCGAATCGAGATCATGCGGCGGCGTCGGACCGCATCCAGCAGGCCGCGCATGAGCTGGACTGGTGCGGCACCGGGACTCGGCGATCCGAGGTCCACGTGCACGTCGCGCGTCAACTCGCTGGCCCTGGCCCGGAACGGCTCCGGGAGACCGGCGAGCAGCTTGAGCGAGGCACCCCAGGCAGCCTCGCCCAGGCCAAGCTCCGCCGCGACGGCCGGCATTCCTGCGAGTGGCATGGCGGCGGCCTCTTCCTCGACGAGGCCGCTCATCAGAAAGCGACGACCGTCGGCCAACCTGAATCCGCCGCTCGCACCCCGCTCCGCATAGACCGGGACGCCGGCGCTGCTCAGCGCCTCGACATCGCGATGAACCGTCCGCACAGAGACCTCGAACGCGGCAGCAAGCTCGCGAGCCGTGACGCGCTCGCGAGTCTCGAGCATGAGCAGCGTGTTCAGCAGTCGAGCGGCGCGCATCGGTCATCCATCGCGGTCAAATATGCCGCATGGCGTCATGTATCGCGCGACATCCTGCTGCGAAGGCACGCAGACAGAGGACGAACAGCCGATGCACTTCGAGGCTCAGACGAACATCAACGCGCCAGCCGACCATGTCTGGCGCATCCTTACCGATGCGAGCGCAATGACACAGTGGGACTCTGGAGTCGAACGGATCGAGGGCCAGATCGCGAAGGGGGAGACGATCAAGGTCGTTTCTTCGGTGAACCCGGGGCGCGCCTTTCCGGTCGTCGTGACCGAGTGGAATGAGCCCCGCCGAATGGTGTGGTCCGGCGGGATGCCGTTGGGCCTCTTCACGGGAACGCGGACCTTCACGCTGACTCCGTCCGCCGGCGCGACCACCTTCACCATGCGCGAGGAGTTCAGCGGCCTCCTTCGGGCGCTCATCGCGCGCTCGATCCCGGATCTGGGACCGTCGTTCGAGCAGTTCGCGAGAGGGCTGAAAGCCCACTCCGAGGCGACGACAGCGGGCTCCCCGCGATGAGCGGAACGTTCATCGAAGGAACCGGCGTGGCCGACGACCCGTGGCGGCTGACGACGCCGTCGGGTGGCTCGGAGTTCCACGCATACCGCGACGACGCATCGTCGCCGCCCGCGCTCATCGTGCAGGTGGGGAAGACCCAGCTGAGCTACGACCTGCGCTGCCTCGACGACCTCCACGCCGAGCTGAAGCGGCAGGGCGACTGGATGCCGCTCGGCACGTCCGATGAAGGCAAGGCGGCGGCGCCGGGCTCGGTCGAGGCCTGGGCACGCGATCCGGGCAACCCCGTCGGGGGCTACTACGGCCTTCGCAAGGGCTATCGCGGCCGCTTCGGCAACTACGTGCCGCCGGTGATGGAGGCCCTCGGCATGGCCGAGGTCGAGCACAACCCGCGCAACAACCGTATGCGCGCCATCTGAGGCCCCGGCCGATCCTCCGGTGCGGGCACTGCGGGATATCACGCAATAGAGGGCGGTGAGGTGCCGGATGGTGTCAGCGCCGTCCGCGCCGCGACGCATCGGTCCACCAGGAGGTGAACCGATGCAGACGCTCCGCGCATCCGCGATTGCTGTGCCCGTTCGTCGGCCTGGCCCTGCTGGTCGGGCTGCTCTCGCTCGTCGATGGGTGGGGCCAGTGACCGCGGTCCTGGAGGCCCGCGGGCTGGCCAAGCGATACCGCCGCGGCGTCTGGGCGCTGGCGGGCATCGACCTCGAGCTGCCGGCCGGCGGGATCACCGCGCTTGTCGGGCCGAACGCGGCCGGCAAGTCGACGCTCATCAAGACCTGGGTCGGCTTCGAGAAGGCCACGCGCGGGCGGCGGCGGTCATGGGCCTGGACCCCTGGCGCCAACGATCGCAGGCGCTGGACAACCTCGGCTACGTGCCGCAGTCGCCGGCGCTCTACGACGGCCTCTCGGTCGACGACCATCTCGACCTGGCCGTCCAGCTGCGACCCGGCTTCGACCGCGCCTACGCACGGGAGCGGCTCGACCAGCTCGGTATCCCCCGCGGCGCCGGCGCGCGAGCCCTCTCCGGCGGCCAGCAGGCGCAGGTCGCCCTGGCCCTGGCCCTCGGCACGCGCGCGCCGATCCTCCTCCTCGACGAGCCCCTGGCATCCCTCGACCCGTTGGCCCGACGCGAGTTCCTGCACGTCCTGACCGATGCGGTCCGCGACGGCGGCGCGACGACCCTCCTGTCGAGCCACATCGTCACCGACGTCGAGCAGTCCTGCGACCGGCTCATCGTCCTCGGCGTGGGCCAGCGTGCTGCTCCACGACACGGTGGCCGAGCGCTGGCCGGCCATGCCATCTCGACCTCCGACCGGACCGATGCGGTCGCCGACTTCGCGGCGCCCGACGGCTCGCGCATCTGGCTGGTGCGTGGGGCCGGTGACCGCCCCGCGACGCTCGACGAGGTCGTGCTCGGCTACCTCGCCTCGGCGCGAACGTCCGCGGTGGCGGCGTGAGCGGCGCGCTCACCTGGGCACGGCTGGGATACCGCCAGCAGCGCTGGGAGCTCATCCTTGTCGGGCTGGGCGTGGCGGCGACCGCGATCGCGATGCTTTGGTTCGCGAGCCAGCTCACCGGCATGCGTGCCGCGAGCCCGGACTGCGTCCCGCCAGCACGCGGCGGGCCCGGCGTGCCAGGCAGCGGTGAGTCGCGATACGCGCAGGCCGAGGGCCTCGCGCTGACACCCTGCTCCTGCTGTCGTTCGGTGCCCCGTTCGGGATCGGGGTGCTGCTCGGTGCGCCGCTCATCGCGCGCGAGATCGATGCCGGAACCGCGCAGCTCGCGTGGAGCCTCGGTCGCTCGCGGTCCTGGTGGTTGTTGCGGCGGATCGCGTTCGTCGCGTTGTTCGCGGTCGTGGCGCTTGGCGTCCTGGCCATGACGAGCGAGATCCTCGCCGCCGCCCTGGCGCCGGAGCGCGACCTGGGTGCCGACTTCGCCTGGTTCGGCCGGCGTGGCTGGGTGCATCGTGGCTCGCGGCGTCGGGGCGCTCATGCTCGGCACGCTGGTCGGCGCGCTCATCGGTCGCGTGCTGCCGGCGATCCTGGCCGCGGCGCTCGTGATGGCGCTCGCATTCACCGGGCTCAGCTTCGCGCAGGATCGGTGGCTCGAGCCCAGGCGGAGACGTCCCGCCTCGACCAGTCCGGGCTGGCTGGGTTCGACTACGGCGCACTCGTCCTCAACACCGGGCTCGAGCTGACCTCGGGCGAAGTGCTCACGTGGCAGGAGCTCCACGAGCGCGGCCTCGACGTGCAGTACATCGACGAGCGGGACGGCTCTTCGCGTCGGAGCAGGACATGCGCGATGGCAACGTCCTCGGGTACGACATCGAGTTCTCGATCCCCGGGTGGCGCTACGTCGGTGTGGCGGCCGCGGCCGGGGCCGCGAGCGTCGGTGTCGGGCTGCTCGCGCTCGGGCTCACCGCGGTCGTCGTGGCCCGCCGGCGTCCGGTCTGATGGTTGCGCTGCGGCTTGCCTGGCGCCTGCAGCGATGGGAGATCGCCTTCGCGGCGGTCGGCTGCCTCGCGCTCGTCGGCGTGGCTATTTGGCTGACGCTCGACATGCGCTCGATCCTCGCGCGCTGCGGGACGCCGGCCGCCACGGGCGCCTGCGACGTCATCTTCGCCTTTCAGGAAACGCACGGTCCCATCGTCGGGCTGGTGCAGGGGTTGATCGGGTTCGTGCCGATCGTCGTAGGCCTGGTGCTCGGCGTGCCCATCGTCACGAGGGAGATCGAGCAGCGCACCGCGATGATCGCCTGGCCGATCGCTCAGTTCGCGCTCGCGCTGGCTGATGTGGCGCGCGCTGCCCGTGCTCGCGATCGCTGTCGCGCTGGTGGCCCCGCTTGCGTTCGCGGCGGACCAGATGGCCCGCGCCTACTTCCCTCACAGCGACATCGGCTTCGTTCAGTACGACGCGCGTGGGCTTCCATTGGTGATGCGCACAGTGGTCGTCCTGCTGTCGGGTGTCGCGATCGGCGCGATTGTCGGGCGGCTTCTGCCGGCGCTGCTGGTCGGCATCGGCGTGTCCGTCGCGCTGACCGTCGGGCTGGACCTGGCGTTGGACCGATGGGTCCCGACGACCATGCTGAGCGACATCGAGAGCGACCCGGCGGCCGTGATCGGTGGCCGGCTCCACACGGACATCCGGTACCGCCTGCCCAGCGGCGAGTTGGTCAGTGCGGACGAGGGCGAGATCTACGCGGGGGCCGTCTACCAGGAGGCCGGGGGAGCCGAGCCCGATCCGGAGCTGCTGCCGAAGATGCTCGTCTACGGAGTCGCACAGGATCGGTACTGGGAGGTCGCGATCCGGGAGGCGGCTGCGCTCGGCGGCGTTGGCCTCGGCCTCTTCGGTATGACTGCCTTCGTCGTGCATCGACGGAGGCCGGAGTGATGCCCACCGCCGCGCAGCTCGCATGGCGGATGCAGCAATGGGAGCTGCTCGTCCTCGTCGGCGGGAGCCTCCCGAATGATCCGTTCACCATTCTCGCCCCGCGGGGAGCAACTGCGAGGTTCGAGGCCTTCATGGTCAGGATGCGCGCCTCGGCGGGAACGGTGGTGTCGAATCGCCTGAATCGCCCCTCATCCTCGTAGTTGCTTGCGCCTCAGTGGGAATGCGGAATGCCGCAGTTGGAGCTGAACTCTGCTACACGACGAAGCGGCCCCAGGAGTGGGATGCGGTGCCCGCACCCCCCATCACTCTCCGCCTGCCCCGATCCGGGCAAGCGGGCAAGCCAGGGCTCGCCTTGCGGAATCGCTGCTAGGATTGCGCCGGCGCCACCGAGGCCGTAGGAACGGGCCCCAGTTCCTGCCGAATCGGTAGAGCCCGGCACTCGAGATCCTGTTGCGCAGACGGCGTGCCCCGGTTTGGAACACGCACTTCAGGTGACCCATGCGAGTCCTGCTGATCGGTGTCGGCACCGTGGGCGAGTCGATCGCGCGGCTCTCCGCATCCGGTGACTGGTGCGAGGCCATGGTCCTCGCCGACTATGACGTCGCCCGCGCCCGCGCATTGGCCGACAGCCTGGGCGACGCGGAGCGCTTCCCGGCCATCCAGATCGACGCCCGCAGCGCCGAGGCAGTGACCGATGCGGCCCTTGCCCACCGCGCGGACCTCGTTATGAACGCCGTGGACCCGCAGTTCGTGATGCCGATCTTCAACGGCGCTCTCGCAGCCGATGCGAACTACATGGACATGGCCATGAGCCTGTCCCACCCACACCCGGATCGGCCCTTCGAGGTCCCCGGCGAGAAGCTCGGCGACGCGCAGTTCGCCGTAGCCGGTGCGTGGGAGAGCCGCGGCAAGCTGGCCCTGGTGGGGATGGGCATGGACCCGGGGCTCACGGACGTCTTCGCCGCTCATGCCGCCAAGCACGACTTCGACGAGATTCACGAGGTCCATGTCCGTGACGGCGGCGACCTCGAGATCCCCGGCTTCGCCTTCGCGCCGGTCTTCAGCATCTGGACGACCATCGAGGAGTGCCTCAACCCTCCGATCGTCTGGGCCGATGGCGACTGGCACACTACCGAGCCGTTCAGCGGCCCGGAGTCGTTCCCGTTCCCCGAGGGCATCGGTCCGGTCGAGTGCGTCAACGTGGAGCACGAGGAGGTCCTCCTCGTCCCGCGCTGGATCAAGACGAACCGCGCGACGTTCAAGTACGCGCTCGGGGACGATTTCATCGACAAGCTCAAGACGATCCACGCCCTCGGCATGGATCGCACGGATCGCGTCAGCGTCAAGGGGGTGGAGGTCGCCCCGCGCGACGTCCTCGCCGCCATCACTCCCGACCCGATCAGCCTCGGCGACAAGTTCCGTGGCCGGGCCGTGGTCGGCACCTGGGTGCTGGGCACGAAGGACGGCCAGCCGCGCGAGACGTACGCCTACCAGATGTGCGACGCGGAGGAGATCTGGCGCGAGTTCGGCCTCCAGATCGTCGGCTGGCAGACCGGGTTCAACCCGACCGTGGCCATGGAGCTGCTCGCGACGGGCGCCTGGTCGGGTGCCGGCGTCCTCGGCCCGGAGGCCTTCGACCCGGACCCGTACCTGGCGGTGATGAAGCAGCGCGGCATCCACTACGCGGTCGAGGAGATGGAACCGGGGGCGCATCGGCCAACCTGACCGGATCGGTCTATCGTTGACGTCCACACCGGAGAACGACCAATGACGACGACACTCATCGACAGCATGCGTCAGACCATCGACGGCATGCAGCCAAAGCAGGTCTACGGCGAGCCGATCGAGCGCGACGGCACGATCTTCCTGCCCGCCGCCAAGGTACGCGGCGCCGGCGGTGGCGGAGGCGACACCGAGGGCAACGGCGGCGGCGGCTTCGGGCTGACCGCGAAGCCGGCGGGGATGTACGTCATCCGCGACGGGGACGCCGAGTGGCGCCCGGCGCTCGACCTGAACCGCGTCATCCTGGGCGGCCAGATCTTCGCGATCTTCGCCCTGTTCGTGGTCTGGCGGGTCTTCCGCCGCCGCTGATCGAAGTTTGACCGAAGCCCATGGGCACCGGTACCATGGGAGGTCGCGGGGTGGAGCAGTGGTAGCTCGTCGGGCTCATAACCCGAAGGTCGGCGGTTCGAATCCGTCCCCCGCAACCACGAATTCCAGAACGAAACCCGGCTCCCGCCAGCCGGGTTTCGTGCTACATGGGAGGCCCATCGATGCGCGTCACCGTCTCGCCCGAGCAGATCCAGTCCGCCTTCGAGGCCGTCAAGGACGATCCGTCCTTCGATGAGAGCCGGGGCCTCTGGGAGCGCGGCCGGCCGCCGGTAGAGATGATCCAGGCGATGTGCCTCCGGCCGGAGATCCTGCGCGGATTCGCCGGGTTCGGGAGCTGCGTCTACCCCGGTGGGCTGCTGGAGCGACGCGTCAAGGAGCTGGTCATCATCACGGCCTCGGAGTCGAACGACTGCCAGTTCTGCACGAGCTCGCACTGCGACCTCGTCGACATCGCGGACATCGTCACCGATCCGCTGGTCGTCATCGCGGAGACCGAGTCGCTCGTCCCCCGCGAGCGCATCGCCATCGCCTACACGCGCGCGGTCATGACCGATTCGAACGACATCCCCGGGCCACTGGCGCGCGAGCTGCACGAGCATTTCACCGACCCCGAGCTGGTGGAGCTGACCTTCCTCATCGGCTACATCAACATGCTGAACCTGTTCAACAACGCGCTGGGCGTTCGGTACAACGACGAGTACAGCCTCCTGCGGCCCGTCGCCGGCTGAGGCCCCGATGATTCCTAGCTTCGCCGGAGGGTCGACACGCTCGATGACGGTGAACCCGAACGAGCTGCGCCCGGACGACGCGCCGCCCCGCGAGCGCCGCTCGCTCATCGCGGGTGGGCCGGACAGCGCAGGCGTTTGGGGTTGCAGTGGGGCACCAGCTAGGGCCTGTCGGGACCTCTGAGGGGCTTCCCATGGCCCGATTAGGGGAGCAGAATGCGCGGCGCTAGATCCGTCCGAGCATCCTTGGATTCATCCCATGCGGCGCTATCGTGCTACCCGTCTCATCGCGCTGGCGGGATCGGCCATCGTGGCCCTCGCGTCCGTCGCACCTGCCACGGCGGCACCTCCCGTCGTTGCCCTCTCGGGCCCTGCCGAAGCCTCGTGGATTGTAATGCTCGCGCCAGGGCAAGCTGCGCACCGGCTCGCTGTCGGGCTCACGCGCAATCTGGGGGGCGATGTCGGCCTGACCTTCACCCGGGCGATCAACGGGTTCCAGTTCGAGGGGTCGGCGGCCGCCGCAGAGGCCCTTCGTCGGAACCCGAACGTGGTCTCCGTCCACCCGGATCGCTCGATCGCTCTGACCGCTGAGACCCTGCCCAACGGGATCGAGCGGATCTCGGCGTACGACAATGACACCCCCCAGACTGGCGCCTATCACAACGGGTACCGCGGACATGGTGCGCGGATCGCCGTCCTCGATACCGGGATCGATCTCGATCACCCGGACCTCGTCGCCAACATCGACCAGGGCGACAGCAAGAACTGCGTGACCCCGGGCGCCCCTGCGGAGGACGGCTACGGGCACGGCACCCACGTCGCGGGGACGGCGGCCGCCCCCTTGAACGGCACCGGCGTGGTCGGCGTGGCGCCAGAAGCCGAGATCGTGGCTGTCAAGGTCTTCGACGACTCCGGCAGCTCGAGCGAGTCGCTGGTCCTGTGCGGCTTCGATCACGTGATGTCGCTGAATGCAGACGCGGACAGCTCGAATGACATCGACGTCATGAACATGAGCTTCGGTGAGCAGCGCGCGTGGGGCGACTGTCAGTCCGACCCGCTCCATGCCGCCGTCTGCGCCGCTCACGCGGCGGGCGTGATCATGGTCGCCGGCGCCGGGAACTCGGCCGTCAACGCCGGCAGCTTCGTGCCGGCCGCCTTCCCCGAAGTCATCAGCGTCTCGGCCCTCGCCGACTTCGACGCCGCGCGCGGCGGGCTGGCCGGCTGCCAGTTCATCTTCGAGCTCTTCTCCACCGAGTGCGACGACACGCTCGCCGTGTTTAGCAACTACGGGGCGTCAGTCGACGTGCTGGCGCCCGGAGTGGTGGTGCACTCGACCTGGCCGAACGGGACGTACCGGACGAGCAGCGGCACGAGCATGGCGACTCCGCACGTCGCCGGCGTGGCCGCGCTCATGGCCGCCGCGGCGCCCGGGCTCACGCCAGCTCAGGCCATGGCGAACCTCCGCACCTCGGGCGAGTGTCCTGATGGCACCATCGCCGGGGCCGATGGAAGCTGCGCGGGGCAGGGCACATGGCCGGACGACCCCGACGGGATCCCTGAGCCGATGATCCATGCCCTGCGCGCGGCCGTCGCCTCCGGTAACCCCGCCGAACCGACCGCACCGGGCGCGCCGAACCTGACCGCCGCCAGCGCCGGCAACGCCAGCGTGGCGCTGAGCTGGACGGCGCCAGCCTCCGACGGCGGCAGCCAGCTCACCGGCTACGAGATCTGGCGCGGCACAACCAGTGGCGGCGCCAGCCTGCTGACCACGGTCGGGCTGGTGACCAGCTACACCGACCTCAGCGTCAGCAACGGCACGACCTACTACTACCAGGTCGCCGCGGTCAACGCCGTCGACACCGGTCCGGGCTCGAACGAGCTGAGCGCCACGCCCACGCCGCCGCCACCACCGACCGCACCGGGCGCGCCGAACCTGACCGCCGCCAGCGCCGGCAACGCCAGCGTGGCGCTGAGCTGGACGGCGCCAGCCTCCGACGGCGGCAGCCAGCTCACCGGCTACGAGATCTGGCGCGGCACAACCAGTGGCGGCGCCAGCCTGCTGACCACGGTCGGGCTGGTGACCAGCTACACCGACCTCAGCGTCAGCAACGGCACGACCTACTACTACCAGGTCGCCGCGGTCAACGCCGTCGACACCGGTCCGGGCTCGAACGAGCTGAGCGCCACGCCCACCGGGCTGGTGCCGGTCACCCGGCTCGGCGGCGCGGTCGGCACCTTCGCCTCGGCCTCGAGCAACGCCGGCTCCATGACCTTCAGCCTTCCGGCCGGCACCGACCGCCTGGTGGCCATGATCAGCCTCTACACCACGTCGACCACGGTCACCTCGATGACCTGGAAGCCCGATCCCGCCAACCCGTCGCTCGACCAGCCGCTGACCCTCGTCGGCCGCCAGACGGCGTCGGCCAACGGGGCGGTCGAGATCTGGGAGCTGGCCGATCCGACGCCGGGGGTCGCCGGCGCCGCGCTGAGCCACACCCTGAGCGCCAGTGTCAAGCGGGTGATGGGCGTCCATGCCCTGGCGGGGGTCGGCGGCCACGGGACCCCGGTCGGCGCCGGCTCCAACGGCAGCGCCATCTCGGTCAACGTGCCGTCCCAGGTTGGCGCCCTCGTGCTCGACGTCCTGTTCGGCCACAACAGCACCACCGCCCACACCGCCGGCGCCGGACAGACCGAGCGCTGGGATACGAACACCACCGGCGGCACCAACAACCTGCGCGGCGCCGGCTCGTCCGAGGCCGGGGCGGCCACGACGACGATGAGCTGGACGTCGGCGGCTGCCACCCACCACGCCCTCCTGGCGGTCAGCTTCAACCCGGCCACCCCGTCCGAGCCGCCACCACCGACCGCACCGGGCGCGCCGAACCTGACCGCCGCCAGCGCCGGCAACGCCAGCGTGGCGCTGAGCTGGACGGCGCCAGCCTCCGACGGCGGCAGCCAGCTCACCGGCTACGAGATCTGGCGCGGCACAACCAGTGGCGGCGCCAGCCTGCTGACCACGGTCGGGCTGGTGACCAGCTACACCGACCTCAGCGTCAGCAACGGCACGACCTACTACTACCAGGTCGCCGCGGTCAACGCCGTCGACACCGGTCCGGGCTCGAACGAGCTGAGCGCCACGCCCACGCCGCCGCCACCACCGACCGCACCGGGCGCGCCGAACCTGACCGCCGCCAGCGCCGGCAACGCCAGCGTGGCGCTGAGCCTGGACGGCGCCAGCCTCCGACGGCGGCAGCCAGCTCACCGGCTACGAGATCTGGCGCGGCACAACCAGTGGCGGCGCCAGCCTGCTGACCACGGTCGGGCTGGTGACCAGCTACACCGACCTCAGCGTCAGCAACGGCACGACCTACTACTACCAGGTCGCCGCGGTCAACGCCGTCGACACCGGTCCGGGCTCGAACGAGCTGAGCGCCACGCCCACCGGGCTGGTGCCGGTCACCCGGCTCGGCGGCGCGGTCGGCACCTTCGCCTCGGCCTCGAGCAACGCCGGCTCCATGACCTTCAGCCTTCCGGCCGGCACCGACCGCCTGGTGGCCATGATCAGCCTCTACACCACGTCGACCACGGTCACCTCGATGACCTGGAAGCCCGATCCCGCCAACCCGTCGCTCGACCAGCCGCTGACCCTCGTCGGCCGCCAGACGGCGTCGGCCAACGGGGCGGTCGAGATCTGGGAGCTGGCCGATCCGACGCCGGGGGTCGCCGGCGCCGCGCTGAGCCACACCCTGAGCGCCAGTGTCAAGCGGGTGATGGGCGTCCATGCCCTGGCGGGGGTCGGCGGCCACGGGACCCCGGTCGGCGCCGGCTCCAACGGCAGCGCCATCTCGGTCAACGTGCCGTCCCAGGTTGGCGCCCTCGTGCTCGACGTCCTGTTCGGCCACAACAGCACCACCGCCCACACCGCCGGCGCCGGACAGACCGAGCGCTGGGATACGAACACCACCGGCGGCACCAACAACCTGCGCGGCGCCGGCTCGTCCGAGGCCGGGGCGGCCACGACGACGATGAGCTGGACGTCGGCGGCTGCCACCCACCACGCCCTCCTGGCGGTCAGCTTCAACCCCCGCTGAGGAGGATCCACCGACCCCCGCGCGGACTGAGCGCCCTGACTCCGTGTCGCCGTGTTGGGCGTCGACGCTATGACCGGCCTCCCGTTCGGTACAATGCGCCCGCCTACACGCCCCGCCCGAGTGAGCCCGATGGAGGGTCGACGCGCTCGATGACGGTGAACCCCGCGGTGAATCCGAAGAAGCTGCGCCCCTACGACGAGCCGCCCCGCAAGCGCCGCTCGCTCATTCCGGGTGGGCCCGACAGCGCTGCCACCGGGTTCCTGGTGGCCGCCATGGCGTGGCTGGCGCTCGCCACCGGCCTCGGCGGGATCACCGCGCTGCTCCGCTTCCTCGAGATCGGGCTCGAGGTCCCGCTCGGGTTCTTCAACCTCACGTTCTTCCTCAATCTCCCGGTCGTTGAAGCCGCATTCATGAACGCGCTCGTCTTCGGCTGGCTCACGAACGCCGGGTTCGCGGCGGTGGCGTTCTTTACACCGCGACTGCTCGGTCGCCCCCTCCGGGCCGAACGCGCTGTCGTCGTGGGGTTCCTGTTCTGGAACATGTCCGTCCTCGGCGGCCTCGCCACGCTGACCGTCTTCGAGCAGGGCCCGAATAGCGTCCTCAACGCGTTCCCGTGGTTCGTGGAGGGAGGAATGGCCACGGCCGCGCTCCTCATCGCGGGATCGTTCCTCGCCACCGTCGTGCCGGCCCTGCGCTCTGCTTACATCAGCCTCTGGTTCGCCGGCATTGCGCTGCTCTCGCTTCTCGGCTTCACCGGGCTGAGCGCGGCGATGGGCCTGGCTGACTACGTCATCGGCCTGCCCGATGTCGCCGTCGCGCTCGCCTCGCTCTACCTCGAGCGCGCGACGATGCTGCTGTGGCTGCTGCCAATGGCGTTCGCGGCCCTCTACTTCGTCGTTCCGCGCGTGACGGGGCAGCCGCTCGAGTCCACCGGCCTGGCGCTGCTTGCGTGGCTCAGCTGGCTCGGGCTGGCGCCGCTGGCGGCCCTGAGCGTGGTAGTCGACACCTCGGTGCCGTACTTCGTCACGAGCATCGGGAACGCGGCGACGATGGCCCTGCTCCTGCCGATCGCGCTGACCGTGGTGAATCTCGTCCTCACCGCGCGCGGCCGGTGGTCGCTGTTCCTCGGGATGGGCCCGCTGGCATTCGCGCTGGCGGCGATGGCCTTCCTGCTGGCGGTTGCCATGCTCGACGCCATCTCGACGCTGCCCTCCGTCCGCGACTTCGTGGGCGGCACCGAGTGGAGGCTGGGCGTGACGATGTGGGGGCTGCTCGGTGCGTTCACCCTGGCCGCCCTGTCGTTCACCGAGCACGCCGTCTCGCGCACGTTGCGCCGTGACTGGGGCGCGACCCCGCTCTCGGCCGCGCAGCTGTGGGGCTTCTTCGTCGGTGCGACCCTCATCGGCATCGGGTTCATGGGGGCGGGCATGGCGGAAGGCTCGTTCCGCGATCAGGCCGCCGCTCCGGACGTGGTCAGCGCCGGCCTCGTCGGTTACCACATCGTCGCCACCGTCGGATTCGTCCTGGCCGCGATCGGCGGCCTCGCAGGGGTGCTGAACGTGTTCCTCGCCTACACCAGCGGCGAGCCGGTGCAGCGAGTCGCCCCCGGGCCCGTCCCGGCGCCGGCGGGCGGCCACTGACCGATGACCGCGCACACGCCGATCGAGTCGCGCGGCAGCTCCATCCCGCTCTGGGCCCTGGCCCTGGCCGGAGTGGTGCTGCTGACCGCCGCCGGCTTCCTCGCCGCGAACCTGACGGGGGAGAACCCGCCCCTGGCGATCCCAGGAGCCTCGTCGGGCCCTGTCGGCAGCGCCGCACCCGATCCGGCCATCGGCGAGGCACTCATCGGGCAGGCCACTCCGCAGTGCTACGCGTGCCACGGCGCCGACCTCGGCGGACAGGGCGACTTCCCGAGCCTCCATGGGGTCGCGAGCGGTCCGGTGAGCGAGAACCTCCAGGATCTCGGGACCGAGTATCCCGACACGTGGGCCCAGCTCTGGATCAACGGCACGACGCCCGAGACCGAGGGGATCGATCGCCTCGGCATGCCGGCCTTCGGCGAGCAGTTCACGCCGGAGCAGATCGCATCGATCGTCGCCTACCTCGAGACGCTGCCGTAGCCGCGTGATCGATCCGGCCGCGCGCGGTGAGCGCGGCGTGCCTGTCCTCATCGGCGCCGACGAGATGGCGCGCATCGACGAGGCGGCGCAGCGCCTCGGGCTCTCCGAGGATGCCCTCATGGAGTCCGCGGGCGCCGCGGTGGCGGAGGTCGTCCACTGCCGAGCTCGGGCGCCTGGCCGATGCCGCCCACGGCCCGGGCGGACCCCTCGGGCAGCCGCCGCTCGTCGTCGTCCTGTGCGGACCGGGCAACAACGGCGGCGATGGCTTCGTGGTCGCCCGGCGCCTGGCGGCCGCCGGTCGCGAGGTCCTCGTCGTGCTGGTCGGCGAGGCCAGCAAGCTGCACGGGGCCGCGGCCGCGCACAGCTGGAACGTGCTCGGGGCGATGGCGTCGGCCGGGTCGCTCGAGCTGTTCGTGGCACCCACGCCCGAGCTGCCTGCTGCGGCTCCGCGAGCGGATCGCCGGGCGCGACCGTGATCGTCGACGCGCTGCTGGGCTCGGGCGCGTCCGGGCGCGCTGCGCGAGCCGATCTCGACCGCCGTCGACCTCGTCAACGCCACCCGCGCGCATGCATCGGCTGCCGGGCGGCCGTTCGGGGTCGTGGCGGTGGACACGCCGACCCGCGTGGACCTGACCGAGCGGCGCGCGGTCGACGCCCCGTCGTCACGGCGGACGTGACCGTCACGTTCCATCGCGCGAAGGCCGGCTACGCGCTCGATCGCGAGGCCCGCCGCCTCGCCGGCCGCTACCTCGTGGCCCCGATCGGCATCCCGCTGGAGGCGGAGGAGGGGATCGTCCCGCCCGACGGGGAGTGGCCGCCCGCGCGCATCACCGAGGTCAATTGGCAGGAGCCGGTGGAACGCCCGGATGCCGCTCACCGCCCCGGCGGCGACATCCCGGCCGGACCCGGCCGCACCGACTGAGCGGCTGCGGTCAGCGCGGATGCCCGGAAGTGACCTCCGCGGCCCGATCGTCCGCCACCGCGCTGTCATCGCCCCGTTGTGAGGCCGTGCCGCACGGATGTCGTGCGGTCGTGCTGCACACCACGCGTCTGACGGCGCGACGGGCGCCACGAGCAGGCCTCTCGGGATGGTTAGCCAAGCTACCATTCGCGTCATGTTCGAATACGCCGAGGCCGCCGTCGAAGCGGCCCTGGCGGCGGGGGCCCGATACGCCGACGCGAGGGTCATGGACCGCCGCCATGAATCGATGGCCGCGCGCAACGGCGAAGTCGAGGGGCTGACCCAGGAGGAGTCGACCGGGTTGGGCGTGCGCGCCCTCATCGGCTCGGGCTGGGGGTTCTTCTCGACCGCCGATCTCACCGCCGAGGCCGCGCGTGCGGCCGGGGCCCAGGCCGCGGCGATCGCGGCCGCCAGCGCGTCGGTGCCGGGAGACGATCTCGAGCTGACCCCGGTCGAGGCGCGCACCGACTCGCTGGGCCAACGAGGTACGACGAGGACCCGCTGAAGGTGCCGCTGGCCGAGAAGGGCGACCTGCTCGTCGAGGTGACGCGCGCCATGAGCGAGCACGGCGCCGACACGGCCAACGCGAGCCACCAGATCTGGGACACCGAGAAGTGGTTCGCCTCCAGCGAGGGCAGCCGCATCGACCAGCACATCGTCGAGTGCGGCGCGGTCATCGACGCCACCGCGATCGGCGACGGCGAGACGCAGCGGCGCAGCTACCCGGGCGTGCGCGGCCAGTTCGGCACGCGCGGCTGGGAGCTCGTGCGCGAGCTCGACCTCGTCGGGCAACGCGCCGCGCATCGCCGAGGAGGCCCGGGCGCTGCTCAGCGCGCCCGCAGTGCCCCGAGAAGACCACCACGCTGATCCTCGGCAGCGAGCAGATGGCGCTCCAGATCCACGAGTCGGTGGGCCACGCCATCGAGCTCGACCGCATCCTCGGCTGGGAGGCCGCCTTCGCCGGCACGTCGTGGCTCGACCCCGCCCAGCTCGGCTCGATGCGCTACGGCTCCGACCTCATGAACATCACCGCCGACGCCACCCTGCCCGGCGCCCTCGGCAGCTTCGGCTACGACGACGAGGGCGTGCCCGCCCAGGCCGTCGACATCGTGAAGGACGGCACCTGGGTCGGCGTCCTGTCCGGCCGCGACTCGGCGCCGCTCGTCGGCCTCGACGCTCCGGCGGCATGGTGCGCGCCGACGGCGCCGCCCGCCTCCCGATGGTGCGGATGACCAACGTCGGCCTGCTCCCCGGCGACAGCAGCCTCGAGGAGATGATCGCCGCCACCGACGACGGCATCTACATGGACACCAACCGCTCCTGGTCGATCGACGACAAGCGCCTCAACTTCCAGTTCGGCTGCGAGATCGCGCTGGGAGATCAAGGACGGCAAGCTCGGCCAGATGCTCCGCAACCCGACCTACACCGGCATCGGGCCGCGGTTCTGGGCGAGCCTCGACATGGTCGGCGGCGCGGCGGAGTGGGTGTTCTGGGGCACGCCGAACTGCGGCAAGGGCCAGCCCATCCAGGTCGGCCACACCGGCCACCCGTCCGTGCCGGCCCGCTTCGCCGACGTGCGCGTGGGGGTGCGCTGATGACTGACCGCCGCCGATCTCGCTCGACGTCTGCGAGCGCGTCCTGCGCCTGCGTCGGGACCGATGCGGAGGCCGAGGTCACGGTCACCGCCGGCCACGAGGCCCTCACCCGCTTCGCGACGAGCTTCATCCACCAGAACGTCGCCGACGACGCGCGCCAGGTTCACCTGCGCGTGGCGCTCGACGGGCGCGTGGCCGAGGCCACCGCCAACCAGGTCGATGACGATGCCCTGGCCCGGCTCGTCCGCTCCACCGTGGATGCCGCGCGGCTCCAGCCGGTCGATCCCGGCTGGCCCGGGCTGGCGCCACCGGCCGAGGATGCTGTCGTCGACCACTGGGACGACGCGACCGCCGACGCCGATCCGGGGCAGCGCGCCGAGCGCATCGCGGCCTTCGTTGCCGCGGCGGACGGCCTCGAGACGGCCGGCTTCTGCTCGACCGATGGCGTCCACACCGCCTTCGCCAACTCCGTCGGCCAGCGGCTCACCGGGCGCGCGACGAGCGCCCAGCTCGACGGGATCACGCGGACCGGAGGCGCCGATGGCTCGGCACGGGCCGCATCGGCCAGGCTGGCGGACCTCGACGGAGCTGCTGCCGGCGCCGAGGCGACGCGCCGCGCGCGTGACGCGGACGACGCCTCCGATCTCGAGCCTGGACGCTACGAGGTGGTGCTGGCGCCCTCCTGCGTCGTCAACCTGCTGAGCTTCCTCGCGATCTACGGCTTCAACGGCCGCGCGGTCGATGAGGGCCGCTCGTTCACGCGCATCGGCGAGGCTCAGTTCGACGCTTCCATCACGATTGCCGACGACGTCACCCACCCGATGGCGATCGGCATCGGCTTCGATGCCGAGGGGACCCCGAAGGCGCGACATGAGCTCGTGCGCGAGGGTGTCACGACCGGTCTGGTCCAGGACCGGCGCACCGCGAAGGCCACCGACTCGGTCTCAACCGGTAACGCGGTGGCCGGTGCGGGTCCGTTCGGCGCCCTGCCGGCGAACCTCGTGCTCGAGGCCGGGTCTGTCGCGCCCGACGCGATGCTGGTCGGGGTCGAGCGTGGCCTCCTCGTCACCGACCTGTGGTACACCCGCGTCCTCGACCCGCGCACGATCGTCGTCACCGGGCTCACCCGCAACGGCGTGTGGCTGGTGGAGGACGGGCGGATCGTGCGGCCCGTCACGAACCTGCGCTTCACCCAGTCGTACGTCGAGGCCCTGGCGCCCGGTGCGGTGCGGGCCATCGGCTCCGACATGACGCTCGTGGCTGGAGCGACCTTCGACTTCGGCGGCTACGTCGTGCCGTCGCTGCACCTCGCCTCGTGGAACTTCACCGGGGGCGCCAAGGGCTGAGGTCAGCTGCTCCCGGGCTTGCGGAGCGGCACGCCATCGGCGCACAGCGGGCAGCGCTCGGCGTCCCACGACGGGATCTCGAGGCGCCCGAGCGCGTGGAGCGGGAAGCCCGGCTCGAGCGGCTTGGTTGACCTGTCGACGATGACCGCGCCGGCCACCGGCTCCACCCCGGCGGCGCGCACCGCCTCCACGGTCTCGAGGAGCGAAGCGCCAGTGGTGAGGATGTCGTCGACGATCACGATCCGCTCGTCGGGCGCCACCTCCCACCCGCGCCGCAGGGCGCGCCCGCCCTCGACGGGTTCGGCAAAGGCCGCGCGGACGTCGCCGCCCAGCTGGCGCGCCACCTCGAAGGAGAGGAGCACTCCACCGGTCGTCGGCCCGACGACGAGGGATGGCCGGTGCGGCGCCAGCAACTCGGCAAGCCGGCGGCCGATCTCGACGCCGAAGCGCGGATGCTGGAGCACGAGGAACTTCTCGAGGTAGCGGCCGGCATGGCGCCCGGACTTCAGGAGGAAGTGTCCGTCCAGCAGGGCCCCGGCATCGGTCGAACAGCGACTCGACGCTGGCGTCGGCGAGGGACGCATCGGTCATTCGTAGACCGCGGTGAAGTCGACCGCCGGGTAGCGCTCGGCGAGCGCCTCGGTCACCCAGTGCAGGACGTCGGCGGGGTCGTAGTAGCCCGCGATGGTGCGCGCCTCGGTCACCGACAGGCCCTCGCGACTGGGCTCCACGGTGGTAACGACATCCTCGGGCCGGTCGGACAGGTCGAGCGAGGTCTCGAAGCGGCCGTCGGCGCGCAGCACCAGGATCTCATCCTGCTCCTCGAGGAGCGCCAGGTCACCGGTCCGCCGCAGCACCTCCTCGGCGTTGGCGCTGAACTCGCGCAGGAGCTGGCCCTGGGCCGTGGCGAGCTGCGCGCGGTACGCGTCGGCCAGCTGCCACAGGCGCTGCGCCGCGAGTGTCTCCTGCTGCGACGGCGGCAACCCGGCCTGCCAGTCCTCGTCGGAGACCTCCACCAGCTCCTCCTCGCGGGCCAGCTCGTCCGCCGCCACGAGGTGGGCGGGGGCGTCGCGGGCCGCCTCGATCAGCCAGGAGAAGATGTCGGCCGGGTTGTAGAGCTCGACGAGCTCGGTGATGGTGTCGACGGTCTGCTCCTGGTCGTACCACTGCTCGTCCGCCGGGTCCTGGTAGGTCAGGCGCGTGGTCCACGTCTCGTCGACAGGGTGGTAGAGGAGGTAGTCCTGCTCGTCGTCGACCAGCTTGATCGGGCCGATCTCGCGAAGCCGCTCCTTGTTCGCGTCCAGGAACCGACGGAGCTGCTCGGTCGCCTCGTACAGGAAGTCCCGTCGCTCGAGCTCCGCGTCGGCGGCGAGCTCGCGCAGGGCGACCAGGCGCGGCGATCCGGGCTTCTCGGTCATGGCTTGTAGATGAAGTCCGGGCCCATCCGCTCGCGCAGGAAGATCGTGTGCTTCGAGTCGAACACCGACTCCGCGACGCGATGCCCGAAGCCGCGCAGTGACGGATCGGCGTACATCTGGTCGAGCACGGCGTAGTTCGGCAGGTCGAGGATGACGACGTTGTTCCACGTCGAGCCCTCGGTCACGTTGAACCAGCCCACGAAGCGAACGCCGTACTTCTCCTCTGTCTGGCGCGCCGTGCGCGGGAAGAGATGGCGCATGCCGCGCTTGAAGATCGTGTCGCGGCCCTTGCGCACGTTGAAGAACGTGACCATGAGTGGCATCGCGGGCTACTCCTCCTTCTCTTCCTGCGTGGTCGTGTCTGCGGCTTGCTCTTCGGTCGTTGGCTGGTCGGTGCTGATGACCCGGGTCTCCGGCCTGGCCACCCCGGTCTGTCGTCCCCGCCCGCGCCGCCGATCGGCGAAGAAGACCCGGAGCAGGAAGACGCTCGTCATGCTCACGAAGAACAGGAGGATGAGGGCGATGATGAGTAGCGTCGCCAGCAGCCATACCGGCCAGCCCAAGGTGAACAGTCCGACCGGGATGAGCAGGAGGATGACGGCGAACAGGACCGCCTGCGTGACGAAGCAGCCGAACCCCGGTCCCTCATTCGGATCGAGATCCTCGTTGTAGCGAACTGACAAGCCATGCCTCGAGTGTCATAGCGGGCGTGGGGCTGGCGGTGGGCCGCCCGCATCGTCCCACATCTGCTCAGCGCCGGTACGTCACGCGTCCGTCCGCGACGGTGAGCCGCACCACGCCGGGCAGCGACCGCCCCAGCAACGGCGTGTTTGACGAGGCCGATGCGAGCGACTTCGTCTCGACCACCCATCGCGCGTCGGGGTCGAAGGCCACGATGTCGGCGCGGGACCCCGGGGCGAGGCTGCGCTCCTCCCCGATGATCGCCGCGGGGCGCGTCGACAGGGCGGCGAGGACCTCGACCAGGCCGATGCGCCCCGCCTCGACGGCGGCGAGGCCCAGCGACAGCGCCGTCTCGAGGCCGACGAGCCCCGGCGCGGCGACGGAGAACGGCACGAGCTTGCGCTCCACCGGGTGAGGTGCGTGGTCGGTGGCGACGGCGTCGATGTCGCCCGCGGCCAGCGCGTCGAGAAGCGCCGTCGCATCCTCGCGCGATGTCAGGGGCGGGTTGACCCGGCAGCTCCCGTCGTAGGACGGGCCGCGCAGGTCCTCGGTCTCCCAGGCGAAGGCGCGCGAGCCGCCGACCCAGGCGTCGGTGAGCGCGAGATGGTGCGGCGTCACGTCACAGGTCACCCTCGTCCCCGCGGCTCGCGCCCTGCCCACGGCTCGCACTGCGGCCTTCGTCGACAGATGCGTCAGGTGGACCCGAGCGCCGCGCTCCGCCGCGAGGGCCAGGTCGCGTTCGACGATCTCGAGCTCCGCCTCCGCCGGCCAGCCGGGCAGCCCCAGGCGCGTCGCCGTCGGGCCTGCGGCGCATGACGCCGCCCCCGGCGCGTCCCGGCGACTCGGCGTGCTCGAACAGCGGGAGATCGAGCTCCGCGAGGGCGTTCAGGAGATCCTAGGCAGCATCATCGGTCACGGCCGAGCCGTCGTCGGAGAAGCCGACAGCGCCTGCGGCCGCCATCTCGGCCAGGGGAGCCAGCCGCGCCGCCCGCCCGCTCGATCGTGGCCGCCCCGATGACGCGGACCCGGCACGCACGCCGACGCTCCTCGGGCCAGCGCAGCCGTCACGGCGGCGGCCGAATCGATCGCCGGATCGGTGTTGGGCATGGCGCAGATCGTGGTGAAGCCGCCGCGCGCCGCGGCACGTGAGCCGGACGCCACCGTCTCGCCGCGCGTCCCCGGCTCGCGCAGGTGGACGTGCAGGTCGCACAGGCCAGGCGCCACCACGAGGCCATGGGCATCGATCTGCTCGGCACCAGGTCCCGCTTCATCCGCGATGATTCCGTCCCGGATCGCGATGTCCCCGATCCGGTCGGTGCCCGCCCTGGGATCGACGATACGGGCGCCGACCAGGACCAGGTCGGCGGGCGCGTCGGTGAGGCGCCCGAAGGAGCCGAGCGTCACGCCGCGCCGGCGACGAGGGCCAGGACCGCCATGCGCACGGGGACGCCGTTCTCGACCTGCCGGCCGATGAGGCTGCGCGGCCCGTTCGCCAGCTCTCCGGTGAGCTCGACCCCCTCGTTGGTGGGCCCGGGATGCAGGATCGGCACGGCCGGGCCGGCGAGTGCCATGCGCTCGGAGTCGAGCTGCCAGTCCGCGATCTCATCGGGGAGCGTCGCTCCGCGCTCGAGCTGTGCGCGCAGCGCCATGACCGCGTCGGCCCCGTCGAGCGCGGCTGCCAGCGTCGATGCCACCTCGACTCCCGGCCACGACTCGAAGCCCTCGACCCATGCCGGCGGTCCGGCGACCCGCACACGAGCGCCGAGAGCGGTCAGGCACCAGATGTTCGAGCGGGCGACCCGCGAGTGCGCCACGTCCCCGACGATGACGATCCGACGGCCGTCGAGCGCGCCGAGCGCCTCGCGCAGAGTGAGCGCATCGGCCAGCGCCTGGGTGGGATGGGCGTGGATGCCGTCACCGGCGTTGACGACGCGCAGCCCCGTCGTGCCGGGCCGCCAGCTCGGCGGCAGCCCGCCGCCGGATGGCGCAGCACGAGGATCGTGACCCCGGTGCGCTCGAGGGTCCGCACGGTATCGACGAGCGACTCGCCCTTCTCGACGCTGCTGGTCGGAGATGGCGAGGTCGACCGTCGTGGCCCCGAGCGCCTTGGCGGCGAGCTCGAAGCTGACCCGCGTCCGCGTCGACGCCTCGTAGAAGGCGAGCCCGACGATCTCGTCCTCCAGCAGGGACCGATGCGCGCGTGCTCGCGCGACCGCGAACGCATCTCGACGGCCAGGTCGCAGATGCGCTCGATCTCGTCGCGGGACAGCCCCTCGACGTCGAGGAGATGCCGATGCGTCCAGGCTCGGACCGGCACGGCGACCATCAGGCGTCCTGCTCCCGCCGCTCGATGACGACCTCGTCGACGCCATCGGTCTCCGCCAGCCGGACGTGGACGATCTCGTCGTCGCTGGTCGGCAGGTTCTTGCCGACGAAATCGGGGCGAATCGGCAGCTCGCGATGGCCTCGGTCAACCAGGGTGGCCAGGCGCACCGCGGTCGGGCGGCCGTGGTCGGTGAGTGCGTCGAGGGCGGCGCGCACGGTGCGCCCGGTGTACAGGACGTCGTCGACGAGGACGACGACGTTGCCGGCGACATCGGTCTCGAGGTCGGAGCGCTGCACGATCGGGGCGTGCGCGAGGCGCGTCAGGTCGTCGCGGTAGTAGGTGATGTCGAGCGAGCCCACCGGCACGGCCGTGCCCTCGTGCTGCTCGATCAGCGCGGCCAGGCGCGCGGCCATCGGCACCCCGCGGCTGCGGATGCCGACCAGCACGATCCCGTCGACGCTGCCGTTGCGCTCGACGATCTCGTGGGCGATTCGTGTCAGGGCCCGGCGCACGTCGTCCGAGTCGAGGACGCGGCGTTCACTCATCGGCTGCTCCTTGGCGGCCTCGCGGGACCGCGTTAAAGGTCGTCCGCCGGAGTATACCGATGCGTCAGCGGCCGGCGTCGAACGCCGCGGGACCGAACCACCCGTCGTCGGCCGCGCCGATCGGCGTGACCACGTCGGCGACGTCCCCGGTGTTGCGCTCGACCAGCAGCAGATCGGCGCTCGGCGGATCCAGGACACCGGCCCGTGGCTGCGCGGCGGTGATGACCAGGTGCCGGCCGGTCGCGGCGACCTTCACATCCACGACGAATGCGTCCGGCGGAAGGTCGGCCGAGTCGATGGCATGGGCCATCGTCAGCCCGCGGGGATCGGTGGCGTGCCCGAAGTACACCCGTGCCGGGTCGGGATAGGTTCCCTCCTCCGACTGGGGGAGGCCTGCACCAAGCCACCTCCCAGACCGCGTACGCGTCGCCGTCGCCGCCCCAGGTGACCGCGGCCGATGTGAAGCCATCCCGGCCCACGCTGACGTCGCTGAACAGCTCGCGGGCGCTCGTGAACTCGAATCCCCCGGCGTCGTCGGAGGTGTTCTGCGCCAGCCACGGCGCGCCGCCCTCGCTGAAGAGCCACTCGTCGCCGATGCGCTCCATCCGGCCGGCCCAGAAGATCACGAACGCGCCGTTTGGGCTGACATGCGGGAGGAACACGTCCTGCGCGTGCGCCAGGTCGGTCTCGGTGGGGTCGATGGGCGCCGACTCGATCAGCTCGTCGTCGACGATCAGCAGGTCGCTACGAGGCGTTTCGCCGGCGCTGCTCACCCACAGAAGCCGAGGCTCGTCCTCGCCTGCAGGCACCCAGCCCGCCGCGTAGGCGGTGCCGGTGTCGGTGACCTGGTGGACGGAGGCATCCGATGCGTCGAAGAGGTGCGCATCGACGCCGCCGCCGTCGATCGCGGCGAGGGAGAAGGCAAGGTAGCGGCTGTCCGCCGACCAGGACAGGACCTCGAGGAACGGGCTGCCGGCGATGCCCTGACCGATGGCCTCGGTCTGGCCCAGCGCCAGCGGGACGCCGTCGCCACCCTCGGTCACGCGAGTGATGAGGACCTCGCTCATGCCCGACTCCCCGACCACGGCGATGGAGGCGAGCCAGGCCCCGTCGGGCGAGAGCTCGGCGGCGATCGGCTCGCCGGGTGGGGCGTCGGCCTCGACGATCGTGTCGCCGGACTCGCCGTCGCGGACCGTCATGCACCTGGTTGTCGGCGGGTCCGGTTACGCGAGGAACATGGCGGGCTCGGGCGACGGGACCGGCGTCGGCTCGATGCTGGCGATTGGCGTCTCCGATGGCTCGCGCGTCCAGGCTGGGGGCGACCGATGGCTCGGGCGGCGGAAGGGTCGGGACGATCGTCGCGCTCGCGGCGGGGACGGCGATGGAGGGGCTCGGCGAGGCCTGGCCGACGGGTCCCTGGTCCGACGGGTCGTTGAGGAGCGCGATAGCGAGGAAGGCGCCCGCGACGACGGCCAGGCCACCGCCCACGCCCGCGAACATGACGACCGGGCGGCGCCACCACGGCAGCGAGGCGAGGGCTCCGGACTCGATCCCGGCGCGAACGCGCGCCGACAGGTCTCGCGGCGGCGCCACGTGACGCACGCTGGCCACGATGCGGCGCTGGTCGGCGAAGGCGGCGAGCGTGGCGCGGCACTCGGCGCAGGTGTCGAGGTGGCGGTCGAGCCGCTGGCGCTCCTCGCGCGTCAGGTCGCCGTGGCGCAGTGAAGCGCTGATGAGCTCCTCGAAGGGCTCGTGGCGGTTCATCGTCATCGGCTGAAGCCCTCGGCCGCGAGCGCGCGGCGCATCTCGCCCCGCGCGCGGCACAGAAGCGTGCGGACGGCGCCGTAGGAGAGGCCCATGACCTCGCCGATCTGTGTCGCGCTCATGTCCTCGAGATCACTGAGCAGCAGGCACTGGCGATGGTTGGGCCGCAGGGCCAGCAGCGCGCGCTGCACGCGCTCGTCGAGCGTCGAGGCGAGCACCTCGGCCTCCGGCCCGGGGCGCGCATCGGCGCGGTTGGCGAAGGTGGGGGAATCGTCGGGCATGACCGTGACGTTGCGACGCCGGCGCATGTCGTCGATGGCGGTGTTCGTCGCGATCCGGTAGATCCACGAGCGGGTCGAGGCGGCATCGGTCAGGGTGTCCAGCTTGCGATAGGCCTTGATGAAGGTGTCCTGGGTGATGTCGGCGGCTCGGTCGGGGTCGGAGACCATGCGCAGGACGTAGTTGTAGATCGGCGCGGAGAACTCCTCGAAGAGCTGGTCGAAGTCGACGCGGCCGGCGTCGGCCTGCTCCTCTCGGCTCATGGTTGCGCCCCACGGAAGTCCGTCGGGCGTGGCCATAGCGTCCAATCGTGCCTCCCTGCGCATCCTTCCCCGCTCGATCGGTCTGGACGCAGCGTGCGCGTCATGTGTTACCGGCGAGGTAGGCCCGCAGCGCCTCGGCCGCGTACTCGGGAGTGGCGGGATTGACGGCGAGGGCGGTGGCGCGTTCGAGGCCGGCGATCGTCCGAAGCCGCGGGTGAATCTCCCAGTGCCAGTGGAAGGTGCTCTCGAGGCGCTCATCGGCCGGTGAGGTGTGGAGGAACAGGTTGTAGGGAGGATCACCGAGCGCGTCGAGGGCATGCAGGGCGCGCTGGAGGGTGGCAGTGACGTCGCCGATGGCCTCGTCGTCGAGCGCGGTGAAGTCGGCGGCGTGCTGCCGCGGCACGACCATCATCTCGAAGGCCGAGCGGCTGGCGGCCGGGGCGAAGACGACGGCGTGGTGGTCGGAAAGGACGAGCCGCTCGCCGCGCTCCTCCTCGGCCTCGGCCAGGGCACACCACACGCAGCGCCTGGTCTTGATCACCTGGCGAGCGCCGCCACCTATCTCCTCGGCGACCCAGTGCGGCACCTGGGGGATCGCATACAGCTCGAGGTTGAGGTGAGACGTGCGGGCTCCGGCCTGCATGCCGTAGCTCTGGACGAGCTGGATGTAGAGCGGCTCGGGTCGCCCCTCCGGCCCGGTCGGCCGTGGCGCGGCGGCGAGGTCCCGCATGGCGTCGCGCGCGGCGCGCAGGAGCGCCCCGGCCAGCTGCGGCGCGGCATCAGCGAAGCGCTCGTGATGGTCGCGGGGACCGACGAGGATCTCCCACGCCCCAGTGGCGCGCTCGACCTCGGTCATCGTCAGCTGCGTGGCGCTCGGCTTGGACGAGTCGATGCGGTGGAACGCCTGCGAGCGCAGCGCGACGCGGCGAACCAGGTGGGGAGGCTCGTTGTCCGGCGCTTCGTCGCAGTGCCGGCAGTGGGTGCCCTCGACCGGCAGCGCCTCGACCTCGAATGCGGAGCGATCGAAGGCCCGATCGGCCACGATCGCCGACCACCAGCCGGTGACCGGATCCCGGCGCAGCTCGAACACGGCGGCATCGTACCCGATGCCCTCTCGCCGTCAGCCGAGGGCCGCAGCCACCTCGTACGGGTCGGAACCGACGATCGGCGTGCCGTACAGCTCCATGGCGCCGATGTCGCTCGGGCGCCGGCGGACGTCGCCGCGGTCGACGAGCCGAACGATCGGCGGAATGCCCTCCCACCCGTCGGCTGGGCCGAGCGGCGCGCGCCAGAGGGCGAGGTTAAAGGACCGAACACCGAGCCGATCGCGGTAGGCGAGCAGCGCATCGGTGACGGCCGCGCTGAAGTCCGGATCGCGCTCGTCCATGCCGGGCTGGCCGATGACGAGCACCTCGCGCTCCTTGATCGGCGTGACGTGCGCCAGCGTGGCGACCCGTCCGCCGGTGGCCAGCCCGAGGTCACGATGGGCGTTCACGAGGTCCTCGACGAGGTCGGCTCCGTGGAGCGTGCGCCATGCCGCGACGTCGCGCCGGAAGCGCTCGAGCCGGGCGTAATGCGGGCCGGCCCCGAGCAGTGCCTGCGCGTGTCCGTGGATGATCGAGCCGCCCGCGCGCCACAGGCAGTTCCAGATGAGCAGGTAGTTCCGAGATTCCGGATCGCCTGCGCTCGCGCGCTCGGCCCACTTGCGCCCGGTGGCGAACAGGTCCGCGACGAGCGCCAGGTCGATCGCCAGGGGGTCGTGGCGGTCGAAGACCAGCACGGCGTGGTGCGCGTCCGCGGCCGCGGCGTTGGCCCCGGACACGATGTGCGCCCCGCGAACGCGGCCAAACGGGTGCGCCGGCGTCCCGTCCTCGGGCTCGCAGAACGGGTCGCCCTCGGTGGCCGCGATCTCGGCCGCCAGGTCCGCGGTGGCGGGCGCCCCGTCCACCGGCCGGTTCGAGCGAAGGGGCGCAAAGAGGGTCGCCTCCCCGGTCGCCAGGTTGGCGACCTTGATCACCGTCTGCTCGCGGACGGCCTCGACCGAGCCGAAGACGTCCGCCAGCCAGGGATCCATGGCGGCCGGCGGATCGGTGCGCGCGACGACTACTCGCACGTCGAACAGGCGATCGGCCCGCTGCTTCGCGGCTCCCTCCAGGGCCTGAATCCGGGCCAGGAGGCCCTCGACGGAGGTCAGCCCGCCTCCGCGTCGCGCGTGCGCGGCGACCATTCCTCGCGAATGAGGCCCATGACGTGGACGTCGTGATGCGCGCCACCGCCGAAGTGGGCGCGACGAAGGGTGCCCTCGTGCGTGAACCCGGCCTTCTCGTACGCACGCCGGGCCCGCGAGTTGCCCTCGTACACGTACAGGCTGACGCGTTCGAGGCGCAGCTCGCCGAAGGCGAAGTCGCATAAGGCTCGGACCGCATCGGTCCCGTAGCCGCGATCCCACTCGCCGCGCTCGCCGATCGCGATCCCGAGCTCGGCACGGCCGTCGACGAGGTTCAGGTCCTCCAGCCCGATGGTGCCGATCGGCCGGTCGTCGGCGAGGAGGCAGATCACGAAGTGATAGCGGGAGCGCCCATGCTCAGTCAGCAGGGTCTCGAACCATGCCGTCTCGCCCGCATGGCTCATCGGCGCGAACATCGCCAAATGCTCGAGGACCTCGGCGTCGGAGAACCAGCCAACGAAGGTCGCGATGTCGTCACGCTCGGCGGGCCTGAGGTAGACGTGGTCCCCTCTGATGACCCGGCGGGGTTCCGGTACGCTGGTCACCGCCGGAGTCTAGCGAAGGAGTTCCCGCCGATGTCCACCACCCGAACCGCCACTGTCACCTGGAACGGCACGCTGCAGGAGGGCTCGGGCACGGTCAGCGCCGGGTCGAGCGGCCTGTTCATGGACCTGCCCGTGTCGTGGGCGTCCCGGACCGAGTCGCCCGACGGCCGGACGTCTCCCGAGGAGCTGCTTGCCGCTGCCCACGCCTCGTGCTTCGCGATGGCGCTCTCGGGACGCCTTGCGCGCGCCGGTGCCCCCGCCGATCACATGCACGTGTCGGCAACGGTTACCTTCGAGAAGGTCGGAGACGCCTGGACCGTCACGCGCTCTCAGCTCGAGGTGGTCGGGACGGTTCCCGGCCTCGACGAGGCGGGCTTCGACGCCGAGGCGCAGGCAGCCAAGGACGGCTGCCCGATCTCGCGAGCCCTGGCAGGCAACGTCGAGATCGAGGTTGCCTCCACGCTCGAGGCCGACGCCGCCGCCTGACCTTCGAATCTCCCCGCTGAAACCTTTTCGGGGGTCATCCGCTCGTACCTGTTGACGGCGCACCGATTGGGCGCCACGCATTCAGGGGAGCAATCGTGAAGGTCAACTCAACCGTTCGCGGCACCGTGCTCGCGATCATCAGCCTGCTGGCGATGGCCACCGTGGTCTTCGCCAACGTCGGACGCGACTCGTCTCCGGGAGCCGATGCGTCCCCATCCGCCACTGAAGGCATCGTCGTCGGCTCGCCGGGAGCCGCCCTCAATGACGCCAGCCCGTCGAGCTCGCCCGAAGCCGCGGACGCGACATCGGCTTCTGCGTCGGCTGCCGCATCCGCGTCGGGCCACGCTTCGTCGTCGCCCAGCGCCAGCTCCGACGACGACGATGACGACAACGGCGACGACCGAGCGCCCGGGGCGTCACCGTCGAGCTCGCCAGACGACGACGATGATGGCGACGACAACTCGGCGTCGGGCAACGGCCACGACGACGATCAGTCCGGGCACGACGACGACAGCTCGGGGCCTGGCAACGGCGACGACGACGACAGCTCGGGGCCGGGCAACGGCGACCACGACGACAGCTCGGGGCCGGGCAACGGCGACGACGACGAAGAAGATGACGAGGACTGAGCCACGGACGGCGGACGCGGCATTGCCGCACCGACCCCTGGGCTGATCGCCGGTCGATCCCGGTGCAGGTGGCAGCGTGGCACGATGGGGGCGTGGATGACCGCGCCCTCATCGACGCTGCCCGAGCCGGCGACCGCGACGCGTTCGGCGCGTTCGTGGACCGGGAGGCCGGCGCGGTCTACCGAACCTGCTTTCGGATCCTCGGACAGCCGCACGACGCAGAAGAAGTGACACAGGAGGCGTTCGTGGCGGCGTATCGGGCGATCGGGCAGTACCGCGGTGACGGGGAACCGCGCGCTTGGCTGCTCCGCATCGCTCAGCGCCAGGCATATCGGCGGCTCACGCAGCGTCGCCCCGGTGCCTCGCTCGACAGCGTCGACGAGGCCCGCCTGGCCGACCGCTCGACCGATCCAACGCAGGTCGTGCTCGCTGCCGAATCGCGCGACGCGGTCCGGAACGCGGTTGCCGCCCTCAGCGAGCCATACCGGGAGGTCGTCGCGCTCCGGTTCTTTGCCGAGCTGTCACTTGGAGAAATCGCCGAGGCGACGGGGCGGCCAATGGGCACGGTCAAGACCCACCTGCGACGCGGGCTCGAGCGACTGCGCCCGACGATTGGGCAGGGCCAGCGATCGATGACCCAGCATCCGTACGGCTCCGACGAGCTCGACCGGGTGGACCCGGAGCTCGATGCCGTGGCCCTCGAGATCGAGCGCTACGCGGCCGCCCGCAGCGCCGATCCGCCAGCCGGCCTGGCGGCGGTCGTGAAGGACGCCATCGCCTCCGAGCCCGATCCGGCCATCGGCTGGTGGCCGCGCCTTTTGGCCGGACCCGTGGCGTGGGGCGCGACCGGCCGCTCGATCGCAGTTGCCGCGGCGGTGCTGCTGCTGCTGGTCGGGTCTGTGGCGGTCGGCCAGCTGCTCGACGTCGCCGGCCCCAGCGTGGGCAGCTCTCCCTCCCCGATCGTCTCTCCAAGCGAGCGGCCGACGCAGAGCTCCACGCCGTCGTCCTCGCCGTCACCGAGCCCGTCACCCTCCGTTTCGCCGACGCCGAGCCCGTCACCCTCGTCCCCGGCAGCCACGCCGAGCGACGACGATGGCGGTGGGGGAGGCGGTGGGAGCGATGGCGAGTCTCCGGAACCGTCCGACGACGACAACAGCGGCCCCGGTGGCGGTGGCGACGAGACGCCCGAGCCGTCCGGAGACGACAACAGCGGCCGCGGAGGAGACGACGACTGAGGCTCAGCCCTCGGGGATGCCCGTCAGCGACCAGGCATCGCCGTGGGCGCCATGCGCATCGCGGCCGCCGAAGAGGAGCACGCGATCCCGCTCCCGATCAGCGATGAGCGTCGCGCCCCAGCGCGGGGACGGCCCGGATCTCGTCGGAAGGAGCTCCGTCGCATCGGACGCGCCGTCGGGAAGGAGCCAGGCATCGGCGAGCGGGCCGGATGCGGACTGGCCGCCGAAGACGAGCGTTGCAGCCATCGAGGCGCGCGTGCGCGGCCAGCTGGCGCGCGGGAGGGAGGGCGTCGGTCGTCTCGACCCAGGCTCCTGACGAGAGCGTCCACAGGTCGCCGAGCGCCGGCACGCCCGTGGTCTGGCCGGCGTACAGGGAGAGGTCGCCGGCATCGGTGAGCCAGCAATGACGTACCCGAACGACGAGATCCCGATGCTCGTCAAGGAGCTCGACGGCTTCGACCACGTCGTCGGCGCCCGGCGCAGCGAGGAGGGCACGGTCCGGCTCCTGCGGGTGCCCGGCCAAGTGGTTCATCCGCAAGCTGGCCAGCTACCTCACCGAGACCGACATCAAGGACCTCAACTCCGGCCTGCGGGCGTTCCGGCGCGACGTCGCCATGCAGTACGTGCACCACCTGCCCGACGGGCTTCTCGTGCGTGACGACGCTGACGATGTCGTTCCTGTCCAACGGCTACTCGGTCAAGTACGTGCCGATCGACTACTTCCCGCGGGCCGGGACGTCGAAGTTCCACTGGTGGCAGGACACCAAGCGCTACCTGCTGCAGGTCGTGCGGATGACGCTGTCGTACAACCCGCTGAAGGTCTTCCTGCCGATCGGCGGCCTGCTCTGTTGGCCTGGGGCTGGTCAAGCTCGGCATCGACTGGGTGCTGCGCGCGACTTCCGCCTCGCCGCCAACACGCTGCTGATCTTCCTGCGCCGCGCTGCAGTCGATCACCGTCGGGCTGCTGGCCGATCTCATCGTGCGGGCGACGAAGACCAGCAACGCAGGTGCCCCCGGCATGACGACACAGTCGCGGCGGTCCGGCCCCGACCGGCAACACCTACGACAAGTACGGCTCCACCAACCCGATCGAGCAGCGCATGATGCGCGGCTTCTTGCGGGCGCTCGACGAGATGGCGGCCGGGCTCACGCCGCGCCGGATCCTCGAGATCGGCGTCGGCGAGGGCCACGTGATGGCCCAGGTGCGCGAGCGCTTCCCGGGCGTGCCGCTCGTCGGCCTCGACCTGCCCGACGACGAGCTCGGCGCCGACTGGCGCGACGCAGGGCCTGCCGTGCATGTTCGGCGACGCCACGACGCTGCCGTTCCCCGACGACTCGTTCGACCTCGTGCTGGCGATCGAGGTGCTCGAGCACGTGCCCGATGCCGGACCACGCGCTGGCCGAGCTGTCCCGGGTCTGCTCGGGGACGTTCGTCGCGTCGGTGCCGTTCGAGCCGATCTGGCGGGCCGGCAACCTCGTGCGCCGCCGCTACGTGAAGGCGCTCGGCAACACGCCCGGCCACGTCAACCACTGGACCCGCTGGGGCTTCCGCCGGTTCGTCGAGACCCGCTTCCACGTCCAGCAGGTGCGCAGCCCGCTCCCCTGGACGATGACGCGGGCCATCCCCCGCTGATCTTCTCGTTTTGGTCCGGATCTTGGTTGCATGTGCAACCGGAATCCGGACGAAACGCCGTCTCAGCGGCGCCAGCCGGCGTCGTGCAGCCGGGCGGTGAGCGTACGCGTCACGAAGTCGCGGCGCTCGGTGACGTCCTCCCAGGTGTACTCGAAGACCCGCTGGCCGGCGTCCTGCAGCTCGTTGCGGCGTTGCGCGTCACGCGCCCGCTCGGCGGGCGAGCTGTGGCCCTTGCGGCCCGACACCTCGACGACGATGGCGTGCTCGAGGAAGCGGAAGTCGACGCGCGCGTACGTGCGCCCGTCGCGCTGGAAGATCACCTGCGGCGTCGGTCGCGGCAGTCCGGCCTCCCGCGTGAGCTCGATGAATCGGCGTTCGAGCATGGTGTGGCCGCCGGTGTCGACGAGCAGGTGGTCGAGCAACCGCACTCCCCACCGGCCCTGCGACCGCAGCTCTCGCAGCCGTCGCTCGAGCACGAGTGGCGAGCTGGCACCGGAGCGCACGGCGCTGTCGATCGCCGCCTCCAGCCGAGAGCGACCGATGCGACGGCGGGCGAGGTCGATGATCGTACGGGTCGCACTGACGCATCGAAGACCGCGGATGGACGCACGGTCGATGTCGGGGAGCGTCGACGTCGTGTGCACCCGGAACGGGACCTCGACGCCTCGGCGGCAGCGCAACACCGTGAACTCGACCGCGTCACGGACGGCACGATCGAGATCGTGCAGCGACGCGGCCGGCCTCGTGGCTCACCCACGACTCCGGACCCAGGCACAGCAATCCGGTCATGAGGTCGCGCTCCCAGGACGGCGCGACCGGCCACGGCAGCACCTCCCGCCGCGAGCACACGGCGGGCGGCGACGGCCGACCCATGCCCCCATGGGTGTCCGACGACCCCGATGCTGCCGGAAACCGGGAAAGCCCGTCTTCGGTCCGGATTCCTGGTCGCGCTCGCGACCAGGATCCGGACCGAGAACGAGATCAGATCGCGGCGCCGTGGGCCTCGGAGGTCGGCCTTGATGACGTCGGCGATCTCGCACGGCGAGGATCTCGGCGCCGTTCTCGTTGAGGTGGAACCCGTCGGCGGCGCGGACGTCCTTGCCCTGGCCGTCACGGGGGTCGATGGCGTACTCGGCCCAGCCGCCGTTGCCGCTGGAGAACAGCGTCCAGGTGTCGACGAACTGCACGTCCGGGCGCGTCGGCGAGGGCCGCCTTGACGCCGTCGTTCTGGACCTCCAGGCGCGCGCGTGACCTCGGGGTTGTCGTCGTTGGGGATCCCGACCCACACCACCGTGCGCCCGCCGGCCGCCAGCATGGTCCATCACCGCCCCGGCCCGCTTGGCGTACTCGACGAGCCACGTGTCCCTCTTCGTCACCGGGTCGTTCCACTCGGTCGGGTTGGAGCCGTCGGCGGTCGACAGCCCCTGGGCGTCGTTGCCGCCGAACGTGACGACGACGATGTCCGGCGCTCGGCCTCGGGGAGCGTCCGGGCGAGGTGCGCCGGCCAGTCGAAGAAGTCGGGACGGGCCAGCCCGGACGACACCTTGTAGTCGACGGTCGTCGCGGCGACGCCGGTGCTCGTCGAGCAGCTCCTTGAGGTACGGCCCGAACGTGCCGGCGTCGCTGTCGCCGACGACGAGCACCTTGGCCGGGTGCTCGGCCGATGGCGGGACGACCGGACGGGGGCGGCGGCGTCGTCGGCGGGGCCGTGGGCGGGGCCGGGACGTCGGTGCCGCGATGCCCTCTGGCGGAGCCGTCGACGCCGGCTGCGTGACGTCGACTCCGACGTCGTCGTCTCCGGGACCGGAACCCTCGGCGATCTGCTCGTCGGAGTCGCCGCTCAGCAGGCCGATGCCCTTGACGACGCCGAACCCGCCGGCGAGGAGCACGGCGACGGCCGCCACGACGACACCGACGCGGCGCACGATGTAGCGCTGCCGGCTGACACGCCGACGCGCCGGAGGACGGGGTGGAGTCGAGTCGCGCACCGCGGCGCAGATCCTATGGGCGCATGGCCCACCGGCCGGCGCACCCGGCGCTCGGTGACGACCGCGGTCACCAGGTCGGCCGGCGTCACGTCGAACGCCGGGTTGACGCACGGCGCCGGGCCGCCCCCGGCGAGCACCTCGTCCTCGGCCGCGTCCTCGATCTCGATCGCCGCGCCGGTCGGCGTCTCGGTGTCCACCGTGGACTCCGGGCGGCGACGACGAACGGGATGCCCGCCCGGGCGGCCGCCAGCGCCAGCGGGTAGGTGCCGACCTTGTTGGCGACGTCGCCGTTGGCGGCGATCCGGTCGGCGCCGACCACCACCGCGTCGACCAGGCCGCGGGCGATCAGCGACGGCCCGGCGCCGTCGACGACGACCCGGTGGTCGACGCCCAGCGCCGCCAGCTCGCCGCGGTGAGCCGGGCGCCCTGCAGCAGCGGGCGGGTCTCGTCGGCGACACGTGCTCGACCTGGCCCGCGCCGTGCAGCGACCGGACGACGCCCAGCGCCGTGCCCCACTCGACGCCGGCGAGCGCGCCGGTGTTGCAGTGCGTCTGACGCCGCAACGGCCCGGCCCGCACAGCTCGCCGAGCAGCGTCGGCGCCGCGGTCGCCGATGGCGCGGTTGGCCGCACGTCCTCGTCTCGCACGGCCACGGCGGCGGCGAGGACGGCGTCGGCCCCGTCGCCGGCCGCGCGGACAGCGCCCGGCGGACGCCGACGGCGAGGTTGACGGCGGTGGGCCGGGCGGTCGCGATGCGCTCGGCCTCGGCGCGCCGACGTCGGCCGAGTCGCTGCGGCCCGCGCGCGGCCAGCGCCACGCCCAACGCGCCGGCGACCCCCAGCGCGGGCGCGCCGCGCACGACGAGCCGCGGATCGCGTCGACCATCGCGTCGACGTCCGCACTCGATCGCGCCATCTCGTCGGGCAGCGCGCGTCTGGTCGATCAGCTCGACGTGGTCGCCACACCACTCGATCCGCCGCCCGTAGGCTGCCCGCGCCGTGCCCGCCGCGCACCCCGACCCGTTCGCCCTCGCCGCCGCAGCGGCGGCCGAGCTGGCCACGCGCAGCGGACGGGCCGCCACGACGTCGCCGTGGTCCTCGGGTCGGGCTGGGGCCGGGCCGCGGCCGTCGCTCGGCGCCGGTGTCGACTCCCCCTCGCCGACCTCCCCGGCTTCCCGCCGCCCTCCGCGGCCGGGCACGGGGCGCGGTCCGGTCGATCGACATCGCCGGCCGGCGGGTGCTCGTCTTCCTCGGTCGGGTCCACCTCTACGAGGGCCACGACCCGTCGTCGTCGCCCACGGCGTGCGCACGGCGGCGGCCGCAGGCTGCCGCACCGTCGTGCTGACCAACGCCGCCGGCTCGCTGCACCCGGAGTGGCCGATTGGCCAGCCGGTCCTGATCGCCGACCAGATCAACCGCACCGGCCGCTCTCCGCTGACCGGGCCGCCGCCGCCACCGCCGTTCGCGTCGCGCTTCGTCGACCTCAGCGACCTCTACACCGCCCGGCTGCGGGCCGTCGCCCGCGACGTCGACCCGACGCTGCCGGAGGGCGTGTACGTCGGGTTCCACGGGCCGGCAGTTCGAGACGCCGGCCGAGATCCGGATGGCGGGCACGATCGGCGGCGACCTCGTCGGCATGTCGACGGTGCTCGAGGCGATCGCCGCCCGCCACCTCGGCGCTCGACGTGCTCGGCGTCTCGCTCGCCACCAACCTCGCCGCCGGGATCAGCGACGTGCCGATCGACGGCGCCCACGTGCTGGCCGCCGGCGACGCCGTCGCCGAGCGCGTCGGCCGGCTGCTCCGCGAGATCCTGGACCGCGGACGGATCGCGTGAGCGCGCACGCACGACCTGTGCATCGCCGACGCCACGGTCGTCACGATGGACGCCGCGCGTCCGTCCTGAGCACGGCGATCGGCCGTCAACGGCGACCGCATCACGTCGAGTCGGCGCCGCCCGTTGCCGCGCGGCACGCACGATCGACGCCCGCGGCGCGATCGTCTGCCGGGGCTCGTCAACGCCCACACCCACCTGGCGATGACGATGTTCCGCGGCCTCGCCGACGACCTCGACCTCGAGCACTTCCTCGGCCGGCTGCTGCCGGCCGAGGACGCCGTGCTGTCGGGCGAGACGGTCGCCGCCGGCACCGCGCTCGCCGTCGCCGAGTGCCTGCGCGCCGGCATCACGACCGCCCTCGACATGTACTTCTTCCCCGAGGCATCGTCGTCGATTGCTCTCGACGCTGGGCTCGATCTGCGCACCGTAT
>CAVSAH010000003.1:0-581153 GCA_963725885.1 uncultured Chloroflexia bacterium | reverse complement strand
TCGCGTCCGCGGAGGAGCGCCATGGCGCGGGCGCTGCGGACGAGGCCCAGCGAGGCTCGAGGGCTCGCGCCGTACTCGAGGAGCCCGACCAGCTTCGGCAGGTCGTGCATCGCGGGGTCGCGGGTCGCGAGCACCAGCCGAATCGCGTAGTCGAGCGCCGCGTCGTCGACCACGACCTGGCGGGCGGCATCCTGGAGGGCCACCACGTCGGCGGCATCGAGGAGACGGGCCGCCTGCGGCGGCTTATCGGCCATGCGGGCGACGATCGCGCGTTCCTCGGCCGGAGTCGGGTAATCGACCGGGATCCGCATCAGGAAGCGGTCGCGCTGCGCCTCGGCGAGCGGGTAGACGCCCTCCGACTCGACGGGGTTCTGCGTGGCGACGACCAGGAACGGCCGCGGCATCTCGAAGGTTCGGCCACCGACGGTGACCTGTCGCTCGGCCATCGCCTCGAGCAGCGCCGACTGGACGCGCGCGGGTGCGCGGTTGATCTCGTCGACAAGGACGATGTTGGCCAGGATCGGTCCCGGCTCGACGTCGAACGATTCCGACGACGGCCGGAAGATTCGGGTCCCGACGATGTCGGACGGGATCAGGTCCGGCGTGAACTGGATGCGGTTGAAGGAGCCGCCGAGGACCCGTGCCAGGGTCGACAGCAGCAGGGTCTTGCCGAGGCCGGGCGCACCCTCGAGGAGGACGTGCCCGTCGGCCAGGACGGCGACGAGGAGCCGATCGACGACCCGATCCTGGCCGACGATGACCTGGCTCAGCTCGTGCCGGACCTGGGCGAGGCGAGTGGTGGAGAGTTCGATGCTCATGTTCATGCTCCCTGGCCGTCGCTGCTGCCATCGGGGGCGAGCGGGTCGGGCGTGCCGTCGGGGCTCAGCCCCTGGAACAGCTCCTCCAGGAGCTGCAGCATCATTCGGTCGATCGCGTCGGCCATCGGGTCATCCGAACCCTCCGGTGCGGGGGTCGGCTCCGGTGTCGCCTCCGGTGCGGGCTGCGGAGCCAGCGCGTCCGGGGCCAGCTCGCCCATGAACGCGTCGAGCAGCTCGCGGAGCAGCTGGTCGGCCATGTCCGAGCCGCCGGAGGGATCGTCAGGAGCCGAGCCGTCCGGCCCGAGGCCGAACAGATCGCCCAGTCCGCCCAGCCCGTCGGGACCCAGGAACTGGTCGAAGAGCCCTCCGAGCGCGTCAGGGCTGTCGGCGGGGTCGTTGTCCTCGGGGTTCCAGGTGCCGTCCTTGACCTTGTTGAGGATCTCGGCGGCCTGGTCCACCGGAACGGCGAAGCCGATGCCGTCGCTGCCGCCCGAGGCGCTTGCGATGGCGGTGTTGATGCCGATGGCGCGACCCTCCCGGTCGATCAGCGGACCGCCGGAGTTGCCCGAGTTGATCGCGGCATCGGTCTGGATCAGGTCGTGCAGCTCGCCCATCGGAGTCGGGACCGTGCGTCCGAGCGCGCTCACGATGCCCGTGGTGACCGTCTGGCTCAGGCCGAACGGGCTGCCGATGGCAATCGTCATCTCCCCCACCTGCACCTCGGCGAGGGCACCGAGATCGAGCGGCTGCAGATCGCCGGCGGCGCTCTCGTCGGCCCGTATGACCGCAGTGTCGATGGACTTGTCGACGGCCACGACGGTGCCGGAAACGCTGGTACCGTCGTGGAGGGTGAGGGTGACGGTCTCCGATCGTCCGACGACGTGAGAGGCGGTCAGGATGAGACCGCCATCAGCCGCCACGAACCCGGAACCGACCGCGTTGCCGGCCGCGATCTGCACGACTGACGGCAGAAGCCTCGCGGCGGTATCCGCGAGCGGCTCGTCGCTCGGCGGGAGCACCGCGCCAGCCTTGTCCGGTGCGGCCGGACCCCCTGCCGCTGCGGCCAGCAGGGCCCCGAGCTGGTTGCCGGTGGCGAGCAGCCCCGTGCCGACCAAAACGATGGCGGCGACCAGGACGGCCGTCCCGATCACGACCCGGCGTCGAGGCCGCCGCGATGCGCGGGCGACGGGCAGAGGCGCTGCCGCAGCGCCGGCTGTCGCGAACTGTGGCGTGCTGGGCCAGACGAGGGGTGGGGTTGGCGGCAGGTCACGCCAGCTGCGGTGCTGACGATCGTCGCCGGCGAAGGGGTCTTGCACGAAATGCGGCCTCCGGATCGGGATACGGTCGGAATGGGGTCGGACCGACTGGCGGTCCGACCAGTGATTCCGGAGGCTAGGAAATCGCCGATAACGTGGGCGTTCGCGAAGATGTAAGCGCGACCTAAAGGTCGGGTCAGGATGACCGCGTCCACCGTCCAGAGCGGGTCGGCGATCGCTCGCAGCTCGGCCACCGGGACCGGCTTCGCACCGGCCGATCGGTCCGGCAGCCACACGACGAAGCTCGCGCCGTGATCCGGGATCGAGGCAACGCTGACCGTGCCGCCATGCGCCTCAGCGATCTGGCGAACGAGGGCCAATCCCAGGCCCTCCGCGGCGCCCTCCGCCGTCGGAGCTCCGTCGCGCCAGGCGCGGCGGAAGACGAGGGCCTGGTCGTCGGGCGCGATCCCGCGGCCGACGTCGCGCACCCCGAACCACAGCCATCCGGCGGCACGTCCGGCTCGGCAGTGGACGACCGAGCCTGCGGGCGCCACCCGCAACGCGTTCGACACCAGGTTCGCCTGTGCGCGCTTCAGCGCGGACCTGTCCGCGTCGACGAGGAGGCCGGACGGAGCGAGCCGCGAGAGCTGGACGCCACGGGTCGAGGCTTCCGCGTCGTACTCCTGCGCCACCTCGGCCACCACTTCGGCCAGGTCGACGGACGTCCGTCGCTCGGGCTGGACGCTCGTCCGGGCCAGCGCCATGAGCTCGTCCACGGTGATCGACATGCGGTCGGCCGTCCGACGAGCCACCTCGGCGGCACGGCGCAGGCCCTCGGCGTCGTCGGGCTCCGAGAGCGCGACGTCGAGCGTCGTTCTGATCACGGCCAGCGGGTTGCGCAGCTCGTGCGAGGCGTCCTCGACGAATCGGCGCTGGGTCTTCACACCCTGGTCGAGCCGGTCGAGCATCGCGTCGAACGTGTCGGCAAGATCGCGCATCTCGTCGGGCGGGCCGCCGAGGCGGATCCGACGCGACGAGATCGGTCGCTTCGATCTCGCGCGCGACGCCGGCGATCGTGCCCACTGGCCGCAGGACGCGGCCCGCGACGGCCCATCCGATGGCCAGGCCCACCGGCACGAGCACGAGGAGCGCCGCGATCGATAGGTTGCGAACCAGCTGGAGTGTCTGCTCCCTGACGGCCTGCTCAACCTGGAGGAGCGCGTCCGCCTCGGATTGGCCGCTTCCCTCGATCTCGGCGAGGCCCATTCCGAGGATCCGCAGCAGCTCCCCCTCGAGTGTGGTCGGCTGCTGCTCGGGGATCGTCGCGACCACCGTGTCGAGGGCAACGTTCACGCCCACGACGAGCACGCCCGCCGTGGCGAGCAGGGCCGCGGTCACCATGAGCGCCATCCGGAAGCGGACCGATCGAACGGCCGTCGTGAGGCGCCCGAGCGGCGAACGATTCATGCGACGGCCTCCGCGAACCGATACCCGACTCCGGTGACCGTCTCGATGGGCTGGCCGGGCCCGGCATCGGCAAGCTTGCGGCGAAGGTTGCTGACGGTGACGCGGACCGTGTTGGTGAACGGGTCGGCGCGGTCGTCCCACACGTGCTCGAGCAGGCGCTCCGGCGTCAGGACCTCGCTCGGATGGAGCATGAAGTAGCGGAGGAGCGCGAACTCCTTGGGCGTCAGGTCGAGCCGTCGGTCGTCGCGGTGGGCTTCGTGCCGTGCGGCGTCGAGCGCGAGGCTCCCCAGTCGGATCGTCGCCCCGGCGTTGATCGTGGGGCGCCGGGCAAGGGCTCGGACCCGTGCCGCGAGCTCCGCGAAGCTGAACGGCTTGACCAGGTAGTCATCGGCCCCATCGTCCAGGCCTCCGACGCGATCGTCGAGGCCGTCCCGGGCGGTCAGCATCAGGACGCGGGGCGGCGTGGCACCCGGCAGCCCCAGCTCGCCGGCGCGAAGCCTGCGACAGATCTCGCGGCCGTCGCCGTCGGGCAGCCCGAGGTCGAGGCACACCACGTCGTACGAAGTGTCCTCGAGGCGCTCCCGCGCCTCGGCGGCAGTCGCGGCGGTGTCGATGGCGTAGCCCTCACGGCGCAGGCCGGTGGCAAGAGCCTTGGCGAGATCGACCTCGTCCTCGACGATGAGAAGTCGCATCGCGCCGCAGGATACTGCGGTATCGAAATGTCTTCAGGATAGGCCTCCCACCGGCCCCGTCCGGGAGCCGCCTCGGGTCTGACCAATGGTCCGGGTTGCGTTTGGGACCCTTAGGGGCACTACGCTGCGGTTCCGCTGCCAGGGGAGATGGCATGACCCAGCTAGAGCGACTTCACAAACCCCGACGCCTCCGTGCCCGCGTGCCATCCGCGCTGACGGTACTCAGCCTGGCAGCACTCACGGCGCTCGCGCCAGCGGTGTTGGCTGGAGGGACCACGACCGTGGTCACGGCCCTCCCCGGCGGGGGTTGGATAGTGAGCACCGACAACACCCCCGGCGGTAGCGTGGAGCTGGTCACGTTTACCGAGCCCGGAACATTGGGGAACGGCGCTCTCGAGCTCACCACGGCGGCGACCGCGGACTTCGCTGGGATAGCGGACCCCTTCTTTCCGGTCGGGATTCCCTACTCCGCACTTACCACCGCAGAGTGGCGAACGTTCGTCAGTGGTGACACGGGCAACCCGAGCGGCGAGGCAGCATCGCTGCGCCTCTCGGGCTACCAGGACGGATTCTCGGTCTTCACAACGCTCACGGCGGAGCTGACCCTCAACGGGGGCGCCACCCCGGATGTCTGGCAGGACAACACGCTTTCGGATACAACAATCGTTTGGCAGACCACCGACAACGGGGATGGGTTCTGCCTCCAGACGGGCCCGGGCTGTACGTTCGCCGCATTCAAGGCGCAGTACCTCAGCGGGCGATTCTCCGCGGTCCAGGTGGCAATCGGCACCGGGCTCCCGCCGGTGACGAGCTGGGCCGATGGCGTGACGTTGTCCATCACGGAGAACGGGGTAGAGACGACGGAGACATTCGACTTCGACGTCGCCGCGGCTCCGACACCCGCCCCCACCGTGGCTCCGTCTGATGCCGCTTCTGCTGCCGCGGTTCCGACGACCGCGCCTCCGGCCGGCGGCGGTGGTGACGACGGCAGTCTTCCCAACACCGGGACCGCCCCGCGCGTGGAGTACGGCTCGTGGGTTGGCATCGCGCTTGGGTCTCTCTTCGTGCTGACGGCGATGACTCTCGCGATCGGCCGGAGACGCCGCCTCAGCCCCTGAGATAAGCGCGCATCGCGCCGCAGGACAGCGCGGTCTCGCGCCCCCGTCAGAACACGTGGATGGAGCCGCTCGGCGGACCGAGCGGCTCCTTCGCGGATAACAGTGCGACGTCAGCTGCCGGGGATGCGCATCAAGAGCAGCTGGCCGTCCTCGCGGCGCTCGAAGTACGGGATCTGCACGCCGGAAATCGGCGTCGTGTAGGTGAAGGGACCTTCCTCTCCGGGCAGGTTGACGTGCGACTGAACGTCAAGCGCCCACCACCCGGCCCCGAGCCACTTGCTCATGTCGACGATTCCGCTCGACTCGCCGGCGGCGGGTGCCGTCGGATGGGTCACGCTGGCGACGTGAGTCCAGGTCGACGCCAGGTCCCAGCGCCAGACCTTGGCACTGCTCGTGTCCTCCTGGAGCATGAGGCTCCGACGGCCCACATCGATGTTGTCCGGAGCACGGAAGCCGATCCCAGGATCGATCACGTTGAATGTCGGCGTGCCCGGTGCTGGCGGGTTCGTCAGCTGCTCGGCGAGGCGACCCTGCGCCACGATCGAGAGCTCGTCGACGACCGTGGGATCGTGCCTGTTGAGCACCATCTTGAAGAGACGACCGTCGGAGTTGATGTACGGCACCGCCGATGCGCCGGCACGGATCAGTCGGCCGGTCGTCGGATCCTCCTTCAGCCGTGTCGTCGCGGTATCGGTGAAGTAGACGACACGCGGGTGGTCGGGGTCATAGGCGACGTCCTCGACGCGAACGAACTGGAAGACGTTGTTCGCGTTCGACCAGGCCTCGAGCGCCGCCTGCGGCTGGTCGCTCGTCGTTCCGCGGGCGATGTCATCGGGCACCCGGATGAACCTGCCCGACCAGACATCCCCCATCCCGATCTCGAGAAAGTCATTGGCGTCATTGAACGGGTCTGCCGGGTCTTCGAGCGGGCCTGCGTCAGTCCCCGTCACCTGGAAGGCCCAGAGCGCCCCGCGATCGTCCACGAGGGAGCTGGGCCCGCGCGATGTCCCCATGTAGAGCTGCGACCCTGGAGCAGTGAAGGTGTCGTCGCCCGACAGGGCGACTGTCTGGTGCCAACCACCGGGGACGATCACCGTGTTCTCGTGATTGTGGCGGCCAAGGAACGGGATCTCGGTGAAGGTGCCCCGCTTCGTGTTGAGCGCCACGCTGTAGCCAGCCTGGCGGTACGGACTGACGGACTGGTCGGGGCCGTATGGCGCGCCGGCGGGGACGTCGATGATGTCGTTCGACTCCTCGTTCACGAAGAACGTGTAGTCCCGGAAGCCCTGCGCCGGACCGGCCATGAAGGCCGAGCAGAATCGGATGAACCCGGCCGAGGGAGGAAGGACCTCGTCGAGCTTCGTCAGCTGCATGGTCCTGAGGTCGAGGCGCGCCCGGTGCACTGACGAGTCCTCGAAGTCGGCGAACGCGGGCTGCGGGCCGGCGGCGTCAGCGTCGAATGGCACGTGGGATTGCTCGAAGGCGACGTAGATGTCCACGTAGCGCCTGCCGTTGCCGACCGGCACGACGCCGAGGCCGTCGGGGATGCCCTCGAACGTCTGACCGTCAAACGTGTCGCCCGAGTTGATGAGGGCGACGACACTGCCGCCGGAGGCGGCCGGTGTCAGCGTCACATACTCGAAGCTTGGATTCGGGAATCGATTCGGCTGACCGTGGCCGATGGTCGATGCGGGCAGGGTGAGGGCGAGCGCCATGGCGACCACGAGCGCGGTCAGCGGTCCCCTGCGTCGGCCGCGGGAGAGGCGAGTGTGCATGGAAGACTCCTCCTGTGTGGGTGAGCAGCCACGGCCGTCTCGGTGCGGTCGGGTGTGAATCTGTGGGCACCAATAGTGCCAGCATCGGCGCTCGGCGGCACCTGCTACCGCATGTGTCCACGGTGCCAGAGGGCACCACTGGCACGAAGGACGGTTACCGCGCCGGGATCGCATCCTTCATCGGGAGGTGGCGTCGAGGCTCGCGATCAGGAGGCGACCGGGACCGCCGCCGGGCGCGCCCGGCCTGGCGAAGCGCTCTTGGGCTGGCGAGCGCGACGCGTCACCTTCGGGCGTGCCGCCGGCGCATCGTCCAGGAAGCGCTGCAGGGCATCGTTCACCAAATGCGGGCTGGGCGATGGCAGTGACGTGGTGCGCATCGGGGATGATCTGGACCTCGATCGACGGCAACAAGGCTCGGGCAGAGTCCCTGGCGGCGTCAGCGGGATAGATCCGCTCGCGGTCGCCGAGGATCAGGAGCACCGGCGCGCGGATCCGCGCGAGCTCCTCACGCGAGAAGACGCGCGGGAAGACCTGGTTGACGGTTCCACCGTGGAGCAGCACGAGGCTGAACAGCCTGCTCCATGCCGGATCGCGCGGTAGCCCGGCATACATCCACGCCTCGCAGGCGCGCATCGCGCGCGCACGGCCCGGCAGCCACCGCAGGATCAGGTAGGCGGCCTTCGGCGCGAACATCCTGACCCAGAAGGCGGGCATCGACACGGAAGGTCGACGCCGGACCGATCAGGACGAGCTTCGTGACCCGCTCCGGCATCTCGATCGCGAAGTGGGTCGCCAGGAAGCCGCCGAACGAGTTGCCCGCAAGTGACAGCGTGGTCACGCCCAGGCCATCGAGCACCTCCACGAACCACCGGTCGTACTCGTCGAGAGAGGTGATCGGTCTGACCGGCCGGCTGAGATTGGCGTCACCGATGACGTCGATTGCGACCACGCGGTGGTCCCGGCTGAGGGCACCGACCGTCCGATACCAAGCCGCCGCGGTCGCGAAGTACGCGTGCAGGAGGACGATCGCCGGGGCCTTCGGCGGCCCGCTCTCGATAACGTGCGTCACGCCGAACCGCGTGGGGAGGTGGCGCTGGACGTACGGCACCGGCCACTGGTCGAGCACAGCCTGGTAGGCGCGCTCGATCTCGGTCCTTCCCTGTGCCGAGTCGAAGACGGGGAGCTCTGCGCCGGGCACCTCCGCCGGGCGCTTCTGCCGCCCGAGGAGGCGTCGCACCACCAGTGTCGACAGAATGCTGATCACGACGCTCCCGACAACGGCGGTCACCACCCGCCGCCAGGTCCTCTGCATGCGACTGCCTCCGATCGTTGCTGCGCAGGTGTCGCGGCAAGCGTCCGGATGGAACACGGGTCGGGGTAGTGCCGAAGGTCATCGCCGTCAGGGAAATTCTGCCCTCGGGTGCGTCGGCGCCGCCCCTTGGCGGCCGAACGGCCTCAGCCGCCGGCCATGTCGATCAGCGCGGTGATCTCGATGCGCCCCTCCCAGCCGGGCCAGTGGATCCGGTGGAGCTCCGCGAACCGGCGCGCCCAAGCGATCGCCTGCTCCCGCGAGGGCAGCTCGTAGGTGGCGAAGCCGCCGACGAGCTCCTTGCTCTCGGCGTAGGGTCCGTCGACGACGCTGATCTCGTCGTCGGCGAGGACGATCGTCGAGTCGAGGCCCATCCCGCCCGAGCCGAGGAGGATCCCGGCCTGGGCCGCCTCAATGCCCAGCGCGCCGATGGCGCCCATCAGCTCTGCCGGGGGCTCCCCAGCTTCGGCAGGGTTGGTCGTGGTCACCGTGGTCATGAACTTCACGTCATCGAGACTCCATGTTGGGTTCCGTCACTCTAGCGACGACCGTGCCGGGCGCTGATCGACCACATCAACCTTTGTTGCGTTCAGCCGCATCGGCGAGAATGCGCTGACGTGTTCTTCCTGATCTCGCTCCTTCTCGCGGTTTTCGTCGTCCCCGAGTCCTGGCGCGTCCTCACCGTGCTGATCGGCCTCGCCGTCGAGATCAGCGAGACGGCCTTCACGGTCTGGTGGTCCGGGCGCGCCAAGCCGAAGGTCGGGCCAGAGACCCTCATAGGTGCGACCGGTCGCGTCAGGCGGCGCTGCGCGCCGCTCGGCGAGGTGCAGATCCAGGGCGAGACCTGGCAGGCGCGGTGCGACGCCGAGGCCGACGCAGGCGCATCGGTCCGGGTCGTGGCTCGTGAGGGCCTGATCCTGGTGGTGGAGCCCGCGGCGCTGGACGCGCCCTAGAGCGCCCGGGCCTCCTCGGCCGCCGCGGCGAAGCGCGGGATCCCCATCTCGACCATCTCGGACGACGCGGTCAGGCTGACGCGGAACCAGCCGGGCACCTCGACGATCGTGCCGGGCAGCACCAGCACCCGGTGGCGGGCCAGGATCTCGGCGAAGGCGACGTCGTCCGGAATCGGCGAGCGCGCCATGGTGTAGAAGGTCCCCTCGGGCATGCTGGCCTCGAAGCCGAGCTCGTTGAGCGCGGGTACGAGCCGATCCCTGCGGTCCTGCATGGCGGCGATGTCGATCGACAGCGGCTCGATGTCGCCAAGGGCATGCTGGAGGAGCGCGTTCGGGAAGGCGTAGCCCGTGGACGGCCTGCTCGAGGAAGATCGCCTCGCGCATCTCTTCGCGCCCCGGCGTGGTCGGCGGGACGGTCAGGTAGCCGATGCGCTCTCCCGGCGCCAGCAGGGTCTTGCCGTACGAGTAGGTGATGATCGTGTGCGGGTAGTGCTCGGCCGGCGAGCTGTAGCTGCGGCCGTCGAAGACGATCCGGTTGTACGGCTCGTCACTGATGATCCAGATCGGGTGGCCGATGCGGGCGCTCGCATCGGTCAGGAGCGTCGCCAGCTCGCGCAGGACGGCCGTGGAGTAGATCCGACCGCTGGGGTTGTGCGGACTGTTGACGATCACGGCACGGGTCCGCGAGCGTGATGGCCGCGTCGATGCCGCCGAGGTTGAGGTCGAAGTCCGGCGGATCGAGTCTCACGCGGACCGGCTCGCCGCCGGCCGCGAGGGCGAGGAACTCGTAGAAGAACCACGGCGGGCTGAGGAACACGACCTCGTCTCCCGGCTCGACCAGGGCGCGCATCGCGACGGCCAGCGCGGCGAAGCCGCCGTTGGTCATGGCCACGTCGGCGGGATCCCACGCCAGGCCGGTTCGTCGGGTCAGCGTGGCCGCGACGATGCGCTGCGATTCCGGCTCCGACATCTTGTAGGCGAACCAGTCCTTGTCCTGCGGCGCGACGTGCCGCTGGAGCGCCTCGACGTAGGCCGGGATCGGCATCTCCTGGGGGTTGCCGACCGCGAAGTTGGCGACGTCGGCCTGGTGGTTGAGCCGGGAGAACGGCCCGTTGAAGAACGAGAGGAACGGGGCGACGCTGTCGCGCATCCGCTCGCGGCGGGTCGGGGTCTGGATGGCCATCGACCGATTCTACGCCGGGGTCGGCCGGGCCGAGATCGTGCCCGGGGCGGCGCCCCGCAGCCGTCGGGCCAGCGGTGCCGCTGACGGGATCGGCAGGCCAAGGACGAGGACGAGGCTCACGGTGACGAGGCCGAAGCCCGCCACCAGGCCGATGCCGATCGGCTCCCCCAGGGCCAGGGCACCCCAGAGCATGCCGAACGCCGGGACGACGAACGTGACGCTGCTGGCGGCCATCGGGGTCGTGTGCGACAGGACGCGGAAATAGAGCGGCCACGCCAGAGCCGTCGAGACGAGGGCGACGGCAACGAGGGCCAGAGCGCCGTCGATTGACGGGACGCCCGGCGGTCCGCTGACCGCGGCGACCGGGAGGAGCACGACCGCGCCGATGACGAGCTGCCCGGTCGCGACCTCGACGCCCGAGACGCCGTGGAGGTGTCGCCGGATGGTCGTTCCGCCGATCGCGTAGCTCAGCGTGGCGCCCAGCACAGCCGCGACCGCGAGGAGCGTCTCCGGACCGGCGGGAAGCGGCGACCAGCCGACGAGCACGGCGACTGCGACGATGCCGACCAGCATGCCGATCACGGTCCTGCCCGTGATGCGCTGGCCGATCCAGAGCGCCGACACGATGGCCGTCGCAATCGGCGTCGCCGCATTGAGGAGCGCGCCGATGCCGGTCGGCAGCGTGAGTGACCCGTACGCGATGAGGCTGAACGGGACGGCCGAGAAGGTGACGCCCACCACCACGAACGCGAGCGGATGCGCGCGGAACGTCGGCCAGGCACGCCTGCCGAAGAGGGCCAGCAGAACGATTGCCGCCAGGCCGATACGAGCCTCCGCCGACCACAGCGGACCGACCTGCGGCGCGGCAATCCGCATGAACAGGAACGAGCCGCCCCAGACCGCGCCAAGGATGGCGAAGATGGCGAGGTCGGACGTCGAGACGCGGGGGGTGGTGGGGCTCATGACCCCAGCCTGCGCCCGCATCGCGGCGCCGTCGCCGGTCGAAGGGCCCGTGGCCACCTACGTCATTCGACGCGTCGGCCGGGCCGGGTAGCATCGTCGGCTCATGGCCCTCGACACCCCGATCCGATTCGAGCTGCGCCGCGGCGCGGCGACCGCCGTGCCGCTTGGCATCGCCGTGGGCCTGTTCGGCGTGTCGTTCGGCGTCCTGTCCGCCTCGACCGGCGGGCTCGGCGCCCTGCCGGCCGTGGCGATGAGCGCGACCGCGTTCGCGGGGTCCGCCCAGTTCGCGGCGGCATCGGTGCTGTCCGCGGGCGGCGGGCCGGTGGCCGCCATCGTGGCCGCGCTCCTCCTCAACGCCCGCTACCTGCCCATCGGCGTGAGCGTGGCGCCGTTCCTGCGCGGCGGGCCGCTGCGCCGCTTCCTCACCGCGCAGCTCGTCGTCGACGAGTCCTGGGCCATCGCCGCGCGCGGGGATGGCGAATTCGACCCGGACCGCCTCGTCGGCGCCGGGATCGTGCTGTGGCTGTGCTGGGTGGGCGGCACCGTCATCGGAGTCGTTGGGGGAGAGCGTCTCGGCGATCCCGCCGCCCTGGGCCTCGACGCCGCGTTCCCGGCCCTGTTTCTCGCCCTGTTGACCCAGCAGCTCGCGTCGCGGCAGGCGGTCGCGGCCGCGGTCATGGGTGCCACGATCGCCCTGGTGCTCGTCCCGTTCACCCCGGCCGGCATTCCGATCATCGCCGCGGCTGCGGCGTCCCTCATCGGTCTCGTGCGGCGGTGACCGAGACCTGGCTCATCGTGCTGGCCGTCGGCGGCGGAACCATGGCCATCAAGGCCGCCGGTCCGGTGCTCCTCGGCGGGCGCCCGCTGCCGGACCGGCTCCGTTCCGTCGTCGCGCTCCTCGCCCCGGCGCTGCTGGCCGCGCTGGTAGCGACCACGACCTTCGCCGACGGCCAGGCGCTCGTGCTGGATGCGCGGGTCATCGGCCTCGGCGCAGCCGTCATCGCGCTCCTCCTGCGCGCTCCGGTGCTCCTCGTGGTCGTGGTCGCCGCAGCGGCGGCCGCTCTCGCGCGGCTGGTGGGGATCGGCTAGCGCTTCGCTGGCGCATGCTGCTGGCGCGCCGTCCGGCGATAGCGAGGGCGGGCGATCCGCTGGATTTGCCGGAGCGTCACCCATTGGCCAGCCAAGCGTGCCAGGGCCGCTGTCTCAGGGCTCTCGTTGGCCCAGGGCGTGCCCTCGATGCACTGGCCGGCCAAGCGGATAGGCGGTATCGGGAGCTGCGTCTCCGATGCGTGACGCTGGTGCACACCGGCTCCGGGTCCGGCCGCTCGAGCCGTGTGTTCAACCGGCGTTCGGGTCGGCCCGGGGCAAGAGGAAGGCCGCGGCCAGGGCCGATGCGATGGTCCCGCCCAGCCCGAGCACGATGATGGGGAGCTGCAGTGAGCTCGCCGCGAGGATCCCGGCCAGCGCCGCCCCGATCGGAATGCCGAGATAGTTGAAGGCCATCGAGACCGAGAAGGCGCGGCCCATCCACGCGGGGTCAGTCCGCCGCTGGCGCACCGTGAACAGCGCGATGTCCATCGGACCGAGGAGCAGGCCCACGAGGACCATGTGCGCCACCAGGAGCCCGACGCCGACCGGGACCGAGGCGACCCCGGATGCGACGAGCAGGAGCCCGACGACCGGGATGAGCGCCACCATCGGCCACACCAGCATCGACCACTCGCGCCCTCGCGTGTCGACCCGGCCGAAGGTGAAGGCCGAAGCGACCCCCGACACGCCGGACGCGGCGAAGACGAGGCCGACGACCGCCGGCCCGAGTCCGTACTCTTCGAGGACGATGAGCGGCAGCACGATCGTCGTCATCCCGTGCGAGAGGTTGCCGAAGGTGATCGAGAATCCGAGCCCGCGCAGGGTGCGGTTGCGCCACGTGTAGCGCAGGCCCGCCGCCGCGTCGGCCCACAGGCGCCCGGTCGAGGCGCTGGGTGAGGGCGGCTCCGGGACACCCACGAGCACGGCGGCCGCGAAGCCGAAGACGAGGCCGATGATGATCATGGCCGACGCGCCTCCGAGGACGGCGACGAGCCCCGCGGCGATGGGCGGGCCGAGAATGCTCGCCACGACGTAGCCGTTCGAGTCGACGGCATTGACGCGCTCCCAGAGCGGCTCCGGAACGAGGATCGGGAACAGCGAGCGCAGCCCGACGTGGCTGAGGATCGAGGTCAGCGACGAGACGACCGCGATGACGAGGAGCAGGGCGCCCGGCAGCGCGTCGGCAAGCGCCAGAGCCCCGATCAGCGTGAGGGCTGCGAGCGCCACCACGTAGTCGAGGATGACGAGGCGGATCCGGCCGTGCCGGTCGAGGAGCGCGCCGGCGAGTGGGCTGATGAGGAGCCCGGGCATGATCGAGGCGAAGGTCACGAGGCCGGCGAAGGCAGGCGACCCGTATCGGTCCAGCGTGAAGAGGACGAGGGCGACGGCGACCATCGACTGCGCCACGCGGGCGAGCTGCATCGACACGAGGACGCGGCGGATGCTCGGGACCGCGAGCAGCGCGCGATAGGAGGGTTCGACCGACGCGGTCACCGCGGGTGCGTGGCTACCAGGGAAGAAGCTGCCGCAGCACGAAGGTGACGTTCGCGGGCCGCTCGGCGAGGCGACGCAGGTACCACGGATACCAGAACTCGCCGTACGCGATGAGCACGCGGCAGCGATAGCCGGCCTTCGCGAGACGCTCCAGCTCGTCGGCGCGGATGCCGTACAGCATCTCAACCTCGAACCGCTCGCGACCGATGCCGGCCGCCTCCGCGGCCGAGGCGATCTGCTCGATGAGCCTGACGTCGTGCGTGCCGAGGCCAACGAGGCCGGTCCCGTCGCGCAGGAGCACGACGCACTGCGCGACGTAGTTCGCGTCGACCTCGGACTTCGACCGGTACGCGATCCGCGCCGGCTCGTCGTAGGCGCCCTTCACCATTCGGACGGCCGGGGCCAGCGGCAGGAGCCGGGTGATGTCCGCGGCGGTGCGCTTGAGGTACGCCTGGAGGCAGATCCCCAGGTTCGGATGGTCGGGCTTGAGCGCCTCGTAGAGCGCGACGGTGACCTCGGTGTAGTCGCTGCCCTCCATGTCGATCCAGAGGGTCCCGAGGTCGAGCTCGCGAGCTCGTGCGGCGATGGCCCCGACGTGACGCCGGGTCGTGGGCTCGTCGAGGTCGAGGCCGAGCTGGGTGAGCTTGACGCTCACTTCGCCGTCCATCCCGCGCGCCTTGATCTGGTCGAGCGCGTCGAGGTAGTGCGCTGCGATCGCGTCGGCCTCGGCCAGGTCCGAGAGGTTCTCGCCCAGACGGGTGAAGTAGGCGCTGACGCCGCTGGGAGCGAACGACTCGGCCGCGTCCAGCGCGTCGGACAGCTGCTCACCTGGCATGAATCGGCGGACCGCCCGCTTGGCGAACCACCAGTTGGGAACGTGATCGCGCAGCCACGGATTGCGGGCCATCCAGAGGAAGATGCGTCGCATCGTGGCCGGATGGTAGTCGGTCGGACGCCTCGGTCGTGGGGCTGCCGCACGGGTGGCTTGACGGCCGGTTAACATTCGCGCCGCACCCGGTACGGAGGCCCCACTCAAGATGCGACTGCCGTTCATCCCGCGCGAGGAGAAGTTCTTCGACATGTTCGTCGAGGACGCCCAGAACGTCCTGGCGGCCGCTCGCGTGCTCGACGAGTTCTTCCGCTCCTACGACCAGCGCGAGCGTCTCGCCAGCCAGCTGACCGACCTCGAGAAGCGCGGCGACCAGCTCAGCCACGACATCGGGCACAAGCTGGAGGACACCTTCGTCACCCCCTTCGATCGGGAGGACATCCACGGGCTCATCACGCGGCTCGACGACATCCTCGACTTCATCGAGGAGGTGGCGGACACGTTCATCCTCTATCGGATCGAGGAGCCGACCCCGGTGGTCCAGGAGCAGGCCGCCATCGTGGTGCAGCAGTGCGAGGAGCTCGTCAAGGCACTCGAGAAGCTCAAGGGCTTCAAGAACGTGGCACCCCACTGGATCGAGGTCCACAGGCTCGAGAACGAGGGCGATCGCATCGGTCGCAAGGCAGTGGCCGACCTGTTCACCGATCACGTCGACCCGATCCAGCTGATCAAGTGGAAGGACGTCTACGCGCTTCTCGAGGCGGCGATCGATGCGTGCGAGGACGCGGCCAACGTGATCGAGCGCATCGTTTCCAAGCATGCCTGAAGGCGTCACCTTCGGGCTCGTGGCGGTCCTTGTGCTGGCCGTCTCCTTCGACTACATCAACGGCTTCCACGACACCGCCAATGCGATCGCCACGAGCGTCAGCACCCGCGCACTCAGGCCCGGTTGGGCGATCGTCATGAGCTCCGTCGCCAACTTCGCCGGGGCCCTGACCGGAACTGCGGTGGCGCAGACGGTCGCGGGCGGGATCATCGATCCGAACGTCGAGTCCCAAGCCGTCATCGCCGCAGCGCTCGTGGGCGCGATCATCTGGAACCTGATCACCTGGCGCCTTGGGATCCCGTCGTCGTCGAGCCATGCCCTCATCGGCGGCATGCTCGGAGCCTCGCTGATCTCGGCCGGCATCTCATCGTGGAACATCGAGGGCATCGTGACCAAGGTGCTCGTGCCGCTCGTGGGCTCGCCGATCATCGGCTTCATCGGCGGACTGCTGTTCATGGCACTCCTGTTCAACGTGTTCCGACGCGCCAACCCCCAGCGCCTGAACGGCAAGTTTCGCCGGCTCCAGGTGGGATCGGCTGCCTTCATGGCATTCAGCCACGGCAGCAACGACGCCCAGAAGACGATGGGCATCATGACCCTCGCGCTCTTCACCGCCGGGGTCATCGACGAGTTCGTCGTTCCTCTGTGGGTGATCCTCACCGCCGCAACAGCCATCAGCCTCGGGACGGCCGCCGGCGGCTGGCGAATCATCAAGACGATGGGGCAGAAGGTCGTGAAGCTCGACCCCGTTCATGGGTTCGCTGCCGAGACGACCGCCGCGACGATCATCTTCGGGGCCTCGAACCTCGGGATGCCCGTGAGCACCACCCAGGTCATCAGCTCGGCGATCATGGGCGTCGGCTCGTCCGACCGGATCAAAACGGTCCGCTGGGGCGTCGCCCGCCAGATCGTCACCGCCTGGATCGTGACTCTCCCGGCGTCCGGCACCATCGCTGCGCTGGCCTATCTCGTCCTCAATCGGCTCTTCACCTAGCGTCCGCACCCGTGGCCATTCACCAGGCTTCGACGGTGGCTTGACGGCGGGTTGACCCCATCCGGGCAGGCTGGTGGCATGGGCCTGCCAGGCATGCATCGCGTCCAGGTCGCGCTCGACTGCGAGTGCGGCACGACCGTCGAGGCCTGCGACGACGACGAGCTGCTCGACGAGCTGCTCGAGCACATCTCGGCGGCCCACGAGTCGGGTCTGCGACATGACGTTCTCGACTTCATGGTCGACGCCTACGAGACCTGAGCGTCGCCAGGGTTCTCACGACGGCAGCCACCAAGGGTCACCCGACTCCACGCTCTCGGATACCTCCTGACGATGTCGGCGTCGACTGGAGAGGTTGTGGGCGGCTCTGGGAGAATCCGCGACGTGACCATGCCCTCGCGTGGAACCCGACTTCGCGAGCTGCTCGCCGTGTTCGGCACGCTCGGCGTCATCGGCTTCGGGGGACCGGCGGCGCACGTCGCACTCATGCGGCGGGAGATCGTTGAGCGCCGTGCCTGGCTGACGGACCAGCAGATGGTCGACCTCGTGGGGATCGCCAACCTGATCCCGGTCCCAACTCGACCGAGCTCGCGATGCTCGTAGGACGGCGGCGGGCCGGCGGGCGTGGCCTCGTTGTCGCGGGGCTGGCCTTCATCGTACCGGCGGCCACCGTCGTACTCGCGCTGGCGTGGCTGTACGTCAAGTACGGTGCCACGCCGACCGGAGCGGCCTTGCTGTACGGCGTCAAGCCGGTGCTCATCGTCATCGTGATCGCGGCGCTCGTCTCGTTCGGGCGGGTCACGCTGACCGCTCCGCTGCGGATCATCGTCGCCGGATCGGTCGCCGTCCTATGGGTTGCCGGCGTCAACGAGCTCGTCCTGCTCGCTGGGGAGTGCCGTCGTGGTCGCCGGGCTGCGGCTCGGGACATCGCAGCCGTGGGCAGCCCTCGGGATCGTCGTCCCTGCCGCGGTGACCGCCGGATCGGTCAATCTCGTCACTCTCGGGGCGGTCTTCCTCAAGGCCGGCGCGCTGCTGTACGGATCCGGCTATGTCCTGCTCGCGTTTCTTCGGGGCGATCTGGTGGAACGCCTCGGCTGGCTGACGGATGCACAGCTTCTCGATGCGGTGGCCGTCGGCCAGGTCACGCCCGGACCGCTGTTGACAACCGCGACATTCATCGGATACGTCGTTGCAGGCGTTCCGGGGGCGATCGTCGCGACGGTGGCGATCTTCCTGCCCGCCTTCGTGCTGGCGGCAGCTGGTTGCCCCATTGGTCGATCGCGTCCGCGATCGACCGCTGACGGCGGCACTCCTGGACGGCGTGAATGCCGCCGCCATCGGCCTCATGGCGGCGGTCACCGTTCAGCTCGGGTCTTCGGCGATCGTCGACCCCCTGACGCTCGCCATCGCGCTCGGGACCGGCGTCGCGCTGTGGTCCGGGCACGTGCCGTCGGTCGTTCTCGTCGCCGCGGGGGCAGCGGTGGGGATCGTCGGGCAGTCGGCCGGCTTGGTGCCTTAACGCACGCTTGACGCTCCCCTAAGCCCACGTTAAGCGCGCCCCCCGAGGGTGGGGTGTGGAGTGGGCGAGCGTTTCTGCGCGGCCGCTCGATTGATTCCCCCACACCGGAGGATGGATCAGCTGTGAATCGAAATTGGTGGCGCTCGCCGCTGAGCATCAGCGTCGTACTCGTTCTCGCACTGGCGGCATGCTCGGGCGGAGGCTCCGAGGAGTCGGAGGCCGCGGGTGGCGTGACCGGATCCGTGGTGGTCTCGGGCTCGTCAACGGTCGAGCCGATCACCTCGCTGGTCGGCGAGGACTTCGCTGCGAACAACCCGGACTTCGACTTTTCGGTCGACGGCCCCGGCACCGGCGATGGCTTCGCCCTGTTCTGCAACGGCGAGACCGATATCAGCGATGCGTCGCGGCAGATCAGCGAGGAGGAGAGCGCGCTCTGCGAAGAAGCTGGGATCCCGTGGGTCGAACTGAAGGTCGCCATCGACGGCATCAGTGTCCTGACATCGCATGACAACAACGCGGTCACCTGCCTCTCGTTCGGCGACCTCTACTCGCTGCTCGGACCGGAGTCGCAGGGCTTCGACAACTGGAGCGACGCGGATGCGCTGGCCGCCGAGCTCGACGGCGGCGACTTCGGCACGTCCAACGGGCCGTTCCCGGACGCGCCGCTCGAGGTGACCGCTCCCGGCGAGGAGTCCGGCACGTACGACAGCTTCCTCGAGATCGTGTTCGGCGACATCGCCGAGGCCCGCGAGACCGAGGAGGTCGCCCGCCCCGACTACACCGCATCGGCCGATGACAACGTGATCATCGAGGGCATCAGCGGGTCCGAGTCTTCGCTCGGCTGGGTCGGCTTCGCCTTCTACGAGGAGAACACCGACGTCGTCAAGGCCATCGAGGTCGACGGTGGGGATGGTTGCGTCGCTCCGACGACGGAGACGATCGCGAGCAACGAATACCCGATCAGCCGTGACCTGTTCATCTACGTGAACACGGACAAGGCTGCCGAGAACGAGGCGATCGTCGCGTTCGTGGACTTCTACCTCGGCGACGGCATCGCGGCCGTCGAGGAGGCCGGATATGTCCCGCTGACCGACGAGGCACTCGAGGAGACGCGCGCGGCCTGGGACGGCCGCTGAGCTTCGACACGTGCGAGGGGGATCGGGCCATCTGGGTCGGATCCCCCTCTGCGGACCTGCCTGATAGAGTGACGATCAGATGACGGCCACCGCCGAGCCACTCGAGGCGCGCCTCCGCGTCAGCGATCTCCAGATCGCGCCGGCCCGTCGTCGACGCGAGGCCGCGATGCGCAGCCTGTTCCTGGCGTGCGCCGTTGCGTCGATCGTCATCAGCGCCGCGATCATCCTCTCGCTCATCGGCAATGCGCTGACCTTCGCCTTCCAGGTCGACCCGGCCGCGCTGGTGTCGGGCGGATGGTTCCCTCGCCGCGGCATGTACGACATCGCCACGATCGTGGCAGGCACGCTGGTCATATCGGCGATCGGCATGATCGTGGCCGCACCGCTGGGCCTCGGAGCCGCGATCTACCTTTCCGAGTACGCGAGCCGCAGGGTCCGGCGCTGGCTCAAGCCGATCCTCGAGATCCTCGCTTCCATCCCGAGCGTCGTGCTCGGATTCTTCGCGCTGACGGTCATCAGCCCGAACCTGATCCAGCCGTTCGGGGCGCCGATCTTCAACATGGCGGCCGCCGGAGTGGCCGTCGGCATCCTGATCACACCCCTCATCGCATCGATTGCAGAGGACGCGATGTTCGCCGTGCCCGACTACCTTCGTGAGGCCTCGTACGGCCTGGGGGCGCGCAAGCGCACCACGAGCCTGCGCGTGGTCGTACCGGCGGCAGTCAGCGGGATCATGGCGGCCCTCATCCTCGGGGTGTCGCGTGCGATCGGCGAGACGATGATCGTGGCGATCGCCGCCGGCGCCACCGGGGGCTCGCTCTTCCAGGTCAACCCGCTCGAGCCGGGGCAGACGATGACCGCAGCCATGACCGCCCTCGCCATCGGTTCCGACCAGGTTCAGGGTGCCGAGCTGACATTCGAGAGCCTGTTCTTCGTCGGCTTCCTGCTCTTCCTCTTCACGCTGGCGCTCAACCTCGTGAGCGAGGCGTTCGTGCGTCGCGTCCGGAGACGGTACTGATGACCACCGAGGCCATCCGTCGGCACGCAGCGCCACCGACCGAGGCAGTGGAGCGCCGGCTCCGCGGCGGCGGCATCGACGTGCGAAGTGTCGTCGTCGAGGCGCTGCTCCTGCTCTCGCTGATGATCTCGCTGGGCATCCTCCTGGTGCTGCTGGCCGACATCCTCATTCGAGCCCTGCCCGTCCTCACCGAGCGACCCATCGACTTCCTGACCTCGCCCCTGTCGGCCCGGCCCGCAAACGCGGGCATCGTCCAGGGTCTGATCGGCTCGCTGATGCTGATCGTCATCGTCGTCGTGCTCGCGATGCCGTTCGGCGTCGGCGCAGCGATCTACCTCGAGGAGTACGCGTCGGACAACTGGCTGGCACGGTTCATCCGCACGAACATCCGCAACCTGGCCGGGGTGCCGGCGATCGTGTACGGGCTCCTCGGACTGGCGGTGTTCGTGACCCTCCTGGGCCTCGGCAACACGCTCATCGCCGGCGGGCTGACGCTCGCGGCCCTCGTCCTTCCGGTGGTCGTGATCACCACCTCGGAGGCCCTGCGTGCCGTTCCGAACTCCATACGCGAGGCCGCGTTCGGGGTCGGCGCGACGCGATGGGAGACCGTACGCAGCCACGTGCTGCCGTATGCGGCACCGGGCATCTTCACCGGGACCATCCTGTCCCTGGCGCGGGCGTTCGGCGAGACCGCCCCGATCATCATGGTCGGCGCCATCGTCGGGACGTTCAACTCCATCTTCGGCCCGATCAATCAGCTCTTCGAGCGGTTCACCGCCCTGCCGACCATCGTGTACAACTGGTCACGGGAGCCGCAGGACGAGTTCCGGGCGCTGACCGCTGCCGCGATCGTCGTCCTGCTCGTCGTCATCCTGCTCGTCAACGCGATCGCCATCTGGCTGCGCAACCGATTCGAACGAAGGTGGTAGATCCCGTGAGCATCAAGACCGATCCGGACGCCGCAATCGACCGCGGCGAGGTCCCGCACGCGGGCCCCACAATACGGGTCATGACGCGGACCGAGCGTCGACGAATCGGAGCAGATCGCGCCCGGCGCCACCGCGAGCGGGAAGGCTCTCGAGTTCCCGGACGACGAGGTCGTCTTCGACCTGCGCGACCTGTCGTGCTACTACGGCGACTTCCGGGCGGTGCGCGATATCTCGCTGAAGGTGCCGCGCAACAAGATCACCGCCCTCATCGGGCCATCGGGCTGCGGCAAGAGTCGACGCTGCTGCGCAGCTTCAACCGCATGAACGACCTCGTCGAGACGGCCCACGTCACGCGGCGAGATCCTGTACCACGGCGTGAACCTCTACGCCGACGGCATCGACCCGGTCCAGGTCCGGCGACGCATCGGCATGGTGTTCCAGAAGCCGAACCCGTTCCCGAAGTCGATCTACGACAACGTCGCCTTCGGACCCAAGGTCGCGGGGTTCAAGGGCGGCCGAAAGGAGATGGACGAGCTCGTCGAGCGCTCGCTGCGACGGGCGGCCATCTGGGACGAGGTCAAGGACAAGCTCCAGGCGCCCGGCACAGCCCTCTCGGGCGGCCAGCAGCAGCGCGTGTGCATCGCCCGCGCCATCGCCGTCGAGCCGGACGTCATCCTCATGGACGAGCCATGCTCCGCGCTCGACCCGATCGCGACGCTGAAGATCGAGGAGCTCATGCGCGAGCTCAAGCGAGAACTACACGATCGTCATCGTGACCCACAACATGCAGCAGGCGGCGCGAGTCAGCGACTACACCGCCTTCCTGACGATGGGCGAGGACCGCGCCGGCTACCTCGTCGAGATGGCGCCCACGGAGCAGCTCTTCACGCGTCCAGCCAACAGCCTGACCGAGGACTACATCACCGGCCGGTTCGGCTGAGGAGGCGGGTACCATGGATCAGATCACGAGCGACATTGACCATCTCGGACCGCGAGCGACGTTCGACCGGGCGCTCGACGGCGTCAAGGACGACGTCCTCCGCCTGGGCGCCAAGGTGGAGGAGGCGCTCGAGCGGTCGGGCCGCGCGCTTGTCGAGCGCGATACCGATCTCGCCGATCGCGTCCGCTGGGACGATGCGGACGTCAACGAGCTCCAGCGCGAGATCAACACCGAGATCACCTCATTGATCGCCACCCAGGCGCCCGGTCGCGCGTGACGTGCGCGAGCTGCTGGCGCTCTATCACGCCTCTGCCGAGCTCGAGCGCATGGGCGACTACGCGGTGAACATCGCCAAGCTGGCCCAGCAGCTGGCGTCGGAGCCGGAGACGCCCATCCTCAAGCAGATCCCGCGCATGGAGCAGATCTGCCGCGAGCAGCTGCGGGCCGCCATGCGGGCTCTCGTCGATGTCAGCGAGGACGAGGCGCGCGAGGTGTGCCGCCGCGACGACGAGATCGACGAGCTCTACGACAGCGTCTACGAGGACGCGATGCGCCTCATGGTGGTCGCACCGGAGCGCGCGCGGCAGGCGACCCACATGCTGTTCGCAGCCCACCATCTCGAGCGACTCGGCGACCGTGTGACGAACATCGGCGAGGACGTCGTCTACCTGGCCACCGGGCAGGTCGAGGACCTCAACCCCTAGGGCCGACCGATGCGACGCACGGCTCCTCCTCGTCGAAGACGATCCGACCCTGCGGCAGGCCCTCGCCTTCAACCTGACGCGCGAGGGATACGAGGTCGTCGACCGCCGCGACCGGCGAGACCGCGCTCGAGGCGGCGCGCGGCGACCGGCTCGACATCATCATTCTCGACGTCATGCTCCCCGGCATGAGCGGGATCGAGGTGCTGCGGGTGCTGCGACGCGAGGGCGTGACGACGCCGGTGATCGTCCTGTCGGCCAAGGGCGACGAGATCGACCGTGTCGTCGGGCTCAAGATCGGCGCCGACGACTACATCGCCAAGCCGTTCAGCCGCCCCGAGCTGCTGGCGCGCATCGAGGCCGTGCTCCGCCGTCATCGGCGCGAGACGGATGACGCCCGAGCGTCGCGAGGTGCTCAGCTTCGGCAACGTCGCGATCGACGTCGCTCGTCGCGAGGTGACGGTCGACGGCGAGCCGGTCCACCTCACGACGAAGGAGTTCGACCTGCTCACGCACATGGCCGCCTCGCCCGGGCGGATCTTCACCCGCGACCAGCTGCTGGCGCGGATCTGGGGCTACGACTACGTCGGCGACGGGCGCACCGTGGACGTCCACGTCAGCTGGCTGCGCGGCAAGCTGCGCGGGAGCGACCGGCACAACTACTTCCGCACCGTGCGCGGCGTCGGCTACGCCTTCGCGCCGCGGGCGGCGTGACCGACTCGGTCGCCGGAGCCGCGTTCGAGGCGCTCATCGCGCGGCGCGGCGGCGACCTCCTCGTCCTCGTCGACGATCGCCTGCGCATCGTTCGCGCCGGTCCCGAGGCGGCCGCGCTGGCCGAGCGCGACCTGGACGCCCTGACCGACCTGAGCCTGATCGCGGCCTTCGGCTCGGCCGGCGCTCGACGCGATCGCGCGCCGAGCGCTGAGCGCCGGCGATGCGGCTCACGGGGAGGCGGACCTCGGCCATCTCGGAAGCCGGCACTTCGCCGTCGACGCCGTCCCGGTCATCGGCGGAGGGCTCGTCCTCTCGCTCCACGACATCACCGCGCTGCGTCGGATGGAGCGCGTCCGCCGCGACTTCGTCGCGAACATCGGGCACGAGCTGCGCACGCCGATCACGTCGATCAAGCTCCTGGCCGAGACGATCTCGTCCGGGGCCGTCGACGACGTCAGCGACGCATGCACGACTTCGCCACCCAGGTCGAGCGCGAGGCCGATCACCTCGCCCAGCTCGTCGACGAGCTGCTCGACCTGTCCATGATCGAGTCGGGCGAGACGAAGCTCCTGCTCGAGGCGCTCGACCCCGACGAGGTGATCGGCGGCTGTGCAGAGCGCATCGGACCGGTCGCCGAGCGCCGGCAGGTGCGCCTCCATCGCCAGTTACGCCGGGCAGACCCGATGTCCGTGCGCTCGGTGACCCGACTCGACTCGGCCAGGCGCTCCTCAACCTGGCGCACAACGCCGTCAAGTACAGCCATCACGGTGGCGAGGTCCGTCTCGGCTGGGACGCGATCGGCGACCGCGTGCGGTTCACCGTCGGCGACGACGGCATCGGCGTGCCTGACTCGCACCAGGCACGGATCTTCGAGCGGTTCTACAAGGTCGACCGCTCGCGGGCGCGCGATCCCGACGTCGAGCAGCTGGGCGGCAGTGCCGGCCTGGGGCTGGCGATCGTGCGCCACATCGCCGAGGCGCACGGCGGGAGCGTGGGCCTCAGCTCGGAGGAGGGCGTCGGGTCGACGTTCTGGATCGAGGTGCCGCGCGCCGACGCCTAGCCTCGGCGGCACTCCGTCGGTGACGGGGCCTCGAAGAAGTCGAGCGCCACGAGCCGCCCGTCCGCGTCGAGGCTCAGCGCCCAGGTCGATCCCTTCGGGGCCCGTGGCGGTGCGCCTAACGGCAGCCCGTCGGCAGCGGCCATCCGCCGGACCAGGTCCGGGATGACCTCGCCCTGGCTGCAGGCGACCGCGTCGTGCTCAGGGTCGCCGAGCCCTCGCACCATGGCCTGTGCCTCGTCCTCACGGCCGGAATAGGCCTCCTCGGACAGGAGCGCCTCCGGTGCGATCTCGAGCCCGAAGGCATCGGCCAGGGGCTGGACCGTGTCAACGCAGCGCCGTACGTCCGCCGACACGATGCGCCCGACCTCGAAGCGCGACAGGATCCGCACCAGCTCGTCGGCCTGGGCGATGCCGCACGCGTCCAGCGGGCGTTCGCGGTCGTCGCCATTCCATGTCTCCGCTGAGCCGGCGCGAGCATGGCGAACGAGAAGCACGGTTCGCGTCGGGGCCGGCCCGCGAGCGAAGCGCTCGAGCACCCCGCGATCGGTATCACGCGTCAGGCGCCGGGCAGCCTCGGAGAGCGAGAGCCAGTCGAGCCCGTCGACCTCGCGCGTGGCCGAGAAGGCTCCCTCCTCGGCCTGCATGGCCCACCAGCGCACGATCTTCGGACGCGGCCCCGCGGGCGAGGGCGTGTCGTAGCGGCTCTCCCCAAGCGACCGCCCGACTCGCACGTGGAAGCCGGTCTCCTCGAGAACCTCGCGGACGGCGCCATCTATGTCCGACTCGCCGCTGGCGAGCTTCCCCTTCGGCAGGCTCCAGTCGTCGTAGCGCGGCCGATGGATGACGGCCACCTCGACGCCGTCGGGCGAGGGACGCCACACGACGCCGCCCGCCGCGCGGACGTGCGGCGGGCTCACTCGGCCCATTTTCGCCAGCGCCGGCGACGGACGCTCGGCCACGCCTCCAGGAACTCGGTTTGCGCGACCGCGGCGCGGTGTCGGGCCCGCTCGACGAGGCGTCCTGCCTCGAAGGCGAAGGCCGTCCCCACCTTCGTGCCACTGGCCGATCCGCGGATCGCCACCTCGGCGACGGCCGCGTCCTGAAGGGCGCCGAGCTGGTCCTGGAGCTCGGCGATCTGCTCGGCCAGGCGCGCCGCTCCGGAGCCGGTTCGTCCGGGAAGGATGCGCGACGCGAGGTCGACGGCGTATCGCGCGCGCTTGGCCGCGATCCGAGCCCGATGGAAGTCACCGACCGGGCTGTCGGGCTCGAGGCGATCGGCGCGACGCGCCAGCCGATCCCACGCGGCCAGGGTGAGCGCCGGCAGCGCCACAGAGGCTCGAGCGGCCGCGGTCTCGCCGACAGGCGGCTCCGCGACCGCCGCGACGAGCTCGTCGAGAAGCTCGACGTATGCGTCACCCTCGAGCACGAGTCGCAGGCTGGCATGCGCCTCGGCACGACGTCGCTCGAGGTCGCTGAACAGCGGGGCGAGGCGGGCCGCCTCCGCTCCACCGACATCGCGACGGAACCCCGCCAGAAGGACGTCGAGGTCGCGGGCCTGTCCGAGGGCGCTGACCACGGCGCTCAGCTCCGGCTCGATCCGCGTCCGCCAGGCGGGATCGACCGCATCGGCAAGGGTGCGAAGGTCCGAGTGGAGCCGTCGGAAGGCGACTCGCAGCTGGTGCACCCCCTCGGGATCCTCGCCCAGCCGGGCCAGCGGGTCGTTCCGAACGACGCGCTCGAGTGCATCGGCCAGCGTCGCCCGAAGGACATCGGCGAGCGTCGGTAACGAGGGCAGAGGGGCCGGCGCAGCATCGGGTGGCGCCGTGGCGTGCGAGCCGAGAGCCCGCACGACCTTGGGAATCGGCTCGGCGACGCTCGCACCGGCACCGATCAGCTGGTCGGTCAGGACGGCAAGGTCCACATCGTCGGCGAGCGCCTCGATCTCGAGCTCGCGGAAGCGCGAGACGATCCTGCGCTGCTCGATCACCGAGACCTCGTCGTCGTCCATCTCGGCCACCGCCGACCCTTCGACGAGCAGTCGAATCGGCCGGCGCCTCGTGCGAAGCGTCGCGACGGCGGTCAACGGCTCACGTCGCGCCAGGGCGGTCACCAGCGCTCGCGCGGCGGCGGGTGGCTCGCGGGTCAGGTCCGGGAAGTGGACCTCCGTGCGGTCCGACGCCGCTCCGGAGAGGGCGGTCGCCAGCTTGAGGGTCCACGGCGGCCCGCCTTCCTCGCCGGTCCGATGGCGCAGCTCGGCTCCGTGACGAGCGAGGCGGAGGTCACGGGTGTCGAAGTAGGTCGCGCGCAGCGTGAGCTCAGGCAGCGGGACGAGCGTGACCGGCATGTCGTCCATCAGCAGCTGGGAGATCGTGAAGCGACCCGGCAGGGCCAGCTTGACCTTGGGCTCCATCACTCGCTCGTCCACGAGGCTCCAGGGTGCTTCATGTTGCGGACCTCGCGGCTCTCCATCGGGCGCCAGCGCGGCGCGGCGACCGATCATAACAACCGACGCCGAATCGCCCCACCGGCTGAAGCTAGCGCCCCCGTGCTAAGGCAGGATCAACGCGAGCCGATCGCCATCTCCAGGAAGGCCAGCACGTCGGCCCGCTCGTCGATGAGCTTGCTCACCGGCTTGCCGACACCGTGGCCGGCATCGGTGTCGATGCGGATCAGGATCGGCGCATCGCCGGCCTGGGCGGCCTGGAGGGCGGCGGCGAATTTGAACGAGTGGCCCGGGACGACCCGGTCGTCGTGGTCGCCGGTCGTGATCAGGGTGGGTGGATGGGCCGTGCCGGGGCGGATGTTGTGCAGCGGCGAGTACGCCAGCAGCGTGCGGAACTGGTCGGGGTCGTCGGCGGAGCCATAGTCGCTGGTCCAGCCCCAGCCGATGGTGAACCGATGGAACCGCAGCATGTCCATCACGCCCACCTCGGCAATGGCGGCGCCGTACAGCTCAGGGTGCTGGTTCAGGCACGCCCCCACCAGCAGCCCGCCGTTCGAGCGCCCGTGGATGCCGATGCGTGACGCGTCGGTCCAGTCCGACGCCGCGAGCCATCCGGCGCAGGCCGCGAAGTCGTCGAACACGTTCTGCTTGTTGGCGAGGCGCCCCGCGTCGTGCCACGCCTTGCCGTATTCGCTCCCGCCGCGCAGCGATGCGACCGCCAACAGGCCGCCGCGCTCCATCCAGGCCAGCCACTCGGGCTTGAAGATCGGGCCGATGGCGACCTGGAAGCCGCCGTAGCCGTATAGCCAGGTCGGCACGTCACCGGTCGGCGTCACGTCGCGGCGATGGGTGAGAAAGAGCGGCACTCGCGTCCCGTCAGGCGAGGTCACGAAGACCTGATCGGTCACGTAGTCGTCCGGATCCCACGGCAGCGCCGGCCGTCGAATCTCGCGCACCGCGCCGTCCGCCATCCGCACGCCGAGCACCACCGGCGGCGAGGCGAACGTCAGGAACGTGCAGAACAGCTCCGAATCGTCGCGGCGCCCGGCGAGCTCGGCGACCGTGCCGATGCCCGGCAACGCGACATCGGTGACATGCGTGCCATCCAGCTCGAAGATGGCCAGTCGGTGGTGGGCGTCGTGAAGGTAGAGGCACGCGAGGCGGTCGCCGACCAGTCGAACCTCCTCCAGGGCGTCGGTCGACTCGGGGACGATCTCGCGCAGCCCCGGTCCCGCTTCGACGTCGAGAGCCACGACGCGCCCCATCGGCGCGTCGCGATCGGTGTGGAGGTAGAGCGTGCCGCCGACTGCGGCGATGGGTCCATAGCTCGCATCGGCCTCGTCGAGAAGCCGGTCGATACGCAGCGCCTCGACGCCTCCCGAGAGGTCCGCGGTGTACAGGCGGTTCTCAGGGTCGCTGCCTCGCCACACGACAAGCACGAGGAGCCGCCCCTCGTCGTAGACATGGGGGTCGAAGCCCCACTCGGGCTGGTCCGGCGTGGAGAAGACAACCGAGTCGTCGGCCGGGTCGGCGCCGAGGCGGTGGTAGCACAGCTCCTGTCCCCGGTTCGGCGCGTCGTACGCCGCGTCCGGCGGCGGCTCGGGATAGCGGCCGTAGAAGAAGCCGGCGTCGTCGTCCGTCCAGGCCGCCGAGCTGAACTTGCTCCAGCCGATCCGGTCCGGCAGGTCCTCGCCGGTCTCGACGCGACGCACGCCCCACGTGCGCCAGTCGGATCCCGCGTCGCTCGTGGCGTAGGCGATGTACTCCCCGCTCTCGCTCGTCTCGACCGCGGACAGCGCCGTGGTGCCGTCGTCGCTGAGCGCATTCGGATCCAGCAGCGGCGTGCCCTCGGCCTCGGGGGTGCCCGCCAGCCACAGGACGTCCTGGTCCTGGAGGCCGGTGTTGCGCAGGCCGAACCAGCGCTCGCCGCGTCGCCATGGGGCGCCGGCGCGCGGAAAGTCCCACAGCGCGGCGAGGCGATCGCGGATGGCCTGGCGCTCGGGAACCTCGGCGAGGTGGTGCTCGGTGAGGGCGTTCTGCGCGGTGATCCACGTCCGCGTCGCCGGGGAGTCCGAGTCCTCCAGTGGCCGATACGGATCGACGACGCTGGTGCCGTGATAGTCGTCGACCTGCTCCGAGGTAGGTGCGGACGGATAGTCGATGCGAGCCATGGCTCCGATTGTCGCCTCTGCGGATCGGGCGTGTATGCTTGCTCGTGCAACTATGATCACGGCCCCTCGATCCCCCGCTTCCGCGACGGCGCGCGACCCTCGTCTGTCGGCGTGGCGCGCGTTCCTGCGCGCTCACGCGACCGTGATGCGAGCGCTCGAGCGCGAGCTGATCGCTGAGCAGGGCCTGGCCCTGACCGATTACGACGTGCTCGTGCAGCTGGCAACAGCGGCGGATCGGCGGTTGCGCATGAGCGAGCTTGCCGATGCGCTCCTCCTGTCGCGCTCGGGCGTGACCCGCCTCGTCGACCGCATGGTCGCCGAGGGTCTCGTCGAGCGCGTCACCTGCGAGACGGATCGGCGCGGGCAGTGGGCGTCGCTCACGCGTGCCGGCCACGCGCGGCTGCGGGCGGCCACGCCGATCCACCTGCGAGGCGTGACAGAGCACTTTCTCGATCAGATCGGTCCGGGAGACCTCGCGGAGCTCGAGCGCATGCTCGAGCCGGTCGCCCTCGGCTAGTTGGCGGCGGCCTCCCGCGCCTCGTCGGCCAGGCCGCGGATCATGCCGGCACGAGGGTCGTCCGGCGCGAGCTCGAGGAACGCCTCGAACGCCGTCAGTGCCGCTTCCGGGTCGTCTTCGCCGCGGAGGGCGATGAGCCCGTCGAAGAACGCCGCCTCGGCCGGATCCGCCTCGGCCAGCCCGACGTACGAGTCGTGCGCCGCACGCGCGTTGGCGTAGTCGCCGGCCCGCAGGTACGCGGTGATGAGGCGCTCGTAGGCATCGGGCCGGCCAGGATCGGCGTTGATCAGCAGCTGGAGCGCCGCGGCCGCTCGCACGAGTTCGTCGGGGGAGCTGCCGGCGAGGTACGCGTCGGCGAGGTCCGACAGCGCGACCGCGTCTGTGGGATCCGCGGCAACGGCCGCGAGAAGCTCGGTGATCGTCTCCTGCCGCTCCGCCTCCGCGGCCTGGGCGGAGGCGAGGCCCTGGTTGACGACCGTCGCGTTCGCGAACCCGGGCACGCCCGCCAGCGATCCGGTGAGCACGACGATCCCGATGATCCCCGCGGCCACCAGCGCAGCGGGACGCAAGCTCCCGCCCTTCGACGCCGGCACGTCCGCGGTGATCGCCTCGGCGTCGATGGCGGCGTCGAGGTCCACTCGGGTCTCCGCCGCCCGCGTCTCCGCCTCGGCCACCGCGGCGTCGCGAGCCGCGGGCTCGAGCAGCCCTGCCGCGGCATCCGCCTCGGCGTCACGGAGCGCCTCGAGCGCCACGCGATGGCGGACCCGCGCCGTCTCGAGCTCGATCGGTCACGCGCGCGGCGGGCGCCGGGCTGCGCAACGGCGCCAGCACGAACGCCGCGGCGACGGCGAGGCCGATCACGAGTACGGCGAGCTCAGGCATCGAGGCGCTCGACCTCCTCGTGGAGCCGCCGGCGCTGCTCCTCGTCAGGCAGCGGAACGGTTGGTCCATCGGACGGGCCCTGCCGGTGGGCGAGCAGCCAGGCTCCCAACCCGATCACTGCCCCCACCGCCACGACGAGCGGGATGATCCAGTAGGCGGGCGCGCTGGGCTGCAGCAGGATCCACTCCCCGTAGCGGTCGACGAAGTGGTCGCGGATCTCCTCGTCGGTTGCGCCGCCGACGACCAGGTCGTCGATCTGGCGGCGGATCTCGACCGCTGCGGCGGTGTGCGAATCGGCGACCGACAGGCCGGCGCAGTCGGGGCAGCGCAGGTCCGCGGCGATGGCGGCGGCGCGGACCGCATCGGTCCGGGGAGCACCCGGCCGGAGGACCACGACCAGGAACAGCGCCAGGAGCAGGCCCATGCCGACGATGCCCACCCAGCGGATCATCGGACGACCCCGATCATGGCCAGCTTCTCGGTCATGATCTCTTCGGTCAGGGGCCCGAACTGCTTGGCGCGGACGATGCCCTCGGCATCGACGAAGTACGTCTCGGGTGGCCCCGTCACGCCGTAGTCGATCGCCAGGCTGCCGTTGACGTCGATGAGGTTCGGGTATCCCGCGTCGCCGTAGCGGGCCAGGAACGCCTCCGCGTCGTCGGGATCGTCCTGGTAAAGGATGCCGAAGATCGTCACGCCATCCGACTCGTGGGCATCGGCCAGCACCGGGTGCTCGTCGACGCAGGGACCGCACCAGCTCGCCCAGAAGTTGACGAGGTACGGCTCGCCGACGAGGTCGTTGGTGGAGATCCGGTCGCCGTTGAGCGCGTAGAGGCGCCACTCGGGTGCCGGCTGGCCGATGAGCGGCGAGTTCACCGCTGACGGGTCGCGGGTGAAGCCGGTGAAGAGCAGCCACACCAGCGGTACGGCGATGAGCGGCACGAGCAGCCAGCGCAGGACCTTCATCGGTCAGGCGCCCTCGACCGATGCGGCCTTGGGGATCGCGGCGGGCTCGGTGGCAGGCGCCCGCACGGCCCGACGCTCCGGCCACGCCGCGAAGACCGCGCCGATCCCGACCACTCCACCGCCGATCCAGATCCACGCCACGAGCGGGTTCACGAACAGGTGGAGCGTCACGGTCTCGGAGTCCGGGTCGGTGGCGAGCAGCGTGACGTACAGGTCCTCGGCCAGCGATGTGCTCACGCCGGGGGTGGCGATCGGCGTGGGCGAGTTCGGGTAGTCGCGCAGCGCGGTATTGAGCGTGCCGGTGCGCGCCCCGGCGTATCCGACCTCGACCCGCGTCTCGATGACGCGGGCATCGCTCGGCAGTGTCGCCACCTCGAGGCCGCGGTGGGTGACGACGTAGCCACCGATCTCGGCCGACTCGCCCGGCGCGAGGGTGACGGTGCGATCGATGGCCATGCGCCGAGGAGACCGCGACCGCCACCGCCATGACCAGCACGCCGAGGTGGACGACGTACCCTCCGTAGCGGCGCCGGTTGCGGGTGGCGAGGCGCCAGGTCGCGGTGGCGGGGTCCTCGTCGCGGCTGCGGGAGCGCGCGCGGGCGCCCCGGACGACCTCGTCGATCATCACCGTCGCGACGCAGGCGGCAAGGGCGAGCGTTGCCAGCGGACCGGGCTCACGCAGGCCCAGCGCGAAGGCCGCGCTCGCCACCACGCCCGCAACGAGCAGCGGCACCCCGAAGCGCTCGCCGCACCGTCGCCCACGACGCCGCGCCCCACGGCAGGGCCGGACCGATACCCATCAGGAACAGCAGCGCGACGAAGATCGGCACCGTCACGCGGTTGAACCACGGCGCGCCGACGCTGATCGTGTCGCCGCTCGTGGCGGCCACCAGCATCGGGAGCAGCGTCCCGAACAGGACCGCGAAGGTCAGCGCCAGGAAGAGCACGTTGTTGAGCAGGAACGCCGACTCGCGGCTGAACAGCGCGACGGGACGCCCGCCGCCGATGAGCTGCGGGAGGCGCCACACGAGCAGCGCCGAGCCCGCCGACCAGCGCGAGCACGATGCCGCCCAGGAACCACGGCCCGATGGCCGACTGGGTGAACGCTGTGCACGCTGGCGACGACGCCCGAGCGGGTCAGGAACGTGCCGACCAGGGTCAGCGTGAACGTCGCGATGACGAGCGCCACCGTCCAGATCCGCAGGCCACCGCGACGCTCGGCGACCATGGCAGAGTGGAGGAACGCGGTCGCGGTCAGCCACGGCAGGAAGGCCGCGTTCTCGACCGGGTCCCAGGCCCAGTAGCCGCCCCAGCCGAGGACCTCGTAGCTCCACCACGCCCCGGCGGTGATGCCGAGGCTGAGGAAGATCCACGGCACGAGGGTCCAGCGCCGCACGACGCGCAGCCACTCGGCGTCGAGCCGCCGGGTGACGAGCGCGGCGACGCCGAACGCGAACGGCACCGCCATCCCGGTGTAGCCCAGGTACAGCAGCGGCGGATGGAGCGCCATGAACGGGTGGTTCTGGAGCAGGGCGTTGGGGCCGAGGCCCTCCGCCGCCACCGGCGTCGTGCAGCGCGAAGGGATTGCCGGGCCAGACCATGACGCCGAAGAAGAACGCGTTCACCATCGCCAGCGTCGCTCCCACCCACGGCATGAGCGTCGCGTGGCGGTCGCGGTGCCGCCACAGCACGAGCGACGCCCAGCCGGTCGCGAGCAACGTCCAGAACAGGATCGAGCCCTCGAGAGCGGCCCACAGGCTGATGGCGCTGATGAACGGCGGAGTGGTGGTGGCGTTGTTCTCGGCGACATAGAGGACGCTGAAGTCGTGGGCCAGCAGGCTGGCCACCATGGCGGCGCAGCCGACGCGGCCGCGGCGAAGGAGCCGATGACGGCGCGCCGCCCGCTCCGCAGCAGGCTGCGGTCAGCCCCGCGCCCGGCGAGGACGAACGCCACGGCGGCGAAGACGCTCAGCGCCAGCCCGAGGAGGATCGAGGCATGGCCGATGGCCGGGATCACTCGCCCTCACCCGGAATGAACTGGTTGTTCGACGGCACCGCGCCTGGCTCGGGCGCCACGTAGTTCTCGTCGTGCTTCACGATCACCTGGGTCGCCTCGAATATGCCGTCCTCCCCGAGCGTTCCCTCGACCACCGCCCCGGATCCCTCGCGAAAGGACCTCGTCGGCGCAACGGTCGAGTGGACGATGATGTCCGTGTCGCCGTCGGTGAGGACGAAGGTCAGGTCGGTCGCCGGGCCGGAGACGCTCCCCTCCTTCACGAGCCCACCGAGACGAACCTGGGTGCCGAACGCGGCGTCACCGCGGTCCATGCAGCTCGGTCGGGGTCAGGTAGTAGACCAGGGCGTTGCCGACGCTCGAGAAGGCCAGGTATCCGACGACGAGGACCACCACGCCCACCAGGACGAGGATGCCCCATGGCCGTCGCGGTGGGGCCAGCATCGGTTCGGCCGGCGGGGCGACGCTCACCGCGCCCGCAGGCGGCGCCAGAGCGAGACCGTGTAAACGCACGAGGCCGCCGATGATCACGCCATAGGCCGCGGCGATGTACGGCAGGTCCGTCATCCGCGGGACCTCCGCGGCGCGGTGGGCGGCTGCGGCAAGACGGTCGAGTCGGGCGGACTGCTCGCGCTCCGCGTCGAGCCGGGCGAGCTGGTAGCGACGGATCATGAAGTACACCCACGTCAGGGTGAAGGCGCCGAGCATCCCGAGCAACGTGCCGACGAAGGCCATCGGTGCGGCGGGGTTCAGGACTCGGTCGGGCGAGCCGATCGTCGCGGTCTGGTGCAGGCCACGCCACCACTCCACGCTGAAGTGGACGATCGGGATGTCGATGGCGGCGATGATGCCGAGGATCGCGGCACGCGTCGCTCGGCGCTCGGGGTCATCGGTCAGGCGGCGGAACAGCAGGTAGCCGACGTACAGCGCAAGGAGCAGCGCCGTGGTGGTGAGGCGAGGATCCTCCCACTGCCAGAACACGCCCCACACCGGGCGGGCCCACATCATGCCGCCCCAGATGGCGAAGGCGGTGAACATCACGCCGACCTCGGCGCCGGCCAGCGCCACGTGGTCGAAGCGCAGATCGCGCCGCCACAGCCACAGGATCCCGCCGAGGGCCGTGACCGCGAACGAGAGGTAGGCCAGCCATGCCGAGGCGACGTGGACGTACATGATCCGCTGTGCGTCCCCCTGGTTGAGGTCCGCGGGCACGACGAACAGCGCCACCACGACGGCCGTGGCCACCGCGATCGCCGAGACGAACCCAAGGATGCGGGTCTTCATCAGTCCTCCAGCAGGTAACCGTACGTCGCTGCGCCGGCGACGAGCATCACCAGATCGAAGGCGGCGAGGAGCTGGAGCCACGAGCCGAGCTCGCCGAAGGGGTCGCCGGCCAGCGCCGCGGTCGTGGCGTTCACCGCGGCCAGCAGCAGCGGAGCGAGCACCGGCAGCATGAGCAGCGGAAGCATCACCTCGCGCGCCCGCAGGCGGACGGTGAGCCCGGCGTAGAAGGTGCCGACTGCCGCGATCCCCGCCGCTCCCAGCACGACGGTCAGGGTGAGGGGCGCCAACGCGGAGCCGATGTCGACGGCGAACAGGACCCCGACCGCGGCCACGACGACAAGCCCGAGCCCGCACATCAACGCGAAGCCGCCGAGCGCCTTGCCGGCGTAGATCGCGCGGCGGGAGACCGGGTACAGGGCGAGCTGCTCGAGGGCACCGTCATCGGCCTCGAGCAGGTGGAGGCGGCTCATGGCGAACAGCCCGGCGAAGACGAGCGCCAGCCACAGCAGGCCCGGTGCTGCGGCCGCCAGGCGGGCGGCATCGGGCCCGAGGGCGAAGCCGAAGAGGAGGAGCACGACCGCCGCGAAGAACAGCGTGCCCACGACCGCGCTGCGGCCGCGCAGCTCTGCCGTCGCGTCCTTGCGGGCGATGGCCATCGCGATCGACGCCTCGCGTCGAATGAGGCTCATCGGGCGGCAACCGCGGGGCGGCCGGCCGCCACCGGAGCCGGAGGCGTGCTCGTCACCCCGGCGCCCTCGACGGCCGTGACAGAGGCCGCGCTCGAGCGTGACGCGCGCGTCGAGGTGAGGCCCGAGCCGGTCGGTGCTGTGGGCGGCGACGAGGACGGAGACGCCGACCTCCTTCCACGCGTCGAGCAGCTGCTCGACCAGGCCCATGCCCTCGGTGTCCAGCGAGGCCATCGGCTCGTCGAGCAGGACGAGGGATGCGTTGCCGAGCAGGATTCGGCCCAGGGCCAGCCGCTTGCGCATGCCGGCCGAGAAGCCGCGGACCCGCTCGCCGGCTCGGTCCGCGAGGCCGACGTCCGAGAGCGCCCGTTCAACCCGCATCGGCCGGTCGGGAGTGTCGAGCATGGCGGCCGCGAACGCGAGGTTCTCGCGTGCGGTGAGGTCGTCGTAGAGGCCGGTGGCGTGCGACAGATACGCGACGCGCTCGCGGACGAGGCCCGCGTCACGGTCGATATCGAGCCCGTCCACGCGGGCGGTGCCGAACGAGGGCCGGATGGCCGTGGAGAGAACGCGCAGGAGCGTGGTCTTGCCAGCGCCGTTCGGGCCGAGAAGGGCCACGGCGCGCCCGGCCTGCACGGACATCGAGATACCTGCCAGCGCCGGGCTGCCCGCGAAGAGTCGCGCGAGGTCGGAGGTGACCACCGCGGGAGGTCGCTGGTCGGGTGCCCCGAGGGAGCGGGGCGAGACGTAGATCGTTGTCTGCGGCATGCTCGACACGCGGGGCGGAAGGTGGGCCACCGCACTATGCGTGCCTCGTCCGAGGGCGTCAAATACCGCGCCCCAGCGCAAACTATCGTCGAGAATCAGACCACCTCGCAATTGGCCGCGTCTCAGCGCAATCGCTGGGGACAGGAGGTGCGGCCCACTCGTAACTGCGGCCGTAGAGCCCGAAGAGACCCGGGCCCATCCACCCAACAGCGATTGGAGGCACGATCTTGCACCGATCTCGGCCGATGGCGATTGCCGGCATCCTGCTCAGCCTGACCCTGGCGCTGGCCGCGTGCGGCGGAGGCGGTTCGTCGACTCCACCCGACGGCAGCGACGGGGGCGACGGGGGCGAGACAGTCTCGCTCTCCGGAGCCCAGTTCACTCCATCGACACTGACGATCTCCGTCGGGCACAACGGTGACATTCACCGACACCTCGGGCCACACGGTGACCGAGGGCACGGACGGAGTCGCGGTCGACGATCCGATCGTGAACGAGCAGGGCGGCTCCGACATCACGGTGACCTTCGACGAGCCCGGCACCTACAACATCACGTGCATGGTTCACTCGTCAATGAACATGACGATCACGGTCGAGGGCTGAGCACGCTCGGTCCCGGTTGAGGGCAGGCCGGTGCGGTGCTAGGGTTCGCTCCCTGATGAACCCGACCCCCGTGCCCGCCCAGACCACCGCCCACCGCTCCCGCGCCGCTCGCCGCGAGGCCGCGCTGCGCGCCGAGTGCGCCGCGACCGCGGCCCTCACCGTGCTCGGGCCAGAAGTGGGTGCTCCGCATCATCCGCACCCTCGGCGAGCAGACGCAGCGCTTCTGCGAGCTCCAGGATGCGCTGGGCGGCGCCAACTCGGCGACCCTCTCGCAGCGGCTCAAGCTGCTCGAGGAGGAGGGGCTCATCGAGCGGCGCGAGATCAGTGCCATGCCGCCGTGGGTCGAGTACTCCCTCACCGACAAGGGCAGCGAGCTGCGCCGCGCGATCACCGCCATCGACCTGTGGGCCGAGCGCTGGGCCGAGAGCCCGAGCCAGTGACCCACCCCGTGGTCGAGGAGCGCCCGGCCGCGCACGGCGACGCCCTCAACACCCTCCGCGCCGAGATCGCCGAGGCCGCGGATCCGACCGATGCTGCGCAGCGCGTCGTGGAGCGCCTGCGCGAGCGCTTCGCCCACTACGACTGGATCGGCATCTACTGGGTGTCGGGGACGGACCTCGTCCTCGGCCCGTGGAGCGGGCCGGAGGCCACCGAGCACACCCGCATCCCCATCGGCACCGGCGTGTGCGGAGCGGCGGCCGCCTCGGGCATGACCGAGATCGTCCCCGACGTCAGCGCTGACGACCGATACCTCGCCTGCTTCGCATCCACGAAGAGCGAGATCGTGGTGCCGATCTTCGACGGCGGCGCGGTCATCGGCGAGATCGACGTCGACGGCTCCGAGCTCGAGGCCTTCGACGAGACCGACGCCCGCTTCCTCGAGGAGGTCGCCGCGCTGGTCGCCCCGCTGCGACCGCCGGCGTAACCGGCGGTCGTACCGCATCGGTGAGATGTCCACCGGTCCGGGCCCGTTCGAGCGCGTCTACGACGAGCACGTCGTCGGGATCTATCGGTTCGTCTACGCGCGCGTCGGCAACCACCCCGACGCCGAGGACCTGACCGCGCAGGTCTTCGTGCGCGCCGTCGAGCAGCTCGACACTTCGCGCGACCCGCGCCAGGTGGCCGCGTGGCTGTACCGCGTCGCGCACAACGCCATCGCCGACTACTGGCGCGCCTTCTACCGGCTTCCGCTCGTCGGGACGGATCACGTGGCGCCCGGCTGGGAGCCGGCCGATGAGCCGCCGCGCCCCGAGCCCGAGGGCGACGACCCGGCCGCGGCCCGCGTGCAGGCCCTCCTGCGACGCCTGCCCGACCACTATCGGCGGGTGCTCGAGCTTCGCTTCCTCGAGCGCAAGACGCGTGGCCGAGACCGCGGTCGCCCTCGGCATCAGCAACGGCAACGCTCGCGTCCTCCAGTACCGCGCCCTGCGCCGCGCGGCGCTGATCGGAGAGCCACGATGGCTGACCGCCCGACGCCCGATCGCCGCCTGACCGACGCCGCCGAGCGCTTCGACGGCTACGTCGACGCCCTGCTCGGCGACGGTCGCCCCTCGCCGGAAGCGGTCGAGGACACGGACGAGGCCGAGATGGCGCGGACAGCGGCCGAGCTCGCCGCCGGCGTCACACCCGTCCGGCACCGCGGCGCCCGACCCGGCCTTCGTCGAGCAGCTGCGCCTGCGCATGCGCGAGGCCGATGCGGGCATCGCCACGGTCCGCACGCCTCCGCCGGTCCGCGAGCAGCCGCAGCCCGACGGTGCCGCACGCTGGCGCCTGACCCGGCGCGACGCTGCTGCGCGTGGGCCTCGGCGCGGCGGCCGGCATGGCGGCGGGGATCATCGGAGTCACGCTGCGCAGCGGGAACGCCGACCGCACCGGCGGAAGCGACGACCAGCCGCTCGTCTCCGGCGAGGGCTTCTGGGCCGAGGTCGCGCGGGTGGACGACGTGCCCGAGGGCACGGCCGTCCGCTTCAGCACCGCGGCGTTCGACGGCTTCGTCGTCAACGACGCCGGCACCATCCGCGCCCTCTCATCGGTGTGCACGCACATGGGCTGCACGCTCCACTTCCGCCCCGACTGGGAGGATCTGCGCTGCCCGTGCCACGGCGCCTCGTTCGACCTGGCCGGGCGCCTCGCCAACGGTCGCCGCGCCTGGCGCTCGGACGGCGCCTACCGCGGTGACGCACGTGCCTACCCGATCGACCTGCCCGACCTCGTCCGCCCCGAGGTCAAGGTCGAGGACGACCGCATCCTGGTCTGGACCGCCCAGGCCTGACAGCGGGCAACGGGCCTAGAGGTGCACGACCTCGAAGAGGAAGCCGATGGCGTACGGGATCGCCAGGATCACCATGATGATCAGGAGCACGAGGCCGGCGTAGAGGAAGAGGCTCAGGTCCGGCGGCCCGACCGCTCCGGCGGCGGCGTCAGCCGCTTCGGCAGGTGCGAGGGCCGATGCGGCCGCTGGTGCTCGTACTTATGCGGCTTCGACAGGTCGGGCATCTTGATCGGGGAGTCGGGCACGGGGCTACTCGTAGACGTCGGGGTTGATCGGCGTCGGGAGGCGTTCGCCGCGCAGCCCGGCCAGCAGGTTGGCGGCGGCCATCGCCGCCATCTTGCCACGGGTCACCCGCGACGCCGATGCGATGTGCGGCACGACCACGCAGTTGGGCAGGCTCACCAGAGGGTGATCGGCCGGCAGCGGCTCGGGCTCGGTCACGTCCAGGCCCGCCGCGAAGATCTGGCCGTCGCGAAGCGCATCGGTCAGGGCATCCGGGTCGACCACCGGTCCGCGCGAGGTGTTGACCAGGACCGCGGTCTGCTTCATGGCACGCAGCGCATCGGCGTCGATGAGGTGGTGGGTCTCGTCGGTCAGGTTGACGTGCAGGCTGATGAAGTCGGACTCGGCGAGCAGCTCGTCCATCTCGACACGGCGCGCGCCGAGCTCGGCCTCCTCCTCGGGGGTGGCGGGGTGCACGTCGTGGTAGATGATCCGCATCCCGAAGCCGCGACCGCGGCGCGCCATCTCGCGGCCGATGCGCCCGAACCCGACGATCCCCAGTGTCGCGCCGTGGACGTCGACGCCCATGAGCAGCATCGGCCCCCAGGTTCGCCAGCTGCCGGCGCGGACGTAGTCGACCGACTCGGGGATGCGACGCGCGGCCGCCATGAGCAGGGCGAACGCGAGGTCGGCAGTCGTCTCGGTCAGGACGCCGGGCGTGTTGCCGGCAGGGATGCCGCGCCGCGTGCAGGCCGGAACGTCGATGTTGTCGAAGCCGACCGCGAAGTTGCTCACCACCTTCAGCTGCGGACCGGCGGCGTCGAGGAGCTCGTCGTCGACCGTGTCCGTCAGCAGCGAGAGGAGGCCGTCCATGCCGGCGACCCGGCGCAGCAGCACGTCCCGCGGTGGCGGCAGCTCGTCCTCCCACAGGTCCACGTCGCACGCCTCGCGAACCGGGTCGAGTCCCTCGTCCGGAATGATCCGGGTGACGAGCACGCGGGGGCGATCCGTCAATGCGTCGCCCCGACCAGCTCACCGGTGCGCTCGAGCTTCCCGAGCGACTCGCCGATGCGTTCCAGCGCCGCGGCCAGGTTCTCGCGCGAGTTCGCGTAGCTGAAGCGCAGATGCCCCTCGCCGTGGGCGCCGAACGCGGTGCCCGAGAGCCCGCACACGCCGGCGTCGTAGAGGAGGTGGTCGGCGATCTCGTTCGAGGTGCGGCCGAAGGAGCTGATGTTGGGGAACGTGTAGAAGGCGCCGTGCGGCATCACGCACGTCACGCCCGGGATGGCGTTGAGTCCGTCGACCATGAGCTGACGTCGCGCGATGAACTCGTCGCGCATGGCGGTCGCGGCATCCTGCGGCCCGTTCAGCGCCTCGATGGCGCCGTACTGGGCGAACGCGTTGGTGCACGACACGCTGTTGATGACGAGGCGGCTGAACGACGGCGCGAGCCACTCCGGCACGATCCCGTAGCCGAGGCGCCAGCCGGTCATGGCGAACGTCTTGCTGAAGCCGTCGAGCGTGATCGTGCGCTCGGCCATGCCGGGCAGGGTCGCGATCGACAGCGGCGTGCCCTCGTACTGGAGGCGGCCGTAGATCTCATCGGCCAGGACCACCAGGTCGTGCTCGATGGCGAGCTCCGCCAGGCGCGCGATGTCCGCATCGGTCAGGACCGATCCGGTCGGGTTGTGGGGGGAGTTCGTGACGATCATCCGGGTGCGCGGCGTGACGAGGCTTGCGACCTCGTCGATGTCCATGCGGAAGTCGTCGGCCTCACGCAGCGGCGCCGCGACGGCCACGCCGCCGACGTAGCGCGCCATGGATTCGTAGATCGGGAAGCCGGGGTTGGGATAGATGACCTCGTCGCCGTCGTCGATCAGGGCGAGCATGGCGTAGAACATGATCGGCTTGGCGCCGGGCGTGACGACGACCTGGTCGGGTGTGGTGTCGATCCCCTTCCAGCGCTTGGCGTCGGCCACGATCGCCTCGCGCAGCGGGAGGATCCCGGTCGCGGCGGTGTAGTGGGTCTGGCTGTCGTCGAGAAGCGCGCGGGCGGCCGCCTGGCTGACGTTGGCCGGCGTGTCGAAGTCCGGCTCCCCCATCTCGAGGTGGATGACGTGGCGCCCGGTCGCCTCGAGGGCGCGGGCGCGGGCGGCGGCCTCGAACGCGGTCTCCGTCCCGATCCGCTCCATGCGGCTGGCAAGCTTCACGGCGCGCGCGTCCTCCAATTGCGGGTCCCACAGTGTACCGATGCCGATGCGTTCGGCGACCCGGAGGTCCCGTTGCCGGATCGACGACGGAGGTTGCTATACTTTCCGAAGCGTAATCCCGACACAGACGCGCCTCGCGGCGCATCACAGGAGACGACAACCGACATGACGCTGTCAGAGACTCCTCGCGAGCCGATCTCGCTCACCGCGCCCGCTCCGACGAGCGAGCTGCTGGTATCGGTCACCGAGGCTGCCGCGAAGAAGGTGATCGAGCTCCGCGAGCGCGAGGGCAAGGCCGATGCGAACCTCCGCCTCTTCGTGAAGAGCGGAGGCTGCTCCGGCTTCAGCTACGGCCTCGCGTTCGACGACAAGCTCAACGAGGGCGACAAGGTCGAGGACCATGCCGGCGTGCCGATCGTCATCGATCAGTTCAGCCAGCAGTACGTCGACGGCGCCGAGATCGACTACGTCGACTCGCTCATGGGCTCCGGCTTCGCGATCAACAACCCGAACGCCGTGAGCAGCTGCGCCTGCGGCTCCTCGTTCAACACCGACGGCTCTCCGTCCAACGCGGGCGGCTGCGCCCACTAGACCCGGTCCTCCTCCCCCCGATCAAGCCCCGGCTGTCCGCAGCCGGGGCTTTCGGCATCTCGGAGCCGTGCTCGTGCGCTGGGAGTAACATGCTTGCGTGAGTAGCACGTTTGTAGCGCCCGAAGCCGGAGGCCCGGCTGAAGAGCTGCGGCGGTCGTTCGCCGCGGCCTGGGGCGAGATCGGCGGCGCCTGGGGCGTGGCCCCGTCGACCGCGATGGTCCAGGGCTACCTCCTCGTCTCCGACGGCCCGCTCACCGAGCCCGAGGTGCGACGCGCCCTCGGCATGAGCCATCGCGCCGCCAGCCTGGCCCTCGCCCAGTGCGAGGAGTGGGGCCTCGTCGAACGCGCCACCGCCCCGCGACGATCCGGGCAGCGGGGTCCGGCCGCCACGGCCTGGCTCGTGGTCGACGACCACTGGGAGTGGTTCCGTCGCGTGGCCGCGGGCCGACGCGACCGCGAGACGGCGCCGGTGCTGCCGGTCATCGAGCGCTGCGCGTCGGAGGCTCGCGACGCGGCACGTGCCGGCGCCCCGGAGATGGCGCGCCTGGGCGAGCGGCTCGACGCGCTCCTGTCGTTCGTCCGCCGCTTCGAGCATGGCGTCGAGATCTTCGTGCGCGGCGACGCGCCAGCCATCGAGGGCCTCTTCGCGGCGCTCGCGTCCCTGGACGACGAGACCGTGGCCCGCCTGTGGGTCCTCATGGGCGAGCTCGGGCCCGACGAGATGGGCACGGGCGCTCGGCGCGCTCTCCAAGCTGTCGCCCGCGAGTGCCCGCAGCCTGGTGCAGCTCGCTGATCAGCCGATGCTGCAGAAGCTCATCGGGATCCGATAGGCCCGCCTGGGCTACTCGCCGGAGCCGTCGTCCTCGAAGACCGTGCGCCCGGCGACGACGGCGGCGGCGACCTCCCCGCCACCGAGCGCCGCGGGCAGCGGCCGCGGGACCGGGACCGGCGTGACGAAGCGCTCGACCACGCTCGCGCGTCCCGGCGATTCGCAGCTCGTCGAAGAGGAGGCCGAACTTCGCGCGCAGGTTGGCGCCGATATGCTCCGCCGCCTCCGGCGGCAGGGTCCACAGCTCGCGCTTGAACGGACCGATCGCCTTCTTGCGGGTCTTGTAGAGGAACTGCTCCTCGGTCTCGCCGTCCTTGCGCTCGTCCGCGCAGCTCGACGCGCACCACGCCATCATCTCGGCCCGCAGCTCCGCCGGGCAGCCCGCCCTCGTCATACAGGATGTTCTGGAACCCGGTGGCGAGGTGGATCTCGGCCGTGCCGTTCACCGGGAAGTGGTTGAAGGCCTCGTCGGGCAGCGTCGAGGCGCCGTGCTGGACGCAGCCGGCCATGGCGTACTCCTCCCTGGCAACGGTCGACAGGCGCTCCAGCGTCGTCGAAGTCGATGCTCACGCTTCGCGACGCTTCCGTCGGGCAGGACCACGCCGCCGTGCGACGTGCCGGTCTGGACGCTGACCTTGCTGATCGGCTCGGCGGCGCCGCCCAGGAGCGTGCAGGTAGCCGTCGACGTACGCCCGCAGCTCCTCCTCGGTCGAGTTCGCCTTGCCGACCTCACCGATCTCGCCGCCGATGCTGATGGTCACGCCGTCCGGCTGGAGGGAGCGGATCAGTCGCGTGAGCTCGGCCGAGTTCGCGGCGTTGACGTGCTGCTGCTCGGCCACGGTGGGCTGCGACAGGTCCACGAGGGTCGAGCTGTCGATGTCGATGTTCAGGAAGCCGGCCCCCACGGCCTCGCGGGTGAGGTCGCGCAGACCCTCGAGCTCGGCGTCGGGATCGGCTGCCCACTTCGTGGCGTTGAACTGGAAGTGGTCTCCCTGGAGGAAGACCGGCGTCCGCCATCCGCTGCGCAGCGCCGCGGCGAGGATGACCGCGGTGTACTCGGCCGGTCGCTGCTCGGTGTAGGCCATCTCGCTCTTGGCGATCTCGAAGATGACCGTCGCGGCGTCGCGCTCGAGGGCGGCGGCAAACGCCTGTCGCGCGGTGAGGTACGTGGCGGCACGGACGTTGATGGCGGGGACGGTGAAGTCGGTCGGCGGCACCTCGCCGCGGCCGCGGGCGCGGTACAGCTCGTGGATCGAGGCGGAGCCGCAGCCGAGCGCCTGCGACGCGGCCCAGATCGCCCAGCGCGCGGCATCGCGCACCTCCGCGTCGGCGAAGACCGCGGCGAAGGCGAGGTCGTCGACAAGCTCTCCGCGCAGCGCGGCCTCGTCGTGGACCTCGAGGCCCGTATCGGTCAGGGTCGCGACGCGTCGAGAGGCGGGCGCGGAGGTCATCGGCAGAGGCGATCGTCATGGCGCCATCCTAGCGAAGCGCCCGATACGAGGGTGAACGCCAGCAGGGGCGCGACGACCAGCCCCAGCCCCGCCGCGAGGAGATACCAGTCCCGGGCCGCGCGTGAGTCCGCAACCCCACGCCGACGAAGGCCGCCCGTCCACCAGCGAACCGCCGACAGCCCGACGACGTAGAGCACGGCCGCCAGCGCCGACGACGGCGATGGCGAATGGACGCACCTCGTCGCAATCGCCGAAGGCGAGCGGGCCACCCGGCGGACAGGGAGCCGCCAGCTCCAGGCCGATGAGCAGCGCCGCACCTCCGAGGACGAGACCCGACCAGGCGAGGTGGATCCCCAGCGAGCGGCTCAGCGCCGGGCGAGCTCAGTGCTGCGGCTCGCGGCGGCGGCCGCGGCAGCCTCCCGGCCGGTCACGCGGCGGAACTCGTAGACCAGGTACACGCACGCCGCGGCGCCAAGTCCGGCGGCGATCATGCCGAACGCCACCGCCTGGAGCGTGATGTTCACCGGCCACAGCGACCCGCCGGCCAGGTTGAAGGCCATGATCGGGATGATCAGGAGGACCGTGAGCAGGTAGTTGAGGCCGACGAAGATCCGGAGCGCTCCCCATCCGAAGCCGCGCCGGCCACGCGAGACCTGGACGACCACGGCCAGCACGATGAGCGCGGCGAACGTCGTCATCCCCACCCCGTTGGCGATGAGGTATCCGACGTCCTCGCTGAACTTGAGGAACGGGATCTCCACGGTGACCAGGTAGTAGATGTAGTTGCTGATGTAGAACAGCACGAAGTACAGGAACAGGAACAGCGGCACGGCCTTGAGGACCGCGACCAGCCAGGTCTCGTGGCCGAACAGCATCCAGCTCATGAAGTCGTCGGCCCAGCCGAGGAGGCGGTTGACGCCGCCCTTGGGTCGGTATGACGGATACGTCGTGGTCATCGGCGCTCGTCAGCCTCCGGTCTGGGTGAGCAGGAACGTGATGAGCGCCTGCAGCTGGCTGTCGGAGAGCACATCCTCCGGATGCGGCGGCATCCCGGTCGCCTCGCCGTCGTTGTAGTTCGTGGCCGAGTCGCGGATCCACAGCTCCAGCGCGTTGCGCGGGTCATCCGCATAGTCCGCGATGAGCTGCTCCTGCTGCGCGACTGGCGTCGGCAGGTCGCTGCCCATCACGTTGCCGATGTTCGTCAGCGGCGGCCCGACTCCGCCCTCGAGCTCGCTGCCGTGGCACCCGGCGCATCCGGCCGACGCGAAGACCTCGGCCCCGGCCTCGGGCGTGTCGGGCACGTCGACCGGGGTCTCCGTGGCGGCCTCCTCGGCCCACTCGGTGACGAGCGCCACCACGGCCTCGACCTGCTGGCGGTTGAGCGGCCCGCCGACCTCGTCGCTCCAGGCGGGCATCGGCGAGTTCACGTTGCCCGAGACGACGACGCCGCCGTAGCTCACCGCGAGGCGGATGTAGTTGGGGTTGACCCGCAGCTTGTTCGCCAGCGAGGCGGTGTGAAGGCTCGGCGCCTGGCGGCCGTCCGGATCGTTCGGGATCGGCCCGCCGGTTCCGTCCTCGCCGTGGCAGCGCGCGCATTGCGCCGCGATCGGCTCGGTCGGGTCGTCGCTGAACACGATCTCGCCGAGGGCGAGGAGCTCCTCCTCCTGGTTCACACCGATCGCGTCGCGGCGCGACTGGTCGGTGAACCAGAAGAGCATGGTGAAGGCGGCGAGCGCCGTGACGAGCAGGACGCCAAGCGCCTTGATCCGCATCGGTCAGCCGACGCAGTGCGGCATGTCGGTCGCCACGCGGTCGTCGAACGTGATCGTGCCCGGGGGGTCGCCCGTCACGATCTGGCTGGTATCGATGACATAGGCCCCGTCGGCGACCGTGACCTCGAAGCGGTCCATGCCGCGCGGCGCGGGGCCATCGCGCTTCTCGCCCAGGATGCTGTACTTCGAGCCGTGGCACAGGCACTCGAACCACTGGCTCTGGCCGCACAGCTGGGGGACCTGGCAGCCGAGGTGCGGGCACTTGCGGTACAGGGCCACCACCGAGCGATCGCGCACCGGCACCGACGGGTCGACGTCAGACCCGGGATCGGGGATCGGCTCGGCGGGCGTTCCGTTGCCCTCGACGCGCGCCTTCGCCGCGGGGACGTTGACGAAGAACAGGTTGGCCTGGTTGTAGATGTACGGCAGCCCGTCCGCCCACGCCGGCCAGACCGTGTTGATGTCGCTGGCGCTGCCCAGCGAGATCTCGGCGCCGAGCCCCTCGGTCAGGTTCGGCCACAGGAAGTAGATCGTGCCGCCGATGAACTCGAGCGACAGGAGGCCCACGCCCACGCCGAGCATGCGGCGCATGAAGCCGCGCCGGCTCATCTCGCCGGTCGGCGGACCGTGCACCGGGCCGTAGGAGGTGTGCTCGGTCATAGCGTGAAGAAGAGGCCCTCGACCCACGGCCAGGTCCAGTTCCAGCCCGGCCCGCGGAAGAAGGAGCCGATGAAGGTCACGATCAGGCCGCCGATCATGATGCACAGGAAGAAGACCCACATCATCTTGCGGTCCCGGGCGGCGCGGAACGGCGAGCGGTCGATGTACGGGATGATGATCAGCCCGCCGAGGTACACCGGGATGACGAGGACGCCAGCCACGGTCGGGTTGAAGTAGCTCAGCAGCTCCTGGAGCCCGAGGAAGTACCACGGCGCCTTGGCGACGTGCGGCGTGACCGCCGGGTTGGCCATCTCCTCGAGCGGCGCGGTGATGAAGACCGACGTCACCACGAGCAGGGCGGTGATGAGCATGGACATCAGGAACTCGGCACGCAGCAGGTGCGGCCACGTGAGCAGCGTCTCGTCGGGCCGCTTGTCGACTCGAACCAGCGACTCCTGCTTTACGTACGCGAGGAGGCGGAAGCGCTCGGTGCCGGGCACGCCCGGCGGCCCTGGGAGCTTCGGGCCGGTGCCGGGCGTCACGATCGGGGCACGATCCGGCGCCTGCGTCGGCGCGTTCTTGTCGGCGGTCGCGTTCGGTCGCTTCTCGATCGTCATCGGCTCATCCGCTCCCTACACCGGCCCGCTGATCCCGCCGTCCTTCCGGATGCGCCAGAAGTGGACGATCATCAGGATGGCGGCGATGAGCGGGAAGAAGATGACGTGGGCGACGTAGAAGCGCAGGAGCGTGCCCTGCCCGACCGCGATCCCACCCAGGATGAAGAAGCTCGACTCACTGGCGAGCAGCGGCGCGTAGGTCGCCATCTGGGTCCCGACGGTGATGGCCCAGAACGCGATCTGGTCCCACGGCAGCAGGTAACCGGTGAAGCTCAGGGCAAGCGTGAAGAAGAGCAGCAGCACGCCGATGACCCAGTTGAACTCGCGCGGCGGCTTGTACGCGCCGTGGTAGAAGACCCGGATCATGTGCAGGAAGACCGTCAGCACCATGAGGTGCGCGGCCCAGCGATGCATGTTCCGCACGAAGGCGCCGAAGGCGACCGAGGCCTCGATGGCCTGGATGTCCTGGTAGGCCTGGCTGATGGACGGGACGTAGAAGAACATCAGGTACAGCCCGGTCACCGTCAGCGCCAGGAACAGGAAGAAGCTGATCCCGCCGAGGCAGAACGTGTACGTGTAGCGCACGGCATGGCGCTTCACGCGCACCGGGTGCAGGTGCAGGAACACGTTGTTCATCACCGCCAGCGCGCGGGTGCGGCTCGTCGTCGGGTACGGCTGGCGGAACAGGCTGCGCCAGGCCGATGACTCCTTGATCCAGCGCGTGACGGGGTTCCCGCCCTGGCCCGGGATTTCGCTCATCGGTTCACCGCCATGCCGGCCTGCTGGCCGACCTGTCCGAGGACGTTGTCCTTGTAGCTCTCCAAGAGCACCTTCCCGTCAGGCGTGAACCGCTCGAGCTCGAGGCGGTCCATGGTGATGCAGTTCGTGGGGCAGCGCTCGACGCACAGGTTGCATCGGATGCACCGCTCCTCGTCGATGATCATGGCGATCCCGCGCGGCCACGATTGGAAGAACCCCTGCTCCGGATCGTCGCCGCCGACCTGCGCCTTGTCGATCATGTAGATCACGCCCTCGGGGCAGACGTCGGCGCAGAGCCCACACAGAATACAGCGCGGTCCGTCGATGTTGATGTTGTGGTTGCACTGGAGACAGCGGGTCCCCTCGGCGATCGCGCCGCGCGTGTCGTAGCCGACCTCGACGAGGCCGCTGAAGTCGCGGCGCAGCTCCGGCGGCGCCATCGGAATCTCCTGGCGCGGAGTCGCCTCGTAGAAGCGCGGCATGTCGTGCTCAAGGCTCTGCGTGATGACCGCGCGGTTGATGACCGGCAGCTCCTCGAGCTCGGTCCCGCGCAGCCCGGCGAGCCATCGGTCGACGGCTCGTGCGCAGCGGCGGCCGAGGCCCGCGGCCTCGATGATCGTGGCCGGGCCGGTCACGAAGTCGCCGACGGCGAAGATCCCGTCGCTGGTGGTGCCGAACGTGTCGGCGTTGATCGACACGTTCCCGCGGTTGAAGTCGAAGGTCAGCGAGTTCAGCGGACGCCCCTTGACGTCCTTCGGCGTCGTGCCGTTGAGCGGCTCCGTGCGCCACGACGACAGCGAGCCGCCCTCGACGATGGAACGAGTATCGGTCACGCCGACATGGCGGTTGAGCTTCGCGCCGTACTCGCCGAGGACGTTGTTGTCCGAGGCCTGGCTGGTGCAGGGAATGACCATGTCGCACGGGACCGTGAACTCGCTGCCCGGGATCGGCTCGGCGCTGCGGCGGCCAGAGGCATCCGGCGGGCCGAGGCGCGTGCGCTGGAAGACCATGCCGTCGACCCGGCCATCGGCGCCCGGATTCACCTCCACCGGGGAGGCGAAGAACTCGAACTGCACGCCCTCGAAGCGGGTCTCGTGCTGCTCCTCCTCGTCGACGACCATCTCGTCCGGTCCGCGGCGGTAGATGATCGTCGAGGTCTTGGCGCCGAGGCGCAGCGCCGTGCGCGCCGAGTCCATGGCGGTGTAGCCGCCGCCGATGATGACGACGTGCTCCCCGACCCACTGCGGCTGGCCGAGGTTGGCGCGCTTGAGAAAGTCGACGCCGTAGATCACCCCGTCGAGCTCCTCGCCGTTGACGTTCATCGCCACCGGGTACATGCAGCCGGTTGCGACGACGACCGCGTCATGGCGCCCGCGCAGCTGCTCGAGCGTGATGTCTCGGCCGATCTCCACGTTGTAGTGGAACTGCACCCCATGCTTGGCGACCCAGTTCACGTCGAGCTCGATGACGTCGCGTGGTAGGCGGAAGGCCGGGACGCCGATGAGGGTCGTCCCGCCACCCGACGGGAGCGCCTCGTAGACATGGACCTCGTGGCCCCAGCTGCCGAGCTCCTTGGCGGCGGCCAGGCCGGCCGGCCCCGCGCCGATGACGGCGATGCTCTTGCCCGTCGGCGGCTGCACCACGACGTGATCGGGCATGTTGTTGCCGTAGTGCCAGTCGACGAGGAAGCGCTTCATGGCGCGGATGGCGAGCGGCTTGTCGATGTCGGCGCGACGGCACGCCTTCTCGCACGGGGCGGAGCACACGTAGCCGCAGATGGCCGCGACCGGGTTCGGGTCACGGGCGAGGATGTAGCCCTCCTCGAAGCGGCCTTCGGCGGCAAGCATCAGGTAGCCCCGGCAATTCGTATTGACCGGGCAGCCTTCCTGGCACTCGATATTGCACTGAAGCCAGTCGACGCCGACCTCGGCGGTCTGGAACCTCAGTGGAATCGCCGTATCACTGATCACTGCGTCGTCGTCGCTCTCCGCGCGGAAATTGGCCCTGTTCGAAGGAGCGGCACCTCCGATGCTACCTGTTCGTTCGAGTGAGGCGCAAGGCGACGCGGATCGGATCCCTTGCATCGGATGCCGTTTGGCCTCATCAGCATCAGCGGCGGGACGAGGCTCGATCTGGATCGCTCACGGCGTAGAGCGCCGCGAGCTCCTCGAGGTAGGCCGCGATGGCAGCGGTGCTGTGCCGCCGCCAGAGCTCGACATGGTCGACCGGTTGAGCCCGATCAACGCCGTCGATTGCCTTCAGCGCCGGTGCCAGCTCGTCGCGCTGCGCGCGAACCAGGGCCAGCGGCGAGCGACCGGCACGTTCGAGGAGGACGAGCTTGAGGCGGAACTCGAGACGCATCTCGCGGAGGTGTCGGACGGGGCGCTCCAGCCACGCGGCCAGGAGGCGGCGGCCCGCCGGGGTGACGCGGTGCACGCGCCGCTGCGGCCCGGCGTCACCGGCCTCGACCCGAGCCGGGCGAGCAAGGCCCTCGGACGCGAGGCGATCGATGGCGCGGTACGCGAGCGAACGGCGAACGGTGAGCACGCGTCCGATCGAACCGGCGGGCGCGAGCTCGCGAGCGATCGCGAAGCCGTGGCTCGGGCCCTCCGCGAGCACACCCAGCACGGCGTACTCGGTCAGCGACAGTCGAGGCGCCTCCATGTGAGGAGCCTAATCGACCGTGGACCGGTCATTGCCGTCACGCGGCCCCGGCCTGTACTCTCTGCGGCGCGAGGGGTAGTTGCATTGCGACTATTGGAGGATGTGGGGCCCATGCGCCGACGAGGACTCGCCAGCCTGGCCGCCGTGGCACTGCTATTAGGTGCGTGCAGCAGCAATGTCGGTGGCGGGGAGGACCTCGAAGGCGAGCTCCTCGTCTCGGCCGCCGCGTCCCTTACCGATGCGTTCGGGGACATCGAGGCCGCCTTCGAGGAGGCGAATCCCGACATCGACGTCGTCCTCAACCTCGGTGCCAGCTCCGCGCTGCGAGAGCAGATCCTGGAGGGCGCGCCCGCGGACGTCTTCGCCTCGGCGAACACATCGAACATGGACCAGGTCGTCGACGCTGAAGAGGCTTCGGACCCGGAGATCTTCGTCACCAACCTGCTCCAGATCGCCGTGCCGGAAGGGAACCCCGGCAGCGTGACAGGCCTCGAGGACTTCGCCAATGACGAGCTCTTGATCGGCCTGTGCGAGGAGGCGGTCCCCTGCGGCGACTTCGCGCGCCAGGCGTTGGAGAATGCGGGCGTGACGCCGTCGATCGATTCGAATGAGCCCGACGTGCGCGCGCTGCTGACCAAGGTCGAGGCCGGGGAGCTTGACGCCGGCATCGTCTATGTGACGGACGTGCAGTCGACCGACGGAGCGGTGGAGGGCGTCGACATCCCCGAGGAGGACAACGTCGTCGCCGAGTACCCAATCGCGCCACTGACCAACGCCCCGAACCCCGATGCGGCCGCCGCGTTCGTCGCCTTCGTGCTGTCCGACGAGGGCCAGGAGATTCTCGGCGGCTACGGCTTCGGCGCGCCTTGACCGACCGCGTCACGCGAGGGAGCGGCGTGCGGGTCCGACCGCCGCTCCTCCTCGCGGCGCTGGGCCTGATCGGGCTCGCCTTCTTCGCGCTGCCGTTCATCGGGCTCCTGTCACGGGTGCCCTGGCTCGAGCTGCCGAGCCTGCTGTCCGAGCCGATCGTCCTCGAAGCGCTTCGGCTGTCGCTGATCAGCTCTCTCGCGGCAACCGGGATCGCGGCCGTGATCGGCGTCCCGATGGCGTGGCTCCTGGCGCGGGTCGAGTTCCCGGGGCGACGGCTCGCGCGCGGGCTCGTCCTGCTGCCGCTGGTCCTCCCCCCGGTCGTGGGCGGTGCCGCGCTTCTCTTCGCGCTCGGCCGGCGAGGGCTGGTTGGCGGCCCGGTGTACGACGCGACCGGGTTCCTCCTCCCGTTCAGCTTCTGGGGGGTCCTCGTCGCGACCACCTTCGTTGCGATGCCGTTCCTGGTCATCACGGTCGAGGGAGCGCTGCACAACCTCGATCCCCGCTACGAGGCCGCGGCCTCGACGCTGGGCGCGGGGAGATGGACGGTCCTGCGGCGGGTGACCCTGCCGATGATCGCGCCGTCGCTGATGGCCGGCCTGACGCTGACCTGGGCGCGCGCCCTGGGCGAGTTCGGCGCGACGATCACGTTCGCCGGGAACCTCTCCGGACGCACCCAGACACTGCCGCTGGCCGTGTTCGTCGCCCTCGAGTCCGATCGGGACACTGCCGTGGCGATCAGCCTGATCATGGTTGCCGTATCGCTTGCGGTCCTGCTCGTCATGCGCGATCGATGGCTGCGGGCAATCTGAGCGAGGAGGGCGGTCTCGACGCGCGGCTCGTGCTGAGGCGCGGGCCGGCGTTCAGCCTCGACCTTTCGCTGGTGATTCCGGCCGGGCGCACCGCGGCGCTCCTCGGTCCCAACGGCGCCGGGAAGTCCACCGCGGTGCTGGCCCTCGCCGGGCTCCTCCCGCTCGACGACGGGTGGATCAGGCTCGCCGGCGAGACGGTCGAGGACGTTGCCGGGTCGCGCTTCGTCGAGGCCCAGAGGCGCCGCATCGGCGTCGTGTTCCAGGACGGCCTCCTGTTCCCGCATCTGACGGCCATCGAGAACGTCGCGTTCGGCCTCCGGAGCCGGGGCATCCAGAAGAGCGAGGCGCGTGCATCGGCTGCGCGGTGGCTTGAGCGGATGGGGCTGGCGGACATGGCCGAGCGCCTGCCGGGCAGTCTGTCAGGTGGCGAGGCGCAGCGCGTCGCCCTTGCGCGGGCGCTCGTGACCCAGCCGCGGCTGCTGCTGCTCGACGAGCCACTGTCGGCGCTCGACGTGACGACCCGGGCGCAGCTGCGCCGCACGCTCGCCGTGCACCTGGCCGGCTTCGAAGGACCGCGACTTCTCATCACCCACGATCCAACCGAGGCGTTCCTGCTGGCCGATGAGATCCACGTCATCGAGGACGGGAGGCTGACGCAGAGCGGCACCGCCGACGAGATTCGGCGCCGGCCACGCACGGCGTACATCGCGGACCTGTCGGGCTCGACCCTCGCCGTCGGACGCGCCGCGGACGGCGTCGTCGACACCGGGTCGCATCCGCTTCACATCGCCGATCACAAGGTGTCGGGGCCGGTCCTCGCGGTCATCAGGGCATCGGCGATTTCGGTCCACCGACAGCGCCCGGAGGGCAGCCCGCGCAACGCCTGGGCGACGCGGATCGAGCTGGTTGAGCACCTCGGCGATCGGGCGAGGCTGCGGACCGGCGCGCCGCTGCCGCTCACTGCCGAGATCACCGAGGAGGCGCTGACCGAGCTCGATCTGGCCGTCGGGCTCGAGGTCTGGGTCTCGATCAAGGCCACGGAGATCACCGTCGAGCCGTACCTGCCCCTCGAAGGAGAAGGCGCTCTCAGTTGAAGTGCGCTGCCATGACCTGGCGCACGAGCGGCGCGGTGTTCGCGCCACCGGTGCCGAGGGGGATGTTCAACAGCACGGTGGCCACGCTGATGGTCGGCGCGTCAGCGGGTGCGAAGCCGGGGAACCAGGCGTGCGGGTCCGGTGCGGCGGTCTCGGCCGTGCCCGACTTGCCGGCCACCGGGATCCCGAAGCCGGCGAACGCGGCGGTGGCCGTGCCATACGGCAGCGTCGTGACGGCCTCGAGGGTATCGGTCACGTACGCGAGATTCTCCGATGAGACCGAGACCTCGCGCAGGACTGTGGGCTCGACCTCGAGGGCGACGGTGCCGTCCGGCCGCGTGGCCCCGGCCACGATCCGCGTCTTCCAGAGCGTCCCGCCGTTGCCGATGGCCGCGTAGGCATTCGCGAGCTGGAGCGGCGTGCCGAGGAATGCGCCCTGGCCGATGGCGAGCTGGACCTGCTCGAAGCCAGTGAAGCCGCCGCGACCGTTCGCAGCCAGCCACGCGTCATCGGGGACGACGCCCAGCTCCTCGACGACGTAGTCGATGCCGGTGGCGGCGCCGAATCCGAACTCGGAGAGGAGGTCGGTCAGGGCCGTTTCGTCGGCGAGATAGACCTCGTACGCCAGCGGCATGTAAGTCGTGTTGCAGCTGAACGCCATTGCCTGGGCCAGCGTCACCTGCCCGGGAAGGGTGTGCTCCTCGTAGTTGCGGAAGGTGAAGGTGGGGTTGTACTCCCACGTGGGCGGGCAGGTGCGGGTGCTGAACGGTGTCACCACGCTGACGTCGAGCGCGGCGGCGAGCGTGAAGGGCTTGAGGGCGGACCCGGCCGGCCACGCGCCGAGCACCGCCTTGTTCGCGATGGCGCCGGTATCGGGAGCGGCGAGCGGCACGCCGTCGACCGTGGTCCCGGTGGTCATGGAATTCGGATTGAAGGCAGGACCGCTGGCAAGGGCCCACACGTCGCCGTTGGTGGGATCCACGACCGCGGACGCGCCGGGGCGACCCGCGAGCCCACTCTCGGCGGCCGCCTGGAGCTCCGGATCGAGGGTGATCGTCGCGTCGGCGCCCAGCACCATCTCCGTCTCATAGAGGACGGTCTCCGCGCCGTCGTCGGTGACTGCCACGAGCCGCCAGCCGGGTGTCCCTCGCAGCACGTCCTCGAGGCCCGACTCGAGGCCGGAGCGGCCGACGACGTCGCCGGCGAGATAGCCGTCGGGTGCGAGCGACTCGAGGTCCTCGGCGGTCACCTCGGTCACGTAGCCGATGGTCTGGCCGGCGAGCGCCTCCTGCGGATAGACCCGTGCCCCGTCCTCGCGCGTCTCGGCCCAGACCGTGCCGTCGGCTCCGACGATGCGGCCTCGCGGACCCAGGTCGCGGTCCAGCCGCAGGTCGCCGTCAGGTCCCAGCTCGGGGAACAGCACCTCGGGGCTCCAGCGCAGGAGCCAGCCATCGGGACCCTCCACGAAGGTGAGCGTCCGATCCAGCCCGAGTGACCCGAAGCGCTCGGAGTCGACATCGACCCGGACGGGCACGGCCATGCCGCGGATCGGCCCGGGGAGCACTGCGGCGGGATCGAAGCTCGGGCCGGGCGTTGGAGAGATGGTCGGCGACGCCGCAGGATTCGGTGTAGGGGGAGGCGTCGGGGCCGGTGGGGGAAACGCGTCGGACCGCGGTTCGGGCGCCAGCCCGACCACGGCTGCCTTGCCGGTCGTGGCGGCCGTCACCGACGCTGCGCGCGACAGTTCGGACAGTGCGCCGTGGAGCGCACCGAATCGCTCCAGCGAGTAGAGCTCCCGAGTTGCCGGGTCGAGCAGCTCGTACATCGCGGCGTGATCGCCGTCGCTCCACGCAGCGACGTAGGCATCGGCCAGTGCCTCGGCCTCGGCGGCGTCCGAGAGCGGGAACGTCGTTGGCTGCGGCGTCGGATCCGGACCGGCCGTGCATGCCGCCACCAGGATCGCCGGGATGAGCGCCGCGGCCGCGGCGGCCCGCCCCCATCGGGATGGGCTCATCGGGCCAGGGTGACTCGGCGGAATCCCTCGGCGGCCCGATACCCCGCCCGCTCGCCCAGCTCCTCGGAGCGGCGGCGCACCCAGGCCGCGATGTCGTCGAACGATCGGAACTGGCTCGCATGCCGTCCGAGCGCCGCGATCTTCGCGTCGATGCTCGAGCCGATGTCGACGAGCTGGTTCGCTTCGTTCGTGCTCCACAGGAACAGCTCGCCCACCTTCCAGGCCTCGAGACCCTCAGCGATCTGCTCGGGGAAGTTGAGCGGATCGCGCGCGGTCGGAAAGACCGCGTCGACGGTGGCCTGGCCGACGGCGCGGTGGTCGGGGTGGTTGACCCACTCGTTGTTCACGAACAGCACGGTCGGGTCGTGCGTCATCACCACGTCGGGGCGGAACTCGCGGATCGCCCGGGTGAGGCGCCCGCGAAGGGCAAGCGTCGCCTCGACCTGGCCGTCGGGCTCGTCGAGGAAGTCGACGGCATCGACGCCGATCTCGGACGCCGCGGCTCGCTGCTCACGCTCGCGAAGCTCTGCAAGGGCCGCCACGTCGGCATTCGGGTCGTCGCTGCCCTTGTCGCCGCGCGTCACGATGAGGTATCTGGCGCGCGCGCCCTCGGCGATCCAGCGCGCCACCGTTCCGGCGCCGCCGAACTCGATGTCGTCGGGATGCGCGGCCACGACGAGGACGCGTTCGGGGGTCTGGAGCTTGTCGTCAGGCATCGGCGCTGCGCGGATCGTAGCGTCACTGGGCGGCGACCGTGCGCCGCGGTCCACGGCGGCTGCCTTGCGCGACGGAGTGCTTCGGGTGTATGACGTCGTCATACACCATCGCGAATCGGCCGAAAACGATCGCGACAGACTGCTGTCACGACGGCCGGGGAAGCTTGAAGCATGACCCAGGCACGCATCACCATCACCGGCGAACACCTCGACATCGAAGGCCTCCGCCTTACCGATGCGGCCCTCGCCGCGTTCGTGCGTGAGACGCCCGAGGCCGAGCGCGCGCAGACCGTCGAGCGGGCGCTCCGCATCGGCCTGCTGACGCTGTCGAACGCCGGCGTGAGCATGAGCGCAGATGTCGTGAAGGCCGAGTTCGAGCGCCTGTACGAGCGCATGGAGTCGACCCAGGAGCGAGCATCGGAGGCGCTGGCCACGACGCTGCGCGACAACTTTGGCGATGTCGACGGGCGCCTGCCGCGCACCCTCGAGCGCTTCCTGGGCGACGACGGGAAGCTGCGGAAGCTGACGCACGACCTGTTCGACGAGAACAGCCGCGAGAGCGCCATGGGCCGCCTCACCGAGCTGCTGGGCAAGTACTTCGACGGCGACGGCTCACGCCTGGCACAGCTGCTCGATCCGACGCGCCAGGGCAGCCCGCTCCACCAGTTCCGCGGCGAGGTCAACACGGAGTTCCGCATCCTGACCGAGCGCATCACCGCTCTCGAGGAGGCCAAGAAGGCCCGCGCCGAGGAGCGGGCCAGGGGCACCGCCAAGGGCGCCGACTTCGAGGAGGCCCTCGAGATGCGCTTGGGCGAGATGGCCCGCGGAATGGGCGACCTGGTCGAGCTGTGCGGCACCGAGGGCGGCGACGCGATGAGCAGCAAGAAGGGTGACCTCGTCATCACCATCGACCCGAGCCGAACACGCGGGACGAGCCTGCGCATCGTGGTCGAGGCCAAGGACCGCTCGATGCCGCTGAACCGGATGACCAACGAGCTGGCCGATGCGCGCGTCAACCGCTCGGCCGCGGTGGCCCTGGCCGTCTTCACGCCGCACACCGCTCCGAGCTCGGTCTCGCCATTCGCGATGCACGGCCCGGACGTGTTCGCCACGTACGACCCGGAGACCGATGACGCGACCGTTCTCGAGGCCGCCTACCGCACGGCGCGCATCCTCGCCCTGCTGACCCTGCGCGACAAGACGGTCCAGCTCGACGCCGAGCAGGTCAGTCGCTCCCTCGAGGACCTCACCCGCCAGGTCGACATGGTGCGTGGCCTCAAGACGAAGCTGACCGCCATCGGCAGCACCGCCAACGAGGTGTCGAGCGCCCTCGACATGCTCCGTGCCGGCGTCCTGCGCAGCGTCAAGGAGCTGGAGACCCAGCTGGCGGTCGTCGATCCCGAGGCCAGCGCGGACCTGACCGCCTGAGTTCGGTCACCCGGCCGGCATGGATTGACGCCCGGCGGGCGGGCCTGCCGAGCGTCAGAAACCTTCGCGGAACGCCGGTCAGGCGGTCCGGCGGCCTGTCAGCAGCTGGTAGATCAGCACGACTGCGGCGATTACGAGCAGGAGGTTGATGAAGCCTCCGCCGATGCCGCCGATCAGCCCCAGCAGCCAGAGGACGAGCAGGATGACGAGGATCGTCCAGAGCATGGTGATCTCCTTTTCCGAGTCGCCCTAGCTGGTCGCAAGCAGCGTGCCAGCGCGTCAGATGGCCTGACTCAGATGGGCCACATCAGCCGCGCCAGTGCCATGACGCCGAGAACGACGAGGAGGAGAAGCGAGGCCACCACGATGGTGGCCGCCACCGTGCGGCCACGGTCGCTCACGCCGCGAGCGCCTCGACAAGCTGGTCAAGATGCTCGGCCGGCTTGACCGCGGCGAGGACGTGCTCGATGCGCCCGTCCGGACCGATGACGAACGTCGAGCGCTCGATGCCCATGTAGTCGCGCCCGGCGAACGACTTGGCGATCCAGACCCCGTACGCATCGGCAAGGTGATGGCCGTCGTCCGCGAGCAGCCGGTACGGGAGGTCGTACTTGGCCCGGAACTTCGCGTGGCTCTTGACGCTGTCGGGGGAGACGCCGAAGAGCGTGACGCCGGTTTCGGTGACGCGCGACCAGCTGTCGCGCAGCGAGCATGCCTGCGTCGTGCAGCCGGGCGTGTCGTCCTTGGGATAGAAATAGAGGACGTAGCGCGTACCCGCGAGGTCCGCGGAGCGCACGACGCTGCCGTCGTCCGCGGAGAGCTCGAACTCGGGAGCGGGCGTCCCGGCGGTGAGTCGGGTCATCGGCTGAGTCTAGCCCTCCTCGCTCATCCGCTCGATCGCCACCAGGACCGGGGGCAGCTCGCGCGCCTCGATGCGCCCGGCCAGTGCCGCGGCGATCTCGCCGATCCGTTCTTCGCCTGCCTCCGCGAGATCGTGTCCGGCGCCCGCGACGAGGTCGACCGCGGGCCGCTCACCCCCGGCGGCGAGCGTGTCAGCAAGGAGCGCGGCCTCATCGGGATCGGCCCACGCATCGTCGGCGCCGTGGACGATGACGACATTGCGATGGAGCATCGTGACCAGGGCGAGGAGCGGCGTGTGGATTGCCTGCTCCAGGCCGTCGAGCCGGAACGTCACCGGCTCGTCGCCGATCGGCACTGTCATGTCGACCTCGCGCCGCTCGGCGCGCTCGATGAGCTCCTCGGACCATCGGTCGAACGCGCTGACCGCAGGGTGCCGGCGGTCGGCGCCAGTGCGGCTGCGCTGCGCGACGCCGCGGCGCAGGACGTCGCGCATCGAGCGCGCCGGGGCCCCGATCATCCCGACGGCGCCGATGGCGGGATCGGCAATCGCGACGCTGACCGCGATGAGCGCCCCCTCGCCGTGGCCGATGATCGCGCTGCGGCGCAGGTCGAGGTCGCGGCGCGATCGCAAGGCACCGATCGCATCGCGGGCGTCGTCGATGCGGGTGAAGAGGTCCGTCTCCTCCCAGCTGCCCGGCGACTCACCGCAGCCCCTGGGGTCGTAACGGAACGAGGCCACGCCGCGCTCCGCGAGCGCGTCCGCCAGGCGGGCCATGAGCCCCGGCGGGTCCGCCGCCGCGGGTGGCGCGAACCAGCCCGGGTGGCGCTGGCGATCAAACGCCCCGTCGCGGTCGCGCGGCAGCCAGCTCCCGACGAGGAGGGCCCACGGGTGCCGGCCCTCGCCCGCGGGCAGCACCAGGCTTCCCGACAGCGTCAGGTCGCCGGCCCTGAAGCGAATCTCCTCGTGGGGCAGCATGCGATCGATGGTACGCGGCCGAGCCGATGCGACCTAGCCGAGCAGCGGGCGCCAGGACCCGAGGAGGACGCTGACGGCGATGGCGCCCAGCCCGAGCGCGAGTGCGCCGAGGAGGAGCCCCCAATCGGCGGGTCGCATCTGCTGGATTCGCGCGACGCTGCGGCAGGGCATCGCACCGAACCCCCGGGCCTCCATGGAGAGTGCCATCCGGCCGCCCCGCCGCACGGCGCGGACGAGGAGGGACAGCATCTGGCCGCCGAACAGGCCGACCGCCACGAACGGGTTGCGGCCGGCGTCCACCCCGCGCGCCCGGCGCGCCATGGCGATCGTCTGCCACTCCCCGGCCATGAGCGGCAGCAGTCGCAGTGCCGCCAGGGCGCCGACGGCAAATCGCGGGGAGACGCGCAGCTGCTGGACAAGCGCATCGGCGAGGTCGGTCGGCTGCGTCGTTGCGGTGGCGAGCAGCCCGGCCAGCGCGATCGCCAGCAGGCGCAGGGCCAGCCCGACGCCGTTGACCAGTGTCTCGGCGCCGATGGCGATCGGTCCGAGCGAGATCACGATCGGCCCGAGCTGCTGCGGCGCGAAGAGCACGTTGACCACCGCGATCGAGACCGCCGTCGCGCCGAGCAGCCAGAAGCGGCTCAGCAGGGCCCGTGGCGACAGCCCTGAGAACGGGATGAGCGCCACCAGCACGGCGAGAACCACGAGTGCCGTCACCGCGTCGAGCGAGGCGAACAGCGCGAGCATCACGATCAGCGCGGCTCCGAGCTTGGCCACCGGGTTGGCCCGCGCCAGCGGTGCGGCCGGGTCCGGGATGAGCGGCGTGACGAGATGCATCAGCCCGGCCGCCGCTCGAGGGTGAAGGTCCGGTCGGCGAGGGCGCGGGCGAACGGCAGGTCGTGGGTTGCGAAGCAGATCCCGCGACCGGAGTCCCGCATGGCGGCCAGCAGGCCGAGGAGCTCGCCCCACGTGCGACGGTCCTGGCCGAACGTCGGCTCGTCGAGCACCAGCAGCGCCGGCGCCGTGGCCAGCGCGGTCGCCACCGACAGCCGCCGCTTCTCGCCGCCGGAGAGCGTGAAGGGATTCGCCTGGGCCAGGTGCCCGAGCCGAAGGCGTTCGAGCAGCTCGTCCGCCCTGTGCGCAGCATCCGCCTCCCCGACACCGGTGCGACGCGGACCGAGCAGGAGCTCGTCGCGCACGGAGGACCTGAGGAACTGGTGCTCCGGGTCGCCGAACACCGTCCCGACGTGGCGGACCAGCTCGCGCGCCGGCCAGCGCGCCAGCGGCTCCAGGCCGTGGCCGGCCATCAGCGCCTCGCCCGCGACCACGCGCCCGGTGCGGGGCACGAGCAGGCCCGCGAGCAGCATCGCCAGCGTCGACTTTCCTGAGCCGTTCGGGCCCGTGATGGCAACGGCCTCCGACGAGAGGGCTCGCACGTCAACGCCCGCGATCGCGTCGTCTCGTGCGCCGGGGTAGCGGAAGGAGACGCGCTCGGCCATGACGAGCGTCTCCGACGGCGCGCGCTCCCCCGGCGAGGGCGCCGCGGGCGGCAGACCCGGCACCCAGACGCCGGCCTCGGCGAGCTCAGCGCCACGGGCCCGGAAGACCTCGCCGGGGGACCGTCGGCGACGACTCCGCCACCGGGCTCGAGCACCACCACGCGGTCCACCAGCCCGACGGCCTCGTCGACCCGGTGCTCGACGAGCACCATCGTCGCGCCGGTCCGCTCCAGCACCCGTCCGAGCAGGTCGCGCACCTCCGCGGCGTTGGCCGGATCGAGGTTCGCCGTCGGCTCGTCGAGGAGGATCAGCCCCGGCCGAAGGGCCAGCGTGCCGGCGAGCGCGAGCCGCTGCAGCTCGCCGGCCGACAGGGCGTGAGTCGGTCGGTCGATCCCGTACGGGAACTCCACCGCCGCGAGGGCGGCCTCCACCCGTGGCCAGATCGACGTCGGTCGGGACGCATCGGTTCTCGAGGCCGAAGGCGACGTCGTCGCCAGCGCGACCCATGACGACCTGCGCCTCCGGATCCTGGAGGAGGAGGCCGGTCCGGTCGCGCATCGCGCGCGCGTCGGTCCCGTCCACCAGGAGCGAGCCCTCGACGGTCGCGCCACCGTTCGGGTCGACCAGCCCCGCCAGCGCGGCCAGCAGCGTCGACTTGCCCGCCCCGGACGGACCGAGCAGCAGCACGCGCTCGCCGGGCTCCACGACGAGGTCGAGGCCTCGCAGCGCCCAGGCTCGGCGTCCCGCGTGGCGAAGGCCCCAGCCTCGGGCATCGATCCGCGCCGGCGCGGCGACGTGCTCGGTCGTGGCGCCCATCGTCGGCGCCGAGCGTCACACCTCGCGTTGTTCGCGCCCGGCGGCGAAGTCGCCGAGAACCCCGGTGGCGACGAGGGCCCGCAGGAGCAGCCACGCGCCGATGCCCGCCACGAGCGCCCCGCTCGCGATCGTCGCGGCGGCATACACGATCCAGAAGTCGGTGCCCGTGTCGGCGTAGTACACGACCAGGTCGTGGATGGCGGCTGCGGCCCCGGCGAGGGCGCCGGACAGCATCGCGAACGGCAGGTTCCACATGCGGTACAGGCCGATGGCGAAGCCCAGCTCGGCACCGGCTCCCTGGATGGCCCCCGAGACGAGCGCGTCGGCCCCGTAGGGTGAGCCGAGAAGGACGGACACCGCCGCCGACACGAGCCCGCCGAAGAAGGCGGCGCCCGGGCGGCGCACGATCAGCCCCACGAGGACGCCGGGGAGCAGCCACACCCCGTAGAGCAGCGCCTGCGCGGGCCGCAGGAACGCGAACACCGGGTCGGCCGCGGCGTACACGGCGTTCCAGAACAGGAAGACGGCGCCGAACGCGACGGCGACGACGGCCGCCACGACGATGTCGACAACCCGCCAGGATGATCTCGGCTCGGCTTCGGTCATCAGCGACTCCTTTCGATGGCTGTCTCGACGACGAGGAGGCGCCCTGCCTCGACCGAGACCGATGCCGGCGCGCGCACGATCTCGTTGCTCAGGCCCCGCGACGGACCGAGCGCGAGCGTCGCCCGATCCAGCTCCCAACGGAGCCCGTCAGTGGTCACCCCGAGCGCGTCGCCGCCGATCGCCAGCAGCGTGGCGAGGTCGCCGATGCCGCCGTCCAGGGCGAGCCGGCCGTGGTCGCCGACCATGCGCACTGTCGTCGGTCCCCGGACGAGGCGGACGCCGCGGCCGGCAAGCGTTGGGCCGGCGAGGAGCAGGACATTGGCCAGCTCGTGATCGAGGCGCGCGCCGCCCAGCGCACCGAGGACGACGACCTCGGTGGCACCCGCCTCGAGCGCGCTCCCGAGCGCGAGCTCGGTGTCGGATGCCTCCTTGTCGGGCGGGTGACGCTCGACGGCGGTCCCGGCGGCCGCGAGGCGCTCGACCAGCGCGGGATCGGCGGAGTCGAGGTCGCCGACGAGCCGATCAGGCCGCCGCTCGAGGCGGTCCAGCACGTCGGCGCCGCCGTCCGCGGCAATCACCAGGTCGGCAGCGTCGAGGTGGCGCGCGTCGGTCGGCGCCACGTCCCCGGATGCCACGATCACGGCCCGCATCGGTCCTCCAGAGGTCTCGGCCGGGACGGCAGGCGGGCTATCGACTTCCTTCGCCGGCATGACCCGGATCAGGTTCGAGGGTCTGCGACCACTCGGTCGCACTCTCAGCGCTGACGCGCTCCCCTGTCGTCTGGCGTATTCGGCGTCAGCGTAGCACGGCACCTATGATCCGAAGATGCACCCGAACGTCGACCGGGTCGCTGCGGCTGCCCGGAGCAGCGGGCTCGAGATCGAGGTCGAGCGCTTCCCCCACGGCACTCGCACGGCCGCCGATGCCGCGCGCGCCGTCGGCTGCGACGTCGCCCAGATCGTCAAGTCGCTCGTGTTCGTCGCCGACGGGGATCCGCTCGTGGCGCTCGTCTCGGGCTCGAACCGGGTCGATCTTGCCCAGCTCGGCGGTGGCGACCGGCACCACGCACGTCCGCAAGGCCGATGGCGACGAGGCTCGCGCCGCGACGGGCTTCGCCATCGGCGGAGTGCCGCCATTCGGGCACGTCACGTCGGTGCGCATCGTCGTCGACCGCGACCTCATGGCCCACGACGTGGTGTGGGCCGCCGCCGGCCTGCCGGACGCTGTCTTTCCCATAGCCCCGGCCGATCTCGTCCGCGTCAGCGGCGCGCAGGTGGTCGACATCGCGGAGGCGGGGTAGGACGTGCCCGGCGCGCTCTTCGTCGGCCTGTTCGCGGCGGGTCTCGTCATCGGGGCAATCTCGCTCGTGGCTCTGCGTCGCAGCGGCGCGGAGGTCGCGATGGCGCGGAGGCTCGCCGGCCCCGTGGAGTGGCGGGTGGGCCGACTGGCCAGCGAGACGGACCTTCCTCCGCGGCCGGTCCGCGTCTCGGGCCGCATCCGCTGCCGCGACCCGCTCGACGCGGGTGACGGGGAGCGCCTCGTCGCGTTTCATCGCGACGTCGAGGTGCTGGCCGGGGGCCGCTGGCGCAGCCTGGAGCGCATGCGGGAGACCCGCTCGTTCGAGCTCTGGGACCACGACGGATCGCTCACGCTCGACCCGGCCGAGGCCGCAGAGCCGCTGGTGACGATCCCGAAGGTCTGGCGAGGGCCGCGCCGAAGAGCTCGAATGAGCCGCACGCCGATGCCGCGAGACGCCTTGCGGAGCGTCACGGCCCGGCGAACGCGGCCCGCGCGGTGACCCGGACGATCAACGTCAGCGATCGGCTCCTCGTCCTCGCGCGCGCCGAGCACGGCGCCTCGGGTAGCCGTCGAGCTCCATCCCGCCCGATGGCGGCTACGTCGTGAGCACGGTCGCGCTCGAGGACGCGATGCGCCTCCTGGGCGGCGGGAATCGGCGGGCCGCGGCGTTCGGGGTCGTCGGGCTGGCGGCGTCTGGCGCGCTCCTCGTCATCGGTGGCATCGGGGTCGTCGTGGCGGGCCTGCTTGGCTGAAGTACCGCACCCGGGGTACCAACGGGGCATCGTCGGCTCGGCTTCCCGTTTCTAGCATCGGCTGCACGGTTCTTACCGAAAGCTCCATTCGAGCTGAGCGAGGGGCCGCGGACCACCCGGGAGGGCTGCGTGCCCCGAGACGACGCCGACGCGCTTCTCACGGTCGCCCAGGCGGCGACCCTCCTCGGCGTGCACCCAAACACGATCCGCAGCTGGACCGATGCCGGCCGGCTGACCGCCTACCGCATCAACGCGCGGGGTGACCGGCGCTTCCGGAGGGGCGACGTCGTCCGACATCTCGTCGAGGTCGGTTCCGCCGACGCCGCGCCGGAGCCGGCCGAAAGTCGAGCGGCTCGACCCACGGCGCCTGGTCCGCGAGCTCGCGATCTTCCGCCACGTCGCGCAGGGCCTCTCGACATCGCCGACGGCAACCTCGGTGGCACGGGCGGTCATCGAGGCGCTGCGGACCGAGGCCGGGGTGGACCGGGCGGCGGTCTACGTCACCGGCAGCGTGGCGCTGGAGCTCGTGGCCCATGCCGGCTTCGACCGTCCGCCGGCCGCCGTTCGACCGCTGCCCCGACCGGACGACATCGCGAACGGCGAGGAGCGACTCGTGCGGCTCGCCACGCGTCGTGGGCTGGTCGGTGTCCTCGTCCTCGACGCTGCGTCCGGCTCCCGGCTCTCGGACCAGTTCCTTCGCTCGCTGGCGGCAACGCTCGCGACCGCGCTGGCCAGCGCGTCGCTGCTCGGGCGGGCCCGGCGCGAGATCCGGCGCGCTCGGGCCCTGCGCGGCGTGGTCAAGGAGCTCACCGGAACGCTGGACCTCGGCGTGGTGCTGGGTGACATCGTCGACCTCACGCGAACCCTGTTCGACGCGGACCGTGCGGGGCTGTGGCTGGCTCGCGAGGATGAGCACCCGCTCGAGGTCGCCGCGGAGCACGGCCTGTCCCCCGAGTTCATCGAGCGCGTCGCCGCCCTGCGGTCCGACGACGACGCGATCGTCCTTCGTGCGATGCGCGACCGGCGCGCCTTCGCCTTCGGCATCGAGGCAATGGGCTCCGCAGTTGGGCCGTTGCGCGACGCATACACCGCCGACGGCATCCGCACCGCCTGCATCGTCCCGCTGGTCGGCGGAGACGCCGTGCTCGGCGTGCTCGGGCTCTACCACCTCCACGAGCGCAACTGGCCGGAGGAGGAGGTCGCCCTCGTCGAGGCGTTCGCCGACCAGGCCGCGGTCGCGATCCAGAACGCGCGCCTCTACCGCTCGGTCGCGGACCAGGCCGCCCGCATGCGCTCGATCCAGGACCTCTCAGCACGGCTCAACCGCCTCACCGATGTCCGGGCCATCGCCGAGGCGATCGTCGCCGAGGCGGCGCCGCTGGCGGACTTCCATGACATTCGCGTGTATCGGGTCGATTGGGATCGGCGCGTGTGCGACCCGATCGCGTTCACGCGAGAGATGCTCGACGCCGACATGTCCGAGGCGGAGGCCCTGCTCCGCGTCGAGATCGGCGAGGGCTTCACCGGCTGGGTCGCCGAGAACGGGGCGCCGCTGCTCATCAACGACGCCCTCGACGACGAGCGCGGCAAGACGATCGACGGCACGGACGACGTGCCCGAGTCGATGCTCGTCGTGCCGATGCTGTACGAGGGACGAGCGCTCGGCGTCATCGTGCTCAGCCAGCTCGGCTTCAACCGGTTCACGAACGACGACATGCAGACGATGAGCATCTTCGCCGGCTACGCCGCGCAGGCCATGGCCAACGCCACGACCTACGGCCAGCTCCTCGCCCAGTCGGCGGAGCTCGAGCGGCGGGCGGACTCGCAGCGCCGCCTGCTCGAGATCAACGAACGCCTCATCGGGACGCTCGACCAGGCCGGCGTGCTCGAGACGATCGCCGACGGGCTGCACGACGTCGTGGCCTACGACAACCTGTCCATCTATCGCGCCGATCACGAGCAGCGTGTGCTCCTGCCGGTGCTGGCACGCGAGCGCCCACGCCGACGAGGTGAGCCGCTACGTCATCCCGTTCGGCCGCGGGCTCATGGGCTGGGCGCTGGAGCACATGCAGCCGATCCTCGCCAACGACGCCCTGAGCGACCCGCGCGCGCTCCAGATCCCCGGTACGCCCGACGATCCGGAGGCCATCGTCATCGTGCCGCTCATCGCCGACGGCGAGGTGCTCGGCGCCCTCAACGTCTCCCGGGTCGGCGGCCCGGAGGTGTACTTCAGCGCCAGCGACTTCGAGCTCGTCCAGCTCTTCGCGGCCCAGGCCTCGATCGCCCTGCGCAACGCCGATGCCCACCATGCCGTCAGCCAGCTCGCCGACACCGACGCGCTCACCGGCCTGGCCAACCACGGCGCCTTCCAGCGCGACCTTGCCCGGCGCGTCGAGGAGGGCGAGGCCTCGCGGCGCACCGGGACGCACGACCTTCTCCGTGCTGATGATGGACCTCGACCGGTTCAAGGCCTACAACGACCGGCACGGGCATCCCGCCGGCGACGCGCTCCTCCATCGCGTTGCGAACGCCATCCTCGGCGCGGCGCGCGGCGACGACCGCGTCTACCGCTACGGCGGCGACGAGTTCATCCTCATCCTGCCCGACGCCAACGCCGATCAGGCGACGCGGGTCGGGGGCCGCGTTCGCCGCGCCGTCGCCGCGCTGACCGACGGAGAGCCCGCGCCCGTGACCATCACCATCGGCGTTGCCGCCTACCCGGCCGACGCCACAACTCGCGCGGGGCTGGTGGCCAGCGCCGACGCGGCGCTGTACTACGGCAAGCGCTCCGGGTCAGACCGGGTCGTCCGATCCGATGCGCTCAACGCGGACGTGGACGACCTGCGCGGCACGCTCGAGGAGCTCGCGACGGCCGCGATCCGGGAGGGGGATGACGAGCACGCCGTCGAGCACCTGGTTGAGCATGCATCTCGCGCCGGCATGCGCCGGGACGTGCCGGCCGGTGCCTCGGTCCGCGACGCTCTGCTGACCGTGTCGCGCTCGGTCGAGTCCGAGGGAGTCGCGCGCCATGGCCATGTCGATCGCGTGGGTCGCCTGGTCGAGTCGGTCGCCGATGCGCTCGGTCTCGGGTCGGACGAGACGCGCTGCATCGAGCTCGCCGCGCGCCTCCAGACGCTCGACGACGAGGGCCTCGCGGAGCTGGCGCCGGTGCCATCACTCCAGAGCGTGGCGACCCTGCTCGTCGAGCAGCGTGCGCTCGAGGCGGCCGGAAAGCGTCGCCGGCGGCGGGCGCGCAGTGCACGCGGGTCAGTCGGCGCTCATGTCATCGCCGCCGCAAGCGCGTACGACGACCTGGTCACCGGAGCCGATGGCGAGCGGCTTGGCCGCCACGACGCGATGGAGCAGCTCCGCAGGGACGCGATCACCTTCCGTGACGACGTGCTCGACGCGCTCGAGCGGGCCGTCGCGCACCGGCCCGACATCGGCCGTCGGCGTCGCCGGAGCGACCGTGGCAGCGCAGAGGAGCGTGGCGCCGCCTGAGGTAGAATCGCGCCGGCCGATGACGCCGCCTCACCTCGCCTCGCCGCGCCCGCGACTGGCCGCGGCCCTGGTCCTGGCCCTCGCCGTCGGCACCGTGGCCTGCACGGCGACAACCCCCGACCCGACGCCCACCCAGGCCCCCAGCCGGCCCGCGACGCCGGCGCCGCCCACGCCGAGCCCGACGCCGACCCCGGCGCCGACGCCCCGCTTCACGAACCCGCCCGACGACGAGCTGGCCGCGCTCATCCCGACCGATGCCGCGGGCGTCGCGGTGATCGTGGCGCCCTTCGACGAGTTCGGGCTCACGCCGGGCGACGTCGCCGTGGCGTTCGGGGAGATCGGCGATCGGTTCAGCGCCCTCGCCGTCGCGTACGTCGAGCAGCCGCGAACCTCGCTGTACGCCATGCGCGTCGACGGTGACGAGGTCGCTACCGAGGACCTCGAGCCGCACCTGCCGACCGCCGGACGCTACGTCGGGATCGCCGGGCTCCACCGCGAGCCGTGGACTACCGACGTGGTGGGCGGCAACCTGGTGTGGACGCGTCCCGAGGACAACGCCACCGCGCTGGGCACCCACATCTACACGTGGTCGAGCGGCGACGTCGTCTTCCTTCTCATCGGAACCGACGACACCGTCAACCGGGCGATCATCGAGCAGCTCCCCGGCGAGGCGGCGCCGTCGCCGACCCCGGCGCCTTCCGCCTCCGAGGCGCCGAGCTCCTCTCCCGGCGGCTGAGCCGGCGGCGCTACGATGGCGCCGATGTTCGGGACGATCGCCTACGCGCTGGCCATCGGCGGGACGGCGCTGACCGTCGTCCTGCGCCTGGCCGGGGCGAACGAGACACTCACGTTCGGCGTGAGCGCGATCGCGATCCTGGGCCTCGCCTACACCCTCGGGCACGCCACCGAGCAGCTGGGCATGGCCGCCGGGCCAAAGATCGGCGGCATCATGAACGCGACCGTCGGCAACATCGGCGAGATCATCATTGCGGCGTTCCTCATCCTCGACAACAAGATCGACGTGGTGCACGCCACGATCACCGGATCGATCATCGGCAACCTGCTGCTCGTGCTCGGCGCCTCGTTGCTCGTCGGCGGGCTGAAGAACGGCATCCAGCGCTACGACGACCAGGTGACCGGCATGAACGGGGCGTCGCTGGTCCTGGCCACCATCGGCCTCGTCATCCCGGCCATCTTCGCCTTCCTCATCGGCGGCGGCGAGGGCACCGGTCCGGACGACCCGCAGTTCTTCCAGATCGAGGCGCTCACGGTCGGCGTCGCCGTGGTCCTTCTCATCACGTATGCCGCCCAGACCTGGTTCTTCCTCCGCTCGCCGGAATCACCCACGGCGGAGCACGCGCCCGACGAGGTGCCCGAGTGGAGCTGGAAGGTCGCCCTCATGGTCCTGCTGGCTGCCGCCGCGGCGCTGACCTTCGCCTCGGAGGTGCTGGTCCACACCCTCGAGCCGGCCGTGGCGTCGCTCGGGATCAGCGAGTTCTTCATCGGCATCATCCTCATCCCGCTGATCGGCAACCTCGCCGAGCACGTGGTGGGCGTGACCCTGGCCTACAAGAACAAGATGGACTTCAGCCTGATCACCTCGATCGGATCCGCCACACAGATCGCCCTCTTCGCGGTGCCGGTGCTCGTCTTCTTCGGCCTGATCGTCGGCAACCCGCTGACGCTCGTCTTCACCCCGCTCGAGGTCGTCGCCGTGGCTGTGAGCGTGCTGATCGCGGCGTACATTGCCATCGACGGGAAGTCGAACTGGGTCGAGGGCCTCCAGCTCGTCAGCGTCTACGCCATCATCGCCATCGCGTTCCTGTTCCTGACCCCGTAGGGAGGCCCACGAAATTGACCGATATGGACGAGTGGGACGGGTGGGACGACGGGGCCGATGACCGCATCGGCCGCAAGCGGGATCGCCTCGCGCGCCTGCTGAACGTCGCGTCGATCCTGTACTCGAAGGGCAGCACCGAGGCTGGCGTGCCCGTGAGTGAGATCGCGCGCCTCACCGGCATGACGACGCGGACGGTCTATCGCGACATCAATGCCCTCGACGACGAGCTCGGCGTGCCCGTCTACCAGGCGGGCCGCGGTCGGTACGGCATCGACCGCAAGTTCTTCCTGCCGCCGCTGCACCTGTCGGTGCCCGAGGCCATCGTGCTCTTTCTCGCCTCACGCCTCATCGCCAGATGGTCCGACCAGTACGACACCGCGGTGGTGAGCGCCTTCACCAAGCTGTCCGACGCGCTCCCGCAACCGATCGCTCGCCACGTGGCCGCGACCATGCTCACCATCCAGGCCCACGACGCCGACGAGCCGTTCAGCCGCTCGTTCAGCGCGGTCGCTCGTGGCTGGGCCGAGGGCCGGGTCGTCGAGCTCGACTACGACCCTGGCTCGGCCCCGCGCAAGAAGACTCGAGTCCATCCGTACTTCCTGGAGCCCGACGCCGCGCTGCGCAGCGTCTACCTCATCGGCTACGACGAGCCGGCCGGCGCCATGCGCACGTACAAGGTCGAGCGCATCCGCAGCGCCACGCTGACGACCGACCGATACGAGATCCCGGGAGACTTCGATCCCGACGCCTGGCTGGCCAACTCGTGGGGCATCTGGTCGTCGGAGGGGACGCCCGCCGTCGAGATCCGGGTCAGGTTCGACCGGTCCGTCGCGCACCGGGTGCGGGAGGCGGTGTGGCATCGCTCCCAGCGCCTGACGGACCTCGACGATGGTGGCGTCGAGCTCGCGGTGACTGTGGCCGGGATCGTCGAGATCCAGTCGTGGATCCTGTCCTGGGGCGGGGATGCCGAGGTCGTGGAGCCGGCCGAGCTGCGGGACGCGATCGCGGACTCCGTCCGGCGGGCCGCCGAGCGCTATGGCGACTGAGGTCGAGGTCAAGTTCCTCGCCGACGGACAGGCCCCACTCGACTCACTCCGCACGGCCGCAACCCTGGGCCCGGCGCGGCTCGGATCCGCGCTCACGGTCGACGAGCTCGACATCTACCTCGACACCATCTGGGGCCACCTTGCCGCGAACGGGTGGGCATGCCGCCATCGGGATCGCGGTCGAGGGCCGATCGTCTCGCTCAAGGGGCCGGCGCGTGGCGGCCCCGCAGACGGGATCCACACCCGTCCGGAGCTGGAGGGACCGGCCACGGACTCGTTCGACCCGCGGGACTGGCCACCGAGTGATGCCCGGGACCACCTCCTCAGTCTCTCCGCGGGCTCGCCGCTCGTCGAGCGGCTCCGCCTCCTCCAGCGCCGCACGGAGCGCACAGTGGAGATCGGGCAGCACCGGCTCGGCACGTTGAGCCTCGATGCGGTCACCGTGGTCGACGCCGCCGGAGAGGTGCGCGGACGGCTCGCCGCCGTGGAGCTGGAGCTCGTCGACGCTGGCGCCGACGGCGCGCCGGCGCAGCTTGCCGAGTTGGCCGCAGCCCTCGCCGCGCGGCCGGGCCTGACGACGGACGGCCGCTCCAAGCTGGAGCACGCCACGTCGATGCTGGAGCCCGGAGCCTGAGCCTGGGCCCAGGCGTCAGCCGGCGAGCGGCAGCCGCTGGATGAGGGCGAGCTGCGGACGCGTCACGATCTCGGCGGCCCGAACCGGGAGCCTGAGCCAGGCATCGCCGGCATTCCCCGCGCGGTAGCGGGCATCGAGTCGCCGGGCCGAGATGCCGCCGATCCCGAATCGGCCCAGCGCCTCGGCAAGCAGGGTCCCATCACCGACGAGCGCGTGGGTCACGACGCAGCGGTCCCCGTCGCGCAGTACCTCCTCGAGCCGTTCGCGGCGCGCGGCAAATGGGCGGCGCATCCACGTGACGCCGCCGGACCACAGCATGTCAGTCGCCACGAACGCCGGTCGGCCCGCGCCAAGGTCACCGGCCAGGCGCCGGCGCAGGAGCTCCGTGTCGAGCCATCCACCGTCGTCCAGTGCGAGAAGCCATCCGTCGAGAACCGACCCGTCGTCGTCGAGGCGCTCCGGAAGCTCCTCGGCGAGCTCGGGGAACGCGAGGAGCGCATCGGCCAGGCCCGCGGCGCGGAGCCGGATCAGCCGGTGGCCGTCGACCCAGGCCACGGCCCGGACGCCGGGCCACCACGGCTCGAAGAGGTAGGCAGGGTCGTCGAACGGTGCGGCACCGGTCGTCGGCTGCATCGGCGTGATACGGGTCGGCAGGCGCTCGGGCGCACCAGTGGGCGCCTCGATCGGAAGGCCGAGCTGCTCGCCGGGCACGGCCCCGTCGACGTCAGGCCGTCTTGCGACGGCGCTGGCGAGGCTCCTCCGAGGTGGCGGCCTTGGCGGCGGCCTTCTTCGGCGCGCGCTTCGGCTTGGCCGCGGCCTTCGCGGGGGCCTCCGTCTTGGCGGCGGTTCGGTCGGTTCGCGCGGCGGCAACCGATGCCTCGAGCGCGGCCATCAGGTCGGTGATGTTCGTGGGCTCGGCACGGACCTGCGGCTCCGGCTTCTCGCCCGCGACCTTCTTCTCGATGACGGCCATGAGGGCCTGGCGATAGTCGTCGGCGTAGTCATCGGGCGCGAACTCGCCGGTCATGCTGGCCACGAGCTGCTCGGCCATCTTCTTCTCGGAGGACTTGATCTCGATCTCGTCCTCGGGCAGGGCCAGCTCGTCGATCGCCCGGACCTCGTCGGGCCAGTGCAGGGTGGTCAGCAGGAGGGTCTTGGCGAAGGGGTTCAGGGCGGCCAGCTGCTCGCGGTCCTTGAGAACGATCTTGCAGATGGCGCTCTTGTTCTGCTCGGCGAGGACCGACTTCAGCAGGTAGAACGCCTTCGCGCCGATCTGCTCCGGCTCGAGGTAGTAGGCCTGCTTGACGAACTGCGTGCCGGCGTTGTCGCGCGAGGCCTTGACGAACATCTCGATCTCGATGGCGCGCATCGTCTTGAGCGGGACCGAGTCGATGTCCTCCTCGGTGACGACCACGTACTTGCCCTTGCTCCACTCATACCCGCGCACCGTCTCCGAGCGCGGAATGATCTCGTCGTGGTGCGGGCAGTACACCTTCATCTGGATCCGGTTCAGGCAGGTCGCGTGGAGCAGGTTGAAGCCGATGCCTCCCTGCTCGGTGGCCAGGTAGAGCTTGACCGGGATCGTCACGAGCCCGAACTGGATGGCTCCCCGCCACATCGATCGCGCCATGGGTCCTGCGTTTCCTCCTCCGCGGGCGGGAATGGTACACCGGGTTGCAAAGGGGACCGGTGTACCCCATCAGTACCACCCCCATGGGTCATAGACCTCACGAGCACGGCGCACGAGACTGGACGCCGATGACCCAGCCCGCGACCCCCCGTGCCTACGTCCTCGAGGACGACCCCGATATCGCCGCCCTGGAAGCCGATCTCCTCCGCGAGATGGGCTTCACCGTCGTCACCTGCACGCGGATCGTCGAGCTCGGCGATCTCATGGACGTCGCGCTGCCGCACCTGATGGTGATCGATGTGATGCTGCCCGATGGCGACGGCGGCGACATCACCGAGCTCCTGCGCTCCGCGTGGCCGGGCATTCCCGCCATCTTCGTCTCGGCCGCGAGCCGGGAGCGGCTCAGTGAGCTCGCCCCGCTGGGGCCCGTCGTGCCGAAGCCGTTCGACCTGGACGCGTTCCGGGCCGCCGTCGAGCAGGCGCTCGGCGGGGAGGAGCTGCGCAGCGCGTCCTGATCAGGCGCCAGGTTCCCCTACCCGGACCTCGCGGTCCGGGCCGACAACCGCGACCGTGGCCTCGAAGACGCCACCGGACGCATCGAGGAGGAGGTAGCGATGCTCGATGCGGGCAACCGCCGACAGCATGGCGTTGACGGGGCAGTACCGCGTCGCGGACAGCTCGATCGAACGCCGCAGCGGCTCTGGAGCGACCGCGCCCGACACCCGATGCTCGACGAGGATCGAGGTGAAGACGCGCGGCGGCTCGGGATCGGACTCGCCGGTGACCACCACCTCGTAGCTGCTCGGTCCCTGCCGCTTCTTACGGAGGATGCTGGTCACGTCGAGCGCCGTGCAGGCGGCGAGAGACGCGAGGAGCGCCTCCTTGGGACCCGGGGCGGAGCCGTCTCCCTCGGGCGGATCGCCGGCGATGGCCAGCGTCCTGCCCGCCAGGGTCGCAGCCAGCACCGTGCCGGCCTCCACGTCCACGCTGGCGCTGATCCGCGTCGTCACCTCATCAGCCTAGTCCACCGGGGTCTGCCGTCATGCGCGTGATCAGGCCCGAAGCCCTCACGGCCTCGCGAAAGCGCCGGCCACGGATGGTGGCCCTGGCCATGATCGCCGTCGGTGCCATCTCGATCCTCCTCGCGTTCCTCGGGCCGCCCTCACCGGTGCGCGTCGGGCTCCTCGCGTGCACCGCGGCCATCGGCGTCGGCGTCGGGAGCGCCTGGCTGTGGCGGGTCATGCAGCCGGACCACTCGCGGCGCAGATCCGATGCGCTCATCGGCCTCCTGACGGGGACGCTCGGCGACGACTACACCCTGGTGATCCAGCCGCGACTTCCCGTCCGCGACCTCGCGCGCCTCGACGCGATCCTGGTTGGTCCCGGCGGAACCCGGGTCATCACCGTCCGCGAGTGGCACGGGACGTATCGGCTGCACGGGAAGACCTGGGAGTACGACACGCACAGCCGCCACGGCTGGATCAAGTGCCGGACCAATCCGACCACCGACGCGACCGCGCTCGCCTTCGGCGTGGCGCGTTGGGCCGAGGAGATGGCGCTGCCCGAGATTCACCTCCGCGCCGCCATCGTCTTCCCGCATGCGCACTCGAAGGTGGTCCTCGAGGAGCCGACCGAGGAGGTCGTCACCAGCGACAACGCCCCGTGGTGGGCGAATGCCTATGGACGTGTGATGCGGCTCAACCAGGCCGGTGCGGCGCGCATCGTCGAGGCCATCCTCGACGCGGCCGAGCCGTACGAGGAGGTCGGCTTCGCGCCGATCGCCGACAGGGGGCCCTAGGCAGCCCTCCGGCCGCCGATCACTCCCAGCTGATCCCGTGCCGGGGATCGTCGCCGACAGCCTCGGCGCCTTCGGCCGGGATCCCCACGGAGAAGACGTGCACCCGCCTCCGCTGGAAGGCGACGACCGGGTACGTGGCGTTGAGCACCGGGTGCACGGGACAGGTGACCGAGGCATCGGTCATAACGATGAAGGCGTCCGGGTTGACGGTGATCACGATCGCCGGCGACTCGACCGACTCGGGCACGTACATCGTGCCCGCCAGCCGGAAGGGCGGAAGGCCGACGGTTGCGGGAAAGGGCCTCTTGGGAACCACGATCGCGTCCATGGAGGTGGCGCCGGAAAGGCTGGCGGCGAAGAACAGGATCTCGTCGAGCGGGATCGTCGCGGAGGCAGCGGTCCAGGACGTCGCCTCGTCGTCGAGCTCCCGGATGGTGACGTCCTCCATGACCAGGTGGGTATGGTCGAGGCTGTTGAGGATCAGGGCGACCCGCTCGAACCGGGTCCGCACGAATCCGGAGACGCGATAGCCCGACGTCGTGACCTCGGCGGCGATTTCATGGAATTCCTCCACGCCTCCCATGAATGTCATGCGCGCGATCGTAGCAGCGCGCCGAGCGCTCAGGCGTCGGGCGGCGCCTCCCCGACCGCGGCGATCCGTTCGGTCTCGCCCTTCGTGCCGGTCGCAAGCAGGATCCGGCCGGACGCCTGGTCGGAGAAGAGGGCCTCGACGCCGCCAAGCGTGTCGATCTCGGCGGGCGTCTTGTCGTCCCGGACGCGAACGATGCGCGGGAACCGCATCGCGAATCCCGAACGGTGGCGGGACGAGCGCATGATCCGGTCGAAGGCGATCTCGACGACCACTTCGGGCACAACGGTGCGGTATCGCCCATGGTCGCGCAGCGTCGTTGCCAGGAACTGCTCCGTCATCGTGGCGATCTCCGCATCGGTCAGGCCGGTGTAGGCCTTGCCGATGGTGAGGAGCTTGGCATCGGACGCATCGGTCTCGCGCACCGCGAAGGTGTAGTCGGACAGAACGCCGCGGCGCTTGCCGTGGCCCCACTCGACCCCAACCACGACGCAGTCGAGCGTTGCGAGGGCCTTCTTCAGCTTGAGCCAGCCGAGCCCGCGCCGCCCGGGCTGGTACGCCGAGTCGGGATCCTTGACCATCAGCCCCTCGTTGTGGCGTTCGCGCGCGTCATCGAAGTGCCGATCCACCCCGGCAGCGTCCTTCGCGGTCGCGAGGTGCGAGAGGAGCACGCGCTCGCCGGTGCGACCCGGCAGGTCGAGGGCCTCCAGCGCGGCGCGGCGCTCGCGGAGCGGCACCTCGATGAGGTCGCGCCCGCCCTGATGGAGCAGGTCGAACGCAACGAGGACGACGGGCACCTCCGCAAGCAGCTCGGTCGACGGCCGCACGCGCCCGAGCCGGGTCTGGAGCGAGGCGAAGTCGAGCACGGATCCCGCGCGCCACGGCACGAGCTCGCCGTCGACGACGAGTGGGGCGTCGCTTGCCAGCTTCGATGCCGCATCGGAGATCTCGGGGAACGAGCGCGTGACGTCGTTGAGGTCGCGGCTGAACAGCCGAGGTCGCCCGCCGGGCTCGAGATGCAGCTGCGCGCGGATACCGTCGTACTTGTCCTCGATCCAGGCTTCCTCGCCTACCCGGCGCATGACCTCGGCGGCGTCGGCCACCGGCGACGCCAGCATGAATCGGATCGGACGGCCCGGCCGCAGCGCCGCATCGGCGAGCCGCCCCCGACGAGCCAGCAGCGCGGCCTCACCGATCTCACCGGTCAGCATGTGGGCACGCCGAACCTCGTCGAGCGGGGCGTCGAACGCTGCAGCCACGGCTTCCTCGAGCAGCCCCTCGCGCAGGCCGATGCGGGTCTCGCGCGAGATGACGCGGCCGATGAACCGCGCCTCGTCCGAGTCGGCGCGCCGGAAGAGGGCCGTCAGGAGCCCCACGCGCTCGTCGAAGGAGCCGGCCGCGGCGATGCCGGCAAAGGCGTCTGCGACCTCGCGGACCGTCAGCCCCGAGCCCTCGCGGCCGGCCAGGAGGTCCGCCGCAGCGTCCCCGAAGTCGCTGTGGCGCAGGTATGCCTCTCGGAGCGCATCAGGGGAGGCGTCCGCCGCGGCCGCGAGCGCGGCGCCCTGCTGGACCCAGCCCATGCCCAGCTTGGCCGTCGGGTCACGCAGCGGCCGGCCGGCGAAGAAGGCCGTGGCTGCGACGAGATCGGATGCGGGCAGCTCGGCGAGGTACGCGGCGAGGCCGTCGCGCTTGGCAAGCTTGCTGCGCGTCGCACCGACGGCTGCCGCCACCTCCGCCAGTCGGGCGAAGGACGAAGCTCGTGCCATCGGTGAAGTCTAGGACGGCGCTTGACCGCGCAGCACGCGGGTCGGATGCTGCGCGCCATGGTCTTCCCGTGGCAGCGACGCAACGTGCCGCCCGAGCTCGCGGAGCGCGTCCCACCCGGCCAGGTGCTGACCGACAAGTTCCCGGTGCTTCAGTTCGGCCGCGTGCCCGAGTACCCCGACCTCGAGGGCTGGGACTTCCGCGTCTGGGGCGAGGTCGAGCATCCTCTCCGCCTGACCTGGCCCGAGTTCCGGGCGCTGCCGGTCGCCGAGCGGACCCTCGACATCCACTGCGTGACTCGGTGGTCGAAGCTCGACACGCGGTGGGAAGGCGTCGCCTTCAGCCACATTGCCGAGCTCGTGCAGCCGAAGGCCTCCGCACGGTACGTGATCTTCCATGGCGAGGGCGGCTACACCGCCAACGTCCCGCTGGCGACCGCCATGCAGCCGGACTGCATCCTGGCCTGGGCATACGACGGCGCGCCCCTCGAGCCGGATCACGGCTATCCGCTCCGATCCATCGTGCCCGGCACGTACTTCTGGAAGAGTGCGAAGTGGCTTCGCGGGATCGAGATCACCCCGGACGACCGCCCCGGGTTCTGGGAGCGCAACGGCTACCACAATGACGCGGACCCCTGGAAGGAGGAGCGCTACTCCGGCTGACCCGGCTTGTCGAGCTCCTTGGCGCGGGCGATCAGCTCCGCAACGCGCCTGCCGCCCTTGCGGCCGATCTCCCGGAAGTGCTCGCTCGGATATCGGTCGCTCACGGTTCGTCCCCCCTTCGCGCCGATCTCCTGGAAGAAATCGGTGCCGTATCGGTCGCGGGTGGTCTTGCCACCCTTGCGCCCGGCCTCCCGGACGCTCATCCCCTCGCCATCGCGTGGAGCCGCGTCATCGGTGTCGGTACGGTCAGGCATCAATTCGAATCTCCCTGCTGGCTGATCTGGCAGGGAAGCAAGTTGCGTACCGGCCGCTAGAATGGCGCGCCCATGCACCCCCTGATGCGGAACATGGTGATCGGTATCGTTGGCCTGATCATCGCGGCCGCCCTGACTGCGCTGGCGCTCCTCGGACGCGATTCCGACCTGTCCGTCCTCGGCCTCCTTGCGGCAGGGGTGATCGCGACGCTGGTGGGCCTCTTCCTGTACTCCCAGGGCTGGATCTGGGGCAGCCGCGCCGCGCGCCGCCGGGACGCCGGTGCCTCGGCGGCCATCGGATTCGGCGGCGGCCTGATGGCCATCGTGGCGGCCGTCGCGTTCGGCCTGCTGGTGATCCTGGTCCGGCTCTTCTTCCTCGGCTAGGCGGCGTTCGCTGCTACGATCGATCGCGACGCGAGCCCCCATCGTCTAGAGGCCTAGGACGCCACCCTTTCAAGGTGGAGATCACCGGTTCGAATCCGGTTGGGGGCACCACGCTCAGATGTGGTTGATCTCGACCCGATCCCCGCAGTTGGGGCACCACAGCAGGAGCAGCTTCGGGCTCTCCGGCAGCGGCCGCCAGGCGTACACATCCGACTCGCCGATCCGCTCGCCGCAACGCGGACACTCGTGCCCGAGATCGAGCCACTGGTCGCGAGGAACGTTCTGGCGGCCCACTCTCTCCCGGACCTCAGCGACGAACCGGGGGCGGCGGCTCCCACCCCGGCTTCGGACCCGCCGGCGCATCGGTGGAGCCCGACGCGGCATCCGCGGCGATGATCGCGGCCCGCGTCTCCTCGGCCTTCTCGGATGGGACGAGGAGCGGGTAGGACATCGTCTCGTAGCCCGGCCACAGGCCGACCTCGCCATCGCGGATCATGACCTGGACCTTGCCGAAGGCACCGGTCACGTCGCGGACGGTACGGTCGAGTACCTGCAGGTCGCGCCCGGTGACCTTGCGGAGCGCATCGGGCAAGGTCTCGACCAGCGCGTTGGGGCTCGGATCGGTCTCGAACGCGATCTCGAGCGCCTCGACGACCTGCTCGTCGAGAAGGTCGCGAGGCAGCGGGCGGCTGATGTAGGCCATCCGCGGATCGCGGCTCGGCCCGCGGAAGGTCCGAACGAGTGACTTCAGCATCGGCGGCGCGATTGTACCGCCCGCCACGGCCGCGCCGGGATCGCCGGCCCGTGCGGCAGCGCGGGGTTCGGTAACGAGGTCCGGTATACTCTCGTCCCCTGAGACGACCTCGAACTGCGGCAGGCTGCCCGCCCCGTGCGCGCCCAGCAGCCCGCCGGGGCGATGCACCGCCCGACGAACGCAAGCTAGGAGCCCGTCATCACCGTGCGCGTCCGTAAGGCCGTCCTCCCCGCCGCGGGGTTCGGCACCCGATTCCTCCCCGCCACCAAGGCGATCCCCAAGGAGATGATGCCGCTCGTCGACCGGCCGATCATCCAGTACGCCGTCGAGGAGGCCGCGGCGTCGGGGATCGAGCAGATCATCATCGTCATCGCCACCGGGCGCAGCGCCATCGAGGACCACTTCGACTCCAGCCCGTCGCTGGAACGCTGGCTCGAGGAGCGCGGTGACATCGACATGCTGCGCACCATCCGCCGCATCGGCGAGTTCGGGACGGTCGCGTTCGTCCACCAGCGTGAGCAGCTGGGCCTCGGGCATGCCGTGCTGATGGCCAAGGACCTGGTCGGCGACGAGCCGTTCGCCGTCCTCCTCTCCGACGACGTGATGATCAGCCGCAACGGCGATCCGGTCACTCGCCAGCTGATCGATGCGTACACGGCACACCGCGGATCGGTGATCGCCGTGCAGCGGGTCGACCCCGCCGATGTCGAGCGATACGGAATCCTCGACCCGCTCCACGTCGAGGGCCGCCTGGTCGAGATCCGCGACCTGGTCGAGAAGCCGTCGGTCGGCGACGCTCCCTCCGATCTGGCCGTGCTGGGCCGCTACATCCTGACCCCCAAGATCTTCGACATCCTCGAGCAGACGAGCCGCGGAGCCGGGGGCGAGATCCAGCTGACCGATGCGATCCGCGGCCTCATCGCCGAGCAGCCCGTCTTCGGCTACCAGTTCGAGGGCACCCGTCACGACGCTGGAACGCGTCTGGGATGGCTGATGGCCAACGTGGCGATGTCGCTCGACTCCGAGGACGCTGACGAGATGCGCGCATACATCCGCGGCCTCGATTTGCGAGACTGACGCGGTGGAGATGCTCGGGCGCCTGATCAGCGGCCGATACCGACTCATCGCACCGCTGGGCTCCGGCGGGATGGCAACGATATGGCGCGCCGTGGACGAGCAGCTCGACCGCGAGGTGGCCGTCAAGATCCTCCGTCCCCAGTTCAGCTCCGACCCCGGGTTCACAGCCCGCTTCAAGCAGGAGGCGCGCGCCGCCGGAGGCCTCTCCCACCCGAACATCGTCGGCGTCTACGACTACGGCACAGACGGACCCGATGGCGAGCAGTACATCGTCATGGAGCTGGTCGCGGGGGACGATCTCGCCTCGATCCTCCGTGAGCGTGGGTCGCTTTCGATCGACGACTCGGTGCGCGTGGGAATCGCCACGGCCAGCGCGCTGGAGGCCGCCCACCGCAAGGGAATCGTCCATCGCGACGTGAAGCCGGGCAACATCCTGATCACCGACGACGGCGACGTGAAGGTCACCGACTTCGGGATCGCGCGCGCCGTCGCCGAGGCCTCGATGACCGTGACGGGCACGACGCTGGGCTCGGTCCACTACTTCAGCCCGGAGCAGGCTCGCGGCGACGAGGTCACCGGCGCGTCAGACGTCTATTCGCTGGGGATCGTGCTGTTCGAGATGCTCACCGGGCGCCGGCCGTTCGAGGCCGACACCGCGGCAGCCGTGGCGCTGAAGCGGCTGAACGAGGAACCGCCCACCCCGACGAGCATCGGGCACCCGCTGCCGCCGGGCCTCGAGGCGATTGTCATGCGGGCCATGGCACGCGAGCCGGCCGACCGGTTCCCTGACGCCGGGGCACTCGCCGAGGCTCTGCGCGTGTGGCGCCGCGATCCCGACGCCACGCCCGTCCCCGGGGCCGCCGTCGCGGCCGGTGCGGCAGCCGCGGCGGTCGCGGGGGCAGCCGCCGCGCAGACACCCCCCGGCGGAGAGCCGACGGTCTACGTCCCACCGCGCGTCACCAGCCCGGCCGATCGCCAGGCCGTGGGCACCGCTCCGCCGTACGCCACCGAGGACGACGATGACGGCGGGACCCCGTGGTGGACCTGGCTGCTCGCGATCCTCGGCGTCATCCTGCTCGGGATCATCGGTTTCCTCGGGGTGCAGCTCCTCGGCGACCTTCCGCGCGGGTCCGGCTCGCCGTCACCGAGCGTTTCCCAGATCGCCGTGCCGGAGTGCGAGGACTCCACCATCTCGAGCGTCCGGAGCCGGATGGAGGCGGCAGGCCTGACGATCTCCGAGGAGATCGACGAGATCTCCGACGATGTCGAGGAGGGCAACGTCATCCGCTGCGAGCCGGCGAGCGGCACCGAGGTCGACGAGGGAAGCGGCGTCGTCGTCTACGTGTCGAGCGGGGCCGAGCAGGTCGCCGTGCCGCGCCTCACCGGCCAGACGCAGGCGGAGGCCATGAACACGCTCACCCAGGCGGGCCTGCGCGTCGGCGAGATCACGCGCGAGAACAACCCCGACGTCCCGGAAGGCTCGGTCATCCGAAGCAACCCGGCCGCGGGCGTGGAAGTCGAGGCCGAAGAGCAGATCGACCTCGTCATCAGCTCCGGACCGACGCCATCGCCGACACCGAGCCCGACGCCCGTGCCGACACCGACGCCCACGCCAGTGCCGACACCGACGCCCACGCTGCCGCCGACCCCCGCGCCGTCGGCCTAGCGCCGGCCGACCGGATGGTCGGTGCTAGCATGGTTTGGCCCATCCTTCACGTAGAGAGTGAATCCGAGTCAGATGGCCACCATCGCTCCGTTGACGGTCGACGAATCGACCTTCGAGTCGGAGGTCCTCAACGCAGACAAGCCGGTTCTCGTCGACTTCTGGGCAGCCTGGTGCGGCCCGTGCCGCCTCGTCTCGCCGGTCGTCGAGAGCTTCGGCGCCAAGCACGCAGACCGCATCGGCGTCGCCAAGGTCAACACCGACGAGAACCAGCAGCTGGCGATGCGCTACAGCATCTTCAGCATTCCGACGCTGATCATGTTCCAGGGCGGTCGCGAGGCAGCGCGCCTCGTGGGCTACATGCCCCAGGAGGTCATGGAAGAGCGGCTCAGGCAGTTCCTGGCCTGATCGTCCCGCGCGCGCGTCCGAGAGGAGCGACTACACTCCGCTCCGCAGGAGGGACGCCCGACCGAGCATGATCATCAAGACCGAACGCCGCACCGGCGGCGACCGCCGCCAGGGCGAAGACCCGTTCGCCCCGGAGCGCCGCGGCGCCGACGACCGGCGAACGATGTGCTGGGAGGTCGAGAACTGCGACCTCACCATCCGCTACCGATGCCCCGCGTTCATCCTGCGCCGTCCCTGCTGGGAGCTGTGGGCGGTGGAGGGCATCGGTCCTGCCCGCGCCTGCTGCCACAACGACAAGGAATGCGAGCCCGGCCGCTGCGTCATCGCCGAGAAGCGGTTCGCTGGCACGGCCGAGCCCCTGACCGTCCATGTCGGTCGTCGCGGAGTCCCGCTCGGCTACTCGCGGCCGAGGCGCCACCACTGCCCGCACTTCTACCTGACGCACGGCTCCAAGGGTCGCGTCCCGATCCAGGCGCCGCAGCTGCTGCGCACCCTGATGAAGCAGGAGGGCACGGTCGCCCGATGCGAGCTGCGCGGCGGCGTGCACCTCGACGCCGGCTACGTCAACGACCTGTGCCTCACCGGCCAGTTCAACGACTGCGTCTTCTACGAGGACGCCGCGGACTGACCCGGTGACCGACCGCCTCACGTACCACGAGGCGGTCGTCGCCCTGACCGAGCGGGGCCGATTCGGCATCAGCCTGGGGTTGGAGCGTGTCGAACGACTCATGGCAGAGCTCGACCACCCCGAACGCGGGCTGCGCGGCGCGCTGGTGGGCGGCACCAACGGGAAGGGCTCGGTGGTGGCCATGACGCGCTCCGTGCTCGGCGCCGCCGGACTCAGCGTCGGCACCATGCCCAAGCCGCACCTGGTCAGCTACCGCGAGCGCATCGCGATCGACGGCGAGCCGGTGGGCGCCGATGCCTTCGCGGCGGCCGTCGGGCGGGTGCTGCCTGCTATCGACCGGGTCGCCGCGGCCATCGGGCCGCCGACCGAGTTCGAGGCGCTCACCGCCGCGGCGATCACCGAGCTGGCACGCCGCCGGGTCGACCTGGCGATCGTCGAGGTGGGCATGGGCGGACGCCTGGACGCGACGAACGTGCTCGACCTCGGCGTGGCAGCGATCACCAACGTCCAGCACGACCACGAGGCTCACCTGGGCCGGACCCTCGCCGCCATCGCGACGGAGAAGGCGCCGATCATCAAGCCTGGCAACCAGGCGGTGACGGGTGCGTCGGGGCGCGGCCTGCGACCGATCGTCGACCGCTGCACTGCGCTCGATGTGCCGCTGCGGCGCGCCGGACCGCGCGCCGCGTATCGCGCCACGGTGCGCGCCACGACGTGGGAGGGCATCGTCGTCGACGCGGTCACCCCGGCCGGCCGGCTCGATGGCGTGCAGATCGGTCTGCTCGGCCGTCACCAGGCCGCCAATGCGGCCGTCGCCCTCGCGCTGCTGGACGCACTCATCGAGCGTTGGGGCATTCGTCGTCGACGACGCAAGCGTTGCGTGCGGGGCTGGCCGCCACGCGCTGGCCCGGCCGCCTCGAGGTCCTTGACGGCGCGGCGGTCGGCGTCACACGGGTGCTGCTCGACGGGGCGCACAACCCGGCCGGTGCGAAGGCCCTCGCCATCGCCCTCGGCGATCTCGGCCTGCGTCACCCGACGATCGTCTTCGGCGCGATGCGCGGCAAGCGCGTCGACCGCGTGCTGCGTGCGCTGGCCCCGCTCGAGCCGCGACTCGTCGTCACCCGGGTGGACGACCCGAGCGCGCATCTGCCGGAGACACTGGCCCGAGCATGGCGCCGCATCACCGGCAGGCGTGCCCGGATGGCGGCAACGCCGGCGGAGGCGCTGGAAACCGCCGCTGGGCTCGGGGCGGACCCGGTGGTCGTGGCCGGCTCCCTCTATCTCGTCGGCGCGGTGCGCGGCATGATCGTCCCTATGGACACCGGAGCGGCCGCGCCATGACGGCACCGCAGCTGGCGTGGGGCGAGCGGACGTGGCTCATGGGCATCGTCAATGTCACGCCCGACTCGTTCTCGGGCGACGGCCTGGCAGCGGATGATCGGCCCATCGACCAGGTCGTCGCAGCGGCGCTGGAGCAGGCACGCGAGTTCGCCGATGCCGGCGCCGAGATCCTCGACGTCGGCGCCGAGTCGAGCAGGCCGCGCAACGCGTATGGCGACCACGCGCCGATCACCCCGGAGCGCGAGGCCGCGCTCGCGGTGCCGGTCGTCAGGGCCCTCGTCGACGAGCTCGGAGACCGCGCGCTGGTGAGCATCGATACCGCGAAGGGCTCGGTGGCGCGCGCGGCGCTGTCCGCCGGCGCGACCATCGTCAACGACGTGTGGGCCGGCCGACGGGACGCCGGCACGGCAGCCGCCGCCGCCGAGTCCAACGCGCACCTCGTGCTCGTCCACAACCAGGAGGGCGACGCCTACCCCGACGGCGTCTTCGACACGGTCGTGCGCTGGCTCCTCACCGCCGCATCGGCCGCGGAGGCGGTCGGAGTCGCACCCGATCGCATCGTGTTCGACCCGGGCATCGGGTTCGGGAAGGGCACGGCCGCCAACCTCGCAGATCCTGCATCGGCTGGCGGAGCTGAAGGCCGCGCTCGGTGATCGGCCGCTGCTCATCGGGACGAGCCGCAAGCGATTCCTTGGCGAGCTCCTCGGGGGCGCACCGCCCGACGACAGGCTCGAGGGAAGCGGCGCCAGCGCGGCCCTGGCGATCGCTGCCGGTGCCGACATCATCCGGGTCCACGACGTCGCGCCGATGGCGCGCATTCGCGCCGTCGCCGACGCCATCGTGCGCCGATGAACGAGCCCGCGGACGCAATGCGCGATCGGCTCAGCCTCCTCGGCATGCGCTTCGTCGCACGCCACGGGGTGCTCCCGGTGGAGAAGCAGCAGCCTCAGCGGTTCGAGGTCGACCTCGTCCTCCACGCCGACCTGGCGGCGGCAGCGGCATCCGACGACCTCGCGCGAACTGTCGACTACGCGGCGCTGTACGAACGGGTGGCCGGCGTCGTGACCGGCCGCAGCTTCGACCTCATCGAGGCGCTCGCCGGAGCGATCGCAGCCGAGGCGCTTGCCGCGACGGACAGCGCCATCGTTGCGTCCGTCGAGGTTCGCGTCCGCAAGCCGGAGGCACCGATCGGCGGCGCGCTCGACACCGTCGAGGTATCGATCACGCGCCGCCGGGTGCAGCCAGACGCTCGGTCCTAGTCGGGTAGCTGACCGAGGGTGACGTCCATCTCGATGGTCTGAGCGCCCCGCAGGACGGTGAGGGTGATCGTGTCGCCCGGCCCGTAGGGGAGGATCGCCATCGAAAGGTCGGTGTCGGCGCCGATCGGCTCACCGTTCAGCGCGGTGATGACGTCGCCGGCCTCGAGGCCGGCTTCCTCGGCCGGGCTTCCGGGGAAGACCGCATCAGAGCCGTCGTTGGTCCCGACCAGCGCGCCGTAGTCGACATCGACGCCGTTCTCGTCGGCCAGTGCCGGCGTGAGCGGGGTGTAGTAGACGCCGATCCAGGGGCGCACGAGCTCCTCGCCCGCGACGGCCTGGTCCATGATCGGTCGGGCCACGTCGATCGGGATCGAGAAGCCGATGCCCTCGGCGTCCTCGTTGATCGCGGTGTTGACGCCGATGACCTGGCCGGCGCTGTTGACCAGCGGGCCACCGGAGTTCCCGGGGTTGATGGCCGCATCGGTCTGGATCAGGTTGCGCAGGACGTCGCTGCTGGTCTGTGCCGCGTTGGAGGCCACGATCTGGCGTCCGATCCCCGACACGACGCCGGTGGTGACGGTGTTCTCGTAGTCGCCCAGCGGGTTGCCGATGGCGATCGCCACCTGGCCCGGCTCGAGCGCCGCGGACGATCCGATCGGCGCGAACGGCAGGTCGCTGCCCTCGATCGTGACGATGGCGAGGTCGGTCAACGGGTCGATGCCGTACACGGTGCCGGTGAACTCCCGGCCGTCATCGAGCACGACGTTGAGGCTCGTCGCGTCCTCGACGACGTGGCGGTTGGTCAGGATGAAGCCATTCGCGTCGTAGATCACACCCGAGCCGCTCCCGCTGCCCCCAGCCGCTGATGGTGGCCTGGATCGTCACGACGGCCGGCGCCACCCTGGCCACCGCGCTGATGACCGCGCTCGACTCGTCGAGCGTGACGTCGGAGACCGTCGAGCCCTGGCTGGTGGTGTCGACCGGGGCCGCGACCGGGGTGCCCATGAGATTCGAGACGCCGACGGCGGTGAGGCCGCCGGAGACGATGCCCGCCACGACGGCGATGGCAACGATCGGCGCAGCGCCAAGGCCACCGCGTCGCGTTGCGGGCCGGCTCGGAGGCGGAGAGGCCCACGTCGGCTGGGGTGGCGCCTGGTACGGATCCCGCGCAGGGGATGCTCCGTAGCGCTGGACTTCGATTGGCTGGGTCGGGTCTGTATCGGTCATGTGAATTCGCTGGGTCCTCTCGCTTGCCACGCCGGGCGGGCTGCGATCACGCTACGGTCCCCGGGTTGCGCGCCGGACGGCTGCCGCGTGAAGTTTCGTTGACATTGGCTGGCCCTGCGGCCGCCTCCGCCTCGACGTGGCCGCGTGGCAGCAGGATGCGGAACTCGGTGCCTCGACCGATCTCGCTGGCCACCTCGATTGTGCCCGCATGCATGTCCACGATCGACTGCGCGATCGCCAGCCCGAGGCCGCTTCCCGACGCGCGCGCCTCGCCGGTGTTCGTGCCGCGGTAGAAGCGCTCGAAGATGTGCGGCAGCTCGTCGGCGGGGATGCCCGGTCCGGTGTCGCGCACGAGGATCTCGACCTCGTCCGTGCGGTCCTCCATGTGGACCGATACGCCACCAGCGCGCGGCGTGAACTTCAGCGCGTTCCCGACGAGGTTGGTCATGAGCTGCACGATGCGCTCCCGATCGAAGTGCAGCTCGACGGGGCGCGCCGGCACGACCGAGTCGAGGCCGATCCCACGAGCGAGCGCCTCTTCGGAGAGCGCCTGGACGACAGCCTGCACCGGGTCTCGCAGGTCACCGGTCTGCATGTCGAGCGGGAAGATGCCCGCGTCGATGCGCGAGAGGTCCAGCAGGTTCGTGCTGAGCCACTCGAGCCGCCCGATCTGCTCGATCGATCGTTCATGGAGCTCGTGTGCGGGTCGCCTCGTCCATCTCGGTCGATCCGAGCTCGTTGTACATCCGGAGCGCGGCGATCGGGGTTCGGAGCTCGTGGCTGACGTCGGCGACGAACTCGCGCAGCCGATCACGATCGGCCTCGAGCATGCGGAGCGTGCCCGACAGCCGGTCGGCCATGACGTTGAACTGCTGCCCGAGCTCGTCGATCTCGAGCACCCCCGACGGAACCGCTCGCTCGTCGAGCTCCCCGTGGCCGAGGCTGCGCGCAACGCCGCGAAGGCGGCTGATCGGCACCGTCACCCCGCGTGCCGCGATGATCCCGGCGATGAGCGAGACGAGCAGGGCCAGCCATCCGCCGAAGAGGAGGGCACCGCGGATCTGTTCGAGGGTCTCGGCCCGGCTGGTGAACGGGTCGCTCACGACGATCAGGTAAGCGGTTTGTGATCCGTCGGGCAGCGGCACCGGAACTCCGGCCCGCGCCGGCTCCACAGTCGTGTCGCGCCGGAGCCCCTCGGCCCTGAGCCGGTCCATGTCCGCGGGAGGGGCGGTGACCACCGCCCTCCCCTCCTCGTTGATGATCGACACCGTCGCGTTGAAGGCGCTGGCTGCGAACTCCGCGACCTCGGGGACGACGATGGTGTCGCGCAGCTCGGGGGTCATCACCACGTTCGGCTGCTGCTCACCGGCGCGGTTCACCTGGTCACGCAGGAGGATGCCGGTCGAGTCGGCGGCCAACTGGATGCGCTCCTGGGTCTGCTCGGTGAAGTAGCCCGGCAGGATCTGCGTGATCGCGACGCCAGAAACGATGAGCCCGATCAGCGCCACCAGCGACAGAATCAGCACGAGCCGGACGTTGAGCCGCTGGATCAGCGCCGCCGTGCTGCGCGGGTCGTAGCGCTCCCAGCGCGACGCGGCCGTCGGCCCGGGACCGTCAGTCTTCGGCGAAGGCATACCCGACGCCCCTGACCGTGCGGATGTAGCGCGGTTGGGACGGATCCGGCTCCACCTTGTCGCGGATGTGGCTGATGTGGACGTTGATCGTCCGCTCGTCCTGCTCCAGGGCATCGTCGTAGTCGCGGACCAGCTCGAGGAGCTCGGCCCGCGTGTAGACGCGCCCGGGCCGCGCCGCGAGGTGGCGGAGCAGGTCGAACTCGGTCGTGGTCAGCGCGATCCGTTCGCCGTCGCGCGTGACGCGCCGGCGCTCGAGGTCGATCACCAGGTCCTGGCGGCGGATGGTTCGCCCGGTCTGGGTGTCGGCCAGCTCGCCGTATGCACGTCGCAGGAGCGCCTTGATCCGGCTCACCAGCTCCCGCAGGTGGAACGGCTTGACGAGGTAGTCATCGGCGCCCATCTCCAAGCCGACGACCTTGTCGACCTCGTCGGCCCGCGCGGTGAGGAACAGGACCGGGGCGCGGCTCTCGCGCCTCAGCTGCCGCAGCACTTCGAACCCGTCGATGCCGGGGAGCCGCACGTCGAGGACGACGAGGTCGGGAGCAGCGTCCGCAAAGTTGGCGAGCGCGTCCTCCCCGGTCGGCTGCACGGTGACGGTGTACCCCTCGCGCTCGAGGGCGACCTGGACCCCACGCGCCACCGCGGGCTCGTCCTCAACGATCATGATCGTGCCTGCCATCCGCGCCAGTATAGGAACGCATGGCCGATGCGGCCGTCACTGCGGCCGGCGTCGTGGCTCGCCGCCGCCCGGTTGCCCGCTCGGTCGCCTCGGGGTACCATTCCGCCTCGCATCCACCAGGCGCACCAGCCCGACCGATGCTGCCCGTCGTTGGCCGTTGCGGCCGTGCGACAGAGGCGCCGGACACTCAGAGAGGATCACCGTCACTCATGGACCTGGAGCTCATCCTCGACGCGCGTGAGGCGCAGGGCAAGGCAAACAAGCGACTGCGTCGCGCCGGCATCGTGCCCGGCGTCGTGTACGGCCGCGGCGAGGACTCCACGAACGTGCAGGTCGAGGCGAAGGTCTTCGAGACCCTGTACCGAGCGGCCGGCCGCACCTCGGTCGTGAAGCTCCACCTCCCCGGCGCCAAGGGCACGACCTCTGGATTCATCAAGAGCGTGCAGCGCCATCCGCTCAGCGGCCAGGCCATCCATGTCGACTACCTGCTCGTCAACCTCTTGGTCGAGATGGAGGTCGATGTACCGCTCGTGCTCACCGGGGAGGCGCCGGCCGTCGAGGAGACCGGCGGCACACTGCTCCACAACCTGTCGAGCGTTCGCGTGAAGGCCCTGCCGACCGACATCCCCCACGAGATCAGCGTCGACGTCTCCGGCCTCGACACGCTCGATGCCGCGATCCACGTCAGCGATCTCGATTTCGACCCCGAGAAGGTCCAGATCCTCACCGATGCGGAAACCCTCATCGCGACCGTCGTGCCGCCGAGGGTTGAGGTCGAGGAGGAGCCAGTCCTTGCCGAGGGCGAGGAGCTTGAGGGCGAAGGTGCGGAAGGCGAGGGCGCTCCCTCCGAGGGCGGAGAGGCCGAAACGGCAGGAGATGGCGACTCGGGAGAGTCCTCGGAGTCCTGACCTCTTCGCAACCGAGGCAGTCCACGGAGCGTCCTGACCGCATGCGACTCGGGCGCTCACTCTTCCTGATCGCGCTGCTGGCGGGCTGCGCCGCTCCCAGGTCGAGCGCGCCCGGATCCACCGCGTCGCCCGGCCCTCCCAGCCGTTCCGCCTCTCCCAGCGAGCCAGTGGCTCAGTCGGCGCTCGACCTGCTCGACTGTGACGGGCCGGCCTCACCGATGGGCGGATCAGCGGGCGACTTCGGACCTGCCGGAGCGGGCGCCACGCCCGACGAGGCGTTCGCGTCGTTCCTGGAGTCCATGCTCTTCGGCATCCCGCTCGACGGCTACGAGAAGCTGGGGGAGAACGCGACCCGGGCCGTCTACACCTACGGCGTGAACGGCAGCACCAAGGTCGTGATCGTCATATCGGGCCGATTCAGCGAGCACGTCGGGGATGCGTTCACGATCGACGAGCTGCGCACCTGCGACCCGTCCGAGTACGGCCAGTCGGTGGACCTCGGCCCCGGCAGACGCGTGTGGACCCACGCGGCCACGGGGGCGATCCTGACCGACATCGCGGGACCCGGCCACTGCGGCTGGGAGAGCGCCCGCATGCTGCACACCACCACGCCCGAGGGCACGGTCGACCGCCAATATGTGCGCGACCCCGAAGGGGTCTTCGCGGGCGTCCCTGGCCTGCTGGCCGAGTATGCCGAGGGCATCGACCTTCCGGCCGATGCGACCTTCAGTGGGTATCGAACCGCGGACGGCCAGGAGCTCTGGTTCGTCCCGGACGACCGAGCCGCGTATGTCGTGACTGAGGATGGTGTCGAGCGCTGGCCACGAGCCGACCCGCCGATTGGCTGCGCCTAGTGGCATGATCGGCCGCGCATGACCGATGCTCCCGCGCCGATCACCGTCGTCGACTTCGAGCCGCTGGCTCGTGCCATCGTCGAGCCCGGCGCATGGGACTACCAGGCCGGCGGGTCCGGCGACGAGCGTTCGCTCGCCGACAACCTCACGGCCTGGACGCGCATCCGCCTTCGTCCGCGCGTCCTCGTCGACGTAGCCGAGCGCGACCTGTCGACGCGGGCATTCGGAGCCCCGCTCGCGCACCCGATCGTCGTGGCGCCGACCGCCATGCATCGGCTGAGCCATCCGGACGCCGAGATCGCGTCGGCCCGCGGCACCGCTGCGGCCGGCGGCGCCTTCACGCTGTCGACGGTCTCATCGACACCGATGGAGGAAGTGGCCGCCGCCGCCCCGGACGGGGTCCGCTGGTTCCAGCTCTATGCGCCGTCGGACCGCGGCGCCTGTCGCGATCTCGTGGATCGCGCCGTGGCGGCCGGATTCTCGGCGCTGGTGCTGACGGCCGACCTCCCGACCCCGGGCAACCGCGAGCGCGACCTGAGGAACCGCTTCGTGGTCGATCTCGGCGTGCACCTCCCGCCGGACCAGCCAGTCGGGGAGTCGGGGCTCATCGTCCTGCCGACCACGACCTGGGCGGAGCTCGACTGGCTGCGATCGATCTGCCCGATCCCCCTCGTCGTCAAGGGCGTGCTGCGCGCTGACGATGCGGTCCGCGCCGTCGAGGCCGGCTGCGACGGCGTATGGATCAGCAACCACGGCGGACGGCAGCTGGACACCGCGATCTCGGCGTCGGACGCGCTTCCCGAGATCGCCGAGGCCGCTGCCGGGCGGGCGCTCCTCGTCGTCGACGGCGGCGTCCGGCGAGGCATCGACGTCCTCAAGGGTCTGGCACTCGGCGCGGACCTGGTCGCCATCGGCCGTCCCTCGCTCTGGGGCCTCGCCGTGGACGGAGCCGCGGGCGTCCAGCGCGTCATCGAGATCCTCCGCGAGGAGCTGTCCCTGTCGATGGCGCTCGCCGGGCTGCCGGTCCCTGGAGGACATCACGCCGGACCTCGTCGTGCGCTGATCGCCGGCGCCGCTCTTGCGCGGCCGTGAAAAGATGGTCCGCGATGCCGACCCGAGTCCCGAGCCGTGCGCTCGCCATCATCCTGCTCACGCTGCTGCTGACGCTCGCTGCCTGCGGGACCGTCAGCACTTCCCTGTGCGGATTGTCGACGTACGCGTCGGACATCACCGTGGACCTCGAGGCGCTGCTGGCGCTCGATCCGGAGCAGGTCGCCGAGGCCGGCACTCCCGACAACTCCGCCGCCCTCGAGGCCCTTGACCGGCTCGACCAGACCGCTGCCGACGGACAGGAAGCGCTCGACGCGGCATCCGATGACGAGGTCGGCGCAGTGCCGCGACGCCTCTTCCAGGCCGCCCTCGACGCCACCGGGCTCGCGACCGATGCCCTGCGCTCGTCCATCGAGTCCGGCGATCCCGAGGCGGTGAGCGAGGCCATGGGCCAGGTCCAGGTCGCCTCGGACGCGATCGACGCGTTCGTCGCGGCTGTCGACGACACGCGCATCGACTGCCCATCGGCCTCGCCGTCGGCGAGCTCCGCGCCGAGCGAGCCGGCGAGTGAGCCGGCCAGCGCGGAGCCGAGTGTCGCGCCGACGCCGACCGCCGAGCCGACGCCGACCGGCCGACGCCGACGGTCCGACGGCCTCCCCCACACCGAGCCCAACGCCGACGCCCACGGCCACGCCCAGCCCGACGCCGACGGCCTCGCCTTCTCCGACCCCCGCGGCCAGCCCGACTGCGTCGCCATCTCCGACTGCGTCGCCCTCGCCGAGCCCAACAGCTTCCCCCTCGCCGTCGCCGACCGCCTCTCCGACACCGAGTGCATCAGCCAGCGCCTCGGCGAGTGCGAGCGTGTCGGCCGAACCGACGCCCGCGCCCAGTGATTCGACCGACGAGGATGGCGGCGGGAACCTGACCTGGCTCGCGGTGCTCGGCCTCGGCGCGCTCGGCGCGGCGGCGTACGCGCTGTGGGCGCGAACGCGCACGCCGCCGCCCGCCGGCGGTGCCGGAGGGGCCGCGGCCGCGGGTGCTGCGGCAGGCGGCTGACGCGCCGCCGCCTGAGCCCCACGAGGATGTCCCCCCGCCGGCCGGTCCACCGGCCGGAGGCCCGACAGGCTAGCTCGATGTCTCAGCAGCCCCTCGACGACATCCCGGTCTTCCTGTTCGTCGCGATCTTCGTCCTGATCAACCTCGTCGCGTATGAGATCGGCTTCCGACTCGGGCAGCGAACGCACAAGACGGCGGCGGCGACGGCGGATGAAGGCCCGACGGGGATGATCGTCGGATCGATCCTCGCGCTCATGGCCTTCCTTCTCGCCATCACCATGGGCATGGCATCCGACCGCTACGACAACCGTCGAGGGCTTGTGCTCGCCGAGGCGAATGCGCTGGGGACGACCTATCTGCGAGCGGGCTATCTGTCCGAGCCGAACGCCTCGGAGATGCAGGACCTGATACGGGAGTACGTCCCGCTGCGCATCGGCACCTCGGACCGTGCCCAGCTGGCGAGCAACATCGCCGAGTCGGAGGGGCTCCAGGCGTTGATGTGGACCATCGCCGAGGACGAGGCACGCACCAACCCGTCGGATGTCACCGCGCTGTTCATCGAGTCTCTGAACGAGGTGATCGAACTGCACGAGTCACGGGTCGTCGCCGGTGTCTATGCCCGGGTGCCCCCCACGATCCTCTGGCTTCTCGTCGCCGGCGTCATCCTGAGCCTCGGGCTGGTCGGCTACAACGCCGGCCTCACCGGAAAACGCAGCCCGGTCATCGCGACGGTGCTCGTCATCTCACTGGGCGCAACCCTGTGGCTCGTGATCGATCTCGACCGACCGGCCGAGGGCCTCATCCAGACCAGCCAACAGCCGATCATCGACCTCCAGGAGAGGCTCGAGTCCTCGCCCTGAGTCGGGCGGCCGGATGGCTGGAGCCGAAGGTGGGATTCGAACCCACGACCGACGGTTTACGAAACCGTTGCTCTACCCCTGAGCTACTTCGGCCCGCGCGAACGCCGATTCTAGCCGATCGTCCTCGTCGCAAGACGTGATCATTTGGTTCAGTCTTGACTGAACGTTCTGATCGGCGTAGCGTCGAGCCATGCAGATCACGGACGAGGACTCCTTCATCGAGGCGGCGGCGCGAGTCATCGGCGCCGGCATGCCACCCATGGCCGGGCGGATGTGGGCCTATCTCGCCATCTGCGACCCGCCCGAGCGCACCGCCGGCGAGATCGCCGAACGACTCCAGGCCAGCCGCGGTTCGGTCAGTGGCAGCGCCCGCCTGCTGGAGCACGCCGGCCTGATCCGACGCTCCACCCGTCCGCGAGATCGGCGCGAAGTGTTCAGCATCCCCAACGACAACCTGCATCGCCTGATGGAGATCGCCGTCTACCGCCTGCGACAGACGCGGGAGGTGGCCGAGGAGGGGCTCGCGCTGATCGCGGATCGGCCGCCCGAGGCGCAGGCTCGGCTCCGCGAGATCCGCGACTTCTACGGGTTCTTCGAGCGGGAGTGGCCCTCGATCCTCGAGCGCATGCACCAAGACGAGACCAGGACCGATGCCGGCGACGGCATCGGCGCACGAAAGGAAGCAGCAACCGCATGACAGCGGTCATCCAGACCCAGCAAGCTCACCAAGAGCTACGGCAGCCACCGTGGCATCGTCGAGGTCGACCTCGAGGTCGCCGAGAACGAGGCGTTCGGCTTCCTCGGCCCCAACGGGGCCGGCAAGACGACGATGATCCGCACGCTCCTCGACCACATCCGGCCGACCAGCGGGCGGGCGACGGTGTTCGGGATCGAGACGACAGTCGACCCGGTGGCCATCCATCGGCGCGTCGGCTACCTGCCCGGCGAGTTCACGTTGTACGACAAGCTGACCGGCGGCCAGACGATCGAGTACTTCGCTAACCTGCGGGACGGTGTGGACGCTGCCTACCAGGCCGCGCTCGTCGAGCGCCTCGACGTCGACCTCGTCGCGGAAGTTCCGTGAGTACTCCAAGGGCAACAAGCAGAAGATCGGCCTGATCATCGCGCTCCAGCATCGGCCGGACCTGCTGATGCTCGACGAGCCGACATCGGGCCTCGACCCGCTGGTGCAGCAGGAGTTCTACAGCATCATCCGGGAGGCCAAGGAGGAGGGCCGCACGGTCTTCCTCTCCTCGCACATCCTCTCCGAGGTGGAGCGGACCTGCGATCGCGTGGCCATCATTCGCGACGGCCGCCTCGTTCGCGTCGATCGGACCGATGCGCTCCGCGACCTGGCCCACCACACCGTCGAGCTCGTGTTCACCGGGCCGGTGCCCATCGCCGAGTTCGAGGGCATCCCCGGCGTCAGCGATGTGACGTCGGAGGACCACGTCCTCCGCATGCGCGTGTCGGGCAACATCGCGCCCGTCGTCCGCGCGGCCGCCCGATACGAGCTTGCCGACTTCGTCAGCCGCGAGCCGTCGCTGGAGGAGACCTTCCTGGCCGAGTACGGCAAGGACAGGACAGAGGCGGAGGCAGTGGCCCGATGACGACCGCGTCACCGGCCGTCTCGCGCGGCCCCTCGGCGCTGAGCCGCGTGTACGGCCTGGGCAGCATCTTCGCCAAGACCGTCCGCGACTCGCGGCGCGCGACGATCATCGCCGCAATCGGGCTCGCGCTCGTCTTCGTCGGCGTCAGCCGCGCCATCACCGCGGAGTTCGACACGCCGCAATCGCGCGAGGAGCTCGAGAACCTGGTCAACGCCGTGCCACCGATCCTCCAGGGCATGGCCGGCCAGGTCGTCAACGTCGGGACGCTGGGCGGGTACCTCCAGTACAAGTACGGCGTCTTCTTCCCGCTCGTGCTCTGCGCTGTGGTCGATCCTCGCGCTATCGGGGACGCTCGCCGGCGAGTCGCAGCGCGGCAGCCTCGAGTTCGTCGCCGTCACCGGCCGATCGCGACGGCGCATCGCGCTCGAGAAGCTGTCGGGTCACCTCCTGATGATGGGCCTGGTCGTGCTGGTGGTCTTCGTGGCGATTGCCTACGCCGGCAGCGCGTTCGCAGCGCTGGCGGGCGACGAGATCAGCGTCCTCTCCGCCTTCGGCTACGCCGTCTGGTTGGGGCTGATCGCGTTGGCCGGCGGGGCGCTGGCGTTCGCGCTCGGCGCCGTTCGTGGGACGCGGGGCGGCGGCCGGGATCGCCGGTGCCGTGACATTCGCCGGGTTCATCGTGAACGGCTACCGGGCGCCGGTCCCCGAGCTGGCTCCGTTCGCGAACCTGACCTGGTGGGGCTGGACCTACGACCACGTCGCGCTCGCCGGCCAATACGACTGGGCGTCGGTGGCCCTCGTGGCGCTCGTGGTCGTCGCGCTGCTGGTGGTGGGGATCGAGGCCTTCGCTCGCCGGGACATCGGCGTCACGACGGCGCTGCCCACGCCATCCATGCCGCGCCCGCTGCTGGGGCTCGGTGGGCCGACTGGGTCGCGCGATCAGCACCAACCTCGGCGCGAGTCGCTCGCCTGGGGCATCGGCGTCGGATTCTTCGGCCTGGTCCTGGGCAGCGCGGCCAGCGGCTTCATGGAGCAGCTGCAGGACTCTCCGCAGTTCATCGAGCTGCTGTCGACCGTCTTTCCGAACGTCGACTACGCCAGCGCCGGGCGGGTTCCTCCAGCTGCTGTTCGTCGAGTTCGGGATCATCCTCGCCGGTCTCGCGGCCGCGTCGTTGGTCGGCGGCTGGGCGTCGGACGAGACGTCGGGACGGCTCGAGATGGTCCTCGCCACGCCTCTCGGCCGGGCTCGCTGGGCGCTCGCCGGCGGCATCGGGCATGTTCGTCAACGTGGCCGTGTTCGTGGCGCTCACCGCGTCCGGGATCGCCATCGGCGTGGCGACCACCGGCAGCGACGTCGCGACGCCGCTGCTTGGCGCGCTGGTGCTCGGGCTGTACGCGGGAGCGCTGGCGGGCATCGGGCATGCTGTCGGCGGCGTGATCGGCACGCGCTTCGCCGCGACGGTCGTGGTCGTGTTCGTCGTGGTGACGTGGTTCATCCAGCTGCTGGGACCGATGCTCGGGCTTCCCCAGCTGATCCGCGACCTGGCGCTGACCTCACACTACGGCCAGCCGATGGTCGGCAGCTGGGATGCAGTGGGGATCGTTGCCAGCCTCGCCCTCGCTGTCGGGGGCGTGCTTATCGGCACGTGGGGCTTCAGCCGGCGGGACCTGCGCGGCTAGGACGCTCGCGCCTCGGGCGCCGGCCAGCCGTGGATGAGCTCGTCGTGGTACCGCGGCGGGCCGCCCGCCGGAGGGGCCCTCGGCACCGGCGCCATCGGCACCCTGCCCTTCTCCGCCAGGACGAAGTAGGCGCAGACATCGGTCAGGGGGCAGAGGCCGCAGATCGGGCGCGGGGCACGGCAGGTGTCACGACCATGGCGGATGGTCTCGACGTGGAACGGGTACATCTCGTCCGGCTCGAGCACCTCCTCGAGCAGGTCGTGGGCCTTCGGCAGCGGCGTGCGCGGGGGCAGCATCCCGAGGCGCGTCGTGACACGGTGAACGTGCGTGTCGACCGGCATCGCGGGGCGTCCGAAGCCGAACAGGAGGATGATCGACGCGGTCTTGCGGCCGATGCCCGTCAGTGAGGTGAGCCACTCGCGCGCCTCTTGCAGCGGCCACTCGCCCAGGAAGCCGAGGTCCCAGGTGCCGTCCGTCGCGGAGTGCACCTCGGCCAGGACGTGCTGGATGCGGCGCGATTTGGTGGGCGCCAGGCCACCGGGCCGGATGACGTCCTCCAGCTCGTCGGTGGGAGCGGCGAGCACCGCGTCCCAGTCGGCGTAGGCGACCCGCAGCGCCGTGAAGGCGCGGAACGAGTTGATGTCCGCGGTGTTCTGGGACAGGATCGTCAGGACCAGCTCGCTGACGGTGTCGACCCGCGGCCCGGCCCAAGTCGGATGCTCGTACCGCTCGCCGAGCCGATCGAGGACGACGTCGGCGAGGCGTCGACGTTTGCGCCGATCGGCAGCGCGCTTCTGCGGGCTGGGACCCCGGGCCATGGATCGATGCGCCTAGCGGCGCGCCAGCTCCAGGCCGATGCCCACCGCGCGGGCGAGCCGGCCCGCGGCGGCCGTCAGCAGCCGCTCGGTGCCGGCCATAGCGTCGGCGAGGTCGAGCGGGCGGTCGAGGATCGGCTGGACCAGCGAGATTGCGGTGGCCGTGTCGAGCGCCTCGGCGCCCTCGCCGAGGGCACCGCACAGGAGGACCACGGGCGCCTCGCGGGAGCGGGCCAGCGTGGCCACGCCGATCGCGGCCTTGCCGTGGAGGGTCTGCGCATCGGCGCGTCCCTCGCCGGTGATGACGAGGTCGGCCGTCTCGAGCGCCGCATGCAGGCCGACCAGCTCGGCGACGACCTCGACGCCTGGCCGCACCACGGCGCGGGTGAAGCCAAGAAGCCCGGCCGTGGTGCCACCAGCGGCTCCGGCTCCGGGCAGATCCGCCACAAGACGCCCCGTCGCGCGCTCGATGAACCCGCCCCATGCCGAGAGGGCCGAGTCGAGCTCGAGAACCGCCGTGTCGTCGGCCCCCTTCTGCGGGCCATACGTGGCGGCCGCGCCGCGCGGGCCGCACAACGGATTCGTCACGTCGGACGCAACCACGATCTCGGTCCGCGCAAGCCGCTCGTCGAGGCCCGCTGCGCCGCTGCCGGGACCGACTCGCGTCAGCGCCGCTCCGCCGTCAGGCAGCTCGGTGCCGGCGTCGCCCAGGAGGGAGAGCCCGAGCTCGCGGAGGAGGCCCGATCCCCCATCGGTGGTGGCCGATCCGCCGAGCCCGATGGTGATTCGTTCCACGCCCGCGTCGAGGGCAGCGCGCAGCAGGGTGCCCGTGCCGCGGGTCGTCGCGCGTCGGGCACTCTCCGGTGTGCGCTCGTGTGGCGCCAGCCGCGCGAGGCCGGACGCGGCGGCCATCTCGATGAACGCGCCCCGGCCGTCCTCCACCAGGAGCCAGTCGGCGGTGATCGGCCTGCCGAGCGCATCCGTCGTGTCGAGGGTCCGCAGCTCTGCCGAGTCGCCGAGGGCTGCGACGACGGCCGCCAGGGTGCCTTCGCCGCCATCGGCCATGGGGCGGCGCAGGACCTCGTCGTCTGGCCGGACGCTCGACCATCCTGCGGCGATCGCGGCTGCCACGCCGACCGAGTCGAGCGCGCCGCCGAACGAGTCGGGGGCGACGATGACCCGAAGGCGGCGACCGGGCTCGGCGGGCATGGAGCGGTGGTCAGGCCGAGCCGCGTGCCAGGGCCGCGCGGCGCGCCACGTAGGCCGGGATGGTCGCCATCGGCGGGCGGATGTCGTCGCCGATCTCGCGGACCTCCAGGTTGAAGGACTCCTTGCCCGTGTTGATCAGCTTCATCCCGCGACCGACCTCGGTGAGCAGCTCGATCCGATGCCGCTCCTCGAGCTTGCGGATCGCGCCCTGGAGGATCGTGTAGGCCATCTGCGACAGGTTGGGCAGCGGCTGGTTGCGATGGATGCGACGTTCGAGGTCGACCTGCCCGATGGCCCCGAGGCCCGCGTGCTCGAGGATGTCGATGAGCAGGCCGATCTCGACGGCGTAGCCGGTGAAGAACGGCATCTGCTCCAGCAGCTCGCGCCGCCCGGCGTACTCGCCCGACAGCGGCTGGATGACGCCCGAGAGCTCGGGGAAGAACAGGTTGATGAGCGGGCGCGCCATGAGCTCGGTCACGCGTCCCCCGCCCTCGGCGAGGAGCGCGTCGCCGGACCGAATCGGCCGCTGGTAGAAGCCCTTCACGTAGCGCAGCTGCGGCTCGGCCAGGAGCGGCCCGAGCAGCCCGTACACGAAACGGGGCTGGATGTTGCGGATGTCGGTGTCGATCCAGGCCACGATGTCGCCGTCGAGCACGTGAAGGCTCTTCCACAGCGCCTCGCCCTTGCCCCGATGCGAGCCGGTCTCGGGCAGGATCTCCGGGTGCCGGAACACCGGGACGCCGAGGTCGGTGGCGATCTCGACGGTGCGGTCCGTGCTCATCGAGTCGATGACGACCATCTGGTCGATGAGCGGGACCCGATCCATCAGCGCGCCCCGCACGCGCTTGATGACCGTCCCGATTGTCTTCTCCTCGTTGAGCGCGGGCAGACCGACGCTGATCGTGAGGTTATGCCGCTCCTTGAGCGCCATCAGCTTGCGGATGTCGGAGAACTCGTGGGCGTGGAACGTGTTCTCGGCGAACCACTTGTCGACGACGACCGGGAGCGAGCGGCTGCGCTCGACGTAGGCATCGGCGTGGGCAAGGGTGCCCTCGCTGGCGCGGAGCTCCTCGAAGGTGGCAAGGCCGACGGCCTGCCGGGTCTTGACCACGATAACCGTCGACTTGGCCTTGGTCGCCACCGACTCGGCCAGCGTCCCGAACAGGTAGCGCCCATCCGGGGCGGCGTTCGTCGGCTGCGCCGATGCCCCCATCACGACGAGGTCGTGGCGGCTGGCCTCGCGCACGATCGCGCTCCGCACGCTGGCCGCTTCCCGGATAAGCCCGGTGGCCCGCCGCGGACCGGCATGCTCGCGGACGAAGGCATCGATCGCGACCTGCTCGCGCTCGACGGCGCGTTCGCCGATGCCCTTGGGGACCACGTGGAGCACGACGATCTTCGCGCCGAAGCGCTTCGCCAGGTCGCGGCTGACGCGCATGGCCAGCTCGGCGTGCGGTCCGCCACGCACCGGGACCAGGATCGAGCCCACCGAATCGAGCCCGCGTTGCTTGACGACAGCGATGTCGCACGGCGACTCGCGCACGACGGCGTCGATCGTCGGGGAGAAGACGGCGGGCGGGCGGGCCCGCTGCCCGGCCAGGGTCAGCTCGGTGGCCTCGGCCTCGGCGCGTGCGGTCTGGGTCGGGGTCGGCGGACCACCCCAGCCGAAGATGAGGAGGTCGGAGCCCTCCTCGCCGACGGTCTCGATCACCCCGTCTGCGGCATTGCGACCGATGCGCACCAGGGTCCGGATCTCGACCGACTCCTCGTCGCCGAAGTCGAGGACGCGCTGGAGCAGCCGTCGCGCGGTCCGCGCCTGCGTGGCTCCCTCCGACAGGCTCACCGCCTCCGGCACCTCGACGATGCCGAGCGCGGTGATCTCGGTTCGTCGGCCGTTGGCGATCCCGGCACCGATGCGCACGAGGTCACGAGCCGTGCGCGGGTTCGCGAGTGGGATGAGGATCCGGTACGGCCGCCGGCCACGCGCCGCCGGCATCAGCCGCCAGCTCCGTCGCCGCTTGCGACACCAGCCTGAGCCGCCTTCCAGCGGGTCACGAGGTAGGGCTTGAGCTCCTCGAACTGCCGCGCCTGGTCGTCGATGACCCGCTCGGCCTGGTCCGTCGTCAGGTCGAGCGTCTCGCTGATGAACCCGGCCGTGCGGCCGAAGTACAGCGGCGTAAGGGCGGCGAGATGGCGCTCGCGATCGGTGTCGGGCCGGTGGAACGCGACCAGCGCGTCGTAGAGGCAGCGGATCCACAGCTCGGCCGGGAAGTGGAAGGCGGTCGGATCCGAGCCGATCTCGAGCGACATGACCCGCTCGAGCTGCTCGGGGGCGAGCATCTCAGCCCACGTGTCGCGCTGCGTGAGACGCGCCTGCTCGAGGTTGTCGACGAGCTTGGCGTGGTTGACGCTGATCGCCTCGGGCGCAACGACGCGCTCGAAGCCGTACTCGGGGATCGGGTGCGAGCCACGGATGCGCAGCCAGCGGTCGTCGTAGCGGCCGGCGAGGTTGAACAGGGTGCCGACCACCTGGCGGAACATCGGCCCCAGGTCGCTGGCCGGGTCCTTGGCGTCGTGGATCTTCGCGCCGAGCCGGGCCTGGCACACGGCAAATCCCTCGTTGATGGCCGAGTGCGTCATCCAGATGTCGATCCCGAACCGCGCGGACAGCTCGTCGAACGAGTCGAGCTCGAGGTAGCGCGCCACCAGGTCCCCCGAGACACCGAAGTCCCCGCCGATCGGCTGGCGGATGCGTGTCCCGTACAGCGCGCGGGTGAGCGGGTAGCTGATGTTGTTGGTGATCGTGCCGTCGTACTTGTAGCGCGCGTACATCGGCGCCACGAAGTCGTAGCCGCCCTTCAGGATCGGTCCGGCCAGCAGCTCCACCCACTCCGGCACGATCGAGCGCAGGTCGGAGTCGACCATCACCATGGCCTTGACCTTGAGCTCCCGGGCCACCTCGAACAGGGCGCGCACCGCGGTGCCCTTCCCGCTCGTCCCCTGGTACGTCACGCTGATGCGCTGCAGCTTGTGGCGCGGGCTGACCAGGATCACCTTCTCCAGGTAGTCGGGACTCTCTGTGCTCACCGCCACCCGCGGCGTGTCATCGGGCGATCCGCCGTCCGAGTTGACCATGATCGGCTTGAGCTCAGGGAAGTACTGGACCATCCCGGCCGTCGTGGCACGCACGACGTAGCCGATGGTCTCGGCGTTGCCGAACGATGGGATCCCCACCATGAGGTCGGCGGAGCCGACGCGCCTCACCTGGGCCAGCCCGTCGGCATCGAGCGCCGATGGCGCGGCGGGGCGGGGTGTGGACGTCAGGACGAGCCTCCTCGGTGACTGGCGGATGAGGATCTCGGTGGGCGCACCGATGGTAGCACCGCGATTCGTCGCGGCCCTCGTTCTCAGTCGCGGACGCGGCGCACCCGTTCGCGGCTGCCCGTCAGCCGGGCCATCATCCCCGGCGGGGCCGGCGGCCCGATCGAGACCTCCAGGCACTCGGGGTTGGCCTCCCCGGGCAGGTAGGGGGAGTTCTGATGCCGTGCAACGAAATGGGTGAATCCGCTCTCATGCCAGCCGGCGAGCCAGCGATCGACGGGGTGCTTCACGAGCGGCCCGATGCGAAGGCGCTCACCCGGCTCCACGATCGACTCGAGCAGGCGACGACGCTCTGCGAAGGGGACGTCGGCCAGCCACTCACCGTCGAGCTCAACGAGATCGATCGCCACGACGCCGGCACCCCGAGCGCTGGCCACGAGCGGCGACCAGATGACCTCGACCATGGCGCTCGTGGCCGAGAGACCCGCCGCGAGGATGATCGACGCCGAGGCCGCGTCCTCGTCCGACGCGAGCTCACCGGTCTCATCGGTGAGGGTGACCTCGCCATCGGTCAGCCGGGCCATGAGCCGCCGCCCCGGCCAGGCCGGCTCGAAGAGCCACTCGACGCTGACGACCTCGGCGCGTGCCGGAGTCGGGCGCTGCGGAACCAGCGTGCTGAGGGCGGCCGGCAGATCCGGCTTCCGCGTCACTGGCCGACTTCCGCCCAGCCCCTCATCCCGAAGGTTCGGGTCCATACAGGTCGAGCTGGCCCTCCTCGACGTTGGCCCCGACCTCGCCGCGGATGGCCTCCCAGGCGACCAGGTCCCACTCCCCCACGAAGGTGATGGCAGTCCCCTCCTTGCCGGCCCGCCCGGTGCGGCCGATGCGATGGACGTACGTGTCGGCGTCCTCGGGGATGTCGAAGCTCAGCACGTAGGGCAGGTCGGTGATGTCGAGGCCGCGCGAGGCGACGTTCGTCGCGATGAGGAACTGGATCTTGCCCGCCTTGAAGGCCGCCAGGGTGCGGTCGCGCTCGCGCTGGCTGAGACCCCCGTGGAGCGCAGCGACGTTCTTCCCGCGGCGTTTCAGGGTGGCGGCGAGTCGGTCGACGCCGATCTGCGTGTGCCGGAAGACGAGCAGCCGATCGAACCCGTAATGCTCGTTGAGCTCGACGAGCGCGGCCACTTTGTCCTGCTCGGCGACGAAGTACACGAGCTGTCGCACCGTCTCGACGGTGCGCAGGTCCGGCCGCACGGTCACGTGCGCGGGGTTGCGCCTCATGAACCGGTCGCAGATGCGGAGGATGGCGTACGGCATCGTGGCGCTGAAGAGCGCGGTCTGTCGCTCGCGCGGGCAGCGAGCCAGGATCGTCTCGACGTCGACGATGAAGCCCATGTCGAGCATCCGATCGGCCTCGTCGAGGATGACGGTGTGGACCCGGTCGAGCTGCAGCTCGCGGCGACGCACGAGGTCGAGCACCCGCCCCGGTGTGCCGATCACGACCTGCGCGCCGCGCTTGAGGGCGTCGATCTGCCGATCCATGGATGAGCCGCCGTAGATGGCCACGGTCCGAATGCCACGGAAGCGGCCGAGGCGGGCGACCTCCTCGGTGACCTGCACGCACAGCTCGCGGGTCGGGGTCAGGATCAGGGCCTGGACGTGCTGGCTGCCCGGGTCGATCTTCTCGACGATCGGGATGCCGAAGGCGGCCGTCTTGCCGGTGCCCGTCTGGGCCTGGCCGATGAGATCCTCGCCGCGCCGCAGCGGCGGGATGGCGCCGGCCTGCACTTCCGTCGGCGTGACGAATCCCATCTCGTCGATGGCGCGGGCGATCGTGGCGGGTACCTCGATCTCGCCGAACCGGTAGCCGGCAGCCGCGGCGCGCGCGGCCACCTCGAAATCGGATGGGGTTGTGGGGTCCTGGTCGGGCACGGCCGCTCCAGTGGGGATCAACGTCGGTCGGCCGATCGTAGCACGCCTGCCCGCCTGGCCCTTGACCGACCGAGGCGCCCAGATGATACTCAGTCTCGTATGACCACCGCCGTGGCCGCCCTGGTCGTCTCTCTCAGCGCGTTTGCCTCCGCGCTCGCCGGCGGCCTCCTCGCGCTCCGCGCCGTGGGACACGTTGGGCTGATCATCGCGTTCGGCGCGGGGATCCGCATCGGTGCGGCCTTCTTCGACCTCATTCCCGAGAGCGTCGTGCATCTCGGGTCGCTCGAGACGGCGATGATCTTCACCGCCTTCGGGTTCCTGGCCTTCTACACCATCGAGAAGCTCACCTCGATCCATGTCGGCCACGAGACGGCGTCCGAGCTCGACCACGGGGGCGTCGGGCATCGGCACCTCGGGTTCATCGGTGCCATCGGCATGAGCCTCCACAGCTTCCTCGACGGCGTGGCGCTCGCGGCGGGGCTGGCGGTGGGCGGTGGGCTGGGCCTCGTGATCGGGTTCGTCGTGGTCGTGCACCGCTTCAGCGACGGGATCGGGATCGTGAGCCTTCTGCTGGCGAGCCGCCGACCGCGAGAGGAGATCGTCCGATGGGTGGCGCTCGTCGCGCTGGCCCCGGTGATGGGCGTGATCGTGGGGCTGGCGCTGCCGATCCCGGACGCGGCGCTCGGCGCGCTCCTCGCGGTCTTCGCCGGGTTCTTCCTGTACATCGGAGCGGCCGAGCTGCTGCCCGAGGCGCACCGCAGCGATCGATCGCGCTGGGTCGTCGTCGCCACGCTTGCCGGTGTCGCCGCGATCTACGCCTTCTCGATATTCGCCGGCGCGGTGGGCGCCGCGTGATGGCCCGCACGACCGAGGATCGGCTGCGACGCGCGGGCGAGCGGGTCACCGCCCAGCGTCTCGAGGTCGCCGACGCCCTGGAGGCGGCGGGACGGCAGGTCACCGCCCAGGAGCTGTACGAGCGGCTCCGACGGAGACGCTCGGCCATCGGCCGGGCCACGGTATTCCGCTCGCTGGAGGCGCTCGTTGCGGCGGGTGCGGCGCGGCGCATGGAGCTCGATGGCCACGTCTACGGCTACGTTGCGTGCCGCTCCGGGCACCACCATCACCTGGCCTGCCGGCGGTGCGGCCGGGTCGACGAGATCGGCGAGACGTACGTGGCGCCGGTGGCCAGGCGCATCGAGCGCGACCGCGGCTTCAGGATCGACGACGCCCGGCTCGACTTCTACGGGCTGTGCGCGGAGTGCGCCGGCGCCTAGCTCGCGCCGACCGCGATCCGCTCGACTGGCGCCGCCGCCGCGTCGCGCCGTGGGTCCGCGTAGCCATCGGGATGCGTCTCGCGCCAGGCCCACGCGTCGGCGAGCATGTGCTCGAGCGTGGAGTGGAGCGGGTTCCAGCCCAGCTCGCGACGGGCTCGGCGTGAGCTCGCAACGAGTACCGGAGGATCACCCACGCGGCGGCGTACCGGCCTTGCCGGGACCGCTCGTCCTGTCACGCGACGCGCCGCCTCGACGACCTCGCGCACGCTGAACCCCGCGGCGGAGCCGAGGTTGTAGACCTCGAGGCTCGCATCGGCCTCTCCGGTGGCCTCGAGCGCCAGCAGGTGCGCGTTGGCGAGATCGCGGACGTGGATGAAGTCGCGGATGCAGGTGCCGTCCGGCGTCGGATAGTCCTGGCCGAAGATCTGGACATGGGTGGCCTCGCCGGCGGCGACGCGGAGGACGAGCGGAATGAGGTGCGTCTCCGGGTCGTGGTCCTCGCCGTTGCGCTCTGTCGCTCCGGCGACGTTGAAGTAGCGCAGGCTGATGGCCCGGAAGTCGTGAGCCGCGCAGAACCAGCGCATGGCACCCTCGAAGGCGAGTTTCGTCTCGCCGTACGGGTTGATTGGCTGCGTGCGGTCGGCCTCGGCGATCGGGACCCGCCGCGGCTCGCCATAGACCGCCGCGGTCGAGCTGTAGACCAGGCGCGTCACGCCGGTGGCCCGCATCGCCTCGAGGAGCGCGACGCCTCCGGCGACGTTGACCCGGTAGTAGAGGCCGGGGTCGGCCATCGACTCGCCGATGAGGGAACGGGCCGCGCAGTGGAGGACGGCATCGATGCCGTCGGCGAGGACCTGGCCGAGGCGGCGCGCATCGGCGACGTCACCGACGATCAGCCTGGCGCCGTCGGCCACGGCGGCGGCGTGGCCGCTCGAAAGGTTGTCGTAGACGACGACCTCGTGGCCTGCCTCGACGAAGCGCTCGACGCTTGTCGAGCCGATGTACCCGGCGCCTCCGACGACGAGGATCCTCAATACACCCTCCTTTCGACCTAGCCGACGGCGACGAGCTCGGACGTGCTCGCCACCGATCGGGCCAGCGACGGGGTCAACAGGGTCGACACGCGCGATGCGCCGGCGTCGACCGCCTCGAGGAGCTGGTCGAGGCTGCGGAATCGGCCCGACGCTTTCACCGCGACGCGCGGGCCCACGCTGTCGCGCAGGACCCGCGCCCGCGCGATGCTGGCATCCGCCGTCGCGGCCCCGCTGCTGGTAACGACGTAGTCGGCTCCGGCGCGCTCCGCGAGATTGCATGCGTGACGGACGAGATCCTCGGTCATCGGAGCGGGCTCGACGATGACGCCGGCCGAGGCGAGCGCGGAGTGCGCCATCTCGACCACGGCGAGCATGTCGTTGAAGACGGTCTCGTCGTCGCCGGAGGCCAGCGCGCCGCCGTTGAGGACGAAGTCGATCTGCATCGCGCCCTGCTCGAGCGCCCGGGAGGCCTCGAACGCCTTGACGCTCAACAGCTGGCTGCCATGGGGAAAGCCGATGACCGTCCCGAGGGTGACGCCCGTGCGCCCGAGCGTCCGCTTGGCGGCCTTCACCAACCAGGGGTTGACCGTCAGCGAGGCGATCTCGTGCTCCGTGGCAAGGGCCAGGGCGGCATCGAGATCCGCCAGCGAGGCGGTGGGCTGGGTCACCCGGTGCTCGAGCCGCAGGGCCCGACGCACGCTGGCGGTCATCGGAGCACGATCCCTCCGGGTCGGTGACGAAAAATGCCTGGAGCTATCCGGTTCGGTACGGACCGCCGATTGTAGCAGCGCCCGTCGCGACGCCAGCCCTCAGCGTCCGGTTGGCGGCGGGTCGCTGGTGCCCGCGGTCAACGCCCGCGCCAGCGCCAGGAGCTCCTCCGGCTCGTTGCGGCTCGGGTCGTCGAGCACGACCTCGGTCAGCCGATCGAGGATCCTGCCGATGTCCGGCCCGGCCGCCACGCCCAGATCTCGCTGGAGGTCGTGGCCGTCGATCGCCAGGCGGTGCTCGACCAGGATCCCCGGCTCTCGCGCCAGCTGCTCACCGATGCGATGCTCCAGCTCGGCCTGGACACGCTCCCCCAGCTCGCCGACGCCGGATGCCGCATCGTCGGCGCGGCGCAGCGCGAACAGGAGCCCGCGGTCGATCCCGTCGAGGCGGCGAATGAAGCGCCGGACCGCGGCATCGGTCCAGCCGGGCTCGTAGGCGTACATGTGATGACCGATCACGCCGGCGATCCGCTCGACGCGCGCTCCCGGCAGCCGCAGCCGCCGCAGCGCCCCGGTCGCGAGGTCGGCGCCGACGCGCTCATGGCCGATGAAGCGGCCGTCCCGGGCGGTATGCGCCTTCCCGATGTCGTGGAGCAGGGCGGACAGCCGCAGGTCGTGATCGCCGGAGGGCGCCAGGTCCACCGCCCGCAGCGTGTGGTCCAGCGCATCGCCGGGCACCAGCTTGGCCTGGGGCACGCCGCGCAGCGCGGCAACCTCGGGGAGGACGAAGCCGAGCAGGCCAAGCCGCTCGAGGAGGAGCAGCGCGGTCGACGGTGAGGGGTCGAGATCGAGCATGCGTTGCAGCTCGTCGCGAATCCGCTCGCCCGAAACGCCCGCCACGCTGGCGGCACGGGTGACGATCGCCGCCTCCGTCGCCGGATCGATCCGCAGCCCGAGGGCGGAGGCCAGCCGGCAGGCGCGAACCAGCCTGAGGGCATCCTCCTCGAGGCGCTCCGACGGGTCGCCGACGGCGCGCAGGATGCCGTCCTCCAGGTCGCGTTCCCCGCCGTGGGGATCGACCAGGCGGCCGCGGCCGGCGGCGAGGTCGGTGGGGACCCACGCGATCGCGTTGACGGTGAAGTCGCGCCGAGCCAGGTCCTCCTCGAGGGACACCCCGAACCGGATCTCGTCCGGGCGGCGGCGATCGCGGTACTCGCCCTCCGCGCGATACGAGGTGACCTCGACCGGCGGCGGCCCGAGGACGGTGACGGTCCCGAACCGGTTCTCCCACGTCGAGCCGCCGAACAGCGCGGCGACCTCCTCGGGGCGGGCCGACGTCGCGGCGTCCCAGTCGGCATGCGGCCGGCCGAGGAGCTGGTCGCGAACGCAGCCGCCGACGAGGACCGCCTCGTGTCCCGCGGCGGCCAGCGCCTCGAGCACGCCGGCGACCGGCCCCGGCAGGTCCGCGATGACGAGCTCACGGCCGGTCGCCACCGGTCGCCCCCTCAATCGGCTCGGTGCGGCGACGCGGTCGGCCCGAGGAAGAGGTAGGTCCGCCATGCGTCGTTGCGGTCGTCGGACAGGTACGAGCCGAACAGGTAGCGCAGGTCGGCGCGCGGCGCGCGAGGCTCGCGCATGAGCCGCATGCGGGCCTCGGCCAGCGTCTTGCCACCCTTCCGGTGGTTGCACGAACGGCACGCTGCCACGAGGTTCTCCCATTCGTGGCGGCCGCCACGATGCTTGGGCATGACGTGGTCGATGGTCAGGTCGCGACTGCTCGTCCCGCAGTACTGGCACACGTGTCGGTCCCGCGTGAAGACCTCGCGTCGACTCAGGCGGACCCGCGGCTGCGGACGCTTGACGTGGTACTGGAGCCGGATCACCGACGGCGCACGGATCTCCAGCGTCGGCGTGTGAATCAGCTGGTGGTTGTTGGCAAGGAGCTCGGCCTTCGCGGCGCCGAGCAGGCGGAACGCACGCCTGATGTCGCAGACGTTGAGGGGTTCGTAGTTCTGGTTGAGCACCAGGACGGCTGCATTGATCATTTCGTTCGTACGCCTCTCGGGCGGATCATAGCAACGGCGTTCACGATCGGCGTCGCCGGCCCAAGGTCCCCGTCGAGGAACCGGCCGGTCCCGGAGTAGAATGCGAGGCTGTTATGACCACCATCGAGCGATCCACCTGGGCCACCAAGGTCGGGCTCGCCCGCATGCTCGCGGGCGGCGTGATCATGGACGTGGTGACCGCCGAGCACGCGCGCATCGCCGAGGAGGCGGGCGCCGTGGCGGTCATGGCCCTCGAGCGCGTCCCGTCGGACATCCGCAAGTTCGGCGGCGTGGCGCGCATGAGCGACCCGAAGCTCATCAGCGAGATCAAGCAGGCGGTCAGCATCCCGGTCATGGCCAAGTGCCGCATCGGTCACTTCGCCGAGGCCCAGGTGCTCGAGTCGCTCGAGGTCGACTACATCGACGAGTCCGAGGTGCTGACTCCCGCCGACGAGGAGCACCACATCGACAAGCACGAGTTCAAGGTGCCGTTCGTGTGCGGTTGCCGCGACCTGGGTGAGGCGCTTCGACGCATCGGCGAGGGCGCGGCGATGATCCGGACCAAGGGCGAGGCCGGCACCGGGGACATCGTCGAGGCGGTGCGTCACATGCGCTCGGTGCAGTCCGGCATCCGGCGCCTCGCGAACATGCGCGACGACGAGCTCTTCGCCGCGGCCAAGGAGCTGCGCGCCCCGGTCGAGGTGGTCAAGCAGACCGCGGAGCTCGGTGCGCTGCCCGTGCCGAACTTCAGCGCCGGCGGCGTCGCCACCCCGGCCGATGCCAGCCTCATGCGCCAGCTCGGGGCCGAGGCCGTCTTCGTCGGTAGCGGGATCTTCAAGAGCGAGGACCCCGAGCGCTACGCGAAGGCGATCGTCCGCGCCACGACGCACTACGACAACCCCGACATCGTGGCCGAGGTGAGCACCGGCCTCGGCGCACCGATGCTCGGCATCAGCTCAGGCGAGATCCCGCCGGAGGAGCGCCTGGCCGTTCGCGGCTGGTAGGCCGATGGAGCCGGCTGCGGGTCGGGCGCGCATCGGCGTCCTCGCGCTGCAGGGCGCGGTGCGCGAGCACGTCCAGGCCATCACCGACATCGGCGCCGAGGCGGTCGAGGTGCGCCTGCCGCGCGACCTGGTCGACCTCGACGCGCTCGTCCTGCCCGGTGGCGAGTCGACGACGATGCGCCGGCTCATCGACGCCTACAACCTGCGCGAGCCGATCGCTGCCATGGCCCGCGGCGGCGCCCCGGTGCTCGGCACCTGCGCCGGCATGATCCTGCTCGCCGAGCGCATCACCGACGGGGAAGAGCCGGTCTTCGGCCTGCTGAACGTGGGGGTGCGGCGCAACGGCTACGGCCGCCAGCTCGACAGCTTCGAGGCCGACCTCGACGTCCCGGCGCTGGGCGACGAGCCGCTTCACGGCGTCTTCATCAGGGCCCCGATCGTGGACGAGGTCGGGCCGGGGGTCGAGGTCCTCGCCCGCGACCCGGATGGCAACCCGGTGGCGCTGCGCCAGGGTCGCGTGCTGGCGACCGCATTCCACCCGGAGCTGACCGATGACCGGCGCGATGCATCGGCTCCTCCTTGAGATGGTCCACCAGGAGGCGGGGCGGCGCGCGTGATCGAGCCGGAGCTCGACGTTCGCGGCGCGCGGCTCACCGACCGGCAGGCGCTGGCCGAGCTCTCGCGTCGCGTGCATGCCTCTGCCGACGCGCACCGCCGCAGCCTTGGGGTCCCGGCCCCGACCAGCGAGACGAGCCAGATCAGCCTCTCGGCGCTGATGCCCTCGTGGCTGCCGATGCGCGCCCCCTCGGTCCACCTCGTCGCGGAGGTGGACGGTGAGATCGTCGGCTCGTGTCGGGCCATCGAGGAGCCGCACCGCGAGGACTGGGTCATCACCGAGCTCGACGCGGCGGACGGCCCGATGGCCGGCGAGGTGCGCTGGTCGCTGCTGAGTGCACTGGTCGAGGAGGGCGTCCGCCACGACGTCGGGCGCTTCCACGCGGCGTGCGCCGACGCGCGCGAGAACCTCGAGCTCTTCGGCCAGGCCGGATTCGCGGCGTACGCCCAGGAGGAGATCTGGTGGCGCCGGCCCGAGCCAGCCAGGGGCGCACGTGGCTGGCTGCGGGCTCTCCGCTCGCGCGACGGTCGCGGCAAGCGTGGCGGCGGTCCGCCCGAGCTCCCCGATCTCCAGCCGGCCGGGGCACCCGACGCCTGGCACCTGTTCGACCTGTGGAGCCACGCCACCCCGCCGGCAATCGCGCGCATCGAGGCCTACAACGCGGCCGACTGGGAGGATGTCGGGCACGAGGCGATCGTTCCGCGCTCGTCCCTCAACCCGATCCTGCACTTCGGCGAGGTGAACGCCTGGCTGCTGCCGTGGGAGCAGCGCATCGGAGGATTCGCCCAGTACGGGAGCTGCCGGAATGGTCCGCACTACCTGCGGATGCTCGTCCGCGACGGCATGGACGGGGCCGGCTTCCTGCATGCCGCACTGGCGCGCATGGGATCGGACGCGCTGGCTGCGGGAATCCTCGCTCCGGTGCGAACATACGAGTCGGCGGGCGCGCGGGCGGCCCAGGCAGTCGGCTTCGAGCCGATCGGCCGCGTGACCATGCTGGTGCGCGAGGTCCGCGCCCAGGTCCGCCAGCCGGCGATGGTGCCGGTGACGAGCCGCTAGCAAGGGGAGCGATGACGGAGATGGAACGGCGCGAGACGACCGACGACCTCGATGCGCTCATGGCGGCGCTGCCGCCTGAGATCGTCGCGCGCCTGTCATCGGTCGCCAACCGGACCGATCTGCTCGAGGTCGTCATGGATCTCGGGCGGCGGCCGGAGGCGCGGTTCACGACCGGCGAGGAGGACCTCCTCGACCGCGAGGTGACCGACGCGGACATCGCCCACGTCATCGACCACATCGGCGCCTTCGGCGACGACAACCGCGCCGGCATCGAGCGGACGCTGCACCGCATCAGCGCCATCCGCAACCGGTCGGGCAAGGTCGTCGGGCTCACCTGCCGCATCGGTCGGGCGGTGTTCGGGACGATCGACATCGTGCGCGACATGATCGAGGGCGGGCAGTCGGTGCTGCTGCTCGGCCGCCCCGGCGTCGGCAAGACGACGATGCTGCGCGAGGTCGCGCGCGTCCTCGCCGATGACCTCGGCAAGCGGGTCATCGTGGTCGACACGAGCAACGAGATCGCCGGCGACGGCGACATCCCGCACCCCGGCATCGGCGACGCGCGGCGCATGCAGGTCCGGACGCCGACCGAGCAGCACTCGGTCATGATCGAGGCCGTCGAGAACCACATGCCCGAGGTCATCGTCATCGACGAGATCGGCACGGAGCTCGAGGCAGGTGCCGCGCGGACGATCGCCGAGCGGGGCGTGCAGCTGGTCGGAACGGCCCACGGCAACACCCTCGACAACCTGATGCTCAACCCGACGCTGTCGGACCTGGTCGGCGGCATCGCCCCCGTGACGCTCGGCGACGAGGAGGCCCGGCGCCGCGGGACGCAGAAGACGGTGCTCGAGCGCAAGGCGCCGCCGACATTCGACGTCCTGGTCGAGATCGTCGAGCGGGACAGCGTCATCGTGCATCGCAGCGTGGCCGAGACGGTCGACGCCATCCTCCGCGGGCACATGGTGCCGCCGGAGGCACGCTCGCGTGACACGTCCGGCGAGGTCCGGATCGCCACGAAGTACGACTACCGCATCAGTGACTCGGCCACCGGCACGGCCTTCGCGCCGCTCGAGCCGACCGGCGGCTTTGGCGCGTTCTCGCGCTCTTCGCGCGGCGGGCGTCCGGAGGGAGGGCTGCGGCCGCTGCCGGGTCCCGAGGAGACGCCACGCGGCGACGACCGCGCCTCCCGCCATGAGTTGGAGCAGGCGCTGGCCGAGATGGACGAGCGGTCGCTCGAGCGACCCATCGGCGCGGGACGCCCGGGTGGCGAGCGCGCGCATCGGCCCTTGAGCCTGTTCGCGTTCGGCGTCAGCCGGAAGCGCCTCGAGCAGTCCGTGCGCGAGCTCGGCGTCCCGGTCAACGTCGCCCGCGACCTCGGCGAGTCCGATGCGGTCGTGACGCTCCGCAACTACTACAAGCGCAAGCCGGCCGCGCTGCGAGAGGCGGAGTCGAACGGCGTGCCGATCTACGTCCTCAAGTCGAACACGACGCTCCAGATGGAGGGGATGCTGGCGAGCCTGTTCGAGCTGACGGCCGATCCGCAGGAGGCCGCGCTGCGCGAGACGGCCGAGGCGATCGGGCTCGTGCAGGCATCGGGTCGGTCGATCGAGCTCGCGCCTCAGAACGCGTACATCCGCCGCCTCCAGCACCAGATGGCCGAGCGCAATGCCCTCATGTCGCGGTCGCGCGGCTCCGAGCCCAACCGGAGGGTCGAGCTGATCCCGGAGGACTCGCGGCGCTGGCGCTGAGCCGGCGACGCGAGACCTCTCCCCGCCCGTGACCGAGTCCGGCCGCGCGTGCCCGCGGGACGTTCATCTCGCTGGAGGGTCCCGAGGGGAGCGGCAAGACGACGGCGGCGCGCCACCTCGCCGAGTGGCTGCGCGACGGCGGCATCGACACGGTCCTCACCCGCGAGCCCGGGGGGACGCCGCTCGGCGACGAGGTCCGTCGCCTGGTCCTGCACATGCGCGGCATGAGCGACGACCTCGATCCGCGAGCCGACGCGCTGCTCTACGCCGCCGGCCGCGCCCAGCATGTGGCGCGCGTCATCCGGCCCGCCCTCGAACGAGGCGACTGGGTCGTCTGCGCGCGGTACCTCGACTCGTCGCTCGCCTACCAGGGCGCCGGCTACGGAAACGACCCGGCCGAGATGCGGCGCCTCCAGGACTTCGCCACGTACGGCCTGCTGCCGGACCTCACCATCCTGCTCGACGTGCCCGTCGAGGTCGGGCTCGAGCGCACGCGACGTCGCAGCGGAGTGGAATCGCTTCGAGGACACCGAGGAGGCGCCTTCTTCGAGTCCGTGCGCAACGCCTACCTGGCGCTCGCCGCCGCCGAACCAGAGCGATTCCGCATCGTCGACGGCTCCGGCTCGGTCGAGGGCTCCGCGACACCGCGATGCCGCGGGGTCGCTGGCTCCGCTGCTGCGCATAATCGACCGGCGACTCGACGTGCCCCGCCGAACGAAGGAGCCGACCGCCGATGAAGCTCGTGACCGCCATCGTGCACAGCGAGGACGCCGGGACCCTGGTCGACGCGCTGCTCGAGAAGGAGTACCGAGCCACCCGCTTCAACTCGTCCGGCGGCTTCCTCAAGCAGGGCAACGCCACGATCATCGTCGGGGTCGACGACGGCCAGGTCGACGCGGTGCTCGAGATCATCAGCGCCAACTGCCACAGCCGGAAGCAGTTCGTGAACCCGATGCCGCCGATCATGGAGCCGGGCGAGTTCTACATGCCGTACCCGGTCGAGGTCGAGGTCGGTGGAGCCACGGTCTTCGTCCAGCCCGTCGAGCGCTTCGAGCGGCTCTGACGCTGAGGCGTTCAACTTGCCGGCCGACCAGGTGACCGGGCTGTCAGGCCCCTTGCGTGCACTCGTGCAGCACGAGCTCACGACCTCACGCAGCGCCTCTGACAGCAATCAGCCGGGAGGAGCCGTGGCGACCTCCACCCTCCGCCGATGACCGATGCCTGGGTCGAGGCACTCGAGGCCGAGGCGCCGGACGTCGTCGCCTGCTGGCGCGTCTTCGACTGGGACCTGGCCGGGCTGAAGCGCCTCCGCCGCGAGCTCCGGTCCCGCGTGGCGACCGGGGACGCGCCTCGCATCGTCGCGCAGCAGGATCGCGTCGGCGACGCGCTCGGCGCCGTGCTGGAGTCACTCCCCGAGGAGCTGCTGCGCGCGCCGGGCGGCGAGGAGGACTGGAACGTGGCCCAGGCGTTCGCCCACACCACCGCCGCACGCCGCTTCCTCGCGACCTGGGCGGCCCTCGACGCGGCGGGCGCGCCCTGGCCGGCGAGCGACGGGCCTGTCGTGACGCCGTCTGTGCCCGGCCCGCCCGACGCGACGCGCGAGACCCTGATCGGCTACCTGGACCGCTCGCGCACGGCCATCCGGTCGGCCGGCGCGCGGATCGCCGGCCACGAGACGCAGCGCTGCGGGATGACCCACCCGCTGGTCGGGCACCTGCGATGCGGGGAGTGGCTCCTGTTCGTGGGCATCCACGACCTCATGCACCTCGAGCAGCTCCACGCCCTCCGCGACGGTGGCTGAGCGACCGGCACCCCTCGTCCTCGTCGCGACCCCTCCCGACGGGCAGGCGTTCGGGACCCACGCCGCGGTCGCCGCCGAAGGGCAACGGATCCTGGCAGCCGAGCTGTCGCGGCGGCTCGGCGCGTTGGGCGCCGCGGTGTCCCCCCTCCCGCATGCGCGAACCGAGGGTGAGTTCCACTGGGGCCGCTGGTTCACCGATGCGGCCCGCGCGGCGCTCAGCGCCGCCCCCGGATCCGCCGACGCCCTCGGGTACGCGGGATCGGGGGCGCTGGCGCTGGTCGACGACCGCGGACTGGACGACCTCATCTCGCCAGTCCCGGGCGAGGTCGTCGCCAACAACCGGTTCAGCGCGGATGCCTTCGTCGTCGCCGGCGATCTGGAAGGGGCGCTCGATGCGCTGGCCGGCTGCGACAACGACAACGCGGCGCCGAGGCGCCTGTCCGAGGCCGGCTTCGAGTGGCGCGACCTCGGGGCGGGCGGCTGGGGACGGTTCGACGTCGACACCACGCTCGACCTCGCGCTTCTCCGCCTGGCCACCCGTCTGGAGGGACACCGCCCGTTCGATCCCGGGCTGACGGCCTTCATGGAGATGGCGCGCCTGCCGGGCGACCGACCGCTCGAGGTCCCGCACCTCGAAGCGATCGGCGAGGTGATGCGCTCGCGCAACGCCGAACTGGTGGTCGCCGGGCGGATCCCCGCAGGCACCTCGGCGATGCTCGAGACCGAAACGGCCTGCCGCGTCCGCGCGATCATCGAGGAGCGCGGCATGCGCTCCGCCCGGGGTGGGTCGGGGCCGCGCTCGGTCCTGGCGGCGCTGATGCGCCGAACGTCCCCGGCCGAGCTGGTGGCCGAGCTCGGCGGGCTGGGCGACGCCGTCGTGCTCGACACGCGGGTGCTCATGGCCGCCGTCTCCGGTTCATCCGATGAGGCCGCGTGGCCTCCCGACGAGGAGCGATTCGCGTCGGACTTCGGCGACCACGCGCGCGTGGCCACCGCGTGGCTGCGCGAGCTGACCGAGGCCGCAGCGGGCGCACCTGTCCCGTTCCTCCTCGGGGGTCATGCGCTGGTGAGCGATGGGCTCCAGATCATCGTGGCGGCCGCCTGGCAGGGCAGGTGACTCCGGTGTCGATCGCCGGCGGGACCTTGGGTCCGGGCCTGAGCGGCGCCACGTCGGCTGCTAGACTCGAACTGCAGATGGATCACACCGGCCTGCTGTACGTCATCGGCTTCGGATTCGCCGCGACGATCTTCGTCTTCGGCACGATCGCCTTTTCCTGGCTGATCACGCATCGGCGTCGACGGCCCCAGAAGGGCCTGCCCTACGAGTCGGGCGTCGACACCATCGGCGACACGTGGAGCCGATTCGGGCTCGCCTTCTATCTCTACGCGCTGCTCTTCGTCTCCTTCGACGTCGAGATCATCTTCGTGTACCTGTGGGCCATCACCGTGCGGGCGCTCGAGTTCCAGGGGATCATCCTCATCGGCGTCTTCCTGACGATCCTCATGTTCGGCGAGCTCTACGCATGGAAGAAGGGGGACCTGCGATGGCAGTGAGCAAGTCCGGTCGCAAGCGCACGAAGGCCGCGGATGCCACCTCGGCCGAGCTCGTGACCGATGCGGGCCGGGACACCGGCCTCGTCACGACCGAGCGCGCCGCGCCGATCATCATCCCCGACGCGGCCCAGGGCGACGCGCTGCTGACGCCGTTCTCCATGGACGACCATCCGGTGGGTGGCTTCCACGGCCTGCTGGAGGTCATCCCGACCAAGGCCGACTACATCCTCGACCTCATCCGCGCCAACTCGCTGTGGCCGCTTGCTGTCGGGCCTGAGCTGCTGCGCGATCGAGATGATGAGCACGGCGACGAGCAAGAACGACATCGACAGGTTCGGCATGTTCCCGTTCCGCGCCAGCCCGCGGCAGGCGGACGTGCTGATCGTGGCCGGGACGCTGACGACGAAGATGGCGGGGCCCCTGGTCCGACTGTGGGAGCAGATGCCCGAGCCGAAGTGGGTCGTGGCGATGGGCACCTGCACGACCTCCGGTGGCCGGTTCAAGCGCTCCTACTCCGTGGTCCAGGGCGTCGACCGGGTCATGCCCGTCGACGTCTACGTCCCGGGCTGCCCACCCCGGCCGGAGGGGCTCATCTACGGGATGATGAAGCTCCACGAGCTCGTCAAGCAGCGTCGCGGCGAGTGGCGCACGTTCGTCGACCGCGGGCCGCAGCGCGTGCGCTGGGAAGGAGACGTCCGCTGAGCGCCCCCGCAGCCGCCGGGTCGCTCGTCCGATCTCTCACCGAGCGGTTCGGGGCCGACATCATCCAGCTCTCGACCGACGAGGACACCGTCGAGATCGTCGTCGAGGGCGCGCGTGCGCTCGACCTGCTGACCGCGGCGCGCGACGAGCCCGAGCTCGCCTTCTTCATGCTCGCCGACGAGGCGGCGGTCGACTACGGCGTCGACGCCCACTTCGAGGTCGTGTACCACCTGTTCAGCTGGCGCCACCCGGCGTGGCTGCGGGTTCGTGCGCGCGTCGACCGCGCCGATCCGCGCATCGCGTCGGTCACCGGCCTGTGGGAGGGCGCGATGTTCCACGAGCGCGAGATGTACGACATGATGGGCATCGTCTTCGAGGGCAACCGCGACCTGCGCCGGATCTACATGTCCCCCGACTACCGGTCGTTCCCGCAGCGCAAGGACTTCATCCTGCCCGACGACGCCGCCGACTCGCCTGCGGCGGGCGTCAACCCGCTCGAGCGCCCGGAGACGTGGGACCTCGCCCGCTTCCGTGACGCGCCCGGGGTGCCTCGCCCGCCGCTCGACACCGCCGAGCGCCCGGCTGCAGCGCTGACCGGCAGCGATATCGACGCCGACGAGAGCCGACCGCGATGACCGCCGTCGATCCCGAGACCCGGATTCCCGACCCGATCGAGCTGGATCGGGAGGAGGAGGCGCGCCTGCGTGCCGCGGCCGGGATCGGCCCCGACCCGACATCCGAGGGCGAGTACGCCGGCTTCGAGTCCGTCGGGATCCCGGACCGACCGCCGCAGTCCGAGCGCGAGGCCGAGGTCTACACCCTCAACGAGGGCGAGATGCTCATCAACCTCGGGCCGCAGCACCCCTCCACGCACGGCGTGATGCGCATCGTGGTCAAGGTACGGGGCGAGGTCATCGTCGACATCGACCCGGTGCTGGGCTACCTGCACCGCGGCATCGAGAAGCTGTGCGAGAACGCGACGTACACCACGGTGCTCACCTACGTCGACCCGATGGACTACCTGTCGACGATGCACAACGAGCACGCGCCGGCGATCGCGTTCGAGAAGCTCTACGGCATCAAGGCCCCGCCGCGGGCCGAGTACATCCGCGCACTCGTCGTCGAGCTGAACCGCGTCTTCAGCCACGGGCTGATGATGGGATTCCTGGCCCTGGACATGGGCGGGCTGACCCCGATCCTGTACAGCTTCATCAACCGCGACGAGGTCGTCGACATGCTGTCCGCGATCAGCGGCCAGCGCATGCTGTTCAACTTCTTCCGCGTCGGCGGCGTGAACTGGGACACGAACGACGAGTTCCTGAGCCGCCTCGGTACGTGGCGCTCGGGCGTCCTGAAGAACATCGAGATGAACGAGCACATGATCACGGAGAACGAGATCTTCACGGCGCGTACCAAGGGGATGGGCGTGCTGACCGGCGACGAGGCCATCGCGCTCGGCGTCACCGGGCCGAACCTGAGGGCCTCGGGGGTACCGTTCGACGTGCGCAAGGCGCACCCCTACTCGATCTACCACGAGCTCGAGTTCGACGTCATCACCCACGAGGCCGGTGACTCCTACTCGCGGTATCTCCAGCGCATCGCGGAGATCAAGCAGAGCATCCACCTCATCGACCAGATCATCGACAAGATGCCGCACGGCCCGGTCCAGGCCCAGGTGCCGGGCATCATCCGGCCCAAGCCGGGACGCGCCTACGGGGCGGTGGAGTCCCCGCGGGGTCTCTACAGCGTCTACGCCATCAGCGACGGCGGGCCGAACCCGTATCGGTTCCGCATGCGCGACCCCAGCTTCATCAGCCTCCAGGCGCTGCCCAAGATCATGCCCGGGCGCCTTCTCGCCGATACGATGGCGGTGATGGCGAGCTTCGACCCGGTCATGGGCGGCGTGGACAAGTAGCCGATGGATTGGGAGCTGCTGCTCGGCATCGGCCGATTCATCCTGGCGACCACGCTGCTGCTGCTGCTCACCGTGCCGACCGCTTTCATCATCATCCAGATGGAGATGAAGATCATCGCGCAGCTGGCGCTGCGCTACGGGCCGAACCGCATCGGCCCGAAGGGGATGTTCCAGTCGACCATTCACGGCTTCAAGGTGCTGGCCAAGGAGGACACCGTCCCCGACCAGGCCGACCGCGGCACATTCACGCTGGCGCCGTGGATGGTCTACATGGCCGCGGCGATGAGCATGCTGGTCATCCCCTTCGCGCCCGGCGCCATCGCCTCGGACATGAACATCGGCATCGTCTACTTCTTCGCCGTCCTGGGGCTGTCGGTGGTCGGGCTGCTGGTGGCGGGGTGGGCCAGCTACAACAAGTACTCGCTGCTCGGCGGGCTGCGCAGCGCGGCGCAGATGGTGAGCTACGAGATCCCGCTCACCCTGTCGATCGTCGGCGCGGTGGTGCTGGCCGGGACGCTCAGCTTCAGCGAGCTGATCGACTGGCAGCTCGAGCACGGCTGGATGCTGGTCTGGCAGCCGGTCGGGGTCGTGATCTTCTACATCGCCAGCCTGGCCGAGATCAACCGCACGCCGTTCGACATGGTCGAGGCGGACTCCGAGCTGGTGGCCGGGCCGTTCACCGAGTACTCGGGCATGCGCTTCGGGTTCTTCTTCTTCGCCGAGTACGTCGCGCTCTTCATCATGAGCGGCATCCTGATCAGCCTCTTCTTCGGCGGCTGGCTCGCGCCGTGGCCGTTCCCGGCGCAGCTCGACGGCTTCTGGGGGACGATCTACGGTGCCTTCTGGTTCTTCCTCAAGACCTACATCTTCGTGACGATCGCGGTGTGGATGCGTGGCACGCTCCCGCGCGTGCGCGTCGACCAGCTGATGGGCATGGCCTGGAAGGTCCTCCTGCCCCTGGCCCTGGTCAACCTGTTCGTCACGGCCATCGCCGTCGTCGTCCTCGACCTGTGAGGGCCCGCGACCGATGAGGATTCCCGGCTCCGGGATGGCCAAGGGCATGGCCACCACCTTCCGCAACTTCTTCGCCCCGAAGGTGACGCGCCAGTACCCCGAGGAGCGGCCGCAGATGCCGGAGCGCTGGCGAGGCCGGCTCGACCTCATCTACGACCCGTTCGGCGATCACAAGTGCGAGGTCTGCTTCCAGTGCGCCCAGGTCTGCCCGGTCGAGGCGATCGACATGAGCGGGTTCGACTCGCAGGGCAACCGGATCCGCTACGGCATGCCGGAGATCTACGACGAGCGCAAGGACCCCAACGCCTGGCGACGCGCCGGTCAGCCGGCGAGGCCGATGCGCAACGCGGCGCGCTGGGATGCCGAGGTCGACACCGCCTTCGTCGACGCGACGATCGACGCGCACGACGGCAGGCCGGAGGCGCTGGTGGCGATCTTCCGCGTGATCGAGGAGCGCTACGGCTACCTGCCCGAGCGCGCGCTCCGACACGTCAGCGACCGGATGAGCATCCACTGGGCGCAGGTCTTCGGCGCGGCAGGACTCGGCGGGTTCCGTCTCCTGCCCGTCACCGGCCACCTCGTCACGGTGTGCGACTGCGCCGCGTGCCGCTTCGCGGGCGGCCAGGAGCTGCTCGCGGCCGTCGAGGATGAGCTCGGGATCCGCGCCGGCTCCGAGACCCCCGACGGCGCCTTCAGCCTGCAGCTCGCGCCGGACGTGGCCTCCGGCTCGATCGTGCCGGCCATGCGCATCGACACGCTCGTCTACGGCCCGCTGACCCCGGAGAAGGCGCGCCATCTGCTGACCGAGCGCCGGGCCGCCGACTCCCGGGCCGCCGGCTCCAGGCCCGCCGAGGCAACGGTGAGCTGATGACCAGTGCCATCTCGCCCCAGATTCGAATCCTCACCGGCGGTGAGCCGCGCGTGCTCACCGACATCGGTCGGGTCGACCCCGGCAGCCTCGCCAGCTATCGCGAGCACGGCGGCTATGCGGGGCTGGAGCGGGCGCTGACCAAGCTCTCGCCCGGCGAGGTCATCGCCGAGATCGACGCAGCGGGCCTGCGCGGCCGTGGCGGGTCGGGGTTCCCGACAGCCGACAAGTGGCGCGTGGCGCGTGGCGTCGACGCGTCGCGGAAGGTGGCCGTCGCCAATGTCATGGGCGCGGATCCCGAGCGCGCTCGGCGACCGCGCACTGGTCGAGGGCAACCCTCACCTGGTCATCGAGGGCCTGCTCATCGCCGCCTACGCCATCGGCGCCGGAGAGGCGATCATCGCCGTCCGTCGCGACTGGACGCTTGCCATCGACCGGCTGCGCACCGCGGTGCGCGAGGCGACCGAGGCGCACCTGGCGGGCTACCTCGTGATGGGCACCGACACGAGCATCCAGCTCTCGGTGTGGGAGGGCTCCGGCGCGTACGTCGCCGGTGAGGAGACCGCGCTGCTCAACGCGCTCTCCGGGGACCGCGGCATGCCGGCCATCCGTCCGCCGTACCCCGCCGCCTCGGGCCTGCGCGGCGACCCGACCGTCGTGAACAACGCCGAGACCCTCGCTCACGTGGCCTGGATCGCCTCGCACTCGGCCGAGGCGTTCGCCTCGATCGGCACCGAGGCCAGCCGCGGCACCAAGCTGGTGACGATCATGGGCCGCGTGGCCGAGCCGGGGCTCATCGAGGTGCCGCTGGGCATCTCGCTGCTCGACCTCGTCGAGGCTGCCGGCGGCCCGACCGGGAAGCCGAAGGCCGTCTTCGTGGGAGGCCCCGGCGGTGGCGCCATCGATGCCGGCTCGTTCACGCTCGCCTACGACTACGAGCCGCTCACCGCTGCGGGGGCCATCATCGGCTCGGGCTCGGTGCTCGTCGCCGACCGCGCGACCTGCATGGTCGACGCGGCACGCTTCTTCGTCGACTTCAGCGCGCGAGAGGCCTGCGGCAAGGCCGTGCCGTGCCGCATCGGCACCCAGCGCCTGGTCGAGGCTCTCGACCGCATCCTGGCCGCCACCCCGCGGCCGGACGACATCACGCTCCTGCGCGAGCTGTCCCGAAAGATGAGCGACACCGCGCTCTGCAAGCTCGAGAGCCTGGCGCCGGGCCCGATCCTCACCACGCTCGACCGATTCGGCGACGAGTACCGCGCCCACGCGGAGCGCGGCGTTTGCCTGGCCGGCTCCTGCACCACCGCCGAGGTGCCCCCGCTCGCCCCGCCGCTGGCCGGGCTAGAGTAGAGGGACCGATGAGCTTCTCAGGCACGAACGGCAACGGCTCGGGCAACGGGCAGCCGCATGACTACACGCCGCTGTGGCCGATGGTCCCCGGCACCCGGAAGATCACCGTCACGATCAACGGCGCCGAGGTCGAGGCCGAGGAGGGCCAGACCATCCTCCAGGCCTGTCGGGTCCTCGGGATCGAGATCCCGACGCTGTGCTACGAGCCCAAGCTCGCCCCGTACGGCGCGTGCCGCATCTGCACCGTCGAGGTGGAAGGGCGCGACGACACCCCGATCTCGTGCGGGACCGCCATCGAGGAAGGGATGGTCATCACCACCCATTCCGATCGCGTCGTCGAGAACCGGCGCATGGTCCTCGAGCTCATCTTCAGCGACCACGACGCGTACTGCCTGCCGCCGTGCCAGTTCAAGTGCCCGACCCGCGTCGACATTCCCGGCTACCTCAAGCAGAACACGCTCGGGAACTGGGAAGAGGCGACGCGGATCCTGAAGCGGTCGCTTCCCTTCCCCGCCATCCTCGGGCGCGTCTGCCCGGCACCGTGCGAGACGCACTGCCGCCGCGAGGAGGTGGACACCGCCATCGCCATCCGCGACTCGCATCGGTACTGCGCCGATCGGGTCCTCGAGGTCGATGCTCCCGCGCCGATCCCGTGGCCGAAGGAGCCGGACAGCGGACGCAAGGTGGCCGTGATCGGCGCCGGCCCGGCCGGCATGACCGCGGCGTACTACCTCCAGCTGCGGGGCCACCACTGCGACGTGTTCGAGGCCGATCCCGAGCAGGGCGGCATGCTCCGCTACGGGATTCCCGAGTACCGCCTCCCCAAGGGCTGGATGGACCGCGAGCTCAACCACGTCTGGGAGCTCGGCGCGACGTTCAAGCCGAACATGCGGCTCGGCCGCGACTTCCACCTCGGCGACATCATCGACGAGTACGACGCCATCTACGTCGGCATCGGCTGCTACAAGTCGAACGAGCTCGGCATCCCCGGAGAGGACGCCGACGGCATGGTCAACGCCCTCGAGAACCTCTACAACTCGACGCGCGGCATTCCCATTCCGCGCCTGAAGGGCGCTCGCGTCGTCGTCATCGGCGGCGGATTCACGGCCATCGACTGCACGCGGACCTCCGTCCGCCAGGGCGCAGCCGAGGTGACCCTCGTCTACCGCCGCGACCTCAAGGACATGCCGGCCAGCCGACGAGGCGCACGAGGCCATCGAGGAGGGCGCGCGCCTCATCTTCCAGGCCGCTCCGACGCGCATGGTCACCGGCGAGAACGGCAAGGTCTCCGGCGTCGAGTTCCAGCGCATGAAGCTGGGCGAGCCCGACGCGCAGGGCCGCCGCCGGCCGGAGCCGATGCCCGGCACCGAGTTCATCGTCGAGTGCGACACCGTGCTCGGGCGCCATCGGTCAGGGCCCGGAGCTGTCATGGATCGAGTCCGAGCCCGAGGAGATTCGCGCGGGGCTCGAGGTGGACCGGCGCGGCAACCTCGTCGCCGAGGAGCACATCTTCCGCACCAACGTCCCGAAGATCTTCGCCTCGGGCGACGTGCGCACCGGAGCCGCCACCGTCGTCGAGGCGATCGGAGAGGCGCGGCGCGCGTCGTACGCCATGGACTACTGGCTGCGCGGCCACGACCTCGACGATCCGCAGGTCCGCCGCATCGTCACCGAGCCGCAGCCGAACTTCCTGACGATCGTCCCCTTCACCGACGACGTGAAGGAGCCGAAGGCGATCATGGGCAAGCTCGGCGCCGACGAGCGCCGCACGAACTTCGACGAGTACGAGCACGGCTACACCGGCGACCAGGCCATGGCCGAGGCGTCACGCTGCCTGCAGTGCACCTGCGAGGCGATCGGCCACTGCGACCTTCGCGAGGCGGCGATCGAGTACGAGACGACGCTGAACATGGCGATCGACGAGCGCTCGATCCAGGACAACCCGTACGTCGGCGTCAACCACGGCTACGGCCGCGACGAGACCCACAGCTTCATCCTGCGCGACTACTCCCGCTGCATCGACTGCGGCCGATGCGCCCAGGTCTGCAAGGAGATCGTCGGCGCCGGCTGCTACGACTTCATCGGCAAGGGCTTCGACTCGCTCGTCACGACCGCGGACTTCGTATCGCTGAACGAGACCCCGTGCGTGTCATGTGGCCGATGCGCGGAGACGTGCCCGGTCGGCGCGCTCATGCCGCGCCCGCGCATCCTCGAGACCTACCAGCTCGACATCAGCCGCTGCATCTTCTGCGGCATCTGCGCCGATGCCTGCCCGTACGACGCGCTGCGCTGCGGCCCGGAGTTCGAGTTCAGCGAGTACCAGCGCGACCTGCCCATGCTCGACATCCTCGAGATGTCCGACCGGGAGCGACCAACCCGCTAGACCGATGTCGCGGCAGGCCGAGCTCGATGGCGCTCGTCCTGACCACTGCACGAGCGGGAGACCGATCGAAGCCGAGCCTGCGCTAGAATCGAGCGACGGCCTCCCGAGCGGGGCCGTCGAGCGCTCGAACAGCAACGGGAGCCCACGACCCTGGACATCTCCAGCGTCCTCTTCTTCCTGCTCGCCATCGGCGTCATCGGGGGCGGACTCGCCGTCGTCACGCTCCGCAACATCATCCACTCGCGCCGTCGCGATGATGATCTGCTTCGGGTCACTCGCCGGCATGTACGCGCTGCTCGGCGCGCCGATCGTGGCGGCCGCGCAGGTGCTCATCTACCTCGGCGCGATCAGCGTCCTGATCCTCTTCGCGATCATGCTCACCCAGGCCGGCGACGCGAACCTGCCGGCACCGTTCCACCGCCAGCTGCCGATCGCCGCCGTCGTCGCGCTGATCGTGACCGGGCTCGTCGGCTGGGCCGTCGTCCAGACCGACTGGGGCCTCGCGACCGAGGCCGTCGCCGCCAGCGTGGACGCCATCGCCACCGCGATCTTCACCGACCTACGCGCTGCCGTTCGAGATCATCGCCATGCTCCTGCTCGTGGCGATCATCGGAGCCATCTTCCTGGCACGACGGCCCGGAAGAGGACGAGCGGGCGAACTGATCGATGGGCATCGAGGGGTACCTGCTCGTCTCCGCGCTGCTGTTCGGGATCGGCACGTTCGGCTTCCTGGCGCGGCGCAACGCGATCCTCATGCTCATCAGCATCGAGCTCATGTTCAACGCGGTGAACCTGAGCCTCGTGGCCTTCAACGCCTACCTGCCGCCGGCGATCGAACACGGGCGCGGTCTTCTCGCTGATGATCATGGCCGTCGCGGCCGCCGAGGTGACCGTCGGCCTGGCCCTCGTCATCGCCATCATCCGCACGCGACAGACCGCCGAGGTCGACCAGTACTCCGACCTCAAGGAGTAGGCCGATGCCCATCGAGCTGCTGATCGCCCTCCTTCCCGGCGCTGCCCCTCGCGGGGTTCCTGTTCGCCGTCGCCATCGGCCCGCGGCTCGATCGCATCCCCCTCCACGGCCACGGTCACGACGATGACCACCACGAAGCCGATGCGTCACACGACGCGCACGATGCTCACGACGTCGACGACTCCGCGTTCCGCGGCATCCCGACCGAGGAGGAGCAGGCGGCCACCAGCCCGCACGCCGGCCACGCCGACGACCTCGCCAACGCCGAGGGCGCAGCCGGGGTCATCCCCGCCGACCTGAACGACGGGCTCGGGCAGGCCGGGCACGTCGCCCCGGGGGCCGAGCGGCCGCGATACCGGTCGTGGATCGTCCCGACGCTCCTGGTCGGGATCATGTGGGCGCTCAGCATGGTCGTCTTCGTCGACGTCATCTTCGGCGGCAACGAGTACGAGGTCACGATCTACCGCTGGATCGCATCGGGCGACTTCGAGGTCGACATCAGCTTCCTCGTCGACCGCGCTGACCGCCATGCTCCTGCTGGTCGTGAGCACGGTGGGCTTCCTCGTCCACGTCTACTCGATCGGCTACATGGACGGCGACCGCGGGCTGTGGCGCTTCTTCGCCTACCTCAACCTGTTCATGTTCAGCATGCTGCTGCTGATCCTGGCCGACAACTTCCTGCTGCTGTACGTCGGCTGGGAGGCGGTCGGCCTGTGCAGCTACCTGCTCATCGGCTTCTGGTACAAGAAGCCCTCGGCGGCCGGCGCGGCCAAGAAGGCCTTCGTCGTCAACCGCATCGGCGACCTCGGCTTCGGCCTCGGTGTCGCCATGATCTGGGTCAACCTCGGGACGCTGAGCTTCCACGAGGTGTTCGAGCGCGATCGGCACGCTCGACGAGACGACGATCACGATCATCGCGCTGCTCCTGTTCGCCGGTGCGGTCGGCAAGAGCGCCCAGTTCCCGCTCCACGTCTGGCTGCCCGACGCGATGGAGGGCCCGACCCCGGTCTCCGCCCTCATCCACGCGGCGACCATGGTCAACGCCGGCGTCTACATGGTCGCGCGGTCCAACCCGATCTTCGCCGAGGCACCGGTCGCGATGATGACCGTGGCGACCATCGGGACCTTCACCGCCATCTTCGCGGCGGCCATCGCCCTGACCCAGAACGACATCAAGAAGGTCCTCGCCTACTCGACGGTGAGCCAGCTGGCGTACATGTTCCTGGCCCTCGGCGTCGGCGCGTGGGTCTCGGCCATCTTCCACCTCGTCGCGCACGGCTTCTTCAAGGGCCTGCTGTTCATGGGCTCCGGCTCGGTCATCCACGGCGCCGCGCGGCGAGCAGGACATGCGCTTCATGGGCAACCTGCGCAAGCCGATGCGCTGGACCTACTGACCATGGTCATCGGCTCGCTGGCGCTGGCCGGGATCCCGCTCTTCGCCGGGTTCTTCAGCAAGGACGAGATCCTGGCCGTCACCTTCAACCACGGGTACTTCGTCTTCTACGTGGTCGGCGTCACCGTCGCCCTGATGACCGCCTTCTACACGTTCCGGATGATCTTCATGACCTTCTGGGGCGAGTGGCGCGGACCGAAGGCGGTGTGGGACCACATCCACGAGAGCGCCCGACCATGGTCGCGCCCGCTCGTCATCCTCGCCGTCCCGACCGCGCTCGCTGGGCCTGCTGCTCGGCATCCCGCCCGAGGGCGGGCGTCATCCACACCTGGCTGGAGGAGGTCTTCCACGAGGCCGAGGAGCTGCATGCGGGCGTCCTGCCCGGCTCGACCGACGGACCGGGGTGAGGATGCCTTCAGCCTTCTCGGCTCCGGCGGCCTCCTGCTCGGCGTCGGCACGATCGTGGCGGTCGCTCGGCGTGTGGCTGGCGTATCGCTGGTACGTGCGCGACACCGGAGGCGCCAGCACGGTTCGTGCGAGCGCATCCCGTTCGGCCTCGGGCCGGGCATGTACCGCGCCAGCCTGAACAAGTACTACGTCGACGACATCTACGGGCTCGTCTTCGCGCGTGGCGGCGTCCTCGTGGCCAACGCGCTGTGGTGGTTCGACGTCAAGGTCATCGACGGGCTCGTCAACGGCACCGGCTGGCTCGCGACGACGATCGGCGGCTGGCTGCGGAAGATCCAGACCGGACGCGTCGAGAACTACGGCCTCGGCATCGCCGCGGGGCTGGCGATCGTGCTCCTCGTCCTACGCGACGGTGGTGCGCTGATGGACGGCTTCCCGCTGCTCTCGGCCATCGTCTTCATGCCGGCGATCGGCGCGCTGCTCCTGCTCTTCGTCCCGGGTCGGGCGGAGCGCGCGATTCGCTGGATCGCCCTCCTGGCCACGCTCGTCAGCTTCGGGCTGTCGCTGCTGCTGCTCGGCTACAACCCCGCCGGCGCCGAGTTCCAGTTCCGCGAGGACGTTCCGTGGATCGAGGCCTTCGGGATCAGCTACTCCCTCGGCGTCGACGGCATCAGCGTCGTGCTCGTGATCCTCACCACGCTCCTGTCGCGTGGTGTCGGTCCTCTACTCGTGGGAGCCGATCGGGACGAGGGTGAAGGGCTACTACATCACGCTGCTGCTGCTCATGGTCGGCATGCTCGGCGTCTTCGTATCGCTCGACCTGTTCCTCTTCTACGTCTTCTGGGAGGTCAGCCTCTTCCCGATGTACTTCCTCATCGGGATCTGGGGCGGGCCGCGACGCATCTACGCCACCGTCAAGTTCGTCATCTACACCCTCGTCGGGCTCGCTGCTCATGCTCGTCGCGATCGTGGCCGATCGCCATCGCCCACGCCGCGGGCGGCAACGACTTCACCTTCAGCTACGAGGCGCTCCGCGGCTTCCCCTACACCGACACGCTCCAGGCCCTCGCGTTCCTCGCCTTCTTCCTCGCCTTCGCCATCAAGGTGCCGATGTGGCCGCTCCACACCTGGCTCCCCGACGCGCACGTCGAGGCCCCGACCGCCGGCTCGATCATCCTCGCCGGCGTCCTGCTGAAGCTCGGCGGCTACGGGTTCCTGCGCTTCAGCCTGCCGATCCTGCCCGATGCCGCGGTGACGTTCGCGCCGATCATCATCGGCCTCGCGATCGTGGCGATCATCTACGGCGCCATGGTGGCCATGGTCCAGCCCGACATGAAGAAGCTGGTCGCGTACTCGAGCGTGAGCCACATGGGCTTCGTGATGCTCGGCACGTTCGTGTTCAACCAGCAGGGGCTGTCCGGGGCCGTGTTCCAGATGATCAGCCACGGCATCACGACCGGCGCGCTGTTCCTCCTGGTCGGCGTCATCTACGAGCAGACCCACGACCGCGAGATCGCCCACATGGGCGGCCTGAACGCCCGGCTGCCGCGCTACGCGGCCATGTTCGGGCTGTTCACCTTCGCGAGCATCGGCCTGCCGGGGCTGTCGGGGTTCGTCGGGGAGTTCCTGGTCATCATCGGCGCCTTCAGCTTCAACGGCGTGGGTCGCCGCCGGCGCGATGGTCGTCGTCATCCTCAGCGCGGTCTACATGCTCTGGATGTTCCAGCGCGCCTTCTTCACCGTGCCGTCGGACTGGATGCACCGCTGGTGGCCGATGCTGCGCGACATGAGCCGCGGCGAGATGCTCGCGCTCGCCCCGCTCGTCGTCCTGGTGGTGGTCCTCGGGGTGTACCCGATGCCGGTGCTCGACATGATCGCCGTGCCGGTCGATCGGATCATCGAGGCCGTCAACGGGGCCGGCCTCACCGGCTTCGAGCTGCCGTGGTGACCCGATGGAGCTGACCTTCCTCGACGACATCGTCACGATCCTGCCGGAGCTGGTGCTGGCGGGCCTGGTGCTCCTCGTCCTGACGGTCGACCTGTTCCTGCCGCGCCGCGACAAGTGGCTCCTCACGCCGCTCACCGTCGCCGGCCTGCTGCTCGCCGGAGCCGCCTGCTTCGTGGTGTGGGGCGTCAACGAGACCGTGTACGACGGGTTCTACGTCGTCGACGACGTCTCGGTCTTCCTCAAGGCCACGGCCATCCTCATCGGCATCCTGAGCGCCCTGTTCGCCCCGGGGTACCTCACCTCGCGACGCATCCCGCTGGGCGAGTTCTCGACGATCCTCGTCAGCGCGATCCTCGGCATGTGCATCCTCGCCTCGAGCGGCGACCTCATCACCGTGTTCCTGGGCCTCGAGCTGATGGCGATGCCCTCGTACCTGCTCACGGGCCTGCACAAGACCGACCGCTACAGCAACGAGGGTGCGCTGAAGTACTTCCTCCTCGGCAGCTTCGCGAGCGCGATCCTCCTGTTCAGTGTGGCGTGGGTCTACGGGCTGACCGGGACCACGAACATCGCCGGGATCGCGGCCGCGCTCGACGGGCAGATGAACGCGGGCATCCTGGTGGCGCTCGGGTTCGCGCTCGTCGGCGGCACGTTCAAGATCGCCGCGGTGCCGTTCCACTTCTGGACGCCCGGACGCCTACCAGGGAGCGCCGACGCCGATCACCGGGTTCCTCTCGGCCGGGCCGAAGCTGGGCGCCTTCGCGCTCCTCATCCGGGTCTTCGGCGAGGCCTTCGCGCCTCTCACCGACGACTGGATTGGTGTCTTCCTGGTCCTCACGGTGGTGACCATGACCGCCGGCAACATCATCGCGCTGACCCAGGTCAACGTGAAGCGAATGCTCGCCTACTCGAGCATCGCGCACACCGGCTACATCATGGCCGGCCTCGCCGCGTTCGCCGTCGCCGATGACCCGCAGAGCGCCGCCTTCGGACTTCAGTCGGTGCTGTTCTACCTGCTCGGCTACGCGGTCATGAACATCGCGGCCTTCGCCGTGGTGGCCATGCTCCAGCGCGACCCGGATCGATACGGCGGGCTGAACTCGTTCGCCGGCCTGGCGTCGCGCGCGCCGCTGATCGCAGCGGCGATGACGGTGCTCATGCTCAGCCTGACCGGCATTCCGCCGACCGTCGGCTTCTTCGCCAAGCTCTTCGTGGTGTACGCCGTGGTCGACGCCGGCCTTGCCTGGCTGGCCGTGGTCATCGTCCTCAACGCGGCGCTCGCCGCGTTCTACTACCTGCGCGTCGTCGTCTACATGTACATGCGCGATCCCGAGCCCGATCCCGCCTCCATCGACACCTCACCCTTTGGCTCGCTGGCCCTGGCGATCTCGATCGCCGGCGTGCTGGCGCTCGGCATCGGGGCTGGCGTGATCCTGGACATTCTCGAGGTGACGACGGCGAGCCTGCCCTGAGCGCGCGGATGAGCCAGAAGCCGGAGGACTCGCTGGCGGCGGCCGCCACCGCCCTGCTCGGCGACCGTCGCCTGATCATCGCGACGAACCGCGGTCCGGTGACGTTCGGGATCGCGGCGGACGGCAGCCTGCGGCCGCGGCGCGGGTCGGGCGGGCTCGTCACCGCTCTCGGCCAGGTCGGCCGCCACGTCCCGGTGACCTGGGTCGCCGCAGCCATGAGCGAGGGGGACCGCCGTGCAGCAGCCAATCCGCGGCTCCTGCGCGACGCGACGAGCGACGATGCGATCCGGCTGCGCTTCGCATCGGTCGAGCGGCCGGTCTTCGAGGCGGCGTACAACGTCATCGCCAACCCGTTCCTGTGGTTCCTCCAGCACCAGATGTGGAACCTGCCCGAGCGGCCGATCATCGATGCCGGGGTGATGCGCGCCTGGGACCGCGGCTACGTCGCGGTCAACGAGGCGTTCGCTCGCGAGATCGTGGCCCAGGCGCGCGGCGACCGACGCCCGCGGGTCATGCTCCACGACTACCACCTCTACCTGGCGGCGGCACCCATCCGTCGCGCCCGTCCCGGCGCGATCCTCAGCCACTTCACCCACATCCCGTGGCCGCCCTCGTCGATCTGGCTGACCATCGCGCCGCCCATCCGCGAGGCGATCGCCACCGGGCTCCTCGCCAACGACGTCGTCGGCTTCCAGACCGGACGCTACGCGCACAACTTCCTGCGCATGGTGGAGTCGTTCGTGCCGAAGGCCCGCGTCGACTACGACGCGTCGACCGTGCGGCACGGCCGCCGCACGGTGCACGTGCGGTCGTACCCGATCAGCATCGACGTGGAGGCGACGCGCCGGATCGCGCGCTCCCGGGCGGCACGACGGCGCGCCGAGCAGCTGCTCGGCGGCTGGGACGGTCCGGTCATCGTCCGCGTCGACCGGCTCGAGCCGTCGAAGAACATCCTGCGCGGCTTCCTCGCCTACGAGACGCTGCTGACCCGCCAGCCGCGGCTGCGACGCCGTGTGAGGTTCCTGGCGTTCCTGGTCCCGTCGCGCACCGGCCTGCGCGAGTACGGCCACTACGGGCGCCTCGTGCAGGACGCGGTCGACCGCATCAACGCCCGCTTCGGACGCGGCGGATGGCGACCGGTCGAGCTGTTCTACGAGAACGACTACGCCCAGGCGCTGGCCGGGCTCTCGATCGCCGACGTCGTGCTCGTCAACCCGCTGATCGACGGCATGAACCTCGTCGCCAAGGAGGCCGCCGTCGTCTCCGAGCGCGACGCCGTGCTCGTCCTGTCCGAGACCGCAGGCGCGTTCGACCAGATGGCGGATGCGGCCCTCGCCGTGGCTCCGGCCGACGTCGCCGGCACGGCCGATGCGCTGGCCACTGCGCTGGCGATGGATCGGCAGGAGCGTCAGCGACGCCTGGCCCGGCTCCGCGCCGGAGTGGAGCGCGAGGAGATCACGTGGTGGCTGACGCGGCAGCTCAGCGACCTGGCTGAGGTCGCGGGCTGAGGGCTCGCGCGAGCTCCTCCAGCAGCCGATGCGCCGCCGCCGGACCCTCGAGGATCACGTCGACGACATCCGCCAACCCGGGGGGTGTCTCGTCACCCGCCTCGACCCCGACGAGGGCGGCGTGGATCTCTCCGTCCGCACGCAGCCGGCCGACGGCCGCGAGCATGTCGAAGTCGGTGACGTCATCGCCGAGGACCACCACTCCGCGCAGCCGATGGCGGTCGAGGATCGCCGCGCCGCGGTGCCCTTGTCACCGAGCGCGACCGGGCGCAGCTCGAGGACCATGCGGCCCTTGCGGATGTCGATCCCGTCCGGCGTTCCCAGGGCCCGGCGCAGCCGATCCAGCGCGGCATCGGGCTCCGCAGTTCCGCGCACGTGAAGCGAGGCCGAGAGGCCCTTGTCCTCGAGGATGACGCCCTCGAGCGGCGGGATCCGGGCGAGGGCTCCCTCGAGCGCCTCCCTCGCTCGAGCGGCCCCGGGCGAGGGCTCAGGCTCGCGTGCGTCGGGGCCAAGCCACTCGGTCCCGTGGTTGCCGGCGACGAGCACCGGCGCGCCCTCGAGCATGCGCCGTGCGTCGAGCGGCCCGCGGCCGGTGATGGCGGCGACCACGGCGAGCTGCCCGGCGAGCGCCGTCATCGCCTGCGACACACCCGGAACCAGACGGGCCGCCGCGGGGTCGGCCACGATCGGCGAAAGCGTGCCGTCGAGATCGGTCAGCAGACCCCCGGGCTCGTGGCTGAGCGCGCCGAGCGCGAGCTCAATGGCGCGTGACAGCGACCCATCGGTCCGGCGGCTAGACTCCGGCACGTGACGCGTCTCTCCTCCTGGGCGCTGCCGATCCTTCTCGCGGCGGCGGGCGTGGCCCTGATCATTATCGGCTCGCTCGGTGCCGGCACGGAGCCCGCCCCGAGCCTGCCTCCGATCGCCACCGCAACCCCTGTGGCCGTGGCATCGCCGACGGCATCGGCGGCGAGCAGTGCCGCGCCGTCCGCCTCGGCCAGCACGGCTCCGAGCCCGACGCCGAGCCCGCTGCCCGACGACGTGGTGGCCGAGCAGCTCGAGATCCCCGACGTGGGGATCAATGTCCTCGTCCGGCAGTCGACCGACGAGAACACCGACAGCTTCCCGCCGCACGACGCGGCCTACATCCTGCGCAGCGGGCACCAGCCCGGCCGCAACAACAACTCGTACATCTTCGCCCACGCCGAGCTGTCCCTGTTCAAGCCGCTGTGGAACGTGCAGATCGGGGCCGAGGTCCTGGTGCGCATGTCGGACGACACGGTCCTGCGCTACGTCGTGACCGAGGTGCGCCCGAACGTGCCGTGCCCGGATCCGAACGCCGATCCGGCCGCCAACCCGCAGAATCCGCCCCTCGCGCTTCAGATCCACGACGACTGCGAGCAGGGGGCCATGTGGACCTGGGACACACCTTACGAGCGCCTGACGCTCCAGACCTCGCAGGGCTTCAACCGAAACTGGGGCGAGCTCGTCGTCATCGCGCGCCCGACCTGGTGAGGCTCAGGCCGCGGCGGGAGTCCCGCGGCCACGAACGAACCACGCCGGGCACGAGGGTGACGAGCGCCACGCCGAGCGCGATCGTGAGCACGAGGCGCAGCACGTCGGCCGCCTCGCCACGGGACCACTCCTCCAGGACGGCCACGAGCGCCAGCGACGTGTTCGGGTCGACGCCCACGAACTCGGGATGCCCGAGCTCGACGACCAGCTCGTCGCGGAGCGCGGGGTCGGTGACGAGCACCGACAGCTCGTCGATCCGGTTCTGGCCGATCGCGGTCAGCAGGGCCAGCCCGACGCTCATCCCGATCGTGCGCCCGACCTGGATCGTGGCGCTGGCGACCCCGTAGGCCGTGGATCCGGCCGCCTCGACGGCGGCGACCGTTCGCGGCGAGACGGTCAGGCCGAATCCGATCCCGAAGATGGCGAGGTCGACGACGAGCCGATCGAGCTCGGTGTCGGCCCCCCACGCGGTCGCCCGCCAGAGCCCGGCGGCCGTGGCGGCGACCCCGAGGAGCGTCACCGGACGCTCCCCGATCCACGCGGTGAGCGCGCCTCCCGCCAACGCACCGATGGCGATGGCGGCGGTGAGCGCGGTGAGCGCGGTGGCCGACTCGAGATCGGTGCCGAACAGGACCCGGCTCACGAACACCGGGCCGCCGATGATGGCGGTGGCCAGCGTGTAGCCGGTCAGCAGGCTGACGAGGTTCGCCGCACTGAAGGCGCGATCGGCGAAGAGCCGCAGGTCGATGAGCGGGGATCGGGCCCGCATCAGCCAGGCGACGAGGGCGATGAGCGCGACGACGGCCACCGCGAACAGGCCAAGCACCAGCGGCGCGGTCCATCCGGCTCCGCCGGCGACGGTGATGGCCCCGATGCCGGTTGCAAGCGCGATGCTCATCAGCGCCGCGCCGACGAGGTCGAGCCGTCCCTCGCTGCGCGGCGTCTCGATGCCGCCGACCGCGACGTACGTCGTCAGCAGGACGACGATCCCGATCGGGACGTTCAGCAGGAAGATCCACTGCCACGGAACGATGTCGAGCCGCGGGATGGGCAGCGCGACGGTGAGCAGGACCCACGCCCCGTACGCGGGTCCGATGGCCATGCCCACGAAGGTTGCCGCTCCCTCGATGCCGAGCGCCACGGCGCGCTGGCGCCCGATGAACAGGTGGCTGGCAAGCGCGATCGACAGCGGAACAAGGGCGCCACCCCCGAAGCCCTGGACCACGCGCGCCGCGATGAGCCAGGGCAGCGTGCCCTCGGGCCCGGCGAGGCGCGAGAGGCCGGCGGCGGCGGATCCGACGATGAAGAGCATGAGCGCGATGACGAACATGCGGCGCGCGCCCCACAGGTCGGCGGCGCGACCCGCCAGGGGCATGGCCACGACGTAGGCGAGCAGGTAGGCGTTGATGATCCAGCTGGCCCGGGCCAGGTCGGTCCAGCCCCCGACATCGGCCACGATGGACGGCAGGGCGATGGCCACGACCATGAGCTCAGCGCCGCCGAGCATCACGCCGAGGCTGGCGCAGACGAGCGCCGTCCAGGCCGCGACCGGGTGGAGCCTCAAAGCTCGGCGCGCTCCATGGCCGCGCGGGCGATCAAGAGGAGGAAGGCGGTCTGGAGCAGCCCGACCCCGGCGGCGCGAAGGGCATCGGGAATGACCGCCTCGCTCCCGACGAGCCGCGAAAGGAGCAGGTACGCAGCGCCGGGCACCGACGAGCTTCCGGCCGAGGCGAGCATGACCAGGACCCCGGCGCCGGCGCAGAGGGCGGCCGCCACGCCGGCGGCCGGCAGCGATGGGAGCAGCGCCCCCACGGCCAGCCCGAGCGTGATGGCCGCCGCGACGCTGGTCACGACGGCCGCCACCACCGCCGCGTAGGCGACCACGTCGAGATCGACGGAGAGGCCGGAGATGGTGAGCCACCCGAGCGCCGCGGCGCCGAGGACCCCGGCCACGCCGACCAGCAGAATCCCAAGGAGCCAGCCCACGACGTACGTCCCGCGCGAGACCGCGCGCGTGACGAGCCAGCCCGCCCTCCCGGTCGCGCGCTCGTCCGCCAGCGACCAGGCGGCGACCGCCGCGCACACGACGGTGGCGATCCCCAGGCCGATGGCCAGCCGGTCCAGCGTCACCGCCGGCGACGCGGGCAGGAGGACGACCACCGCGCTGCCGCCGACGAACGCTGCGAGCACGAGGAGCAGCCGGAACGTCATCCACAGCTCGCGCACTGCGACGCGAGCGACGATCGCCGCGGTCGTCACGTGACCGCCGGCGCGGGGAGGCCGGATGCCTGCCCGGGGCCCGCCGCGTGGCTGCTCGGCGAGCTTCGTGATCCCGCGGAGGCTCAGCGGCAGTCCCGCTCGCTCAAGATCGCCAATCGGCGCCACGAGGGCCACGCGCCCGTTCCGCAAGCAGCGCGACGTGGCTGACCAGCCCGGCCTCCGACGCCGGATAGCGCGAGGCGAGCACGATCGTGTGGCGCGGGCCGGGAAGGCGCAGGAGCCGGGTCCGCTCGAACGTGTCGAGGGCCCGCATCGGCTCGTCGAGCAGGAGCACCTCCGGATCCCCGATGAGGGCGGCGGCGAGTCCGGTGCGCTGGACGAGCGGCGGTCCGCCGTGGCGCACCGGCGCGGTCCGCGGCGGCCGGCCGGATTCCGGCCCACGTCAGGGCCCGTTCGGTGCGAATGCGCGCCTCGTCGGGCGGGAGATCCGCCAGGCGGGCCGAGAGCGCCAGCGCCTCGCGAGGCGTCATCCAGCGCGGGATGCCCGGCTCGGGGCCGAGGTGCGCGACGCGGTGCCCCCATCCACTCGCCGCCGAGCTGACGACGCCGGCGATCTCCACCCTTCCCGCGCTCGGTCGCGAGAGGCCGGCGAGGATGCGGACCAGCGCGGACGCGGCGCCGTCGGGATCGGAGACCAGCAGCATCCGGGCGCCGACAGGGACGCGTCAGCGTGCAGCCCCGCAGGAGCGAGCCGTGCGCCACATCGCTGATGGCGATGGCCGACGGGCGGAGGATCTGGGTGGCCGGATCGCTCCAGAGGGCTTCGGGGGTCGAGGTGGTCAGCGACGTACCTCCTGTGAGCCGGCCTCGTCGCCAGGCGCGCCCGATCCTAGCACCTTGACAGCCCCGATCGGCTCGATATCATAAGCGCCTCTACATATAAACTCCCATTTGATAAAGATGCACTCCCGAATGACTTCTCACGAAACTCGCGGCGACGCAGACCTGAGGCGCCTGCGCGTCTTCTACCGGGCCCTCGGCGACGAGACCCGGCTGCGCGTCATCGGCCTCCTCGCGGAGGTCGGCCCGATGCCCGTCACCGAGCTCTCCTTCCGCGTTGGGCGTGTCCCAGCCGCTCATCAGCTGGCATCTCCGCATCCTCCGGCTCGCGGGCGTGGTCGACACGACCCGCCAGGGTCGAACCACCATCTGCCGCCTGCGCCTCGCCGCGTTCGAGGAGCTGCACGAGGCGGAGGGCCGCCTGATCGGCGGCACGGCCGGCGTCGCGGTCGACTCGGCGAGCCCCGGGGACGGTGCCCGATGTCAGCTAGCCGCCAGGAGGCGCAGAAGGACGCGCACGGCACGTCGATCCTGTCGACGCGAGCCAAGCAGTCCGGGCGCGGCGCTGCTGGCCCCGGTCATCCGCCTCGCCATGGCCCTCGACCTGACACCGAACGCGATCACCGTCATCGGGCTCGGGCTCACGGTCGTCGCGGCGTTCCTCATCGCCTACGGCTTCCTCATCGCCGGGGCGGCGGTCCTCTTCTTCGGATCGATCCTCGACGCCGTCGACGGCGGGCTGGCACGGGCCACCGGCGGCACGACGCCGTTCGGCGGATTCCTCGACTCCACGCTCGACCGTTCCGGCGAGGCGATCGCCTACATCGGCATCGGTGCCTGGCTGGTGACCAACCAACCGGAGCCGGCGCTGCCGATGATCGCGCTCCTCATTGCCATGGCTGGGTCGTTCCTCGTCAGCTACGCGCACGCGCGCGCCCAGGGCATCGGCCTGTCGGCCGACGTCGGGCTCGCCCCGCGCACCGAGCGTCTCGTCCTCGTCATCATCGGTGTCGCCCTGGCCGGCTTCGGCTTCGTCCCGGGCCTCATCGGCGTCCTCGTCATTCTCGCCGCCCTGACGGTGGTGACCGTCATGCAGCGCATCTGGCATGTCCGGCGACTGAGCCTGGACCCCACATCCAGCAAGGAGAACTGATTCACGTGGCTTCCACCAACGGCAAGGCCGCCAGCAACGGCCACCGCAAGAGCGATGGCAAGGTGCGCGTCGCGATCGTCGGCGTCGGCAACTGCGCCAGCAGCCTGGTCCAGGGCCGTTACCACTACGCCGATGCGCGCGACGGCGACTTCGTCCCCGGCCTCATGCACGTCAACCTTGGCGGCTACCACGTCCGCGACATCGAGTTCGTGGCCGCCTTCGACGTGGATAAGAACAAGGTCGGCAAGGACCTGTCCGAGGCGATCTACGTCGAGCCGAACAACACGTACCGCTTCGCCGACGTGCCCCACCTCGGCGTGACGGTCGACCGCGGCATGACCCACGACGGGCTCGGGAAGTACCTGAGCGAGATCATCGAGCCGGCACCCGGGCCGACGGCGGACGTCATCGAGATCCTGCGCGAACGCAACGTGGACGTCCTCGTCAGCTACCTGCCGGTCGGATCGGAGCTGGCCACGAAGTGGTACGCCGAGCAGGCCATCCAGGCCGGCGTCGCCTTCGTCAACGCCATTCCCGGTGTTCATCGGCCGCGAGCCGTACTGGCAGCGCCGCTTCGCGAAGGCCGGCCTGCCCGTCATTGGCGACGACATCAAGAGCCAGGTTGGCGCCACGATCACCCACCGCGTCCTGACCCGCCTGTTCATGGATCGCGGGGTGCGGATCGACCGCACCTACCAGCTGAACTTCGGCGGCAACACCGACTTCCTCAACATGCTCGAGCGGGAGCGCCTCGAGTCCAAGAAGATCAGCAAGACCAACGCGGTGACCTCGATGATCGACTACGACATCGGCGACGAGGACATCCACGTCGGGCCCTCGGACTACGTGCCGTGGCTGAAGGACCGCAAGTGGTGCCACATCCGGATGGAGGGCACGACCTTCGGTGACGTGCCGCTCAACCTCGAGCTGAAGCTCGAGGTATGGGACTCACCCAACAGCGCCGGCGTGATCACCGATGCGATCCGCTGCGCCAAGCTGGGCCTCGATCGTGGCCTCAAGGGCACCCTGGTGGCGCCGTCGAGCTACTTCATGAAGAGCCCGCCGCAACAGATCCATGACGACATCGCCTACAACCGGGTGGAGGCCTTCATCCGCGGCGAGGACGACGAGACGCTCGTCGGAACGGAGAGGCTCTCACGCAAGTCGAAGAAGGCCCTGGCAGCACCAAAGGAGAAGGCAGCCATCGAGGTCGCCTAGACTCCTCGGCGTGAGCCCATCATCGACGCGATGTCCCGCGTGAGCGTGGCAGAGCCCGGGGTCTCCCCCGGGCTCTCGGCATCGCCATCCTCGGCGAACGGCGCGGCCCGCGGCGAGCGCAAGCGCGAGCTCCTCACCTACTGGGCCTACCGCGCCGGAGAGTGGGTCATCTCGTCGCTGCCGCGTGGCCTCCTGATGTCCGTCGCGGCCGCGGTCGGCAACGTGGCCTACGACCTCGCCGGGCCGAAGCGCGGGCTGATCCAGGACAACCTGTCACGCCCGGTCGGGCTGCCGCCAGATCACCGTCGCGTGCGAGCCGCGGCGCGGAGGGCGTTCCGCAACTACGCGAAGTACCTCGTCGACATGATGCGCCTCGGCGGCATGAACGAGGCCGAGGCCGCGGGGCTCGTGCGGATCGAGGACATCGAGCTCCTGCACCAGGCACGCGCCGAGGGCAAGGGCGTCCTGGTGTGCACCGTCCACGTGGGGGGCATGGACATCATCGGCGCCGGGTTGAAGGCGCGCGGCGAGAGCCTCCACGTCGTGGCCGACGACACGACCTATGGCCGCCTGTACGACCATCTCGAGGCGAGGCGCGCCAGGCACGACATCTACCTCATCGGCTGGCGCAACCTCCGCGGCATCTTCCGCGCCCTGCGCGACGAGGAGAACGTCGTGCTCTTCTGCGACGGCGGATACCGGCGCGGTGACGTGCCGGTGGAGCTGTGCGGCGAGGCGACCACGCTGCCGATCGGGCCGGCCACGCTCGCGGCGAAGACCGGCGCCCCGATGATGCCGGTCGCCTGTGGCCGGGAGCCGGACGACACGTTCGTCGCGCGCGGCCTGCCATCGGTGCACTGCGCCACCACCGATCCGGTCGACCTGCATCGCGCCACCCAGGTCATCGCCGACGCGCTGGGCAAGATCCTCTCGGCCGACCCGGGCCAGTGGTACATGTTCCGGCCCGTCTGGCCCCAGACCGATGCCGACCGCGCACATGCCCGCGCGGCGCTCGAGGCCGCACGCCGCGGCGAGGACTGGACCAGGATCGAGGCCTGATGCTGCTGCACATCGGGCTGAGCGTGGCCGACGTCGTCGTCAACGCCCTCCCCGCTGGGGTCGTCTACGCCGCGGCCGACTTCGCCGGCGACCTGTGGCGGCGGTTCTCCCCCGAACGTCGGCGGCTCGTCGCCGCGAACCTGGCGCGCGTCTGCGACGCCACAGGGCGCCCCACCACGGGTCGCGCCTTCCGCACGCTCGTGCGCGACGCGTTCCGCCACCACGCCCGCTACTACGCCGAGATCCTTCGCTCGCCCCACTACGATCCCGACGACCTCGCAGAGATGGTCGAGGTCGTCGATTGGGACCGCTACGCCGGCATCATCAAGGAAGGGCCCTGCGTGTTCGTCAGCTGGCACCTCGGCAATTTCGAGCCCTTCGCCGTGATCCTCGCCACCCTCGGCCGGCCGGCGATGGCGCCGGTCGAGGAAATCGAGCCGCGCGAGCTCTTCGAGTTCCTGTCCGCCCGCCGCGCGTCCGGCACGCTGGAGCTGGTTCCGCTGAGCCGGTCTCGGAGTGCGATGACGCGCAAGCTCCGCGAAGGCGGAATCGTGGGCGCGCTGGGCGACCGGGTGGTCGGCGGTGGTGGCGGGGTCGACGTCTCGGTCCTCGGCCATCCGACACGGATCCCGAACGGCCCCGCGACCCTGGCCGTCATGCACCGCACGCCGATCATCACGGGCCGCTGCCTGCGCGTCGGTCCCGACCGGTTCCTGGCCGAGGGCGAGGTGCTCGAGGCGCCCGACAGCGGCGACCGCCGCGCCGACATCGCAGCACTGACCGAGCGGCTGGCTGATCGTCTCGGCCGCGATATTGCAGCCGCGCCCGAACAGTGGTGGGGCGCGTTCCAGCCGTTCTGGACGGACCTCGGCGCCTGATGCCGCACGGCGGTGTCAGCCAGGCTCGGGCACCCGGCGCCGCGCCGCGTGGCGGTGGCGAGCGCGGCCTCGCCGACATGCACATCCACTCCCTCTACTCCGATGGCACCGCGCGGATCGCGGATATCCTCGAGCACGTCGAGCACCGGACCACGCTCGACGTCGTGGCCCTCACCGACCACGAGCGGATCGACAGCGCGCTGCGCGCGGCCGAGCTCCACGCGGCGGGCGAGTACTCGTTCGACCTCGTCATCGGCGAGGAGATCACCACGCGGCGGGGACACGTCCTGGGCCTCTTTCTCACCCAGCGCGTCCCGGCCCTTCGGCCGCTGGGCGAGACGCTACGCGCCATCCACGCCCAGGGAGGCATCGCCATCGCCGCACATCCGCTGGCGCCGGTGCCGCTGAGTGTCGGCAGCCGCAGCCTGCGGCGCGTGCGGGACGACGCCACCGCCGATGTCCACTTCGACGCGATCGAGCTGTTCAACCCGAGCACCGCCGGCAAGACTCGCCATGGCGCTCGGCTGGCGCTCAACGCGCGGGAGCTGGGGCTGCCGGGCGTGGGCAACTCCGATGCCCACGTCCTCGAGGGCATCGGCACCGGGCGAACGACGTTCCCCGGCTCGACCGCGGCCGACTACCGCGCGGCCATCGCGGCCGGCGAGGTCCTCCCCGATGGCGATGCGCACTGGTCGTCGATCCACAACGTCGACGTCTATCGCCGCCAGCTGGGCGCCAAGGCGCGCCACCTTTGGCACTCGGTTCGGCCCGACGACATCGAATGGCGCTGAAGTCGCCCGCGGCAACCCCATCCGGCATACTCGGGCGCGTGTCGACCGGCGCCGACGAGGCAGGGAGCGGAGCGCGACCGCCGCTCCGCATCGGGATCGTGAGCCCGTACGGGTACCCGCACCCGGGTGGCGTCAACGAGCACGTCCGCTTCACATACGAGGCGTTGGTGCGAATGGGCCACGATGCCTGGATCATCACCAGCAAGTACGGCCGCGAGCGGGAGAGCGAGGGCCGCGTCCTCCGCCTCGGGACCGGCTGGGCGGCGCCGGCCAACGGAAGCGTCGGCCGCGTCACGCTGGGACTGCGCTTCAAGCAGCAGGCGCGCGAGATCCTGGAAGAGCATCGGTTCGACATCCTCCACTTCCACGAGCCACTCGTTCCGTTCCTGTCGCCGACGATGCTCGATGCCTCCGAGACGGTGAACATCGCCACCTTCCACGCCTTCGGCGGGTTCAGCCCGAGCTACTGGATCGGGAGCCGATTCGCGGGCCGCCTGGCGAACAAGCTCGACGGCCGAATCGCGGTCAGCGGCGCGGCCATGCACTTCATCAACCGCTACTTTCCGGGCGACTACCGCATCATCCCCAACGGGGTCGACCTGGACCGATTCACGAGCGCCCAGCCGTTCGAGGAGCTGCGCGACGGGACCCTGAACATCCTGTTCGTCGGGCGCTTCGAGGAGCGCAAGGGGCTCACTCACCTGCTCCAGGCCTACCACCGCCTCCGCAAGCGTCACGTCGACGCGCGCCTGCTGGTCATCGGTGATGGCCCGAAGCGGCGGGAGTACAAGCGCTTCGTCGGGTTGCGCGGGATCCGCGACGTCGAGTGGCTCGGTCGGGTCAGCGACGAGGAGAAGGTGCGCTACTTCGCGTCATCGGACATCTTCTGCGCGCCGAACACCGGCCAGGAGTCGTTCGGGATCGTGCTGCTCGAGGCGATGGCCGCCGGCGTCCCGATCGTGGCCTCGGACATCCACGGCTTCAAGCGCGTGGTCGAACGCAACGTGCAGGGCCTGCTCGTCGAGCCGAAGAACCCGCGGGCGCTGGCCGCGGCCCTTTACGCCCTCTCCCGCGATGACGACCTGCGGCACGAGATGGGCGACGCCGGCCGGGCCCGCGCCCCGGAGTTCAGCTGGGACCGTGTCACCGAGCGGATCGTGGACTTCTACCACGAGACCCGCGACCGGGTGCTGGGCCGCGCGGCCCTGAACGGACCCTAGAGCGGCTTCTGCCAGGTGATGTAGGTCCGCTCTGGCGCGAACCCGAGTGACCGATACAGGTCGGCTGCGCCGGTGAGGCTGGTGGCGTCGACGCCCAGGCTGGCCGATGTGAACCCACCGTCGCGCGCGGCTACGAGGGAGGCCGATAGGAGCGCGCGCGCCAGCCCTCGCCGCCGCCAGGGCCGACGTACCGAGACCGACGCGACATACACGCGATCGCGACCGAACTCCTTGTTTTCCGCCACCGGCACCGTCGTCAGGATCGCGCCGGCGACCTCGTCCCCGTCGAAGCCGATGCGCCAATAGCGCGGGTCCTCGTTCTGCGGATCGGCCTGGAAGCGTTCCCAGTCGGCTTCGGTCGGCTCGGTGTGGCCCCACTCGTCGCGGAACGCCTCGCTCATGGCATCCCACAGCAGGCGGTACTGGTCGCGGGTCACAGAGCGGACCTCGAGGCCGTCCGGCATGGGCGCCGCCTCGATCCCCTCGAGGGTCGGCGCCACCATGTCGAACCAGAAGCGCGCCGCCTCGTACCCGGCCCCGCGCATGAGGGCGCCGTTGCCGGCATCGGTCTCGATCCCCTCTGAGCGGAATGTCTTCGGCTCCACATCGACGTGCTCTGCCGCGATCTCGCGCAGCCGCGTCTCGTTGTGAGCGAGCATCGCGCGGCCGATACCGCGGCGACGCCACTTCGGATGCACGAAGCCGAAGGGCTCGTAGGATCTCCCGCCCTCGGTCACCTCGCTCCAGAGGACGCGCGAGTACGCCACGAGCTCGCCGGCGACCTCGGCCAGGAGGATGTCGCGCGCCGGGTCGCAGTTCCCGAGCGTCGCGTACGCCCGGCGCATGTCGTCGAGTGTCTGGACCTCCTCGGCGCCGTCCGCGGCGTGCGCAGCGAGCCACACGGCCAGCATGGCCGGCAGGTCCTCCTCGCCGCGAAAGAGTCGGAACGACAGACCCTCGATGGCGGGCGCATCGCGCATCGCGATCGTCATGCGCGCATCCTCCATCGACTTGCGCCACGCCGTGAACCGGTCGGCAACGGCGAACCCCGCCGCCTCGTACAGGCCGAGCGCGTTCTGGTTGTTGTCGGCGTCGACGCCGAGTGCGGCGCTCGTCATGCCGCGCTCCCGCAGCGCAAGGAGAGACCGGGCGATCAGGGCGCGTGCGAGGCCGCGCCGCCGCCATGGCCGCCGGGTGAAGACCGAGTCGAGCCAGCCGCGCTGGATGCCGAGCGCCTCGTTCTCGGCAGGGTAGATGGCGTTGATCACACCGCCGGCGATCTCGCCGCTGTCGAAGGCGACCAGCCACAACCCCGGATCGGCCTCGGGTCCCTCGAGGAAGCGACGCATCGCGGCCTCCGACTCGTCGGATCCGCCCCAGTGGTCGCGGAACGACTCGCGGTTCGCACGCCACAGCGCCGGGTGGAGGTCGGGCGTGATCGGTCGCAGCTCGAGACCATCGGGCATCGGCGGCTCCTCGATCTCGTCGAGATCAGGGCGGACCATGTCGAAATACCGGCGCACCGCCGAATAGCCGCGGCGCTCGAGCAGGACGGCGCCCGGGCGCCCCTCGCCGGAGAATGAAGTGAAGGCCCGCTGTCGCTCGGTCTGGTGGGTGGCCGCCAGCGCCCTTGCGCGACGTTCATTGTCGGCGAGCAGCGCGGAGCCGACGCCGCGCCGCCGATGGGCGGGGTCGACGGCACCCCACAGGCGGTGCTCTCGCCGCTGCCCGTCGCGCGTGTCGATCCAGTCCTGGCCGGCGAAGCCCACCTGCCGCCCGTCGAGCTCGGCGATGACGACGTCCCGGGCGGGGTCGAACTGCTCCGATGGATGCGCGAGATGGGCGCGCTCACCCTCCTCGGTCGTCCGCTCGTCGATGTCGTCGGCGGCGTGCTCGGCGTTCACGATATGCGCCATCGCCTCGACGTCCCTCGCGAGATCGAGCGGCCGGATCGCGAGGCCGGCGGGCGCCTCGATCACGGTCGCGCCTCCATCGGCTTCTGCCATGCGGCGCTGCGTTCGACAGTGACGAACCCGCACGACTCGTACAGCCCGAGCGCGCCCGAGGGGTTGTCGGCGTCCACGCCGAGCGCCGCCGTGTCCAGGCCGGCATCGGCAAGAACATGGATGCTCCGCCCGATGAGCGCCCGCGCCAGGCCACGGCCGCGCCACGCACGGCGCGTGAAGACGCTGTCCAGCCACCCACGCCGCAGGCCGAGCTCGGCGTTCTCATCGGCGTAGATCGCGTTCAGGACGGCGCCGGCGATCTCGTTGCCGTCCCAGGCCACCACGAACAGATCGGGGTTGAACTCGGGCGCATCGGTCCAGCGCTGAAGGCTGGCTTCCGACTCGTCGTGGCCGCCCCAGTGATCCCGAAAGGCCTCGTGGTCCGCTGCCCAGATGGCCGGCGCCGTCTCGCGTGACGCGGGCCGCACCTCGAGGCCGTCGGGCAGCGGCAGGATCTCGGGCCGATCGACGTCGATGCGCGGGCGCTCCATCTCGAAGAACCAGCGCGCCTCGTGGTAGCCGAAGGACTGGGCCAGCGCTCGGCGGGCCATCTGCCGCCCGTCGACCCACATGCCGTGAAGCAGGGGCCGGTCCGTCGGATGCTCGCCGCTGCGTTCGCGGCCGAGCGCCTCGGCAGCGTCCATCAGGCGCTGGCCGATCCCCCGCCGGCGCCAGTTCGGATCAACGGCGCCTCGCGATCGGAACTCGCGCTCTCCATCGTTGGTGTCGACCCACTCGATGTGGACCGTCCCGACGATCGCGCCGTCGAGCTCGGCGACGAGCACGTCCCGGCTGGCGTCGAACTTATCGGACGGATGCCGAAACATGGCCGCCAGCTCGCCCAGCGACCAGCGCTGCCGCACGCCATCGGCGGCGAAGTCCGCATTGGTGATGCCGTGGATTGCGGGCAGGTCCGAATCGCCGGCGTAGGGCCGGATGACGAGGCGGTCGAGATCGGTCGCGGCTGCGGCCGCATCGGTCCTCATCATCCGACCCTCTTGAGCTTGCCGGTGCGCTTCGCGTAGCGCTCGGCGACGCCGAATACTCGGACCCCGAGCGGGATGAGCACGATGCCCATGATCACCAGGGGCCACACGTTGTTGAGCAGCTCCGTGACGGGCTTGCCGTCGATCAGCCCGCCGCGGATTCCCTCGAGCACGTACGTGCCCGGGCTGAACTGTCCGACGAACTGCATCCACTCGGGAAGGATGGTCGGGTCGTAGTAGACGCCGCTGAACAGCAGGATGATCGACTGGATCACGAACACCATCTGGTCACCGCGCTCCACGTAGAGCAGCGGCAGGATGGCGGCCATCATCCCGACGCCCACGAAGCTGATCGATCCGAGCGCAAGGAACACGCCGGCGGTCACGAAGTTGCCGCCGCTGAACTCCACGTCGAAGAACAGCAGCATCACGACGAGGATGATCACCATCTGGATCACCGCGTAGGCCACGGCGAACGCCGTCGAGCCGAGGAGCTGGGTGTAGCGCCGCACCGGGGCCATGAACGTGTACTCGAGCGTTCCCTCCCAGCGCTCCCAGGTGACCGTCTCGCCGATGAAGCCGAAGACGATCGACAGGAAGTTCCAGAAGATGGCGCCGATGATCAGCGTCTGGAGCAGGACCGGATCGTCCTGGGCCACGCCGATGAAGGCCACCGCCAGGGCGGCCGCCAGCGAGTAGACGAGCCAGGCGACTTCCCAGCCCCAGTAGCGCTTGGTCAGGTTGAAGTTTCGCTCGACGAAGGCGAGGCTCGCCCTCAGCTCACGCGTCGCGATGGTCATTCGTCGTTCTCTTTCTCTTCCTCGACGTCATCGTCGAGGCTCCTGCCCGTGAACGTCATGAAGACGCTCTCGAGCGTGGGCTCCTGGCCGTGGTCGCGCTCCACCAGCTTCATGAGCTCTTCGGGCGTCCCCTCCGCCACGACCCGCCCGTCGTTGATGAGCGCGATGCGATCGCACAGCCGCTCCGCCTCGGCGAGGTCGTGCGTGGTCAGCACGATCGTCGCGTCGTGCGTATCGCGGACCTCCTCGATGAAGGTCTGCACGTCCAGCTTCGACCGCGGGTCGAGGCCGGTCGTAGGCTCGTCAAGGAGCAGCACCGTCGGGCTCGTCAGCAGCGCCCGCGCGATGGCGACCTTCTGCTGCATCCCACGGCTCATCTGCTCGACGGGCCGATCCAGCCGCTTCTCGCCGACGCCGAGGCGCGCCAGGATGGCGATGACCTGGGCCCTCGCCTCGCGGGCATCCATGCCGTACAGGCGAGCCGCGTAGGCCAAGTTCTCGTGGGGCGAGAGCTTCTTGAAGAAGGCCGCGTCCACGCTCACCCGGTTGATGAGCTGCTTGACCTTCATCTCCTCGCGCTCGACGTCGTGGCCGAGCACCTCGACCCGCCCGCCATCGAGCGTCAGCAGCGTGCTGATGAGGCGGATGAGGGTGCTCTTGCCCGACCCGTTGGCGCCCAGGACGCCGTAGATCTCGCCGCGGCGAATCGACATGCTGACGTCGTTCACCGCGAGGACGGCCTTCTTCTTCCGGCCCACCACGAACTTCTTGGTGGCATGGTCGAGCAGCAGCGCCGGCTGCTCGCCGGGCGGCGGTGGTCCGACGCGGCGCCGCGGCTCGACTGCGGCGCGGGGCGTCGGTCTCGTCTTGGTCTGCTCAGGTGTCTGGATCATCGTCTCGTCCTGCGGGGGCAACAAAAAACCGTGGTGCCGATCCGGCCCACGGTCCGTGGTGTCTGCTGGCGGTCGTTCCGCCGGTGCTTTTACCTCGTCCAGGGCGCAGATCTCCCGTCGACAGCGCTGCCCGGAGGCGCGATGCGACGCGTCGTGAAGGCGCAGATGAGAGATCTCATTGCCGTCAGTTCGCCCTCGTGTGGTGGTTGGTGGCCGGACACCGCCGGGCAGCGTCAACTGCGGTCGGAGGTGCCCGCGGAGTCTACGACCGCCTCTTTGGCCGTGTCAAGGTGACGGGACATTCGGCCCTGTTCGGGGTTGCCGCACCGGACTATCGTGCACCTCAACGGAGCTGGAGAGTAAGGAAACGTGAACGTCAACCGGGGGCTTGTCTTCTGGGGCGTCGCATTCATCACCGCCGGCGGCACCGCGCTGGCCATCCAGACCGGCCTCATCCCCGACGAGGTCGCGCGCGAGCTGTGGCGCTACTGGCCGGTGGTGCTGATCGTCATCGGCCTCGCGGTGATCGCCGCGCGCACGGCGTTCGCGGTCATCGCCACGGTCCTGGCCGCGCTCGTGGTCGGCGGCTTCGCCGGGACCTTCGTGGCCGGCATCCCCGATGGCTTCGACTTCGGCTGCGGTGGCGAGACGGAGGCGTCGCAGACGGCCGAGGGCAGCTTCGGCGCGTCGGCCACGGTCGAGCTCGAGCTGAACTGCGGCGAGCTCGAAGTGGTCGCCGCCGATGGGTCCGCGTGGGCGGTCGACGCGCGCCACGCCGGGGACGCCGAGCCGCGTCATCACCTCGGGCGACGCCTCACTGCGCGTGACCAGCGAGGGCGGCGCCGTCTTCCCCTTCGGCAATCATCGCCAGGAGTGGTCGGTGACCCTGCCGCGCGGTGTGGCGCTGGATCTCGACGTCGACACGAACGCCGGTTCCGGGCATCTCGACCTGACCGGGACCAATCTCACCGACTTCAACGCCGAGATGAACGCGGGGAGCATGGTGATCGACCTGTCCGGCGCATCGGCAGCCGATCTCGACGTCGGCGCCAACGCCGGCTCCCTGTCGCTCACGGCCGATGCCGGCTCCACGATCTCCGGCTCGCTGGAGCTCAACGCCGGCTCGTTCGAGCTCTGTGTGCTCGACGGCGCGGCCGTCGCCATCACCATCGACTCCGAGAACATCACGTTCAGCCACAACCTCGATGAGAGCGACCTGGTCCGCGACGGCGATACGTGGAGCTCCGGGACGGGCGAGGCCTCGATCACGCTCGCGATCGAGGGCAACGCCGCCAGCTTCACCCTCAACCCGGAGGACGGCTGCTCGTGAACCGACGGCTGTACCGATCGCGCGGCGACAAGATCCTCGGCGGCGTCGCGTCCGGGCTGGCGACCTACCTCAACGCCGATCCGGCGCTCGTCCGCATCGCATGGGCCGTGCTCATCCCGCTCACCGGCGGGATCGCGTTCCTGGCCTACATCGTGGGCTGGGTGGTGATCCCCGAAGAGCCGCTCGACGTCGTGAGTGGCAGCGAGGTGCTGGACCCGGAGGTCTCGGCGGGCATGCCGGCCTCGTCCGCATCGGCTCCGGGCGCGGCCGCCCCGGCGCAACGGGGATCCAGCATGGATGCCGGGACTGTGGCTCGGGCTGGGGCTCGTCGTCCTCGGCACGTGGTTCCTGCTCGATCGGTTCATGCCCGACATCAACTGGAGCCTGGTCTGGCCGCTCGCGATCGTCGCGATCGGGGTGCTGATCGTGGTGGGTGCCTCCCGGCGAGGCTGAGCGGACGGGTCAGCCGCTCTCGGGAACGGCCTCCGAGGGAACGCGGTCCCGCTGGCGCCGCTCCCACCAGTCGCGGCCACGCACGCGCGAACAGGCCCGCGCCGAGCGCCGCGAGCAGGCCGATCAGCATCTTGGCGCCGCCCAGCGGCAGGAGCTCCGCGCGATCGCCCTGCGGCGGATCGGGGAACTGGAAGCCGAAGTTCCACGGCGGCAGGGCGCGGGCCGCGTTGATGTACCAGTCCGGCATCGGCAGCGCCGATCCGAGCGGGAAGATGACCACGCCGACCACGACGACCAGGACGAGATAGCCGATGGCCAGGTCGCGCCACGCGGGCCGCCGCAGGAGCTCGTCGACGCAGTAGGCCACCGCGATCATCGCGAACACTACGGCGGTCAGGTAGTGGTACGCGAACACGGCGCGCTCGATGCGGATCCACGGGACGAACTGGAAGGCGAAGGCCGCCACGATGAGCACGAGCGCCATCGAGCGCCGCGTCCAGGCCAGGACCGCGCACACGGCCAGCGCCGGGATGCCGGCCCAGAACAGGATCGGATTCCCGCCGTTGTAGATGGCCGTGAGCATCTCGTTGTCGAACGAGTCGCCGTGGAACCAGGTCGGCTTGAGCATGAGCGGCCAGCTCCACCACGGGCTGGCGCTGTCGTGCCCGGCCTTGAGGTTGAAGTGGTAGCCGAACATCTGGGAGTGGAGCTCGTCGAGCGACCACCCGTAGCCCGGACCGCCCGGCAGCGCCCAGTCGTGCCCGAGCTGGAGGTACGGGATGTAGGTGAGCCCGTAGACGACGAGCGGAATGATGAGGAGGCACGCGCCGACCCACGGCCAGGCGAAGCCGCCCATCTCGCCCGGGCGGAACCAGCGCGCGTCCGAGCGCGGGTCGCGCAGTGACGTCCAGGCGCGCCACGCCACGAGGACGGCACCGGTGCCGATCATGATCCAGGCCGGCCACCCAGCCTGCGCGCCCCTGGCGAGAAGGCCGAACACGTACTCCACCGCGCTTCCCGGGTCGCGTGCGCCCTCGACCTGGTCGAAGCCGACGATGAACGCCAGCCCGAGCCCCGTCGCGACCACAGCGCTGGCCGTGAGCGCGCTCAGGGTCTCCCGCCGCTCGAGGCGTATCGGGCGGACCCAGGTGATCGACAGGGCCAGCGCCATGATCCCGAGCATCACGAGCAGGAACGGCCATGGCGCACCGATGGCGCCGACGACCAGCGCGAGCGCCGCGAGCATCACGAGCGCGAGGCGCCCAAGGTCGGATCGGGCAAGCACGAGGACCCACAGGCCGGCGAGGGCGTAGAACCCGACCCACTTCGAGGCGGCGGCGAGGCCGATGAGGATGCCGACCAGCGGGAGCACCCACCAGGCCGATCGCGCCCAGCGGCCCGACCAGATCTGCCAGAACGCGAGGTACGCAGCCACGATGAACGTCGTCACGAAGATGTCGTTCATGCTGATGCGGCTCATCACGTAGCTCATCCCGTCGATGGCCACGAATGCCGCGGCCAGGAGGGCGATCCGGCGCCGGCCGAACATCGTGGCGGTGAGCAGGTAGATGAGCCCGACGAGGATCGAGCCGAACACGATCCCCGAGATGCGCCAGGCGAGGGCGTTGCTGCCCGTGTCGATCGACACAAGCTCGGCGTCGGTGGTGCTGACCAGCAGGCGGCCCGCGTCGTCGTCGTGCGCGGTCGCGGCGATGTCGTAGGCCATCGCCAAGGGAGCCGAGGGCAGCTCGGTGGCGTCGAATGCCGCCATCCCGATGGACCCGTCGCCGCGCGTCTCGAAATGCGGCTCGACGGTCCACACTTGGGGCTCGCCGCTCGAAGTGGTGCCGGCGACCGAGATGAGGTTCGCCACGTGCTCGTGGCCGATGAGGGTGCCCTCGCCCGGCATCGGAACCAGCCGGAGGAGGCACGGGTCGCCGCCGCAGCTGCTGTTCGAGCCGTCGCCGTCGAGGACCGCCACGCCACCGGCGGTGGCGGGGTGCTCGTCGGTCGCCTTGAGCGGACCAACCAGCGCCACTAGGAGCTGGTCCTCGCCGCCGCCGACGCCGATCATCGGGCCGGTCACGTGCGCTCCGACGTCGACCGCTAGGGTGGCCCCCGAGTCCAGGTCGTCCCCGATCGGCTCCAGCGTGGCGGCGTCGAAGAACACGACGGTGCCGGCGAGCGGGTCGGTCGCGGCCACCAGGTCGGTGCCTTCCTCCTCGTCGTCGCTGACGTAGGCGACGCCCCCGTAGGCACCCTCGTTGCGCGAGGTGGCGGTGTCCGTGTCGCGGTCCACCACGGCGAGGCCCGAGGTGCCGCGGAGCAGGATCGGCTCGGCGGGCGTCTCGGGCGGCACGACGATCTCGACGACCGACGTCAGCTCGGTGTCGATGTCGGGGCCCGCCGGCGGTGCCCGCCCATCGGGCGACGCCAGGAGGCCGGCCAGCTCGTAGATCTCGACCGTGCCGGAGTCCGCGAGGCCCACGAGGAGCGTGACGTCCTCGGGGTCGTACCCGAGCGAGGCGACCGGGCCGCCGGCCTCCCAGCGGGCCACTTCGTCCCCGGTCTCGACGTCGGACGCGACGATCGTCGTCGTGCCGGCAGCCCCGAACACGATCGACTGCTCGTGCCCCACCCACGCCCGCCGCGGCGCCACGGCGAGCGCGGACGCCGGCGCGTCCAGGTCGCGCGTCGCGGTCACCTGGTTGGGATCGACGACGCCGATGCCGGCGGCGATGAGGTACTTCGCCAGCATCGGATGGGTCCACTCGTACACGTCGCGAGTCCAGTCGTTGTCCCAGGTGCTGATGAACTCCATCGCGGAGCGCGCGTGGTAGACCTCGTCGAAGTGGTACTGCCGCGGGACGTCCAGGCGCCAGACGCGGAAGAGGAGCGCGAAGACGATGAGGCCCAGGGCGATGAGCGCGTCGCGGCGGTCGAGCCGGCGAGATGGCTCGCGCAGGTAGGCATCGGCAGGGTTGACCGCCAGCCAGCGCGGCAGCGCTCGGCCGGTGGACGAGAAGACCGGCTCCGGCTGCGGGAGGCGGTCTTCGTGCAGGGCTCCGGGGGCCGGAGCCGGGACCGCTCTCGAGGGCGCGAGCGCGTGACGGGTCGTGAACCACAGGACCGCGAGGAGGAGCACCGTCACGAGCAGCCCGAGGCCCCAGATGCCCCAGTCGGTGAGGATGGTCGCGCCCAGGAGCGGGTCCTGGGGCATCGGCTGCCCCAGGCGACCGGGGTTCATGATCGTGTCCCCGGCGAACGACCAGTCCTCGGTGTAGACCCAGTAGATGTTCGCGAAGAAGACCGTCGAGAGGCCGGCGTAGATCCACGGCCAGGCGCGTCCCGCGAAGAACAGGAGCGCGCCGAGGGCGAGGGCCGGGAAGAGATAGCGCTCGTGGACTCGCGTCGGGACCGCGAAGAACGCGATGGCCAGGACCAGCGACGCGAGCACGATGCCGCGCATGTCGTCTCGGCGGGCGACGGCGACGATCGCCCAGACGGCGACGATCGCGAACAGGATGGCCCCGACGTTCTGCCACGTCAGCGAGATTCCACCGAGCGCGAGGGCCACGGTCCTGTCGTCCCCCCACACGAGCGTGTCGCCGAGGCCGCTCCACGGGTTGCGCCACAGGTTGAACGCGTTGATCGAGAGGCCGGTGTAGGTGTTCGCGGCCTCGACGAGCTTCCCGACGAGGCTGTTGCTCGGGTCCGCCTCGGGGAGGAATCCCAGGATCCCGCGCGGGTCGCCGCCCTCCAGCGGGAGATAGATGGCCATGTCGAACGGCAGCAGCAGCAGCGTCACCGACACGAGGCCAACCGCCGCGGACGTCACAACACGCAGGAGATCCGGCTTACCCGCCTGCGCCGGGTCGGACGACCGACCGAACAGGTGGCGCTTGAGGCCCACCACCAGCACGACCGGAATGAGGAAGGCGAACTGGAACTTGACGAGCATCGCCACCACGGCGCCGAGCGCCGCTGCCTCGGTCCAGCCACGGCCCAGAGCGTAGATCGTCAGCAGCAGCAGCAGCGTGCCGACCGAGTCGATCTGGCCCCACACCGCCGAGTCGAAGATCACCCCGGGGTTGAACAGGTAGAGCGTTGCGGCCACGAGCCCGAAGCTCGACGGGCTGATCGAGGTGAACGTGCGGTCGAGGAGATCGCCCGCCCAGCGGCGAGCCATGACGAACAGCATCGCGGCCACGCCGACGTCGGCGAGGCCTCCCGGGATCTTGACCAGCCCGCCGGTGATGTCCTGCCCGAATGCCGGCGCCAGGGCGCTCCCGATCTCGCCGAGGAGCCACAGCACGTAGAGGTATCCGGGCGGGTAATCGGCGAAGAAGCCGTCCTCGTAGAACCCGCCGGGCCCAACACTCGCGAGGCGCTGAGCCCACGCGGTGAAGTCGCCGACGTCGATCGCGAAGCCGCTCTCGCGGACGATGACGCCCGCAATCAGAACGCGCAGCGCAAAGCCGGCGACGAGGATGAACAGGAGGACCGTGACGGCGTCGAGACGCCTGAACGGTTCGACGATCCCCGTACCCCGTCCGCCGACGGGGTCGCGGGTCATCAGGTGCGGCGCCCCCGTGGAGCGCGCCGTGTCGTGTCGCACGCCAAGGTGGCGCGAAGTATACATCGGGCACTCTGACGTCCCATTCCGGCCATTGGTGCCGTGCCCTACGATGCCCCGGACATGCCGCACCACGAGGGCCCTCGCCCGTGACCGATGCCGGCCGCCCGCGCCTCACGTTCTTCTTCCCCGCGTACGACGAGGAGGAGAACGTGACCGAGACGATCCGGCGCGCGCTCGACGAGGTCGGTCCCCTGGTGGACGGTTCGATCGAGGTCCTCGTCGTCGATGACGGCTCGACAGATCGCACGCGAGAGCTCGCCGATGCCGTTGCGGCCAGCGAACCGCGGGTCACCGTCTTCCACCAGGAGAACCGGGGCTATGGCGGCGCCCTGCGGGCCGGGTTCGCGAACGCCCGGGGCGAGCTCATCTGCTTCAGCGACGGCGACCTGCAGTTCGACCTCAGGGAGATGTCGCGCCTCCTCGAGCGTCTCTCGAACTCCGCGAAGCCGGTGGACGTCGTGATCGGCTATCGCGTCAAGCGTCGCGATCCGCCGCATCGGATCTTCATCGCCAAGACGTACAACCTCATCGCATCGGTGGTGTTCGGCCTGCGGGTCCGTGACATCGACTGCGCCATGAAGCTGTTCCGGCGCGAGGTCTTCGATGGCCTTCCGCTCACGACCGACTCGCCGTTCCTGTCGGCCGAGCTGCTCATCAAGCTTCACGCGCGCGGCGAGCGGATCGCCCAGGTCGGCGTCACCCACTACCCGCGCGCGGCGGGCACGAACACCGGGGCCAGCTTCCGCAAGATCCTGCGGACCTTCCGCGACATCGGGAGACTGCGCTGGGCGCTGTGGACGCGCCGCAGCGAGACGCTCGGGCCGCTGCGCGCCCGAGATGCGGACTAGGAGCCTTCCGCGGGCCCGGCGCCCTCGCCGCCGGGCAGGTCCACGTCGAGGGAGTTGACGAACTCACGGAACACCGCGAGGCGCTCCTCGTCCTCGGCGCTGATCTCCTCGGTGCCGTCCGGCTCCACGCCGGCCTCGTCGAGGACCCGCTCGTCGGCATAGATCGGCGAGCCGGTGCGCACCGCGACTGCGATGGCGTCAGAGGTCCGAGAGTCGACCTCCGTCTCGTCGCCGCCGGGAGTCTCCAGGTAGAGGCGCGCGTGGAAGGTGCCGTCGGTGACGTGGGTCACGACGACGCGGCTGACCGATGACCCCAGCGAGCCGAGGACGCTCACGAGCAGGTCGTGGGTGAGCGGGCGCTCGGCGGAGAGTCCCTGGAGACGCATGGCGATGGCGTTTGCGACGTCGGAGCCGATCCAGATCGGAAGGTATCGGTCCCGCTCGGACTCCTTGAGGATCACGACGTGCTGGCTCGAGAGCATGTGGACGCGCACGCTCTCGACGACCATCTCGACGAGCCGGATCTTGCCGTTGAACGGCTCTTCCGCCATGGATCGATTCTACCGCCGGCTACTCCAGGACGAGTCGGACCACGCCGTCCGCGGTGAGCAGGTACGCGACCGGCGGGCCGTCGGTCACGGAGGCCACGGCCAGCGCTCGAACGTCGTCGAGGAAGCCCGTGCCCGAAGCCTCGGGTGTCATCCACTGGCGCACGTAGGCACCGTCCGCACGCTGGAAGGCGATGAGGCGCTGGTTGGCACCGTCGTAGACGTAGAGGAGCTCGCGGTCGCCGACGGTCGCCGCGTCGAGCAGCCGGTAGTCCAACGTCGGGCGCAGGTCGGCGTCGGGCGGTCGGTCGAGCGAGTAGTCGGCCTGGTCGGCGGGAGTGCCGAAGTCGACACGTGTCACGGTGCTCGCGTGAAGCAGCCACGCGTTGACGTCGACCCTGAAGTCGCGCGCCTCGCGCGGGTCGAGGTCCGGCGCGTCGGTCAGGAACGGCTCGGCCGGATCCGGGTACGTCACCGGGATCACTGCGGGCGGGCTCCATCGGTCGATTCCGCCGCTCTCGGGGTTGACCACGTAGAGGTTGAAGATCTCGAGAGGTGGCCGATGCTGGAGCGCCGCCACGAGCGACGTGTCGCCGCTGAGCTCGGCCAGGCCGTTCATCTCCATTCGCCGCGGAACTCGTTCGGTGAGGTCGATGCGCCACGCCGTACGGTCGCGGTCGATGACCACCACGTCGGTCGCGGCGGTCGCGATCAGCCATGGCTCGCCGGGGACCTCGCCGGTCGGCAGCTCTTCGCCGGCACGGAGGACGAGGGTCGCGGAGCCGTCGGCGGGGTCGACGCGGATGACCCTGCCACGCCCCTGCTCGAGCACCCAGAACGAACCGTCGCCGGCGGCCACCATGTCGACGGGGTCGATGTCGTCGAACGCGGCGGCGAGGTCCACCACGGGACTCGCGCGCTCGACGCGGGTGACCCGGTACAGCGCGTCGAGCCGGCCGCCGATGCGCTCGCGCAGCGGCGCGAGCTCCTGCTCCGCCACGCCGACGGCCAGGGCTCGCTCGACGGCGACGTGCGCGCCGGCCAGCAGCTCGACGGCGAGCTCCGGGTCGCGGTCCACGAGGTCGGCGCCGTCCACGCGTTCTTCCACGGCCGCCACGAGCTCGACGGCCTCGGCGATGGCCTCGCGGGCCGTGGCGGCGCGCGGGATCGCCTCGGTCGGACGGGCCGCCGGCAGAGCCGCCACCGTGGCGCCGACCGCGACGACGCCCGCGACGACTCCGATCCCGGCGAGGCCGATGCGACGCCGGCGACCCGCCTCGCGCTCTGCGGTGCGGGGAATCGAGCGCGGGTACGACGGGCGGCGCCGCGGCACGAAGGCGAGAATCCATGCCAGGAGCGTCGTGAGGCCCCGGCCAAGGGCGGCGCGCGTCCCCGCGACCGAGTCACCCGCGCGGTGCAGCCCGCGTCCGATCGCATCGGCAAGCGGCACCGGGCTCTGGTCGGGGACCCCGGCCAGCGGGTCTGCCGGCCGAACGGGCTCGAGCTGGCGAGTCGTGGCGGTCGCTGCGACCTCCGCGATCTCGATGGCCATTACCCCGTCGGATCCAGACCCGCCTCGGATCGAGAACAGGTGCTGGAGGTGCTCGACCGCCTGGCTCGGCCGCATGCCAGCCAGGGCGCCCTGCAGCTCCTCGACGCCGACGGTGCGCGCCAGATGACGGCTGACGAGGCCGATGCGGTCGCCGGCGGCGATGCCGCCCTGCCAGGTGAACGGCTCGACCTCGAGTGCCTCGCCGAGCGTGGCCGCCACGCGCCGGCGCCGAACGCGGGGATCCTCCTCCGTGGCGGGGGGCGGCGGCGGCACCTCGTACATCCTGCCGTCGCGCACGACGACCGCCGAGGCCGGACCGAGCTTCGCGACGTGCGCCTCTCGGCCGCGAACGACGAGCGCGACGATGCCGATTCCCGAGCGGCGCGGGATGGCGAGACGGCGGCGCTGGTGGTAGAGGCGCCGGTTCGCGGCAGAGAGGGCCTTTGTCAGCGCGACGAGGACGCCCGCGGACAGGTCGTAGTAGTAGTCGGTGCGGATCGCCTCGAGCGCCTCGCGGGCCGCACTCTCCAGGGCCGGGGTGCCGCCGGTGAGCTGGGCAAGAAGGAAGAGGCTGCCCTTCGTCCGGGCATCGGCCCCGACCGCCGGTTCGTGGAAGGCGAGCACGTCGTGGGCGTCGGCCGGCCGCTCGTCCGGAGTCGGCAGGCCGATCCTCGTCGCGAAGCGGGTGCTCATGGTGCGCGGGGCAGCTCGTGGGGTACGAAGGTCGACCGATTATATGGACGCGGCGGGGTCCCCTCGCCCAACCGTGACCGCCACCCGGCGCAGCTCGATGGTGGCCCCCGGCCGACCCTTCATGCGGGCGTTGACGGCCCACACGAGGGCGTCGGCGCGCAGGGCAAGCTCCTGGGCGAGCATCGGGTCGGAGGCCTCGACGTGCGCCGTCCCGCCGGTGATGCGTGTGATGCGGCTATGAAGCGGACCGCGCTCGAGGCGCGCATCGGACATGACCTCGACCCAGGCCAGGCGGACCTGCGCCGCCGCCAGCTGCGCCGCGGCCCCGGGTCCCATGCACTCGGCCAGGGCGCGCTGGACTGCGGCGCCCGCCTCCTCGCGCCGGCTCACGCCTCAGGCTCCAGATGCCCCTCGACGATGCGCCAGATCGCTGCGTCTCGCTGGCGCGCGGCCTCGAGCGTCCCGGGGTCCGCGGTGGTGACGATCGCCTGCCCCCGTCCGGCCAGAAGCTCGCTCAGGCGGGCGGAACGCTCCGGGTCGAGCTCGCTGAACACGTCGTCGAGGAGGAGAATGGGCCGCGGGCCGTCGGCGCCGAGCAGGTCGGTCTCGGCGAGCTTGAGAGCGAGGATGATCGTGCGCTGCTGGCCGCGGCTGGCATGTTGCGCGACATCACGCCCGTCGAGCTCGGCACGGAGGTCGTCTCGCTGCGGGCCAACGAGGCTCACCCCGTTCCACGCCTCGCGTTGGCGAACCTCCGCGATCCGGCGCCGGTAGGCCTCCACCAGCTCGTCCTCTGGCGGCAGCTCCTTCGACGCCTGCTCCTGGGCCGGTCGGGCGGCCCAGGCCTCCTTCAGCGCATCGACGTAGACGAGCCGCACGCCGGCACCGCGCTCCTCCGGGTCGGCCACCGCGTCGTGGAGCGGGGCGAGGCGCTCGTCCAGCTCGGCGACGACCGCCAGGCGCCCGCGCATGACCCGAGCACCGGTGGTGGCCAGCTGCTCGTCCCAGAACGCCAGGCTGTCGAGGGCTGCCTCCTCGGCACGGATGGCACGCAGCAGGGCGTTGCGCTGGCCGAGGATCCGTCCCAGCGCCACGAGGTCGGCGGCCGCGCGCCGATCGCGCTGCGCCAGGATGCCGTCGACGAACCGGCGACGCTCCGATGGGGACCCCACCAACAGCAGCATCTCCTCGGGCCGAAAGAGCACCGCGCGCGCAGTCTCGGACACCGAGGTGAAGCGGCGCGGCACACCGTTGACGGTGAGACGCTTCCGGACGCCGGGTGCCGCGGGCGATCCGGGGAGCACGAGCTCGATCGTCGCGCCGCCCTCCGCCGTTCCGCCCGACAGCTCGAGCACCACGCGCGCGAGCCCCGTACCGTGCCGCACGAGCTCGAGATCGGTCGCGGCCCGATGAGAGCGCCCCGTGATGGCGACGTGCACCGCCTCGAGGAGGTTTGTCTTGCCGGCGCCGTTCGGTGCCGCGATGACGGTAAGCCCGGGGTGCGGGCGCAGCTCGCCGAACGCGTAGCTGCGAAAGTCGGTGAGCGCAAGCCGCGACAGGCCCATGGTCGACCCATCGGCGGCGCGGCGCGGCGCGGCGCGCAGCGCCATGGCAGGCGTTCCTAGCTGGCCGTTCGCACCGGCATGATGACGTGGACATAGTCGTCCTTGCCGATGCCGCGGATGACGCCGGGTGCGAGGGGCCCCGAGAGCTCGAGGGCTGCCTCGTCGGCCCCGAGCGCGCCCAGGACGTCGATGAGATAGCGCGCGTTGAAGGCGATGGCCGTCGCGGAGCCCTCGACGGTCGCCTCGACCACGTCGGCGTTGTCGCCGATGTCGGCCGCGTGCGCTGTGATGGCCACGCCCGATGCGTCACCGTTGTCCCCGCCGAGCTCGATCTTCACGATGTTGGCACTGTCGCGAGCGAAGATGCTCGCCCGTCGCGTTCCGGCCAGGAGCGCCTCGCGACCGACCACGGCGCGTGACGTGTGCGAAGTCGGGATGACCGGCTCGTAGTTCGGGAACTGCCCCTCGATCAGCCGGCTCACCAGGTCCGTGCCCTCCACATGGAAGAGGACCTGGCTCTTGTTCGGCGTGACGGTGATCTCGATCGGGGCGTCCGTGTCGGGCAGGATCCGCATCAGCTCGGCGTACGAGCGGCCCGGCACCACCATCACCACCTCGGGCGACACCGGCTTCTCGAGCGTCACGGTGCGCACCGCGATCCGGTAGTTGTCGGCGGCCGCCAGCGTCATCGAATCACCGTCGAGCCGTGTGAGGACGCCGGTCAGGATCGGCCGGCTCTCGTCGGTGGCGGCGGCGAAGACCACCTCGCCAAGGGCCTCGCGCAGCACGCGGGCGTCCACGCTCGTGGCCGGCGCCTCGCCGATGGCGGCGACGACCGGGAACTCGTCGGCCTCGATGCCCTTGATGCTCGAACGGTTGCTGCCGCAGGTGAGCTTGAGCGTGCGGTCCTTCGCGGACAGCACGAGGTCGATGCGCTGGTTCGGCAGCGAGGCGACGAGATCGGTGAGGAGCTTCGCCGGCACCGTGATCTCGCCCTCCTCCTCGATCTTGCCCGGGACCCAGCAGTTGATTCCGATCTCGAGGTTCGTGGCGGTCAGCTTCAGCCCGGCGTTCTCGGTCTTCAGCAGCACGTTGGCCAGGACCGGCAGGGTGGCGCGACTGCTCACCGCCCTGCTGACGGTCTGGAGCCCGCGCGCCAGGTTCTCCTGCATCACCGAGACATTCATGCCGATCTCATCTCCTCAACCCTCCCTGACAGGTGCTGGATATCCACCTTTGGGGAGGTTCCTCCTATCGGTCCTCAATAAGACTACTCACTCGTCGCCGTCTCTCGTAGGGGTGTGGACGGTGTGCACAAGTACCGCTCTTTCGATCTCGGCTGAGCGTGCGTGTCCGGTGCGCATAACCTCGCCGATCCGGTGCATGACCGGTCGCCAACTTGGCCGCGACGGGGGACGAGCGAGCGTCTGCGGTGGACAACAGGCTACCCACATCCGGCCCAGGAGGGGCCGATTGTCCACATCGGGCCCGAGATATCCACCAGATCGGGCGACTTTTCCACCGAATCGGTCCCTACGCGGTGCGCGTGGCCACCGTTCATTCGGAGTAGATCATCTCCCGCACGGCGCTGATCTCGCGTCGCATTTCGTCGTTCTCGCTCAGCTCGCGCGCGATCTTGTCGCAGGCGTGCAGCACGGTCGAGTGATCCCGCCCACCGAGCTCGGCACCGATGCGAAGGAGGCTGATATCGGTCTCCTCGCGGATCAGGAACATGGCGATCTGGCGCGGCACGACGATGGCCCGATCCCGCTTGCTGCTGCGCAGCTGGTCGAGGTTGACCCCGTAGTAGTCCGCCACGGCGCGCACGATGCGCTGCGGCGTGATCGACTTCTTGCGCGGGTTGTACATGACGTTGCTGAGGACCGCGCTGGCCAACTCGATGTTGACCGGCATGCCGCTCATCGAGGCATACGCGACGACGCGGTTGAGGGCGCCCTCGAGCTCCCGCACATTGCTCACCACCTTGCGGGCGATGAAGTCGATGACTTCTGACGGGATGAGGTGCAGCTGGTCCTCGGCCTTCGACCGCAAGATCGCGATGCGCGTCTCGAGATCGGGCGGCGTGAGATCGGCGATGAGGCCCCACTCGAATCGGCTGCGGAGCCGCTCCTCCAATGTGGTGATGGCCTTGGGAGGACGGTCGCTGGAGAGGACGACCTGCTTGCCGGCCTCATGGATCGCGTTGAACGTGTGGAAGAACTCCTCCTGGGTCCGCTCGCGCTCGGCGATGAACTGGATGTCGTCGATGAGCAGCACGTCGATCCGCCGATATCGGTTCCGGAAGTCCTCCATCTTCTGCTCGCGGATCGAGTTGATGAAGTCGTTCGTGAACTTCTCGCTGGTCGCGTACAGGATCCGCTTGCGCGGGAACTTCGCGGAGACCGCGTTGCCGATGGCGTGCATGAGGTGGGTCTTGCCCAGGCCGACGCCGCCGTACAGGAAGAGCGGGTTGTAGGCGTGGCCCGGGCGCTCGGCCACGCTCAGCGCGGCGGCGTGGGCCAGGCGGTTGGCGGATCCGACGATGAAGTTGCTGAAGGTGTAGCGCGAGTTGAGGTTGATCGCGTTGCCGCCGGCCGAGAGGGGCGGCATCGCCACCCGCGCGTCGTCATCGAGCTGCTCGGGAACCGGCCCGGAGGCATCGGCCACGACGAACTCGACCTGGACCGACCCCCCGACCACGCGCGCCAGCGTCTGGCTGATGAGGGGTCGGTAGCGGTTGTCGAGCCAGTCGCGCGCGAAGCCGTTCGGCGCGCTGATACGGAAGCGGTTGTCGTCGATCTCGACGAGCTCGGTGTCCTTGAGCCAGGTCTCGAAGTTGGCTGGGGACAGTGAGACCTGCAGCTCGCCGAGGGCGGCGCGCCACACCTGCTTCGCTTCCATCAATCGGGCTCTTCTCCGGAACGAAAGCGGCGCCAGCCGCTGGTCGGGGTTCGGTTCCAACCCGGTGCCTTGGGGGTGGGTGATGGTGTCCGGGTCGGGGGTCGGGCCACTATAGCAGCGGCCGATTCCGGCAGGCAATGAACTGGGGCAACGCGTTTGACCGCGTGCGGTGCCGCACCGTAGAATCGCCGATCAGAAGCGAGACGGGCCACCGGATGTGCGCGCAGGCTGGCGGAACGCCAGCCGTTCGTGTGTAGAGGCCCCGATCGTGTCCGCTGAACGAGGAAACGGCACGCACCCATGAAGAGGACATACCAGCCCAAGAAGCGTTCGCGCCAGCGCGAGCATGGCTTCAGGGCCCGGATGGCGACCAAGGGTGGTCGGCGCGTGCTCGCTCGTCGTCGGGCCAAGGGGCGCAAGAAGCTCAGCGCCTGATCGCCGAGAGCTACGACAGTTCCGTGGCCGTGCTGCCGATGCTCCGGCGCCGCGCGGACTTCGAGGCCATCGGCCGTCACGGCACCGCGAGGTCGACGCCGTTGCTGGTCCTCAGATGGCTGAGGACCGACCGACCGGAGACGCGGGTGGGGTTCTCGACGCCGCGAACGCTCGGTGGCGCGGTTCAGCGGAACCGGGTTCGACGCAGGCTGAGGGCGCTGCTCCGCGAGCGGCTCAACGGTCGCATCGGCCCCGGATGGGATCTGCTCGTCATCGCGAAGCCCGCAGCGGGAGACGCGACCCACGCCGAGCTGGGAGCCGCGCTGGACGCGCTCCTGGATCGGGCTGAGATCGGAACATGAAGCGAATCGGCCTCGGAATGATCGTGGCGTACCAGAAGCTGTCGGCGTGGATGCCGCCGAGCTGTCGCTACTCGCCGACGTGCTCGGTCTACACCTACCAGGCCATCGAGGAGCACGGCCTCCTTCGCGGCTCGTGGATGGGCGCGAAGCGCATCGGCCGATGCAACCCCTTCCATCCGGGCGGGTACGACCCCGTCCCGCAGAAGTAGCCGGGGCCAGGGCGTCGCACCGGTGATCGCAGCAGGGTTCTTCGGAATCGAGCACTTCAACCCGCCCTGGGACATCTTCTTCCTGCCCCTCTTCAACCTGCTGATCTTCCTCTACGAGCTGCCGATCATCGACTTCGCGCTGGCGATCATCGCCTTCACGATCATCATCCGGACGCTCCTGGCCCCGCTCTTCATCCGGCAGATCCGCTCGCAGAAGGAAATGCAGCGGATGCAGCCGCTGGTCCGTGAGATCCAGCGCAAGCACAAGGGCAACCGGCAGAAGGTCACCGAAGAGACGATGGCGCTCTACAAGGAGCACGGCGTCAACCAGTTCGGCGGCTGCCTCCCGGTAGTCCTCCAGCTCCCCATCCTCTTCGCGCTGTACCAGGCCCTCATCCGGGCGTCGGGCGTCATCAGCGGCTTCACCGTGAACGACGGCAATCGCGTCGCCTTCGAGACCCTCGAGGCGGCCGGGCGTCGTCGACCCGGTGGCCGGCGTGGCCAACACCTACCAGGTCGTGGTGAGCGGCCCGTGCAACCTGCCCGAGTACAGCCAGCTGCCGCAGTTCCTTCCCGACGAACTGCCAGCTCATCGACCCGCTCAAGCTGACCGAGCACGTCGACACGACCGTCGCCTGGCTGTTCAACATCAACCTGGCGCAGGTCGACCACGTGTTCGCGATCACGCTCTTCGGCGGGTTCGCGATCTCGCTCATGGCCGTCATCGCGGCCGTCCTGCAGTTCGTGCAGGTCAAGATGACGAGCCCGAAGCCGAACCCGGAGGATCCGACCTCGGGCGTGACGAGCACCATGCTCTACACGTTCCCGCTGCTCACGATCGTGTGGGGCGGCATCTTCCCGAGCGGCCTGATCCTCTACTGGATCGTCTACACCGCGTATCTCGTGGTGCAGCAGTACCTCATCATGGGCTGGGGCAACCTCTTCCCGCTCTTCGGCTGGTCCCCATCGTGGGCTCCGAAGACCGATGACGCCCCCGCGCCGCCTTCAACGCGCGTCGGAACCGACGCCACTTCCGCGGCACAGCCCTCGAACCCCAGCAGCTCCGCAACGTCGGCGAACCGCAGCGCACAGCGCGCCGCCGGCAACAAGCAGGGCCGCGCCAGACGACGAGGCAAGAAGCGATGACATTCAGGGAATTCACAGGCAAGAACGTCGAGGAGGCGATCCGCGCCGCGATGGCGGAGTTCAGCTCCGACCTCGGCGATCTCGACATCGAGATCCTCTCCCAGGGAAGCCGTGGCGTCCTCGGGGTCGGGGGCGAAGAGGCCCGCATCCTCGCCGCACCGAAGTCGGCGGTCGACGCCGCGGAGACAGTGCGAGTCGAGGCCCCGGAGCCGGAGGAGGAGGCGGCCGCGCCTGCGCAGCCCGTCGAGGCAATCGATCACAGCGAGGACCGCGCCGGCGAGGCAAGCGAGCACGGCGCCATCGAGACCGGCGAGCCGACTGAGTCCGAGGCGGCCGACGAGGCACCGGTCGCGGAGCCGGTGTCCGTCGGCGACGACCTCGTGGCCGTGCTCGACGCGGACGTCCTTGATGCCGACGACCAGGTAGCGGAGCTCGCTCGGGCAGAGGCAACTCACCGCAGCCGCGGGGGACGCGGGCGCGGAGGGCGCGGCGGTCGCAACGGCCGGGATCGCGATCACGCGATCCGAGAGCGCGCACCGCGCGAGCCTCGAGCCGACCGTCCCCAGCGTGAGCCCACGCCATTCGTCTCGGGCCTGCCGGTCGAGGAGCTGAGCGAGCCCGAGCGCGAGACGCTCGAGACCGCCCAGGCGGTCCTGACCGAGATGATCGCGCTGATGGGCCTCGAGGCCACGGTCGAGGTTCGCAGCGGCGGGGAGACGGCGCGCCTCAACGTCGCCGGCGACGATCTCGGCGCCCTCATCGGCCGCCGCGGCGAGAAGCTCGCCAGCCTTCAGCACATCGTCAACCTGATCGTTGGCCGCAAGGCCGGCCAGCACCATCGCGTCTCGATCGACGTCGAGAACTACCGCGGTCGCCGCGAGGAGCAGCTGCGCGACGTCGCCGATCGGGCCGCAAAGCGCGTGATCCAGACCGGCAAGATCATCCAGCTCGAGGCGATGCCCGCCATGGAGCGGCGCGTCGTGCACATGGCGCTGCTCGAGAACGGCAGGGTCCGCACGCAGAGCGTCGGCGTCGAGCCGAACCGGCGGATCGTGGTCCTCCCGGCCGGCCAGGTGAAGGAGTAGGCAACCTTCCTCGCTCGGCGGAGCGCGGCATGGTCGCTCCTGTCTGCGCGGTCGGTCGCCTCGGCCCCGACGGGCCGTGGGTCGGCTTCAGCGCGATGCCCGGCGGCCGATTCGACCTCGTGGCGGGCGCCGCGGACGAGACGCGCCGCTCGTCGGCCGATGCCGACGACCTGGTCTCGATCGCCATCGCGTTCTTCGAGGAGTCGATGCCCGACCCGCCGGAAGAGCTCGCGGCCACCGTCGGCGACATCGGTGCCATGGTGCGCGAGCTCGCCGCCGCCGAGTTGCGCAGCGGGCCGCGCCTCCGCCTCGACCTCGCGCTCGACGCGGTCGACGACGGGCTCGCCGCCGACGTCGTCGTCAGCCGGCTCGTGGCTTGCCTGGACCACGGGGAAGAGCCGATCGCCCGCCTGGAGCGGCGGGCGATCGAGATGCTGGGTCCGGGGCCGATCTAGGCGGGTGGGCGAGTCTCGTCCGCTGTCTCGGCCGCCGACGAGCCTGCGTCGGCTGCGGCGTCGGTGACGGACGACGGGGCCGACGCCGCGCTCGCCGCGGCATCACTTGCCGTCGTCTGAGCCTCCGCTGCAGGCGTCGCGGACGCGGCCGGTGCCGCTGGTGCTTCGGGTGCCGGGGCGTCTGCCGCGGGAGCTGCCGAAGCTGCGCCTGGCGTCGCGGCGGCACCGGAGCTCCCAAGCTGGAGCTTGCCACCCTCGGCCTGGAACTCCCTCCACCCGGCCCAGCTCATCACAACGGCGCCCGCCACCGCGACCAGGAAGAAGATGTCACGCACGTTCGTGGCAGTGAAGATGGTGCTCAGGTAGATCACGACGGCGAGCACGAGCACGACGGCGGCGACGCTGCCGCAGATGAGCATCAGGCTTCCCTTCGTGCCGGGAAGGTTGGTCCCGGGCGACAGCTGGGGCAGGAGGACCACCGCCAGCATCGCGATTGCCGCGAGCACCGCAAGGATGGTCAGACCGTACGAGTAGCCCACCAGGCCACCGAGGATGACCGCCGCGGCGCCGTAGACCGCCAGCTTTTCGTTTTGACCGAGCTTCGCGAAGTCCATGGAACTGCCACCACCCTCCAGCAATTTGGAATGAGTCCCTCCGACGGCAGCGAACGTAGCACAGCCGGTCAAGGTCCCGGGCAGGTGCGGGCGGAGGAAGGGTGGTGGAGATGGGGGAGAATCGAACTCCCCGTCCAGAACACGTTCCCCGAGAACTTCCTACAGGTATTTCCGGCCAACTTGCGCTTCACCTGGCGCGACCCCCGACCGGCGGGGTGCCGTGCCTGCTATCCGGCGTGCCTCTCGGCTCTTTGACGCCACTCACCGGAGTCGGCGGCGCCGCACCTCCCCTGATGACATCTTCGCCGTCCGGGGAGGTGAGACGGCGTCGATGCTCACTGCGGTTTAGGCAGCGAGGGCGTAACTATCGTTGCCAGTTACAGCAATTGCCCGCTGTTTTACGAGGCCTGCGAGCACCCTCGACCTGCGATTCCCGGTTCACGGGCCCTGTCGAAACCTGACATCCCCACGAACCGATAGGCACCGATTCTACCAGAAGCCCTCGGCCGATGAGAACGCCTGTTCCATTCTCGGCGTCCTAGAGCTTCACCCGGCCGGCGAGCTTGGAGTCACGATCGAGCTCGCGGCGCATGTCGCGCTCGGCGATCGTGCGGCGCTTGTCGTGCGCCTTCTTGCCACGGGCGGTGCCGATCTCGAGCTTCGCGTTGCCACCGCGCAGGTAGAGCCGCAGCGGCACGATGGTGAGGCCCTTGGCCGACTGGAGCCCGAGCAGCTCGCTGATCTGGTCGCGGTGGAGGAGGAGCTTGCGGGTGCGGTTGGGGACGTGGTTGTAGCGGTTGCCCTGGGTGTACTCGGCGATGTGGGCGCCGATGAGCCACGCCTCCCCGCGCTCGATCCGCACGTAGGCCTCCGCGATGTTGACCTTGTGGGCTCGCACGCTCTTGATCTCGGTCCCGGTCAGCACGATGCCCGCCTCGAGGGTGTCCTCGATGGCGTAGTCGTGTCGGGCTCTGCGGTTGACGGAGATCGTCTCGTCCGGCATCGGTCAGCTGCTCCGTAGAGGAAGCGGGCACAGAAAGAGCCGGCCAGTTTCGGCCGGCTCTCTCATTCGCTACACCACACGAAGCTGTGTTAGCGCACCGCCTCGGTGGTGGCGTGCTTGGAACTACTCACCTGCACACCACCTCCTTTCGTTGGCCGCGATGCTAGCAGACGGGTCGCAGCCCGACAATGCCCACCACCGTCGAGCCATCGATCGCCGTCGCTGCCGCGTCCGACGAGCTCGAGCCCACGTCCGCGGGGACCGAGCCAGTCGACTCGGTCGGCTCGAGGTCCGCCAGGTAGTCGACCGCCGCGTCGAGCACCGGGTCCTCCTCGGGCGGAGTCTCCGCCGTCCTCGCCGCGGTCACGTCGGGCTGAACGCCATCGGGAGCGACGCTGTTGTGCTCCGGGGTGAACCATCGGCTGATGGTGATCCGGACGCCGCCGCCGTTCACGAGCCGGGTCCAGACCTGCACGGTGTTCTTGCCGTACGTCGGCTCGCCGATGAGCGTGGCACGGTCGTGCTCCTGCAGTGCGGCCGCAACGATCTCGGAGGCCGAGGCCGAGCCGCCGTTGACCAGCAGGACCACGGGGATCTCGGGATCGGTGGCCACGCCGTCACCGGTGGAGCGGTACTCGCGAACGTCGTCGGCCGCCGACTCCTGGGTGAAGATCAGGCCGTCATCTCCGATGAACTGGCTGGCGATCTGCTGCGCCGCCTCGATGTAGCCACCGGGGTTGTCGCGCAGGTCGAAGACGATCTGATCGGCGCCGTCGTCGAGGAGCTGGGCGAGGCCCTCCGCGAACTGCTCGCTGGCCTGGGCGGAGAAGCCGTTCAGCGAGATGTAGCCGATGTGGTCGTCGATCATCCGGGTCTCGACCTCGCGGATGACGATCTCGGCTCGCGTGAGCGTCACGTCGAACGGCTCGCCATCGTCGCGCAGGATGGTCAGGGTCACGTCGGTGCCCGCCTCGCCGCGGATCTTGGTGACCTGGTCCTCGACCGTGCTGCCATCGACGCTCTCGCCATCGACGGCGAGCACGTAGTCGCCGGCCTGGATGCCGGCACGCTCGGCCGGCGTGTCGGCCAGCGGGGCGACGACCACGAGGCGGCAGATGTCGCTGAACGCGGTGCATGCGGCGAGATCCGCCGGATCCTCGGTGTTCGACATCGCCATCTCGGCGCCGATGCCCCCGAAGCTGCCCGACAGATTCCCGAGCGCCTGGTCGTAGGCCTCGGGGGGCATGTAGCGCGGAGAAGGGATCCTCGCACGCCGTACTGGAACATGCCGCGGATCGCACCCTCGGCCAGCTGCTCCGAGTCGAGCTCGTCGACGAACTGCTCCTGGAGCTTGGCGTACGCCTCGCAGAAGGCGGCGAAGTCGTCGTTCGGTGCGGCGCATCCGCCTCCGGTCCCGCCGGCGGCGAGGTATCCGCCGACGAAGAGCAGGGCGCCGACGACCGCGGCGACGGCGAGGGACACCACCCACGGGAGGACGCTCCTGCGCTGGGTCGGCGCGGGCGGCTGGGTCATCGGCTCGGGAGCCGGCTCCGGCATGGCCGGGGGGTTCGTTTCTGTCATTCGAGTCACGGAGTCTACTCGTGGGAGATTCGCATCACGTTTCGGATGCGATTGAGGTTGCTCCACCTGATTCAGCTCGTCGCGGCGAGATACGAGCGCACGCTGATCCAGGATCCGACCGCGCCGACGCCCAGGCCGACCGCCAGCAGCAGGACCGAGATGGTGGTGAGGAACTGGGTGCTGACCGCGGTTGGCATCTGGAATATGGCGACCATGGCCGGCTGGATCGGGTCCCAGACCGCCGCCACGGCGCCGATGGCGATCAGCGCCCCGATCAGGCCGCACAGCACTCCCTCGAGGATGAACGGCCAGCGGATGAACGAGTCCGATGCGCCGACGAGCCGCATGATCTCGATCTCGCTCGAGCGGCTGTAGACCGCGATGCGGATGGTGTTGACGATCATGAGCAGCACCGTCAGCCCGACCAGGCCGATGATGACGATCCCGACCGTGCGGATGACGTTGATGATGCCGAGCAGCGCGTCGTACTCGGCCTGCTTGGTCAGGATGCGCTCGACTCCATCGCTGTCCGACAGGGCGGCGGCCACATCGTCACCGGCCTCCGGGTCGGCGAGCGTGATCTCGAGGCTGCCGTAGAGGCGAATCGTGGCGCCGCCCGTGTCGAGCTCCTGCCCCGACTCGCGGTAGGCCTCTCGGAGCCGCTCCATGGCCTCCTCGGGGGAGATGTACTCGACCGATGCGACGCCGGGCAGCTCCGCCACGTCCTCCATGAGCGCCTCGCGGTCGCTGGCCGAGAGGCCATCGGCGAGGCGGACCGTCACTCCGACCTTGCTCTCGATGAACTCGAGCCCCGAGTTGAGGCCGCTGATGACGATGACCAGCGCCGCCAGCAGCACGAGCATGAGCACCACGGTGGCAGTGGCGGCGAGGCTCATCATCGCGTTGCGCCAGAACCCCTGCCAGGCCCGGACCACGCTGAAGCCGATGAAGCGAATGAACGGCCACCGGTCAGATCTCGCGATCGTAGGTCGCGTCGGCCTCGTCGCGCACCAGGCGACCGCCCTCCAGCGCGAGCACCCGGCGCCGCAGCGCGTTGACGATCTCCTGGTTGTGGGTGGCCATGAGCACCGTCGTGCCGAGCTCGTTGATGTGGATCAGCAGCTGGATGATCTCCCAGCTGGTCACCGGGTCGAGGTTGCCGGTCGGCTCGTCGGCGATGAGGATCGCCGGGTCGTGGACGAGGGCACGCGCGATGGCGGTGCGCTGCTGCTCGCCGCCGGAGAGCTGCGTGGGCAGGTGCTGGGCGTGCCCGTCGAGCCCGACGAGTCCCAGCAGATGCGGGACGCGCCGACGGACGGTCGACCTCGGCGCCCCGGTCACGTCGAGTGCGAAGGCCACGTTCTCGGCCACGGTCTTCGTCGGCAGCAGCCGGAAGTCCTGGAAGACGGTGCCGATCCGGCGCCGAAGGCCAGGGACCTGCGAGCGCCGCATGGACAGCAGGTCGTGGCCCGCGACCGTCACGCTGCCGGCCGTGGGTACCTGCTCGCGGATGAGCAGCCGGATGAAGGTGCTCTTCCCGGCGCCGGACGGCCCGACCAGGAAGGCGAAGTCTCCCGGCGCGATGTCGACGGTCACCTCGGCCAGCGCGACCTTGCCGTTGGGGTACGTCACGCCGACATCGACCATGCTGATGACCGGGGCGTCGACGTCGGCGGGACGCGCTCGGCGGCGCAGGAGGGATGTCATCGGTTCGCCGCCGATGGTAGCCGGTCACGGACCGTCTCGGCCGCCACGGCCGGGTCGCGTGCTAGCCTGCGCGACCTGTGAGCGGCCTTCTCGAGACCCTCGCGCCGGCGCGCCTGGGCGTCGGTTTTCGCTGGCTCCTGGCGTCATCGTGGGTCAGCAACCTCGGCGACGGCATCGCCCTCGCGGCCGGACCGCTGCTGGTGGCCTCGCTGACCGAGCGACCCGTTCCTCGTCTCGATGGCGGCGCTGGTCCAGTGGCTGCCGCCGCTGCTGTTCGCCCTGTTCGCGGGAGCGACGTCGGATCGCCTCGACCGACGCCTGATCGTCGTCTCGGTCGACGGATGCGCGCCGTCGTGCTCGCGGTCGTGGCGGTCTCGATCGTGACGGACACGGTCTCGATCGCGATGGTGCTCGTCGCGCTGTTCGTCGTCGCCACGGCCGAGGTGTTCGCCGACAACGCCTCGCACACCCTGCTGCCGACGCTCGTCGATCGTGACGAGCTGGTGCTCGGCAACTCGCGCATCCAGGCCGGATTCGTGACCCTCAACCAGCTGGCCGGACCGCCGCTCGGAGCGGCCCTCTTCGCCATCGGCATGGCGGTGCCCTTCATCGGCCAGGCGGTGCTCGTCGCCGCGGGCGCGCTGCTGGTGAGCCGGGTCGGCTCCCGCCACACGGTCGCGACCCGGAGCGAGTGACGGCGATCCGCCACGAGATCGCCGAGGGCTTCCGATGGGTGCGGCACCACGCCGCCGTGCGAACGCTGGTGCTGACGATCTTCATCTTCAACATCACCTTCGGCGCGGCCTGGTCGGTGCTGGTCCTCTACGCGAGCCAGCGCCTCGGGCTGGGAGACATCGGCTTCGGGCTGATCACGACCGTCTCGGCGGTCGGCGGCCTGGTCGGGACCGTCTCGTACGGATGGATCACCCGGCGGGTCAGCCTCGGCAACATCATGCGCATCGGCCTGATCATCGAGACGCTGACGCACCTGGGGCTCGCGCTCACCACCACGCCCGCGGTCGCGATGACGATCTTCTTCGTCTTCGGCGCTGCATGCCTTCGTGTGGGGCACGACCTCGGTGGCGATTCGGCAGCGGGCCGTGCCGAGCGAGCTCCAGGGCCGCGTCGGGAGCGTGAACACCGTCGGCACGTTCGGAGGCCTGGTCGTCGGATCGGCGCTCGGAGGCGTGCTCGCCCAGGTCTACGGTGTCACCGCGCCGTTCTGGTTCGCCTTCGTCGGCTCGGTGATCTTCCTCGTCCTGATCTGGGGGCAGCTGTCGCACATCGCCCACGCCGACGAGTGAGCGCCGACGGGTCTAGGCAGCGTCCGGCGGATGCGCCTCACCGACGCGCCAGCGCAGGTACCCCTCCATGAAGGCGTCGAGATCGCCGTCGAGCACGGCCGTCGGATTCGACGTCTCAACTGATGTGCGCAGGTCCTTGACCATGGTGTACGGCTGGAGGACGTAGGAGCGAATCTGGTTGCCCCAGCCGGCCTCGACGTGCTCGCCGCGCAGCTGGGCCATCTCCGCCTCTCGCTCCTCCTCCTGGCGCTCGATGAGCCGCGCACGGAGGACGGACATGGCGCGGTCGCGGTTCTGATGCTGGCTGCGCTCGCTCTGGACTGCGACCACGATCCCCGTCGGCAGGTGGGTGATTCGCACGGCGGAGTCGGTCTTGTTGACGTGCTGGCCACCGGCCCCCGAGGCGCGGTACGTGTCGACGCGCAGCTCCTTATCGTCGATCTCACCCATCTCGTCCTCGGGCACCTCGGGCATCACCTCGACCAGGGCGAAGCTCGTGTGCCGGCGCTTCTGCGAGTCGTACGGGCTGATCCGCACCAGCCGATGCACCCCGCGCTCGCTCCGCATCCTCCCGTACGCCCAGCGCCCGTCGATGCTGAAGCTGACGCTCTTCAGCCCGGCCTCCTCGCCCTCCGTCGCCTCGAGGATCTCGGTCTTGAATCGGTTGCGCTCGGCCCAGCGCAGGTACATCCGCAGCAGCATCTCGGCCCAGTCCTGGCTCTCGGTCCCGCCCGCGCCGGCATACACCGAGACGATCGCGCCGCGCTCGTCGTAGGCCTCCGAGAGGAGGAGCTGCTGCTCCATGCGCGCCCAGTCGGCGTTGAGTGCGGCCAGGTCCGACTCGAGATCGGGGAGCAGCGCCGCGGCCTCCGCCGGGTCGGCCGCGGCCATCTCGGCCATCTCGGCCAGGCCGACCGCGCGCTGCTCGAGCTGACGCCACTGCGCAATGCCGGACCGCAGCTCCTCGGCGCGGCGCATGACGGTCTGGGCTTCGGCCGGGTCGCTCCACAGGTCGGGGTCGCCGGAGCGCTCGGTCAGGTCGGCGAGCTCGGCCTCGTCGCGGGTGAGGTCAAAGGCGCACCGCGGTGTCCGCCACGAGATCGGCCAGCCGCCGCGCCTCGTCCCTAATTGCGTCCAACGACCGCCACCATCGGGAGCTCGGCCATCTCGGTCAGCCGGTTCTGCTTCGTGCGCACCTTCGCCGGATTCACGCACGGGCAGTAGTTCTGGCGCGGGCAGACGCCGCAGTTGCCGTCACAGTCGAGCGTCGCGGCGTAGCTGCAGCGCATGCAGTCGCGCTCGCACATGATCAGGTCTTCGTAGGGCTGATCCGGGTCGCGGAACCGGGTGACGGGGGGGAGGTGAGCGGTGGAGCTGACGGGGAGGGGGACAGAGACCCTGGTCTGTGCGGCCAGCTCCTTCACCAACGAACCTCCACGCGCGAGGATCCGGGGCCTCTCAGTGCCCGAGATCGTTGTTCCGTCCATCCTACCGATCCGACCAGGAAAGGCAACCCCAGCACCCAGGTCGTACAGCCGGTCCCGCTCGCCGAGGCCGGTAGCCGCCTCGCCCACGCGCCCGCATCGGTCCCTACCCGGTCACGCCCCGTGGCACTTCTTGTACTTCTTGCCCGAGCCGCACCAGCATGGATCGTTGCGGCCGACCTTCGGCCCGCTCCGCGCGGGCGCACGCCGCGGCCTGGCCGTTGCCACCGGAGGCGGCATGGGGCTGAGGGCGCGCCGTCGACGGGCGCACGGCCCTCGGTGACGTTGCGCGCCACCGGCCGTGGCTGGCTCGACTGCTGCTGGAGGGTGACGCGGAAGACCGTGTGCGTGACGTCGTGCCGGATGGTCGACTTGAGCTCGTCGAACATCTTGTACGCCTCGATCTTGAACTCGTTGAGCGGCTCGCGCTGCGAGTAGGCCCGAAGGCCGATGCCGCGGCGCATGTCGTCGACCGCGGTCAGGTGCTCGACCCAGAGCGAATCGATGACGCGCAGCATCACGAGCCGCTCGAGGACCTGCATACCCTCGGGGCCGACCGTTGCGCGCTTGCGCTCGTAGTGTTCGGCGACGAGCTCCCCGAGGTGATCGGTGATCGTCGCTGGCTCGCGGGCGTCGTCGAGGAAGGCGAGGTCCGCATCGGTCAGGGTCGGGATCATTCCGATGAGCTGCGCTCGGAGCCCATCCAGGTTCCAGTCGCCCTCATGGTCGCCGGCGGTGTGCTCCGCCACCACCGTGGCGATCTCGTCCTCGAACATGGCCAGGACGGTCGGCGACAGGTCTGTCGGAGCGCAGGATGCGGTCGCGCTCGCGGTAGATCGTCTCGCGTTGGCGGTTGATGACGTCGTCGTACTCGACGACGTGCTTGCGCGTGTCGAAGTTGTAGCCCTCGACGCGGCTCTGCGCGCTCTCGATGGTCCGGCTCACCATCTTCGACTCGAGCGCGGTGTCCTCGGTGAAGCCAAGGCCGCGCATGAGGCCCTGCACCCGGTCCGAGGCGAACCGCTTCATCAGATCGTCCTCGAGGCTCAGGTAGAAGCGCGACGAGCCGGGATCACCCTGGCGGCCGGCGCGGCCGCGGAGCTGGTTGTCGATGCGTCGGGCCTCGTGGCGCTCGGTTCCGAGGATGTGCAGGCCGCCGGCGGCGAGCACCTTCTCCTTGTCCTCTGCGCAGATGCGCTCGGCCTCCTCCAGGGCAACCGCGTACTCCTCGGGCGTTGCCTCGAGCACGGTCGTGCCCTTCTTGTGGAGCAGCTCGGCCGCCAGCACCTCCGGGTTGCCACCGAGCAGGATGTCGGTCCCGCGACCGGCCATGTTCGTGGCGATGGTCACCGCGCCGGAGCGTCCGGCCTGCGCGACGATCTCGGCCTCCCGCTCGTGGAGCTTGGCGTTGAGCACGTTGTGCTTGATGCCGCGCCGCTTCAGCATCTCGCCGAGCATCTCGCTGACCTCGACGCTGATCGTGCCCACGAGGACGGGCCGACCGGCCTCGTGCTCCTCGGCGATCTCGTCGATGACCGCGTTCCACTTGGCCTTCTGCGTTGCGTAGACCAGGTCGGCGAAGTCGTCGCGGACCATGTCGCGGTGGGTCGGGATGACCACGACCTCGAGCGTCGTAGATCTTGCTGAACTCCTCGGCCTCGGTCTCGGCCGTGCCGGTCATCCCGGCGAGCTTGTCGTACATTCGGAAGTAGTTCTGGAAGGTGACCGTCGCGAGCGTCCGCTGCTCGTGACGGATCGCGACGTTCTCCTTGGCCTCGACGGCCTGGTGGAGGCCCTCCGACCAGCGGCGGCCGGGCATCAGGCGACCGGTGAACTCGTCGACGATGATCACCTCGCCGTCCTTGATGACGTAGTCGCGGTCGCGCTGGTAGAGGACCTCGGCCTTCAGCGCCTGCTCGAGGTGGCGGGCGAGGCTGAAGTCGTCGGCGAACATGTTGTCGACGCCGAGCCAGCCCTCCATCTTCGTGGTGCCCGCCTCGGTGATGGCGACCTGCTTGAACTTCGGATCGACGACGTAGTCCTCCTCGGCCTTCAGGCGAGGCACGATGCGGGCGAACTGGACGTACTTGTCGGCCGACTCCTCGGCCTGGCCGCTGATGATCAGCGGCGTGCGCGCCTCGTCGATGAGGATGTTGTCGACCTCGTCGACGATGGCGTAGAAGTGGCCGCGCTGTGCGCGCAGTGCCAGGTCGACGACGAGGTTGTCGCGCAGGAAGTCGAAGCCGAACTCGTTGTTCGTGCCGTAGGTGACGTCCGCTGCGTAGGCCTCGCGGCGCGACACCGGGCGCAGGTCGCGCAGCCGCTCGTCGGTCGCGGGAAACTCCGGGTCGAAGAGGAACGCGCCCTCGTGCTGGATCGAGCCGACGCTCATCCCCAGGCGATGGAAGACCGCGCCGATCCACTGCGCATCGCGCTTGGCCAGGTAGTCGTTGACGGTGACGACGTGGACGCCCCGGCCGACGAGCGCGTTCAGGTAGGCCGCCAGCGGCCCCACGAACGTCTTGCCCTCGCCGGTGCGCTGCTCGGCGATCGCGCCGCGGTGGAGCACGACGCCGCCCATGATCTGGACGTCGTAGTGGCGCTTGCCGAGCGCCCGGAACATCGCCTCGCGCACCGACGCGAAGGCCTCCGGGAGAAGATCGTCGAGCGCGGCGTTGATCTCGCTGAGCTCGCGCTCCCGCTGGCGCTTGAGGTCATCCGCGAGGCGGGCCGCATCGGCGCCGGTCAGGGCCGACACGGCCGCGTCCTCGTCGGGATCGGTCTCGCGCAGCTCGATCGGGATGAGGATGTCGCCGATCGACTCGCGCAGCCGGGCGCGGAACCGGTCGGTCTGCGCGGCCAGCTCGGCGTCGGACAGTGCCTGGATCTCGGGCTCCAGCGCGTTGACCTGCTCGGCGATCGGCTGGAGAGCGCGCACCTCGCGCTCGTTGGTGTCCCCGAGTCGGGACAGGAACTTCAGCATTGGGGAGCCGAGTATAGCCCGATGCGGCCTCGGGTCCGAGGGACGAGCAAGGCCTGAGTGAGCCGTACAATCGGTCGGCCATGGAGATCGCGCCCGGCGTGCACCAGGTCCGGATGCTCGGAGCGGACTCCTTTCTCTTTGCCGAGGACCGTCTGACCCTCATCGACGCCGGCATGCTCGGATCGCGGAGGGTGCTCGAGCGCCAGCTGCAGCCGCTCGGCCGGTCGCTGGACGAGCTGGAGCGAATCATCTGCACGCACGGGCATCCGGATCACATCGGCGGCATTCACGAGCTGATCCGGAATCGGGACGACGTCGAGGTGCTCATCCACCCTGCCGACCTCGCGGGACTCCAGCTGCCACTGCGCGCCGCGCTTGCAGGCTCCGCGGACGGGGGCGGCGGGCGGCGAGGCCGGCTGATCCAGTACCTGACCCGTCCGCCGGCGAACTGCACGCCGATCGAGGACGGCGCCCTGCTGCCGGAGCTCGGTGGGCTGCGGGTGGTTCACACTCCCGGCCACACGCCGGGCAGCGTGTGCCTCTACGCGGAGCGGCTTCGGCTGCTCTTCACCGGTGACGTGCTCCAGGTCGTCCGCGGCCGCCTCACCTATGCCAGTGCCCTCTTCAGCCACGACCACGCGGCAGCCCGAGCGTCCGTCGAGCGGCTGGCGTCGCTCGACGTCGACATGATCGCCCTCTCCCACTATCCACCCTGGACCGATGACGCCACCGGCGCGCTCCGCGAGCTCGCTGCGGCGGCCGCGAGCTGACCGCAGTGGCGTGACGCCCACCGAGGATGAGCAGATGGAGACGGTGAACGAGCTGGTCGGGCGGTCGGTCCAGGGCTTCGGACCCGTCCCGGCGCTGATCATCAAGCCCGGCTTCCGCACGCGCGTCTGGCGCTATCGCGATCTCGGGCAGCAGGTGCCGAGGATCGCCCGGGCGCTGACGGACGCCGGCGCGACGCGCGGCGACCGAGTCGTGATCTGGGCGGTCAACCGACCGGAGTGGGGCCTCGGGTTCCTGGCTCTGGCGCACGCCGGCCACGTCGGGGTACCGCTCGATGTGCGGAGCACTGACGATTTCGTGGCGAAGGTCGTCGAGCAGACGCGGCCGAAGGTCGTGCTCGCGTCGCGCCAGACTGAAGCGTCGGCTCTCCGGCTCGGGCTGCCGGTGATCCTGATCGAGTCGCTCCCGGACCTCGCGCGCGCGACGCAGCCATTGCCGGCGGCCGACCTCGCGCCCGACGACCTGCTGCTCGTCATGTTCACCTCGGGAACCACCGGCGACCCCAAGGGCGTGATGCTCACCCATGGCAACGTCGCGTCGAACGCGCGGGCCCTGGTCGACGTCTTCCCCTTCGGCCCGAACGAGCGCCTCCTCTCCGTCCTGCCGCTCTCGCACATGTTCGGCCTGACCTGCGACTTCCTCGCTCCACTGGCGGCCGGGAAGACCGTCGTGTACCCGGTCAGCCGCCAGCCGGCGGTTCTCGTGAAGACCTTCCGCGAGTTCAAGATCACGATGCTGCTCGTCGTCCCGCAGGGGCTGCGGCTGCTGGCGAACTCGATCGAGCGCAAGGCCAGCGCCACGGGCAAGCGCGAGCAGTTCGATCGGTTGCAGGCCATCGCGCCACGACTGCCACGCTTCATGCGCCGGCTGCTCTTCCGGCCGGTGCTGTCGCAGTTCGGTGGGCGGCTGCGGACCTTCGCCGTCGGCGCATCGGCCCTCGAGCCAGGCCTCGCGACCTTCTGGTCGAACATGGGGGTCACCGCCGTCCAGGGCTACGGTGCCACGGAGATGAGCCCGGCGATCAGCTTCACTCGGCCACAGCGCAACCGGATCGGGACCGTCGGCGAGCCGATTCCCGGGGTCGAGGTGCGGATCGCGGAGGACGGCGAGGTGCTCGCCCGCGGCCCGAATCGCTTCATCGGCTACTGGGAGAACCCCGAGGCGACCGCAACGGCGATCGACGGCGACGGCTGGTACCACACCGGCGACCTGGGCGAGCTCAGCGACGACGGCTTTCTGACCCTGCGCGGGCGCAAGAAGGACATGATCGCGCTGCCCGACGGCCAGAAGGTCTACCCCGACGACGTGGAGGCGATCCTGATCGCGGACGATCGGATCCGTGACTCCGCCGTGGTCGGTCTCGACGGTGACGGGAGCGGCGTGCGGGTGCACGCCGTGCTGCTGGTCGACGACCCGTCGGTAGCCGAGGCGGTGGTGCGCGACGCGAACACGCGCCTGGCCGGGCACCAGCAGATCCGCGACTGGAGCGTGTGGCCGGAGGAGGACTTCCCTCGCACTGCCTCGATGAAGGTCAAGAAGCGCCTGGTGCTCGAGGCGCTCGAGCGCGACGGCCGAGCCGCACCCTCAGCCAGCGCGCCCTCGGCCGCAGGCTCCCAACCCTCACGCGCGGCGAACGCGGTCGCGACCGTGCCAGAGCTCGTGGCCCAGGTGGCCCTTGTGCCACTGGCACAGGTCGCTCCGAGCTCGCGCCTCGAGACCGATCTCGGCCTCGACTCGCTCGGCCGCATCGAGCTGCTGAGCGTGATCGAAGAGGAGCTGGGCGCGTTCGTCGACGACGGCCAGCTCGACCCGGACGCGACCGTCACGGCGCTTGAGTCGCTCGTTGAGAGTGCGGGCGAGTCCCGCCACGACGACGACGTCTTCGGATGGCCGCTGAACCCGCTGGTGCGTGCGATCGGCCTGGGGATCCAGGAGCTGCTGCTGCTGCCGTTCGTGTTCCTCGCCTATCGCGTGCGCGTCCGCGGAGAGCACCACCTCAAGGGGCTCGAGGGACCGGTGATCTTCGTTCCGAACCATCACCTTCACACCGACAACATGATCATCCTTACCCACCTGCCGCTCGTCTGGCGCTGGCGCCTGTCGGTCGCGGCCGCGGCCGACGACATCTTCGGCAATCCGCTGCGCGGCCTGGGGGCGGCGGTCATCGGCAACGCCTTCCCGCTGGCACGGGAGGGGAAGGTCCGCCGCTCGCTGGAGCTCCTGGGCGCCCGCCTGGACCGCGACTTCAGCATCCTGATCTATCCGGAGGGTGAGCTGACTGTCGGCGGGCCGATGAAGCCGTTCAAGCCCGGGGTGGGTCTTGTGGCGGTCGAGTCGGCCACGCCGGTGGTGCCGATGAAGGTGGTGATCCATCGTCTCTCGTGGGCGGATCGCCGCGGCCCGGGCACCTCGCGCGCGCGGGGACGTGGAGGTCGTCTTCGGCGAGCCGATCATCTTTGCGGCCGGCACCGATCACGGCGCGGCCACCGCACAGCTCGAGGAGGCCGTCGCGGCGCTGTAGGGACGCTAGGCGGCGTCAACCATCGGCTTGACCTCGCGGATCCAGCGCTCGAGCGTCTCGTCGTCGTAGGGCGCGGCCATCTCGGCCAGGAAGGTCGTGAAGCCGAGGTCCCGGCGCTCGATCATCCTCTCGGCGACCTGCTCCGGCGTGCCGACCCAGAACGTGTCGTCGTCGACGACGTCGGCCATCGGCGTCCGGTTGTGCTCCATCTGGGCCTCCCAGACGCGTGCGGGCCTCGGCCTCGTCGTCCCGGATGATCGGCTTGCAGCCGGCGGTCATCTCGATCTCGGCGATGTCCCGGCCGACCGCGTCGCAGTGGCCCCGCAGCACCTCGACCTTGTGGCGCAGCTTCTCGACGCTGCCCATCGCGTTCCACTGGTCGGCGTAGCGCGGCGACGGTGCGCAGCGTCTTCCGCTCTCCCGAGCCGCCGATCATGATCGGCAGGTGCGACTGGATCGGGCGGCGGCAGGAGCACCAGGTCGTCGAACCGATATCGGCCACCGGCCGGCGAGGTGACCCGCTCGCCGTCGAGGAGCGCCTCGCAAGGCCGCGACCGCCTCATCCATCCACGTCAGCCGCTCCCCGACGCTGCTGCCGAAGTCGATGCCGTGGGCGGCGTGCTCGGCCTCGAACCAGGCGCCGCCGATGCCGAGGATGGCGCGTCCGTCGCTGACGTGATCGATGGTCGTGATGGTCTTCGCCACCAAGCCGGGGTTGCGGAAGGTGTTCGCTCCGACGAGGAGGCCCAGGCGCGCGCGCGTCGTGACCTTGGCCCAGGCGGCCGAGGGTCGTGTAGCCCTCGAAGATCGGCTGGTCGGGCTCACCGAAGATCGCGTACAGGTGGTCCCAGGTCCAGAGCGACTCGTAGCCGAGCTCGTCGACGCGACGCGCGCCGGCCTCGAACGCGGGCCAGTCGGTGGCCTGGCTCCAGAGGAGGACGCCGAGGCGAGTGTCGGGCACGCTGGAGGTCAGCCCGCGCTCACCGGAAAGGGCGTGGGAGTCGGATCCTCCTCGGCCGACTCGTCCCAGAAGGTCATCTCCTCGACCATCTCGACCTCCGAGCTGAACAGCGCACCGACGCTCGCGCCACGGTGGATGCGCTTGATGGCCTCGCCGATGAGGGGGGCAACCGAGAGCACCGTGATGCGCTCGTCGTCAAAGTCTGGCGGGAGCGGGATCGTGTCGGTCACGATCACCTCTCTGAGCGGGCTGGCGCGGATGCGCTCGAGGGCGGGCTTCGAGAAGACGCCGTGGCTGGCGCACGAGTAGATCTCGGCGACGTCCTGGGCCTGCAGGGCCTCGACCGTCTCGATGAGCGTGCCGGCGGTGTTGATCTCGTCGTCGACGATGACGCAGCGCTTCCCCCGAACCTCGCCGATGACGTTCATCACGTCGGCGCGATCCGCGTTGCCGACGCGGCGCTTCTCGACGATCGCGAGCGGGGCGTTGAGCCTCTCGGCGAACGCGCGGGCGCGCTTGGCGAACCCGAGGTCGGTGACGACGACCAGGTCGTCGAGCTCCTTGCGCATGATGTGAGCGGCCAGCATGTTCACCGCGGTCAGCTCGTCGACCGGGATGCTGAAGAATCCCTGGATCTGGCCCTGGTGCAGGTCCATCGTGAGGACGCGATCGGCGCCGGCCACGGTCAGCATGTCGGCGATGAGGCGCGCCGTGATCGGCACCCTCGGCTGGTCCTTCTTGTCCGATCGCCCGTAGGCGTAGTACGGAATGACGGCGGTGATCCGGCCCGCCGATGCCCGCTTGAAGGCGTCGATCATGATGAGCAGCTCCATGATCGAGTCGTTCACCGGCCGGCTGGTCGGCTGGACCAGGAAGACGTCCTGCTCGCGAACGTTGTCCAGGATGCGAACGAAGATGTTCTCGTTCGCAAACTGGAAGACCTCCGCCTCGCCGATATCGGTCTTGAGGTATCGGCAGATGCGCTCAGCGAGGGCGCGGTTGGCGTTGCCGGCGTAGATGCTGAACTCGTCGGCGTACACGGCGACGTCTCCTGCGGCGCTGCGGGTCAGGCGCCACCGATTCTAGCCCACGTCAGCGCGCCGCCGTCTTCTCCGCCGACTCACGAGCCCGGGAGCCGGATCGGTCCGTCGTGGACGATGTTCCACGCTCCGGTGATCGGTGACTGCCGGCGTGAGGACATTGCCTGGAACGCGAGCTTCGCTCACCGTGGCGCTGCGTTGGCTGTGGGCGCCGGCGTCAGTACTGGGGCAGCCGGATCGGTCCGTCGTGAATGAGGTTCCAGTTCAGAATCGAGATGCTGCCGTCGTAGTTCGTGATCGACATCTGGCCCTTCAGGACGTTCCCCGGATCCTGCGGGTCGAGCTGTCCCTCGATCATCGCGCTGGCAGGCGTCCCGACGGTGGGCGACGGCCAGAACGGCCAGTCCTCCGTCCCCGACCCGGTGTCGATGCAACTGCCCTCACCCAAGCTGACCTGGGTGACCCTTTCCCCGGGGACGATGACTTCGTCCTCCGGGCTCGAGGCGTAGAAGCTGATGGTGTAGCGACCGTCCGAGTAGAGGCTGATGGTCGCGCTGCCCTCGGTGTCGAAGTACCAGCCGCCGCCGCTGTTCGACTCCTCCGTGATGTCGTACCCGCAGCCACTCGGGCTCCACACGTTGTTGCCGGCATGGCTCGACTCCTCGACCGCGGCGCCGTTGGTGTACTGCCGGCCTTCGAGTGCGACGTATCCCATGCCAGACTCGTCGTCGATGCCCCCGAGGTAGAACCGGTCAGTCACGTCGACCGAGATGCGGGAGCTGCTGTTGTGGACCGTGGTGCCCCAGGGCGGGCCCTGGTTCTCGCTCACGGTGGAGGTCGTCGACTCCTGCCGCTCGGTGTTGGCCGTGATCGTCCCACGCCAGTTGCCCGGCGTCGGGATGTGGTAGCTCACCGTGGCCAGCCCGCAGCCCTCGATGCCGTGGACCGCGCTGACCCACGCCGTGAGGAGCCCGGCGATCACACCGACAAGGCCGAGGTATGAGCCGCTCGCGAGCGATGCCCCCGCGGTGCCCGCTGAGAGGATCGTGCTGAAGCCTCCCGGCGGCGCCTTGGGATAGACCTCGGCGCACAGCTCCACGGGGGCCGTCATCTCGGTGCCCGGATGATCCTCGCGCCGCTCGGGCAGCACCTCGTAGCCGAGGATGTCGTTGCCGCTGTGATCGTTCAGCCGCGAAATCGGCTTCTCCTGGCGCCCGGGCACCGCGCCGGCCCCCAGAACTCCTCGCGGGCGTTGAAGCGGACGTGCTCGGATCCCTGCCGAATGAGCCAGCCGACCTTCCACCCGTCGATCGCGTCGCCGACGTCGATGAGGTCCTGCCAGACCGGCAGGCCGAGGTGGCGGGCGCACACGCGCATGGCGGTGCTGAACGGCGACAGCTCGCGCGCCTGGCGGGCGGCCTCCCACGCCGCGTCGTCGATGCCGGCGGTCACCGTGGCGGCCGCAGTCATCACCTCTCCATCGGGCTTGTGGAACTCGGTCGGATTCATCTCGACCTTTGCTGTCGAGTCGCTATACAGCAACGCGAGGGCCTGGACCTTCAGCAGGATGCTGAGCACCTTGAACGAGCGCCCGACATTCTGCGCGAAGGCCGATGCTTCGCCATACAGGGCGTTGACGAAGTTCTGGATGAAGCCCTTGATCTGGTCGCCGACGTACCCCTTGATGACGGTCGACGCAAGCGGGACCCGGGAGTCGATCATTTGCTTCAAGGTGTCGCACGGCGTCTGCTGCGCCTCCGGCGCGGGGATCGCGGACGGTCCAACTGCGTGCGCCGCCAGCACGATCGACCCCTCGTCGGGCACCGATGCGATGCCTGCCGCCTCGACGCCGGTGAGCATGCTGCGGAAGCCGGCGACGAGCAGCGTCATCTCGAGCGAGCCGAGGCGGAGCTGGCCGGCCGAGAAGGGCTGGGCGAGGTCGACCGGCACCGCCCGTCGGCGCGCCAGCTCCGCCAGCAGGAGCGGCGCGTTCGTCAAGTCGACGAGGTCGGGATCGGTCGAGTCATGCGCCGCGACGGCGTCGCTGACCCAGCCTGTGACGACGGTGGCCAGTAGGGGGGCCAGTGGTCCCAGCTGCAGCTCCTGGCGTGGCTGCTCGCCGACCTCGAGCTCGTCCGGCGGCGCCTCGTCCCAGTCGTCGGGCAGCTCGGCTGCCAGCGCTTCGTTCGGGCTGAGCAGCGCCATGCCGCCGAAGGCCTCCGCGAATTCGGTCAGCGTCACCCGGTCCAGGCTGCGATCGGCCCCCTCGCGAGCCATCGACTCGACCTCCTCGGGCGCGAGGACGAGCCCGGCGTTCGTCTCGGGAGTGGCGTTCTCGTCGCCGCTGATCGTGACGCCGACGCTGGTGAGCATGGCCGTCGCCGCCTCGGTCCGCTCGCCGTCGGTGTCGGCGTCGAGCAGCCGGTCCACTGCCGCGACGACGTCCGCAGGGAGCGCGGCCATGGTCCCGCCCGTTTCGCCGGAGCCGTCGGGCGGGACCGACGCGCCTGGTTCCGGTCCGCCGTCGACTGGATCCGGCGTCGGAAACGACGGCCCGGGGAACTGCGGTGTCGAGGGCGCCTTCGGCCCGCTGGAGCAGGCGCTCAGCACGAGTGCGACGACGATGCCGATGGTCGCCGCGCGCCTCACGGTGCCGCCTCCACGATGCGCTGCGGGACGATCTCGGCGCGCTCGCTGGCCAGTCGCACCGACTCGATCGAATCGGCCTCGAAGAGGTGGAAGCAGATCTCGTCCTCGGGCACGCGGATCGAGGTCAGGTGGCGGATGTCCGTGCCGGCAGCCGCCAGTCCGACGGCCGCTTCCCGGGCGCGGCTCTCCAGGTCGGCCGTATCCGAGACGCGCGATGCGTAGGCCTCGACGAGGTACTTCGTCATGGCTGCATCGTGAACGATGCGCCTGGCCGCCGAAAGTGGGTGAATCCCTAGGCTTTGGGCTCCGCTGCCGTTGGCTCCGAGGCCATGAGCCGTGCCAGCTCGGTCCGGGAGCGGACGCCGCGCTTGGCGTAGATCCGGGCCAGGTTCGCCTCGATCGCCTTCGGCGTGACGAACAGCGCGGAGGCCACCTCCTTGTTTGACATGCCGGTCGCCACGAGACGCGCCACCTCCGCCTCGGTCGGCGTCAGCTCGTGGGGAGAGCTGGTGCGCCCTCCGATGCGTCCAAGGTCGCGTTCGGCCGCGTCAGCCCAAGTGGACGCGCCGAAGGCGCGGAACTGGTCGCGCGCGGCCTGGAGTGTCGCGCGGGCCGCGCCGCGACGACGAGTGCGCCGCTCGACGCGACCGAGCGTCAGGCGGACGCGCCCGCCGAGCAGGGGTAGCGGGAGGGCGTCCGCTGCCGACGACACTGCCGCGATCGTGGCGATCGCGTCCTCCGGGTTGCCCGACCCAGCGGCGAGGAGGCTGCGACCGAGGGCCGCCGTGACGAGAGCGCTGGGCCTCCGGCTGCGCTCGGCCATCCGGCCGAGGAGGGCCACCCGCTCACTCGCCTCTCCGAGACGACCAAGCGCGACCAGCGTTTCCACCTCGTCGATGAGAAAGCGCAGCTCACCGGGCTCGCGGACTCCTGCCGAGAGCATGTGGTCCGACAGTGGCCCGAGGTATCGAATCGCCGGCTCCCAGTGCTCGAGAGACACCTCGAGCAGCCCGATGGCCGCGATCGCCACCTCGCCGCCGCGAGCAAGGGCAGCTGCCGGGCTGGCCGGATCGAAGCGCTCGCCGCCCGAGAGCCGAAGGGAACGCTCGGCAGCCTCCCGCGCGCGGTCCTCGTCGCCTCGGATGGCGTGCACGAGAGCGACGCGGGCCAGGGCGGCAGCCTGCATCGGCCGCTGGCCTGACTCGACAGCGAGCTCGTGCGCCTCGTCGGCGAGCCCGCCACCCGCGTCGAGGTTGCCTGCGTGCGCCTCAATCAACGCGATGTGGCCGAGGATGCTGGCAACGGCGCTCTCGTCACCCTGGTCGGCGGCTCGATGCCGCAGATCCTCGAACACGGCCCGCGCCTCGTCGAATTCGTCCATGCAGCTGAGGAGGTAGCCGAGCGCGAAGCTCGGGTGGCGGAGCACCCGCAGGCCCCGAGTCGCCGGCTCGAGTGCCACGGCCCGGCGCATCGTCGGCAGCCCCGGCCGGCCGACCACCGCGCGGGTCAGTGCCGAGGCCGCGAGGGCTTCGGCAAGCAACGCGTCGTCGCCAACACGCGCCGCCAGGCGTGCCGCGGACTCCGCGTGGGACACGGCCTCGTCGAGATCGGTTCGCATGAGCATCAGTCCCCATGCCAGGCCCTCCTCGATGCCGGCGCGGAGTGCTGGATCCGTCCCGGCCTCCTCGAGGGCCGCACGCAGGAGCGCGACGCCCGCACCCACGCTGTCGCTGAAATGGGCGATTCGGGCGCGCTGGGCGAGGAGCCGCGCCCGCCCAACGCCCTGGGGCACGAGGCGGATGAGTTCGTCGAGGAGCGACGCGGCGGCGTCGGCGTCGCCGGCCTCGAAGGAATACTGCGCCTCGGCGGCACCCCGCCTGAGATCGTCATCGTGTCGGTCGCGGGGAGTGGCTCGCCGGGCGACGGCGACGATGTCCGCCGCAACCGATGGCGCGCCACGTCGGGCGGCCTCCGCGGCGGCAGCCTCGAGAAGGTCCGCGACGCTGGCGTCAGGACCGACCAGCGATCGTGCGAGGTGCCGGGCGCGCTCGACACTGTCGGTCACCGCATCGGCAAGGGCGCGGTGGATGTCCCCCTGTGCCTCGGGTGGGACGGCGGCGATCGCCGCCGATGCGAGCAGCGGGTGCGCAAACGAGATCGCACTATCGGAGCGAATCGGTCCGATGACCACGCCGGCCGAAATGGCGGGCTCGAGGGACGCCATCGGTGACTCCGGGTCGTGGATTCGCTCGAGGAGCTCGACGGTCGGGTTTGACGCCAGCGCAGCCGTGGCCAGGAGCCGAATCGTATCCGGCGGGAGGGCTGCGATCCGCGCACCGACCAATGACTCGAGGCTCGGCGGCAACGCCTCGCCAGCGGTGAGCCGGAGGGTGCCGGCCGCGAAGCCGCGCGCGAGCTCGAGGGCATAGAACGGGTTCCCGCCCGACAGCTCGCGCAGGCGCAGGAGGCGCGGACGGTCGAGCGTCACGCCGTGCCTCGCCTGCACGATCGCGTGCAGCGCGCCCACGCTCAGGGGCGGGAGTTGCACCGTCCGGGAACGCGGCACGGTGCTGGCAAACGCTCGCGGACCGACCGATGCGCCCGCGCGCCGTGAGCCCAGGACGCCGACGGGCAGGCCCTCCAGGCGGCGCACGGCGAAGCGCAGGGCGTCCGCGGACGCGTCGTCGAGCCACTGCAGGTCGTCGATGGCGATGAGCAGCGGGCCGTCGGCAGCCAGATCCGCTATGACCTGGCGACAGGCAACTGACACCGCCAGGCGATCGGGAGGCGCATCCCCCGACGGCTGGAGCAGCAGCGCAATGCCGAGCGCTGCGGCCTGGGGCGAGGGGAGCTTGGCCAGGCTCTCGGTCGCGACGGGCCCGACGAGGTCGATCAGTCCCGAATTGGCGAGGCCAGCTTCTGGCTCGGCAGGCGCCGCCTCCAGGACGCGAAAGGACCGATCCTTCGCCGCCGCGACGGCCGCCTGGAACAGCGCCGTCTTGCCCGCGCCTGGATCGCCCTCGATGATGACCGTCGAGGGGAGCGCCTGGGTGTCATCCAGCCAGGCCTCGAGGGCGATCAGCTCGGCGTCCCGGCCGACCAGCCGCTCCACGCTTCCCTCCATCGGCGCATCGTGGCGGTCTGTTCCCCGTCTGTCGACCCTCCTGCGCCGGCGACCGGTGCCAGGCTATTCGGACGCCGCGAGCGCTCCCGCCGAGGCCACGATCCGGTTCGCGAAAGCGATCCATGACTCCATCATCACTATCCACTGCTCGGGACCGATGCCGACGTGCCCGCCGCGGACCAGGTCGAGAGTGACGTCCTTGCCGGCGGCCTGCATCTCGTCCACGAACACCTGGATCGGCCGCAACGGCGTTCGCGTGTCCGCCTCTCCGGTCGTGATGAGCACCGGCGCCGCGAAGTTCGCGATGTGCGTGCGTGGCGACGCGCGCACCTTGAGCTCGCGGACCTCGGGCGTGTCGGGGCCGAAGAGAGCGACGTCGTACGCGCTGAGCGAGACGTTCTGGTCCTCGCCCGAGAGGACCCAATCGGTGACCGGCGCTCCGGCAATGCCCGCGGCCCACAGGTCCGGGTGGGTGCCCATGGACTGGAGGGTCAGGTAACCGCCGTACGAGTAGCCGTTGAGGATCACCAGGTCGGGGCGAGCGATGCCCGTCTCGATCAGCCACCGATGCCCGGCCACCATGTCGTCGACGTCCACGCCGCCCGCATCGCCGGTGAGCGCCTCCCGATAGGCATCGCCGAACGTGGTCGAGCCTCGGTAGTTCACCGAGAGGAGCGCGTAGCCATTGTCGACCCAGCCCTGGCACATCGGGCTGAAGGTCGGGCTCGCCACCGACGTCGGCCCGCCGTGGCTGTAGAGGATCGTCGGCCACGGTCCGTCGCCCGGGGGCGTGATGAGCCAGCCCTGGACGGTGGCACCGCCCGTGCTGGGGAATGTCACCTCGCGCCACTCGGGACCAGGGTAGGTGTCGTGCGCGGACACCTGGAGCAGCTTCCGCTTGCCGCTGCCGTCGAGCTCGACCGCCGTCCACGGTGTCGTCGGGTCGCTCCAGATCGCGGTCGCCACGCCGTCGTGGAGCTCCGGCCGGTGCCATTGCGATGTCGTTCCTTCAGCGGTCGGGAGGCCCGTGACGGCTCGGCTGTCGACATCGAAGAGGAACAGCCCGCCGACCGATCGATGGCGCTGGAAGAGGAGGATCGTCCGCCCGTCCTCCGACCAGTCGACGGGCTCGACGTCGCCGGGGAGGTCGTACGTCGATCGGCTCCACGGTCCCGCCGGGCGTCCAGATCGCGGGGCGCAGCCAGCCGTCGCTGTGGACTCCGACCGCGAACGCTGCGCCGTGCGCCACCCATGGCACCGAGCGGTCGAGCCGATCGATCTCGGAGCCGTCGACGAGCGATCGCACCACCGTTCGGCCGATCATCCCGTCCATCGGCTCGCCGATGGCGATGCGATCCTCGTCCTCCGAGATCACGGCGGCGAGGGCGAGGGCCTCCTGGTCCCAAGTCGTGGCATGGCCGTCGCGGATGCACAGGAACCGTTGACTGGTCTCGAACCCGATCACCGCGGTGACGACCCCATCGCCCACGCGGATCTCGTAGGCCAGGTACTCGTCCTCGTCCGGCGTCAGGTCGACCGATGCGCCACCTTCGAACGGAGCGCGATGGAGGTGTCCGAACTCGCTGCCGGTGGTGTCGAGGAGATAGACGATCGAGGCACCGTCGGGCGAGATCGCCGCCTCGAGGACCGCCGTCCCTGCGTCCGACACGCGTCGCAGGGATCCGGCCGCCACGTCCCACGCGTACGCCTCGTCGTTACCGTCGCGATCGGTGATGACGACACCGCGCCCGGGGTTGCGTCGAGCGCGCGACGCCCAGTGAACCGACCCCTGCCCGGAATCGGTCGCGCCAGTCCATCCCGCGGATGCTACTCCGACTCGACGAGCTCCTCGGGTGGTCGGTTGTCGACGAAGACGGTGATGCTCACGATCCGATCGTCGGACTGGGGCTTCATGACCGTGACACCGCGCGACGCGCGTCGGTATCGGTTGATCCCGCCGACCTCGGTGCGCAGGATCGTGCCGAGCTCGGTGATGAGCATGAGCTCCTCCTCGTCGCGTCCGACGAGACGCACTGCCGCGACGTCGCCGGTCTCCTTGTTGAGCGAGTTGGCGATGACGCCGCCGGTGGCGCGGTGCTTGATCGGGAAGTCCAGCACCTCGGTGCGCTTTCCGAAGCCCTGCTCGGTCACGACCAGGAGCTCGTCTTCGCGGTTCTGGACGACCTCCATGCCGACGACCTCGTCGTCCTTCTTGAGGCGAACGGCGGTGACGCCCATGGTGTCACGGCCCATCGGGCGAACCTCGGCCTCGCGGAAGCGCGCGGCCTGGCCCTTCTTCGTGGCCACAATGATGTCGCTCTCGCCGTCGGACAGGCCGACCCACTGGAGCTCGTCGCCGTCCTGGAGGTTGATGGCGATGAGGCCGTTGGCGCGGATCTTGGCGTAGTCGGCCAGCGAGCTCTTCTTGATCTTGCCCATCCGCGTGGCCATGACCAGGAAGTGGCCCGGCTCGAACAGCGGGAGGCTGATGATCGCGCTGACGTACTCGCGCTGGTCGACCTGGACGCCCGGCAGGTTGATGATCGGTAGCCCCTTCGCCTGGCGCGACGCATCGGGCAGCGTGTGGACCTTGGTGATGAACACCCGCCCGCGATTCGTGAAGAAGAGGATGTTGTCGTGGGTGTTCGCCACCAGCAGGTGGCGCACGGCATCCTCCTCGCGCGTGATCATGGCGAGCTTGCCACGCCCGCCTCGCCGCTGGGATCGGAACGTCCCGATCGGCTGGCGCTTGATGTAGCCCCGCTGGCTCAGCGTGACGACGACGTCCTCGGACGCGACGAGATCCTCCGCGGTGAGCTCACGGTTGGCATCGGCCTGGATGCGGGTCTTCCGGTCGTCGCCGTAGCGCTTTTCGAGGTCGGCCAGCTCGTCCTTGATGACCTGGAGGACCTTCCGCTCGTTTCCGAGAAGGTCCTCGAGCTCGCCGATCAGCTTGATGATCGACTTGTACTCGTCCTCGATCTTCTTCCGCTCGAGGGCGGCGAGCCGCCGCAGCTGCATCTCGAGAATGGCGTTGGCCTGGACCTCGGTGAGCGTGAACTTCTTCATGAGGCCGGCTCGGGCCGCATCGACGTCCGCCGCTCCCCGGATCGTGGCGATCACCTCGTCGAGGTTGTCGAGGGCGACCTTGAGCCCCTCGAGGATGTGCGCCCGCTCCCGGGCGCGAGCGAGGTCGAACTCGGTGCGACGACGGACGACCTCGCGCCGATACGTGATGTAGTGCTCGAGCATCCGCTTGAGGCCGAGTGTCTGGGGCTGGCCGTCGACGAGGGCGAGCATGTTCGCGCTGAAGCTGGTCTGGAGGGCCGTGTGCTTGAACAGCTGCTGCATGACCGTGTGAGGCGATCCGTCGCGCTTCACTTCGACAACGATCCGCATGCCGTCTCGGTCGCTTTCGTCGCGAATGTCGCTGACGTCGGTGATCTTCTTCGACCCGACGAGGTCGGCCATCTTCTCGATCAGGGTCGACTTGTTGACCTGGTACGGGAGCTCGGTGACGACCACCGCCATGCGGCCGGTGCGGATCTCCTCGAACGCGACCTGCGCGCGCATGACGACCCGGCCCCGGCCGGTGGCGTACAGGTGCCGGATGGCGTCGACGCGCTCCTTCTCGCCGGTGATCGAGTTGCGCTGATCCTCGAAGCGGAAGATCGTGCCCCCGGTGGGGAAGTCAGGTCCGGTGACGATCTCGCACAGCTCGTCGACGGTGAGATCAGGGTTGTCGATGAGCGCGCGGATGGCCGATGAGATCTCGCCAAGGTTGTGCGGCGGGATGTTGGTGGCCATGCCGACCGCGATGCCGCTCGAGCCGTTGACGAGCAGGTTCGGGAGCTTGGACGGCAGGACCGTCGGCTGGCGCAGCCGCCCGTCGTAGTTGTCGACGAAGTCGACGGTCTCCTTCTCGATGTCACCGAGCAGCTCGTCCGTGATCGACGACATGCGTGCCTCGGTGTAGCGCATGGCTGCGGGCGGATCCCCGTCGACCGAGCCGAAGTTCCCCTGGCCGTCGACGAGCGGATATCGCAGGCTGAAGTCCTGAGCCATGCGCACGAGGGTCTCGTACAGGGCCAGATCGCCGTGGGGGTGGTACTTGGCCATCGCCTCGCCCACGACGCCGGCGCACTTCCGATAGGCGGCCGTCGAGCGCAGCCCCATCTCGTGCATCGTGTACAGGATTCGCCGATGCACTGGCTTGAGCCCGTCGCGGACATCTGGGCAGTGCGCGCGCCACGATGACGCTCATCGCGTAATCGATGTACGCGGTGCGCATCTCGTCCTCGATTGACACCGGCCTCACATTGCCGATGCGATCCATCTCCACGTCCTACCTCGGGTTCGGTTGCCGGAATATGTACGTATATACGATCGCGCCCATCGCCAGCGCGCATCGCCGACGCCACTCCCCGGCGCGTGTCGCGAATGTCGCATATGTCGCGTCATGCCCGGTCACTCGCCGGCGACTCCCTGAACGACTCCGTAGCGCTCCTTGAGCTCTGCCTTCTCCGAGGGCGCCGCGCCGAGGTAGCGACCCGTGCCCTCGGCGATCAGCCGCCCATCGGCGGTGACCACCTCGCCGCGGACCTCGAAGATGCGCCGGCGCCGCCCGACGACGCGCCCCGTGGCCAGGAGCTCTTCGCCGGGCGAGGCCGGGGAGCGATAGCGGATGGACATCTCAGCGGTCACCGCCCACGAATCGAAGCTCGACGGCGCCCAGGCCATCACCTCGTCGAGCATCGTGGCGATGATCCCGCCGTGCACCTTGTCGCTCCAGCCAACGTAGTCGTCGCCGGCGACCCACGAGCTGCGCGCCACTCCCTCGCCGATCTCGATCTTCAGCCGCATGCCGATCGGGTTCGAGCCGCCGCACGCGAAGCAGTGGTGGTCGGCGAAGGCGTACCGGCGGCCGTCCTCGGCGACCACCGACTCGCTCGTCCCGATGGTGACCCTGGGCTCGTCCATGGCTACCAGCGGTCGTCCCCCTCCGCGTCGTCGAAGTCGGCGCTCCAGTCGTCGTCATCGGTGCGGCGGAGGCAGTTGTCGGCGATGGCCAGCGCGTAGGCATGGCTGACCGCGTAGGAGTCACGGAGCATGTTGACCGCCTCGCGGCGCTCGCCAACGCCATTGGCCTCAAGGAGCTCGCACCACTCCTCGAGGCTGCGCCCGGTCTTCTGGGCCACCTGGCGGATATCGGCGACGTGTCGTGATGGCATCGGCGTCGGTTGCCTCTCGTGCTAAGCGATTCTCAGATGTCGAGGTTGCGGACCTTGCGGGCCTCGCCACGAATGAAGTCGCGTCGCGGCTCGACCCTCTCGCCCATCAGCGTGCTGAAGATCTCGTCTGCCTCGGCGGCGTCGCTGACCTCGACCTTCAGGAGGGTTCGCGTGTCGGGGTTCATCGTCGTCTCCCACAGCTGGTCGGCGTTCATCTCGCCCAGCCCCTTGAATCGCTGAACGCTGACGTTCTTCGTCTTGCCATCGCGACTGAGCTCCTTGACGGCGGCATCGCGTTCCTTCTCGCTTCCCGCGTACCGCGTGACCTTGCCCGTGCTGACCCGATACAGCGGCGGCTGGCAGATGTAGAGGTACCCGTTGTCGATGATCTCGGGCATGTGGCGGTAGAAGAACGTGAGCAGCAGCGTGCTGATGTGCGCGCCGTCGACATCGGCATCGGAGAGGAGGCAGATGCGGTGATAGCGCAGCTTGGCGATGTCGAACGTCTCGCCGATGCCTGCGCCCAGGGCGATGACCAGCGGCCGGATCTTGTCGGATGAGAGAACCCGGTCGAGCCGGGCCTTCTCGACGTTGAGCATCTTGCCGAACATGGGCAGGATCGCCTGGAAGCGCCGATCCCGGCCCTGCTTCGCCGATCCGCCTGCCGAGTCGCCCTCGACGATGTAGAGCTCCGACCGCGCCGGGTCGCGCTCCTGGCAGTCGGCGAGCTTGCCGGGGAGCGCCATGCCCTCGAGCGCGCCCTTCCGGATGACGAGGTCGCGGGCCTTGCGCGCTGCCTCGCGGGCGCGCGCAGCCGTGACGCACTTCTCGATGATGCGGCGGCCGTCTGCGGGGTTCTCCTCGAGGTGCTGCACGATGCCCTCGGTCACGACCGTCTGCACGATGCCCTTGATGTCGGCGTTGCCGAGCTTGGCCTTGGTCTGGCCCTCGAACTGCGGAACCGTCAGCTTGACGCTGATCACTGCGGTGAGGCCCTCACGGACGTCGTCGCCCGACAGGTTGGCTTCCTTCTCCGCCAGCGTCCCGGACTTTCGGGACCAGGTGTTCAGGGAGCTCGTGAGCGCTGCCCGGAAGCCCGCCACGTGGGTGCCGCCGTCGATCGTGTTGATGTTGTTGGCGAAGGCGAGCACCGTCTCGGCGAATCCGTCGTTGTACTGGAGCGCGACCTCGACATTGGTTGACCCGACCATGCGCTCGACGTAGATCGGACGCGAGTTGAGCACGTCGCGACGCCGGTTCAGGTGACGCACGTAGCTCGTCACGCCGCCCTGGAAGTAGAAGTTCTTCTCGGCGTCGACACGGTCGTCTCGCAGGCGGATCCAGAGGCCCTTGTTCAGGTAGGCCGACTCACGGAGCCTGGTGCTGATCGTCTCCCAGCTGAAGTCGAGCGTCTCGAAGATCTCCGAGTCGGGCTGGAAGAAGGTTCGGGTCCCGTGGGCCCGCTTCCACGCCGGATCGAGCCCGCGATTGGCCTCGGCGGTGCCGCCGTTCGCCTTCACGGCTCCCTTGGGGATGCCGCGCTCGTACTCCTGCACGTGGCGCTTGCCGTCGCGAAGCACCTCGACACGCATCTCGGAGCTGAGTGCGTTGACGACGCTCGCACCGACACCGTGAAGGCCTCCGGAGACCTTGTACCCCCCGCCGCCGAACTTTCCGCCCGCGTGCAGCTCGGTCATGATGACCTCGAGGGCGCTCTTCCCGGTGCGGTGGCGGTCCACCGGGATCCCGCGCCCATCGTCGACGACCTCGAGCCGCCCGTCCTGTCGGATCGTCACGTCGATGCGCGTGGCCTGGTTCGCCATTGCCTCATCGATGCTGTTGTCGACGATCTCCCACACGAGGTGGTGAAGGCCGCGCGCGTCCGTCGAGCCGATATACATGCCGGGACGCAGCCGAACCGCCTGGAGCCCCTCCAGGAGCTGGATGTCGGCTGCGGTATAGCTGGCGGCCTTGGTGCGCGGCTTGGCCGCTCTCTGGACGGTCATGCGGTCGGGACAACCTCGTGGTCTGCAGGTGCCGTGTCGGAATCGTCGGCCGATGGGCTGCCCGCCCCGCGGGTGATGATCGAGTAGAGCCGGTCGAGCTCCTCGTCCGAGTAGAAGTCGATCACGAGCCTCCCGCCCCTGCGGGTGCGCACGATGCCGACCTTGGTGGCGAGGATCCCTCGCAGCTGAGCCTCGAGGTCGGCGAGGTCCGGGCTCAGGGGCCGGCGTTCACGCACGCTCGGCGTCTCCTCGCGCTTTCGGCGCACGAGCTCCTCGGTCTGGCGAACCGAGAGCCCGCGCTCGAGCACGACCTGGAGCACGGCGCGCTGGAGCTCGGGAAGCGTGATCGCGGCGAGCGCACGGCCGTGGCCCTCGCTGAGTCGGCCCTCGGTGATGGCCTGCCGGGTCTCGGGCGCCAGGTCGAGGAGCCGAAGCGAGTTCGACACCGCGACTCGGCTCTTGCCCACCTGGCGGGCAACCGCCTCGTGCGTCATCCCGAACCGGTCGATGAGCTCCCGATACGCGAGCGCGGCCTCGATCGGGTTGAGATCGGTGCGCTGGAGGTTCTCGATGAGCGCCAGCTCGAGCGACGACTCCTCGCCGGCAGGCTCTCGCACGATCGCGGGGATCGTCTCGAGGCCTGCCATGCGAGCCGCGCGAAGGCGTCGCTCGCCCGCGACGAGCTCGTACGTGCCGTCGGCGCGGGTCCGGACGATGATCGGCTGCAGGACGCCGTGCACCGCGATCGAGGCTGCCAGCTCGCCGAGGAGGGTCTCGTCGAAGCTCGTGCGCGGCTGATCGGGATTGCGCTCGACGCGGTCGAGGGCCACATCGAGGACGCCGCGCTCCTCCGTCGCGCCTGGGATGAGCGCATCGAGGCCACGACCGAGTCCGAAGGCCCGGCTGCGCGCCGGCACGCTAGCCACGGGCCGCAACCTCGCCCGCGAGCTCGCGATACGCGTCCGCGCCACGGGAGGAAGGATCGTAGAGCGCGATCGGGAGCCCATGGCTGGGTGCCTCCGAGAGCCGCACCGAGCGTGGCACGACCGTGTCGTAGACCGTCCCGTTCATATGGCGGCGGACCTCCGTGGCGACCTGGGCGGACAGGTTCGTACGCGCGTCGTACATCGTCAGGACGACGCCTTCGATCTCGAGGCGCGGGTTGAGCCCCTCGCGGACGCGGCGGATCGTGTTCACCAGCTGGCTGAGCCCCTCCAGGGCGTAGTACTCGGTCTGGATCGGGATGAGCACCCCATCCGCGGCCGTCAGTGCATTCACAGTCAGGAGACCCAGTGATGGCGGGCAGTCGATGAGAACCCTGTCGTAACGCCCATTGAGCTCCGCCAGGCTCGCGGACAGCCGTCGTTCACGCACCGATGCCCCGGCGAGCTCGATTTCCGCGCCCGACAGCGCCTGGCTGGACGGGACGAGCTCGAGACCGGCGACCGCGGTGGTCATGACGACCTCGTCGATCGAGACGCGATCCACGAGCACGTCGTACGAGGAACGGCCGACCGTCCGGCGGTCGATGCCGAGTCCGCTCGTGGCGTTACCCTGCGGGTCGAGATCGACGACGAGAGTACGCGTTCCGGAGAGGGCGAGGTAGGCCGCCAGGTTGATGACCGTGGTCGTCTTGCCGACGCCGCCCTTCTGGTTTGTGCAGGCCGTAACCCGGACCACGAGCGCTCCGCTGCGAGTTCACTTGGGCAGTCCAATTGTACCAGTTTCGAACGTGCGCGACGCTTATCGGGCGCTTACCAGGCGAGTTATCCACAGCCGATGTTTCACGTGAATCGGCCGTATACTCGACCTGCAACCACGAGCCGCTCCGCCCCGGAGACTCTGCGCCATCTCGTACGTCAGCCCGCTCATCGCCGTCCTGGTGGGAATCGTCCACGCCTCCCTGGCGCCGGTGATCATGGTCGGCGGGGTGCACCCGAATCTCGTCCTCGTGGCCGTGGTGCTCGTGACCTGCATCGCGGGCTTCATGCAGGGCATCACCTGGGCTTTCGTGGCCGGCCTGACCGCGAACCTGCTGGTCGGTGAGCCACTTGGCGCGATCCCGCTGGCCATGCTGATCGTCGCGGCGCTTGTCGCCGGCGGGGCGCGGGCGTTCGGCCGCCTCGTGTGGATCTACCCCATCGCGGCCGCTTTCGTCGGGTCGATCGTTGCCGATCTCGTTACGCTCGGGGTCGCGGCACTGGTGGGCGAGGCGTCTCTCGGCGAGATCCCCGTCGACCTCATCCTCGCTGCCGCCGTCCTCAACGCCGCGCTGACCGCGCTTCTGCTCGTGCCGGCACGCCTCATGGCGCGCCGCTGGTCGCCCGAGGAGGCGCCGGCATGGTGATCCGATGGCTGACCTGAACGACGGCCGCGACGACCTTCCGCGCTCGCGGGCGCGGTTCCTGGCGTTCACGGTGGTGGCCGCCCTCGTGATCGTGGCGCTCGCGGGGCGCCTGTTCCACATCCAGGTCGTGAACGGCGACGAGTATGCGCAGCGCGCGGCCGCGGACCGAACGGTCGAAATCTCCCTGCCTGCGCCCCGCGGGCTGGTCTTCGACCGCGAGGGGCGGCCGCTGGCGATCAACGTGCCGTCGTGGACGGTAAAGGTCCGACCGGCGGACCTCCCGGCATCCCGGGTCCGCGGCGTGCTGGCGGGCGTCGCGGGAATCACCGCCGGGGACGCGGCCGCCATGCGAGGGCGGCTCGAGGCGTGGACGGGCTCACCGTTCGACCTCGTCCCGATCGAGAGTGGGGTCGGCCGCGAGGAGGCCCTCCTTCTCGCCGAGGCGAGCGATCGGCTTCCGGGGATCGTCGTCGAGATCGAACCGACTCGAAGCTACCTCGACGAGACCGGCGAACGGGGCGGGGAGCTTCTCGCCGGGGTCCTCGGCTACACCGGACCGATCGACCGCGACGAGCTCGCAGCGCTCGAGGACGACGGATATCGGCGCGACGACGTCATCGGCAAGGCGGGGATCGAAGCGTCCTTCGAGGAGGACCTGCGCGGGACGCCGGGCGCGGAGCTCGTCGAGCGAGACGCGGCCGGCCGGCCGATCAACGTGATCGAGACGATTCGCGATCCCGTGCCGGGGACGAACCTGCAGCTCACGATCGACGCGGAGACCCAGCGCGAGGCCACGACTGCCCTGACCTGGGGCATGGACGTGGCCGATGTCAGCCAGGGTGTCGTCATCGTCATGAACCCGCAGACCGGCGAGATCCTGGCGATGGTGTCCCTGCCGGCGTACGACAACAACAAGTTCGCCGGCGGCATCAGCGTCGACGACTTCAATGTCTACCTCTCCGATCCGGCGCGACCGCTGAGGAACCACGCGGTCAGCGACATCTATCCGCCCGGGTCGACCTACAAGCTCGTCACCGGCATCGCCGCGATGGAGCAGGGGGTGACCACGCCGGAGCGAGAGTGGCAGACATATGGCTGCTTCCAGATCCCCGGCGCGCCGGAGGGCGAATGCCTCTACGACTGGAACCGGGCGGGCTTCGGTCGCCTCGACATGATCGACGCCTTCGCGGTCAGCTCGGACACGTTCTTCTACCAGATGGCCATCGAGACCGGGATCGACCCCCTGGCGGAGTGGGCGCACGATCTCGGGTTCGGCGAGCGAACGGGCATCGGCCTCCCCGGCGAGGCGGCGGGGACGATCGCGAGCACGGAGTGGGCGCGACAGCAGGGCCGATCCGGCGTCTTCACCGGCGAGGTGGCGCAGGCCGGCATCGGCCAGAACGTCATCGCCGTCACCCCTCTCCAGATGCTCAACGCCTATGCCGCCGTCGCGAACGGCGGCCATCTGATGCGACCGATGGTCGTGCGCGGCGAGGCCGATGCGTCGGGAAACCTCGTCGAGGCATACGAGCCGGAGCTGATCCGTGAGCTCGCGGCGTCCGACGCGAGCCTTGCCACGATGCGGATCGGCGCCAGGGAGGTCATCACCACCGGTCATGCCTACAACATTCGCGACCTCGACCTGCCGGGAGCGCTGTCAGGCAAGACCGGGACGGCGGAGTTCGGCGAGCTGACCGCCGAGGGAACGCTCCCCTTCCACTCCTGGTTCGTCGCGTACCTGCCCAGCTCCGCGGGCGCCACCGACGCGGATCTCGCCGTCATCGCGTTCAACTACTCCGCCATCGTGCCGGGCAACGTCTCCGCCGAGGTCGTGAAGTACTTCCTCCAGCTCCATTACGGTCTCGACCAGGATCTGCGCCTGGATCCCAACGACTTCAGCCTCGTGACGGCGAACTGACCGATGGGCGCCAGCACTGCAACATTTGTTGAGAGCGTCCGCTCGCGCGACTGGCGCCACTTCGACATCCAGCTTCTGCTCTACATCCTCCTGCTCCTGGCCGTCGGCCTGGTGGTGGGGTACTCGGCAGGGTTCAACGACGCGGCCCCGGAGGCTGGCATGTCACAGAGCGTGAAGACGCTCATCTGGGCCGCCATCGGCATGACCCTGTTCTTCGTCGCGGCGAGCATCGACTACCGCTGGCTGCGGATGCTGATCGTTCCGACCTACCTGACCGTCATCGGGCTCCTCGTGGTCACGCTCCTCGCCGGGGAGAACCTGTTCGGCGCCCAGATGTCGGTCAGCGTTGCAGGGCTCGACTTCCAGTTCAGCGAGGTCAGCAAGGTCCTGATGATCGCGGTGCTGGCCGCGTTCCTGGCAGGGCGCCGCGCGCGGATCGGGCGGCTGTCCACCATCCTCGCCGCCGGCGCGATCATGGCCCTGCCGACGCTCCTGGTCTTCCTCCAGCCGGACCTCGGCACCGCGCTCGTGTTCGTCGGGATCCTCGTCGGAATGCTCTTCATGAGCGGCGCCAGCCTCGGCTGGATGGGCGTCATGGCGGCCGGTGTCCTCGTCGCGGCGCCGATCGCAGTCGGCCTGTTGCACGACTACCAGCGTGCCAGGCTCTTCTGCTTCCTCGACCCGTATGCGGATGCCCAGGGCGCCTGCTATCAGCTCGTCCAGGCCCTCAACGCGGTCGGTTCGGGGGGATGGCTGGGGCGGGGCCTCACGGTCGGCGGCGAGGACCAGCGCGGCTACATCCCGGTCCAGTCGACCGACTTCATCTTCACCGTCGTCGCCGAGGATCTCGGCTTCGTCGGCGCGGCCGTCGTCCTGGGGCTGTTCGCGCTGTTGGTGTGGCGGATCATCGTCATCGGTTGGCGAGCGCAGGACGCGTTTGGGATGCTGATCGCCGTCGGGCTGGCCTCGATGATCCTGTTCCAGGTGCTCGTCAACGTGGGGATGGTGATCGGCATCATGCCCGTCACCGGCATCCCGCTGCCGTTCGTCACCTACGGCGGGTCATCGCTCATCAGCCTGCTGTTCGGCCTCGGCATCCTCCAGTCCGTCCGGATGCGCTCCCACAAGCCCACCCTCTGACGTCGCCGCGGCGCGAGCGCCGTGGATGGCGAGCTCGAAGGCGTCGGCCGGGACGAGCCCACCGAAGCGGTGGTAGCCGTATCGGTACAGGTCGCGACCGGCAGCGACGGTCGGGGCCGCCAGGATGGCGCCGCCGATCCCGAACAGGGAACCGCCAACCACCAGGGCCATGATCAGGACGGCGGGATGGAGGTCGACCGCGTCGCCCATGACCTTCGGCACCAGGATGTGGTTCTCGAGCTGCTGGATGCCGATGTACAGCACGGCCGCAGCGATCGCGGCCGGCACCCCGATGGTGAGGCCGATGAGGATGGCGGGTATGGCGGCCACGATGGGACCGATGATCGGCAGCCACTCGAGGACGCCGGCGATGAGGGCGAGGACGAGGGTGAACTGGCCGAACTCGCTGAAGCCGATGAGGGTGAGGATGGTCAGGCCGATGGCCGTGGCGAGAAAGATCGAGACGCCGAGAAGGAGCTGGCCGCGGACCCACCGGCCGCCGACACGGCCCAACAGGGCGAGGATGTTGCCGACGTCCGGGCGCCAGCTCGGCGGCAGCCCGCCGCTCACGCTCGGCGTGAACCGCTCGCGGTCCTTGAGGACGTAGAAGAGCCACACCGGCACCACGACCAGCCCGACGATGAACGAAGCGGCGCGGACAATGACGCTGACGGTCGGCGCCAGCAGCGCGGTCAGCAGGTCGGCCAGGACGCGGCCGCCTGACGCGATCGAGGCGTCGATGGCCTCGCGGATCTCCGGTGGCAGCGGAAGCGAGTCGTACCAGTCGAGCAGTGCCTGCTCGAAATCGCCGACGGCGGCACCCCACTCGGGCAGCTGGTCGACGAACTCGCGCGCCTGGGCGGTGATGGGCGGCACCACGAAGGCCACGATCGCCCAGATGATCCCGATGGCGGACACGTACGCGATGAGGACGCCGGCCCAGCGCGGCAAGCCTGCCCCGTGGAGCCGGGTCACGACCGGATCGAGGACGAACGCGAGCGCCAGGCCGATGAAGAACGCCGGGAGGGCGCCACGCGCCTGCCAGAGCAGGGCCCCGACGAAGGCGATCATCGCGAACGCGAAGATCGACTGTCGGTGTCGATGCAGCGCGGTCAGCAGGGCGGACATGTGCTGGCATCCTACCCGCAGGCTCTGGTCGTGTCCCGGCTTCGCCGGTACCATCGCCCCGATGACGACTCCCGGCACCGACGGACCGCGACAGCGCTGGCAGCTGCTCTTCAGCCGCACGCAGCCGGCACTTCGGATGCGCCAGGCGACCCTCGTCGAGGAGCTCGAGCGCGCGTTCCGCGAGGAGAACCTGCCCCTCGCCTACACGCACGCCACCCGCCCGAGACCGCGCATCAAGCTCGCCGCGAACCTGCCCATCGGGATCGAGCTGCGCGGCGAGGTCGTCGAGGCCTACTTCGACGATCTCGTGCCGCTGGAGCGCATCCAGGCCGCCGCGGGACGTTTCCCCGAAGGGGTCGAGCTGCGCGATGCCAAGGAGGTGTGGCACGGCTTTCCTTCCGCGGCCTCCCAGCTGCGTGCGGCCGAGTACGAGGTCGTGGTCAGCGGCAACGAATCGCTGACCACCGACGCCCTCCGCGGTGCCGTCGTCCGCCTGCTCGGCGCGGATGAGCTGCAGGGGATGCGGCGACGGGGCGAGAGCGAGCGCCGCAGCGACGCGGGCGACCGAGATCTGCGGCCGCTGGTCGAGGACGTCGAGGTCCTCGATGTCGACGAGGCGGCGCGGACGGCACGCATTCGAACCGTCCTCCGCCTCGATGCCAGCGGAGCCGGCCGGCCCGAGGACGTCGTGCAGGCGCTCGACCTGCCGCTGCGCGTGCGATCGGCAGTGCGGACGAGGCTCCTCTTCGTTGACACCCCACCCATCGCTCGGTAGAATTCACGCTCCCACGGGCTGACAACGCCCGTTTCGGTGTGCGCCGATGCAGGGCCGCGAGGTCCGGTGGGCGCCACTCTCGAGCCACACCCAGGAGTTCACCCATGTTCGCCGTCATGACGACCGGCGGGAAGCAGTACCGCGTCGAGGCCGGCACCGAGCTCGTCATCGAGCGCGTGCCTGGCGACCCCGGATCGTCGATCACGTTCGACCGGGTGCTCCTGCTCGGCGACGGCGACGCGGTAACCGTTGGCACGCCCACGGTTGCGGGCGCATCGGTCACCGCCACTGTGCTGGGTGAGACCCTCGGGCCCAAGCTCGTGGTCTTCAAGTTCAAGCAGAAGGTCAAGTACCGCCGCCACGCCGGTCATCGGCAGCATCTGACGAAGGTGCGGATCGACGAGATCCTCGGCCCGGGTGCGGACAAGCCGCGTCGCGCGCGCAAGGCCGCCGAGCCGAAGACCGAGGCAGAGCCAACGCCCGATGCGGACGTCGAGGCAACGGCCGAGCCGACGGTTGCGGAAGCGGCCGACACGGAGGCCACCGCCGCCGAGGCTCCGAAGCGGGCGACGCGCACGCGAAAGGCCGCCGCGAAGCCCAAGGCCGAGGAGTAGACATGGCACACAAGAAGGCTGGCTCGTCCAGCAAGAACGGCCGCGACAGTGCCGGCAAGCGACTCGGCGTCAAGCGCGGCGACGGCCAGTTCGTTCTGGCCGGGACGATCATCGTCCGGCAGCGCGGCAGCACCTTCCACCCCGGCTCCAACGTGGGGATGGGGCGGGACTACACGCTGTTCGCAACCGCCGACGGCCGCGTCCGCTTCACCCACCAGACCCGTTCCCGCAAGCGCGTCAGCATCGAAGCGGGCGAGCTGGCGTCCGCCTGAGACGCATCGGAGCACCAACGATGAAGACCGAGACTCATCCCACCTGGCACCAGGCGCAGGTCCGCTGCGTCGGTTGCGGGAACCAGTTCACCGTCGGCTCCACCGCGGAGACGATCCAGGTCGAGGTCTGCAACAAGTGCCACCCGTTCTTCACCGGCACGCAGAACATCGTCGACACCGCCGGCCAGGTCGAGCGCTTCCAGAAGCGTCTCGAGCGCTCGCAGCGCTGACCTCCAACCGATGCGCCGTCGCCTGACACGGTGGCCGGCGCATCTCGCGCCGCACCTTCTCTTCCTGGTTCCCGAGCTGCTCATGGCGGCCGGGCCGCTCGTCGTTGCCGTGTCGACCGATTCCGCGGGGCGGCGTCGCTTCCGCATGCCCGACTTCTTCTACGGCGGGCAGGCGCTCATCGAGGGCGTGATGATGCGCGGGCGCACGACCGTGGCGATGAGCGTGCGGCCGCCGTCGGGTGAGATCCGGACGATGTCCGAGCCGCTGCCGGCGGCGCTCTCGGCCGATCGGAAGCTGATCAAGATCCCGCTGCTGCGTGGCGTCTTCGTGCTGTACGAGACGCTGGTCATCGGGACGCGCATGCTGATGCGCTCCGCGGCGATTGCCGCCGAGGGCGAGGACATCGAGCTGGGCAAGGGAACGATCGCGCTGACGATGGTGTTCAGCCTCGGCTTCGCGATCGCGCTGTTCTTCCTGCTGCCGCTGTTCCTGTCCACGTTCGCGGAGGGAGTTGCCGACTCCGATTTCTTCGCCAACGCCGTCGAGGGGCTGATCCGCCTCGGGCTGTTCATCGCCTACATCGTCGGCATCGGCATGATGAGCGACATCCGGCGCGTCTTCGCGTACCACGGCGCCGAGCACAAGGCCATCAGCGCCTACGAGGCCGATCGGCCGCTGACGCCCGACGAGGTCGATGCGTTCGGCACGGCGCACACCCGATGCGGGACGACCTTCCTCCTCATCGTCGTGGTCATCAGCATCTTCTTCTTCAGCCTCGTGCCGCGCGCGGGCGTTCCCCTGCCGCTCCTGTTCCTCTCGCGGATCGTCCTCGTGCCGGTGATCGCGGCCGTGGCGTACGAGCTGGTGCGGTTCGGAGCCCGTCACTACGGCAGCCCGATCGTCCGAGCGATCTACACGCCTGGCCTGTGGCTTCAGTCACTGACGACTCGGCCACCCGATCGCGACATGCTCGAGGTGAGCATCGCGTCGCTCGAGTCGTGCATTGCGTCCGACCGCGAGGCGGCTGCCTCCGCGGGCGCATGATCGACCGTCTCGCCGAGCTCGAGGCACGCCACAACGAGATCGGGACTCTCCTGGCAAGCCCGGACGTCGCATCCGATCCGAAGCGCCTGGCCGAGCTGGGCCGCGAGCTCGCCCGCCTCGACCCCGTGGTGGCTGGACTCCGCGAGTGGCGCGTCGTGCTGGACGAGCTGGTCGGTGCGCGGGCGATGGCCGACGACCCCGACGAGGGCATGCGCGAGATGGCGCGTGACGAGGTCGCTCGCCTCGAGGCCCGCGCCGCGGAGCTCGAGTCGGAGCTGCGGCGGCACCTGGTGCCCGCGGACCCGAACGACGACCGCAACGTCATCGTCGAGGTGCGGGCCGGTGCCGGCGGTGACGAGGCAGCGCTGTTCGCCGGCGACCTGTTCCGGATGTATGCCCGATACGCCGAGCGGCGGCGCTGGAAGGTCGAGCTGCTCTCCACCTCCGAGGCGGAGGCCGGTGGCTTCAAGGAGGTCATCGCCGAGGTCCGCGGGAGTGCGGCGTTCTCTCGCCTGAAGTTCGAGTCGGGCGTCCACCGCGTGCAGCGCGTGCCGGTCACCGAGTCATCCGGACGAATCCACACCTCGACGGCGACCGTATCGGTCCTGCCCGAGGCGGACGAGGTCGACGTCGCCATCGACGAGAAGGACCTCCGCGTCGACGTCTACCGCTCTTCGGGCCCGGGCGGCCAGAGTGTGAACACGACCGACTCGGCGGTCCGGGTCACGCACCTGCCGACGGGGCTCGTGGTTGCCATCCAGGACGAGAAGAGCCAGCACAAGAACCGCGCCAAGGCCATGAGCGTCCTCCGCGCCCGTCTTCTCGAGATGGAGCAGGCTCGCCAGGCCGCCGAGCGCGGCGAGGAGCGTCGTTCCCAGGTGGGCTCCGGTGACCGCAGCGAGAAGATCCGGACCTACAACGTCCCCGACGACCGCGTCACCGATCATCGGATCGCGCTGACGGTGCACAACCTGCCGGGGCTGCTCGAGGGTGACCTCGACCGGGTCATCGAGCCGCTGCTGGCCGCGGACCAGGAACGGCGGCTCGACGAGCTCGGGGAGTAGTCCGACGCGCATGGGCCCGGCCGCGAACGCGGGCACGCTGGGTGCCGCGCTCGCCGCCGCGTCCCGACGGTTGCGCGATGCCGGCTCGCCGACTCCGCGCCTCGACGCCGAGGTGTTGCTGGCGCACCTCGCCGACCGCGATCGCACGTGGCTGCTCGCCCATCCTGAGGATCCGCTCCTGGCGCCGGATCGGTTCGCCGAGCTGGTCGAGCGACGCGCGGCAGGAGAGCCGGTCGCCTACATCCGCGGATTCAAGGAGTGGCACGGCCTGCGCGTCCGGACCGATCCGCGCGCCCTGATCCCGCGACCGGAGACGGAGCTGCTCGCCGATGCGGCCGCCGCCGAGATCGCGACGCGGCTTGGGGACGGGCCAGTCGTGGCGTGGGACATCGGAACCGGTAGTGGCGCGGTCGCGATCGTCATCGGTCTGCGCCATGCGGAGGCCATGTCAGCGGGCCGCCTTCGGCTGATTGCCAGCGACGTCTCGGCCGATGCGCTCGACCTGGCGGCCGCGAACCTGCGCGAGCACAGCGTGACGCGCGTGGAGGTGATCGAATGCGATCTCCTCGAGGTCGCCGGCGCCACGTCACCCAGGCCCGATGTCGTCGTCGCCAACCTTCCGTACGTGGCGAGCGCGGAGGTCGACGAGCGGCGCGGATCCCTCGGGTTCGAGCCGCGCGTCGCGTTGGACGGAGGGGCCGACGGCCTCGACCTGCTGACGCGGCTCCTCGCGGGGCTCACGGAGCGGAGCGCTGCCGGATCGACCACGTTTCTCGAGATCGGGGTCGGGCAGGCGGAGCTGGTCGCCGCGCTGGCGCCGGCGGGGTCGGCGGTCGACATCGTCCCGGACCTGGCTGGCCTCGACCGGGTCGTGCGGATCCTGATGCCTACACTGGATCTGTGACGGATCGGCTCCCAGCCACCAGCGAGGGAATCGCACAGGCTGCCGAGCTGCTGCGCGCCGGCGAGGTCGTCGCGTTCCCGACCGACACCGTCTACGGAGTGGGTGTCGCCGCCTCGAGACCCGAGCGGATCGACGCGCTATTCGCCTTGAAGTCGCGACCCCCGGATCGACGGATTCCGATTCTCGTCGCCGACCTAGACCACGTGCGTCAGCTGAAAGGCCAGCCCGACGACCGGGCGGCCGCGCTGGCAGACCGCTTCTGGCCCGGCGCCCTCACCCTGGTGCTTCCCACCGCCGAGGGCACGCAGGCGTACCGGGCGCCCGATCATCCGGTCACGCTGGCGCTCATCACCGCGGCAGGGCCTATCTGTGCGACGAGCGCGAACGTGTCGGACGAGCCGGACACGCTCGGCGCCGACGAGGTGCTCATCGCCTTCGCCACCCGCCAGGACGAGCTGTCGGCAGTCCTCGATGGGGGCGCGGTGCCCGGCGGGGTCGCCTCGACCGTGCTCGATCTGAGCGTGACGCCGGCGCGCATCCTCCGAGAGGGCCCCATCGGCGCGGCGGAGCTGTCTGCCCTCGTCGGCCTCGGCTGATCGGTACACTCGGCGCCATGCGAGTCGCCATCGGCTCCGACCACGCGGGCTTTCACCTCAAGGGCGAGCTGTGCACGCTGCTCGACGAGCTGCGGATCGAGTACCGCGACTTTGGGACCTACGACACGGCCGCGGTCGACTACCCCGACTTCATCGCACCGGTGGCGCGCGCGGTGGCCCGCGGCGACTTCGAGCGCGGCATCGTGCTCGGAGGGAGCGGAACTGGCGAGGCCATCGTCGCGAACAAGGTCCGTGGGATTCGGTGCGTCCAGGCCACCGACCCGGTGACTGCGCGTCTCGGCCGGGAGCACAACGACGCCAACGTGCTCGCCATGGGAGCCCGGATCGTGGGGCTCGAGGTGGCGCGCGCGTGCGTCCGCGCCTTCCTCGATGGTGAGTACGCCGGGGGACGTCACGTGCCGCGCGTCGAGAAGATCTCCCGCGTCGAGGCGGAAGAGGCCCGCTCCTGAGCCTGGCGCTCGATGCCGAGGATCGTGCGCTGCTCGACGGCGCGCGCGGGCCGGGTTCCGCATTCGCCATGCGGCTCGTGGTGCGGGCCGCAGAGGTGAGCCGCGCGAGCCGGCTCATACCGATCGAGTCCGCCCACGTCGACTCTTGCCTGTACCACGGGGAAGCGTCGATCGACTTCGTCGACCGGCTCGTCGACGGCGGTGCGCGCGTCTCGGTCCCCACGACCCTCAATGTCGGCGGCGCGGACCTGCTCCATCCGGAGCTGTTCCGGGGCGATCCGCACCTGGCCGAGCGCGGTCGGCTGCTCATGGAACGCTACCGCGAGCTCGGCGCGCGGCCCACGTTCACGTGCGCCCCGTATCAGCTGGCCGAGGCACGGCCGGCTCTCGGCGCGCACGTCGCGTGGGGGGAGTCGAACGCGATCGCGTTCTGCAACAGCGTGCTCGGCGCCCGCACGAATCGGTACGGCGACTTCCTGGACGTCGCCGCGGCGATCTGCGGCCGCGTTCCCGAGTCGGGCTTCCATCTTGACGAGGCCCGCCGACCCACGCTGGCCCTGCGCCTCGGCGACGACGTCGGTCCAGCCCTCCGCGACGACGACAGCCTGTTTCCCGTGCTCGGCGTGGTCCTGGGCCGCCATGCGGGCTCGGCAGTGGCCGCAATCGACGGCCTGCCCGCCGGCCAGTCCGAGGACCGCCTCAAGGCACTCGCCGCCGCCGCGGCGTCGTCCGGTGCGGTCGGGATGTTCCACGTCATCGGCTCGACGCCCGAGGAGGGCCTCGTGCGTGGGGATGAGCCGGTCGAGATCGTGACGCTGGACGAGCTCCGCAAGGTCCGCGACGACCTCTCGCCGGGGGTGGAGTCACCACTCGGCGGCGTGTCACTCGGAACGCCGCACGCGTCGCGCGACGAGCTGGAGCGCTACGTGGCGATCCTCGACGGCCGGCGGGTGGCCGCATCGATCGAGTGCCTGATCTCGACCGGCCGCGACGTGCTCCAGTCGGTGCCTGAAGTCGCGGGGACCCTCACCGCCGCCGGTGTCGAGGTGCTCACCGACACCTGCAGCTACATCGCGCCGATCCTGCGCGGCACGAACGGCGCGGTGATGACCGATTCGGGGAAGTGGGCGTACTACGCCCCCGGCAACATCGGGGCGACCGTGGTGCTGGCCTCGACCCGGGACTGCCTCGAGTCGGCCGTCGCAGGGCGCGTCGTGCGCGACGGGAGCGCGTGGGGCGAGGCGTGACCACGGGTGCGGCGATCATCCTCGACGAGCCACTGTCCTTCTGGGGCGGTGTCGACCCGGAGAGCGGCGCGATCATCGACGTGCATCACGCGCAGCACGGCAGCCGGCTGACGGGGCGGGTGGTGATCATGCCCGGTGGTCGGGGCTCCTCCTCGTCCGCATCGGTCCTGGCAGAGGCGGTGCGCCTGGGGACCGCTCCCGCCGCGCTGATCCTCGGCGAGCCGGACCTCATCCTCGCGATCGGCGCCACGATTGCCGCGGAGCTCTACGGGGTCTCGATGCCGGTCGTCGTGGATCCGAGCGCACCGAGCAGCGTGCGCGACGGTGAGGTGGTCACCGTCGACGAATCCGGCTGGCGTCGCGGCCCCGCGTAGTAGTCAGGAACGCAGCTCGCTGAGGTTCTGCCAGATCACGAAGCCTGCCGCACCGACCGCCGCGACGACGAGCGCCTGCGCCCAGAACGTGATCGCGAGAATCAGGAGCACCACCCCGGCCAACGTCAGCGTGATCGTCGACGCGACGCCGGCCACGGTGCCGCGCAGTACCGAGTCGAGGAACAGGAAGGCGGCGATCACCGCGACCGCTGCGAGGACGACGAGCTGGGGGAAGACGAAGGCCACGAAGACGAGGCCCAGGAGCAGGAGGCCGATGCTCAGCGCGGCCCAGATCTCGAGGAAGCGACCGAAGCGACGGTCCTCCGCCTTCGTCGGGACGGCGTACCGCCCGAGGTGGGCCCCCGGTGGCTCGACCGCACCGCGCTCGATCGCCGCGAGCCGCGTCTCGATGGCGACCTTGCGCATCTCGTCGGTCGCCCGCGCCCGACGCGCGGCGGCCAGCTCGTCGATGGTAGAGCGTTCAACGACATCGGTGGCATCGTCGGCATCCGCCTCCCGGGTCGACTGGCGGCGGCCGCTGGCGAGGACCGCCCGATCCTCGGCCCCGAGGCTGGCGACACGGCCGATGAGCGAGGTGATCGTCGCCTCGTGGTCGGGGCGCCGCTCCTCGATGTCGGCCAGCTGGGCGCGCAGGACCGCGGGCTCTCGCGATGGCGGCGGCACCGAGTCGAGGGCCCCGAAGCCGAGCGGGTCGAGCCACGAGCCGCGCGGGCTCCCGTCGCGCGAATACATCGGTCCGGCCGGCGCGTCCTCGCCCTCGAAGGGATCCCCGACTGCGGCTCCCCACAGCCCGGGGTACCCCGGCGCCCACGGCTCCGTGTCGACGAGCCTGGCGTCCCAGGTGTGCTCGAGCCCCGGGCCGATCGCGACGCCGTCGCCGCGCGCGTAGTCGATGAAGGCGATGGGCAGGATCTTCTCGCTCGATCGCTGGGTGCCGGCAATGCGGGACCACGCCGACGCGATGGCCCGCAGCGGCGCCGCGAGCGCCAGCTCCTGCTCCGTCATGTACTCCCCGGCGACGAAATAGGACGCGTGCGAGCCGGCGCCGGCATTGACGACAGGATGCCCGTCGATGACTTCCAGCTCGGCGGAGTGGTCCCATCGGCGCCGAAGCTCCGCGCCGCTGTAGTCGTGCTGGGCGTACACGGCCCACAGGGGCCTCTCGTCTGCATCGCCGTCGAGCACGACCATCATCATCTCCCAGTCGGACTCGTGGTCGTTCGCGCCGTGATAGCTGCTGCGCCAGTCGTTGAACGAGTAGAAGAACCAGTACTGGAGCACGGTCCAACCGGCCTCGCGAACGACGCGCCCGTAGTAGGGGTGCGTTGTCGCGTCCCCGACGATCTCCCGATAGCGCGTGATGGCATCGCTGGCCAGCGCTCCCGGGACCCGGCCTCTGAGGAGCAGGCCCAGCGAGAAGAAGGCGTCCACGAGACGAGAGAGATAACCCACCCTGCTGAGACGGCCAGGGCCGCGGCGGAACTTCGACTTCCGATCGCGACGCGGGAGGATGGTCGGCGCAAGCTCGCTCGCCACGCTGAGGAACTGCCGTCCGAACGGCGCCTCGGCGATCGGTGCCGCGAGGCGATCGAGGGTGAGCTTGCCCGCGGGAATGACCTCGACGACCTCGCCGTCCTCGCGCCGGACCATGAGCGCGGCATTCGCAACGAAGTCGCCGACGTCCATCGGGAGGAAGTACTCCCCCAGGGTGTAGCGCACGATCGGCTCGTGGCGGCGGAGGAGCTCGAGGTCGTCCGTCATCGTGCCCCCCCGGGCCGAACTCCGTAGGCGGTGCGCATCTCCGTGGTGTGCAGCAGGAACGCCAGGAGCGCGAGGAGGCCCATGAGGATGTAGCGCTCGCCGCCGAAGTACCAGCCGATGAGCACGAAGGTGAGGCCCCACCCGGTGGTCGTGACGGCCACGATCCAGCCGATCCGACGTCCCATCGCCATTGCCAGCACGGCCAGGAAGGTCAGCGCACCAAGGACGGCGAGCGGCAGGATGACGGCCCAGGGACGGCCGGTGTCCCAGGCAAGCCACGTCTCGTAGACGAACTCGGCGCCGGTCGCGAGCAGCAGCACGAGGACGGGAAGGAGCAGCGCCAGCTGCGGGCGGCTTCGGACGCTCATCGGCTCGGGGGCATCCATCGGGCAGCGATTGTACTCGTGCCAATGGCCGCGGCCGGCCGATGGCCACGGTGGCGAGCGCTACACTCCGCTGCATGGACCTGTGGGCGTCGCTCGAGACCGCGGACCCCGAGATCTGGCGCGTCGTGCGCGACGAGGAGGAGCGGACCCGGAGCGCACCTCGAGCTCATCGCGTCGGAGAACTACCCGTCGCTCGCCGTGCTCCAGGCGATGGGGACGATTCTCACCGGCAAGTACGCGGAGGGCTATCCCGGGCGCCGCTACTACGGCGGCTGCGAGGTCGTCGATGTCGCGGAGAACCTCGCCCGCGATCGCGCGAAGGAGCTCTTCGGCGCCGAGCACGTCAACGTCCAGCCGCATGCCGGCGCGCAGGCGAACATGGCCGTCTATCACGCGTTGCTCGAGCGCGGCGACACGGTCCTGGGCCTCTCGCTCGACCAGGGCGGCCACCTGACCCACGGGTCGCCGGTGAACTTCAGCGGCCAGTACTACGACTTCGTGGCCTATCACGTCGACCGCGAGACCCACCTCATCGACCTCGACGAGGTCCGCACCCTCGCGCGTGAGCGCCGCCCCAAGATGATCGTGACCGGCGCCACCGCCTATCCGCGGCTGTGGGACTTCGCCGCGTTCCGCGAGATCGCCGACGAGGTCGGTGCGCTGCTGATCTGCGACATGGCGCACTTCGCCGGGCCTGGTCGCGGCCGGCGTTCATCCGTCACCCGTGCCGCATTGCGACGTCGTGACGACGACGACCCACAAGACCCTGCGCGGGCCGCGGGGCGGGATGATCCTGTCGCGCGAGGAGCATGCCAGGGCCATCGACAAGTCCGTCTTCCCCGGCCTCCAGGGCGGTCCGCTCATGCACGTCATCGCCGCCAAGGCGGTCGCCTTCCGCGAGGCGGCCAGCGACGACGTTCCGGGCCGACCAGGTGGCGACGGTGGAGAACGCCCGCACGCTCGCCGCAACCCTGGCCGAGCACGGTGCGTCGATCGTCTCCGGCGGCACCGACAACCACCTGATGCTCGTTGACGTCCGGCCGCTCGGCGTGAACGGCAAGGAGGCCGATGCGGCCCTCGGCGAGGTCCGCATCACGGTGAACAAGAACACGATTCCCTACGACCCCGAGAAGCCGATGATCGGCTCGGGCGTCCGCGTCGGGACGCCGGCGGTCACGTCGCGTGGCATGCGCGAGGCCGAGATGCGCGAGATCGGGGCGCTGATCGTCGACGGGATCGCCGCCCGCGGCGACGAGTCCGCCCAGGACGAGATCCGGCGCCGCGTGGCCATCCATCACCGACCGCTTCCCGGTTCCGGGCCTGCCGGCGAGCCGCGCGGCGGCGAACATTCCGGCCTGAGCGATCCCGACGATCCAGGAGGGCAATTCCCGCTCGAGGTCGACGCAACCCCTGGATTCGCGTCGCGTAATCGCCTCGGCTATACTCCCGCCGTCCGACCGCCCTGAGTCGAACTTCCTGATGAAACAACTCACGCCCATGGGGCTCGTCAAGATCCTGGCCCAGGTGACCGCGATCATGGTGATTCCCATCGTGGGCGGCGCGGTCGCCGGGATCATGATCGACATGAACCAGGGAACCTCGCCCCTCTTCGTGCTGTTGGGTCTGCTCCTCGGTTCGGCGGTATCCGCCGCCGGGATCTGGTTGCTGATTCGCGCGGGAACGCGCGGCGAGCAGGTGGCGCGAACCCCGCGCCATGAAGGATGATCCCGACCCGACCGACGGTCCGAACCGGCCGGCGCGGACGCAACCGCCCAGCTGGGGCCTGGCGTTCGACATCGGGATCCGGATGGGCGTCTCGGTGGCCATCGGCCTGGGTGGGGGCATCCTGCTCGACAACTGGCTGGGGACTCGGCCGATCTTCACGCTGATCGGCATGGTCCTTGGGATCGCGGCGGCGATGTACACGCTCTGGGACGTCGCACGCGACGCAATGAGGAGATAGATGCCGGAAGCAAGACGATCCTGCGGCAGCCGCTTGCCTGCGGCGTCCTCGATCAGCGCTGGGCAGGCCGCTCCACGTCTCCCAGCATTCAGATCGGCCCGCTGACGGTCACGAACAGCATGGTCGGCGCGGTGCTCGCGTCGGCGATCCTGCTGTTTCTGGCATGGGTCTTCCTTCGCCGACCGGAGCTGGTTCCCGGCCGCATGCAGAGCCTGATCGAGTGGCCGATCGAGTGGATCACCGGCATCGTCGAAGGGTCCACCAGCCGCTGGAAGGGCTACGTGGCGCTGGTGACCGGCCTCTTCCTCATGATCCTCATCGCGAACTGGATCGGGCTGCTGCCCGGCGTCGGCACCGTCGGCATCATCGAGCACCACGGCGAGGAGGAGCTCCTCGTCCCCTTCGTCCGCGCCGCGGGGGCCGACCTGAACTTCACGCTTGGGCTCGCCATCGTCTCGTTCGTCGTCTTCGTCTGGTGGGGGATCCGGATCAACGGGGTCGGCGGCTACCTGATGGAGCTCGTCGGCGAGCCGCGCTACATGGCGCCGCTCATGTTCCCGATCCACCTCATCAGCGAGCTCTCCCGCCTCGTCAGCCTGTCGATGCGACTCTTCGGCAACGTCTTCGCCGGCGAGGTCCTCATCGGCACCATGCTGGCGCTGACCACCGCAGCCCTCTTCGTCCTGCCGCTCGCCTTCTTCGTGCCGGCCGTCTTCCTTGGCCTGGAGCTGCTGTTCGGCGCCGTCCAGGCCCTGGTATTCGCGCTGCTGACGATGACGTACATCACGATGGCGATCGCCGAGCACGGCCCCGGCCATGGCGACGAGCACGAGGCCGACGCATCGGCTCACCCGCGTAGAAACCCCCGAACCCGTCACCGCCTGAACGCAGGCCAATCGATTCGAAGCCTGCACGGCGCAGGCGCAAGACAGGAGGATCTGATCAAGTGGATTCCAATCTCGCGGCCGGTATCGCCATGATCGGAGCCATCGGCCCCGGCATCGGCCTGGGCATCGGCTTCAGCAAGGCCATGGAGGCCCTGGGGCGCAACCCGGAGGCATCGGGCGCGATCTTCGTTCCCTACATCCTGGGCCTGGCGCTCACCGAGGCCATCGGCATCTACTGCCTGGTCGTCTCGCTGATCCTGATCTTCGCCGCCTGAGGCGCGGTAAGTGGAGTTCTTCGACGCCTTCGGGGTCGACCTTCCGAAGCTGTTCTTCCAGGTCGTCAACTTCCTGCTGCTCCTCTGGCTCCTGAACCGGTTCCTGTTCCCGAGAGTCGTCCAGATGCTGGACGAGCGCTCGAAGCGGATCAGCAAGGGCCTGGAAGACGCGGAGGTGGCGGCCCGCGACCGCGAGCTCGCCCGCGCCGAGCGCGAGGCGGCCGTGTCCGAGGCGCGCAAGGAGGCAGCCGAGATGCTGGCGAGTGCCAACAAGATCGCCACCGACACGCGCGACGAGATCCTGGCCGAGGCCCGCGCGGAGGCCGAGAGAGGTCACCGCTCGCGCCCGCGAGGAGATCACCGCCGAGAAGGACCGGGCCATGGCCGAGCTCCGTGCCCAGGTCGCCGACCTGGCGCTGGCCGCGGCCGGCAAGCTGGTCCGATCCGAGATGGACGGACCGACGCAGCGCCGGCTGGTCGAGGAGTTCCTCGCCGAAGCTCCCGGCGGCCCTTCCACGACGGCGGAGAAGAACTGACCGATGGCACGGCGAGACACGGCGGCGCGGCGCTACGCGGAGGCGGCGTTCGAGATCGGCCGGGCCGATGGCACGCTCGACGCGTGGGAGCGTGACCTCCGGCGGCTGCGTGAGCTGCTCTCCGAGCCGGAGCTGCGAACGCTGGTCGAGCACCCGGCAGTCGCCTTTGCCGACAAGGAGCGCGTCATCCGGCGCGCGACGAGCGACGTCTCGACTCCGGAGGCGCTCAACCTGGTGCTGCTCATGATCCGGCGCGGACGTCCCGGCGCGATCGGCCCGATGGTCGAGCACTTCGGCCGCCTGGTGCGCCGTCATCGCGGCGTCTCGCTGGCCGAGGTGCGCACGGCGCTCCCGCTCGAGGAGGCGCAGCGCACCGACGTGCTCGCAGCGGCTCCATGAGCTCACCGGCGACGAGATCGAGATCAACGAGGTCGTCGACGAGTCGCTGATCGGCGGGATCACCGTCCGAATCGGCGACCGGCTGTACGACGCGAGCGTCCGCAATCGCCTCGAGCGGCTGCGGACCCGACTGACCGCCGTCTAGGCGAACGAGAGAAGAGGAACCGATGGCGATCAGATCCGACGAAATCACGTCGATCATTCGCAGCGAGATCAAGGGATTCGACGCGGGCGCCGATGTCTCCGGCGTCGGCACCATCGTCGAGGTTGGCGACGGCATCGCCCAGGTGTACGGCCTGTCCGGCGCCCTGGCGCAGGAGCTGCTCGACTTCGGCCACGGGATCATGGGCATGGCGTTCAACCTCGAGGAGGAGACCGTCGGCGCCCTGATCCTCGGCGACTTACACCTCCCTCAAGGAGGGCGACCAGGTCAAGACCACCGGCCGCATCGTGGAGGTGCCGGTCGGTGACGCCCTCATCGGCCGCGTGGTGAACCCGCTCGGCGAGCCGATCGACGGCAAGGGCCCGCTCGACACGACGAAGACGCGGCCGATCGAACGGATCGCCCCGGGCGTCATCGTGCGCCAGCCGGTCGACACGCCGGTGCAGACCGGCATCAAGGCGATCGACAGCATGATCCCGATCGGCCGCGGCCAGCGCGAGCTGATCATCGGCGACCGCCAGACCGGCAAGACGGCCATCGCGGTCGACACGATCATCAACCAGAAGGGACAGGACCTCATCTGCATCTACGTCGCCATCGGCCAGAAGCAGTCGACGGTGGCGCAGGTGGTCGCGCAGCTGGAAGAGTCCGGCGCCATGGAGCACACCATCGTCGTGTTCGCCGGTGCGTCGGATCCCGCGCCGCTCCAGTACCTGGCGCCGTACGCCGGTGTGGCGATGGGCGAGGAGTTCCTCGACACCGGGCGCGACGCGCTGTGCGTGTACGACGACCTGTCGAAGCACGCCTGGGCCTATCGCCAGGTCTCGCTGCTCATGCGTCGTCCGCCGGGCCGCGAGGCGTTCCCGGGCGACATCTTCTACTCGCACTCCCGACTGCTCGAGCGCGCCGCGCGCCTGAACGAGGAGAACGGCGGCGGCTCGCTGACCGCGCTGCCGATCATCGAGACGCAGGCCGGCGACGTGTCCGCCTACATCCCGACCAACGTGATCAGCATCACCGACGGGCAGATCTTCCTGCAGACCGACCTCTTCAACCAGGGCCAGCGGCCGGCGGTCAACGCCGGCATCAGCGTCTCGCGGGTGGGCGGCAACGCCGCAGATCAAGGCCATGCGCCAGGTCGCCGGCAAGCTCCGCCTCGACCTGGCCCAGTACCGCGAGCTGGCGGCGTTCGCGCAGTTCGCTCCGACCTGGACAAGGCGACCCGCGACCAGCTGACCCGCGGCGAGAAGACTGACCGAGATCCTCAAGCAGCCGCAGTTCCAGCCGCTCGCGGTCGAGAAGCAGGTCGCGATCATCTGGGCCGCCACCAATGGCCTGCTCGACCACGTCGACGACGGCGAAGCTCGGCGAGTTCGAGTCCGGCCTGTACCGGCTACCTCGAGTCCGGCTACGAGGACCTGCTCCCGACGATCGAGAACGAGAAGGTCCTCTCCGACGAGACGATCGCGACGCTCGAGAAGGCGGTCGCCGAGTACAAGCGCCAGAGCGGCTACGGCACGGCCGAGGACGCCGCCGCACCATCGACGGAGGCCAGAGCCGAGAAGCCAAAGGCCGATGAGCCCAAGGCCGATGCAGGTGATCCTGGCGCCGAGGGCGCCGACGGCGCCAAGGATCAAGACTGACCGATGCATCGACCGAATTTCACTGGAAGCGCCGGGTACGTGCCGTTTGAACGCCAGATCGATCACTGCGACGCACGACACGCGCCAATGGGTGCATCGCATGCGTCAAGGCGACAGATGCATCGGTCAAACGCAGCCGGACGGCTGGCGCCGGTGAATATCGGCCGATCTGTCGGCGCCGAAACGGGGCCGGAGTCCTGATGCCGAGCCTGAAGGACATCCGCGGGCGGATCGGATCGGTCCGCAACATCGCCCAGATCACCCGGGCGATGGAGATGGTGGCCGCGTCGCGCATGAAGCGCGCGCAGGACGCCATCCTCGCCGCGCGTCCGTACGCCGACGAGCTGGAGGACGCCCTCGGCGGGTGGCCGCGTGCCGCCGGCCTCGGCGAGGACGTCGACCCGCTCCTCGCCGAGCGCCCGGTGCGGCGGGCGGCGATCATCGTGATCACCACCGACCGCGGCCTGGCGGGCTCCCTGAACGCGAACGCCATCGCGATCGGTGCTGCGCTGGGTGACCCAGCGGGCGTCCCGCGCGCAACGGCGACGCTCCGGTGGAGATCGAGGCGATCACCGTCGGGCGCAAGGGCCGCGACGCCCTGCGGCGTGCCGGCATCCCGATCGCCGCCCACTTCGCACAGCTCGGGGACCGGCCGTCGTTCTCCGACGTCACGCCGATCGCTCGGCTCGTGACGGAGGACTTCCTGGCCGAGAAGTACGACGAGATCGACATCGCCTACAGCACCTTCGTCACGACGCTGTCCCAGCGGCCGGAGATCGAGCACGCTCCTCCCCGTCGTGCAGCCCGAGACTGGAGGAGGAGGCCGAGCGGACGAACGACGAGTACCTCTTCGAGCCGTCGCCGGAGGCGGTGCTCTGCCGCCTGCTGCCGCACTACGTGGCGATCGACATCTATCGAGCCGTGCTCGAGAACAACGCCTCCGAGCAGATCGGCGCGCATGATCGCCATGCGCAACTCGACCGACAACGCGAACGAGCTCATCGATGACCTGACCCTCGTCTACAACAAGACGCGTCAGGCCACCATCACCCGCGAAATGATCGAGATCGCCTCCGGTGCGGAAGCGCTCGGCGGCTAGGCAAGGAGAACAACACACCGATGGCGACCGGCAAGGTGATCCAGATCACGGGTCCCGTGATCGACGTCGAGTTCCCGCCGGGCGACCTGCCCGGCATCTACAACGCGCTCGAGATCAAGCGTCCCTCCGCGGATGGCTCCAAGGGCGTCGATGACACGCTCGTCGTCGAGGTCCAGCAGCACCTCGGCAACAACTGGGTGCGCGCGGTGGCGATGTCGACCACCGATGGCCTCGCCCGCGGGCTCGACGCCGTCGGACACCGGCTCCGCCATCACCGTGCCAGTCGGCGCGCGCGACGCTCGGTCGCGTGTTCGACGTCCTCGGTCACCCGATCGACGGCAAGGGCGCGGTCAAGGCCGAGCACCCGCCTGCCGATCCATCGCGAGCCGCCCTCGTTCGACGAGATGGAGACCGAGGCGCAGGTCTTCGAGACCGGCATCAAGGTCATCGACCTCATCGCCCCGTTCAGTCGCGGCGGCAAGGTCGGCGTGTTCGGCGGTGCCGGCATCGGCAAGACGGTCATCATCCAGGAGCTCATCCGCAACATCGCCGCCGAGCACGGTGGCTACTCGGTGTTCGCCGGCGTCGGCGAGCGATCGCGCGAGGGCAACGACCTCCTCGGCGAGATGACCGAGTCGGGCGTCATCGACAAGACCGTCATGGTCTTCGGCCAGATGAACGAGCCGCCCGGCGCGCGCCAGCGCGTCGGCCTGTCGGCGCTGACCATGGCCGAGTACTTCCGCGACGAGGAGGGCCGCGACATCCTCCTCTTCATCGACAACATCTTCCGCTTCACGCAGGCGGGCTCCGAGGTGTCGGCGCTGCTCGGTCGCATGCCGTCGGCGGTGGGCTACCAGCCGACGCTCGCCACCGAGATGGGCGACCTCCAGGAGCGGATCACCTCGACGAAGAAGGGATCGATCACCTCGCTCCAGGCCATCTTCGTGCCGGCCGACGACTACACCGACCCCGCGCCGGCCACGACGTTCGCGCACCTCGACTCGACGATTCGCCTCGAGCGCTCGATCGTGGAGCTCGGCATCTACCCGGCCGTCGACCCGCTGACCTCGACCTCGACCGTGCTCGATCGGCGCATCGTCGGCGACGAGCACTTCGAGGTCGTCGCGCGAGGTGCAGCGCACGCTGCAGCGCTACAAGGACCTCCAGGACATCATCGCCATCCTCGGCATGGACGAGCTGTCGGAGGAGGACAAGGTCACCGTCGCCCGCGCGCGGCGGCTCCAGCGCTTCATGAGCCAGCCGTTCCGTGGCCGAGCAGTTCACCGGCCGTCCCGGCGCCTACGTGGAGCTGAAGGAGACCGTGCGCGGGCTTCGGCGAGATCCTCGAGGGCAAGCACGACCAGCTGCCGGAGCAGGCGTTCTTCATGGCCGGCAAGATCGAGGACGTCATGGCGAACGCCGAGACGCTGGGCTGATCCGATGCCACTGCAGCTGGAGATCGTCTCGCCCGAACGACGTGCGTTCACCGACGAGGTGGACGAGGTGATCGTGCCCGGCATCGACGGCGAGCTCGGCATCCTGCCGCACCACACGCGCCTGATAAGCGCTCTCGGCGTCGGCGAGCTGCGGATCAAGAAGGGCGGCACCGAGCAGTCCCTGCTCATCAGCGGCGGGTTCGTCGAGGTGCGGTCGGACAAGGTCATCGTCATGGCCGACCTCGCCGAGCACTCAGACGAGATCGACGAGGCTCGCGCGGTCGAAGCCCGCAAGCGAGCCGAGTCGGAGCTCGAGTCCGCGCACGACCCGGTCGACATCGCGCGGGTGCGCGCCGCGCTCCAGACGGCGCTCATGCGCGAGCGCATCGCGACGAGGCGGCGCTCCCGCGGCTAGCATCGGTTCATGGGCGACCCGACGACACCCCCATGACCGCCGAGGAGGCGGAGCGCGCGCACCTGCGCGGGCCGGAAGGCGCCCCGGACGCCGGTCATCGGCGCATGCAGGAGCTGCGCAAGATCGGTCGCGACTACCCGTTCATCTGCCCGGTCGACTTCAAGCCGCACAAGGGCTCGCCGATCGGCGAGGACCCGAACCTCGACCCGAGCTTCGTCGCGAACCATCGCACCGACGACGGCGCCCACTACCTGGGCTGACCGATGCTGACCTGCGAGCACTGCGGCACGCGGATGCCGCAGCTCCCGGTGAAGATCGAGGTCGTCCGCGAGACGGGGCCGATCGCGTCGCCATCGGCGCCGGCCCACGGCGAGACGGTGAACTTCACCCGTCCGTATCGGTTCTGCTCGTCCGACCACCTCTACGCCTGGGCGCGTGACGGGCGGATGATGATCTGCAACCGGCAGCCGACCCCGTTCGAGGACGGGATGCAGCCATACCTGCCCTCGCGGCACATGGGCGGACGCGTCGCGTTGTGCGACGGCCATCACACCGGACCCCACGAGTGGAAGGAGGCGTGGCCCTCGTGAGCGGCGTCGACGACGGCGGGACCGCCGAGCGCGGGGTCGCCATGCTGTGGTGGGTCGCCTCGCATGCGTGGGGCCTGCTCGTCGCGGCCGTTCTGGTGATCGCTCCGCTCGCCATCGGTGTCGTGGTGACGACGCTCACCGGCGCCTCGCCGGGTGTCAGCCTGACGATCGGCACCACCGCCACGGTCGTACTCGGCCTGCCGCCGTGGGGCGGCGAGTCGTGGCAGGAGGCCGTGCTGGCGATCGGCGGGATCGTTGCCTCGTGGCTCGGCTGGCAGCTGCTGCGTGACCCCGATGCCTCGCTGGTCGTCCTGGAGATCTGTGTGATGCTTGGAGTCGCCGGCTGGATCCTTCGCCCGCTGCTGGTGGGCGCCGGACGCGGCCCGTCGACAGGCGAGTAGGGAGCCGAGGTCGCGTGCAGAAGTTCGTCATCACCGGCGGCGTTCCGCTCCAGGGCGACGTCCGGATCGCGGGAGCCAAGAACGCGGTCCTCAAGATGATGGCCGCCGCCGCGCTGACGGACGAGACCGTCAGGCTGCGGAACGTTCCGCGCATCAGCGACGTGACGCTCATGCGCGAGGTGATGACCGATATCGGCTTCGACGTCAGGCGCAGCGATGGCGACGCGCTCGAGCTCACCGCCCGTCGACGCGGCGTGGCCATTCGTGCCGCTCGAGGCCGCGCAGCGCATGCGAGCCAGCTTCATCCTCCTCGGCCCGATGCTCGCGCGCTTCGGCCGCGTCATCCTTCCCAACCCCGGCGGGGACCGCATCGGCCGTCGCCCGGTCGACCTTCACGTGACCGCGCTCGAGCAGCTCGGAGCGACGATCGAGTACCGCAAGGGCTACTACTACGCCTCAGCCCCGCCGGACGGGCTGCGCGGCGCCGACGTCGAGTTCCCCATCGTGACGGTCATGGGCACGGAGAACGTCCTGCTCGCCGCCACCCTGGCACGGGGGACGACGACCATCGACAACGCGGCGCTGGAGCCGGAGATCGACGACCTCATCGCGATGCTGCGGGGCATGGGGGCGCACATCGAGCGCGATGGAGAGCGGCGCATCAGCGTCGAGGGCGTCGAGCGGCTGGGAGGCGTCGAGCATCGCGTCATGGGCGACCGCCTCGAGGCCGAGACCTTCGCCATCGCGGCCGCCATCACCGGTGGAACGGTCACGCTCCACGGGGTGGATCCGGCACACCTTGCAGCCTTCCTCGAGGTCACCGAGCGCGTCGGGCTCGACCTGGTGGCCGATGCGGCCGACGCCACGATCCGGGTCCAGCCTCATCGAGAGCCGCTGCGGGCGACCGACGTCGAGACCGCGCCCTACCCCGGCTTCGCCACCGACTACCAGGCGCCGCTCTCGGTCCTCCTCACCCAGGCGGCGGGAACGTCGACGATCCACGAGACGATCTTCGAGGACCGCATGGACCACATCCGCGAGCTGGTGCGAATGGGGGCCGACGTCGAGCTCCTCGACGAGCGGCGCGCCCGCATCACCGGGCCGACGCCGCTCCACGCGGCCGAGGTCGTCATCGCCGACCTGCGCGCCGGCGCCACCCTCATCCTCGCCGCGCTGTCGGCCTCAGGGACGTCGGTGATCGACGGCGTCGAGCACGTCGATCGTGGCTACGAGCAGATCGAGGCCAAGCTCGTGGCGCTCGGGGCGAACATCACCCGCATCGAGGCCTGACGCCCGCCGGCGTCAGGAGTGCCAGACGTCGTAGGCCTCGCCGACGACGGTCTCGAATCGCAGGCCCATGAGCACGATCCCGGCGAACCCGGACTCCTTGGCGCGGTCGGCGATCGCCCTGGCGGCGCTCCAGCCCTCGGCGCGCGCATCGGCCTCGGACAGGCTCGCCAGCCTGCCGCGCAGCCCGTCGCCGATCGGGATGGCCCCCACCGACTCCATGCGCTTGACCCACTTCACGGAGAACGGCGGCGCGATCTCGAGGTAGACCGGCGGGTCGTCCGGCTGCATCTCGAGGCGTTCCACCACGGCGGGGACCGACTCGGGGTCCATCACCGGGCCGGTGGTGAAGAACTGGCCGCCGACCTCGATGCGCCGGCGCAGCATCCAGCGGCGGGCGCGGGTGCTCATGCCCGACCTCGAACCGTAGAGGGCGAGATCGAGCTCCTGGAGGGCCCGCAGGTACTCCACGATCTCGTAGCTGTTGCGACCAGTGCTCGACCTCGGGGAGCATGTCGCCCTGCACGACGAGGAACGAGTCAACCCCGTTCGCGATCGCTCCGCGCACCTCCGACTCGATGGCCAGGATGTTCCGATCCCGCGTGGAGCAGACCACGGTCGGCCGGATGTCCGGCACGTCGTGGGTGATCCGGGCGGCGAAGGCGTACGGCGAGACGCGGACCTGCTTGAACGGGTTGTCGGTGATCAGCACGTTGCGCCACCGTCCCCGGAGCCGCAGGTGCGTCATGTCGGGCAGGCGCGGTGGGTTGACCTCGACCATCTCGATCCACTCATCCGCCTGCGAGAGCACTATCCGGCCACCTCGGCGCTCTCCGGCCTCGTCGAGCCGTTGTCGGCCTCGGCGCGAAGGTCACGTGCCGCGGCGACCATGTCGCCGAGCTGCGTCTCGATCTCGGACCATCCGCGCGTCTTGAGGCCGCAGTCGGGGTTGACCCACAGGTCGGCGGTCGTCCATGAACTCGCGGAAGTGATGGAGCCGCTCGCTCATCACCGATGCGCCCGGGGTGTGCGGCGAATGGACGTCGAACACGCCCGGGACCGATCTGGAGGTGGCCGTCGGCGAAGAGCCCGTAGAACTGTCGGATGTAGCTGTCGTCCTTGCTGCGGCTGAACTCGATCGACGCCACGTCGACGCCGGCGTCCGACCACAGCGGAACGATGTCGCCGAAGTCGCCGTAGCACATGTGCGTGTGCATCTGGACCCCGGCCGGCTGGTTGAAGACGTGGTTCAGCGAGGCGCGCACGCCGCGCGCGTAGATCTCGCGCAGCCGGGGCGCGTCCTCGGTCGGCAGCGGCCAGCGCTCGCGGACCGCCGGCTCGTCGACCTGGATGACGCGGGCGCCCGCCTCCACGAGGTAGCCGACCTCCTGCGCGATCGGCTGCGCCACCGCCCAGAAGAGCTTGTCGTCGGGCACGCCGGGCGGGCGGAAGCTCCAGTTCACGATCGTGACCGGACCGGTGAGCATGCCCTTCACCGGCTTGTCGGTGACGTCCTGGGCGATCCGCCACTCGGCGACCGTCATCGGCTCGCTGATGCTGGGCGGCGCGGCCAGGATCGGCGCGCGAACGCATCGGCTGCCGTAGCGAGTTGACCCAGCCGTTGTGGGTGGTGAGGAAGCCGTCCATCTTCTCGGCGAAGTACTCGACCATGTCGGTTCGCTCGAACTCGCCGTGGACCAGGACGTCGAGGCCCATCTTCTCCTGCCAGGCGATGGAGTCCGTGATGAGCTCGGCCATGGCGGCGTCGTAGTCCGCCCGGTCCAGCTCCCCCTTCCCGAGCCGGACGCGGAGCTGCCGCACGTCGTTCGTCTGCGGCAGCGAGCCGGTGGTCGTGGTCGGATACGGCGGGAGGTCGAGGTCGGCCTGGGCTGCGCGTCCGATCCGAGCGAGACGCGCGGGCGGCGAGCTCGCCGATCCCGGGCCACTCCGCCGCGCGGCGGACGTCGTCACCTCGGGTGCCGAGCCGCGCTCGATGGCATCCGGCCACGCGGCGAGGGCTCGCGCCTTCTCACGGGCGAACTGGAACCCGGCGGGGAGCTCCTCGCCCTCGACGGTTACCGGGAGGAACATCAGGCTCGTCGAGGGCACGAGGCGGACGGGACGGCCGTCGTCGATCGTGGCGATCGCCGCGCGAGCGGCATCGAAGTCGTCCGGCCACGGCGTGCGGCCGTCCATGACGGCCACGACATGCTCCGGCTGGGCGGCCCACCCCGGCGTGCCGATCAGCTCCGCGACATGCGCCACCGGCACCTGGACCGCGAACCCGAGTCGACCGAGCGCCTCGAGCGTCGCGGTGGCGGCGTGGCCGAACTGGACCGTCACGATCGGGGCCGAGCCGAGGGCATCCGCGACGCCCGCGGCACCCTGTAGGCTGCCTCGAGGATCGCCGCATCCGCGTCGTCGACCACCATGCCGAGGCTCGGCTCGTCGACCTGGAGGCGGAATCCGGACCCCTGTGCGTCGCGCCCAGTCCCAGATGGCCGCTCCCGCCGCCCGTGGCAAGCTCGCGCGGATCGACGCCGTCGGCGAGCTTGCTGAGCTTGACGAGGCGTGTACGGCCCGACGCATGGGCCAGGTCGTGTCCGGGTCTCCCGTCGGCTCCCGCCACGGCAGCGGCGTCAGCGCGTGCGGCGCGGCGCTCGATCTCCGGGACGACGTAGTGGTAGTTCGTGTCGAACCACTTCGTCATCTCCCAGGCCTCGCGCTCGGGCGTGCCGCGAGCGAGGGCGGTGAGCACGCCGAACGCGTCCGACTCGATCCGTCCGGCATCGGTGTCAGGGGCGATTCCGAGCATCAGGGCCGTCTCGAGGACCGCGTCGTACAGGAAGAAGTCGTCGACCGCGGAGCCGATGGCCTCGCGCTGCTCGGCGAGGTGGGCCTCGCGGAGCTCGGCGATCCGGGTGGCAAGCGCGTCCGCGTCGATCCTGCCGGACCAGGCGCGTTCGAGCGTCCACTTCAGTTCGCGATTGGGGCCGATGCGGGGGTAGCCGATGAGCTGGGCGTGGATGGTCGTCATGGTGTCCCCATCTTTGCATGAACAACGGAAGCGCGTGACGGGTCGGCCGGAGCGGGCTGGCAGCGCGGGCACCACCACGTCAGCCGTGGTGGCGAGCCCTGGGGCCGTGAGCGGATCGGCGATCCGCAGCGCCGGCAGGGTCTCCCCGGAGCGGCGGTAGACCCACAAGCGCTGGCCGGGCGTCCTGCGTCCGGTGGTCGAGCGCCGGCCGTCGGCCAGGTTGGCGAGGAGGAGCCGGCGTGCGGTCGCGAGGACCGAGCGAAGCTGGGCATCGGTGCACGCCCCAACGGGCGACCAGGGGTCGAGCCCTTCGAGGAACGCGACCTCGCTCTTGTACACGTTCCCGATGCCTGCCACGGCGCGCTGGTCCAACAGCGCGTTGCCGAGCTCATCGCGATCTCGCATGCGGAGGCGCCGAATCGCCTCGTCGGCGTCGAGCTCGGCGGCGAGCAGGTCGGGGCCGAGGCTGCGCAACGGCTCGGATCTGCGGAGCTCCGCATCGGTCAGCAGCTCGATGACCGGGGTGGCGAGCGCGATCGCCGTCCACGCGCTCGACTCGATGATCGCCGTGGAGCGACGCGGGAGCGCGCGCGGCGCGGGCGCCGGCAGAAGGCGCCACGAGCCGGTCATGCGCAGGTGGCTGCGAAGCGTCAGGCCGCCCTCGAATCCGATGAGCAGGTGCTTGCCGCGTGCCTCCACGCTGACGCACGCGCGCCCCGACGAGGCGCGACAGGTCGGGGACGCGGCGCACGCCGGGGCCGGGGCGGGCGCGGGCGGAGGTGACTGCGTGCCCGATCATCGGCCGCAGCCGCTCGGCCGTGCGGTGAACGGTGTCGCCTTCGGGCATGCCCCCATTCTGCGGGCAAGGAACGAGAAGTGGGGTGGAGGCTGGCGCCTCCACCCCACGATCCCCCAGGGAGCTGAAGTTATCTGCGCGGGACCGGCTCCCCCGTCCCCCGTCGCCGGTCCCGCGCCGCTTCCGCTAGCGGCGTCGCCCCCGCGCCTTCACGTTCGCCAGCGTCAGTGCGCCGAGCGAGCCGATGAAGACCACCGCCAGCAGCTCTACCGGCACCGTGAACGGCTGACCGTCGGGGCCGATACCGAGCGAGGTGTTCGGCAGTGACGGCTCCGGCGTCGGGTTCCCGCCCTGCGGCGGAGGCTCGACAGCCACGGTGACCGAGTCCTCACCCGGATCCTCCGGCGTCTGGTCGGACGAGATGGTCGCGGTGTTCAGGGTCGGGGCGGCCCGGGAGATCGTCTCCGGGTCGACCGTCGTCCGGAACGAGACGCTTCCGCTCGTCGACAGGGTCGCGAAGGTCCACGTGACCGTGCCGTCCGCGAAGGTCCCGCCATCGGCCGCGTCGAGGAAGACGAAGCCTGCCGGGATCTCGTCGGTGATCACCGCGTTGGTGACCGGGCCGTCGGTCAGCGTGTAGGTGAGGGTCCAGGTGACGACCGACGGGGTGGCCACGAGGGCATCGTTCGGGCCGCTGATGACGATCTGCTCGGCATCGGCCGCCTTGTCGATGACGAGGGCCGGGATGCGGACGACGACCGTCTCGTCGTCGGTGCACCCGTCCTCGACGCAGGGCCCGTCGGTGATGGTCGCAACGTTGGTGTGCTCGCCGGCCGCGGCCGACGCGGTGACGACGGCGCTGTAGGTCAGCTCCTCGCCATCGGCGACGTCGCTCAGCACCCAGGTGATCTGGTTGCTGACCGCGTCGTAGGTTCCACCATCGCTGATGGCCGTCGCATCACCGATGCCGGCCGGCAGCTGGTCCACGATGGTCACGCTGTCGATCGGCCCGTTGACGACTGCCAGGTCCAGCGTGAAGTCGAGGGTCGCACCGCGCAGGACGGTCTCGACCGCGTTGCTCGACTTCTCGATGCTGATGGCCTGGACATCGACGGTCGTTGAGTCGCAGACCAGCTCGTCGTTCTGGTCGGCGTCGACGCACCCGAGGTTGGTGAGGCTGCCCGAGGCATCCTCGTCCACGATGGCGTCGTATTCGAACGTGTGGGCGCCGGCGGCCAGGCTGCCGACGTTCCACGTCAGATCCTGCCCGGAGGCCGAGAAGCCGGCCGACGGATCCGCGCTGTCAGCCACGTAGCTGAGGCCCGCGGGAAGCTCATCGGTCACGACGACGTCCGTCGCCGTCCCGCTGTTCACGGTGACCGTGAGCGTGTAGTGGATGACCTCTCCAGGCTCGACGTTGGCGAGCTCGCCCGCGTCGTTGGTCTTGGAGAACCCGACCGTCACACGCTCGTTGCTGACGACGCACACGATGTTCGCGCCGTCGTTCACGTACAGCTCCAGGGGACCGGCGCCGGCCGTCGAGGCGACGACGCTGCCCTGGCCGCCGTTCGCACGGCACTCGATGGAGCTGGCGTAGTTCGCCAGGCTCGTCTCGCCGTCACCGGTCTCGCCGACGGTGTGGTTGCCGGTCGGAAGCGAGATCGCCCCCGTGGTCCCACCGTCACCGACGCCGTTGGCGCGGACCGAGCCGTCGATGCGCAGGTCGAAGCGACCGTCGTCATCGCTCGGGGCAAGGTCCTTGATCACGGTCAGGTTGCCGGTCTGGCGCTCGTTCGTGATCGTGCAGGTGGCGCTGCCGCCGTTCGGGACCCAGATCTGCGAGCAGTTCTCGTAGGTCGTGTCCCAGCCGGGAGCCGCGTCTTCGGCGACGAGGTACCAGCCCGAGTCGACGGTGTACTGGTTCGAGCCGTCGGCCTGGAAGTCGATCGAGCTGCCGCCGTTGATGCGGAAGCTGAAGTCATCCGGGTCGGCATCGCCGCCCTTGATCACCTTGTTGATGATCAGGGTGCCGGGCTCGTCGTTGTTCGTGATCGTGCACGTGGCGCTCCCGCCGTTCGGGATGACCAGGTTCGTGCAGTTGGCGTACGAGGTCTCGAAGCCGTCCGCATCGGTCTCGACGACCGTGTACGTCCCGGCATTGACCTGCATGCTGTTCTCGGCATCGGCCTCGAACGAGATGGCGCTGCCACCGTTGACGCTGAAGCTGAAGTCGGTGACCTCGGCCTCGCTGCCGTCATCGGCGGTGAGCACCTTCTTCACGATCAGCGTCCCGGGTCGGTCGTTGTTCGTGACGGTGCAGGTCGCGTTCTGCCCCGCCGTCACGGCGACGTTGGTGCAGTTCGCGTAGGTCGTGTCGTAGCCGTTGACTGCCGGCTCGGTCACCGAGTAGGTGCCCGTCGGCAAGGTGAGAACGTTCGTGCAGTCGGCCTCGAAGCCGACCGTCGACCCGTTGTTCACCTTGAACCCGAAGGCGTTGCACGCGGCCTTGCCGCCGTTGTCGTTCGTCACGACCTTGGTGACGGTCAGGGTCCCCGTGTTGCGGGTGTTCGTGATCGTGCAGACGACGTCGCTGGCATCGGCCACGGCGACGTCCCAGCCACCGCCCTGGGCGGGAGTGGCAGTGACGACCTGGTTGTTCTTGGCCGTGTCGACACACGAGATCGACGCGGTGTAGTTGGCGAGACTCGTCTCGTCATCGGCCGACTCGTTGACGAGGTAGGTGTCCGCGTCGAGCTCCTGCTCGCCGGTGCTGCCGTTGTGGCCGGCTTCATTGGCGAGGACCTGGCCGTCGATCGACAGGTCGAAGCGACCCGCGTCGTTGGTCGGGCTGAGAGCCTTGCGGACCTCGAGCTTGCCGACCGGGCACGCGATCTCCTCGTAGAGCTCGTCGAACAGGTTCGGCAGCCCCGAGCCGCTCGTCACTGCCCGGAACCCACCGGGATTGCCGGCGTTGACATAGCCGGGCTTGCTGATCTGGCGCATCAGGGCGTACGAGACGCCGGTACCGCCGCCGCCGAGGTTCCCACCGTCGGGACCGATGGCGACCGCGAAGGCCTCGTCGGCCGACGCCAGGTAGCTGTTGATCTCGTCGTTGCTCGGCGCATAGCTGTCCGGATCGGGGTTGCCGTCCGACAGGAAGATGAGCACCTGCTTGACGGTCACGCCGCCGTAGGTCGTGCGGTCGCCGTCGAGCATGTTGTCGGCGCCCTCGTTCATCCCGATGTCGAACGGGGTGCCGCCGCTGCCGACGATCCCGTTGATCGCCGAGTTCACGGTCGAGGCGTTGCTTGTGCCGAGTTGGATGTTGCGAGTCACCGTCGTTCCGCCGAACGTGCTGACTCCGAATTGATGGAGGGTCCCGACGCTGCCGGCCGGAACGTTGAACTGGTCGACGAGTCCGGTGGCCGCGAGCTTGGCCCACCCGAGCCGGGTGTGGGCGCCCTCGCTGGTGTTCATGCTCCCGGATCGATCGATCACGAAGACCAGGTCGATGGGATAGATACCGCAGTTCTCGCCTTCGGCCGCGCTCACCGCCGCGGGCGCAGCCGCGAAGGTCATGAACGTGGCGAGGACCATGAGCAGGGTCATGAGCACGGCAAAGGCCCGGTCGAGGACCGGGACCCGCTGCGTCATGCCGGGACTAGTGGGTGACATTGATTCCAGCTCCCCTAAGATTCCATGGCCCGCGTCGACGGGGCCCCAATCAGCCGCGGCCGGTCACTCAACGGACCGCGTAGGCCACTGATACGGCACTGGTACCAACCCTCACAAGTACCTCCGGCTCGTTCGCTGGGGCGGTCCGGTGGGGTCGGTTGACGTCCCGTGTCGAGGGGAGCAGTACTTCGGTCCCGCTAGGTGTTGACGAGCGACACCGGCCGGGCCATAAGCGGCCCGTAAGCCGCTGGTACCCCTGGTCGCCCGACACTGGTACCGATGGCGCTCCGGACGCTCCTGGACCTGGCCCTGCCGCCGGCGTGCGCAGCCTGCGGCCGCGCCGGGGCCGTCGTGTGTCGGGCCTGCCTGGCGACGTTCACCCCGCCCGAGCGGGGCGAGTTCGTCACGGCCGATGCGGGCGTGGCGCTCGGCGACGCCCTGGCGGTCGCCGTCGGGGCGTTCGCGTTCGACGGTGCCCTGCGCCGCGCGCTGGGCCGCCTCAAGTACGCCGGTGCGGCACGCGCGTCTGAGCCGCTGGCCGTTGCGGCGGCCCCGTCACTGCGGCGCCTTCTCGTCGTCGCCGGCCCGGGGGCGCTCCTGGTCCCCGTGCCGGTTCACGCGGCCAGACGACGCGAGCGCGGATACAACCAGGCCGAGCTGCTGGCTCGGGCACTGGGGCGAGCGACGGGGATCGCGCTGGCCGACATTCTCGAGCGACGGGAGGCCACTCAGCGCCAGCACCGCCTGGACCGGGCCGCGCGGCTGCGGAACCTGCGCGGCGCTATCCGCGTGCGTCCGGGCGCTGCGCGTTCCCCGCGTCCCCATCGTCGTCGACGACATCCTCACCACCTCGGCGACCCTCGAGGCCTGTGCGGCCGTCCTGCGAGCGGGGGGCGCTGAGATCGTCTACGGCTTCGCCATCGCGAGGGAGGTGTGAGGCGCGCCCCCGATGCGGGATGGCCGATGGTGGGATGGGCGATCGAGCCCGTGTCTTGCTAGGGTATGGGGTACGCGGTCTCCGACCACACTCGGGGAAGGAACGGAACGTGAAGACGAACCTCACAGCCCGCAATCTCGAGCTGAGCAACCGGCTGCGCGGTGAGATCGAGCGCAAGCTCCGGCGCCTCGAGCGGACGGCTCACGAGGATGCCGAGGTCGACATCGAGCTGATGGCCAACGCGTCCCACTCGTCCGATGCGGCGAACGTGGCCGAGGTCACGCTCCGCAGCAACGGCGCCGTGCTCCGTTCGCACGCGGCGGGCGCCACGCCCATGGCGGCCCTGGACGTCGTGATCGACAAGATCGAGCGGCAGATCGTGCGGACCAAGGAACGGCCCCGGAGCGTGCGCGGCCGGGCGGCCGAGGAGGTGTCGGTCGTCATGCGGCGCGAGGCGGCAGGCACCGTCGAGCTCGAGCCCGGGCCGGAGCAGGTCGGGCCCAACGTCGTGAAGATCAAGCGCTTCGACATGACGCCGATGTTCGAGGAGGACGCGGTCGCGCAGATGGTCGAGCTCGGCCACGCGTTCTTCGTCTTCCACGACGCCGAGACCGACGACGTCTCGGTGGTCTATCGGCGCTCCGACGGGAACTTCGGCGTCATCCAGCCGGTCATCGATCGCTCGCGCGCGTGACTCGTGCGCGCCCGCGGATCCTCCCTCAGCCGGACGGCATGAGCGCGGGCAACAGCAGCATCGCCACGACGATCCCGATGAGAACGACGAAGTAGATGGCGAGGCCGATGCCGAGAAGGTTGCGGCCGTCCCCGCTCCCCGGCGTGGGTTCGCCATCCCTTCGATCGGGGACCGAGTCGAGCGCGTCGCCCGCGGCGAGCTCGGGATGGGCGTGAGGCCGCTCAACCGATGCGTCGTCGCTCATGGCAGGCACCGTAGCACGGGAGCGGCCTGAGCCGCGTCGGCGCCTCACCTGGGCCTCGGAGGCTCCGAGGGTGGGGATCCACCTCGGTGTCCGGCTCGGGCTGCTTCGAGCCGCGCGGCGATCCCGCCAGATCGGTGCCGGCGCCATCCAGATCTTCACCGACAACCCGACCTCGTGGCGTCGGGGCGCCGATCCGGACCCGGACGCAGCGGCATTCGCCGCGTACTGCGCCGCCGAGGGTGTGGCTCCCATCTCGATCCACGCGTCCTATCTCATCAATCTCGCGGGCTCCGCCGAGCCGTTCGCCTCGCAATCCCGGGCCGGACTGGCAGCCGAGATGGCAATGGCGCCCGCGTACGGCGCTTCGCTGGTCAACACCCACATTGGCTCCCATCGCGGGACTGGTGTCGACACCGGGCTCCGCCGCATCGCAGAGAACGTCCGGGCGATCCTCGCGGATGCGCCGGACGGGGTCAGGCTCGTACTCGAGAACTCGGCCGGCGGCGGCGACGTGCTCGGATCGAAGGTGGAGCAGCTGGCCGCAATCCTCGGCGAGATCGGATCCGACGCCCGATCAGACCGGCTCGGCTTCTGCCTGGACACCGCCCACCTGTGGGGCGCGGGCTACGACCTGCGGACCGCCGAAGGGGCGCGCGGTGTCGTCGATCGCTTCGAGGGGCTGCTCGGCCCGGAGTGGCTGGCCATGCTCCATCTCAACGACTCCCGGTCGGACCTCGGCTCACGCACCGACCGTCACGAGCACATCGGTGGCGGACAGATGGGCATAGAGGGGTTCCGAGCGCTGCTGCGTGATCCGCGGCTGGCGACCGTGCCGTTCATTCTCGAGACGCCGGGGGTGGACGAGGGCTGGGACGCGGTCAACCTGCGCCGAGCCTGGCTCCTGTGGAACGGCGTGACAGAGCTGCCGCAGCTGCCACCGAAGGCCTACCTGACCTCGCGTCGATCGACGCGAGCGATGGACTGACTCGAGCTCGGCTGTCAGCCGGGGGTCGAGCTCCCGTTGGGATGGAACCCGTTGCCGCCGTTCGGTGAAGACCCGTTGCCGGCGGCCCGAGCGCGACGCGCGCGGACGCCGATGTAGGCCTGCATGAGCTCGCGCACATCGGCCTCGGTGAGGACGTCGTCGCCTCGCAGCGCGTACTCGACCCGGGTGGTCGGCAGCACCGCACGCGAGTTGAGGGAGGCGAAGTAGGCCGGTCCCTCGGCCTCGTCGGAGATCTCGCGCAGTCCGCGCGCGAGCTTCGTGGCCGTGCCGAGCGACGGCATCCGGTCCCCCTTGATCAGCCGGCTGATCGTGGAGTGATCGACGCCCGACTGGAGTGCCAACTGGCGTTGGCTCATCTTCTTCTCTTTCAGCTGTGCCCGGAGCCACGAGTTGAAGGAGCGCGGTGTCTGCAGAGTCATCCGGAACCTGTATGGGTCTGCGCTGACCACGACACTGGGCCGCGTCGGTGGTGCGCGCAGGCAACCTGAGGATCGCCCGGGGACAGGGTTGCCTCAATAGGAGGAAGGTACCCATCGCGCCTTGCAGGGCACCTTGCAGGCATCGGAGCGGCGTCGTCTCAGCCGATTGCGGCCGATTCACCGAAGGGCTCGCTCGCGCTGCGTTTCCTCAGGAAGCTGCGCCCTGGTACGCATGACCGGCGCCCAGGGCCGCTCGTCACGCGTGCTGGTCCTCAGTCGATCGAGGTAACCGCGCCCGAGCAGTCTCTGGTGAACATCCCTCGTCGCATTGCGACCATTGCGACCGCTGCCACCTCGAACGGCCGAGCCTGAGGCCAAGTGCTACCCGGGGCTCTCCACGGGTCGCGCTCGATGGGCGGTACGCACCTTGTCGCTGAAGACGTACAGGATGCCGCCGATCACGATCACGCTCAGGGTGCTGATCACGAAATCGGTCAGGGCCACCGCCGTACCGGCCTCGGCCGACACGCCGTAGAGCGACAGCGCCCAGACGATCCCGAACTGCACGAAGCCGATGCCGGCCGGCGTGAGCGGGATGGCGGTGAGCAGGGACGCGGCCAGCGCCACGAAGATCGAGGCGCTGATTCGCAGCGAGTCGAGCTCCGCCAGGCCGAGGGAGTGGATCACGAAGAACACGCGCACCCCCTCCAGGGTCCAGACCGCGATCGTGATGGCCACGATCACCGCGCAGCGTCCCCGGCGTGAGGGCCGCCGTGCTGCCGTGGTGGAAGCGCTCGTAGTACTCGGCCATGCGCCCCGGCATGAATCGGGCGAGCCGATGGCCACCGAAGCGGAGGGCCACGACGACGAGGATCAGGAGGGCGGCGAAGATGAAGCCGGCCACGAAGAGCGCGTCGACCTCCGGACGGCTCCGACCGCGGAAGCTCCAGAAGCCGGCGGCCAACGCGAGCCCGAAGATGACGCACACGTCGGTGATGCGCTCGATAAAGATCGTGCCGACGGTCCGTGAGACAGAGGCGTCGTAGTTCGCCCCGAAGCAGGTAGGCGCGGTACAGGTCGCCGAGCTTGGCCGGCACGACGCAGTTGACGAACCAGGACAGGTACAGGATCTCGGTCGCGGCGCGGTAGGGGACAACCGTGCCCACCTTCCGCAGGATGATGCTCCAGCGCAGGCTGCGCAGCGGGAAGGTGAGGTAGTACGCGATGAACGCCAGCGCGAGGAGCGCGGGATCGGCGTTGGCGATGTACTCGAACGTGCTCGCGAAGTCGACGTTCAGCACCACCCGGAAGAGGAACACGAGCAGGACGAGGGCGAAGATCGTCGAGCCGATGGTCCGCCAGTTGAGGATGCGCGCCCTCAGGCTGACCTCGCGCTCCGGGATCGGCTCGTCGAGCGGCGCACCGAGGTACTCGGCCGGCTCGTAGATCACGTCCTCGTGATGGTGCTGCCGCGGCCCGGCCTCGTCGGTCACGCCATCGGGCTCGCCATCGGGCGGGCTGATAGGTCATGGCTGCGGACTCCCGGGCCGAGGGCGCCCGCGCCAGGCGTCGAAGCGGTTCATGAGCACGGCCCAGCGCGTGGTGAGGTGGATGAGGACGCTGGAGCGGCTGGCGTGGAACGTGGCGTCGGAGAGCGCCGAGCGCAGCTCATCGGCCGTCGAGAACGGCAGGCATGACGTTGGAGGCCATGGCAACCTCCATGCCCGAGTGCGTGTCGGACGCGGCGATTCCCGGAAGGTCGAAGCGCGCCGCGAACTCGGCGGCCTCCTGGTTGTGGCGCTGGAACGTGACCCGGCAGTTGAAGATCTCGACCATGTCGATCTTGCCCGCCTCGGCCAGCGCGGTGCAGCGGCTCCTCGCGGATGTGCGACTTGCGGAACGGGTCGAAAGGGTGGGGGATCGAGACAAGGCCCGCCCTGCCGATGGATCTCGTCGGCGGTCTCGTCGGCGGAGAGGCCGCGCGGAATGGTCTCCGTCAGGAAGAGGCCGACGACCTCGCCGTCGGCGGTCGAGACCTCCTCGCCCAAGATGACGGAGAGCCGGTCGGACAGGCCCATCTCGGCGACCTTGTCGCGCATGGCGACGGCCCCTTCGACGTTGTTGTGGTTCGTGATCGCGACGTGGGTCAGCCCGCGCTCGATGGCCCGCGCGATGAAGTCGACCTCGCCCAGGCGCGAGTCGCGGCTGTAGCGCGTGTGGATGTGGAAGTCGGCGAAGGCCCTCGGCTCGGGAGGGCGACCCGTGGCCTCGCGCGCGACGGTCTCTGGGAGCCCGGCCAGCTCCGTCGCCGAAGTGGCGATCGTCACGAGCGCTGCACCAGGCTCTTGCGGAACGTCCCGAAGTGCTCGAGCGCCATGCCGGTGCCGACCGCGACCGAGTTGAGCGCGTTCTCGGCGACGTGGCACGGGATGCCGGTCACCTGGGTCAGCAGCTTGTCGAGGTTCCGCAGAAGGGCGCCGCCGCCGGTCATGACCATGCCCTTGTCGATGATGTCGCTGCTCAGCTCCGGCGGTGTCTGCTCCAGCACGTTGCGCACCGCGGTGATGATCGACTGGAGCGGCTGCTCGATGGCCTCGGTGATCTCGGTGGAGGTGATCGGGATCGTGCGGGGCAGCCCCGCGATCATGTCCCTGCCCTTGACCTCCATACGCAGCGGCTCGTCGAGCGGCAGCGCGGAGCCGATGCGGATCTTCACCTCCTCCGCGGTCCGGTCGCCGATCATGAGGTTGTACTTACGCCGTATGTAACTCGTGATCGCCTCGTCGAAGCGGTTGCCCCCGACACGCAACGAGTCGCTCACCACGATGCCGCCGAGCGCGATCACGGCGATCTCGCTCGTCCCGCCGCCGATGTCGATGATGAGGTTGCCGCTCGGGCCGCTGATGGGCACGTTCGAGCCGATCGCCGCCGCCAGGGGCTCCTCGATGAGGTAGGCCTCCTTCGCCCCGGCCTTGAGGGCCGCGTCTCGAACGGCGCGCTTCTCGACGCTCGTGACGCCGCTGGGAACGCTGATCATCACCTCCGGCTTGAAGATCCGCACCCGCGCCACGCGGTTGATGCAGTAGCGCAGCATGGCCTCGGTCATGATGTAGTCGGCGATGACGCCGTCGCGCATCGGGCGGATGGCGCGGACGTTGGCCGGGGTGCGGCCGATCATCTCGCGGGCCTCCTCGCCGACTGCCACGACGCGGTTCTCGTCCTCGCTGATCGCGACGACGCTCGGCTCGTTGAGGACGACGCCTTTGCCCTTGACGTAGACGAGGATGTTGGCGGTCCCGAGGTCGATGCCGATCTTCATGCGCTGCGCTGCGATCCTCGTGAGAGGGCGGTTCAGGGGGTCTGGCGAGTATACCGATGCCCATCGTCACCATCGGTAGGGCGATCGTCCTGCGCCGATTTGACCGATCCAGGCCGGCCCGCCGGATGTGCGTCCTGTCACCGAGCTCGTGATTGGCTGTAAGGAACGCTGTAAGCGACCCTCGCTATCGTCGTAGTCCATTCGTTCTCATCCGGGTAGGACTATTGGTGATCTCCACCCTCACGAGCCGCTGCGGCGCGTCCGCCGCGCCTCCCGTCGCCCCCAGCGACGCGGCCAGGCCATGGTCGAGTTCGGGCTGGTGCTGCCGATCTTCATCGTGCTGGTCATCGGCCTGATCGAGTTCTCGCTGGCCTTCAACGCCAACCTGGCGGTCAACTTCGCGTCGCGTGAGGCGGCGCTCATCGCGGCCGAGTCGGGCAATGACGCCATCGCCGACTGTCGCATCCTGCAGACCATCGAGAACTCCATCGACCGCCCCTCGGATGCGGCGCGCATCAACCAGGTGCGCATCTACCGCGCCGGGGTCAACGGCAACGAGCTCGGCACCAACACCTACGTCCGCGGCGGCAACATCACCTGCGAGTTCTGGGACGGCGTGGAGACCCAGGAAATCACGGTCAACTACACCCAGCTCGAGTTCGGCTACCAGCCTGACACGCGCTGCAACCAGCTCGAGGGCTGCGGCGCCAACTCGCTCGACACCGTCGGGGTGGCCATCGACTACACCCATCCCTGGATCACCCCGCTGGCCGAGCTGGTGACGCTCAACGGCTCCGGCTTCACCTTCACCGCCAGTAACGCCATGCGCATGGAGCCGGTGCTGTGATGGGTCGCCTGCGCAGCCACCTGCGCCGCGCCGCGGCGCGCGGCCAGTCGCTGGTCGAGATGGGCATGCTCCTGCCGCTGCTGGTGCTGATCGTGATCGGCACCCTCGAGTTCGGCTTCGTGTTCGACCACCACCTGACCCTGGAGTACGCCACCCGCGAGGGTGCGCGCGCCGGTGCGGCGCTGGCCCACGGCGGCTCGGGCCCGCCCGGCTGTGCCGGAGCGCGCCGACGTCGACCCGCGCATCATCGCCGCGGTGCAGCGCGTGCTGACCAGCCCCGGCTCGCCGATCATCGTGTCCAACGTCAGCGAGATCCACATCTACAACTCCGGGCTCGACGGCCAGGAAGGGCTCACCAACGTGTGGCGCTACAGCGCCGGTGACGGACCCGATCGTCGACGGCGTGGCCCTCGACTTCATCGAGTTCAGCAACGCCTGGGGTGCCTGCGGTCGCAACAACAGCGCGGTCGGCACCCAGAGCGTGGGCGTGTCGCTGACCTACACCTACGTCTACCAGACCCCGTTCCGCTTCATCTTCGGCAACGGTCTGACCATGACCGACCGGACCGTGATGCAGCTCAACCCGACCAACTGAGAGGGGAAGGAATCGATCGATGTCGCACAACGTGCCCAACAGCGCGACCGACAAGCAGGCGTCTCATCGGCGCGAGCGGCCGCCTGCCCGCGGCCAGATCCTCATCATCTTCGCCTTCCTGCTCACCATCCTGCTCGGCATGGCCGCCTTCGTGGTCGACCTGGCCTGGATCTGGTCCAACCAGCTCCAGGTCCAGCGTGCCGCCGATGCCGGCGCCCTCGCCGGCGTCGTGCACCTGCCGAACAACGAAATCGGCGCGATCGCCGCGGCGAACGCCGAGACGCGCAAGAACGGCTACACGGACAACGTCAACGCGGAGATCGCCGCGGCGGCCGACGACAAGCTTCTCGCGTCGGATGATCGTCACCGTCGAGGCTCCGGTCGACACCTTCTTTCTGGGCCTTTTCGGGCTTCGACACCGTGACCGTCATGCGCACCGCCCGTGCCGAGTACATCCTCCCCGTACCGATGGGCAGCCCACAGAACTACCTCGGCGTCGGCCGGCTGGTCAAGAACGTCGAGGGCCCGACAGCGGCCGACGACTGGGAGACACCAGACGCGACGGGTGATCCGAGCGACTGGTACGAACGACAGTGCCTCTCGGTCAACTCAGAGCAACAACAACCGCGCCGTCGGAGAACGGCGAGCGACTCGGCCGCATGGCGCGACTTCGAGATCGACATCCCGACCGACGCCGAGATCAAGGGCATCGAGGTCGAGATCGAGGCGCGGCGGAGCGGCAGCGGCAGCTGCCGCATCGGCGTCGAGATATCGGCGCAGGCCGACCAGGACGATGACTGGACCAACACTGGGTTCACCGTGCCGGCCACGTGGCAACCTGACCGCGTCGGACGTCATCTATCCCGCCGGTGGGAGGAGCCGCAGAGCTATGGGGCCAGGCTTGGACGGAGGCCGAGGTCGAGAACAACGACTTCGGCGTCCGGCTCCGCCGCACGAATGTCAGCGGTTCGCTGCACGGTCGAGGTCGACCGCATCCGGATCCGGATCCACTACGCGACGTCGTCCGAGCAGGAGGTGCCCGGTTCTCAGTCCCGCAGGTGCGGCGCTCGTGCCCCAGAACTTCTGGGCCGACATGCAGAGCCAGGGTGCGCCGTCGATCCAGGGCGATGCCTACCTGACGAAGTACACGACGCGGACGTCGGCGACCAACCCCAACTACTGCCCTGGCCTCAGGCGTGCTCGAGCAATCCCGAGGGGTTCTACAACTACGCGATCGAGCTCCCGGCCGGAGGCAACGTCTGGCTCTTCGATCCTGGATTCTGCGATGGAACCGGGTCGGCCGGAACCGGTGAGTACTGGACCATCGGTGGCTCGAACGGGGCCAGCACGCCCGTCGCCGTGAGTGCCTTCTATCGGCTTTACAACACCGTCAATACAGCTTGGGACTTCAATGACGACGTCCGCGTCGATGGACAGTCAGGAACGGCGGTTGGCGACGGTGACATCCAGCCCAACTCGTTCCGCCGGGGCGTCAACAACAACGGCGTGCGCTACTACGACAGCACCCTCCGGGACGAGCCGTCCAGCGGGGCCTATACCGATTGCGATGGACTGAGCTGGCACCACGACTGGTGGCAGATCGGCTTCAACCTGGGTCCGGGGATCTATCGGCTTCACACCTCTTCCCACGATCGCATCCTGGCGAACGACCAGAACAACGCCACCGGCCTCAACAGCTTCGCGATCTACGCGTCCGGCCCGGGCGGTGCGGTCAACAATGTCAAGGTCTACGGACTGGGCGCGATGGAAGCCTACTTCCCGCTCCCAGCCGGCCAGCCCTCGACGTTCTACCTGGCACAGATCGAGGCCGTGCACGCCAACAAGTGGGTCGACATCACGCTGTGGGATCCCGGAGATACGGGCGGGCTGTCAGCGAACCTCGAGGTCCTCATGCCCAAGATCCCGGGCGGCACGATGCCGACTGGAGTCCCGAATTGCGGCAATGCGTCCTATTGCCCGGTGCCGTTCCACTTCAACGCCGTGACCGGCACGACCATCCCGACCGACTTCACGTGCGGGCCGGAGACGTCAGGGACCGTCACGTCCATCCAGACCAGCGCCGGCTCCGGCGGCATCTACAACGGCCGCTGGCTCCGCCTTTGCTTCCAACTCCCCGAGAACTGGACGGCGCCGGTCCCGACGCCTGACGGCCTGACCCCGACCGGCGGCCAGGGTGGCGGCTGGTTCCGCATCCGCTACAACATGGGCAGCGGCAGCCAGCCCTCGACCGACCTCACAACGTGGACGGTCGAGGTTCGGGGCAATCCGGTCCATCTGATCACGCCAACCGAGGATCTTCCGACACCGTAGGCGCATGGTTCGGGGGTGCGAGAGGTGGAGGCTTCGGCCTCCACCTCTCTTCATGGTCTTCGTTAGCGAATATCGACGGCGGATCGCTGCCATCATTGCGCCCGATGCGGGTTGACAACCTCGACCGCGGGACGACGGTGGGCGATCAGATCCGACTGGCTCGCAGCCTCAAGGATCGGACGGTTGGTCTGCTGAACCGCTCGAGCCTGGCGCCTGGCGAGGGTTTGTGGATCGAGCATGCGGCATCGATCCACATGTGGTTCATGCGCTTTCCGATCGATGCGGTCTTCGTCGATGGTTCGGATCGCGTGACAAAGGTTGTGCCGAACCTGAAGCCCTGGCAGGTGGTCTGGTGGGCGCGCGGCGCACGAGATTGCCTCGAGCTCCCTGCCGGAGCGGCTGCGGACGCGCAGATCGAGGTCGGCGACCAGCTCCGCCGGTTCGACGAGGGCCAGGCTCGACGTCCCCGACGGCGGTGCCGAACCCGGTCGTCACGGTCGAATGCACGCCGTCCTCGCCCGCACTCGGCTGCACCGTCAACGACATCCTCGTGGTCACCGTCAGCTCCGACCTCGAGATGATCACGCCCCTCATCGGCGGCATCGTGGGTCCGTTGGCCCTCGAGGGCCGCTCCGAAGTCATCGTCAACAACTGAGCCCACGCGAGAGGTCATTCAATGTTCATCCACGACCGGAACAAGCGCGAGGAGCGCGGCCAGATCCTGGTCATCGTCGCCGGCGGCCTCCTCGTGTTCGTGGCGCTCGTCGGGCTCGTGATCGACACCGGCATTGGCTACCGCGCGCACCGCAGCCTTCAGAACGCGTCCGACCTCTCTGCGATGGCCGGGACCAGAATCGTCGCGGACTACTACCTGACAGACCAGGTCGCCAACCCGACCACCGGCGCGGAGGTCCACCAGGCGATCGAGGCCAGCCTGACCGCGAACGGCTGCCTGACCGCGAACGGCTGCACTTGGTCTGCGACGTACGTGCGCCCCGATCCGAACGTCACCGGCTCGGAGATCGATCTCGGTGCGGTCACCCCGGTGGCTGCGATTCCGGCTGGCACGCAGGGCGTCCGCGTGTCAACGGCCGAACCCACCGAGACCTTCTTCATGCGTGCCGTCGGGATCGCCGAGATCAATGTCGACACGCAGGCCACGGCCATGACGTCGAGCCTGCTCAATGAGGCGCCGAGCGGCGTACTGCTGCCGATCACCGCGTTCGACTCGGACTACGAGACCGGGATCGAATACGAGCTCACCGCCGGCGAGGAAGGGCCGGGCAACTTCGGCTGGCTGGACTGGGACGGCGGATCACCCAACGCGCCCGAGCTTGCGAGCAGCATCTGCTACCCCGATAACCCGGAAATGACGTTCCCGGTGTGGATCGACGGCAGCACGGGAACGAAGAACAGCAGCGGCGTCCGCAACTGCCTCGACCAGTGGCTCGGCGAGACGGTGCTCATCCCGATCTGGGCCCAGACGAACAACAGCGGCGGCAACAACCTGACATACGAGATCATCACGCTCGGAGCGTTCACACTCACCGACTACGACACTCACGCCAACAAGGTGAACGGGTACTTCGTGGACTTCTACGCCCTGCCGGGAGTTCCCGCGGGCTACGGCCGACCGCCCTGCCTGGCGACGGATCCGACTTGCCAGACGCGGACCAACTTCATCGGTCTCACGCGTTAGACAGCAACGGCCCGGCGGAGTTCGCCGGGCCGTATCGGTCCTACTGTGGAGAGTCCGCTGCCGGAGTGATGAGGTGGGCCGGATTCCCGCGGACCGTGACCTGCCAGGTCGTCACATCACCGACGGACGAGCCCGCCGGCCCGGTCTCGATGAAGTAGCGGATCTTCCACCAGCCACCCTCGGCCGTGATCGTGTCACTGGTCGGGTGCTGCGCGGAGTACGTGTCCGGGATCTTCAGGCACAGGCGGAGCCAGCTGTCCTCGTAGGCACCCACGCCTCCACCGGCATTCGTCTGGACCGAGGTGACGGGACCGTTCGAAGACGTCCCGCACGTGAAGCCCGCGGGGATCGTCGTCCCGCTGACGGAGGTGTAATAGAACTGGATCGGATCGTAGTTGGTGGCTCCCGGAGCGAGGATCTCGAGTGACGAGATGACTCCGGTGCCGGCATCGCCGACGTCCCACAGGTCGATGTCGATCCACTTGCCGGCATGCGCTGACTCGATCTGGGCCAGGTAGAACGAAGACTTGAAGCCCACCGGCAGGTAGAAGGTGGACTCCATGGCGCCGAGCCCATAGATACGTCCGCCGGCGTTGGTCCAGATCCCGAAGTAGTTGCCGCCAGACGAGTTGCTCTGGTCGTCCGACGCGTCCCAGGTTGTCCGGTTCGGATCGGTGCCCGTAAAGATCCGGTTCGTGGCGTGCAGCCGATACGTTCCGGCGGACAGGCCGGAGGCGAGCTGCCACCAGTTGTTGTGCCAGCTCAGGCTTCCACAATCGACGCCCGGGGGGACGGCCGCGCCGCCCGGCGGCGAACCGCCGACATCGGGGTCGTACCACGACGAGCGCCGGAACGCGCTCCCGCTCGAGGTGACGTACTCGTCGTCACCGAAGTCGTAGGCTGTGTTCTCGGCGTCGCGGAAGAGTGTGAACTGCGTGCTGATCGGCTGGTCCGTGCCGTTGCCGTTCGGCCCGCCGTTGGCGTTCGGGCTCGTTCCCGAGACCCAGCTCTCCGTTGTGCCCTGGCTGTTCCCAGTGTCACAGAAGCCGGGATCATAGAGCCACACCGAGCCGCCGTTGTTGGGGATCTCGATCGCGTAGTTGTAGTACTTCGACGCGTTGACCTGCGGGTTGGGGATGTCGGTGCGACGGGTGTAGCCGCTCAGAAAAGCATCGCCACGGGTTGTTGGCCAGCCGCGGCTCCCCACGGCGCCCCAGAAGCCCTGGTGCTCTGGAGCGTTGTTGAGGACGACACCGTCCGGGCCGCTGATCGCCTGCGGCGTGACCGTCGTCGTGCTCGTGGTGGTCACGAGGTCGTAGGTGACCTTGACCTCGAGGTGATCGAGCCGCAGGTTCGTCCCAGCGGTTGCGCAGCCCTTCGCCGCGGTGATCCTCACCCGGAAGTTTGCGTCGGTGAAGTCGTCACGCACCCAGGTGTGGCCGGTCCACGGTGTCAGCACCGCGGTGGTCGGGATGGTGTAGTCGGTGGTTGCGGTCGTCGTGAGGTTCCCGGTCTGGACGGCCGCGGCGATCGCGGTCGGGGACCAGGTCGTGCCGTTGTTCCACGACAGCTGCACGCCGATGCGCGAGTTCGCGCATGCGGCGGTCACGAAGGCGTCACTGAGGCGGACCTGGATGCCGGTGATGGTGAGCGTCTGGTTGGCGGCCGGCGAAGGCAGCTGGCCCGACCCGGTCAGGCCGAACTGGACCCACTGGTGGACGCGGCCATTCGTGGCCGTCTGTGCGTAGGCGTCGTTGTTCGACCGGACAGTCTCGGGCAGGGTCCCCGACGTGGCGGTCCACTGGCAGTGGTTGGCCGGCGTCGTCGGGCAGGTCACGTTTGCCGGGACTCGCCAGTCGGTCTCGTGGTCCGGGTCGGTCGAGTCGCTCGTCGTGGTGATCGGAATTCGCAGCACGCCGACGCCGTAGTAGTTCTGCGGGCTGCCCATGGGCACGGGCAGGACGTACTCGGCACGCGCAGAGCGCGAGACCGTGACTTCGGAATAGCCGAAGAGGCCCAGGAAGAAGGTGTCCACCGGTGCGGACACGGTGACGATCATGCGGCGACTGAAACCGGGGTCCTGCATTGCCACGACGTCGACGCCACCGAGGTCGTCGGTGAACCCGTTCTTGCGAGTTTCGGCCTTGGCCGCGTCTTCGGCATCGTCGGGCTCCGCAGGCAGGTGGACGACTCCCGCCAGCGCGCCTGCATCGGCCGCGCGCTGGGCCTGCAGCTGGTTGGACCAGATCCACGCCATGTCCACCACGAACGCGGACATGCCGAGCAGGATGGTGATCAGGAAGGCGAAGATCACGAGCACCTGGCCGCGAGGCGCGGTGCGAGGGTCGCGAAGGGGCGGGTGTCGCGGTTCGGGGTCGCCACGTTCATCGATCGTCCAATGCGGTGTGAGTCAAGATGTCTCGAGCGTATGGGCGCTTGCTTGCTGCGTGGCTTGCGAAGCACGACCGGAGCATGGCTCGCCCGTACTGGCCCAGCCATGGGACCTTCGGTGCAACCACGCGCCCCGATCGGCTCACATACGAAGAGGGTGGAGGCTCGTCGCCTCCACCCTCCGTCACCCCCGTGAAGGGCTCAGTCGGGCAGGATGAGGTGCACCGGGTTGCCGATGATGTTGACGGTCCAGGTCGTCACGTCGATCGACGTGTCGTCGCCGGTCATGATGTAGCGGATCTTCCACCACCCGTCCTGCGGTGCGGTGTAGTCGTCGGGGATGACCGCCCGAATCGTCAGCCAGCACCCGTTGAAGCGTCCCGTTCGTGCCCCGATATTCGTGGTGACCGAGTTTCGGTGCCCGTGCGCGTGTCGCAGCTCGACGTGCGTTGGTGTTGGTCGTCCCCTCCTTCGGCCGTGTACCACTGAAGTTCGTCGGGACCCAATCCGCCCATTCGGGACGAGGATCTGGAGCACCGCGTCGAGCGGGTTCTGGTGTCACCGGGGTCCCACAGGTGGATCTCGACGGTCTTGCCGGCGTGGACCGCCTCGATCTGTGCGAGGTAGAACTCCGACTGGACGGTTGCGCCGCTCGACTTCAGCGGGCGTGAAGGCCTGCATCGCGCCGATGCCGTACACCTTCGGCGGTGCGCCGACCGCGCTCGCGTAGATCGCGAAGCTGTTCTCGCCGTCGGTCCCCAGCTGTGCGGATCGGCGCTGGCCGGATCGGTTGAGGTGGTGTGCAGTCGATACACGGTGCCATTTGCCCCGCCGGTCAGCCCGCTGGCGAGCAGGTACCAGCGGCTGTGGTAGTCGCGGCCATCGCCGTACTGGTCGGTTGCGAGGTACTGGCACTCGTCGGCGCCCGACGCGCCGCCCATCGTGGAGTCGTCGGCGTCCATGCCGCTGAACCGGGAGGCGGAGCTGGCGATCGGATACGCCGTCGTCATCGATATCGGACAGCGTTCCCTGCGTGTTGTAGAGCTCGTAGAACGTGCTCACCCCAGTTCGATCCGCTGAACCATCGGTCGCCGGTCCCGCGGTCGGGGTTGACGTCGCAGAAGCCCGGGTCGTAGACGTAGACCGAACCGCCGGTCGTGCCAGCGGGCATCTCGATCGCATAGTTGTAGTAGTTGTCGACCGTCGTAGCAGGCGCGGTCTGCGATCGGTGACGCGCGCTGCAAGCCGGAGAGACGCCGCCGGTGCGGGTGTCGTAGCCCGGTCTGGTACGCGTCGCCGTTGACGTTCTCGGCGCCCTGCGTGTTCAGCGTCCCCCAGAAGCCACGCGGGTTGAGCGCGGGCCCGTTGGCCTCGTAGCACTGGGCCTTGCCGCTGGTGCAGGCCGTTCCGGGTCCCTGGAGAGTTCTGATCCGGTCAGGTTGGTGGTGACCGTCGTGGTCGTGGTCACCGGGGTCGTGAAGTCCCAGGTGACGCGAACCTCGAGCATGTCGAAGCTGAACGTCCGGGAGCCGCTGCACGCCTTCGCGGGACGTCAGGCGGACGCGGAAGTTCGCGTTGCTGAAGTCGTTTCGTGACCCACGGGTGCGCGCCCCATGCGCTCATCGACGTCGCTGCTGCCGATCGTGTAGTCGGCGTCGTGGTCGTTGTCCTCAGGGCGCCCGCTCGCCGGGACCGGGAGCGCGGTGGACCAGTTGCGTGCCGTTGTTCCAGGACAGCTCGACGTCGAAGCGCGCCGACGCGCACGTGCTGTTGATGAACGCGTCGGACAGGCGAACCTGGAGGCCAACGATCGTGAGGGTCTCGCCGGCCGCCGGGTTCGGCATGCCGGACTGCGCACTGAAGCCCGACCACTGCTGCTGGGCATCGGTCACGGTGGTCCGTGCATACGCATCGTTGTTCGAGCTCAGCGCGTTGGCGAGGGTCCCGGACGTCGCGGTCCAGTCGCTGCCCGCCGGCGCCGTGGTCGGGACGCGGCCGGCGCAGCCGGTGGTCGGCCCAGGTGTGCGGCGGTTCCGCAGGTCCACCCGCGCGTGGTCACGTTCGATGGTCGTGGTCACGTCCTCGGTCGAGGTCAGCCCGCGCGTCAGGCCGAAGACGCCGTAGTAGTTCTCAGGGCTGCCCATCGGCACGGGAAGGACGTACTCGGCCTTCGCCGTGCGGCTGACCGTGACCTGTGTCGAAGCCGAAGAGGCCCATGAAGAAGGTGTCGACCGGCGCCGAGACGTTGACGATCATGCGGCGGTCGAACTCCGGATCGGGATTGGCGACGATGACAACGCCGTTGACCAGGTCCTCGAACCCGTTCTTGCGCGACTCCGCCTTGGCGGCGGCAATGCCATCGAGAGGGTCGCCGGGCAGATGCACCACTCCGGCCAGGGCACCGGCATCGGCGGCACGCTGGACCTGGAGCTGGTTGGACCAGATCCAGGCCAGGTCGACCACGAAGGCGGCCATGCCGAGCAGGATGGTCAGCAGGAAGGCGAAGATGACGATGACCTGGCCGCGTGGTGCGCCAGTGGCACGCCCGATCGCAGGCTCAGTGGCAGCCGGCTCGGGCGCCTCTGTCGTCATTCGGAGTCCTCCCCTCACGTCAGTTGGTCGGATTGAGCTGCATGACGGTGCGATCGGTCATGGTCAGACCGTTGCCGAACACGAAGCGGAACGGGGTCTGGTAGACGTAGGTGTAGGTCAGCGACACGCCCACGCTCTGGGTGCCGACCGCGGTGTTGTTGCGGCCGCAGGCCGGCCAGGCGTTGCTGAACTCGATGAAGTCGAGCGGCCACGCCGTCGACGGTCGGGCCCATGCCGGCGCTGTAGCGCCACACGTTGGTGGCCAGCTCCTCGCCGTCGAGCGTCGGCGTTGTAGATGTGGATCTCGGACTGACGTTGGTCACGATCGACCGGCGAGCCGGGGCTGGTCAGCACGCGCTGCACCGCGGCGATGATGCGCGGGTCGACGTCGGCCGCTCCGGCACAGCCGGGCGGGCCCGACCCGCCGTGGGCCAGCGCCGCACCGGCGCGGGCACCCTCGCGGGTGGCGTACTCCAGGGTCAGGTGGTGGTCGAACACGAAGCCGAACTCGAGCGTGCCGATCACGATCAGCACCAGCAGCGGCAGGAGCATGCCCATCTCGACCAGCGACTGGCCGCGCGCCGCGGCGCGGCGCCAGGTGGCTGCGCAGGCGACCCATCACAGCACCGGCTCCATGCGCATGGCGTTGACTGGCGGTGAAGGTGAAGCCGGTGCCGTTGAGGCTCACCATCTCGGCCAGCGGGGTGACCCAGGGATGGGTGTAGTTGATGGCCACGCCGATGGTGTCGAGCGAGTTGGCGCCGCAGCCCTCGAGCTGGTTGCAGCGCGTGTCGACCGGGTAGCCGAAGCCGGTCTGGGTGTAGTTGACCGTGATCTCCTGGGTCTCCACGCCGTCCCAGAACGTCGCAGGTGATGCTGCCGCCGCGGACGTAGATGTTGGTGCCGAGCTCGTTGCCGTTGACCCCGGCGCGGTAGATGCGCACCTGGTTGATGCGCGCCGCATCCGAGGGGCGGTCGATCGAGTTCTCGATCGTCTGCAGGATGCGGCAGTCGGCGATGGCGTCATTGCCCGACTCGGCCGCGATGAGCGCCGCCTCGCGCGCGGCGAAGTTGACCGCCAGGTTGGCGTTGAAGGCCAGCGAGAACTCGATCAGGCCGATGACCAGCACGATGAAGATCGGCAGCACCAGCCCGAACTCGACCATGGCCTGGCCGCGTCGCTGGGGGCGACGGGAGGCGGCGGACGGATGGGATCCGCTGGGCGAAGGAACGGAACATCAGTGGGTGGGACCTCGACTGATCGATTGATTGCCGATGCCGCAAGCGTAGGAACGGCTGCTTGCCGCATTCCTTGCTGCATCGGGTCGAGGATGGGTCGCTCGTACCGGGCCCGCCATGGGACTTTCGGCCGATCCAGCGCGCCACGCGACTGATTGACGAGGCTTAGCCGTCGCCTTCGGCTGGTTCCGCCGGGACAGTGAGCGTCATGGTCGTGCCGGTGCCGAGCTCGCTCGAAATGGCGATCGAGCCGCCCATCGCCTCCATCAGGCCCCGTGCCGCGTAAAGTCCGACGCCGCTGCCATCGGGGGCAAACCGGCGCGCGTGCTCGGAGCGGAAGAACTGGTCGAACGCGTGCTCGCGGGTATCGGCGTCCATCCCAGGCCCGCTGTCGCGGATCCTGATGGCCAGCACGCCAGATTCAGTCCCGTCGATCTGCACCGAGATGGGCGACAGCGCGGGGGAGTACTTCACCGCGTTGTCAAGGACCGCCCACAGCACCTGTTCGAGGCGATCAGGGTCCGCCACGGCGAGCTGCGTGATGCCGGTCGCCTCGACCTCGAATGGTCGGTCGGCCCGGAGCGCGGACCACGTCCGCTCGACGAGCGGCGCGACGGCAAAGACCTCGTTCTGGGGCGTGAATACGCCAGCCTCGAGGCGCGACGCGACGAGAAGCTGGCTGACCATGCGCCGCAGGCGGTCGGCCTGGTGGCTGATCATGTCGAGGTCGTCCCGGGCGGACTCGGGCATCGCACCCTCAGCGCCCAGTTCGGTGGCAAGTGCGCCGATCGACGTCAGCGGAGTCTGAAGGTCGTGGGTCACGCCGCGCAGGAAGTCCGCCTGCACGGCGGCGAGGCGGTTCAGCTCGTCGGCCTGGGTCCGCACCCGCGCGTACAGGAGCGAATGATCGAGGGCCGTGCCTGCCTGCTGGCCGACGAGGGTGAGCAGGTCGATCTCGGCGCGGGTGGGGGCCACCCGACCCTGCCAGGGGGCGTAGAGGATCGCGCTCATGGGCGCGGTCAGGGCGACGTTCACCACCGTGAACGCGCCCCACGGGCCCTCGACGAGCCGTGCCGCCGACTCGGACTCCGTTGTCGATGCCCACCGCTCGAGATCCCCGATCGGCTCGGCGACGCTCTCGTCCTCGAGGCTCTGGTAGATGCCGGGTGGGACGAGCTCTGCGTCATCGGATGCGAGAACTGCGCAGCGCCAGGTCGCGTCATTCCTGACCGATGCGACCGCGGTCACGAGCGATCGGACGACACTCACGGGATCGTCGTCGATCGGGACCTGCGCCGCCTGCTGGGCCAGGGTCGCCACCTGGCGATTGCGCTCTTCGAGCAGCACGGCCATCTGCTGGTAGGCGACTCCGGCCTCGCCGGCGGCCGGGTCGCCGCGCCGAGCCAGCGACAGCAGGTCATCGAACGCGCCCGCGAGCGATCGAGCAAAGACGACGGCCAGGAGGCCGGCCCAGGCCACCGCGCCGGCGACCACCCCGATCGCCACGGTGGCCGGGCTCGACCCCGAGCAGCGCGTCCTCGGCCAGGACCAGGACAGCGGCGAGAACGAGGAGGGGCGGAATGATGCCGATGAGCAGGGCGACGAAGGCGCGCAGCCAGAGGCCGCTCTGCGGCATCGGCTAGGCCCGGCCGGCGGCGGCGGTGCGTCCGGAGCTGAGTCGGTACCCGATGCCGCGCTCGGTGAGCAGGTAGCGCGGGGCGTCGGGGTCAGGCTCGATCTTGCGGCGGAGGCGGCGGACGGTGACCCAGAGATACGAGGGGTCGGCGCCGTCCGCATCGGTCCAGACCCGGTCGAGGAGCTCGTCGGTGGGCACGACCCTGTCGGCCGAGCTGGCGAGCACCTGGAGCAGCCGCGACTCGGTTCGGGTCAGCTGCTGGGTTCCCGACGGTGTCGTGACGCGGCGCGTGGCAACGTCGACGGTGACATCCCCGCCATCGAGGACGATCTGTGGGTTCGTGCTTGTGGATCGGCGCAGGACGCGCTGGATCCGTGCGATCAGCTCGTCGGGGTCGAACGGCTTGGTGACGTAGTCCTCGGCGTACAGCTCGAGGGCGCTGACCTTGGCCTCCGACTCGGCGACCGCAGACAGCACGATGATCGGGAGGTCGGCAAGGAGCTTGATGCGGCGGCAGAGCTCGAAGCCGTCCATGCCCGGCATCATGAGGTCGACCACGACCAGCGCGGGCAGCGCCGTCTCGAGCTGCTTGAGCGCCGCCGCGCCGGTGCGCGCCGTGCCCACCTCGAACCCGGCTCGCGCCACGCGGCGCGAGAGGATCGAGAGGAGCGTCAGGTCATCGTCGACCAGGAGGATGGCCGGCCGGACCGGCGTGAGCATCGGCTCAGATACCCACGCCGCCCATCACGGTCACCACGGCGGGTCCGAGGATGACGATGAAGATCGTCGGGAAGATGCAGCCCACCATCGGGAACAGCATCTTGACCGGGGCCTTGGCGGCGGCCTCCTCGGCGCGCTGCCGGCGCTCGATGCGCAGCTGGTTCGACTGGATCTGGAGCACCTTGGCGATCGGGACGCCGAGCTGCTCCGCCTGGATGATGGCGCCGATGAAGTTGTTGACCGGCTGGGAGTCGGCCCGATCCGCCACGTCGCGCAGCGCGTCGCGGCGAAGCCGTCCCATCCGCACCTCGGCGAGTGCCTGGCGGAACTCGTCCACCAGCGGGCCTTCCATCTTCTCGACGACCTTGGTCAGGGCGGCATCGAAGCCGAGTCCGGCCTCGACCGAAATCGTCAGCAGGTCGAGCACATCGGGCAGCTGGAGGGTCATGGCCATGCTCCGCGCCTTGACCTTGCGACCCAGCCAGAACTCGGGAACGATGTAGCCGATCGCGCCGCCCATCAGCATGAACAGCAGTGACGGGAGGAGCGAGCCGGCCGTGAGGAGAAGCCCGACCACGAAGCCGCCGATGGCGAAGGCGATGAGCGCCAGCATCTTGACGCCGACCCAGTCGGCGCCGCGCAGCCCGCCGGGGAATCCGGCCTTCTCGAGCTTGGCGTCGGTGGCGGCGATCATGCCGCCTTCCTGGCGCTGCCCGACGCGGGAGAGCCGCTGGATCATGGGGCGCATGACCCGCTCGTAGAACGGCAGCTGCATCTCCATCTCTTCCAGCGACTTCGGCTGGACGACGAGCTGCGAGAGGCGCTGCTGCACCGCGTCCTCCGCGGGACGGGCGGCGAGCCCGTACACGATCAGGAGGATGGCTCCGGCTGCAAGAGCAGCGATGACGATGATGAGCGTTGTTTCAGGCATGGCTCTCAGACCTTGATATCGACGATGCGTCGGATGAAGAGATAGCCGATTCCCATGCTCGATCAGGCCGACCAGGAGGAAGACGACCCCGGCCGGCAGCCCCGCCAATTCCGGCGGCGACTGGAAGAGCTTGTTGATGTAGTCCGGGCTGATGACGAAGAGAATCCCCATGAGTCCGACCGGCAGCAGCGTGATGACGTACCCGCTGTAGCGGGCCATGGCGGTCAGGGTGTTGATCTCACCGTGGATGCGGACCCGCTCGCGGATGGTGTGGGCGATCGCGTCGAGGACCGTGGCGAGGTTGCCGCCGACCTGCGACTGGATCTGAATGGCGGTGACCATGAGCTCGAGATCCTCGGACGCGACGCGGCGAACGAGGTTGTTCAGCGCTGGCTGCAGGGCAACGCCAAGCTGCATCTCGCGCACGACACGCTCGAACTCCTCACTGATCGGTGGGCGCGCCTCGCGAGTGACGAGCTCCATACCCTGGAGGAACGAGGATCCCGCACGGAGCGAGTTCGCGAGCAGCGTGATCGTGGACGGCAGCTGCTCCGCGAAGGCCTTGATCCGAGCTCGCTGGCGCCGTCGCAGGTAGAAGCGCGGGAACCAGATCCCGAGCGCGAACACCGCCGCGAGCGCGATGGGATTGCGGAAGCCGGGAAGGATGAAGCCGAGCACGAAGGCGATGAAGACGAAGAAGATCGGCGACATCCCCCAGAAGAGGAGGAACTCGGCCGGCTTCATCTTCAGGTCTGCACGCGCGAGATCCGTCGCCAGCCGCGAGGTCATGTCCTGGCCCTCGATGGCCTTGGTGATGCTCGCGACGACGGCCGACTCTTGCTCGTCCTTCGATTCCGCGGTCGGCTCGCGGCCAGCGGCATATCGCTCGAGGCGCGCGGACATCCCGCCACCCCCGCCGGTCATGGCGATGCCGGCAGCTATGGCGATGATGGCCAGGGCCGCGATGCCGGCGATCAGGAATGGCAGCATTCCCTGCATGATCTTCTATGCCTCGCTGACTAGAACGGTGAGCCGAAGATGTTCGGCGGGAGGTGGATGCCGGACACTTCGAACTTCTCGACGAAGTGCGGCCTGATTCCGGTCGGCTTGAGCTTCCCGACGATCTTCCCTTCGGTGACGTCGGTCTGTTCGAAGACGAACACGTCCTGCATGACGATGACGTCGCCCTCCATCCCCTGGACCTCGGTGATGGCCACGATCTTGCGCGAGCCATCCTTGAGGCGGTTCTGGTGGACGATGAGGTCGACCGCGGAGCTGATCTGCTCGCGGATGGCCCGCAGCGGCAGGTCCATGCCGGCCATGAGCACCATCGTCTCGAGGCGGCTGAGCATGTCGCGTGGGGTGTTGGCGTGGCCGGTGGACATCGAGCCGTCGTGGCCGGTGTTCATGGCCTGGAGCATGTCGAGCGCCTCGCCGGAGCGGCACTCCCCGACCACGATGCGGTCGGGGCGCATGCGCAGGGCGTTGCGCACGAGCTCGCGGATCGGGATGGCGCCCTTGCCCTCGATGTTCGAGGGGCGCGCCTCGAGGGTGATCACGTGCTCCTGCCGCAGCTGGAGCTCCGCGGCGTCCTCGATGGTCACGATGCGCTCGTCATCGGGGATGAACGAGCTGAGGATGTTGAGCATCGTCGTCTTGCCCGAGCCGGTGCCGCCGGAGACGAAGATGTTGAGCCGGGCCTTCACGCAGGCCTCGAGGAACTCGAACATCTCCGGCGTTGCGGTGCCGAATCGGACGAGGTCGTCCACGGTGTACGGAGTGGCCGAGAACTTTCGAATGGTGATGACCGGGCCGACGAGGCTCAGCGGCGGAATGATCGCGTTCACGCGCGAGCCGTCGGCCAGGCGTGCGTCGACCATCGGGCTCGACTCGTCGATGCGACGGCCGATCGGGGCGATGATGCGCTGGATGATCTTCATCACGTGCTCATCGTTCTGGAACGTCACGTTCGTGAGCTCCAGCTTGCCCTCGCGCTCGATGTAGACCTGCTGCGGGCCGTTGACCATCACTTCGGTGAGGGTCTCGTCACGAAGGAGCGGCTCGAGCGGCCCGAGGCCCAGGATCTCGTCGGTGATCTGCTCGAGCATGCGGACGCGCTCGGCGCGCGTCAGGGCCAGGCCCTCCTCGTCGGCGATCTTCCCGAAGAGCTCCTCGATCTGGCGCCGGACCTCGACCTGGTTCGTCAGGTCGAGCTTCGGATCCAGCTCGTTGATGAGCCGATTCTGGACGCGGAACTTCGCCTCGCGGAACGACTCGCGCGCGGGCATTGCCCCCGAGAAGCGAGAGGCAGCGGCCGGCGGCGGCGGAGCCGCGGTCGGGGTGCCTCCGCCGGCAGGGACCGGCGTCTGCGGAGCGCCCGCAGGTGGCGTCGGGGCGGCCGGCACCGCCGGCATGGCCTCGCCTTCAGCCGCGGGTCGTGCCCGCTCGATTCGCTTCAGCAGTGACATGTGATCAAGGTCTCCATCAGCGACGCGCGAAGAGGCCGCGCTTGGCGGACTTATCTGTGGGGGATGACGATGGCTTGGCGGGCTCGCCCACGACGGTATGGGCGAGCGCAACGAGGTCGCGCGAAAGCGGCGACTCCGGGTGCGAGACCACGAATGGTACGCCACGGTTGACGGCGAGCACCGCGAGGCGGCCGTCCGAGACGATCGAGCCGTCGATCGGTCGTCGGATTGAGGCCTCCACGTCGCCGATGCGGATGCCCTGGGAGGCGTCGCTGCGGTTGATGATCAGCCGCAGCTTGGAGCGCTCGTAGTCGAGCTGGTCGGCGACCTCCAGGAAGAGGCGCACGTTCTTGATCGTGGTGATCTCGAGCGCCGCGATGATGAGGATCTGGTCCGCGGCGTCGAGAACGCCGAGCGAGTGATCGTTGAGGCCCGACGGCAGGTCGACGATGACCCAGTCGTGTGACTCGCGCAGGACGTCGACCATCTTGCGCAGGTAGGCCGGTGTGACGAGGTCCGCACCCTCGGGGGACGGCGGGGCGAGGAGCACTCGAATGCCGGTCGAGTGGTCGATCATGACCGAGTCGATGATCTCCTTGTCGGGCTCGCCGCCGTCGACGGCGTCGAGCATCGACCGGTTCTTCGGGTTGAGGTTGAGCAGGACGCCAACGTCTCCGAACTGGAGGTTCGCGTCGATGAGCGCCACGCGCTGATCGGTCTCGCGCCGGATGGCCAGCGCCAGGTTGGTGGCGATGGTGGTCCGGCCGGCCCCGCCCTTCGGCGAGAAGACCGCGATGACCTGGTGGTCCTCGATGTCCCCGGATCCGGCCGCGGCCGGCGGAGCCGCCGCGTCGCGGGTCGCCTGCATCTGCTCGCGGCGCACGAGCTCTCGCTCGTAGACGCGCTTGATGGAGGTGGCGAACTCGTCGGCGCTGAACGGCTTGACCAGGAACTCACGGGCGCCGGCGAGCATCGCGCGCTTGAGGTGCTCGGCCTCGCCGTGGACGCTCATCATGATCACCGGGCTGTTGGGCAGCCGCTGGGAGATGATCTCCGCGGCGGCCACCCCGTCCATACCGGGCATGTTGATGTCCATGACGATGATGTCCGGGCGCATCTCGAGCGCAATCTGGATCGCTTCCTCGCCGGAGCTGGCCGTGCCAGCCACGTCGATCTCGCGCTCCATCCCGAGGAGGCGCGACAGGTGGTCGCGCGTATCGGGGATGTCGTCGACGATGAGGACCTTGATCATCGGGGTTACGGGGCCTCCTCGGGCGGAGTGGCCAGGTCCTCGAACTCGGTCGGGACGACCACGCCGTAGCGCTCGAACAGGTCGGCGAGGACGACGCCCTCGGTGGTCTCGGCCTCTTCGTTCGTCGTCTGGCGCAGCGTCATGGTCCAGGCTCCGACCTCGCCCGCGCCGCGCTGGGCGAAGGTGAGCAGCTCGGCGTCCGCGTCGTTCATCGCGAAGAACACGATGATGCTCGACGGGGTCGCCGTCTCCGGCGGCGGGACCTCATTGCCCTCCTCGTCGACGTGTCGGCGGGGGTGGGATGTTGGTCGCGCTGACGTAGAGGACGCGCTTGTTCTGGAGCACCGTCTTCACGGTGCGGACGATCTCGGTGTCGTTCGGCCGCAGGTGCGGTGATCCGGCGATCGTGCCCGAGGCGAAGTCGACGGTCAGGACCAGGTCGACGTGATCGCCCTCCTGGACCAGGAAGTTCATGCCGGTGACCGGATCGAACTGGACGGCGACCGCCTTCTCGCCAGCCAGGAGCTGGGACTCGATGTCCACGGTTCCGCCGCGGCCGAAGAGGTCCTGCGTGACCTGGGCCCCGGCGGGCAGGGCGCGGATGGCGGGCTCGCCCGTGAGCTCGGAAGGATCGACGAGAACACCCAGCTGGACGGCCGCGACGGGGATCTCCGTCGTCTCGACCATGTCCGGCGTCACGATGTCGCCGATTGCGATGTCCTGCGCCGCCACGAGAACGGTTGCCTCGGCGGGCGTTTGGCCCGACGGAGTCTCGACCGGCTCTTGGCCGTTGAGCAGGATCACGATCGCCACGAAGGCGAGCACGGCCAGCAGCACGCCGACCAGGATGACGAGGCGATTTGATCGCTTCACGAGGGGTCCCCTTATGAACTCGGAAATGAGAACCGATGAGGTGACTGTGGAGCAGCCGTTGTGACTGCGGTCAACAGTCTACGCACGGTCGGCAATCGGCCACGAGCGGACTTGTGGGCTACCCCCAGACTGGTACCTGCGACCCCTCACTGCTCCTGCGGGGTCCAGTGGCTGGGAGAAAGAGAAGCGCCCCGGCCACGAGGACCGGGGCGCTTGACTACGTCGTCGTCAGCTTTACAGCTGGTTGCCGACGTTGCTGAAGATGTTCGACACGATCGGGCCCAGGAAGAGCAGGGCGACGATCACGATGATCGCGATGAGGGCGAGAAGCAGGCCGTACTCAACGAGCGTCTGGCCTTCCTCGTCCTCACTCTGGAAACGAACCAGAAGAGTGCTGATGAAGTCACGAATCATTTGTGGGGGATCCTCCTTTCCTCGAAGATGTGTCGGCAAGATAAGCAAGCCATTCGGTCCTGCATATGGCCGAATGGTCCTGCCCAGCGTGACGGCGAGGCGTACCTTGGCCCATGGTCACGTTGCTTGTCAAGGCGACGACCGGTCCCTCGCTTGGAGGGCGTGTCCATCCGCGGCTCGGGGGCCCGTGACGCTTCACAACGACTGCCTGCTGACCCGGGCAACGAAAAGGGAGCCGCCCCTGACGGGACGGCTCCCTCGCACCGGAGGAGGAGACCCGAGACCGATGGAGCGCCATCGGTCCTGGATGAAGGCCGTCCCGGATACCCGCGACGACTTGGCGTCAAACTACGCGCGAGCGCCTGCTCGCTCCATGGAACTCCCGTACCCCGCCTCGGCCGGACTTGCGGCGAGGCTCGCCAGCGCCAGAGGTCATGCTCGCGGCCGAGTGCGAGGCCTCGGTTGGGCGACCGGTGGAGCGGCTCGTGCATCCGCGGCACGCGCAAGCGATCGGATCCGCCGCGTTTGACGGAGCGTCATCCATTAGCCAGCGAGGTGGTCGGATCGGCACGAAAGCGCCCAAGCGGCCGTAGCCGATGGCCGGCGCGTGCGCCGACGGCATGACGCGGTCATCGACCCGACCCCGCTTGGCCGATGCGTGACGGGCGCGCAATCCGCGCCCTCGTGCCAACGATTCCCCGTAAGTGAGTGCTAAGCGGCTGGTACGTGCCGCAGCTGCACAGTCATGGGATGCCGAACCGAACCAATCCCATCCACGACGCTCGTGGCTTCTCGCGCTGGCTGCGCGGACGGATCGGACGGGAGCTACTGGTTGCGCGATATCGAGCCGGTTTGACGCAGCGTCAGACCGGTCGAGTGATCGGCCGGTCAGGCTCGTGGATTTCACGCGTCGAAGCCGGCAAGGTTCCCGGCGTCTCGCTCGCCGAGCTGACGATGATCGCCGCCGCGGTCGGGATGAAGGTCTCGCTCAACCTCTTCCCCGCGGGCCGTCGACCGCTCGATTCGTCGCAGCTCGCGCTCCTCAACTCGTTCAACGCGCGCATCGGCCCGCAATGGCGTCGAGAGCTCGAGAAGGTGATGCCAATCGAGGGAGACCTCCGGGCTGTCGACGAAGTCATCTCGACCGATGCATGCTCCTGCGCTGTCGAGGCGATCACGCGACTCGCGGACTGGCAGGGCCAGCTGCGCCCGGCCCGCGCCAAGCAGCGTGACCTTGGCGCAACGCGACTGATCCTGCTGGTCCTGGGCAGCCGTGCCAATCGGCGGATGCTCCATGAGATCGGGCCGATCGCCCGTCATGAGTTCCCCATCGGGACGCGCGAGGCTCTCCGGACCCTGGCAGTCGGCGAGGATCCAGGCGCCGACTGCCTCATCCTGCTATGAGACTGGCGCGATGCCGCTCGGTGTGCATCAGCGTCATCTATCGGAGAAGGAACACTCCACGCACCCCGTCCGCATGTCCGTCATGTGCAAGAGCGGCACGCGGAAGGCAACGAACTGCCCGAGCACTCCATCAGCGACGGTCTGCCTGGCCGATGCGTGACGCTCCTGCAAACGGGATCGGGCGTTCGCACGCTACCTGGCCGGCCTGTTCCTCGGGAGCATACGTCGGCCAAGCCGCCCACAGGCACCGAACGGCCGGCCCGGAGGAGAGAACCGGGCCGGCCGTTCGCCAATCCTCGAGGAAGGCGAGGAACAAAGGGGGAACGCGGGACGAGAGGAGGAGCCTCAGTCCTCCGGGATCTTGATCCAGCCCTGGCGCATGGCGTAGACCACGGCCTGGGTCCGGTCGTTCACGGAGAGCTTGCGCAGGATCGACGACATGTGGTTCTTCACCGTCTGCTCCGAGATGGAGAGGGCGTAGGCCACCTGCTTGTTCGTCATTCCCTGGGCGATGTTGTCCAGGATCTCGACCTCGCGCGGCGAGAGCGGCGCGAAGATCGGCTGCGCCTCGGCGCCGTAGACGGCCAGCTCACGGAACTCCTTGAGCACGCGAGATGCAACGGCCGGCTTGGCGAAGACCTTGTCGTTGATGAGGTACTCGCCGGAGCGCACACGCCGGATGATCGCGATGAGGTCGGTCGGGTCGATGTCCTTCAGGACATACGCCGCGGCGCCGGCCTTGATGGCGTCGAAAAGCTGGTCCTCGTCGTCGTTCGAGGCGAGGACGATCACGCCCGTGTGCGGCAGCTCACGCTTCAGTCGCTGCGTGGTCTCGATGCCGTTCGGTGACGGCAGCCCGAGGTCCATCAGCACGACGTCGGGGGTGAGCTCCTCGACCGTCGAGAGGGCGTCGCGGCCGGTGCCGGCCTCGCCGACGACCTCGATGTCCGCCTCGAGCTCGAGGATGTTGCGCACGCCGCGTCGGAACAGGGTGTGCCCGTCCACGATGACGACGCGCGTCTTGCCCGCTCGGCGGTCGCCGCCCTTGCGACGCTCATCGGTCTGCTTCGCCTCGGTGTCCTTCGCCTCGGTGTCCTTCATCTGGGTGTCGACCATCCGGAGTGCCTCCTCCTTACCGTGAGTCGTTCCCCTGCTCCGGCAGCCGAAGCAGGATCCTGGTGCCTTCCCCTTGGCGTGACTCGATGTTGAGCTGGGCCCCTATCAGCTCCGCGCGCTCGCGCATGAACTGGAGCCCAAAGTTCTTGCCTGCCCGCGATGCGACCCGCATGAGGTCGAATCCGCGGCCGTTGTCGGAGATCACGAGGGTGTCCCCCTCGAGACCGATCGAGATGCGGCTGGCAGCCGCATGCTTGCGAACGTTCTGGAGCGCCTCCTGGCAGATGCGAAGGACCGATGCGCGGGCAGCCGGCCCGAGCCGATCGTCGATCCCGTCGAGCGAAACCTCGACGACGATGCCGTGGCGTTCCTCGATCTGCGCGGCCCGATCGGCCAGCGCGCCCGCGACGGACACGTCGACGCCTGGTGGACGCAGATCGGTGATGAATGCGCGCAGCTCGTCGAGCCCGTCGCGCAGCATGTCGCGCAGGAACGCGATCTCGGCGTGCGCATCGGCCTCTGACGGGGTGAGCATTCGGTCGAGATACTCGACCTGGAAGATGGCGTTGGTGAGGACCTGCGCCGGGCCGTCGTGGATGTCCTCGGCCATGCGCTGCCGCTCGTCCTCCTGGGCGCGAACGATGCGCAGCTCGGTCGCCTCGGGCGACTCGTCGGCCATCGGCAGGGGCTCGTCGACGGCCTCGTCCGGTGAGTCGAGGTAGCCCCAGAGAAGGTCCAGCTGGCGAGCAACGACGTCCAGCCGCTTGAGGCGCGACTGCAGGCCGGCGAGCTCGCGACCGCGCTGCTCGTACTCGGCGCGCAGCGCATCGGTGCCGACCGGGCGGAGCGCGCCGCCACGGCGATCGAGCCGCGCGCGGAGCTGCATCCAGTCCTCGAGGTCGGCGCGGTACTGGGCGCGGAACTGCTCGGCCAGCTCGTGCAGACGGCGCGCGTCACCACGGAGGCTCTCCGTGGCCTGGGCGCCGATCTGGACGAATTGCTCCGGGATCGCTCCCGTCGCGGGGTCGTGTGCCATGTCGCTCCTGCGCAAGTACCGGGTCCGTACTGGTACCGAAAGAGGCGACCATGCTGTCCGCGACGCGTGCATTGGAACAACAGTACTTCCTGCGCCAGAAGTACTAGTCCCGTGCTTCGTGGCGATCGTGGCGCCGGGCTCGTCGTAGACGATCTCGTAGCCCGCATTCGGCGAGTGTTGCGCGCAGTGCGGGGCAGCAGTCGGACGGGCGAGAACGGGCCGCCGAGCGAGCCGCGTCGGCACGAAGATCCAGCGCCGCCGGGATCGATCGCCTCGATAGCAGTCCGCGACGTCGCCGGCGCACTCCAGGATGCGTCGATGTGCGCTCGCGAGCTGCCGATCGAATCCGTCGGCGTCCGAGCCACTCGGAACCCTGCACCGTCGCCAGGCTGTGAGCGCTGACCGAAGGCCGGGAGCCACTCGCTGATCTCGTCGTCGCCCCACCATCTCGTTTGTCGGCACCAGCACCGTCGTGCTCTGGATCAGCGTGATCGTCGCCAGCCAGCGCATGGCCGCGATCTGGTCGCCGGTGATTGCCTGCAGCTTCGACGACTTGTCGACGATCGATCCGACCGATGCCGATGACGCTCATGAAGACGACGATCGCAACGAGCGAACCGCTGACCATCGAGCCGAGGCGTTCGGGCCAGCGCCTCCCACGTGCGGCACCCGCCAGCTCGACGCAGGACCACGGCGCCCGACTCCACCCAGCAGAGCCCACGGCACGGCGCCGATGAAGTCGCCGCCGCCGGAGCCGGTCGCCGTACGTCGCGACGAGCAGGACCGCCAAACGGCCATGCCCGCGCGGGACGGCGGCCACGAGGCCCACGACGCCCACCACCGCCGACGATGTCCATGAACGGCGCGCCGCGAGAAGTGGAGGTTGAGCATCCGGATGCAGCCCGGTCAGCCGGCTCGAGGCGATGCCCGCCGCCAGGACCGCAGTCGAGGCCATGGGTGCTGATCACCCCTGCGACCCACGGCGACACCACGACGATCGCCATCAGCGCCGCTGATGACCAGCCTGCGTCAGCCACGCGCGCCTCGGTGTGCGTTCCACGAGAGGACGACGCACCCGATCGCTCCGAAGACCGCGGTCTGTGGATGCGACAGCGCCGACAGTCCCAGGAGCAGGCCCCACCACCACCGCGGTCCCAGCGCGAGCGCCCCGGACGCCCGCCAACGCCGCACGCGAGGAGCGCGAAGAGGAGCCCGAGTGCCGCGCGTGACCCCGCCGCCGGCAATGACCCAGCCATATGCGCTCGGCATGAGCGCGTAGATGAGCGTCGCCGCAGTTGCCGCCTCGAGACGGCAGGATGCCGGCGCGCGAGCCAACGCGAAGGCTGCCACGCAGCGCGATCGAGACGACGAGTGGGATCCATCGGAGCAGGTCGAGCGTCGCGGCTCCGGTCGAGCTCCCCGATGGCCGCCGCCAACCAGATGGCGACGCGGGCGGATAGACGAACGGGATGCCGAGGTCGGTTGTAGCTCGTTGTCTCGGGCAGCAGACGAGTCCGCCGGCCCTGACGTCGTCGATCATCGACAGGAACGAGGCCGCCGTCACCGACCGACGCCTGCCGTCCCGACGATCGGCACCAGCCGGACCACGATCGGCGAATGCGCCCGCCAGGATCAGGAGCCCGATCCACTCAGCGCGACGACACGGAAGATCCTCACGTCGTTGCCCTCGAACGCCGGCTCGGCGGGCAGGAACGACGGGTGTGCGCCCTCCGAGTCGACCCCCGCGCGACCCGTTCCACAGGTTGAGCGGATCCGGCTCGTCATCACCCGGGCGGAGGACCACGACCCACCGAACGTCGTAGGCGTCGACGACCTGCCGATCACGCGAACGGGTCGAACGGTGCGGCCAATCCCGCGGTTCCCGGTCAGCGGATAGAGGCTCGCCGGATCGCTCGCCATCACGCACGTCGTCCGGGTCGGCGTTGTCGCGAAGGAACGCGGCGGCCTCGCGCGTCGCGGACGCGCGAGTCGGTCCCATTCGCGCGTAGAGCGTCGCCGAGCCGATGAGCGACAGCGCCGACCGCGCCGCACGACCCCGGCGACCGCGATGAATCGATGCGTCTTCGGTCCGCCGCAGGAACGGCCAGAACCGGCCGGCCGCCGTGCAGGCCGGGCCGATCGCCGCGACGGCAGATGCCGAATGCCCACGGCAGCCACGCGGGCGCCGAGTGGTAGAAGGCGCCCTTCGGTGCGTGGAACGTGAAGACCGCGCCCATGACGAAGAACATCACGCGCGAAGTACACGAGGAACGGCGCAAGGTCGGCCCGCCGCCGGAAGATCCACATCCCGGCCACGAAGAAGACGATGAACGTCCCTCCCAGCAGCACCGCCGGTGCGAGCCCACCAGCTCGCCCCACGCGACCAGCTTCGAGCCGATGATGTTCGCCCAGCCCCACTCGAAGTATGTCGCGGCGCTCACCTCGTGGCCGATGCTGAACTGCTCGTTGTAGCTGGTGATCCACAGGGTGTGGCCGCCGGTCGAGGGCAGGACCGACGCCGAACACGGCGAGGTTCCGCGCGAACCACGGCGCCAGGACAGCGACGAAGGCCGCGGCCGACGCGAAGCCCCAGGCCAACCGTCGCGCCGCCCGTCGCCCGCGACGCGCCAGGGCGACCAACCCCGCCGCACGAACCAGGCGGTGGCCACGGCCGACGGTGAGCAGCGCGCCGTCGATGCGCGCCAGCGTCGCCAGCCCCGCCAGCAGCGCCGCCCGCGACGAGCCACGGCCCCGGCCGCTCGGCGTTGACCGCCCGCATCGCGCAGTACAGGGATCCGGCTCCGGTGACGCCGAAGACCGCGAAGTTGTCGACTGGTCGGGTACATGAGCAACAGCGGTCCCGCGAACAGCGCGAGGACCGCGGCGCACGATCGCCTGCCAGCGGACGCCCCACAGCTCCCAGCGTCACGAGGTACGTGAACGGCACGAGCAGCGCGGAGAAGACGATGAGCGGCACCGTCCCGGCCACGTAGGTCGGTCCGAAGAGTGCCATGGATGCCGGCCGCCACGATCGAGGTGAGCGGCATCCAGTGTGCGTTGCTCGGGATCGGGAGGACGGCAGGGTCCGGGATCCGCGAGCCGACCTCGAGGAAGCTCCACAGCACCGGTGTCGTGAACCCGTGGCCCCGGTCACGAGCCGCTGCGCCGACGAGCGAGTAGTAGGCCGGGTCCGTGAACGGGGGCCACGGCACGAGCGCGACGGCGACCGCGCGGGCCAGCAGCGCCACGCCGCCGAGCACCAGGAGGTCGCGGGAGCGGAGAGACATCGGGCGGCAGTCTAGCGGCCCGGGCCGCGAGTTCCGCCTGCCCAGATGTACCAACCGGGTCGCCGGCCACGGCTGCTAGGGTTCGGCCGATGAGCTTGCGCTGGGCAGTTCTGGTCGCCGTCTACCTGGGCTTCGGGCTCTTCGGCGCGTGGTATCTGCTGGACACGACATCGGTCGGCGCCGACCTCGCGACCTACCAGCGGGCGGGCGAGGCGCTGTGGACCACTGGCGATCCGTGGACGGCATCCGCCGGCATGCCCGAGGACTATCAATATCGATACCCGCCGCTCATCGCCATGGTCATCCCGGTCCTGGGCTGGCCGCCGCTGTGGTTCACGCTGATCGCGGTCGCCACGGTGGTACCCATCGTGGTGGCGTACCGCGTCGCCGGTCCGCCCGGGCTGCTGCCCGCCGCACTCCTCGTCGGCGCGTGGGGCCAGCAGCTCCTGAACGGAAACGCGCAGGCCTTCGTCGTGGCGATCCTGGTGCTCGTCCCCTTCACCGGTCGCCGCGGGGCCGCGGCCATGGCCGTGGCGACGATGATCAAGATCCACCCGATCCTGGCGCTCGTGTGGTTCGTCGGACGGCGGGACTGGACCGGCGTGGCGTGGTACGCGGCAGCGATGGCGGTGCTCATCCTGATCCAGCTCCCCTGGCTGCCGGCAATGATCGACTTCTATCTCACCGACCCCGCGGCCACGGAGACGATCCCCGGAATGTCGCTTCGCGCCATCGGCCCGGTCGCGTGGATCGGCGGCACATTGGCGGTCGGTGTCGCGGCGCTCTGGTTCGCACGCGGGCGCTACGGCTGGCTGCTGGCGACCGTCCTCCAGCTCGTGGCATTGCCGCGAATCCTGCTTGTCAACCTGGCTCTGCTCCTGGCGGCTCCGCTGCCTCGGAAGGAGGAGGGGGCGTCGACCGAACGACCCACGCCAGTCCCGTCAGCCAGACCGGGATGAGTGGGAAGATCACCAGCAGCCACGGGAAGGGCGACAGCCAGCGCGGCTTCGCTCGCAGGGTCGGCTCGGCCGCGACGAGGGTTCCCGACAGGTAGTGGATGAACGTGTAGGGACCCATGAGAATCCCGCCGATGATGCTCAGGCCATAGCCGCGCGCGCCGCCAAGCAGCACCCCGGAAGCCAGCACCACGAGGCCGATGCCGATCCCGACGACGACGCCGACCGGCCCGAGCAGCCCTGACCAACCGACATTCGCGGTGAACGTCCGTTCCAGCGGCTCGCGAAGGGACCCCACGAAGGCGACCCACGGATCGACGCCGAAGATCAGCAGGCCAGCTGCGACGCCGATGGCCATCGTTCCCAGTGCAGCGAGGAAGTCGCGCGGTCGCCTGACGGCGAGGTACACCAGCACGGCAATGAGGTGAGGCTTCGGCATCAGCACGGTGAGGAGCCCAAGCGCGACCCCACCGCGCCAGTCCTGCCAGCGTGCGACCGCCAGGAAGACGAGCACGGTGAGCGTGCTGACGTTGCCGATGACGAGGTCGTGGACGATCGGCGGGAAGGCGAAGACCAGCAGGATCAGCAGCCAGCGTCGATCGGCTGGCCAGGGCCTGGCGAACCAGATTGCAGTGATCGCCAGGATCACGAGCTTGATGGCGAGCCACGCCCACGGTGCCACGGCCTCGTCGAACGGCACGAGCGGGGCGAAGAAGAGAGCGCCGATCGGGGTGTATCGGAACGTGTAGGTGTCCGACCAGTCGTAGAGGGTGGACGGGTCGGTCAGCGCTCGCTCGGCTGCCTGCTGGTAGCAGCACGTGAAGTCGAAGCCGAAGTCCACCTGTGCGCCGATCCAGATCAGCGTCAGGTCGGCGAGCGCGAAGGCAGCGGCCGCGAGGACGATCAGGTGGCTGCCCCGGATGCGCACGGCCGTCAGCCTACCGGGTCGGGATAGGAGCATTGGTGTCTTCACGCACAGGATCGCGTCCCTAGACTTACCGTCCGAATGTCAGAAGCTCCCCGAGCCGAGGCGGCGCCCCGCTGGCTGCCGCACCCTCTCGTCCTGTTCTCGCTCCTCTTGGGCGTGCTGCTCTTCGCCGCCTTCCTCTCCAAGGGCCCGTGGGACTCCGACTTCTACTGGCACCTCGAGACTGGACGCCTCATCGCCTCCGGCAACTTCCCGACGACCGATCCCTTCTCGTTCACCTGGTTCGGGATGCCGTGGACCCTGCACGAGTGGCTGGGCGAGCTGATCATCTTCACCCTCGTCGACACCCTCGGCTACATGGGCGCCGCCCTCGTCTTCGCGCTCGTGCCCGGCATCGCCATGGCGATCCTGACCTTCGCGCTGCATCGGCTGGGCCTGCGCAACCTGGCCGTCATCGCCGCGACCACGCTTGCCGCGTTCCTCGTCATCCCCTACGCCACGATCCGTCCGCAGGCCCTGTCCTGGATCATGTTCGCGATCCTCATCGGCGGGCTGCTCCACGTCCGGCCCGACCGGCGCCGCTGGGCACTGCTGCTGGTCCCGTTCTTCGTGCTCTGGGCGAACCTTCACGGTCTGTGGGTCGTGGGACTCGTGGTCCTGGGCGCCTACGCGGTGATGACCCTCTTCGGCATGACACCGATGTCGCCGGCGAAGTGGTGGGCCGTCGGGGCCATTCCGTTGGCCATGCTCGGCACGATCGTCACGCCAGCGGGACCGTCGATCCTGCTCTACCCGCTCCGCTATGTCGACGGTGGCGATTGGGGCCTCGAGAACATCACCGAGTGGCAGTCACCCGACTTCCATGATCCGGCACACATCCCGCTTCTGCTCTTCATGGCCGCGACGGCGATCTTCAGCCGGTGGCGCGTGCCCTGGTGGCTGAGCATCCTCAACTTCATGGGGATCGCGATGACGCTGCTGGCGCTTCGCAACGGCCCGGTCGCGGCGATCATCGGGGCCCCCGCGATCGCCGTCGGGATAGACAGCGCGTTGCGCGACTGGCGGCCGACGCCGACGCAGCGGAGCCCGCGCGTCGCTCGTCAGCGCCGCATCCTCGAGGCTGTCCTCGCGATCGCAATCGCCGTCGCGGGCGTCATCATCTTCATCCCACGCGACCCGGCCCAGGCCGTCAGCGACAGCATCAACCGGCAGCTCCCTGTGCAGGGCGTCGAGATCCTCGTGGAGCGGGTCCCCGACGGGCGGATCCTGGCCGAGTACGGCTGGGGCGGCTATGTCATCGGGCAGATGTACGCCCTCGGCGGGCGCGTCATGGTGGACGGCCGAAACGACATGTACGACGACTCGATCCTGCGCGAGTACGAACAGGTCCGAGACGCGAACCCAGGATGGGAAGCGATCGTGGAGAAGTGGGACGTCGACGCTCTCATCTTTCCGCCGTATCGCGCGATCACGAAGGGTCCGGCCGAGACTGCGGGCTGGTGCGAGGCGTTCCGCGACGATAACGAGGTGCTCTACCTCCGCGAGTGCGACTAGGCGCTCAGTCCTCGAAGGCCGATGCGTCGACGGGCGCGACCTCGCCCCCATCCGGTGGAAGCTCCGCCGGACCGTGGTCGGTGCCCCAGTAGGCGTCGAAGAGATACCGGAAGAGGTTCACCGGCGAGGCGTCATCGGGGAGGACGGCCTCGCGCCCGGGCGTGAGCGTCGCGAGCAGCGTGGCGGTGCGCTCCAGCAGCTGCGCGGGCTCGGCCTCGTCGGGAGTCGTGGCGTTCCAGTCCACCTGCGAGGCCGAACCGTGGTCGGCGAACAGCACGATGATCGGCGGCTCGGCCGCGTTCGCGATGATCCCGTCGACGGCGGCCAGCACGAGGTCGTTGATCACGGGAAGCTGAGCCCGGTAGCGGTCAACGAACTCGGCCGGGTCCTCACCGCGCTCGATCGGGGAGTCGGCGAAGAACTCGCCAGTCAACGGCACGGCGACCGGTGACCCATCCTCGCCGAAGACCGTCGGCTGGTGTGGACTCGGGATGTGGGCGAACACGAGCACCGGCCCGTCGGTCGCCTCGGCCGCGATCCGCGGCAGGACCTCGAGGTTGCCCGTGATGCGCTCCCGCATCTGCGCCGAAGCGAAATCGGGGGCGATGACATTCAGGATCTCCGCCACGAAGGTCGCGTTGAGCAGGCTGATCTCGAACTCGTTGATCTGCCCGCCATCGACCCACACGTCGGCCTGGCGCGTCGCGACTTCCTCGAAGCCGCCGCTGACCCCGATCGGCGTGTATCCCTGCGCGCGCGCCGCATCGAAGACCGGGTTGTTCGAGACCGTCCAGCGCAGCGTCGGCTGGCGCGGCGCGGTTCCCTCCTGCACGGCCGCCATGCCGGGGATCTGCTCGACGTATGCCATGTTCAAGGCCGACGGCAGCGTCAGGTGAGTCCACAGGTAGTCCGAGTGGCTGGCGGTCGCCACGTCGAAGCCGCGCTCGCCGAGCGCATCGGTGAAGCTGGCGTTGTCGATGTCGAAGGCCCACTGGAGCGCATCGGCTCGCGGGTAGCCGTCGAGCATGATCGCGTAGATGTCCGGCGTGCCTGTCGGGCGCGCTTCCTCGCCAACCGTTCGACGCCCAACGATCGAGGTCCATACCCTGGTCGAGGTCCCGGGCTGCGTCGCCGAACCGCCCGTTCACCAACCCGATCAGCAGCGTGGCCGCGAGGAGGAGCGCACTGGCGCGGTTGAGGATCGACGTCAGCGTGGCGCGGGTGAGCGTCACGCGACGGCGGCGCACCGCCCGAACGACCAGCACGACCGCGACCGCGATGGCGCCGACCCAGACGATCGCGATCGGTCCCATCCGAACGGCTGCCTCCCCGATCTCGCGGATGAGCTCCTTGCTCCACAGGACGGCGATGACCGCGCTCGCAGCGATTCCGCCGAGCTGCCACGAACGGGTGACCAGGGCACCGAGCGCGGTGAGGGCGATGGCGAGGAGCATCGCGATCGCGAGCGATCGGACGACCGCGTACGGGCTCACGGCCGACGCGAACCACAGGCTGATGACGATGACCGCGGCGAGAACCAGCGGATGCCACGGCCACGCCGTGGCGCGCCGTACCTTGGCCGAATCAGCCTCGGGTGGCGACGTCACGCCGCTCTCCGGATCAGTCGCCGAAGTGCGGGTCCTCGTACTCCTCGGCTCCTTCCCCGCGGAGCCGCTGGAGCAACCGGCTGGCGTGGCTGCGGAAGAAGAAGGGGACCGCCAGCAGCCCTGCCAGGACCGCCTGGATGAGCATGCTGCCGGCGCCGGGATCGATGTAGAGAAGGATCATGTCCCGGGCAGTCTGTCATCGCGGAGTCAGTCTGCCACTGGACCATCGGGGGAGTGGGCATGGTCCTCGCGCCGAGGTGCAGGCCGCCAGGCCCACAGGGCCGGCACCGCAGCTAGCAGCGCTGTCGAGCTGGTCCATACGTTCGGCAGGCCCACCATGACGCCGATGGGCACCAGCCAGGCCCGCCCGGTCAGCCCGCCCACGACGATGACCACCACGGCGATCGGCAGACGCACCATGAGCGGGAGCGGGATGACCTGGATCCGGGCGACGTCGCCGGCCGACGCCGCGAGAAGGTCGAACCACTCGAACCAGAGCGCGGGCGATATCACGAAGGACACGCCGGCGATCAGGCCCGTGACCGCCAGCGCCCATACCAGCGGGCGCCATTCACGCCTGACGGCAAACCAGAGGAGGCCGATGCCGGGCGTCACCTTGGTGAGGATCCCGAAGGCGTACGCGCCCGAGTAGCGGAAGCCGACGACCACCATGGCCGCGAGGAAGACGTGGATGTTGCCGCGCAGGATGTCGTCGATGACGCCGGGAAAGGCGAGCATCCACGGCACGCGCATCCAGAAGAGGCAGCCGATGGAGGCCGCCGTCCACAGCGCCGCGAAGAGCGGCCACGGCAGGAAGGTGAACGGCCAGAGGATCTGCGCGAAGGCCGGCGAGTAGACGTAGGCCTCGTACTCGCCCCACGGGATGTCGTACAGGCCGCCGTTCCAGGCCTCCCAGAATCCCCGCGCATCGAACATCGGTCCGTACTCGGGCACGGGAGGGGCGTACGGCGCGACGCCCAACCAGACGAGCGCGATGTACCCGAGACCCGCGAGCGTGGCACCCTGTGCGGCAGCACGCCAAGGCCCGGGGGGCGGCCACAGGCTCCCTGCCACTCAGGGGCTCGTCAGCTCGTCCGCGGTCTTCACCGAGAACGGCTCCGGGCCCAGCACGGTACCGAGGAGGAGGCGGCCGTCCGGCATAGGCTCGATGGTGGTGAGGCATCCCTGGGACCCCGCCTCGCGGATGTCGGCGTCCCCGGTCTCCGAAACGAGATTGACCCTCGTCACGACGCTGCAGCCACCGCTGATCACGACGTCGCCGTCGACGACGATCCCTCCCGAGCCCGCACCGACCGGCATGATCCACTCGGCAAACCCAGTGCGCCGGGTATAGGGGCCAACGGTGCCGTCATCGGGGAAGCCGTAGTCGAGTCCCTCTTCCAGACGGAGGAGCTCCTCGAACCGCCACGGTCCGCGGCCAGGCCCGTCATTGTCGACGCCCCATAGCGTTCCGGCATCGTCGAACACCATGCCGAACACGTTGCGCAGCCCGCTGGCGAAGACTTCGAGGCTCCCCGAGTCAGGGTCGATCCGCACGATTGAGCCGAGCAGCTCGGTCTCGGGGCCGCTGGGAGGATCGGTGATGTCAGCCCAGGCGAGGCGGTCGAGGTTACCGACGGACAGATAGAGCATGCCGTCCGGCCCCAGGTCGAGATCGTTGAGGCCGTGGTCGGCGTTGACGAAGTGAAGGTCGTCTACGAGCGTGCTCGGCTCCCCCAGGCCGTCGGCGGTGATCGGGAATGCCAGGATGCGGCCCGAGCTCGCCTCGAGGATCTCGCGCTCGCCGTCGGCGATCGACCCGGCGCCCTCCACATTCTCGCCCTTGCAGCGCGGAAGGGGGTCTTCGCACGGAAGGGGTCCGAGCTCGGCGACGTAGAGCGTCTCGCCATCGACAGCGATCCCGCGCGGGTAGGCCAGGCCTTCAGCCACGACCTCGCTGACGACCCGATCGCCGTCAACGGTCAGCCGCAGAATCCGCCCCTCGCCGATCGATGCAAAGGCGAAATCGTCGACCCACTCGATGTCCATCGGCGTCGCGGCCTCCGCTTCGCGCTCCTCGTTCAGGCGCACGCCCAACCACGCGAGGAGAAGGCCTACGACAATGAGGAGGCCGAGCAGGATCAGCCTGTTCCGCCGGCGCCGCAACATGTCGCTACCGTACAACCCGGTTCGTCACGGCCGCCGCTCGAAGACGTTCGGCCCGATCTCCTGCAGATCCGCCGCGAGCGCGTCGCAGCAGCCCGGGCGCAGGACGAAGTAGTCCGCCTCGGGGAGACAGTCGAGCGATCGGCACTGCGTGGCGGCTCGGGCCTCGTCCCAGCGGTTTCCAGACGCCTCCCACTCGCTTCCCTGCGCCGTCGTCACGTTTCGGCGCTCACTCAGCGCGGGGAACCACTCGACCACGCCGCCGTCTGCCGGGTAGCCAATGACGGCCACGGTGGCGCCGATCGGCGTGTGATCCCCGACCCAGGTCATCGTCTCCCGCTCGGCCACGGAGATCGGCCGTTCCGGCTCGGTGAGCACGATCCCGACGACGGCCGCAATCGCCACGATCCCGGCGAAGGCAACCGAGCGACGGCTGGGCAGCTCGGCGATGGCACGATCCATCGCGAGCCCCGCGAGCACGGCCATGGGGACGATGGCCCACCGCCCGGTCACCCCGACCCCCAGCGCGGTGACCGCGAGCCAGGCAATCAGATCCCAGCGCCTGCGTCGCCAGGCGATCACCACGCCGACGAGTCCGGCGATCGAAGCCAGCGTGGGCGGGGCGACCACGAGCCTGGCGAAGAGAACGGCCGAGCCCATCGGATCGAAGCCACCTCGCGATCCCAGGCCGCTCAGCAGCGAGTCGACCCCGTGCCGCATGGTCATCGGGAGGAACCACGCCGCGCCGATCGCGAGGGCCACGATGGGTGCCACGAGCATCGAGCGGTGAGCGCCTCGCGTTGCCCACAGCGCCACCGAGCCGATGGCGGTATACGAGGCGGCCAGGGGGTGGGTCAGCAGCACCAGCCCGCCCAGGATCCCGGCCGGAACCGGCCGTCTCTCGACCACGGCCCACATCGTCAGCAGGGCCAACACCATCCCGGGGCCGCGCGTGACTCCGCCGCCGGACAGGAGACCCTGGTACGCCGCCGGCGCCAGCCCGTAGGCGACGAGCGCGAGGAAGGCTGCCCTCGTCCCCACGAGAGACCGCGCGAGGAGCCAGAATGCCGGGAGCGTCGCCACGGCGAACAGTGCCGGGAGGAAGCGAAGCCAGTCCGTGCCTCCGCCGACGAGGCCCACGAGGACCAGCCCCAGCGGCGGGTACATCCAGGGAATGTCGCCCAAGTTGTAGCCGGTGAACTCCGGCGGGATGAACTGCGCGTCGCGGAGCTCGTTGGCCATTACCCAGAAGAGCCCGCCATCGACGATCGGGAAGTCTGCGAAGAGCGGGGCGGACCGCAGGCCGACGGCGACCACCAGTGCGCCCAGAAGGAGGGCGAGGGCGCCCAGCCCGATAAGGTCGGGTGATGTTGTGCGTGACCTCATCCGCCTGCCTCGGCGCATGCTTCCAGCGTCGGCTCCAGCGCCGCCGAGATGGCGGCCTCGTGAGGATCGAAGAGCCAGCGGACCATACCGGTGGAGGACGACGGGAGCGAAATGCCCGCGTCGGGCCAGACCACGGCAAGCCGTCGATACCCATATCGATCCGCCCCGCCGAAGCGCCCGCTCGGATTCAGTGGGTTCGAGGTCTGCGTGGCGCTCTCGGCCGAGACGCCATGTCCCATGAGCGCGGCCATGTGCCCCGCTTCCTCGCCGGTTCCGCCGGCGAGAATGTCGGCCTGCATCCGCAACCACCAATACATGTAGCTCCGCCACTCGATCGGATCCATCGCATCCTGGGCAGCCGCTGTCGGTTCGCAGCGGATGGCCATGACAAGCACCTCACCCATCGCGGCGCTCCAGCCACTCGTCGCGATCTGGGAAGCGGTCAGGTCGCCGCGCCCGGCCATCGTCGACAGCCACAGGCCCTGGTCGCCGCGGAGCTCGGGCATCGGGTCGCCCCCTTCCCAGCGCTCCAGCGCGGCATCAACGACCGAGGAGGTGGCGAGCGACTGTGGCAGAACTGCCTCCCAGCCGTGCGCAAGTACCGTCGTCGGCCACGCCTGGACGACCTCGGCCAGGAGGTCGGCTGCCCGTTCAGGCCTTCCAGCCGACGTGTGGGCCTCCGCTGTCAAGAGCAGATTCACGGGGTCTGATCGGTGAAGCTCGACGGCCTGCGCCAAAGCCGCTTCTCCCGCGGCAGCGTCGCCATCGGCCGCATGTGCCATGGCGAGCGTCCGCCAGGCGAGGTCATCCGCCCGATTCAGCCGCGTGGCCGATTCGAGGTCAGCCACCGCGCGATCGAGGTCCCCTCGCTGGAAGTACGCAGCACCGCGTTGCCGGACGTACAGCGCCATGCCAGGGTCGAAGGCGACGGCCGCGTCGAGCGCAGGAACCACCTCGTGCGTGGCTCCATCCCCGACGGCCGATCGCGCTCGCTCGTAGGACAGCGCGGCGAAGGATGTGGAGGCGTACGCGATGCCGACGACCCCGAAGCAGAGCAGCGACGCCGCCAGCATGGGAGATCGTCGAGGGCCGGCGCCGGCCGCCAGTGGCGTGTCTCGCGCTGCTGAGTGCGGCGACGCGAACGCTGCCCAGGCGAGCGCCACCACAACCAGGAAGGCGAAGTCGGTCGGATTCGCGCCGAGCGACGCGACCGCAAATGCGATCAGGGCCCACTGCGCTGCCCGCGACCTTCCGCGCAGCACCGCCGCGACCGACGGTGACCAACAGCACGAGCAACCCCGCGACACCGAGGATGCCCCCCTCGGCGAGCACCTGGAAGACGGCACTGTCGGGGTGGCGCGGCGCCCAGCTGTTCGTCTCGAAGTAGTCGGTGAGCTGGAGCACCCACGCGAAGGAGCCCGGGCCGTTCCCCGCGATCGGGTGTGTGAGCCAGTCGTCCCAGATCGAACCCCACATCGCCGCTCGGTAGTCGAGCGTCGCCAGGCTGGATGCCCGCTGCAGGATCCCCGGTCCGACGCCAGTGACGACCGCCAGACCGATGACGACCGCCGAGCCACCGATCAAGACCGGCCGGGACACCCTTGACGCCCGCCAGGTCCTCACCACCATCGGGAGTCCGACGCAGGCGGTGGCCACGGCGAGGGCGATCCACACGGCACGCGAGCCATCCACCAGGACGATGAGAACCACGAGAAACCCGAAGGCCGACGCGAAGGCCCGACGAAGCAACGACGGACGCCCGATCCACCAGGCCGGGTAGAGCATCGCGATCAGCAGGGTCAGGTCATGGCGGTGGCCCCACGGGAATCCATTGAGCTCGAAGTTGAGAGGGGGAGTGACCTGCCAACCGGTCCCGGCCCACCACTCGAGGATCGGGACCAGCCACCTCGCGGCGGTGATGCACCGTCAGGATCGCCGACAGGCCGATGAGCACGGCGACGAGGCGCTGCCGGGGAATTCGGGCGCGGAGCTCGTCCCTGGCCAGGTAGAAGGCGGCGGCGAAGGCGAGTGCCGCAAGCACCGCATCGAACGACTGTCGCGGGAAGGCCGACAGCACGCCGGCGCCCGCGAAGAGCAGGAGCGCCACCAGGACTCCCCGATCGACGGCATCGAAGTGGGACGGTGCCCGAACGATGTAGAGCGCGATGAGCACCCCGCCGACCAGCCCGTTGAGGAGGCGCGGCGCGAAGTCGACCTCGCCCCTGCCGGTGCCCCCAATGAGGACCATGTACGCGAATGCACAGAGCAGCGCCGTCGCCATCAGCCGGGCGGGTGGCGTTCCTCGCTGCGAACGGTCCGCTTGAGGCGGTTCAATCACCGCGACAGTCTAGGGAGGGCCGGTTGTTGACGAACCGCACCGAAGGTACCGTGGCACCCTGCCGCGTGAGGGTGATGAAATCACGCTCGATCGTGGCTACCTAGGAGGGCACTGCCAGGGTGACCCGTCGTCACCTCATGACCCTGAGGCTCCTGCTGCTGGCGGCCGATGCATTCATCGCCGTCGTGGTCTTCCTCGTCGTGTCCCGACTGCGGTTCGACGCTGATCCAACTGCTGTGTGGGCAGTCGGCATCGACCCGGGGACGGCAGCCTTCCTCTTCGCAGGCCTGTGGTGTGGGGTCTTCCTGGTGCTGGGGCTGTATCGGCCGCGAGCACGCTGGGGGCTTCTGGCCGAGGCCCGCGACATCGTTCGCGGGACGCTGGTCGTGGCGGCCATCGGCCTATCGCTGCTCTTCCTCCTTCACCAGGACGACGTCAGCCGCCTCTTCCTTGCGATCCTATTCGTCGTCCAACCCGCGGCGGCCATGACCGAGAGGATCCTTCTGCGGCAGCTCTTCGAGGCGCGACGCCGAAGGGGCCGTGACCTCAGCCACATGCTCGTCGTCGGCACCGGTCCTCTGGCGCAGGCGTTCGCGGACCGGATCGAGGCGCACCCGGCGCTCGGGATTCGGATCGTCGGGCATCTCGTCCCTGCCGACCAGGACTCTGACGTCACCCGACCCGTGCTCGGCACGGCCGACGAGCTTCACGCGGTCTTCCGGGACGTCGTCGTCGACGAGGTGGGCGTCTGCCTCGAGCCGGGATCGGCCGAATATCTCGATCCGATCGTCACCATCGCTGCCGACGAGGGCAAGACGGTCCGCGTTCCGCGTGATGCGCAGGAGGGCGTCCTGGCGGGTGCCCTCCGTGAGGAGTTCGACGGCTTCCTCGTGCAATCCGTCGTGCACGACGGCTCGCGCGAGCTCGAACGGGCGCTGAAGCGCGTGCTCGACGTCGTTGGGGCGGCCGTGGCGCTCGTGCTGCTCAGCCCGATCCTCCTCGCGGCGTCGATCGCGATCCGTGTGCGGGATGGCTCTCCCGATCATCTTCCGACAGACGCGGGTCGGTCTCCACGGGCGGCCCTTCACCATCTACAAGTTCCGGACGATGGTCCGCGACGCCGAAGATCGATACGACGACGTCGCGGCCCTGAGCGACACGAGGGGCGCCGCATTCAAGATGGCGAACGACCCGCGTGTCACGCCCGTCGGTCGCACGCTTCGGAAGTGGACGCTCGACGAGCTCCCCCAGCTGATCAACGTCCTGAAGGGCGACATGAGCCTCGTCGGTCCGCGGCCGGCCCCGCCGCGCGAGGTCGAGGCGTACGACATCTGGCATCGCCGCCGACTCTCGGTGCGCCCAGGGATGACCGGCCTGTGGCAGGTCGAGGCCCGGTTCGACGAGCACTTCGACGATCGAGCCGAGCTCGATCTGCGCTACATCGACCAGTGGTCGCTGTGGATGGACCTCGGGATCTTGATCCGCACCGTTCCCGCCGTGCTGTTCACTCCGCGCCCCTGAAGGTGCCGGGCGCAGGCCGATCGTGGTCGCTTTCTGCGTGTGGACCACCTCCGGCGCGACGCGCTACCCGCACCTGGAGGTAGCGCCGCTTGCGCCTCGTTGTCGGCAGGAGCCGGAAGAACGAGCCGAGCACGCTCAGTCGCCGGATGTCGAACACGACGATGAAGGCCCACGAGAGCACCTCGCGGCGCAGGATCCAGGGCAGGTCACGCAGGTATGACGCGACCGTCTCGTTCTTGACCTGCATGAGGCGCTGGTTGCGCCATGAGAGCGCGCCGGCCGCATGCGAGATGGCGCGGTTGGCCCGAGCGATCTCGAGCATTGTCGTGGCTCCGGTTTCGCCGGTGCCGCTAGCGTGCCAGGCGAAAGCAGCGGGCTCGTACCACGCCGCCCATCCCAGCAGTCGAAGCCGCCACGCCAGGTCGACGTCCTCCTTGTAGAGGAAGAAGTCCTCGTCGAGCACCTCCCAGCCCCCGTCGCTTCGTGGCAGCCGCGCGTCCTCGAGCGCTGCGCGCCGGTAGACGGGCGCTGGCCCGTCGACGCCCCACACCGGGCCTGCCGTCGATGGTCAGGTCCATCGATCTCTCCCTGGGCGCGGCTGACGGCGCGGCGGTCGCGGAGCATCACCAGGCCGGTCGTGTCGAGCGTGTTGAGGTGTCGACCGGCCTGAGCAAGCCGGCGGACGCGGCCCTGGATTGACCCGATCCGGTGGTCCGAGCGGAAGGCGGCAACGGCCACGCCGAGGAAGCCGGGGTCGAGCTCGGCTCCTGGTTGAGGAGAAGCACGAACTCGCCACGCGCGCGCGCGAGGTTGCGATCGTGACCGGCGGCAAAGCCGAGATTCACAGGACTCTCGTAGAGCTCCATCCGCGGATCGCCTGCCGCCCGCTCCCGCAGCCACGCGGCGGAGCCGTCTGTGGAGGCGTTGTCGAGGATGAGGACCTCGTGGTCGACGCCGTCCTGCGCGGCGACGGAATCGAGACACCCGGACAGCCAGCCGAGGCCCTCGAAGGTAACGAGCGAAACGGTCACGAGCGTGTCGCCCAGGCCTGACGCGTCGGCGTCCTGGCTCGGGGCGCCGGCCACGTCAGGCACGAGCCGCCCGACGCTCGGCTTGGCTCAGGCGCCGCTCCTGGAGCTGAAAGAGAAGCTCAGCAGCCTTGCGCATGGGCCAGAGCGCCTCCTCCTCGAGATACTGGGAGTAGAACAGCCGATGCGACGCGAGGACGTGCCGGCGGACCGTCAACCTGTGCTGGCGCTGTTCCGGCGTGAGCGCCGCATCCGGGACGTCACGCAGGCTGAAGGCGCCCTTGACATGGGTCGCCACGGCGTCGCCGACGTAGCGGACACGCCAGCCGTGGTCGCGCACGCGGAGGCAGAGGTCAAGGTCTTCGGCATAGAACCGGTAGCGCTCATCCCAGCCACCCACAGTGTCGAGGACGGATCGGGGCATGAGCATGAAGGCACCTGAACAGGCCTCGACGTCGTGCTCGGTAAGCGGGTCCAACCAGGACATGGTGTAGCCGCCGAGTTGCCTTGAGCGTGGCGCGAGGCGATGGAGACGGAGCAGGTACGCCAGCGACGAGGCGGCTGTAGGCAGACCGCGATGGCAAGCATGGTCGATCGAGCCGTCGGGTCGCACGAGCCGTGCTGTGACGATGCCGACGCCTGGGTCGGCGGCGAGCACGTGGGCGATACGTCGGAGGCAATCCGGATCGAGGGTGACGTCGGCGTTCAGGAATAGCAGGGTGTCACCCTGCGCTGCCGCGGCGCCGGTGTTGCAGGAGGCCGAGTATCCCGGGTTCTCCGAGCGAGCCACAAGGCGCACATTTGGCATCGAACGGATGGCCGTCGAGAGTCCTCCGTCAGTGCCCTCGTTGTCGATGAGGACGATCTCGTCAGGCACCATTGAGCCGCTCAGGAGCGAGCGTACTGCCGCATCGGCGAGCGGGCTGCTGCGATAGTTGATGATGATGGCGCTGAGCAAGGTGCTTACCACGGCGGAGGCCGCCGGCGGATCCGGCGACCGAGGCGCGTGGACGGATCCCTGCGGTCTTCACGCGCTATCGAGAGCTCCTTGCCTGTTTGGATCGGAGCTAGCCGGTCTGGCCGTGGCCTATCCATAAGAACAAGCGAGTGGTTCACGGTCGCGGGCCACGGGCAATGCGCTTGCCAGCCCCGAGAGAGTTTCGCCGCCCAAGGAAGCGCACCGCATTCCTGCGGACATAGGAATGTCGCAGCCGCGGGATGGCGCCAGTAATAAGCTTCATGCCCTCCGTGACTCTGCGCCGTTGCAGGGCGGTTGTCCCTCCGAGCACCGAGGCACGGAGCGCATCCCATTCATGCCACTCCGGCAAGTCCGCTCTACCGTGGCGCGCGATCATTTGACGCATCTCCTCGATGCGCGGCAGCCCTCCGCTTGCGGTCTTGGTCTCGGGGTACATGCGGACGCGAGCCAGAACGTCGGGTACGTCGACAACTAAGAACTGGCGGCCGAGCTTCAGCCACAGGTCATAGTCCATGACGTAGTGGAGATCGACCGAGATGCCGCCGACGGCGTCATATGCGGATCGGCGGAAGAAGGTGGATGTCTGAGGGATGTAGTTTCCCCGGTTCAGGAGGATGTCGAAATCCCATTGCAGATGCGCCTGGTCGCCGAGTGTTAGCCCATCACGATCCATGAGCTCCGCCCTTCCGTAGACCAGGGCGGCCTCCGGGTAGGCGAGAAATGTCTCGACGGCGCGTGCAACTGCCCACGGCGTGTAGATGTCATCAGCATTTACCCAGGCGATGATCTCGCCCTTCGCAAGCGCAAAGCCGCGGCTGATCGCGTCGCTCTGGCCATCATCCGGTTCGGACTGCCAACGAAGCCGCCCGTCGTATCGCCGCAGAGTCTCGAGGGTGCCATCAGTGCTCCCGCCATCCATGACGAGATACTCGATTCGCCGGTAGTCCTGTCCGAGGACGGACTCGATCGTCTCGGCGATGAACTCGCCCTGGTTGTACGAGGGGGTGACGACGGAGACGAGTGGGAGGCTTGCGCCCGCATCAGGCATAGGAGCTCGACCGGAATTCGGGGCGGTCAGCCCGTGCAAACACGAGATCGAATTGCCACAGAGCGTGGTCGGTCGGCCGTCGCATGACATCCACGAGGTCCAAGGTGCGGAACCCTTGTTCGCCGAGGTAGCGGCACATGTCCGGGAATGTCAGGACACCCGGCCGAAGCTCGAAGTTGTATGCCTCAAGAATGACGACTTGAGTACGCTCGAGGGTCCGAGCAGCACCCTTCAGGATCGGGACTTCGAAGCCGTGCGTGTCGAGCTTGATCAACACCGGAGCGAGCAACGCCCGACGTTCGACTTCTTCATCGATCGTCGTCATTGGCACGACCAGGTCAGCATCGCCGGTCGGGCTCTCTGAAGCAACGCCTCCGAAGGCGTCCGAGGCGTCGAAGTGGGTGGAACCCGAGTGGTCGCCCGCGGCGGCCAGAACGACGTGGAAGCTCGGGTCCGCGGCCAGTGCTTGGAGCTTTGCTTCGTGAGGAACCCGCAACGCTTCAAAGAGCAGAAATGCGGCATCCGGAAAGTGACGCCGCGCCAATAGACTCCATCGACCGTCGGATGCCCCAACATCCACGATCGTGCTCAGATCGGGGTGGCTTCTAGCCAGCCGCTCCAGAGCGGCGATCATCGTGGACGAAGCATCGAACTTCCGGACCTCGTAGCCGGCACGCCGAGCAATCGCATTCACAGCCGCCTTTATCGGCGTCAAGTGGTCATCCCTGCGGCTCGAGCCATCGTCTGTCAGGCTCCATGATCCGATTGCTGCTGTCGTGGTGCCGCGGCAGCAGAAATCGCAGCGTTTCCGCTACGTTGAAATTCGTCTTGTCGGCAGCCAGAAACCGGGCCCATGGTCCGCGTCTCGACTGGCGAGGGAGACGCGACTGGAGGAGCACCGCAAGGGAGTAGAACCGATCGAGGACTTGCATCCGCCGCCTGTTTCGCTGGTGGCGGAGGTCGATTCCGCCATCCAGGAGCTGGACATACCTGCCTCTGACTTCCTCCAGCTCGCTCCATACCCCGGTCTCGGTCTCACGCAAAGTGTGCGCATGTTCTCGCTCGACGGCGAGGACTTCGTGGACCTTGTGGAAGCGAAAGCGGTCCGCAGCTCGCATCCAATAGTCGCAGTCCGCGACAAAGCGCAGGGACTCGTCGAAACCGCCGACCTCGTCCATCACCCGCCGACGCCAAAAAACTGTTGGCTGCGCCAAGAAGCCCGTCCGCTGCACCGTGTCCCGATCGAAGGGGTGCTGCCAGTACATGCGGCGAACTCCGGAGTGATCGTCGATGCTGAGCGCGTCCCCGTACACGAAGTCAGCCGATGGGTTGCGCTGAAACTGTTGAACGACCACATCGATGGTCCATGGAGATAGAGATCGTCGCTGTTCAGATAGGCAAGTACATCGCCCTGAGCCTGACTCAGTCCCTTGTTGATGGCGGCGTACATCCCTTCGTCGGCTTCTGAGATCCAAGTCAGCGCGTAAGTCGACTCATACCGCTTGAGCAGGTCAACGGTGCCGTCGTTCGAACCGCCATCCACGACGATGTGCTCGACATTGCGATACGTTTGATTTCGAACTGACCTCATCGTGCGCTCCAAGAGGTCCGACCGATTGAGGCTAGGCGTCACGATTGACACGAGCACCCCGGTGGCGGCCGAAGAGTTGGTCATGCTGTGGCCCTCGAATTGCCGCCTATGAGGCGCGTTTCCTCTTCTGACAGAGGAATGCCAGCGACCCGTCTGTAGTGGGCGCGGAACGTCAGCGCAGTCGTCCGCCACGACAGTGACGACACACGGGCTTTCCCGCGACGGACCAGTTCGCGTCGGAGCGCTTCGTCGGTCCACAACCGCATGACTGCGTCAGCGATCTCGTCCACCGAGTCGGGATCGAAGACGAGGGCTGCATCTCCCGCCTGCTCGGGGAGCGATGTGACATTGGAACATCCCGCCGCGACGCCCGCCGAGAATGCCTCCATCAGGGGGCCGCTTGCAGCTTCGAATTTGGACGGGATCACGACCGCAGTCGCGAGTCGGTAAATCGCGGCGAGTTCTGCTGGCTCGATGAATCCAGTCCACGTTACGAATGCACCGAAGTCTAGCCGGAGCCTTCCGCGTCGACCTGTTTGGCGCCATCGTTCCGCAGACCGGTGAACACAAGCGGAACGAGGAGTCCGTCACGAGAACGGAGCATCGCGAGCGCCCTGACGAGGTTTAGGTGATTCTTGTGCGGCCACGTCTGGGCGGGGTACAGAACAAAGTGCTCGGGAAGTCCGAACCTGAGCTTCGCGATGCTTGTCTCCGCGTCGCCCGGTCGCGCCACCACGTCGAAGGACGGCGCCCACGGCACGACATGGACCTTCTCCGGTGTCAGACCGAATTGGTGGATTACGTCATCGCGCGTCCACGAGCTTGCCACTGCCACGACAGTCGCTTGGGCGCACAACACCCCATACCACCGCTCGCGATAGGCGAGCTGATCGGCCGTGAACAACTCGGGAAGGTGGCGATGCTGCAGATCGTGCGGGTCGGTAGATGCTCGGAACGTCGGTGAGGAACCCTGCTTGGTTGACAAAGTGCACGACGTGAGCGCCCAGAGCCTCGATCTTCCCATCCGACGAGAGGGCGGTCCATCCACTGACGGAGGCGCCCGAGCGGATAGCCTTGAGCACACGACTTGCACCAGGCACCGTCTCCACGCGGCGTCTGGCCTGCCTCGCCGCGAACCGCAAGTTGCCGGGAACCGGTACCGCTTGCGCGCGTCCTTTGAGATATGGTCGGATCCAGTCGTCCTCGCCACGAAGTGTCAGAAAGAGGTACTCCTCGTCTCCCTCCAGGCTGGAGAGGCCTTCAGCGATCCCCACGGTCACCGACTCGACGCCGCCAGACTCTCCATGCCGAAGACGGGCATCTATGGCGATGCGCAAGGGTTCCGTCATTGTCTTGCGCACAATTCGGATGTCACCGGTCCGCTGGGCGCGCCGGTATACCGACCACAGTTGTCTTGGGCTCGACGTCTCTGGTCACCACCGCACCGGCACCGACCTTCGCGCCGGTGGATACGCGCCGATTCTCGAGGATCTGTGCGCCCGTACCGATGAGACCGAGTCCGCAATGAGTACGCCCCCCGAGACGTTCACGCCTGGGTTCAACACGTTCCACGAGCCGATGCGTGCGTCATGACCAACAGTGACACTCCAGTTGAAGAGGTTGAAGTCACCGATCTCGATGTCCGTTGTGAATATGCAGCCGGCGGTGATGCAGTTCCCATGGCCCAGCTTCACCTGCTCGGCCTCCAATACGGCGCTTGGGTGGATGACATTCGGGAATCGGAATCTCTTTGCTCCCACCAGGCGTCGGGCCACACGCGCTCTAGCGGCCGGGTCGCCAATGCCGATGATCACGTCGCCGGCGGGCTGTCGGAGGAGCCAGTCATCGGTTCCGACGACTTCTCCGAGTGTCATGTGCTTCCCCACGTCCTCTGCACGTTCGGCCACAAAGCCCACGAAGTTCCAGACCTCACCACCATGAAGAGCTACCTGTCGCGACAGGAGCGCCATCTCTCGCGCAAGGCCGCCCGAGCCGACAACGAAGAGAGGCTGATCTCCCACAGCCATCACCCAAGAGCCCCTGCCACGGCAGCGACCACACGATCAACATCTGCGTCCGTCATCGTCGACGACGTTGGCAGGCTTAGGCCCGTGGAGCCGAGCCCATCAGTCACGGCCATGCCGCCGAGCGCGGTCCTGCTGGTGCGATACGGGGGAAGCGTGTCGATGGGGATGAAGAACGGGCGCGTCTCGATGCCACAGCCATCGAGGTGAAGAGCTAACGAGTCACGGTCGAGTCCAAGTGCGGCTGAGTTGATGGTGATCCCGTAAAGCCATGGTGAAAGGACGGCCCAATCGGCCACGGGTTGAACCCGACCCCGACCATCTGGGCCAACCCAGCTCCGTACCGATCAAAGATCTCCCTGCGGCGTCGCACCATCGTGTCAGCGCGCTCGAGCTGGGCGCAGAGGATCGAGCAGGCGACGTTGGTGAGCCGGTAGTTGTAGCCGACCTCTGCGAAGTAATAGCGCCGATCCGGATCCATCCCCTGACCCCGGAAGAGACGCACTCGGGCTTCGAGATCGGGATCGTCCGTTGTAATCGCTCCCCCCTCACCTGAGGTCAGGATCTTGTTGCCGTAGAACGTGAACGTCGCCATGGACGAAAGGCCGCCCACGGGGCGTCCCTGATATGGCACCCCCGGCCTCGGCCGCGTCCTCGACGACGAAGAGGTCGTGGCGCGTGGCGATGGCGTGGATCGCATCCATGTCCGCGGGATGGCCGTAGAGGTGAACGACGATAATTGCCCGCGTTCTTGCCGTTACGGCCGACTCGACCGTCCGCGATGAGGCTCCACGTCGCCGGGTCGACGTCGGCAAAGACCGGATCCGCGCCCTGATAGCGGACAGCATTCGCGGTCGCAATGTACGTCAGCGATGGAACGATGACCTCGTCGCCAGGGCCGACACCATGCGCGAGCATCGCGAGGTGGAGTGCGGCAGTGCCGTTGGCGATTGAGATCGCCGTGCGAGTCCCGCACATCGCAGCGAACTCTGCCTCGAAGCGCTCGACCCACGGCCCGGTTGACGAGATCCAGCTGCTTGCGATCGCCTGTGAGGCATAGTCGAGCTCGTTCCCGCCAAGGTCGGGTGACGAAACCCTGAGCCGGGTCGGGGCCTTCTCAGCCATCGACTGGCCTCGGTGCTTCATCGATACGATGAAGGAGCCGCGGGACATAGAGCGCGATCGGGATGGCGGAGCACACGACGTACGCGATCAGCGTCCCAAACACGATTCCGGAAATGCCGATGGCTTGGCCGAGTAGCACCGACAGGATGATGCTAGTTGCTGCCATCACCGATGCAGCGACCACCTGGAACCGAACCACCGAAGCCGCGTTCAGGAGGATGCTGACCGCGTTCGTGGACGCGCTGATGACGGCCCAGACAGCTGCACCGACCAGGAGGGCTAGGGGCGGGTCGATCGCTCCGCCCGTCCAGGCATTGATGAACCAGCTGCCGAAGATCACAAGCCCGATGGATGCTGCGCCGGAAAGCGTTGCCGCCGCAATAACGGATCGTCGCAGAGTCCGCACTACCCACTCGCCGTCGCCACGGGCGATGGCCTCCGTATAGGCGGGCCAGAGGTTCACCAAATACAGGCCTACCAGCCCCGGAACGAGGAGTGCCAATCGCAGAGTCAACGAGTACGTTGCCGCGGCCTCGGGGCCGAGGACGGCGGCCGCCACGATCACATCGGATTGGAATGCGATCGCCATTGCGAGCTGTAGCACAAGGAATAGGAAGCCGATCCGCGCCAGCCCGACCGCCGTCGGGGCGTCGGCATTCTTGAGCCTCGGGGCAAGCCACGGTCTCTGACGCGCGTAGAGAACGATCGCATTCCCGACGAGCGCGAGCAGCGGTCCGAGGCCGAGCGCAAGCACGAACATCGCCAGGTCGACCCTTAACCAGATTGCGACGAGCAATCCCCCGAGCCCGGCGATCGCCCCAGCCACCGCGGCGATCGAGTTTGTCCATCCCTCCTGAAACGCGAGGCGCAGCCGCTCCGCAGCCCCGAATGGAAGGCCTATGAGGAACAACGCGAGGAACACGAGGGCGGCGCGACCGACATCTGACGCCGCGACCGTCCCGCCAACACCGAGAAGGAACGACCAGTCCACAAACGGAGATGCCACGGCGATTACGGCCGCAAGAACTGATGCGACGGCGAGGAGCATGAAGGTAGCGCTCGAGGAGGCACGGATGACCGTCGCCTTCTCGTCCCGCGCAAGAGCGTCACTCGCGACGTTCAGCAGGCCGTTGCCGATGCCGAGGTCGGCGAAGACGAAGAGTGTGCTGAGTGCTGTGAGGGCCGCGAGCACGCCGTATTGCTCTACCCCGAGATAGCCGATCGCAAGTGGGACCGACACAAACGAAATCACGACGCTGATGCCCCTGGCGCTTATGGCGGCACCCGAAGCGGTGAGGGCGTTCCGGTCCCGTCTCGATCGGGCGGCACCGACGTCGAGGACCCCTGCAGCACCTTCTTCGCGAGTCATCCGCGAGATGCCTCGTAGAACGCGACTGTGTGGCGGAGGCCCTCAGTGAATGGGGTGTGGGCCTGGAAGCTGAACGCGGTGTGCGCGCGCGACGTGTCGAGGGCGCGTCGCGGCTGGCCGTCCGGCTTAGTCGAGTCCCAACGGAACTCGCCGCCGTAACCCGTCGCCTTGACGACAAGCTCCACGAGCTCGCGGATCGTGATCTCCTGCCCGGTCGCCGAGGTTCACCGGCTCCGGATCGTCGTAGCCGCTCGGCGCCGAGGACGATGCCCTCGGCTGCGTCGTCGACGTAGATGAACTCGCGGCTGGCGCGCGCCCGTGCCCCAGACCTCGACGAACGGGTCACCGGCCTCGCGGGCGTCGACGCACTTCTTGATCAGCGCCGGGATGACGTGCGAGCTCGCCGGGTCGAAGTTGTCGCCGGGTCCGTAGAGGTTGACCGGGATGAGGTGGATGACGTTGAACCCGTACTGCTCGCGGTAGGCCTGGCCCTGGACGAGGAGCATCTTCTTGGCGAGCCCGTACGGGGCGTTCGTCTCCTCCGGGTAGCCGTTCCAGAGGTCGTCCTCCTTGAACGGCACCGGCGTGAACTTCGGGTACGAGCAGACCGTGCCGATGGTGACGAACTTCTCGACGCCGGCAAGCCGTGCCTGCTCCATGAGCTGGATGCCCATGACCGCGTTCTCGTAGAAGAATCGGCCCGGGTTCTCCCGGTTGGCTCCGATCCCGCCGACCACCGCCGCGAGGTGGATGACCATCTGCGGCCGCCCGTCGCCAAGGGCGCGGTGGATGCCGTCGAGCGTGCGAAGGTCGTAGTCCGGCGAGCGAGGCACGAAGATCTCGTCGGCCCCGGCGGCCTCGAGCCGTTTCACGACGGCCTTACCGAGGAACCCGCCTCCCCCGGTCACCATGACCCGTCGGCCCGGCCAGAATTCAGTCACCCGGTCGGCCACCCCGCTGACACCTGCCTCGGCGAGGTCGTGCTCGAGCATGATCCGCGACGAGCTCGCGGAACCGTGGTGCTCGGCTCCCATCCGAGGCGCTCGCGGGCCTTCGAGGCGTCGCCGCAGAGCTCGTCGACCTCGGTCGGCCGGAAGTACGCCGGATCGACCCGCACATGCTGCTCCCAGTCGAGCCCGGCCAGCGCGAACGCGACGTCGCACAGCTCACGCACGGTGTGCGTCTCGCCGGTGGCGATCACGTAGTCATCGGGCTCGTCCTGCTGGAGCATCAGCCACATCGCCTCGACGTACTCCTTGGCGAAGCCCCAGTCGCGCTTGGCGTCGAGATTGCCCAGGTACAGGTGCTCGGCCTTCCCGGCCAGGATGGCGGCGACGCCCTGGGTGACCTTGCGGGTGACGAACGTGCCGCCGCGGCGCGGCGACTCGTGGTTGAACAGGATCCCGTTGCTGGCGTGGATGCCGTAGGCCTCGCGGTAGTCGACGGTCATGAAGTGGGCGAAGACCTTGGCGATGGCGTACGGGCTGCGCGGGTTGAACGGGGTGGTCTCGGTCTGCGGCGACTCGAGGACGCGCCCGTACATCTCCGAAGAGCCGGCCTGGTAGTAGCGGATCGGCCAGTCGGCGGTGCGGATCGCCTCGAGCAGACGGAGCGTGCCCATCCCGGCGGTATCCGCGGTGAACTCGGGCATCTCGAAGCTCACCTTGACGTGGCTCTGCGCCCCGAGGTTGTAGACCTCGGACGGCTTGACCCGATGCAGGTGACCGATGAGCGACGACGAGTCGGTCAGGTCGGCGTAGTGCAGGAAGAGGCGCGCATCGGCCTCGTGGGGGTCGACGTACAGGTGGTCGATGCGCTGCGTGTTGAACTGGCTGGCGCGCCGGATCAGGCCATGGACCTCGTAGCCCTTGTCGAGCAGCAGCTCAGCGAGGTACGAGCCGTCCTGTCCGGTGATCCCGGTGATGAAGGCCTTGGCTGTTGTCATGGTGCAACGGGCAGTATCGCCCGTTCAGGTTGATTGGGAATGGCCCGCTTGGGCTGCCCGATCTAGGACCGATTCGAACCGATCCGCGATCGGCCCGATCGCGAAGCCTCACCCACGCACCTATACCACGCCGCTAGGAGCGGCCTTGCCGGGGGCTACTGCGAAGCGGACGTGTCCGTCGAGTCCTCCACGGCGGCGGCGGTCGCCTGATCTGCTGCGGCGGGCGCCTCTGCCGGAACTGAGGCCTGTCCCCCGGACGCGGAAGCTGATGCCTCGGCCGGTGGTGGCATCGCGGGCCTTGGCACGCTGGAGATAGAAGTACCCGGCGGCGAGGACGGCGAAGAAGAGTAGGAAGAGGACGAGGTAGAAGGGGAGCATCGAAGGCTCCTCCAACACGGAATGAGCGGCGAGTATGGGCGGCTCGATCGCCCAGCGGCATGACCCGGCAGGGCTATTTCGGGGGGACTAACGGACCCCGTCAGGCTCGAAGCAGGTCACGGAAGGGCCTCGGTCACTTCCTGGAGCTCAAGGGGATCCGGCCGAACTGCGTCCGAATCGGATGGGTAGTACCAGTTGAAGAAGGAGCGATCAGGCAGCATCGGCATCGCCTCGCCGCCGAAGAGATTCGGAAGCAGCACTCGGAACGTGTTGACCGGGCTGATCGATGGGTACAGGTCGGCACGCATCTCGTCCGGCACCAGGATCGCGTTGAGAATGGCATGGCGTTCCCACCAGGCCGTCTCAGCCGGCTCCGTCGCCAGCGTCACCATCGGGCCGTGGTCGCCCTGCACGATGATGATCGGTGGCTGATCGGACTCCTGGATGATGGTGTCGATGGCGCTCTCGAGCCGGTCGTTCACGAACTGGACCTGCTCACCGTACGCGACCACTTTCCCACGGTTGCGTGATGTCATCGACGTACGGTCGAATGGAACCGTCGGCGCGAAACATGTAGGGCGGGTGCGGAACCAGGAAGTGGGCGAACGTGAAGGTCGGCGCTTCGTTCGCCGGGACGGTCTCCAGCTGCTCGAAGGCCTCGAGCACGGCGAGGTGGCGGGTGGTCGGCTCCAGCAGACGCCAGGGTAGCGTCGCCCGCGCCACGGCCTGCTGGAATTCACTCGGACCGCCGGTCGCGAACGAGACATCGGCCAGCGGTGCCTCGTCGGTTCCCCACCAGCTCGTCTCGAAGAAGACGTACTCGTACCCGTGGCTCTGGAACTCGCGCACCACGCTGGCATTCGCGATGAGGCCGTCGTTCTCGGTGTAGCGGTCGGGGGCATCTTCGGCGAGGTACCGCATGTTCAGGGTCGCGGCCAGGGACAGGTGCGTCATCGCGTAATTGCTGTAGCTCTCGTCCGCGATGTAGAAGCCCTCGTCGCGCAGCGTATCGAGGAACGCGGAGGTATCGGTCTCGTAGACCTCGGTCAGAACGTCGTTCCGCGCGTACGCATCCAGCACGATGAAGTAGACGTCCGGACCGTCGCCGACTGCGGTCACGGCTTGGCGCTGCGCCTCGCTCGCGAACGACGTGCCGGTGACGATCCTGGGAACCGATAAGGCGACGAAGATGGCGGCCGCCACGGTGGCCAACCTGGCGACACGGTCGACGTCACGGGTCCAGGTCAGGGCGATCAGGGCACCCGCCAGCACGAGATTCACGGCCACCAGGAGCAGCTTGATGACCATCGTGTCATCACCCGGGAGCAGGTCGAGCTGGTACCCGAATGTCAGAAGGGGCACGAGGGCGATCGCGACGGTGATCGACGAGCGAGTGACGTCTCCGGTGATTCGGGCCAGGACGCGGATCGAGACCGCCGTCACCAAGGTCACCAGCGCGACGGGCAGCACCACGTCGGCTGGATCCACGATGGCGGCATTGTTGGCCCACACGAACACGATCGGGCCGATCCCCACCAGGAACGGAAGGGCGACCACGTACCGGCCCGGAGCGCGAGGCGTCACCTCGACGGCCGAGATTAGCGGACCCTGTCCGGCTCGAGGATTGCTCGTGCGGGAGCTGCCTCGGACTCTGCCAGCCACAGTGGCAGGCAGGTCAGCCGATATCGCCCCGCGGGCGCCCGGCTGAGATCAAGCCCTTCCAGGATGGCCACGCCGGCGCGCATCAGGACCCGATGCGTCTCGGGGTCGTCGGAGAAGCGCTGCACCGAGAGGTAGTCGACCCCCACGAGGCGCAGGCGACGTTCCGCAATCCACTGCGCGGCGTCGAGAGCCAATGCCACGAAGCCGGTGTCGAACTCGGTGGCGGCCGCCCAGCGCTCGGAGTTCCGGGAGCGAATCAGCAGCCGTTCGCAGTCCGACGGCACCATCGCGTCGAGGAGGTCTGCGGTCACCGCATCGGCTCCGCCGACGTCGATCACCTCAGCCGGACCGATGAACGCGTCGAGGGGCGTCGCTTCCAGTGGTGCGCCGTCGTCGATGAAATGGAGCGGACCCTCGGCGTGCGTGCCGCAGTGAACGTCCATGGTGATGACGCTGCCGTTGCTCGAATCGCCGCGCTCCAGCGACTGTGCCAACGTGCGACCGAAGCCGGGCGAACCGGGCCAAGCAGGCATGCCAGGCCGAAGCCTCAGGGAGATGTCGATCACACCTGAACCGTAGCGTCTCGGAGCCGGGCGCGGGGAGCCGCGGCGCCATCGGTTGCGCGGCAGCGCCGCACGTCACAGCAGCGACCGAGTGCTGTGCAGTCGTGCACTCGTGCATCGGCGCTGTCCGTTGACGGTCTGACGGCTTGCGCGCGATGTCGCCCAACCTGCGACCCGGCCCGAGAATGGACGCGTCCCATGCGCCGTGCCGGGTGTATTCTCCGGTCGCTCCGCGCGCTTGCGCACCGTGCCCTGGGAGAGGTGGGAGAGGACTCATGAAGCGGTCGAGGCCGGTTTCGGCGTTCGTCGGTGTGGTGCTGGTCGCCGTCGCGGCAGGCTGCGGAGGTGGCGGAGAGAGTGCGGCTCCGTCGGCACAAGCGTCGGCATCGGCCCCGGCGCAGAGCGAGGCGCCCGCCAGCCAGGAACCGACCGGCCTCGTCACCACGGTGGAAGAGCTGCCGAACGCCACGATCCAGATCGTCGCGACCGGCAGCTTCGTCAGCCCAGAGTGGGGCGAGTACGAGGGTGGCGGCTCGGGCTCCGGCTTCATCATCGATCCCAGCGGCATCGCCGTGACCAACAGCCACGTCGTCAGCGGCGCAGGAACCGTCGAGGTGTACGTGGGCGGCGACCCTGAGCCCATCAATGCCCAGATCCTTGGCGTCAGCGAGTGCAACGACCTCGCGGTGATCGATCTCGAGGGCGACGGCTACTCGTACCTGGACTGGCACGACGGCGCCATCACGCCAGGGCTCGACGTGATCGCTGCGGGCTACCCGCTGGGCGATCCGCAGTTCACCGTGACCGCCGGCATCATCAGCAAGTCCGACTTCACCCAGGCGGACCAGTGGGCATCGGTCGACGCCATCCTCGAGCACGACGCGCGCATCCGGCCGGGCAACTCCGGCGGACCGCTCGTGACCGATGAGATGGCGGTCATCGGCGTCAACTACGCCGGTCGCGACGACACCGACCAGAACTACGCCATCAGCGTCACCGATGCGGAGGCAATCGTCGCCGAGCTCGCCGCGGGCGTCGACGTCGACTCGGTCGGCATCAACGGATACGCCGTCACTGCCGATGACGGCACCACCGGCATCTGGGTCGAGACGGTCCAGCCGGGCTCTGGCGCCGATGCGGCCGGCGTCACCGGTGGCGACATCGTCACCCTCATGGCCGGCGTATCGGTCGGCGTGGACGGCACCATGGCCGAGTTCTGCGACGTGATCCGGACCCAGGGCCCCGACGCGGTCATCCCGCTCGAGGTCGTGCGCTACGACACGTCGCAGGTCCTCCGTGGCCAGGTCAACGGCACGCCCCTCGCCGAAGCCTTCTCGTTCGCCGACGAGCTCGAGGAGGAGGGCACGGTCGACGAGACCGGCGACACGTACGACGAGTACACCCTCATCACCGACGACACCGCCGCCATCCAGGTCGAGGTGCCCACCGAGTGGTCCGACATCGACGGGGCGCCCTACACCGATACCGACGGGACCTCGGTCATCGACGTTCGGGCGGCCCCTAGCCTCAGCGGCTTCCTCAACGCCTGGGACACGCCGGGGATGATCTTCTCGGCATCGTCGGGGTGGACCGAGACGTACACGACCGAGCTCCTCCTCGACGCTGCCGGCGGATCCGATGCATGCGAGTACGCCGGGCGCGAGCCGTACGAGGATCCGGCCTACACCGGCTACTACGACCTCTACACGAACTGTGGCGACACGCTCGCCACGTACGTGATCGTGGCCGCCGAGCCGGCCGACGGGTCGTACCTGCTCCTCGTCCAGGTGCAGGCCAACGAGGAGCGCGACTTCGACGCCCTGGACCATATCCTCGCCTCGTTCTTCGTCATCGGCGAGGTCTAGGGCTCCGTCTCAATTGATCGCGGGCCTTTCACCACAGGGTGGAGTCTGGCGCGATTTCCGCACTCCACTGAGGGGCGCCACGCACAAGCGGCACCCGGCGTCGCTGCTCACGCTCAGCAGCCTTCAATCGATTGCGGGAGCGACGCCCATCTGGCGCCCCCAGTGAATCGGCCTCAACAGATTGAGCCCCGACGCAGCACCGAGTAAGCCGCCGATAACGCCGCCCAGCGCAGGATAGGCACGTGGCCAGGATCCTGAGCAGGCGTGCGCGAACGCAGGCAGGTCGGTGGGCAGACGAGGTCCGGCAGGCACGGATTGCCCAGGGTTGGACGATCCAGGCTGCCGCCGACCGCGCCCACGTTGCATGGGGTACGTGGGCGCGCATCGAGGCCGGCGATCCCCGAGTTGTGCTCGCGACCCTGTGTGACGTCGGCGATGCGATCGGCCTCGACCTCGTGTTGCAGGCGTATCCGGGCCGGCAGCCTTCCCTGCGCGACACGGGCCAGCTCGAGCTCGCCTCGCGATTGCGCGCGCTGGCAGATTCGTCGTTCCGAACCGAGCTGGAGCTGAGTGTTGGTGATCACGGTCAGGCGATCGACCTGGTCCTCTTTGGCGCGGACGAAATCGTGGCGGTCGAAATCGAACGCATGGCGGCCGACTTCCAGGCCCAATACCGACGCGCCGATCGGAAGCGGTCCGCGCTCGCCGATCGCCACCAGCGCCCTGTCCGGCTCGTGCTCGCCGTCGAGGACACGCGACGAAACCGAACGGCGGTCGAGCCCCATTGGGAGCTGATCACCTCAGCGCTTCCGGCAGGCACGCGAGAGGTTCTCGGCGCGATCCGCATGGGTCGGTCCGTCGGCCGCGACGGGCTCCTTTGGTTGCGCCGACGCGGGCCGAGCCGCTGAGCCCCGAGCCACTGAGCCCGAGCCACTGAGCCCCGAGCCACCACCCAAAGGTCAGGCTTGGTGCGTCGGTGCGTAGCCCTTAGAGTTCCCAGAGCATGAGCGAGGGCACGGGCACCCAGCCAGGCCGCGACGCCTACGAGATTCTCGAGGTGCGGCCGGACGCCAACCAGGTCGTGGTGAAGGCCGCTTTCCGAGCCTTGGCCGCGATCTACCACCCCGACGCGGTCGGTGGATCGAGCCGTCGCATGGCGGAGCTCAACGAGGCCTATGCGCTGGTGCGGACACCGGACCTGCGTGCCGGCTACGACCGGGCGCGTCAGCACCGCGCAATCCCGGTGCAGCCCGCGACCACCGTCGCCGCCGGACCGATCCAGGCCGCGGCCGGAGCCGCGGGCAAGGCCTACGGGGAGACGAAGCGCGCCGGTGTCATCGACTTCGGCCGGTACGAGGGCTGGAGCATCGCGGACCTCGCCCGACGCGACCCGGACTACCTGCGCTGGCTGCGCCGTCACTCGTCGGGCATCCGCTTCCGGACGGAGATCGACGCGATCTTCGCAAAGGCGGAATCGTCGTCCCGCGAGCCGGCGGAGAGTCGCCGCCGCTGAAATCGGGGCGAGGCGCCGCGGCCGCCGCTACCCTCAACCGATGGGTACCACCGCGGTTCTCGGTGCCGGCGCACTCGGCCTGACCGTCGCGATGCGGCTGGCCCAGGCCGGCGAACGTGTCACCGTCCTGGAGCGCGAGCAACTCCCCGGCGGGCTCGCGGCGGGGTTCGAGCTCGAGCCTGGCTCCGGGCTCTGGCTCGAGAAGTTCTACCACCACCTCTTCCGCAGCGACCGCCGCGCGATCGCGATGATCTCGGAGCTTGGCCTCGCCGAGCGCCTCGAGTGGCGACAGCCGGTGACCGCGACCCTCGTGAACGGCGCGATGCACCAGCTCGACTCGCCCGCCAGCCTCCTCCGCTTCTCCCCCTTGCCAATCCCGACCGCGTCCGCCTCGGCGCGGCCCTCGCGACCCTCAAGGCCATGCCCAACCCGCGTCTGCTCGAGGGACAGACCGCCATGGACTGGACGCGCCGATGGATGGGCGACCGTGCCTACACCACGGTCTGGGAGCCGCTCCTGCGCGGAAAGTTCGGCGACGCCGCGCCGGAGATCGCCATGCCCTGGTTCTGGGCCCGCGTCCACGACCGCTCCCAGGCCCTCGGCTACCTGGCGGGTGGGTTCCAGCAGCTGTACGAGCGCATGGCCGATGCGGTCCGCGCCGCCGGTGGCGAGACGCGCTTCGGCGCAGCGGTCGCATCGGTCAAGACGGCCGAGGGTGGCCTCGATGTCGAGACCGACCAGGGAACCGAGCGATTCGACCGGGTCGTGAGCACGTTCGCGGTCCGCCTCACCGCGCGACTCGTTCCGGAGCTGCCGCCGGAGTGGCGCGAGAAGCACGAGTGGGGAAGGGCCTACGGCGCGCATTGCGTGGTGCTCGCCCTGGACCGGCCGCTCACATCGGTCTACTGGCTCAACGTGAACGACCCGGGCTACCCGTTCATGGCCCTCGTCGAGCACACCAACTATCGCGCCGCGTCCGAGTACGGCGGGCGGCACCTGGTCTACCTGGGCAACTACAGGCCGATGGACTCGCCGCTCATGACGGCCTCGCTCGACGACATCCTCGACGAGTTCCTGCCGTCACTGGCTCGCCTCAACCCCGACGTTCGACCGATCCTGGCTGACCGATGCCTGGGCCTTCGCCGCTCCCTTCGCCCAGCCGATCGTGACCGTCGACTATCGCGACCACATCCCGCCGTTCGCCACGCCGGTGCCGGGTCTGTGGATCGCCTCGATGTTCCAGGTCTACCCCCACGACCGCGGCCAGAACTACTCCATCTCCCTCGGGGAGCGGCTCGTGGAGCGCCTCATCGGCGGCTGATCCAACTCGTTGAGGGATCTTCACCCGATGCAGCTGCCGCGTGCGGTTCTCTCAATCGGTTGAAGCTCAGGAAGCGTGAGCTGCACCGACGTGCGCACCTCACGTGGCTAGGTCCTCACTGGAGTGCGGGAATCGCACATGCCGCGCCCTTCCGGTGAATCGGCCACGTCACGACCATCGACGGCAGGCCCTTGGCTGGCATATGCTCCGCCGAGCCATGGCAACCGAGGCGGTCACGGCGCCTGAAGCGGCAACCGAGGAAGCGGCCGCGCAATCGGCGGTGCCCTATCCGCCGAGCTGGGTTGACCGCCTGCTGAGGGGGATCGAGGCGTTGCCGGGGCCGACCTGGGTGGCGTACGTCGTCATCAGCTGCGGTGCTGGTCGGGCTCTCGGTCGCCTATGTTTTGCTATCGGAGAACCCCGGCACCGAGCCCGTTGCCGCCAACGCGTTCTGGGGCGCCGTGATTGCGCTCACGCTGTGGCTGGTTCATTACCTCGCCGGCGTGGCGGGTGAGGCGCTCGATGCCTTCCGCCCCTTGATGACCTCGACCGATGAGGATGCCGCCCGGCACCGCTATGAGCTCACCGTCATCCCCTCGCGACCGGCCCTGGTCATCCTGGTCGCCGTCGCCATCTTCACACCGCTCTACTGGCTGGCTGATCCCGAGGGCTCGGCCGTCATCGGCTTCAGTCCGATCCAGCTGGTCTTCCGATTCTTCAGCGAGACCTTCTTCGGGGCGCTGCTGATCGTGTTCGTCTACCAGTCGATTCGTCAGCTGCGCGCGGTCGACCGCATCCACGCCAGCGCGCGACAGGTCGACCTCTTCCGACCCGCGCCGCTCTACGCCTTCAGCACGCTGACGTCTCGCACGGCGATCGTCCTGGCACTGACCTTCACGGTTCCCACGGCAGTCGCCGAGGCCCAGAGCGGCGGGACGGCCAACGACTGGCTGTTCTACGGGTTTGCCGGGTTCGGCGTGGTTGTCGCAGCGATCGTCTTCGTGGTGCCGCTGCTCGGCATGCGACGCCGGATCACGGCCGAGAAGCGCCGTCTCCAGGGCGAGGTCGGCTCGCGGATCGAGGCCACCATCGGTGCCGTCCATGGTGCGGTCGACGCCGATGACATGACGCGCGCCGCGTCCATGCACGACGCACTCGCCGTGCTCGTGGTCGAGCGTGACCTCGTCGACAAGCTGCCGACATTCCCGTGGCGGCCAGGAACGCTCGGCGCGGTGGCCACGGCGGTCGCCCTTCCGATCGCTCTGTCGATCGCCTCGCGCCTGCTCGAGCGCGTCATCTGACCGCTACGGGGCGGGGAAGTCGTTGAACCCGGGCGGCTCGACCTGGATGTCGGGCATGCCGGGGCCCTGGCCCTCACCCATTGGTCCGAGCGGGTAGTCGATGAACGGCAGGTCGACACCGGCCGCCTTCAACGCCACGACGACCACGATCACCAGGATGACCAGGAGCAGGAGCCCGCGCATCGGGGCCAAGCATGCGGCCGGCCGTCAAGCGACCGGCCGAGCCAGGGGCCGCCTACTGGTCGGAGGCGGGAGCGGCTGGAGCAGCCGAGGCCGAGTCGGTCGCAGCGCCTGCGTCGCGGGCCTTGGCGCGCTGCCAGTAGAACCACCCGTATGCGAGAACGGCGATGAAGAGCAGGAAGATCGGAACGACGACCAGGTACACGATGAAGCCCTTCCGGATGAATGCGGATATCGACGCGAGTATCGGTCGCTTGCTCGCTGGGGCCCATGACCCATCCGGACCGCCCCTGCCCGGACCGATGGCGATCGGGAATTCGACGGTGCCGATCCGCACCAGATCGCACCAATGCACACCCCACTGGCCCTCACCGTGCAAGACAATGGGGCGTGCTCACCGCTCGGGTCATCCTGTTCGGTCTCGTCGTGTTCCAGCTCGCCGATGCTGTCACGTTCACGATCGGCGTGAGCCGATTCGGGATCGGACTCGAGTCGAACGGCATCGCGTCTGTCCTGTATGAGGCGGCCGGGCCTCGCCGGCGTCCTCGTCGCCAAGGGCGGCGTGACGATCGCGGCGATCAGCATCCTCGTCGCCACGGCCGACTACATGCCACGCCTGCTCGTCTGGGGCGGCGCCGCCGGGACGGCCGTCGGCATGCTGGGGTTCGCCTCCAACGCGGCGTCGATCATGATCCTCTCCTGACGGGCAGGCCCTCACCGCCGGTTTGCGTCGCCGTCGCCCGCTCCCGATGATGAGCCGATGCCGCCGCGTCGACTCACCATCGCCCTGCTCCTCCTGGTCCTGGTGGGCTGCTCCACCGCGGGCGCGCCGACGGCGACGCTAGCGCCGACCCCGACAACGACGCCGAGCCCCACCGAGCTCGCCACGTCGGCGCCGAGCGCATCCCCGGCACCCTCCCCGGTCGAGCACGCGATCCTCCTGGCAGCCGGGGACATCGCGGCCTGCGACGAGGTGGGCGACACGGCCACCGCGGCACTCGTCGAGCAGATGCTCGCCGACGACCCCGGCGCGACGGTGGCCATCCTCGGCGACAGTGTCTATCCCTCGGGAAGCGCGCAGACCTACGCCGAGTGCTTCGACCCGGTCTGGGGCGCGTTCCGGGAACGGATCCGCCCGGCCATCGGCAACCACGAGATCGCCGATGACGGCGGTGCGGCCTACTTCGACTACTTCGGTGCCGCGGCCGGCACCCCGGGCGAGGGGTGGTACGCCTACGACCTCGGCGCCTGGCACGTGGTCGTGCTCAACTCGAACTGCGAGCAGGTCGACTGCGGCGAGGGCTCACCGCAAGTCGAGTGGCTCCGGGCCGACCTCGCCGCGTCCCACGCGGCCTGCGTCCTCGCCTACTGGCACGCGCCACGCTTCTCGTCGGGCCCGCACGGCGGCAGCGAGTCGGTGGGCGTCTTCTGGGACGCCCTCTCAGAGGCCGATGCGGACCTGGTGCTTGCCGGTCACGAGCACCAGTACGAGCGCTTCGCACCGCAAACGCCCGATGGCGCGGCCGATCCGGACGGGACGCGACAGATCACCGCGGGCACCGGCGGCAAGGAGCTCCGCCCGGCCGGCGATCCCGTCGCGAACAGCGAGGTCATCGTCGACGACGCCTTCGGCGTTCTGCGGCTGGAGCTCGGGGAGGACGGCTACGCCTGGCGCTTCGTCACCGTCGAGGGCACCGATGCCGACTCCGGCTCCGGCGGCTGCGAGTGAGCTCTCCTGTCGAGACACCCGAGCACGAGGGCGCCATCGCCGGCGCGCGATACACCCGGCACCGGCGAGTGCATCGGACGCGAGGCCATCGGCGACCGCGCATCCTCCAGCTGCTCGCGACCGGGAGCACGGGCGGAGCGCAGGAGTCGTACACGGGGCTGCTGCTCCGCCTCGACCGGGGGCGATACGACGTCCGGGCCCTGTCCCTGTCGGCGGGATCGGCGGTGCAGCGCGTTCGGTCGCTCGGCGTGCCCGTCGATGTCCTCGACGAGACCGATGACGCCCGGGCCGCGCGCCGGCTTGCAGCCTGGATGCGGCGCGAGGAGATCGACCTCGTGCACGCGCACATGTACCGCGCCGAGGTGGTGGGGACGCGGGCCGCGGTTGCGGCCGGGGTGCCGGCGATCGTGGCGACCGTGCACTCGTCACGCGTTCGATCGGCCGCCGATCGGGAGCTGCTCGCGTCGCTGACTCCCTCGATGGACCGGCTCATCGTTCCGTCCGAAGCGATCCGCCGCAAGGTCGGCCGCGAGGGCAGGCATGACGCCCGCTTCTCGGTCATCCCCAACGGCGTGGACCCCTCGCGTTTCGCGTCAGCGGCGCGCTCCGACGTGCGTCAGGAGCTTGGCTTGCCGGAGGACGCCCCGCTCGTCGGCGTCGTCGCTCGCCTCGAGCCGGAGAAGGGGCATCGTCACCTCCTCGCGGCGTGGCCATCGGTCGTGGAGCGGCACCCGCGGGCGCGCCTCCTGGTCGTCGGCGACGGGTCGCTGGCCCGACCGCTGAAGGCCCTCGCGACGCGCCTCGGCATCCGGGACAGCGTCGTCTTCACCGGACGCCGCGACGATGTCGCCGCCGTCACCGCCGAGCTCGCTGTGGCGGTGCTGCCGTCCCTTCGCGAGGCCCAGGGGATCTCGATCCTCGAGGCCATGGCCCTGCGCGTCGCGGTCGTGGCCACCGACGTCGGGCGGGATTCCCAGAGGTCATCACGTCCGGAACAGACGGGCTGCTCGTGCCGCCGGAGGACCCCGTCGCGCTGGGCCGCGCCATCGTGAGACTCCTCTCCGACGAGCCGTTGCGGCGACGCCTGGTTGAGGCGGGGTATCGAACCGTCGAGGAGCGCTACAGCCTCGACGCGCAGGTTCGTCGCGTCGAGGCCGTGTACGACGAGGAGCTGGCTCGAGCCGGCGTGGTGGTGCCGGCAGCGACGAGCCGCCGGGGGCCCCAGGAGCGCGGCGCCCTGGAGATGCCACCCGGCGGCTGAGCCGCGCAGGGGGTCAGAACCGACCTAGGCGGTCGTCACGCGCTCGCGATCGCCGAGGCGCAGGATCGCCATGACGAGCGCATAGATGAGTGCCCAGCCGATCAGCGCCACGAGTGCCGCGACGTCGAGGACGCTGCCGCCCCCAGGCGTGACGGTGTCGAGGCTCAGGATGCCCCGGAACGGCGCCACAAGTGGCTCGGTCACGTTGTAGATGAAGTTCACGATCGCGTTCGACTCGTTGGCCACCACCAGGAGCAGAACGATCCGCAGCCCGATCAGGGCGACGATCACCCCGAACAGGAGCGAGGCGATCCGCTTCGCGAGGCTGCCGGGGCTCGTGGCCGGAGGGGCCACGATCTCGTTATAGCCGGGGTCCACGTGGACCTCGTGCTCGGTCACCGTCTCCGCCACGGGCTGTGCCGGGCGTGGTTGCATGGTCATCGGTTGGTCACCTCCGCGCAGATGGGGTGCAAACCGCATGCCACCCCTCTCGGCGACCCGACCTTCAGGCGTCGAGCCCGAACTCACCGATGAGCGGGACAAAGACGACCGGATCGAGCTCGGCCGTGCGCCAAGTGTTGCCTTCGCGCACCACCCTCGTGAGGAGCTGGTGCTCGCGGGTGCCCACCGGCATGACGAGGCGACCGGCGTCCGGATCGAGCTGCTCGAGCAGTGGTTGCGGGACGGACGGACCCCCGGCGGTGACGACGATGGACCGATACGGAGCCCCCGCCGGCGCCCCCTGCGTGCCATCTCCGACGGCGACGGCGACCCGCGAGTACCCGGCCGCTGCGAGATGCTCCCGCGCGCCCGCGGCGAGCGATTCGTGGCGCTCGATCGTCGTGACCCGCGCACCCATCTCGGCGAGGATGGCTGCCTGGTAGCCGGATCCCGTCCCGATCTCGAGGACGGCCGCGTCGCGCCATCCCTCGGGCGGGCGCGCGAGCTCGCTCATGCGTGCGACGACGTACGGCTGGCTGATCGTCTGGCCTGATCCGAGGGGAAGGGCCCGGTCCCCGTACGCGTCCTGCTCGTCGACGAACCGATGCCGTTCGACGACGCCGAAGGCGCGAAGGACCTCCGGGTCGCGGATCCCGCGCGCCTCGAGCTGGTCGGCGACCATCCGCGCGCGATCCCGCGCGGCGTGATCCGCTGGCGTGCGATGCCGGCGCGCGAGCCGCGGCCAGCGCATCGGTCAGGCGCTGGCAGCCTCGGCGGCCTCGGTGACCTCCTCGGCGGCGTCCTCGACCTTCGTGCGAGCCCGGCTGGTGCTGCTGCTGCGAGAGCGCGTGCTCTTCGCCGGTGCGATCGCCGCCGGCTCCGGCTGGGCTCCCATGGAAGCGGCGTCGAGGATGTTGTTCAGGAGCTCATCGGCCTTGGCGCGGAGCATCTGTCGTGTTTCCTCGCCGCTTCGGGGCGCCAGGAGGATGCCGACCGCCAACCCGACGAAGAAGAACCGGATCGCGATCCGAACGCGGCTGAACATGGCGGATCCCTTCGTGTGTGAGTGTGTGCCCGTGGAAAGGCAAGAAGGATACCACCGGGCCGGCTGAGGCCGGCTGCTTGGGGTCAGCTTGGGACATGGTCGGGCGATCTCTCATCCAAATGACCCCCGAAGTTGTCGTCCGGTGTGGTTCGCAAGATCGATCTCGCGCCGTGCCGCACGGGGCGCACCTTCAGGTGCCGCAGGTGCGCAGCTGCGACCGATGGGTCGTCAATTCAGCACCGGAATTGGGCGCCAGGGGCAGTTCGGGTGATCAGTCGTGCAAGGACGGTCCAGGACCTACTACCGCGACGCCGGCGAGAGCCCAATTGGCCGATACGGTCGGACCCACATGAGCCCATCCCGCCCGAGGCGGCGACCCGCGCGCAGCGCCGCGTGGATCTCCCGCGTTCCAGCCGGCAACGCGTCAGCGATCATGCGATGGCGGCTGACCGCCGAACGGTTGCGCCGAGAATCCTCGACGACGAGCACGAGGCGAACCGGCCGCTCGTGGCGATCGCGAAGCAGCTGGCGCTTCTCGTCGGCGACCCGATACTGGGCCTGGAAGTCGACGAGCGATCGCTCGATCTCGAAGTCGAGAACCTCATCGGCCGAGAAGACAACGAGATCGGCCGCCCGGAGGTCTCCGACCGGATACTCGAGTGCCACGGATGCCGACGGGTGCGCCGCACTTCTCAGCATCTCGGCAACTCTCAGCTGCCCCGTGTCCCGCAATGTCGGCGCTGTCTGCGGGAAGGCGCGACCCCACACCTTGAGCCCGAGCGCTGCCGCCACCCGGCACAGTGTGTCGATGGCGACGGAGGGGTCCCCGTCTTCGACCCGCCGCTGCGTCTGGGCCGATACTCCCGCAAGCGCAGCTGCCGACCGCAATGACAGCGCGTGATTTGCGCGCGCGAGGCGAACCTCGCTTCCGACGCTTGCGCCGAGTGTGCGAGCCATCCGCGTTGAGTCGAGCCGGGCGTGGGCCACGGCCGACGATCGCACGCCACCGTGTACTAGTTGGTTACCGGCTGATTACTGGCTACGTCGCGTCCGCCCATGCCCGATACCTCGCCGATCCCGCACCTCGCAGCGCCCTGCGGCGTCAAGCGGTTGATACATCGTTCGCCGCGCCGCACGAGGCACACCCAGCGGGGCACGTCGTGCGCGCCGGGGGCCGATGCATCATCCAATCACCACCGGATCCCCCCACGAGGTGCGAAATGCGAGATGCATCGGCCACGACTGCATCGGCCACGACTGCTCGGCACATGCGCCCTGCCGTCGCGCCCCCGGTGCTTGCGCGTCCTATGCCGAAGGCAGCCACCCCGGCTCGGGATCCCCGAACGCGCCGAGGAGGTAGTCCTTCGAGGCCTCGACGGCCTTCCGTGGAGCATCGAGCGATGCCTTCAGCTTGAAGTCCTCCTTGAGCACGTCGCCGTCGACGAGCACCGTCTTCACGTTCGAGATGTCGGCCGCGCAGACGACCGCGCCCACCGGGTCGATGATCGGGGCAACGTTTACCGCCTTGCCGTCGAGGATGACGATGTCGGCGCGCTTCCCGGGAGTCAGCGACCCGGTGCGATCCTCGAGCCCGGCGACCTTGGCTCCGCCGAGGGTGGCCCACTCCAGCGCCTGGCGCGACGTGATCAGCCCCGGTGATGCGGTGAGCCCGTCGAGGTCGTCGTCCCAGGCCGACTGGTGCTTGCGGCCACGCTCGGAGCCGAAGACCGCGTGCATCTGGGTGAACTGATCGGCCGATGCGGTCGTCGCCACGTCCGAGGAGAGCCCGATCGGCACGTCGTACTCGACGGCCGTCACGGCCGGCGCCCAGCCGTGGCCCATCTGGATCTCGATCTGCGGAGCGAAGCTCACGTTGCCGCCGGAGTCGCGCACGAGCGCCCACTCCTCGTCGGTGAAGTGCGAGGCATGCACGTACGTCGTGCCGGGAAGCAGGAGGTCCATGTCGCGCAGCGCGGTGATCTGGCCCTTGGTGTACCCGAATCGGTCCATCGCGACGTGCACGGTGATGTTGATGCCGAGCTCCTTGGCGAGCTCCCAGTCGTGGCGCACGACGTCCGGCTTGCAGAAGCCCGGGCCGCGCGTGGCGAGGCCCATCGTGATGCGGCCGTCGTCGGAGCTGAAGTACTGCGACCGCAGGCGCCGCGCCTCGTCGCCGTCGGACGTCAGCACCGAACCCGTGTAGTCGGGACCGAACCACCAGTCCACCAACGAGGTGTTCGGGAACCCGTACGCGAATTCCGACCGGATACCCGACTCCTGCAGCGCCTTGACCGATGCGTCCGCGTGGTCGGGCGTGTTCATGATGTGCGCCCAGTCGACGAGCGTCGTGATGCCGGCGTTGATGCACTCGAGGGCGCCCCACAGCGTGGCCGAGTACACGTCCTCGGGCCGATAGTGCGGCGCGAACTTGTCGAGGATCGACCCGAAGTAGGTGATGAGCGCGAAGTCCGGAGCGCAGGTCCGGATGCAGGTCTCCCACGTGTGACGGTGCGTGTCGATGAACCCGGGAATGACGATGTCGCCGACCGCGTCGATGACCCGCGCACCATCGGCCGAGCAGGTCCGGCCCGACGTCGACGATCGTGTCGTCCTCGACGAGCACATCGGCGCCCGCCAGCTCGCCGAGCTTGTGATCCTGGGTCAGCACGATCCCGCCGCGGATGAGGATTCGCTCAGTCACAGGTTCGGTCTCCTCTTACGTATGCACCGATGCCTGCTCGCGCAGGTGGACGGCCACTGACCGATGCGTCACGGTCGCCGCCGAGCCGGTCAGTCGCCTCGCCGATCATCTCCAGGTTCGTGTGTGCCTGGTGCATCGATACGCCGAGGCTGTCGGCGAGGTCGAGGATGAGCCGGAGGTCCTTCGAGGCCAGGTCGAGCGAGAAGCGCGACCGGCGTCGCGTCCGGCTCGACGAACGAGGCGCGCTTGTAGCCGACGAATGGCGCACCCGCGGCCGATCCGGCGAAGAAGTCGTAGGCGATGGCGCGCTCGATGCCGGCCCGCTCGGCCAGGACGAGCGCCTCGCTCAGGCTGTTGTTGAGCGCGAAGATCAGCAGCGTTGACCGCCAGCTTCAGGGCGGCCCCGGAGCCCAGCGGCCCGACGTGCGTGATCGCGCGCGACACGAGCTCGAGCGCCGGCCGTGCCCGCTCGAGGTCCTCGGCCGTGCCGCCGGCCATGATCGTCAGCTGTCCCGCTCTCGGCGAGGAGCGTGCTGCCCGACACCGGGGCGTCGACGATGCCGGAGCCGCGTTCGCGGACGGCGCCCTCGAAGGCGCGGATGGTCTCCGGCGGGACGGTGCTCATGTCGACGAGCACGCCATCCGGGATGCGCGCCGGCGACCAGTCCGTCCGGCCCGTCCCAGGTCTCGCGTCACGGCGGCACCATCGGTCAGCATCGTGATCGCGATGTCGACGCCCGCCGCCGCCTCGCGCGCCGTGGCCGCGACGGTGCGCGCCCAGCTCGTCGGCGAGCGCCGCGGGCCGTCTCCGGCGGTCCGGTTGTGGAGGATCAGGTCGCGCCCCGCCGCGCGCCAGGGAGCGGGCCATCGCCGAGCCCATCCGCCCGCGTGCCGACGACCGCGACCGTCACCATCAGCGCGACGCCTCGAGGGTGCGTTCGCACCGTCTCGGCGATCCGCTCGGCCGACGGCATCTGCGCGTCCTCGAGCACCGGGTTGGCGGCGAGCGGGACGTGCGGCGTGGTGATGCGGACGACCGGCCCGTCGAGGTCGTAGATCGCCTCCTCGGCCACGATCGAGACCACCTCCGCGCCCCAGCCGGCGCAGCCGCGGGTTCTCCTCCACGGTGAACAGCCGCTGCGTCTTGCGCGACCGATGCGAGCACCGTCGTCATGTCGAGCGGCACGAGCGAGCGCAGGTCGATGACCTCGAGCGATGATGCCCTCAGCCGGCCAGCGCCTCGGCCGCGGCCAGCGCACCGCGGCACCATGGCGGCCAGCGCGACGACGGTGGCATCGGTCCCTTCGCGGACGACCCGCGCCACACCGAGCTCGTCGACGAGCTCGCCGTCGGGCACATCGCGCCTTGTCGGCCAGCAGCGCCTTGTGCTCGCAGAAGATGACCGGGTCCGGGTCGCGGATGGCGGCGGCCATCAGGCCGACCACGTCCGCCGGCGTCGAGGGCGCCACCACCTTCAGCCCGGGGATGGCCATGGCCCACGTCTCGATGCTCTGCGAGTGCTGCGCGCCGAAGCGCAGGCCGCCGCCGTTGGCGGTGCGGATCACGAGCGGCAGCGTGACCTGCCCGTCGGTCATGTAGCGCGTCTTGGCGATCTGGTTGGCGACCATGTCCCACGCCACGCCGAAGAAGTCGCTGAACATCAGCTCGGCGACGGGGCGCAGGCCGGTCATGGCCGCGCCCATGGCCGCGCCGATGATCGCCTGCTCGCTGATCGGCGTGTCGCGCACGCGGTCGGGGCCGAACCGGGCAAGGAGTCCCTCGGTCGTCTTGAAGACGCCGCCCGCCGCGCCGATGTCCTCGCCGAGCATCACGACCGACGGAGTCGCGCTCCATCTCCTGCGCGATCCCGTACGCCACGGCGCGATCGGTACGTCATCTCCGCCATTCGGAGCCTCCGTCCGCCCAGAGCTGCGTCATGGCCGTCGCCGGATCCGGCTCGGGCGCGGAGCGCGCCGCCGCCTCGGCCTCGGCCACCGCGGCCGGCCACCTCCGCGTCGATCGCGTCGAGCGCCGCTGCCTCCACGCCGGCCTCGAGCAGCCTCTGCCGATGCGCCGGGATCGGGTCGCGGGCCAGCCACGCCTCGACCTCCTCCGGCGGCCGGTACGTGCCCGGATCGGCGCGCGAGTGACCGCCGTGGCGGTAGGTGATGGCCTCGACCAGCGACGGCCCGTCGCCGGCGCGCGCCCGGTCGATCGTCCGGCGCGCCATGGCGTACACCGCCTCGACGTCGTTGCCGTCCACCACCAGCGGCTCGAGCCCGTACGCCGAGGCGCGGTCGGCCGCCGGCCGCTCCACCGCGGTGACCGCTGCCGATGGCCGTGTACTCCATGTACTGGTTGTTCTCGCACACGAACACGACCGGCGCCTTCCAGACCACCGCCAGGTTGAGCGCCTCGTGGAACGAGCCGATGTTCGTCGTGCCGTCGCCGAAGAAGCAGACCGCGACCTGGCCGGAGCCGCGGTACTGCGCCGACCAGGCCGCTCCGACCGCGATCGGCAGGTGCGCGCCCACGATCGCGTACGAGCCCATCGCGCCGTGCTCGACGCTGGTGAGGTGCATCGAGCCGCCCTTGCCGCCCATGAGCGCGCCCTGCTTGCCGACCAGCTCGAGCAGCATCGGCGTCATCGGCACGCCGCGCGCGAGGGTGTGGTTGTGGCCGCGGTACGTGCAGAAGGTGTAGTCGTCGTCGCGCATGGCCGCGGCGAAGCCGGCGGCCACCGCCTCCTGGCCGATGCCGAGGTGGGTCGTGCCGCGCACCAGCCCCGCGAGGAACAGCTCGTGCGTGCGCTGCTCGAAGAGGCGGCACTCGACCATGGTGCGGTACATCCGCAGCCGCAGGTCGCGGTCGAGCTCGGCTGGTCGGGCGCCGGGGCGCCGTGTCGGTCATCAGTAGGCGTTGGCCACGAACAGCTCCTGCGACGGGAAGCGGGTGATGACCTGCGGCCCGTCGGCGGTGACGACGACCTCCTCCTCGATGCGCGCCGCCGAGTAGCCGTCCTTCGCCGGGCAGTACGTCTCGAGCGCGATGACCATGCCCTCCTTGAGCTCGATCGGGTTCGTCGAGCGAGTTGAGGCGGCTGATGATCGGCCGCTCGTGCAGGAACAGGCCCACGCCGTGGCCGAACTGGAGCCCGAAGCACTCCATCTCGGAGTCGAACCCGAACTCCTCCGCCTTCGGCCAGACCGATGCGACCTGGTCGGTCGTCACGCCCGGGCTTCATGAGCTCGATCGACTTGTCGATCCACTCCCGCGCCCGCTTGTACGCGTCGCGCTGCGCGTCGGAGGCCGTGCCGACGACGAACGTGCGGTAGTAGCAGGTCTTGTAGCCGACGAAGGTCTGGATGATGTCGAAGAAGGCCTGGTCGCCGGGCCGGATGAGCCGATCGCTGAAGACGTGGGGGTGCGGGCGAGCAGCGCTCGCCCGAGACGGCGTTGATGTTGTCGACGTGCTCGCTGACCCATGTCGAACAGGGCCTTGGTGACCTCGGCCACCAGCTGGCTCTCGCGGACGCCGGGCTTGAGCCGCTCGGCGATGAGCTGGTAGGCCCCGTCGACCATGGCGCAGGCGATGTTGCAGCAGCATGATCTCGTCGGCCGACTTCACCTCGCGGGCGTCGAGCATCGTCTGCTGGCCGTCCCGGACGGTGATGCCCGTCGGCCTCGAGCGCGGCGAGCATCGGCGGCTCGACGATGTCGACGCCGACGCGGCATGTCGGCGACGCCCTCGGCGCGCAGGATCTCCGCGATCTCCTTCGCGGCTCCGGTGAAGAGCCCGGCCTCCGGCGCCACGGCGCCGCGCAGCCCGATCATCCCGCCGCGGATGTTCTCCGGCGGCAGCCACGGGCAGTACAGGCGGTGATGCTTCGCCGCCGATGCCGAAGTCCCACAGGTGCGGCTCGCCACCGCGGGTGAGGAGCGCGAAGCGCGTCATCTTGTCGCGCGCCCACTCCCCGATGTGGGTGCTCGTGACGTAGCGGATGTTGTTGAAGTCGAAGACCAGCAGGGCCCCGAGCTCGGATGCCTCGAGGGCGTCGCGGGCGCGCGCGAACCGGTACTTGCGCAGCCGGTCGGTGTTGACGCGCTCCTCCCAGTCGACGTTCATGCAGTCCCGGGCGAACCGATCGGTCTGGCCATCGGCAGCATCCTTCGTGCGTCATCGGCGAGGGCTGGGCTCGTTTCAATAGTAGTGCACGCGTCTACGGGTTCCGCAGTGCAAGCGAGCTGTCCACGCCCTCGACGGTCGACAGCGTGCGCTTCGATGTTCAACGTGACTGGAAGCGGCCGAGACACTCACGTCGCGCGGTCGACTGGTCCTTCGCCGATGCCGCCCCTGCCGAGCCTCGGCGACGTCGCATCGGCTCGCCCGATCGGTCGCTCGTGGGCGCCGCCGAAGGCGCCGTCCACACCGAGCTGGCCGTCGGCACTCTTGCCTCGGGCGGGTGGCTCCAGCGTCACTTCCATTCGTTCGAGGAGGCGCTCTACGTGCTCGGCGGCGAGCTCCTCGATCGAGATCGACGGCCACGCGCATCGGCTCGTCGCACGGCGACTACGCGTTCATCCCGCTCGGTGCCTGGCACGCGCTCGGAAATGTCGGAAGCGACCAGGTCCGATGGCTGTCGGTGAATACGCCCCTCCGCCTCCCGCCGGACGCCGGCCGGCGCGACACGTTCTTCGCCAGCGAGCCGTTCGATCTCGACGCCCTCGCCGCCGGTCGCCTCGCGGCCGCCGTTCGGCGATCCGCGGCTGCGCAAGGTCGGCCACTACGACGGCACGCCGCCGCAGGCCGAGGCGCTGGCGCTCACCGACCCCGCCCGTGGGCGGCGGCCCGCGGGCCGAGACACCGCGCTGGTCGTGTACAGCGGCATCAGCGTGAAGATGCTCGTCGACCGGATCATCGGCGCCGAGCTGCTCACGATGTTCACCGTCGACTACGAGCCCGGCGGCGCGGCGCAGGTCCACGACCATCCGTTCGAGGAGACGTACTTCTTCCTCGACGGGGAGATCGAGGCCGAGCTCGACGGCCAGCCCTACACGATCCGCGCCGGTGACGTGGTATTCTCGGGCGTCGGCTCGACCCACGGCTTCTTCAACTCCGGCAGCGGCGCGCGTGCGCTGGATCGAGACCCAGGCGCCGCAGCCGCCAGCGCGGCACTCGTACCGCTGGGTCGACCACTGGAAGCGATTCGAGGAAGGAGCGGACTGAGATGCGCAGGACAACGGCGCGGTCGTCATCGTCGGCGGGAACCGGTCCATCGGCCGGGAGATCGCGCAGCACTACGCCGCTGCCGGCAACGAGGTCGTCATCACCTGCACCGATGCGGCCCGCGCCGCCCAGGCGGCCGGCGAGATCGGCGGGTCCACGCGTGGGATCGGCCTCGATCTCACACAGCCCGACACGATTCGCGACGCACTGGCCGATATCGGGCCGGTCGCGCTACCTCGTGCAGCTGGCGATCGACCGCGACGACAACCGCGTGGCCGACTACAGCATCGAGCGCGCGATCCGCCTCGTCACGCTGAAGCTGGTCGGCTACACCGAGGTCATCCACGCGCTGCGCGACCGCCTGGACGACGACAGCGCGATCGTGCTGTTCGGCGGGCTCGCCAAGGACCGGCCGTACCCCGGTTCCACGACCGTGTCGACGGTGAACGGCGGAATCGTCGGATTGGTCAGGACGCTGGTGGGCGAGCTGGCGCCGATTCGCGTCAACGCCCTGCACCCCGGAATCGTGGGCGACAGCCCGTTCTGGAAGGGGAAGTCCCTCGACCACATCGTCGCGCGAACGCCGACCAGACGCCTCGACACAGATGGCGGACATCGTCGACGCCGTGCGGTTCCTCCTCGAGAACCCGGCCGTCAACGGGATCGACCTGCGCGTCGACGGCGGCTGGATGACGACGTGACCGTCGGCGGCGCCGACGCGGCTCGCACCGCGCGTCCCGACTACCCCGAGATCGGGGAGCAGCTCCGTGCCCGCCGCCAGGAGCTGGGGCTCAGCCTGCGCCAGCTCGCCGAGCGCCTCGGAGTCTCGGCGAGCCTCATCTCGCAGATCGAGACCGGCCGCGCCAACCCCTCGGTGAGCACGCTGTACCAGATCGTCGCCGAGCTCGACGTATCGCTGGACGAGCTGCTGTTCAACGACCGACGCGGCGCCGACCGCGCTGGCGGTGATGCCCCGCCGCAGCCGGGACCGATCCAGCACGGGCACGATCGGCACCGCATCCGCCTCGCCTCGGGAGTGCTGTGGGAACGGCTCACCACCGTGTCGGAGCCGGGCGTCGAGTTCCTGTACGTGATCTACGAGGTGGGCGGCGCCTCGAGCCCGAACGACGCGTTCCAGCGTCACTCGGGCCACGAGTGGGGCTACGTCATCAGCGGCGAGCTCCAGGTGACGATCGGTTTCCGCGACCACGTCCTCGAGCCGGGCGATTCGATCTCACTCGACTCGTCGACGCCGCATAGGCTGGCGAACATGGGCGACACGCCGGTGCATGCGATCTGGTTCGTCATGGGGCGCGACGAGGGGCGCGCATGACCACATCGCCGGTGACGCGCTACGCGACCACCGAAGACGGCGTCAGCATCGCCTACCAGGCGATCGGCGAGGGACCGCTGGACCTGGTCCTGGAGCTCGAGAGCTGGGGCAACGTCGAGATCATGTGGGAGTTCGAGCCCCTCGCCGACCTGTTCGAGCGGCTGTCATCGTTCTCCCGGCTGATCCTTCACGATCGCCGAGGAACCGGACTCTCAGGCGGCCGCGGCTCGCCGTTCCCTAACCTCGAGACCCAGGCACGCGACCTTCTGGCGGTGCTCGACAGCATCAGGTCGCAACGTGCGGCGCTCTTTGGGGAGAGGACGGCAGGCGCCGCCCTGGCCATGTTCGCCGCGACCCATCCGGCTCGGGTTTCGTCCCTGGTGTGGTTCCGGCCCATCGCGACGAGGCGATGGTCGCCCGAGTACCCATGGGGTCTGACCCCAGACGAGCATCGAAAGGAGGCCGCATGGGCGCGGGATGGGATGGGCGCCGAGAGCTCCATGCGGGAGTGGCTGATGCTCGTGGCACCAACGCTCGCCGGAGACGATGCCCTGGAGGCCCAGCTGGCGAGGCTGGACCGGCACTTCATGGCACCGTCCATGGCAGTTGACTGGCTCCATGCGGAGAGCGAGACGGATGTCACGGCGGTCTTACCGCTGCTTCGCCTTCCAACTCTCGTCCTGGACCACGAGGCGTCTTCGACCGGCGCTGCGGAGAGTCGCCACGTGCAGTCGGCGATCCCCGGCGCACAGCTGGCGCTCCTTGCCGGTGACCCGTACGGACTGGTCCTTGGTAACCGCGCCGCGACGGCTGACGCCGTCGAAGAGTTCGTTGGCCGCCGGCGAGCTGTCAGAGCGGCAGATCCGGTCCTCGTCAGCGTCCTGTTCACCGACATCGTCGGCTCGACCGAGCTCCAGGCATCCGTCGGCGACCGGGCGTGGGTCGACCTGGTCGGTCGTCATCACGCGGTCGTCCGCGACGCACTCGAGCTGTGGCGAGGCGTCGAGAATGACACGGCGGGCGACGGCTTCTACGCGACCTTCGACGGACCCGCGCGCGCGATCCACTGCGCGCTCGACGTCGTGAGTCGCGTGCGTGAGATGGGCATCGAGATTCGCGCGGGCATCCACACGGGCGACTGCGAGGTCATCGACGGCAAATACGCGGGGCTCGCGGTCACGATCGGCTCGCGGATCGCGGCGATGGCGGGCCCTTCAGAAGTCCTGGTCTCGCGGACGGTCAAGGATCTCACCGCCGGCAGCGGATTCTCGTTCGAGGAAACGGGCGAGCACGCCCTGAAGGGTGTGCCGGACCGATGGCACGTCTACCGGGTGGCCTCCTGATCTTGCTTCGATGACGCCGGGCGCGCACAGCGCGGCTGGCATGATGTGCCGGTGAGCGAGAGCCCGCCTCCGGCGCCGCCCAACGGGCGATCGTGGAGGCTGTTCGACGACGATCCCGCGCCTCCTCGATCGCTTCGGGCCGCTCTTCGCCGTCACCGGCGCCGCCGTCGTGACGCTCTCTCTGGTGAACATGGGTACGCAGGCGTCGGACCTCCCCGGTGACGTCGGCGCCGCCATCGTCACGCTGTTTGTCAGCGTGACGCTGCTGCTTGCCCTCCGCTCGTCCGGCGTGGGTCTGCGATACCGTCGACTCGCCTCCGTCCTGATCGCGATCGGCGTGATTGCCACGTTCGTTGCGATTCTGCTCGACCTCCTCGGGAGGGGGGCGGCCGCCAGTCCGGAGTTCAACCCGCCGCCCCAATGGGTCATCCTCTCGGTCATCGCGCCGGTCGCCGTGGTCCGCCGCGTCCTTCTCCACAAGAAGACGACGATTCAGACGCTCATCGGGGCCGTCACCGCCTACCTGCTCATGGGCATGGCGTTCACGCTGATCTTCCTCTCGCTCGACGGGACTCAGGGCTCGTTCTTCTTCGGAACGGAGCAGCCAACGACGAGCTTCATGTACTTCAGCCTCGTGACGATCACGACCACCGGATATGGCGACCTTGCGGCGGTTGCCCCCATCGGTCGGATGCTCGCAACCTTCGAAGCCGTGATCGGGCAGGTCTACCTCGTCACGTTCGTCGCGATGATCGTCGGCCGCCTCGTCGAGGAGCAGGCTCGAGCCGGCATCGACTGAGGAGCGTCGAGCCCGCCGGCTCGTGCGCCTAACCCTGGCTCCGCTCACGGCGGCCGGCCTTGAGGTCGTCGACCATCTCGGTGATCCGCTTCGCTCGAACCTCGGGACGCCGCGCCCCGTCGATCCACGTCATGAACGCCTTTCGGTAGAACGTCGCCAGCGACTCGAAGAGCCGGCGCGCCTGCGGCTCGGCGCGGATGCGCATCGGCAACGTCGGAGGCGATCGAGTCGAGCTGCGGCCCTTCCGGATGGAGGCTGACCTTGACCGTCGTCGCCTGCAGGACGCGCGGATCGCGGCACCAGGACGGACCCATGCTGATCTCGGGATCCCCTTCGTCGGCCGTCACCGTCGCGCGGGCCGGGTACCCCTCGATGGTGCCGGCGAGGTACCACCGATCGCGATCGCCCCAGGCCTCGGCGGGATCGAACGGCAGTGCGATGGAGATCGCCGCCCCGTGGCCGAGGGCGTGGCGCGGCCGTGAACGTCATCGTCTTCGTCATCAGTCGACCTACTCGCCGAGCCCGTACTCCTTGATCTTGGCGTAGAGCAGGCGCCGGTAGATTCCCAGCTCCTCGGCGGCCTTCGTGCGGTTCCCGCCGTTGCGCTCCAGGGCCTCCGCGATGAGCTGGCGTTCCAGGGCGCCGACCTGGTCCTTGAAGCTGCCGCCGTTGGGGGAATCGGCCGACGCCTCGTCGCGCTCGAGGACCTCGCGACGCTCGTGGAGCTCAACGGTGTCCGCGTCGAGCCTCGTGCGCCGCTTGGCCAGCCCTCCGGAGCCGTTGCCGCCCGCGCCGGGCATCTCGGTGAAGGCCAGGTGCTCGACGGTGATCGGGTTGCCGCGCGAGAGCACCACCGCGCGCTCGATCGCGTTCTCCAGCTCGCGCACGTTGCCCGGCCAGTCGTGCTCGACGAGGCGCGCCAGCGCCTCCTCGCTGATCGTGGTCGGGATGGCGCCCGGACGCGTAGCGGTACTTGGCGAGGAAGTGCTCGACCAGGGCCGGAATGTCGTCGCGCCGATCGCGCAGCGGCGGCATGTCGATGTGGATCACGTTGAGCCGGTAGTAGAGGTCCTCGCGGAACCGCCCCTCCTCGACCTCGGCGGCCAGATCGCGGTTCGTGGCGGTGATGACGCGGATGTCGACCTTGATCGGCGTGTTCGAGCCGATGCGCTCGAACTCGCGCTCCTGGAGGATGCGCAGCAGCTTGGTCTGCGTGGCCAGCGTCATCTCGCCGATCTCGTCCAGGAAGATCGTGCCCTGGTTGGCGGTCTCGAAGCGGCCCTTGCGCATGGCCATCGCGCCGGTGAACGACGCCCTTCTCGTGGCCGAACAGCTCGGTCTCGAGCAGCGTCTCCGGCAGCGCGGCGCAGCTGACCTTCACCAGCGGATGCGGGTTGCGCTTGCTGGCCCGATGCAGCGCCTCGGCCACGAGCTCCTTGCCGGTGCCCGTCTCGCCGGTGATGAGGACGGTGGCGTCGGACGCGGCGACCTTGCCGATGAGCTTGAAGACCTCCAGCATCGGCTTCGACGAGCCGACGATGCGCTCGCGTTCGGCCGCGCTCTTGCCCAGCTCCAGCCGCAGCGCGCTGACCTCGAAGCTCATGTCGGCGTGCTCGAACACGCGACGCAGCGTGGCGAGCAGGTCGTCGATCTCGAACGGCTTGGTGACGTAGTCGTAGGCGCCGTGCTCCATGGCCTTGATCGCCGTCGAGCTGCCGCCGAACGCCGTCATCACGATCACCTCGAGCTGATCGTGCTCGCGCTTCAGCTGCCGCAGGACGGCCAGCCCGTCCTGGTCGGGGAGCTTCACGTCCATCATCACGAGGTCGGGACGCTTCTTCTCGTCGGCCACCGCCGCGAGCGCCTCGGCACCTGTCGTGGCCGTGGCCGTCGCGTAGCCGTTCTCGGCCAGCAGGTCGGTCAGGAGCTTCCGGACGTCCTTGTCGTCGTCGACGATGAGGATCTGGCGCCCATTCGTTCCGGAGGAGTCGACCATCGGACCTCCAGCGGATCAGGGGGCTCGGGCGACCCGAGACGGGGTGCTGTCCAGTCGGATGCAACCCTCGCTCGGAGAAGTATATGGGGCTGTCCGCTATCCGTACAATTCGGCGCTTCTACCCGGAGGGCTCAGCCGATGCGGACGGCGCCGCCGAACCCGACGGCTCCGCCGAACCGGAGGCCTCCACCGAACCCGACGGCTCGGCCGACGCTTCGCTGGAGCCCGATGGCTCCGCCGACCCCGATGCGTCAGGCGACGCCGACGCACCCGCGGACGGGACGGGCGACGTCGTCGGCTCCGGGGTGAACCGCGAGGGGACGCCGAGCACCGAGAGGACGAGGACGAGGACGAAGATGGCGATGACGGTCAGCACCCACGGCCGCGCCAGGGTGTCGTTCATCGGAGGCAGCGCGCCTCGATAGCCGCCGCCGGATGACGGCTGCTGCGGTTGCTGCGGCCGCGGCTGGGGCGCCTGCGGCTCCTGGGCCGGCGGCTCGGGCTCCGGTTCCTGCGGCTCCGGCTCCTGCGGCTCCGGCTCCTGCGGCTCGAGCGCCCTCAGGCTCGAGCGGCTCCGGCTCCTGCGGCTCCGGCTCCTGCGGCTCCGGTTCCTCGGGCTTTGGCTGGGGGTCCTCGGTCGTCATCGGTCTGGGATGTCTCCGGTCCTTCCTGATCGAGCTTCCGTCCGTGCTCCGGCTGCGAGCTCGGTGAGCGTCGCCGATGCCCGTGCGGCCGACGCGCGGATCCGTTCCTGGCTCTCAGCCACCGACGCTCGTGCCTCGGCCACCCGCACGCGCGCGGCGCGGGTTTCCGCAGCGAGGCTGACGGCGATCGTCCAGGCGAGGATCGCCAGCGAGACGATCACCAGACCGGCGAGCACGACGACCGCGAGGTCGAGGATCAGTCCCACGGCGCGCGAAGGGTAGCACTCATCGGGCGTTTCGCATGGCGGGGATGAGCAGGCCGACGGCACCCGCCGCGGCGCAGATCCCTCCGGCGACAACCAGCACGACGTTCGCGCCGAGCTGCTCGGCCAGCCAGCCGGAGAGGCCCATCGACAGCGCGATGGCCCCGAATACCAGGGCCTGGCGGCTCGACACCACGCGGCCCATGAGCACCTGCGGCGTCCGCTGCTGGAACAGCGTGATCGTCGGGATGATGAACAGCATGTTGAACAGGCCGACGAACGAGAACAGGCCGATCGCGACGAACGGATCGCGCACGAGGCCCGCCGCGGCCAGCGAGAGCCCCATGCCGATGAAGCCGGCGATGATGATCGGACCCTTGGGGAACCGTTCGCCGATGGCGCCGACGGCCAGCCCGCCCACGATGCTGCCGATGGCGATGGCCGTCAGCAGCAGGGCGTAGATCGTCGAAGCATCCAGCCGCGACTGGTCGAGGATCCGCTCCGCGTAGGGAATGCTGGCCACGATCTCGGCGCCGACCGCCAGCTGGGCCACCGTGGAGACGAGCGTGTTGCTGAACAGCTCGGACTGGCGGCGCAGGAAGTTCCAGCCCTCGACCATCTCGGCCCACACCACGCCCGGGCGGAACGGGGTTGAGATCAGCTCCTGGCGCGGGACGGAGATGCCCAGGATGAAGATCGCGCTGATGACGTAGGTGACGCCGCCGATGGCGAATGCCAGGGCGATGGCATCGGCGTCGAGCAGGACGCCGACGAGCACGCCCGCCAGCGGCAGGCCGATCAGGTCGGCGGCCGTGTCGGCCAGGGTGCTCATCGAGTTGGCGGTGACGAGGTCGCGCTGCTCGACCACCGCCGGGATGACCGCCGTCTTGGCCGGGCGGAACAGCAGGGTCACCGTGGCGATGAGGAACGCCATGACGTACACGAGCCGGATGTCGATCTCGACGGCGAATGGCACCGCGACGAGGAGCCCGGCGCGCAGCACGTCGCAGGCGATCATCGTCCAGCGGCGGTTCCAGCGGTCCACGAGCGCCCCCGCCAGCGGGCCGAGGACGACGTTCGGGATGGCGGTCGCCGCAAAGGTGAGACCAACCTCCAGCGCCGATCCGGTCGCCTCGAGGACCAGGAAACCCGAGCGCCACCGTATGGATCCGCTCCCCGAAGAGGCTGACGAGCTGGCCGATCCACAGCAGGGAGAAGCTGCGGTTCCGGACGAGCCGCATGTACGGCGACTCCCGCCGCAGGCCCGCGATCTCGGCGCCCGCTTCGCTCAGCTCGGCCGGGACACGGCTGCTCTCCGAGTAGCCCACGCCGATGGCCGCCGCCCCAACCCCCGCTCCGCCGGGCCGGACCAGCTGGCTGCCGCCCAGCGCCAGCGTCGATCGGGCCGGCGCGTTGGTGCGCGTCATCGAATAGACGATGGCCCAGAAGATCCCGAGGGCGAGGAGCACGTCGCCGATGCTGATGACGTCGCGGATGACCGGGATCGGCAGGGGAATGACGTCACCGAAGAGGCCGCCGCGGGCCACGAACTCGGCCACGCTGTCCACGCGCAGGATGAAGTGGAACGGGTCGCCGGCGATGTCCGCATCGGTGAAGCCGGCGGCGTAGAAGGCCCCGGACCAGATCGGCATCATGCCGCCGTTGATGAGGACGGCCAGCAGGTTGGTGCCGATGCCGACCGCGGCCACCTGGAGGCCCGGCACGCGCCAGTTGCCCCACAGCCAGGCGAGGACGAGGACGTAGGCACCGATGTAGAGGGCACTGACGGGCAGGCTCGCCAGCGCCTCGACGTCGCCGGATAGCCCGGCCACGATCCGGAGGGCCAGCGCCAGGCCGAGCAGGTACGACCAGCGCAGGTGGAGGTCGCCCAGGCGCGGGAGCCCGCCGCCCAGGAGCGCGCCCACGATGAGCGCGAGGAGGATGGTGCTAAGGAACATCGTCCGCGGCGAGCAGTGGTGTCACTGGCTCGGCGGGCACATCTCGTTGTTCGGGTCGATGGAGCATGGTCGGCAGCTCGTCTTCCCGGTCGGGCGGCCGATCGAGGACGTCGCGGTCCAGGCCGACGAGGATGGGCACGATCTGGGGGTCGAACTGGATGCCGGCGAACTTCTCGAGCTGCTCGATGGCCTGCTCATGGGTGAGCGGGATCTTGCGGTAGGGGCGTGAGCTCGTCATCGCCTCGTAGGCATCGGCGATGGTGAGGATCCGGGCGCCGAGGGGGATGTCCACCGCCTCGATCCCGTCGGGGTAGCCCGAGCCGTTGAACCACTCGTGGTGCGCCTTGATGAGCGGCGCCTCGTCGGCCAGCTGCGAGGCCGGCGCCACGATCTCCGCACCGATGGTGGGGTGCTGGTTCATGAGGATCCGCTCCGCCTTGTCGAGCGGCCCCTCCTTCAGGAGGATGTGGTCGCGAATGCCGATCTTGCCGACGTCGTGGAGCAACCCGGACCACTTGATCAGCTCGATCTCGTCCTCGGGCAGCCGCATGACGCGGCACATCGCCTCGGAGATGTGGCTCACCCGGCTGGAGTGGTTGCGCGTGTACGGGTCGCGAGCATCGATGGCCTTCGACAGCGCCGAAATCGTCTGCTCGAACAGCTCCCTCGTCTCGACGTACCGTGCATAGGCGATCCTCGTTGTGAAGAGTGGAACGACGAAGAGCGGTGTCGCCCACCACCCGACACCGTTGGGGAGCTGGAAGACGACTGCGCCATCAGCCACGCAACGGGCACTAGTCCGACCAGACTTACCGCAGTGCCACTGATGTCCTGGGCCCAGACGGTTCGGATCGAGTCACCCCGGTCCGCGCACTCACCGCCAGCACTGCGAGACGTCCAGACAGCGCCGAAGAACACGCGCGCTTGCCAGACAGCGTCGGCACGAACGATACGAGAGGCTCCACTTGCGAGTCGCCTGCTGAAGCCCGATAGAAGCTCGTACGGCATACCCGCCGAGGCACACTGCAGCGATGACCGCGATGAGTGGTTGTACAGCGTCCCGTACCACGGCACTCGACCTCGGAGCTTCCGCTCAGTCCGTGGTCTCCGATCCAGCAGCGACCAAGGCTCGCTGCGAATGGTCCGCCGAGGACGAAGACGGCAATCATCGGCGCGGCCGCGACTGAAACGACAGTGCCGCGAGGCAGGAGAACTGGCAGTGCGCTCGCCAAGAGCGTGGCCGCCGTCCAAAAGGTAAGTCCTGGCCAGCCCCCCGAGCTCAGTCGACGGATAGGGAAAAGAAAGTAGCCGCCGCAATCGAAACAATCTGCGGCGGCTACCGTTATTAGGATTAGGCGACGAACTCGCTGGTTCACCAGATCGGCACCACCTCGGTGTGCGACCGGGAGTCTAGCATGCGCTGCCTACCAGCCCTGAACGCCTCCGCCCCCGGCCAATGCCAGGGCTACAAGGCTTCCAAGAACTGCGATCAGCGATGCAAGTCGTCTAACTCTGCCTCGCACGGCTGACTCCTCGAGCTGGGTTACCAGCCCTTGACAAACTCTCTGTCCATCAGAAGGTGCCCTCTTCTGAAAGTTACCAATAACCGACACACTCCGGTGACGGAACGGTCGGTTGCACTAATTGCTCCCCGACCGCCTAAGTGCCCAGTTTCAGCGGTCGGATCTCGTGCGTCCCTCGTATTCGCGCGAAGTACGAAAGTACTATCGCGCACCGGTACTGTACGACTCGTGGGACGCAGCAGTCAAGCCCTAAGTTAGTTCTCGGCTCGCCGAGTCAAGTGACGGTTGATTTCGATGGAAGTTCCGAGCGACTGGGCCATCTCCGCCACAGCAGGCGAGACTTCGTCGTCGAGCTCGGTTCGCATTCTTGTTGCGTACTCGACGACTAGGTTCCGAGCCGCCACTCTGCGACCCGAACGAGAGAGCCCGTCGGCCAAGGCGAGGACTGCGACTTCATCGTAAGGGTCAAGAGTTACCAAGGCAGACGCCGCGCCGATGGAAACGTCGAGGTCGTAGGCCGTCGACGGCGACAAGGCGACGGGCAGGAGGCGGTCGCGGACATCGTTGTGCGCGGCAATTTGATGTACCGCCGTCCACTCTTCATAACGCAGGTCCGCCAAGAACTCGCCTCGGACGAGGGCCACGGCTCGCCGCGCAGCACTCTGGCGTTGTCCCCAATCTGCACCGGTCGTACGGAGCGGTAGCCTTCGAATCTCATCGAGATCGGTATGTACGAGGTCTGCATTCAGCATGACCTGGTCCGACGTGCTGATCACGTATTCCGCACTACTGCCGCCTTTGTAGTTGGGATCGATGTACCGTCGCAATTGGAAGACAGTCTGATTCAGGTTGTTAACTGCGGCGGTTGGATCTGCGTTGGGCCACAAGATCTCGATCGCCATGTCCCTCGTGAGAGTGGAGAAAGCGCGCGCAGCAAGCACGCCTAGCAGCGCCCGCACTCGCTTCTTCTCGATCGGAAGCGCAGGTCCTGACCAGTCTCCGCGATGGAGGCTCACGCCGCCGAAGGTGCGCAGGTAGAGCCGGGCGGCATGGGTGTGTTCCAGTTGTCGGCGGGTATCGGCAACGTCATCGCCCTCAACCGACTTCATCGCCTCGATGGTTCGCCTGTTCGCGAGTCGCATGATCGCTCCCAGGAGGACCGTCCGTTGGTCGCGCTGCGCGCGTTCGAAGAGACTCGACAAGCGCATCCCGCCAACCTTCGGGATCAGCCGAAGCGAGTCGAGTGACGAGATGCGCGCCATCGGGTCGGGCGATGACGGTGCCGGCATGGGCTGCGTATCGCCTGAGCCACCACTTCAGCCGGGGAACCAGGCCAGCGTCAACCGCTTCGGCGACGGCATCCCAAGCCCTGCGAATCTCGGTCTTCCGCCCATGCACCAGACTCAGGGTGCCAATCTCGACCCGCTCGACGATTGAAGTTCCGACTGCGCCGGCGTTTGTTGAAGTCACGAGCTCCGAAGGCAGGATGAGGCATTGCCCGGCGCACGCCGTCGTCACGTGGGTGCCGATCGCATGCGCCGCAGCAGTCTCTGCTTTGTGACGCGGATCCGGAGGGTACTTGCGAAGGGCACCGAATGCGCTGCGCACCCTTTCGACTGGAGCGTCCGCGAGGAAAAGCGCTTCGACCAGTCGCGCATGGAGCGGCCCACACAGTGCGCCAAGAATCGAGAGGTCGGCCGACGCAAGATCCAGGGTCGCGATAGCTTCTTCGAAACGCCCATCAGCCATCAGGACCGCCGCATGTCCATAGTGCGCCTCCGCGTTCGGTCGATCCCACGGGCTCGTACGCGAGAGCGCATCGTTGGCGGCGACTCGCGCCTGATCAATCCTGCCGACACTAACAAGAGCAACCACCAATTCGGAGTTATCTGCGAATGGGCTGGTAGGCGGTCCAGACCAATACCGCGCTGCTCGCTCGAGGTTCAGCGCTGCATCGCCAAATCTGCCCATCCGCAATTGCATGACTCCCGCGTTGTGATAGGCCACAGCCGCGTGGTGTTCGAGGCCGAGCTTGCCCGCCTCAACGGCGATTCGCTGGCACTCATGCAACACGGCGTCGATTGGCCCACTCAACCACGTTTGCGTGATCGCCAGCATGCCCTCAAGCCGTAATCGAGTTGCGGCCGCATCCTCGGGCACGAGCTTCAGGCCAGCTGCGGTTGCTTCGGCAGCCTGCCGCGGTGCTCCGTGTTGGGAATGGACCGAACTCAGTTTCATGCATGCAAGGGCTTCCAGACGACGATCTCCCTTTCTCGCGAAATACCCTCTTGCGCGCTCGAGAGCTTCGAATGCTGGACCCCAGTCGCCACGCATTCCACGCGCCTCACCAAAGAGCAGACTCAGCCGGGCATTACTTGTGATGGCGTCATCGGGAAGCTGCGGCAAGCCACTCGTCGACAAGGCCGAGGCGCCCCTCAGCGACGACCTCCTCGCCGTACCTGGCCATCAATCTCGCGGCTTGACGCTGGAGGCCAGCGCGTAGGTAATGATGGATGGCCTCGGGCCATTCCTGCAGCAGTCTCGAAGTAGGACGCAGCGTGGATGTGGAGGCCGATTACTTCTGACTCGGATCGTTCGGACGACGAGTCTGCGTTCGAGAAACTCGCGGAACAGGTTGTGGTATCGGTATCTCAGGTCATCGAGTCGGCTCGTGAAGAGTCCGCGGTGCTCGAGGTCCGTCAGTGCCTGCCGGCCGTCATGTGCACCGGTCAGCCTCTCCGCGACCTCAGGCGTGATCTGGTGCAGGATCGACGTCGAGAGCAGGAAGTTCCTCGTCTCCTCGGATTGCTGATCGAGGACCTCCTCAGCGAGGAAGTCGAATAGGTCACTGTCCCGTGTGGCCGTAATCGAGCTGATGAACTGTCGCACGGTCAGTCAGGCGTCGACGCGTCTCGCAAGGAGACCTCGACAAGCTGAAGGGACGCGGCCCAGCCTTCGGTGCGGCGATCAAGCTCCACGAGCTCGGCCGGGTCGAGCGGATCGTTGTAGATGTCCCGGAATAGCTCGGCGATCTCAGGCTCGGTGAAGCGAAGCGCATCGGTCTGGAGCTCGGCGTAGCCGCCGTGCGTCTTGAAGCGAGCGAACTGGAGCTTCGGCTTGACCCGCGAGGCGAAGACGAACCGGCACGTGGCGGGAGCGTCGCGGAGGATCTGGTTCCAGAGCCCTCGGACCTCTGTGACGGCGTTGACGTACTGCCAGTCGTCGATGATGAACGTGCACGGCTCCGTCAAGCGCTGGTGCATCTCGGCCAGCAGGTAGGCCGCGACGCCAGGGCGAGCCGTCCCGGGACCGCCCATCTGCTGAAGCATCGAGTGAGCGCGCCGGCCGAACCCTCGATGGCGCTTGCTGATGGCCTCGATGAGGTAGCTGATGTGGAACGTCCAGTCGCGGTCAGTTCGGTCGAGCTTGTACCAGTAGCACGGGAACGCGACCTCACGCTCCCACTGCCACAGCAGGGTGGTCTTGCCGTATCCGGCATCGGCCGCGATGACCGTGGCGCGACAGTTGGCGGCCTCGTTGAGCCAATCGAGGAGCCGTTCGCGGCGCAGGACAGGGGTCGCGTACTGCGGCGACGCGACCTTGTTGAGGATGAGCGGGTACGCGTACTTGATGTCAGACACGCGAGCGGTCTCCCGGAGGCCAGGAACCGACTGTACTAGGCCGTCGATTATCAGCCGCTTACCGGCAGTTCGGCTAGAGTGCGACCACCGTGCGCGCGTTCATCGGTTTAGGGGGCAATCTCGGTGAGCCGGCCGTTGCCTTTCGCGCGGCGGTCGCCGAGCTGCGGGGGATCGGCCAGGTCGTCCGCGTCTCCTCGCTGTACGACACCGCCCCCCGCGACGACGTCGACCAGCCGCACTTCCTGAACGCCGCCCTCGAGCTCGAGACCGATCTCGACCCGGTCGCGCTGCTCGACGAGCTCAAGCGCCTGGAGCTCGCGCTGGGCCGAGACCCGCAGGCACGCAGATGGGGCCCGCGCACCATCGACCTCGACATCCTCGCCTTCGACGGCCGATGCGTCACCGATACCGAGCACGATCTGATCGTCCCGCACCCGCGCTTCCACGAGCGTCGCTTCGCCCTCGAGCCGGTGGCCGAGCTGGACCCGGCATTGCTGCCGTGGCGCAACTGCTCCGATCTCCGCGTCGACGTCTCGGTCGCGGACCTGCTGCCGACCGTGGCCAACCAGGAGGTCCTGCGCGTGGGCGGCCCGGATTGGGCGGATCCGGTGTCTGCCGGGGGCCTCAGCTAGCCGCCCCTTGGGCAGCCTTCAGTGGACGGCCGGCCGCTGCTCGCGTGGTCGATCGGTCTCCTGGTCCACGTGATCGAGGGCACGCCCCACGCCGTCCATGACGAGGTCGAGCTGTTCGTGCGCAGCGTTGAGATCGTCGACGATCGGCGACAGGGTCGGATCGGCGTCGACGTCATCGCGGATGCCCAGGAGCAGGCGATGGGCGACGTTCAAGAGGACGGAGACCTCGTGCAGGTCCTCTGCGACGGCTGATGATTCCATTGACCACTCGGCGCATGCGGGTTTGACCACACTCTAGAGGCGAACCACGCGGCCAGGGGCTAGAGACGGACCTTCGGCGGCTTGCCCGGATCCCACATGTGGACGGTGTCGATGAACCGCACGAGGCCACCCGCGTAGGACAGCATCAGCGAGTGCGTGCGCGCGCCACCACCGAAGAAGCGGACGCCGCGCAGGAGCTCGCCATCGGTGACTCCGGTGGCGCAGAACACGACCTGCTCGCCCGACGCGAGGTCGTGGGTGCCGTAGACGCGCTCGGTATCGTCGACGTCCACGCCCATGCCACGGGCCCGCTCCTTCTCCTCGTCGGAGCGCCACCGGAATCGGGCCTGGATCTCGCCGCCCAGGCACTTCAGGGCTGCCGCGGCGAGCACACCCTCGGGGGCTCCGCCGGTGCCCATGACCGCGTGCAGGCCGGTGCCGGAGACCGCGACGCTGATGGCGGCGGGAAGATCGCCGTCGCTGATGAGCTTGATGCGCGCGCCGGTGGCGCGGACCTCGGTGATCAGCTCCTCGTGGCGCGGTCGGTCGAGGATGACGACGGTGATGTCCCACACGGCGCGGCCCAGGGTGTCGGCGACCGTCTTGAGGGTCACCGCGACCGGATCGGTGATGCTCACGTGACCCGCGGCCTGGGGCCCGACGATGAGCTTCTCGAGATACGTGTCGGGAGCATGCATCAGCCCGCCCGGCTCGGCGGCAGCCAGCACGGCCGACGCATTCCCCGATCCGGTGGCCACGAGGTTCGTGCCCTCCAGCGGGTCGACCGCGATGTCCACCTGCGTGGCGGCCTCCTGGTTGCCGACCTGCTCACCGATGTAGAGCATCGGCGCCTGGTCGCGCTCGCCCTCGCCGATGACGATCGTGCCGCTGATGTCGGCATCGTCCATGGCCTTGCGCATGGCCGTCACCGCGGCCTGGTCGGCGCCGTCGCGGTCCCCGCGGCCCATGAGCCGCGCGGCGGCGATGGCCCCGGCCTCGGTGGCACGGACTGCCTCGGCGATGATCAGCTTCTCGGTCATCGGCTCCTGCCCCTGCTCAATGCTTGAAGTGGCGACGGCCGGTGAAGACCATCGCCATGTGGTGGCGGTCGGCGACCTCGATCGCCATCTCGTCACGGATGCTGCCGCCCGGCTGGATGATCGCGGTCACGCCGGCCTGCGCCGCAATCTGGATGCCATCGGGGAAGGGGAAGTAGGCGTCCGACGCCATGACGCTCAGCGGCGCCCGTTCGCCGGCCTTGCGCAGCGCCACCTCGACGCTCACCACGCGCGACGGCTGGCCGGCGCCCATCCCGATCATGGCGTGCTTCTTCGCGAGCACGACGGCGTTCGACTTCACGTGACGCACGGCGCGCCATGCGAACAGGAGGTCGGTCAGCTCCTCGAGCGTCGGACGGCGCTGGGTGACGGTCTGGAGCTTGTCGCGGTCCTCCTCCAGCGTATCGAACGTCTGGACCAGCAGCCCGCCGCCGATGCGCTTGAAGTCGAAGCGGCCGATGCCCAGCTCGTCCGCGTCGTCGTCCGGAGGCGGCACCTCCACGATCTCGAAGCCGCGCTTCGTTCGCAGCATCTCGAGCGCCTCGGGGGTGTATCCCGGCGCCACGATCGCCTCGAAGAAGCCGGGGCGGATGGCCCGGGCCGCGGCCTCGTCGATGGGTCGGTTGGCGCCGATGACGCCGCCGTACGCCGAGACGCTGTCGCCCTCGAGCGCCAGGCGGAACGCCTCCGCCATGTCGACCACGCTGGCCAGGCCGCAGGGGTTGCCGTGCTTGACGATGCACACCGCGGGCGTCTTGAAGTCCGAGGCGATGGTCCACGCCGCGTCGAGGTCGAGCAGGTTGTTGAAGCTGAGGTCCTTGCCGGCGATCTGGTGCGCGGCGCTGATGCTGCCGCCGATGTGGCCCGGATCGGTGTAGAAGGCGCCGAGCTGGTGCGGGTTCTCGCCATAGCGGAGGTCGGCCTTCTTCTCGACCACCATGGCCAGGCGCGTCGGGAAGACGCTGCCGGACTGGGCGTTGAGATAGCTCGCGATCTGCGCGTCGTACGCCGCGGTAAGGGCGAACGCGTCGCCGGCGAGCTTCTGGCGGGTCTCCGGGCTGACCGAGCCACGCGTCTTGATGTCGCGCAGGACCGATGCGTACTGTGTCGGCGAGCTGACCGCCGCCACGCCCGGGAAGTTCTTGGCCGCCGCACGCAGCAGGCTCACGCCGCCGATATCGATCTGCTCCAAGCGCCTGGTCAAGCGTCGTGTCCGCTTCGCGGATCGCCTGTGCGAAGGGGTAGAGGTTGACGACGACGATGTCGATGCGCTCGAGGCCCTGATCCGCCAGCTCGGTCATGTGGTCCGGCTTGTCGCGGCGAGCCAGCAGCGCGAGCGAAGATGCTCGGGTGGAGGGTCTTGACCCGTCCGCCGAGGATCTCGGTGGTGTCGGTGAGATCGGAGACCGGCCGGACCTCGAGCCCGCCCTCGGTCAGGTGCGCGCGGGTGCCATCGGTCGCGAAGAGCTCGATTCCCGCATCGGCCAGGCCGCGCGCAAGTTCGAGAATGCCTTCACGGTCACTGACTGAGAGGAGGGCGCGCAATCGACATCCTCGGTGGTGCGGGCGGGGGGCGTCGAGGGGCCGATGATACCGCGTGGTAGACTGCCGCGCCGATGGGAGTCCTCACAGATCCGTTCACGCCGGCCCTGTTTCCCGACCTGTTCACGCTCATGTGGGTCGCGGGGCTGCTCATCTTCGTCGGGGCCATCGTCGTCTACAACGTGGCGCAGCGACGGTACCGGCGCTACCCGGTCATCCTGGCCCTCCACGAGTGGATCTTCTGGCCGATCGTCATCGGGTGGGGGATCGTTCCCCTGCTGGCAGTCATCGGCGTCCCGCTGATCATCACCCTGCCGATCGTGCTGACCGCCATGGGCGCCGCGGCCTACGCGGCCTTCTTCAGGTTCCCGCCGCTGATCGCCGCCGCGAACGACGAGATCCGCCGCCAGAAGTACGTGCCGCCGCCTCGTCGCAGCTCACGCACCCGATCGAAGCCGACGCCATCCGGGGGCCACAAGAAGCACCGATAGCCGTTCGGCAGGCGACCGCGACGGACAGTTCGGCTCCGGGTCCGATCGGCGGCAGCTCCTTGCCGCGGAAGACTTGACCACGCGCTCGGTCGATGAGCTGGACGTCAGGCGCGGGCGAGCGCGTACACCCGGTGCCGGCCGGCAATCCCCTTGAGCTCCACCTCGCGACCCTCGAGGAACGTTACCGCCGGGGTCGATGCGTGGACGAGCTCGTACACGGCACTGGACACGAGCACCTCGCCGCCGATCGCCTGTCCCGCGACGCGTGCCGCGAAGTGCACGGTGCTGCCGATGTATTGCTCGGCCTCCTTGATCGCGTCGCCCGTGTGGATGCCGATCCGCACGCGGATCGGCGGCGCGAGGTCGCCGAACTCTCGCTCGATCTCGAGCTGGATCGCCTGCGCGCACGCGACCGCCCGCCGCGCGCTCGAAAAGGCCAGCATCGACCCGTCGCCCTGCGTCCCGGCGATGGTGCCGCCGTGGGCGGCCGTCACCGCCTCGATGAGTCGGTTGTGGCGCCGGATGACCTCGAGCCAGGCCCGGTCGCCGAGGCGGGCGAGCATGGGTGTCGAGTCGACGATGTCGGTGAACATGATCGTGACCGTGCCATCGACGGCCAGCGAAGCCGACAGGTCCGGCCGCTCGCGCTGGATCGTCCGCTCGAGCTCGTCGAGCGAGACGGTGAGCGACCGGCCGAGGGTCTCCAAATTCGATCGCGCGAACGACCAGTGGACGTGGACGATCTTCCAGTCCCCTCGCTCGAGGTGGAGAATGTAGGTCGCGCGCGACTCGAGCGCTTCGCCCTCCCAGCTGATCAACTCCTTCACCCCGGCCCAGCCGACCGACCCTTCCTCCCAGGCCTGGATCTCGGTGGCCGTGACCGGGAAGGCGCCGGTCTCCTGCATCTGTCGGGCCCAGATCGCGCGGGTCTCGCTGCCCCGAAACCACTCGGCGGGGTCAGTGCCGATCATCAGGGTGCCAGCGTGGTCGGAAAGCCGCCCGAGGTACGCCCCTTCGTCGCCCGCCGCGATCGCGATGGTCCACCGCTCGACGACGCGACGGATCTCCTCGGAGGGCTCCACGCGGCGCATGGTGCGACACCGATGCCGATGGACGCAACCCGCCGGTCGGCGTTCGAACCTATCGTCACGCGACGAGACGCAACCACGCCTAGATGCGGACGGAGCGCAACCCTACACCGGGTCAGTGAACGGCGGAGGAGCTCCCGGGTGCCGGCGACGGTCGCGCGGCGGGTGGCGCCTCGGCGGAGCCGTTGAACGTCAGGCCGCTATCGGCTCCGACGTCGACGGTCACGGTCGCACCGTCGGGGAACTCGCCGGCAAGGATGCGTCGGGCGAGCGGGTTCTCGAGCTGGCGTTGGATCGCACGCCGCAGCGGACGGGCGCCGTAGACCGGGTCGTAGCCCTCCCGCGCGAGCAGGCCGAGCGCGGCATCGGTCACTTCGAGGGTGAGGCCGGCCTCGGCGACGCGACGCCCGACCTGCGCCACGAGCAGCCCGGTGATCTCGCGCAGCTGCGTCTCGTCGAGCGGCCGGAAGACGATCACCTCGTCCACGCGGTTGAGGAACTCGGGACGGAAGTGCTCGCGCAGCTGGAGGCGCACGCGCTCGGCGGCGGCCTCGAAGTCCCCGGCTCCCGACTCGGCGGCCTCGATCAGCGACGTCGAACCGATGTTGCTGGTCATGATGACGACGGTGTTCTTGAAGTCGACCGTGCGCCCCTGCGAGTCGGTGAGACGCCCGTCGTCGAGCAGCTGGAGCAGGACGTTGAACACGTCGGGGTGGGCCTTCTCGATCTCGTCGAACAGCACGACCTGGTACGGCCGCCGCCGCACCGCCTCGGTGAGCTGCCCGCCCTCGTCGTAGCCGACGTAGCCGGGCGGTGCCCCGACCAGCCGCGAGGTGGAGAACTTCTCCATGTACTCGCTCATGTCGATCCGCACCAGGGCGTTCTCGTCGTCGAACAGGAACTCGGCGAGGGCCCGGGCCAGCTCCGTCTTCCCGACGCCGGTTGGCCCGAGGAAGATGAACGAGCCGATCGGCCGCTTCGGGTCCTTCAGTCCGGCACGGGCGCGCCGGATGGCGTCCGAGACCGCCGTGACCGCCTCGTCCTGGCCGATGAGCCGCGCGTGCAGACGATCCTCCATATGGAGCAGCTTCTCGGTCTCGCCCTCCAGCAGGCGGCTGACCGGGATCCCCGTCCAGCGCGCCACGACGGTTGCAATGTCGTCGGCGTCGACCTCCTCCTTGACGAGGACCGAGCCCGATGCCTTGAGCTCGCGCAGCGCCTCCTCCTGCTCGGCCAGCTGCTTCTCGAGGTCGGCTGCCCGGCCGTATCGCAGCTCGGCGGCCCGCGCGTAGTCGGCGGCTCGCTCCGCCGACTCGATCTCGGGGCCGAGCCTCTCCTGCTCCTCGCGGGTGCCGCGAATGCCAGCGACGATCTCCTTCTCGCGCTCCCACTGGGACTTCATGACATCGCCGCGCTCGCGCAGGTCGGCCAGCTCGCGCTCCAATGCCTCGAGGCGCGTCTTCGAGGCGTCGTCCTTCTCCTTGCGCAGCGCCTCGCGCTCGATCTCGAGCTGCATCCGGCGTCGCTCGATCTCGTCGAGCTCGGCGGGCATCGAGTCCATCTCCATGCGGAGCCGCGAGCCGGCCTCGTCGACGAGGTCGATGGCCTTGTCGGGCAGGAAGCGCTCAGTGATGTAGCGGTTGCTGAGCACCGCCGCGGCGACGAGGGCCGAGTCGGTGATGCGTACGCCGTGATGCACCTCGTACCGCTCGCGCAGCCCGCGCAGGATGCTGATCGTGTCCTCGACGCTGGGCTGGTCGACGATGATCGGCTGGAATCGGCGCTCGAGCGCGGCGTCCTTCTCGATGTGCTTGCGATATTCGTCGAGCGTGGTGGCGCCAATGCAGTGGAGCTCGCCGCGCGCCAGCATCGGCTTGAGCAGGTTGCTGGCGTCCATGGCGCCCTCGGCAGCGCCGGCGCCGACGACGGTGTGCAGCTCGTCGATGAACAGGATGACCTGGCCGGCGGAGTCGGTTACCTCCTTGAGGACGGCCTTCAGGCGCTCCTCGAACTCGCCGCGGTACTTCGCCCCGGCCACGAGCGCTCCCAGGTCGAGCGCCACGACGCGCTTGTCGCGCAGGCCCTCGGGCACGTCGCCCCGCACGATCCGCTGGGCGAGGCCTTCGGCGATGGCCGTCTTGCCGACGCCGGGCTCGCCGATGAGGACCGGGTTGTTCTTCGTCCTCCGGCTCAGCACCTGGATGACGCGGCGGATCTCCTCGTCGCGGCCGATGACCGGGTCGAGCGAGCCCTTCTCGGCCGCATCGGTCAGGTCTCGTCCGTACTTGGCGAGGGCCTCGTAGGTCGCCTCGGGATTGTCGGATGTCACGCGCTGTGAACCTCGTATCTGCGTGAGCGCCTCCAGGACCGATGCGGGTGTCACCCCGGCCTCGAGCATGATGCGCGCCCCGGTCGAGTCGCCGGCCTCCAGTGCCGCCAGCAGCAGGTGTTCGGTGGAGACGTAGTCGTCGTGCATGCGCTCCGCCACGGCGTGCGCATCGGTCAGGACCCTTCGCGCCTCGTTCGAGAGCTGAAGCTGCTGGGCCGCGCCGGAGACCTTCGGCAGTCGCGCCAGGTCAGCCCGGAGCGCCTCCGCCACCGATGCGGTCTCCACGCCGATGCGCGCCAGCGCCGCGGGGACGACACCGTCAGGCTGCTCGGCCAGGACCAGCAGCAGGTGGGATGTCTCGAGCTGCGCGTGGCCCTCAGCCTCGGCGAGCTGCTGGGCGGCGACGATTGCCTCGGTCGCGCGCTGGGTGAATCGGTCGGTCCGCATCGGCTACCTCGGGTCGGGCTGGGCGACTGCCGAGAGGACGCGCATCACCTCGTCCCGCGCCTCGGGATCGAGCTTCGGCAGGACGACCTGCGTGGTGACGACCAGATCGCCCTTCGCGCCACCGTTACGTCGTGGCAGGCCGCGCCCGCGGGCACGGATCTCCTGACCGTTCTGCGTGTTCGGGCGGATGCGCAGCTTCACCGTGCCGGTCGGAGTCGGCACCGGCACCTCGCCACCCCCAATGGCCTCGGCCAGCGTCAGCTTGATCGTCGTATGCAGGTCGGCCCCGTCGCGTGCGAACCGCGGGTCGGGCTTGACCTTCACGTCGATCACAAGGTCCCCCCCGTCGACCGCGCCGCTGAGCTTCACCTTGGAACCGTCGCTCACGCCCGCGGGAATCTTCACGTGGAGGCGGCGGCCGTTGACGTTGACCATCCGCTCGGCGCCGGACGCGACCTCGCCGAGGGTCACCTCCGCGGTGGCCCGGGCCGCCGTTCGATGGGCGGCGGGAGCCTGGCCGCGACGCGCGCCGCCGAGCTGCGAGAGGTCCACGTACTCGAAGCCACCGCTCGCGCCACCGGCCGCCTCGAAGGGGCTCCCCCCACCGAAGAACTGGCGGAAGAAGTCGCTGAAGCCGCTCAGGTCCTCCGTCGAAGCCGTCCGATACGTCCAGCGCGTCCCGCCCGGGGCGCCGCCGAAGCCGGCCCAGTCGGTGGCGCCACCCGACTCGTAGCCGGCATGCTGGTAGGCCTGCCAGTTGGCGCCGAGCTCGTCGTACTGCTTGCGCTTCTCCGGATCGGCGAGGACGGCGTGCGCCTCGTTCGCCTCCTTGAAGCGCTTCTCCGCATCCGGCTCCTTGTTCGTGTCGGGATGGAGCTCGCGGGCCAGCTTGCGATAGGCCTTCTTGATGTCGGCCTGGCTCGCCGTCTGCGGAACGCCGAGGGTCGCGTAGTAGTCCTTGTACTCCATCGTGGCGTGGAGCCGATCAGGCGGGTCGACCCGCCGGCGGCTGGTCGGCCGGGCCGTCGCCGGTGGCCGCGATCGGCGGCTCGTCGGCGACGGGCTTGCGCGGTCGACGCGGCCGCCGCGCAACGGACGTCTGGCGCTCCTTGCGCTCGGCCTTGATGCGGGCCGCCGGTCGGGGCGCGTCGATGAGCGCCTCGGCCAGCACCTGGTCCATGTTCTCGACCGGCACGATCCTCAGCTCGGTCCGAACCTCCTCCGGCACGTCGACAAGGTCCTTCTCGTTCCGCTTCGGAATGAGAACCGTCTTGACGCCGGCGAGGTGCGCGGCGAGCAGCTTCGACTTCAGCCCGCCGATCGGAAGGACCCGACCGCGAAGCGTGATCTCACCGGTCATGGCCAGGTCACGGCGCGCAGGCTTGCCGGTGAACAGGCTGGCCATGGCGGTGGCCATCGTCACGCCGGCGCTCGGGCCGTCCTTCGGGGTTGCCCCGGCAGGGACGTGGATGTGGACCGTCGTCTTCTCGAGGACGGCCGGGTCGATCCCGAACTCCTTGGTCCGTGCGCGGATGTAGCTCAGCCCGGCGCGGGCCGACTCCTTCATGACGTCGCCCAGTTGGCCGGTCAGGATGAAGTCGTCCTTGCCCTCCATGCGCGTGGCCTCGACCTGGACGATGTCTCCGCCCGCGTCGCTGACCACGAGGCCGGTGACCATGCCGATCTGGTCCTCTGCGTCCAGCTCCCCGTAGTCGAACCGGGCCGGGCCCAGGTAGTCCTCGAGGTCCCCGGGCTTGACGACGACCTTTGTCTTGGCGTCGCTCGCAACGCGACGCGCCACCTTGCGGGCGACGTTGGCGATCTCGCGCTCGAGGTTCCGGACGCCAGCCTCGCGGGTGAACGCCTGGATGAGCCGCACCAGGGCGGCCTCCTCGAAGGTCAGGTTCTTCGCGGTCAGGCCGTGCGCCTCGAGCTGCTTGGGCACCAGGAAGCGCTCCGCGATGCGGACACGCTCGAGCTGCGTGTAGCCGGGCAGCTGGATGACCTCCATCCGGTCGCGAAGGGCCGGCGGGATGGTATCGAGCATGTTGGCGGTTGCGATGAACAGCACCTTGGACAGGTCGAACGGCACCTCCAGGAAGTTGTCCTGGAAGGAGTTGTTCTGCTCGGGATCGAGCACCTCGAGCAACGCCGACGACGGGTCGCCGCGGAAGTCCATGCCGACCTTGTCGATCTCGTCGAGCATGAACACCGGGTTGGCGCTGCCGGCGGTCTTGATGTTCTGGATGACCCGACCCGGCAGGGCACCAATGTAGGTGCGCCGATGCCCGCGGATCTCGGCCTCGTCGTGGATTCCGCCAAGGCTCATGCGGACGAACTTCCGCCCCATGGCCCGCGCGATGCTCTTGCCGAGCGAGGTCTTGCCGACGCCGGGCGGGCCGACGAACAGCAGGATCGGTGAGCGGATCTTGTCGGCCAGCTTGCGCACGGCCATGTACTCGACGATGCGCTCCTTGGGCTTCTCGAGGCCCCAGTGATCCTCGTGGAGAACCTTCTCGGCCTCGTCGAGGTCGAGGTTGTCATCGGTCTCGACACCCCACGGCAGGCTCACCAGCCAGTCGACGTAGTTGCGGATCACGCCCTGCTCGGGCGACGCGCTGGGGATCCGGGCGAGGCGGTCGACCTCCTTGAGGGCCTTCTCCTTGACCTCGTCGGGCATGGCGGATGCCTCGACCTTTTCGCGCAGCTCGGTCGCCTCCGCGACGGCGGGGTCGTCCTCGCCGAGCTCCTTCTGGATCGCCTTCATCTGCTCGCGCAGGATGTACTCGCGCTGGGTCTTGTCCATCTCGGACTTGACCTCGGACTGGATGCGACCCTTGAGCTCGAGCACCTCGATCTGCTTGGCGAGGAATGCCGATGCCAGCCGCAGCCGATCCGCGACGTCGATCGTCTCGAGCAGCTCCTGACGCTGCTCAGTGGTCATCTCCGGGCTGTAGGCGGTCATGTCCGCCAGCAATCCGCCGTCGGCGATGTTGCGAGCCGCGACGGCCACCTCCGGCGGGACCGATGCGCCGCTGTTGACGTACTGCTCGATCTGCCCATGGATCGACGCCATCAACGCCTCGATCTCGAGGGTCTTGTCGGCCGCGTCATCGATGACCTCGATGCGCGCCTCGAGGTGCGGATCAGTCTGGACGAGGTCGAGCAGGCGAATCCGGCGCTGGCCCTGGACGATGGCGCGGATGGTCCCGTCCTGGAGGCGGATGACCTGCGCGATCTTGGCGAGCGTCCCGATCGCGTACAGCTCGTCGACGCTGCCGATCTCTTCTTGCTCGCTCGAGCGCTGGGTGACGAGCGCCACCGGCTGGGAAGTGCGCACGGCGCGGTCGAGCGCCTTGACGCTCCGGTCGCGGCCCACGGTCAGCGGCACGATCATCTCGGGGAAGATGACCGTGTCGCGCAGGGCGACGAGCGGGAGCACCTGGAGGTGCTCGACGTCGGCATCGCGCTCTTCGGTCGCGTCGATCTCGGGAATATCCTTGGTCGGCTCGTCAGTTGCCACGCGGTCAGCTCCTTGAGTCCGATGCGGGCTCGAGCGCGAAGTCGGGCTCGGCCGGATCGGTGGCTTGGTCTACCTCGTCCTCATCGAACAGATCGTAGACCCGGATCTTGCCGAGGGCTTCGAGCTGAAGGATGACGCGCACGCCGGCGAGGTTCACGCGCTGGCGTCGTGTGAGGAAACGGATGATGCGAATGCGCTGGATGTCCGCCTCGCTGTAGAGGCGGAGGTTGTTGCGACGCTGCGGGCAGAGGAGGCCCTCCTCCTCGTAGATCCGCAGCGTCCGTGGATGGCACGCCGCCAGTTCGGCAGCGATGCTGATGATGTAGCGCGGGCGGGTGAGGTCGTCGCGGCGAGAGGCTACGGCCGTGCCGGTCGCCCCGCGTCGCTGTCGGTCCATGTCGGTACCGTAAACCCTGCCAATACCATTGTCAAGGCTATTGACAGGGACTCCAGCGCCAGGCCCTGAGGGCTACTCGCCGATGAGCAGGCTTCGGAGCGACGCTTCCCCTCCGGCGGAGGTGACCGCCAGGATCTTGTCGCCGGCGCGCAGCCGGGTCTCCGGGCGCGGCGACTGGGCGCGGTCGTCGCGGATGACGACGGCGATCGAGCTGCCCTCGGGAAGCGAGAGCTCACGCAGCTCCTGCCCCACGACGGGTGATTCGGCGTCGATCTGGGCCTCGACGATCTGCACCTCTCCCCCCTCGAGCTCGGCCAGGTGGAGGAGGTCGTGGACCGGGATCTCGTGCTCGATGACGCCCAGGATGGCGCGTGTCGGGCTGACCGTCTCGTCGATCGCCAGCTGCCGGAAGAGCTTCTCGTTCTTCGGATCGTTTACGCGAGCGATCGCGCGCGGCACATTGAACCGCATCTTCGCCACCTGCGAGGCTGCGAGGTTCACCGCGTCGTCGCCGGTGACCGCCGCGACCACGTCGGCTCGGCCCATGCCGGCCTCGGACTGGTACCTGCCCTCGCAGCCGTCGTTGGCGATGACGATGCTCCCGAGCTCGTCGGCGATCTGCCGCGCGCGCGCCGGGTCCTCCTCGATGACGACGACCTCGTGGCCCGCGGCGAGAAGCTCCTTGGTGAGGTAGTACCCGACGTTGCCCCCGCCGATCACGACGACGTACATCTAGAAGCCGCCTTCCCGCCCGTCGCTGGGCTGCACGATGGTGGCCTCGACCTGCTCGTCGTCCGCGGCGAGGGCCTCTCGCGCACGCTCGTCGGCAGCGGAGCCCGGGGGTGGCGCGCCGCGCATTGGCTGGGCAGTCGGTTCCTCGACGAACCCGTTTGTTGCGTCGGCCCCGTCCACCGCCGCCGTCACCAGAGCGTCCGCGAGGATGATCGTGCGGCAGATCGTCTCCATGCCGAGGGCCCGGTAGGCCTCGCCGCGCAACGGATCGTTGATCTTGGCGATCACCCGAGGCACCGAAAAGGTGTGCTTGGCCAGCTGGGCGGCGAGGGCGTTGCGGTTGTCGCCCTCGGTGAGTGCCATAAACAGGTCCGCCTGCTCGGCTCCGGCCCCGCGCAGCACGTCCTCGTCGGTTCCGCTGCCGCGGACCGTCTCTCCGCTGAAGGTCTGGGGCAGCCGGCTGAACGCGCGCGCGGACGTGTCGATGACGGTGACCTTCTCGCCACGCTCGTCGAGCTCGGCGGCGACCCGCGCGCCGACGCGGCCGCAGCCGATGATGATGACCCTCATGTCGTGTTCGCGAGCTCCTTCGTCTCGGCCCGCAGGCACCATACCGGCGCGGTCGAGTTGCGCATGACGTAGGGGACAGTTCGTCCCGCGTCCCATTGTCCCCCGAACCGCTTCTTGTAGCGCAGTCCCATGACGATGAGGTCAGCAGCGAGCTCGTTGGCGTCGTCGACGATGGCAGGGCCGGCGGCACGCGCCTGCACCGTGCTCGATCGGACGCCGATGCCGGCGGCCTCGAACACCAACTCCCCGAGCGAGAGGATCGTATCGGCCTCCGCGACGGCCGCCTCGTCCTCGGCGTCGAGGGTCCGGTCGAAGGGGACCTCGATGACGTGGAGCAGGGACACCTGCGCCTCGGGGTTGCCGTGGAGGAGCAGGGCAGCGACCTTCAGCGCGGGGTCGTCCACGTCGGGCTCGCCCAGCATCGGAACGAGCACGCGGGTGTACTCGTGGGTCGTCGCGCGCTTGTCACCGCGCCGGAAGAAGTCCATGCCGACGGCTATCCTACGGCCCGCGGTCGAGCGCCGCGCCCTTCGCGCGTCGGCTGCCGTTCACCGTCCGTAGCTGAGCCGCTCGACGAGGCGCATGGGGAGGCCTTCCTGGCGCATGAGCTCCTGGGTCCGGTCGATGTCGTAGCGCACGCGCCGGAACTCGATCGCGCCGGGGCCCGAGCCGTCGACGTCCAACAGCGCGTAGGCCGCGTCGCGCAGGCCGTCGCGCGGCTGTCCCACGCTCCCCGGATTGAGCAGGAAGCGGTCACCGGCCGGCAGGGCGACCTGGGCCTCGGGGTGGCCAGGGATGGTCTCCACGCCATCAGCCGCGCTCCGAAACGCGACCGGCTGGTGGGTGTGGCCGAAGAGGCAGTACCGCGTGTCGAAGGCGGTGAAGTTCGGGCGCGCCACGCCCGGACCGGTGATGTACTCCCAGATCGGGTCGCGCGGTGACCCATGGACCGCGGTGACCTCGCCGTCGCGCCGCACCTCCGGCAGCACTGCCATGTACGTCCGCGCGTTGTCGTCGACGGCCTCGGCGGTCCACTCGATGGCCGCTCGGGCGTCGGGGTTGAAGTAGCGCGCGTTGACGAGGCCGATGGCGGCCCCGTCATGGTTGCCGAGCACGCTCCTGGCGCCGAGGTCCTGGAGCGTTGCGATGACCTCGTTCGGCTGCGGCCCGTACCCGACGATGTCGCCGAGCACCCAGATCTCGTCGACGGGGGGAAGGTCCTCGGCCACCGCCTCGAGGGCGGGCAGGTTGGCGTGAATGTCCGAGAGGACAGCGATGCGCATGCGAACGCCGAGTATACCGACGCCCCCGGATCGGCCCTTCCGACGGGCCCTCGGATCAGCCGAGCGGCCGGCGCGCCGGCACCCCGGGGCGCCGGGGATATGACGGGTCTGTGGGCCCCACCTTGGCGATCACCACGAACCGATGGTCCCCGAGTGCCGTGACGCCGGTCGCGTGGACCTCGGGCGCCGCGCCTCCGAGGCGGGCTGCGGCGCGTCCGCCCGCGGAGAGCTCATCGTCGCTCATGCGCCCCTTCCAGGCGACGAGGCTGCCGCCGACGCGGACCAGCGGCAGGGCGTACTCGCCGAGCACCGCGAGCGCGGCACAGGCGCGTGCCGCCACCACGTCATACGCCTCTCGATGAGCCGGATCGTGGCCCAGGAGCTCTGCGCGAGAAGCGACCACCTCGACGCCGTCGAGGCCGAGGGCATCGACGAACGCACGCAGCGTGCTGGCCTTGCGGCCGGCGGAGTCCACCAGCGTCCACCGCATGTCGGGTCGAGCCAGCGCGATCGGGATGCCCGGGATGCCGCCTCCCGACCCGAGATCGACAGCGCGAACGGCGCCGAGCTCGTCGAGCAGGGGAAGTGCCGCGAGCGCGTCGAGGAGGTGGAGGCGCGCCACGTCGGCAGGATCGACGACGCGCGTGAGGTTGAGGTGCCGGTTGGCCTCGAGCAGCAGCTCGACGTAGCGTTCGAGCCGATCGAGGGTCTCCCAGGGCAGATCGATCTCTGCGGTCTCGAGGAGATCGACCAGCGCCAGGCGCGCGGCGCGCGCATCGGTCCCGGACATGAAGAAATGCTCCTCGAGCGTCCTTTCGGTCTTCCCGGCAGGTGGACGGCGTCGCGGCCGGCTCTCGCATCGGCCCCGAACCACCCGCGGTTACCGTACTCGGTCGCTCGGCGGAGCAGGAGCGCCACCGTACCCCGACCGGTGTGTGGATGACAACGCCAGTTTTCCACGAAGAGTGCGGCGAGGCGCCGACCTGTGGATAACTCGGCCGATATACTCGGCAGAGATGGCGTTCGACGCGTTTGCGCAGGCTACGATCGAGGTCCGGTGGCGGAGCAGGTGACCTCGACCTCGCCACCACGCTTCGCCCACGACAGCGAGGCGGAGCTGGCGAGGATCCTCGACTTCTACGGTGTCGCGTGGCGATACGAACCCGACGTCTTCCCCATCTCCTGGAACGCCGACGGCGCGGTCATCGAGTCGTTCGCGCCCGATTTCTACCTGCCCGAGATCGATCTCTACGTGGAGCTGACGACGCTGAAGCAGTCGTTGGTGCGCAAGAAGAACCGCAAGCTGCGCTGGATGCGGCAGCTCTACCCGGAGGTCCGGGTGAAGCTGTTCTACGCGCGTGACTTCAAGGCGCTCATGGTGAAGTACGGCCGGCTCGACTTCCTCACCGACATCACCCTCGCCAACGGAGCCGCTACCCGAGTTCGCGACGACGAGGCCGGCGCGGCGTGAGCCTCCACGACGACGTCGAGGAGATCCTGCTCGACTCCGACACGGTGGCCAACCGGGTGGCGGAGCTCGGGGCGCAGATCGCGGCCGACTACCAGGGTCGGGATCCGGTGCTGGTGAGCGTCCTCAAGGGCGCGCTCGTGTTCCTCGCCGACCTCATGCGAGCGATGGACACGCCAACGAGCATCGATCTCATGGAGGTGAGCTCGTACGGCGCCGCGACCGAGTCGTCCGGGCAGGTGCGCATCCTGAAGGACCTCTCCAAGCCGATCGAGGGGCGCGACGTGATCGTCGTCGAGGACATCATCGACACCGGCCTGACGCTCAACTACCTGCTGCGCTACCTCGCCGATAAGGGCCCCGCGTCGATCAAGATCGTGTGCCTGCTCGACAAGCCTGCCAGGCGCCTGGCCGAGATCCCGATCGACTACACCGGCTTCACCATCCCGGATCGGTTCGTCATCGGCTACGGCCTCGACTACGACGAGCGATACCGCAATCTCCCGTACATCGGCGTGCTGAAGCCCTCCGTCTACGCCGGCGCGCCCCCCGACGGTTAGGGATTCCCCCATGGACGGGAGCGCGCCGCGCTTCCGGCGCTTCATCCTGCTCGGCGCCGTGGCGATGATCGTCTCGGGATTCCTGCCGTGGTGGCGCGCCGGCGGGGACTCCGTCTCCGGCGTCGCGGTCCCATCGCAGCAGGGGATCGGGCTCGAGGGGCCCGGGGTGGTGATCTTCGGGGCGGCGATCCTGGCGCTCGTGCTGCTCGACATCGGCTACATGCGCGGACGGTGGGGCTTCGTCCTCGACGCGCCATGGGCGTACCTGCTGCTCGGCGGCATCGGCGCGGTGGCGCTGGCCTATCGCGCCTGGGAGCTGTGGTCGGTCGGGTATCCACCCCTTCCGCAGCAGTCCCCTGGGCTGGCGCTCGCCGCCGCCGGCGTCGCGCTCGTGCTCTACGGGGCGGGCACCGGGTTCGGGCAGCCGCGGCGCTACTGACCGGGCAGGATCAGCGGCGAGAGGAGGATCCAGGCGACGACGACCGCCACCAGGAGTACGCCGAGGATCATCATCGGGCGCACGTCGGGTCGATAGTCCTGCGGCCGTTTCGGTCCCGGCGCGTCGCCCTCGGGCCTCCCCTCCACGGCGGTCAGATCTCGCCGAGGTAGGCCTGGCGCACCTGCTCGTTGGCGGCGAGGTTGGCCGCGGTGTCGGCGAGGATGATCTTGCCCGGTCTGGATGACGTAACCGCGGTCGGCGGCATTCAGCGCCATGAGCGCATTCTGCTCGACGAGCAGGACCGTGGTGCCCTGCGCGTTGATCTCGCTGATGATCGCGAAGATCTGCTCGGTGAGGATCGGGGAGAGCCCCATCGACGGCTCGTCCAGCAGGAGGATGGTCGGGCTCGGCCATGAGCGCGCGGCCCATTGCCAGCATCTGCTGCTCGCCGCCGGACATCGTCCCGGCCTTCTGGTCGCGCCGTTCCTTCAGGCGGGGGAAGAGGTCGTAGACCCGGGTGACGTCGCCGTGAGCTCCGCGCCGCGCCCGGCTGAACGCTCCCATCTGGAGGTTCTCGTAGACGGTCATGCGGCTGAAGACCTTGCGGCCCTCGGGGGAGTGGGCGATCCCGCGCGCCACGATCTCGTGCGCCGGCACGGTGTCGATCGGTTTTCCCTCGAGCAGGATCGCGCCCTCGCGAGCGCTGGGTCCCGCTGATCGCCCGCAGCGTCGTGCTCTTCCCCGCGCCATTGGAGCCGATGAGCGTCACGATCTCGCCCCGCCCGACGGTCAGGGAGACGCCCTTGAGCGCCTCGATGGCGTTGTAGAAGACCTGCACGTTGCGCAGCTCGAGGATCGTCTCCCCGCTGGCCCGCGCTTCGGCTTCCGCAGGGGCGGCGTCCGGCGCCAGCATCGGCTCGGTCATGCCTGGGTCGCCTGCTTGCCGAGGTAGGCCTCGATGACCTTTGGATTGGCCCGGATCTCCTCGGGAAGCCCCTCCGCGAGCTTCTCGCCGTAGTCGAGGACGGTGATCCGCTCGCTGATCCCCATGACCACCTTCATGTCGTGCTCGATGAGGAGCACCGTCAGATCCAGCTCCTGCCGGATCCGGCGAATGAGCGCCGTCATCTGGGTGGTCTCGCCCGGATTCATGCCGGCCGTCGGCTCGTCGAGCAGGAGCAGCTTCGGGTCGCTTGCCAGGGCCCGGGCGACCTCGAGGCGTCGCTGATGCCCGTACGGCAGGTTCTTGGCGGCATCGTCCTCGTACCGTCGCGGCAGCCCAACGAGCTCGAGCAGCTCGCGAGCGCGAGTGCGGGTCGCCTCTTCCTCGACTGGCACGCTGGGCAGCCGAAGCATTGAAGCCCACCAGGTCGCCTTCAAGCGGACGTGGCGGCCGACCATGACGTTGGCCAGCACGGTCATGTCGTTGAAGAGCCGGATGTTCTGGTAGGTGCGCGCGACGCCGAGCTCGACGATCTCGTGCGGGCCGAGCCCGACGATGCTGGATCCGTTGAACTCGATCTCGCCCTCGGTCGGCTGGAGCATCCCGGTGAGCTGGTTGAAGAAGGTCGTCTTGCCGGCGCCGTTCGGGCCGATGATCGACACGATCGCGCGCCGCGGGATGTCGAAGTCGATCTCGCGGTTGGCGGTCAGTCCGCCGAATCGCTTGGTGACGCCCCGCGCGACCAGGATCGCGCCTCGCGACGGCTCGTTCTCGCCCATCTCGAGCGCCTGCTCTGCGGTCATGTCAGCGACTCCTGAGCCAGGTCGCCGGTCGGTCCTCCGGCCAGCGCGGAGTCGGGCGGTCCTTCCTCGTCCGCCTCGTCATGGAGCTCGCGCTTGCGCTGAGCGCTCGGAATGAGGCCCTCGGGCCGCCACAGCATCATGCCAACGAGGATCGCGCCGTACACGAGGAGCCTGTACTCGGCGAACTCACGCAGCAGCTGCGGCAGCCCCACGAGCACCAGCGCGCCGACGATGACACCCGGGATGCTGCCCATGCCGCCCAGGATGATCAGCGCGAGCACCGTCACCGACACGAGAAGGTCGAGATCGTGCGGGAAGATCGAGCCGATCTTCACCGCGTAGAACGCGCCGGCGACGCACCCGAAGGTCGCACCGAGCGCGAAGGCGAGGAGCTTCGAGGTCGTCGTGTTCACGCCGGTCGCGGCGGCCACGTCCTCGTCCTCGCGCATTGCGTTCCACGCGCGTCCGGCGCGGGAGGCCGGCCAGCCGGTTGGCGACGAAGGCCGCGAGCACGCAGAAGAGCAGGATCGGGTAGTAGAGGACCTGCGGATCGAAGAAGTTGAGATCGCCGAGCTGCGGCGGCGGGATCTGGAGGATGCCCTGCGCACCACCCGTCCACGGACGCAGGGCCTCGGACGTGATCAGGAGGCGGACGATCTCGCCGATCCCGAGAGTCACGATCGCGAGGTAGTCACCTCTGAGCCGGAGGACCGGCGCCCCGATGAACAGGCCCGTCAGCGCGGCGATGACCATGACGATCGGGAGCGAGAACCAGAACCCGAGCTCCCAGCCGAGGAACGAGGCCGGGCGAGGTCAGGATCGCGATCGAGTAGGCGCCGATGGCGAAGAAGGCCACGTAGCCGAGGTCGAGCAGGCCCGCGTATCCCACGACGATGTTGAGCCCGAGGCCCATCAGCACATAGAGGCCGACCGTCCCGAGCACCTCGGAGAGGAACGATCCGACGACCTGCGGCAGCACGAGGAGGAATGCCGCGAGCAGGATGAACGTCGACGATCCGGACGTTCTGCTCACGCCCCTCGGTGAAGGCTCCGACGCCCGCGCCGATCTGCTTGCCCCGGAACGAGCGAATCAGTCCGATCCCGAACGTCACGACGAAGACGACCGCTGCACCGGCCGCGGTCAGTCCGCCATCCTGGTAGAAGAACTCCGCGATCGTGTCGAGCTCGAGCTGCACGAGCAGCACGCGCATGAACGGCTCCATCAGGCTCGCGAGGAGAATCGACGACGAAGCCGATGATGAGCGGCCCGCGGACCGGGCGTGGCACGAGCCTCAGCAGTCCGGCGGTAAGCCCGAGCCCGAGGCCGAGCACGATCGGACCGAGCGCGGGCGGCGTGAGTCCCAGCGAGAGGATCTCGGTCACGGTCGGCGTGGCGTTGACGAACATGAACGTGATGTCGACCGTGGTGATGAGCGCGACGAAGGCGGCCGTCAACAGCCCGCCCGCGAGGCCGGCGACCACACCCCTGCCGACGGTATTCAGTGGAGTCGGAGGCGACCCCTGCCAGTCGGGCGGCGCGGCGGTGGCCCGGTAGGCGAGGATGAGCAGCGCGATAGCCGGCGCCACGATGCCGAGGGTCACGAAGTCGGTGATGACCGGGCGTTCGGCGAAGTCCTCGATGATGCCGACCAGAGCCAGGTACACGACCACGACGCCGCCGATCAGGCCCAGGCCGGCGGCGGTGCGGTAGGGATTCAGTCCAGCACCCATCGTCCCGTCACTCCTTCCGGCCCAGGATGCCGTACGGCCTGAAGATCAGGACGAGCACCAGGACCATGAAGGCGACGATGTCGCGGAACGCGTTGATCTGGGGCACGCCGAACCCGGTGAGCAGGAGCCGAGGACCGATCGACTCGAGCAGGCCGAGGATGATCCCACCCAGCATCGCGCCGACGATGTTGCCGATGCCCGCCGAGGACCGCCGCCGTGAACGCCTTGATCCCCGGCAGGAAGCCCATGTTGAAGCTGACGATGTTGAAGAGCATCACGTACAGGATGCCCGTCGCTCCGGCGAGCAGGCCGCCGATGGCGAACGTCGTGGCAATCACCCGATCGACGTTGATGCCCATCATCGCCGCGACGTCCTTGTCCTCGCTCACGGCGCGCATCGATCGACCGGTCCGGGTGCGCTGCACGAAGACATAGAGGCTGACCATCATCACCAACGGCGGAGACGATGACGATGATCTGCGTCTTGAGGAACTCGAACCCCAGGATGTTCACGGTGCCGTCAGGATCGCGATGTCCGGGTAGGAGCGCACGCCGGACCCGAAGAAGCCGCGAGCCGTGTACTGGAGGAACAGCGATGCGCCGAGCGCCGTGATGAGCGGGAACGAGACGCGGTGCACGTCGCAGCGGCCGGTAGGCGATCCGCTCGAGCAGCAGCGCGACCACCATGGAGGTGAGGGCGGAGATGGCGAAGATGATGGCGATCCCGACGATCGGGTTGGTCTCGAGGATGCCGCTGTCGGCGAGTGCCGTGGCCCCGAAGAAGGCGGTGAAGGCGCCGATCATGAAGACTTCGCCGTGGGCGAAGTTGATCATGAACAGGATGCCGTAGACGAGCGTGTAGCCGAGGGCGATGAGCGCGTAGATGCTCCCGGCGGTGAGCCCGTTGACGATGAGGTCCGGCCAGCGGTCGGGGGTCAGCTGGCCCTGCGACAGGGTCAGCGAACGAGCCCGACGACGACGAAGCCGACGATCGCGATGCGCAGGACCCACAGGATCACGTCCGTGATCGAGAGGCGTTCGGGTAGCCGCATTCGCGTCGTCCCTCCGCAGTGCGTCGGGGGTGAGTACGGAAGGCGGGTGGGCCAGTGCTGGCCCACCCGCACGTTGGGTGGAGTGGAACCGGGTCGGCGTTACCGCCGATCCGGGACCGTCAGGCTACTCGCCGGCGTCCGGCCAGATCCGCTCGTACGACCGAGCGCCGTCGTCGCCCTCACCGATCGATGCTGACCGAGATCTTCGGGTCGGCGCAGTCGCCGTACTCGTCGCAGGTCAGGCTGCCGGTGATTCCCTCGTAGCCGCTCGTCGCGAAGAACTCATCGCGAAGGGCAGTGCGCGGGATGTAGAGCGTTCCGTCCTCGCCCTCGATCGAGACCGTGTCGATCGCATCGAGGATGAGATTGGCCGCGTCGAACGCGTGCGCGTGGAACACGGACAGGGTCGCGTCGCATCCGCACAGCTCGTAGTACGCCGGGAGGAACGTTTCCTCGTAGAAGGCGTTCGCGAACGCCAGGTCCGGACCCGAGGTGTACAGGCCGTTGCCGGCCTCGCCGACCTCGGCCGCGAAGCGTCCCGCTCTGCATGCCGTCCGCGCCGGCGAGGATGACATCGTCGAACTCGGCTCGCTCACGTGCCTGCTGCGTCATGGCGACGCCGCCGGCGGTGAAGATCGGGTAGTAGACGCAGCTCGGCGCCAGCCGCCGCGATGTCGTCCAGCGGATCGCTGAAGTTCGTCTCGGTGGCGTCGACACCTGGCCCTGGTAGACGATCTCGCCACCGCACTGCTCGACGAACTGGTCGGCGAACACCTGCTGCAGCTGCTCCGCGTACGGGCTTCCGTCGTGGAGCGTCGCTGCCGTGGTGACGTCGAGGTGCTCCTCGCAGATGAACGTGGCCATCGCCGCACCCTGCACCTTGTCGTTGTGCGCGGTGCGCGCGTAGAACGGCTCGTGCGTCTCGGCGGCCGTCAGCGATGGCGCCGTGTTCGACGGCGACACCATGAGGACGCCTGCCTCGCTGGTGATCTGGGCGGCCGGGACGCCGGCGCCCGAGCAGCTCGTGCCGACGACGGCGACGATCTGCGGATCGGCAACGAGAGCGCGCGCGGCGGCGGTGCCGCCGTCGGCGCCGCACTGATCGTCCTGGTCATCCCACTCGATCAGGTGGCCCTTGACGCCACCCTCGGCAGCGTTGCGGAGATCGCCCGCGACGTGCGCGCCGTACTGGCTGTCCTGGCCGAGGTCAGCGTCGGCGGTGGTGATCACGAGTGCGGTGCCGAGCACGATGGGCTCGCCTTCCGCGACTTCGACGCATCCGAACTCGTCCGCTTCGCAGACGGCCGTCGGGTCGTCTCCTCCCGCGCTCGCTCCCGCGCTCGCTCCCGCCGCTGGCCGCTGTGCTCGAGCCGCCTCCGCTCTGACACGCCGCAAGGACGAGCATCAGCACGACGAGCAGCCCGCTCCATCGCATGTACTTCTGCATCCGGTTGTCTTCCTCCACTGGGGTTTGCTCGGGAGTCGCGCGTGCGCGGGCCCGGCTGGTAGATGCGCGGCATCATAGCGGCGTGCGAGAGCGCGCGCAATATCCACGCGCCACCTGTACGAACCGTACCGGACCGCCCACTCCAATCGGTTCAGGCGCGTCAGTCGTGGTATCCTTCCGATGGCGTCCAGCAGCGTGCCCGCTGCGAGTCATCGCCCAGGCCTCTCGTCGGAGGCGGCCTTCGTGGAGGTTCACGTCCGTAACGCCCGCCTGACCGATCTTGCCGCCGCAATGCGCCTGTTGCGCGCGACGACGAGATCCGGATACCGGGCACGACGACGCGGACTTCCTGCGCAACCTGCTCTTCATTCCCTCGGCGACGGTCGTCGTCGCGGAGGCCGAGCGACGAGTGGTGGGCGTGGGAGTCATCTCCATCAGGCCATCGGTGCGATCGGGCCCGTTCGTCGGCGTGATCGACGAGCTGGGACTCGCAGCGGATCGCGCTGGACGCCGCCGACCGGCGCACGGTTGCCGACGATCTCGTCGAGCACCTCGCCGCGTCGGCAAGAAACAAGGGCTGCACGCGCGTGGAGGTATCCGAGCCGCTGGCATCCGCTGAACCGTCGCTCTGGAAGCGACACCGGTTCGCGAGCCGCGGCAGAGACGCTCGGTCGAACGATTCGTCTGAGCGATCCCCATCCGCGACGGCCATATCAGATCAACAGGAGAAGAGCTCAACCGTGAGCAAGAACGTGGCGATGTTCGTTGACGTCGCCAACATGTACTACGCGGCTCGAGGCCAGGACGTCGACGTCGACTACGTCGCCCTCCTCAAGCACGCCACCAAGGGGCGCGACCTCATTCGCGCCTACGCCTATACCGGGCTGGACCCGGAGAACGAGAACCAGCGCAAGTTCATCGACTTCCTGGCCAAGAACGGCTACAAGCCGGTGGTCAAGGACATCCGCAAGTTCGGCGATGGCCGCATGAAGGCCAACCTCGACATCGAGCTGGTCGTCGACCTGTTCCGCCTCGCCGACCGGATGGACATCGCCGTCATCGTCTCCGGCGACGGTGACTTCGCGCCGGCCATCCGCGCCCTCCAGGACAAGGGAGTGCGCGCGGAGGTCATCAGCTTCAAGCCGAACACCAGTTCGGACCTCATCGCGGTGGCCGACGAGTTCACCGACATCATGAAGATCGCCTCGATCGGCCGCGGCAAGACGGCCACGACCACGCGCACCTCGATGAGCGCGCCCGAGATGCCGGCCAAGGAAGTGAGCCCGGAGTTCGGCTTCCGCGAGGCTTCGCCGTCGGTCGCCGCCGCCGCGCTGGCCGCGATCAAGACCGGCGGGGCGCCATCGAGCGGCCGGACGCGGGGTGGCTCGTCCACGCGCCGGCATCGACGCGATCGGCACCCGCGCGCTCCCCATCGCGTCGAGCCGCGGAGCCCGAAGCTGAAGCCGAGGCTGAAGCCGCGCCGATCGTTGCGGTCGACAGCGGTGAAGAGGTCCGCCGCCGGCGCCGCCGGCGCGGGGGACGGGGCCGCGGACGAGCGCGTCGTGACGAGCCCGATAGCGAGACGGCTCAGACGTCGAGCACGGGCGAGGGCGAGATCGGTTGGCAGGAGCTCGACAATCTCAGCCAGGTCGACGGACTGGAAGACCCTGATCGCGAGTACAGCTTCGAGGAGGCCGATGAGGCGACCCTCGCGGCCCTCGGCATCGACGCCGAGACTGTGACGGCGGCCGAGACCGAGCCAAGCCCAGGCGGACGCGATCACGCAAGGCCGACAGCGATACAGCCGGGGCGGAGCCGAAGCCATCGTCCCGCTCGCGCCCGAAGGCGGCGACCGACGGCGACCCGGCCTCGACCGCCGCCGATGACGGGGCGGCGGAGAAGCCGAAGCGGACGCGCTCGTCGAAGGCGGCCAAGGACGATGAGGCAGCGAGCGACGCTGCCGCCGCGAAGCCGCGGCGAAGCCGATCCAAGGCAGATACCGGCGGGACGGATGCCTCTGCGGCACCGTCCGAGGCGGCGTCAGTGCAGGAGTTCGCCGACGGCCAGGATGGCGAGCCCCAGGGGATCTGGGGCCGATTCCGGTCGGCGCGGAAGCCTCGCTCGACCTGAGGTCGGGCGGATAGGTCGTCCCCGAGATCGGGCCGTCAGGCCTGGGCTCGGGGCTCGCTCTCGGAGGACTCGAACGCCTCGCTGATCGCGTCGGCCGTCTCGTCGACGGCGCGATCCGCCGCGTCAGACGCGTCGTCGGCGGCAGCCTCGAACGTCGTGCCGGCGCTGTCCGCCGCATCGCCGGCCGCCGTCCCGACTGCCTTCCCGGCGTCGGCGACTCCATCAGCGAGGTCGTCGATGACCTGGTCGGGGTGGCCATTGCCCGAGACGGCCTGCTCGAAGATCGGAACCCACTCGTCGCGGGCCTTCGTGGCGATCTCGTCGGCACGCTCGCCGAGCTCGCGCCTCATCTCGTCGCCGCGCTTGGGTGTGATGAGCATTGCCGCGACCGCACCGGCCGCGATGCCGATGAGGACTCCGAGGAAGAAGGCGCCCCAATGTCGCTCCTCGCGGCGCTCGCGGATGCCGAGCCGAACCGCCGTGTCCTCGACCGCCTCCGTGGCCACGGGCACCGCCGCACCGATGGCGCTGAGCGCGACGACACGACGCTTCCAGAGGTCCCGCACCATCGGTCGGACCGACTTGCGATACCACTTGGCCGCGTCATCGCTGGCGCGGGCGATGGTCTTAGCCGCATCTCGTCGCATCGGACGGCTGTCACGCCAGGCCTCTTCGGCACGGGCCTCGACCTCCGCGCCGCGCTTGGCCACCTCGTGGGTGAACTTCGAGTCAACCATGCGGTCGACCATGCGAGCGGATGGATTCGGCGATCTCGTCGGCCGTCGCGGCCGGGGTGGTGGACATGGTTCGGTCTCCTCGGGTATGGCGCGTGGCGGTGCAGGAAGTATGCCACTGCGACCGCCATCCGGCCCGGCGGGGGCTCCGACCTATACTCGGCGGGTGATCGAGACGGCGACCGGCGGCTTCCTGAGCGTCGGCCAGCCGACCGCCCGCCGCATCGCGCTCCGCTCGGCCGCCAATGGGCCCGGTGCCTCCACGCTCCTCATCCACGGGCCGCGGGGAGCGGGCAAGGAAACGTTCGTCAACGACCTGTTGGCGCTTGCCTTCTGCACCGATCCCGATCCGGACATGCGCCCGTGCAACGCCTGCCGCGGGTGCCGCGACGCACGTGCCCGCGTGCATCCCGACCTCGTGATCGGCTCGCCGAGGCAGTGGAATTCCGACCGGTCGACGGGCGAGAGTGCTGTCAGCGTCGCCCGGCGCTGGCTGCTCGAGGCAGCCGGGGCGCCGGTCGTCGCGAGCCGCCGTGTCGTCCTCATCGAGCATGCCGACGCGGCGAACGAGCACATCCAGAACGCGCTGCTCAAGTCGCTCGAGGAGCCGACGCTGCGTCATGCGTTCATCCTCGTCGCCGACGACGCCTCGCGGCTGCTCCCGACGATCCGGTCGCGGTGCCAGCCGATCAGGATCGGGCCGGTGCGAGCAGGACGAGTCTCGTCGCCCACCTCATGGCGGCGCGACAGCTCCCCGAGGACCAGGCGCGGGCGCTGGTGCGCATCGCGCACGGCCTCGCCGGTACTGCCATCGGCTACGCGGACGCACGCGGAGCTCATCGACTGGCGTCGCCGAACCCAGGTCGAGCTGCTCGCGCTCCTCGAGCGCGGCCCGGCAGACCGATTCGGTGCCGTTGGCGACCTCCTCGACGAGGCAGCGCGGGTCGCGCCGACCGAGCCGGCCGCCACTCCTCTCGACGGCGACGCCGAGGAGGCGGCCAGGACGACGGCCGCGGTTCAGCGCGGCGCGGCCGGTCGTGTCGTGGAGGTCTGGACCGATCTTGCGCGTGACCTGCTCGTCGCCGGGGCCGGCCGCGGCGACCTCGCACCCAGCGGCGAGCTCGGCGACCTCGATGCCCTAGCTCGCCGCATTCCGCCGGCCGAGCTGACGGCCATGATCACGCTGCTCGAGCGCATCGCGGAGGGCCTGCGCGATTACGCCGCGCCACGCCTCGCGATCGAGCGAGCCATGCTCGCCTGGCCCCGCCTCGAGCGGTCCCCGACGGTGGGGGACGGTGCGCCCTGAGCGACTCACCGCGCGGGTGATCGGCCGTGTGCAGGGCGTCGGCTTTCGCTGGTGGGTGCGCTCGTGCGCCGAGGAGCTCAACCTGACCGGTTGGGTCATCGAACGCCGACGACGAGCGGACGGTCGAGCTCCTGGCGGAGGGCCCGCCCGAGGCGCTCGACGAGCTCGAGCGACGTCTTCGGTCGGGTCCCGACGGCGCGCGAGTCGAGACGGTCGAGGCGCGGCGGCAGCCGGCGAGCGGCACCTTCGAGCAATTCCGGATCGTCCGCGGGTGATCGCCCGATGAACCGGCGGGCGGTCGGCTGCGGTGGCCTGGCGCTGGCGGCGTTCCTCCTCATCGGAGCGTGGGGGGTGTGGCGCGCGACCGCGCCGGCCGCGTGCCCGGCGTCGCTGCCCTATGAGCCGGCCGCGTACGAGCCGATCGGCGACCAGACAGCCGAGCCGATGCTCGCCGGTGTTGACGAGGACCTGGTCGAGGCCGGGTCGGTGAGCTTCGGCCTCGCCGCCTGGACGGTGTGGGTCGAGCCGGGGCAGGCGCCGACGGCCAGCGGTCAGCCGCTGCCGCCCCGGATCGTGCTCGAGTGCGGAGGGGGGTTCCAGGCCTACCAGCGCGCGAGCTGATCGGCGACGCATGACGCTCAGAGGGCGAGCGTCGGGCGAAAGAGCCGGTCGTGGGTGGCCAGGGCATATCGGTCCGACATGCCGGCGACGTAATCGGCTGCCTGCACGACCGCGGACGCATCGGGTCGGCGAAAGGTCTCGGGGATCTCTTCGAGATGCTCCAGATGCCAGTCCATGAGGTCGCGGATCACGGCCACTGCGCGGGTCTGCTGACGGTGCTGGTCGCCCGACTCGTAGACGCGCTCGAACATGAAGTCGCGGAGCTCGTTCATGACGGCGAGCGTTGCTTCGTCCATCCGGACTGCGCCTGTCCGCAGCGACTCGTCGATGACCGCCCCGATCATGCTGCTGATCCACTCCCGACCAGGCTCGCCGAAGCGCTCGATGACCTGCGGCGGAAAGTCGCCGCGGTCGAGCGCGCCGGCGCGCAGCGCGTCCAGCGCGTCGTGGGCGAGATAGGCGATCCGATCTGCGAAGCGGACGCAGAACGCCTCGGCCGTCGCGGGCGGCGGCTCGATGCGCCATGTGTGGGCGCGGATGCCGTCGCGCACCTCCCACGTCAGGTTGGCGTCCTCGAGGACCTCGAAGATGCGCACCGACTGCGCTGCGTGGTGCCACTCCTCCGGCGCGAAGTAGGGCGACAGCGCGTCCTCGCCGGTGTGGCCGAACGGCGAGTGGCCGACGTCGTGGCCGAGCGCGATCGCCTCGGCCAGCGGCTCGTTGAGCGACAGCGCCGCCGCGAGCGAACGGGCCACCTGGGTGACCTGCATCGTGTGGGTCAGCCGCGTGACGAAGTGGTCCCCCTCGGGGTTGAGGAACACCTGCGTCTTGTGCTTGAGGCGACGGAACGCCTTGGAGTGGATGATCCGGTCGCGGTCCCGCTCGAATGCGGTCCGGAACTCATCGGGCGGCTCGGGCCTGGCGCGGCCCTGCGATGCCGCCGAGCGCGTGGCCGCCGGACTGAGATGCGCTTCCTCCGCCTCCCGGGCCGGCCGATCACGCCGGATCAGCGCCGAGCCGGGGTCGAGCTCCTGCATGGACCGATGATGCCCGATGCGCTGCTCGAGTGCCGGGGCGCGCCCCCGATCCTCCCTGGGTTGCGGCCTCGCCCGGTCAGCGCCGCATTGGGCACCCAGCCGTGCCCGACCTCGCGAGCGGAGACAGGGTGCGAGTCATGCTCACGTTGCAGCCGATGCCTCTGACGACTCGGCGCCCTCGGTGACTTCGGCGGCTTTCGCGGTTTCGGCTCCGGCCATCCGTGAGCGGAAGAAGTTCAGCGCCGAGCGTGTCTTGGTCGAGCCGCTCGTGTCGACCTCGATCCCGAGACCTGCGAGGTAGGCGCGCGTCTCGGCCACGACCCCGAACGTCTCGCTTGGAATGCACTTGGTCGACAGCTCCATGAGCCGTGACCCGTCCTGGTAAAGCCAGACCTCCGCCGTGAACCGCCGCTTCATCTTGCGCGGCTCGACCTGCGACTTGAGAATGAACGTCGGGCCCAGCGGCACAAGGTCGCCGAAGGTCACCCCGGCCGGCGCGTGCTCCTCGAAGAAGGCTCGCTGCTGCTTCGAGAAGATCTTGGTGAGGGGGAGCAGGCCGGCGACGACGTCGCGCACGTCGGAACCCTTCGATCGCCCCTTGAGCGAGCCCGAGCAGACGAATGCTCCGGGCATCATGTCGACCTCGATCTTGAACTCGGACAGGAGTCGGAGCTCGTCCGGCACCTGCGCCGGATCGATGGGGCGCAGCTTCACCACCGTATCGGCCTTGCCGCCCTGGATGCGCCGCGCGCGCACAACGACGCCCGCGGCGTCGAGCGCCAGGTCCGGCGTGTCGAAGAAGAAGACCTGCCGTGGCTGGGTCTCGACCGGGTCGATCCCGAGGCCGTCGATGGTCGCGCGGTAGCTCTCGGCGCCTACGGTCGCCTTGAGCTCGACGCTGTCGGAACCACCGATGAGGCCCAGCACCTTGCCGAGGTCTTCGTCCGATAGGCGTGGGGCCTCCCCCAGCTTCTTGGTGGCCAAGATCTCTCCTTCCCTACTCGGCGGAAGTCAGACGACGTGATCGCATGGCGCGCCCGACAGGATTCGAACCTGCGACCTTCGGCTCCGGAGGCCGACGCTCTATCCACTGAGCTACAGGCGCACGAGCGCCGATGATACGACTCCGGCGCCGAAAACGGAAAAGACGAAGGCCCCCGCCGAAGCGGGGGCCTTCATTGCTGCCGGATTCGCTAATCGCAAGGGCATCTTTCACGCACGGTTTCCCGTACTACCCTAACCCTTACCTACCCATGGCCTTGCGACCAGTTCTGAATCGCTGTGCGAACAGCACCGTCAGGATAGACCGCCTGTTCGCTTTGGACAAGGGTTTCGGAGGTTGAGATTCCTTTACAAAGCAAAGCGGTTTGGGCACCGATCCGGACCACTGTGCTTGGTCAGCCTTCCGAGTCGGGCGCGTTGATCACGATGGAATCGATCGTCACCGCGTCCACCGGGACGCCGATCTCGGGGTCGTTGACGGGGACCGCGGCGATCGCGTCGACGACGTCGGTGCCGCTGGTGACCCTGCCAAAGATCGAGTAGCTGCCGACCCCTCGCAGGGCCTGGTCGAGATCGGCGAGGGTGACGAACCACTGGCTGCCGTTTGCCACCGTGTCATTCGCCATCGCCACCGTGTACGGGTCGAACGGCTCATCGGCGGGCGGCGGCTCGATCTCGAAGCCGTACCCCGGCCCGCCCGTGCCCAGCCCGGCGAAGTCGCCCTCGTTGTCGCGGGTATTGGGATCGCCGGCCTGGATGACGAAACCGGCCAGGACGCGGTGGAACTTCACGCCGTCGTAGAAGCCGCAGCGCGCGAGCGAGACAAAGTTCGCCGTGGCGAGCGGTGCCGCATCGGGCAGGAGCTCGATCTCGAACTCGCCCGAGGCCGCCCCGCTGACCGTGACGGTGGCGCTGTGAGCGTCGACGAGCGTGGCCTGCGCCGACGCGAGGGTCGGGCCCTCGGTCGGGCAGGGTATCGAAGGCGTAGGGCTCTCCGACCCGCAGGCGGCGAGCAGGAGCAGCGCAGCCGCGGCGAATGGCGCGGACCGTCTCATGCGCCGTTGAGGTCGAACCGCCGGCGGGCGTAGCTGACCGGCATGGTGCCGCCGTAGATGAGGGTGTCGTGGAACTCCCGCAGGTCGAAGACGGCGCCCCGGTCACGGCGCACCTCGTCGCGGAGCGCCTCGATCATGTGGCGCCCGTAGAGGTACGACAGCTGGTACGTGGGGGTCGAGGTGTAGCGCCTGACCTCGGCCAGCGCCGCCGGACGCTCGAACCCGGTCTCGGCGACCAGCCGGTCGACCGCCTCGTCGAAGCCGATGAGCCCGCGATGGAGCAGGACGTCGAGGATGATCCGGGTGGCGCGCCAGATCGCATCGGTGTGGACGACGAACCATCCCTTCGGGGTGTCCTCGAATCCGGCCTCCTTCATCATCCGCTCGCAGTAGAAGGCCCAGCCCTCGGTGAACTCGGGAGCACCCGAGAACAGCCGAACCAGGCTCGGATTCGTGATCGCGGCCGCCAGCTGATGGTGATGACCGGGGTAGGCCTCGTGCACCGAGGTGTTCCCGATTGCGCTGCGGTTGTGCTCGCGCATCATCTCCGGCGAACTGGGCGGCGTGACGATGTACGTCCCGACCGGCACGGCATCGAACTTGGCCGGATCGTAGTAGGCCGCGAACGGCACGAGGTGGCGGATGAACGCCGGGGTCTCGATAACGTCGAGATGGTCCTCCTCCGGCAGAGTGGCGATCCCGTGGCCGGCCACGAACGCTCGCGCGGCGTCCATGCTGGCGCGGTACTCCCCCAGCGACTCGGCGAACGTGGAGGCGTGGTCGTTCTTGACCGCGTCGAGCACCTCGGCCGGCGATGCACCCGGCTCGATCTGGGAACCGAGGGCGTCGCGGGCGGCCTTTTCCGCTCCGAGCAGATCCTCGCCGACCGCGAGGATCGCGTCGCCGTCGGCGCCGAGCTCGCGGAGCCGGAGCATCTCCTCGAAGCGCTCGGGTCCGGCCGCCCAATCGGCGTCGGCGCGAGGCAGGACATCGTTGGTGAGCCAGGCGGAATGGTCCTCGAGAGCCGCCTTCGTCGCGTCGGACGCAGCCTTCAGCTGTCCGATGAGCGCGTCGCCGGCGCCCTCTGAAGCGGCCGCGGCGCTGATGATGTCGAGAAAGCCGGGCAGCTGGCGGGTGGACTCGAGGTCGATCTCGACCCACACGCGGACCGGGTCAGTCACGCGCTCGCGTGACTCGAGGAGATAGCGCGGTGCCTGCTCGAGCCGGGACAGGATGCTGCCGAGGCGATCGGCCAGCGGCGCGAAGTCGCGGGTGAAGAGCGGAAAGATCGCCTCACCGATCTGGCCTGCGGCTTCCGACGAGCCGGCCCAGGGGCGGTACTCGGTGAGCCAGAAGTGCCCAAGACGTGCCTGGTGGATGGCCAGGTCCCGGTCGAGGGCGCGATCGGACGTCAGCTCACCCGGGTCGACGGCGGACAGCTCGGCGATGGTCCGCTCGTAGAAGGCGACCTCCTCGTCGACGGCGTCGCGGCCGGCGCCGGCGAGGTCGCCGTCGTGCTCGTGGATGCCGAAGAACGTCGCGACCTCCGGCCGTGCATCGAGCTGCTCCCGGAACCAGCGATCGATCGTGCGGTCGAAGCGGGCATCGGCATCGGTCGGGAGGGAGGTCATCGGGTCGGGGCTCCTGGAGGCCGCGAGCCAGCGCGGCGGGTGTCTTCGGGTAACGGGTCAGCCAGCCGGCATGACGCCCTGGAGGAAGCCTAGCACCCAGCCGGCGTAGTCCTCGGCGCAGGCCTCGGGCGACTCCGCATGGCCGGCCGCGGCGCATACCTCGAGCGTCGCCGGTGAGCCGGCCTTGGTCGCCGCGTCGAGGAGACTCTCGGCGTCACCGGGTCCGATGGCGCCGTCCTGGCCGCCGGTGATGATGAGCACAGGACGCCCCTCGAGGCGCTCGATGGCCTGCAGCGGATCCGCCGAGCTCATGTCGACACCGGTCCGCACCAGCGCACCGAGCAGAGCCGACCAGGCGCCGGGAAGCGAGAAGGGATAGCCGCTCGCGTCGAGCCGAGCCTGGATCGCGTTGGCGAGCGTGGCGTGGGTCGACTCGACGATCACCGCGTCCACGCGATCGTCGCGGATCGCCGAGTTGATGGCAGCCGCACCGCCCATCGAGACGCCGAGGAGCGCGACGGACTCCGGCGCCTTCGCCTCCTCGAGCCAGTCGAGCATCGCGCGCAGGTCGCCGGCCTCGCGGACTCCCTGGGTGGTCGGGGAACGCTCGCTGCGTCCATGGTTGCGGAAGTCGAAGATGAGCAGGTTGTAGTCGTCGTGGAGGATCGCGGCGCGAGCGAGCATGGCGCTCTTGTTGCTGCTCCAGCCGTGCGCCAACACGACCGTCGGAGCGTTTGCCGGAGCGCCGGAGCCTGCGGGGATCCACCAGCCGGCGAGGCCGACCGCTCCCGGACCGGTGACGTCGCTACCGGCGACAGGCCCCTGGCTCGAGCAGTCCTCCGGATCGATCTCGTCCGCGAGCGCCGCGTCGGTGGCGATGTCGTAGTTGATGGCCTCGTACGTCCAGCCCAGCGACGCCGGCGTTCGACAATCGGCGCTGTCCGTCGGGCTGTCGGCGAGCTGGCGCGACGCCTCGTAGCCGACGTACACGAAGTACGCGACAAGCAGCAGCAACGCCACCGCGATGATGAAGCTGACCCATCGCGTGAAGCGCGTGCGGCGCGCGGCACGCGGATCCACGGGCATCTCGAACGGCATCGGTCGCCGAGTATAGGCTTCAGCACCGGCCGATCGGTCCGCGTACAATCCGCTGCCGATGACGAACCGTAGACCTATTCGAGCGGCCTCGGCCGCAGGAGCCCGCGGCCGCAGCGCCAGCCTGTCGCCCGCCCACCTGGGCGAGGCGACCGCCGCAGCGACGCTTGTCGTCATCGTCGGCGGAATCGCGCTGGTGGTAACCGGGATCGGGGTCCTTGTGACGACGCTCACGATGGGTGCGCGCTACGCGGGCGATCCCCCGCCGGATCTGGGGTCGCAGATGATCACGCCGGTCATCGGCGGCATCCTGGTCGTGCTGCTCGGTGCCGGGTTGGCGGTCGGTGGGGTCGCCGTCCTGGGTGACACCAGCCGCGCGCGCCTGATCACGGGCATCCTCGCGGCCTTCACCGCGGGCGCCGCAGCTTTGATGACGATCCCCGTGATGACGAACCCGCCCCCTGCCCCGGTCGTCGCCATCGCGCTCACGATCGCCGCGGTCGTCTTCGGCGTCGCCGCGATCCTGCTCCTGCGACCGCGTCGCTGACTCGGCCGGTGGCGCGGCCGCTCCTCGTCGCCACCGGGGTCGCCTGGCTGCTCGCAGGCGTGGCTGCGCTGATCCTCGCCGCGCTCGGAACCGAGCGACTCGAGGCCGCTCTCCCGCCACTCGTCATCGACACCGATGCGCTGCGCGGCACGATCGTGGCGGTCGGCGTCGGGCTCCTCGCGGTCGCCGCTGTGCATGCCGTCGTGATCCTCGGTCTGCGGGCCGGGAGCCGCCTGGCTGGGACCGCGGCGATCCTCATGGCGGCGCTGATGACGATGCTCCTCGTGGCACTCGCCGCGGCCGCTGCAGCGGGCGCCGCTGCCGACCCGTCACGCGCCGTCCTCTTCCTCCTGGCATCACTTGGCGCCGCTGCCGGAGCGGTCGCCTACGGGGCTATCACGGCGAGCCTGGTGGGGCAGCGGAGGTCCGGATCGGCCATCTGAAGGGAGGGGCGACGTCTGCTATGCTCCGCCCCCCGTCACTCCCGCGGGCCCGTGGTGTAGTGGCCAAACATGCCAGCCTGTCACGCTGGAGATCGCCGGTTCGAATCCGGTCGGGCCCGCCACCCCGACACCCCGCTCGCCATCCTGCCCCGCCAGCCCGTGGACATCGCCGCCGCCTACGGGTAAGGTACGCCTGCGCATTTCCGTAAGGCATACCGTTCTTGCTCCCAACCCTTCTCATCGGGCTTCGAGAAGGCCTCGAGGCGGCCCTCGTGGTCGGAATCCTTGTCGCCATCCTCGTGCGAGCGGATCGACGTGACGTCCTGCCCAGGCTGTGGTTCGGCGTGGCGCTGGCCGTCGCCCTGTTCCTCGTGCTCGGATTCGTCCTGACCTTCGGTGCGTACACGCTCACCTTCCAGGCCCAGGAGGTCATCGGCGGGACGCTCTCGATCGTCGCGGTCGGCATGGTCACGTACATGGTCTTCTGGATGCAGCGGGCGGCGAGGGGCCTGCGCGGCGAGCTCGAGTACGACATCGGCCAGGCGCTCGCGTCGGGCACGCTGTGGGGCATCGTCGCCATCGGGTTCATCTCGGTCGCGCGCGAGGGAGTCGAGACGGCGCTCTTCCTGTGGTCCACCGTCCGCGCGCAGGGTGGGTCACTGGACGCGTTGCTGGGAGCGGTCATCGGCATCGGCGTCGCGGTCGTGCTCGGCTGGCTGATCTACCGCGGCATGGTCCGCGTCAACCTGCGCGCCTTCTTCACCTGGACCGGGGCGCTCCTGATCGTCGTCGCCGCCGGCGTGCTCGCCTACGGCGTCCACGACCTGCAGGAGGCGGGCGTGTTGCCCGGTCCGTTCACCTCGGCCGCCCCCATCGATCCGGCGACCGGTGCTGTCGCCGTCGGACTGGCCGGCTTCCCGTTCGGCTGGGCGTTCCAGCTCGGCGAGGTGCTGCCCCCGGACAGCGTGCTGGCCTCGGTCCTCAAGGGGACCGTCGGCCTCGCGCCCGAGATGACATGGCTCGAGGTCATCGCCTGGGCGGCGTATCTCGTCATCGTCGGCACGATCTTCCTGCGCCGCGCGCGCGCCGTGCCGGTGGCTCGGCCGCCCCTGCGCGATCCCGAACCGGTCCCACCCAACCCCTGAGGAGAAGATGAAGCTCAACGTCAAGTCCCCGATCGTGGCTCTCGGCAGCGCGATCCTCGTCGTCACCGGATGCGTGGCGAACGCCCCCGCCGGCGGCGGCACCATCGCGGTGACTTCGACCGAGAACGCCTGCGACGTCGGCGCGAACACCGCCGCGAGCGGCGTCGTCGTCTTCGACGTGGCGAACGAGGGCGAGCAGGTGACCGAGTTCTACCTCCTCGCGGACGACGGGCTGCGCATCATCGGCGAGGTCGAGAACATCGCGCCAGGGGCATCGCGCACCCTCACCACAACGGTGCAGCCGGGCGAGTACCTCACGCTGTGCAAGCCGGGGATGGTCGGCACCGGGGTCGGGCAGGCCGAGTTCTCGGTGAGCGGCGAGCCGGTGACGATCTCCGGGGAGGATGCGGAGCAGAAGCAGCAGGCCATCGACCTGTACGCCGCGTTCGTCAAGGACCAGGTCGCGCAGCTGGTGCCCGCCACCGAGGCCTTCGTGGAGCTGTACGTCAACGGCGACGACGAGGCTGCGATGGAGCAATTCCCGAACGTCCGGACTCACTACGAGCGCATCGAGCCGGTGGCCGAGGCGCTCGGCGATCTTGATCCTCGCATCGACTATCGCGAGGTCGATGCCGTCGCCGAGGGGCTGGACTGGACGGGGTTCCATCGGATCGAGAAGGATCTGTGGGAGCCGGCTCCCGGCAGCCTGAACTCCGATGGTGAGACCGACGCCTGGGAGAACTGGGAGCCGTCGACGCCCGATCAGCGTGCCGAGTTCGGCGACCTTCTCATCGCCGATGTGACCGAGCTCTATGACTACGTCCACTCCGACGACTTCACCGCGTTCCTGTCCGAGAAGGGCATCGACTGGCTCAGCAACGGCGCCATCGCGCTGCTTGACGAGGTGGCCGCGGGCAAGATCACCGGCGAGGAGGACTGGTGGTCGGGGACCGACCTGTGGGACTTCGCGGCCAACGTCGAGGGCTCCAAGATGGCCTTCTCGTTGGTGCGTGACTTCGCCGCAGGCCCAGGGCGACGAGGGCGCGGCCCTCGTCGTCGAGATCGACGCTGGCTATGCCGCGCTCGAGGAGAAGCTCGCCGAGTACGGTAACTTCACCGATGGGTTCGTGAACTACAGCGAGCTGACGGTCGAGGACAAGCGGGCCCTCACCAACCTGATCAACGCGCTGGCCGAACCGCTCGCGCAGCTGACGAGCACGGTGCTGGTATGAGCACCCATCGACCGCAGGAAGCGGGAACCCCGATTGGCGAATCCCGAGAACGATGAGCCGTCAGCGACCCCGCAGCGGCTGACGCGGCGGCAGATGCTCGGCCTCGCCTCGGCAGGCGCGGCCGGGCTGGCGCTGGGGGGCATCGGCGGCTCCCTGGTCGTTCCGCGGCTGCTGGCGACCGCCGGAGTCCGACGCCGGCGGCTCGGCGTCGACGTACCCGTTCTTCGGTGCGCACCAGTCAGGCGTGACCACGCCGGTGCAGGATCACATGCACTTCGCGTCGTTCGACATGGCGGCAGACGCGAACCGCGACCAGCTCGTGGCGCTCCTCCAGGAGTGGTCATACGCCGCCTCGCGCATGACGCAGGGCCTCGACGTGAGCGCGACCGGTGCCGTGGGTGGCGACCCAGAGGCGCCGCCGGACGACACGGGCGAGGCGCGCGACCTGTTGGCCAACGGGCTCACCATCACCATCGGCTTCGGTCCGGATCTCTTCGAGAAGGACGGCACCGATAGATTCGGCATCGCCTCGCAGCGGCCGGCGGAGCTCGAGCGGCTTCCTCCATTCGTGGGTGACACGCTCAAGACCGAGTGGAGCCACGGAGAGCTGTGCGTCCAGGCCTGCGCCGATGATCCACAGGTCGCCGTGCACGCGGTGCGCAACCTGACCCGGATCGCCTTCGGGCGCGCCGCCATCCGCTGGTCGCAGATGGGCTTCGGTCGGACCTCGAAGACCACGGTCGAGCAGCAGACCCCGCGCAACCTGATGGGGTTCAAGGACGGGACGAACAACATCCTGGTCGAGGACACCGCCGCGGTCGACGAGCACGTCTGGATCCGATCCGGCGACCGACCGGCCTGGATGGTCGGCGGCAGCTACCTGGTGGCGCGGAAGATCCAGATGCTCATCGAGTCGTGGGATCGGGTCCGTCTGGCCGAGCAGCAGACGATCATCGGGCGGACCAAGGGGCAGGGAGCCCCTCTGAGCGGTGGCGACGAGTTCACCGAGCCGGACTTCGGGGCCGAGTCCGCCGGGCAGCCGGCGATCGATCCGGCGGCCCACATTCGCCTCGCCCACCCGTCGCACAACGGGGGAATCCGGCTCCTCCGTCGGGGCTACAACTACGTCGACGGCAACAACGAGCTCGGGCGCCTGGACGCCGGGCTCTTCTTCCTGTCGTTCCAGCGCTCACCCGAGCAGTTCATCGAGGTCCAGCGCGGGCTGTCGACCGACATGCTCAACGAGTACATCCGCCACATCGGGTCTTCGATCTTCGCCATCCCGCCCGGCGCGAGCGCCGGCGGCTTCATCGGCGAGACGCTGTTCGGCTGACCGGAGCAGCCGATGCGAAGGCTGCCCGCCTGGCGGCCCGACGGAGTGCGCCGAGGACCGCAGTGCCGACGAGGCCCACGAGCACGGCGGTCGTGATCGCGCGGCCGATGTCCCAGCCCAGCGAGGTCACGAGGCTGAAGGCCAGGAAGCGACCCAGGTTCTCGAGCAGCGGCGCGCCCGCGACGTAGGAGACCTCGCTTCCCGTGCCGGTCGCGAACGGCCAGAACCACAGGTTCATGGCCAGCCCATAGGCGAGGGACGCGACGAGCGCATACCCCGCAAGGAGGGTCATCTCCGCGCGTCCCCGGGCCGGTGGCAGGACGCCGGCACCGAGCCCGATCCAGGACGCGGCGAGCATCTGGAAGGGCAGCCAGGGGCCGACGCCACCGGTGAGGAGCGCCGAGGCGAACAGCGTGGTCGAGCCCAGCACGAAGCCGAAGCCCGGGCCGAAGACCCGCCCGCCGAGGATGAGGAGAACGAACACGGTCTCGATCCCCGCCACGCCGGCGCCAAGCGGCCGAACTGCCGCGCCGAGGGCGGAGAGAACGCCCAGGATGGCGAGGGCCCGAGCGTCGAGCCGACCGGCCGACACCTCCGTCAGCATGACGAGCACCACGAGGGGCACCGCGACGACGAACACGATCGGCGACGCGGCGCGGTCGGACGCGGCTCCCGCTCCGGACATCAGCAGTGGCCAGGCGAACGCCATGGCTCCCGCGATGGAGGCCAGCACGAGGACGGCGGCCGGCCGCCCGGAGATCGGTACCGCCGGCGCTCGCGCGATCATGTCGACATCTCGCTCGTGGAAGGGGCGCGCGAGGACAGTGCCGCGCGGACCTGCTCGACGGTCAACCAGCCGCGACCCAGGATGCGCGCGACCTGCGACGCAAAGGCCGTCGACGTCGACAGGATCCCTTCGGGCGAGCCATCGGCGACGAGGTCGCCATCGGCCATGACCAGGACGCGGTCGGCGATGGTCGCCGCGAGCTCCGCGTCGTGCGTCGCCACGATCACCGCGTGGCCGTCGTGCGCCAATCGGCGGACGGTGGCCGCGAACCGGCGCTTGGCCGGGTAGTCCAGGCCGCGCGTCGGCTCGTCGAGCAGGAGGACGCGCGGGCTCGCGGCGAGCTGAATCGCCAGGACGAGCGCCAGGCGCTGCCCCTCCGACATGTCCCGGGGGTGGATCTCCGGGTCGATGCCCGCGACGATGCCGTCGAGGAGGAGCCGCGTCGTGCCTGAAGGCGCGCGCGCGTCGGCGTCGGAGGACGCGCACTCCGCTGCCACCGTGTCGGCGAAGAGGAGGTCGCCAGGGGTCTGCGGCACGAGCCCCACGAGGCTCCGAGCGACGGCCGGCTCGCCGTCCGCCGGATCCTGGCCGTCGACCCGGACTCGCCCGCTCGAGCGCGGGCCGGCGCCGTGCAGGGCCCACAGCAGCGACGACTTGCCGGAACCGTTGCGGCCGATGAGGACCGCGACCTCGCCCTCGTTCAGCGTGAGATCGGCGTCGCGCACCGCGGCGATCGGCCCATGGCGCACGGCCACGTTCGTGGCCACCAGGACCGCAGTCGGCGGCCTCGTGGGTGGAGGGGCGTCCGGCGGCGGCGAGAGGTTCAGCGAACCGGCGCGCCGGCGTGCATCCCGCACCGAGAGCGGGAGCGGCGTCCAGCCGGCCAGCCGGCCGAGCTCGACGACGGGCGGCGCGATGTCCGCATCGGTCATGAGCTTTGCCGGCTCGCCGAAGCGGACGGTGCCGTTGTGGTCCAGGGAGATCAATCGATCCGCGTACTGGATCGCGCGCTCGAGCCGATGCTCGGCCAGGACCACGGTGACGCCCAGGTCGTGGACGAGGCGCAGGATGGCGGCCAGCACCTCCTCGGCCGCAGTCGGGTCGAGGGCCGACGTCGGCTCGTCGAGGACGAGGATGCGCGGCCCGGCGGCGAGCACCGAGCCGATCGCGACGCGCTGCTGCTGCCCGCCGGAGAGGTCGCGCAGCGGCCTGCCGCGCAGGTCGGCGATTCCCAGCAGGTCGAGCGTTTCCTCCACGCGGGTGCGCATCGTCGCGGGCGGCACGGCGAGCTGCTCCATTGCGTACGCGAGCTCCTCCTCGACGACGTCGGTCACGAAGCCGTGGACGGGATCCTGCCCGACGAAGCCGACGAGATCCGCGAGCTCGCGCGGCCGGTGGTCCCTCGTGTCGCGGCCGTTCACCACGACGCGGCCGGCGAGGGTCCCGCCGGTGAAGTGCGGGACGAGCCCGTTGATCGTCCGCAGCAGCGTGGACTTGCCCGAGCCCGTCGGCCCCGCGACGAGGCACAGCTCGCCCTCGGCGATCTCGAGCGACACGTCGTGGATGGCGGGCCGGACGGCGTCCGCGTACGTCACGCCGACGCGGTCGAACACGATCACGACCGCACCTCCGCCGCGCGCGGGAGCGCGGGCCGGACGCCGGCTCGCCTCCGCCGCCGCCCGAAGCGGCGGCAGGGGGGTCAGCACGGCGGGAAGCGCCGCGACCAGCAGGCCCACCGTCGGCAGCGGCGGCAGCTGAGGCCACCCGATCGGCGCGAGAGCCACCTGAAGGCTCGCCGGGTCGGCCGCGACCCCCGCGACGACCAGCGCGAGCGAGGCCGCCGCACTGCCCACCACGGCCCACTCGGCGGCCATCCATCGGTCCGGGCGGTAGCGCGTGTGGGTCGTTCGCCGTCCCGCGAGGACCACGCCCCCGAGCATCATCGTCCCGCCCGCGAAGAGGGCTGGCAGGCCGAACGGGAACGGCGCGGTCGTGTCGAGCAGGCCGTAGAGCCCGATGCACCCACCGATCAGTCCGCCCACCAGGAGCGCGGCGGTCGTGCGACGTCGTCCCGGCGACTCCGTGCCGCTGCGCCCGTAGCCACGCGCGTCCATGGCGGCGGCGAGTGAGATCGAGCGGTCGAGGGCATCGGCGAGAACGGGAAGGAGCACGCGACGCAGGCCGGACTCGCCGCCGCGCAGCCGCTGGGCCCTCCTGACGCGGACCACGCTCTCGGCCAGCTGCGGCGCGACGCTGAGCGCGACGGTCACGGCGGCGCCGATCTCGTAGAGCGCGTTCGGCAGCAGTCGCAGCAGCCGCTTCGGGTTGGCGAGGCAGTTGGCGGCGCCGAAGCAGATGAGGATCGTCGCCAGCCGCAGCCCGTCGACGAACGCGGCAACGAGCGCCTCGGCCGTCACTGGTCCGCCGATCCCGACCCCGGCGAGCCAGCCGGGCAGTGGCAGCTCGGGCAGGGTGAACAGCACCGTCGTGCCGGTGTCGCCGGCGAACACGATCCGCAGGAGCACGCGGAGCACGACGATGACGAGTCCGATGCGGAGGTAGAGCCCGAACGCGCGAGCCCATGGCGCGTCCTCGCGACGCGCCGCAACCACCAGCGTGGCGACGGCGATCGTCAGGCCGAGCAGCAGCGGGTTGGTCGTCCAGGCCGCGACGAGCGCCAGCGCCATGGCCCACGCCCACCACGCGGCAGGGTGGAGGTTGCGGGGAAGCGCCCTGCCGCGGAAGGCCTCAGCCACCGGCGGCCGCCGATCGCCGTCGCGCGACCACTGCCGCGCCGCCCACGGCCGCCACGGCCGCGATCCCCAGGAGGGTCCCCATCGGCCCGGCTCCCGATGGCTCAGCGGGCGACGAGGTCGGCGGCGCTGCGGCCGCGGGCTCCACCGTCACGGGCGACGAGGACGCGCTCTCCGACGCTGTCGGTCGGGTGCTCGCCGAGTCGCTGGGTGATGCCAGCGAGGTGGCGGTCTCTGGCGGAACCGTGGTCGTGGTCGGCGTGCCCGTCGGCTGCATCGATGGACGGGCGGTGGGTACGACCGTCGCGCGGACCGCGGGGGTCGCCGTCGGTTGCGGCGTTGCCTGGGGCGTCGGCACAGGCGTCGCAGGCGCGATTGGCGGGGGAGCGACGCTCGGCGCCTTCGGCGTATTGCCGGTCACGAAGCTCCAGCCCTCGACCGTGCCGGCCACCGGACGCGACGCCGCGGCCCCGACCGGGCTGTACCGCCACGTCCCGCCGCGGGGTGCCGTCCAGTATGACCAGTAGGCGGTTGCGGCTGGGGTCGTGGAGCACGACTCGTCACCGGGTCCCGGCAGGCCGTCGATGCGGCACACGAATGCCGGTTGGATTGTGACCGGCGTCACCGCGAAGCCGGCCGCAGCGAGCGCGTCGAGCCCGGTTCGCGGCAGCGCCGGCGCGCAGCGCATCTCGACATCGCCCCCAACGGCGGTGAAATCGACGATGACCGTGACGCCGGTGGCGCCCGGACAGGCGCCCGAGCTCCATGCCGAGGTCGGGCCGGGGTCGGCCCCGATGACCCCGAGCGCGAGCGCCAGCGCAACGGCCAGCGCGGCCAGTGACGGCCGGCGCCGCATGGTCAGTCCGTTCTGCTGCGCCGGCGCGCGGGGCGTGCGATCGCCGCTTCCCCGGCCGCGACGGCCATGGCCACCAGGGCCGCGCCGCCGAAAAGCAGTGCGAGCGGGACCGCCGGGCTGGAAGTGGTCGACGTGTTGGGCAGCTCACCGCCCGCCGGCGGCGAGGCGGCCGCCTCGGTGGTCGGTGCCGGCGCCGGCGTCTCTGCCGGAGCGGTGACGCACTCCAGGACCGGCGCATCGGGCTCGGCACCGACCGCCGACAGCTCGTTCAGCGGCGGCGCGCCGAGCGCGAGGACCGCCTGCGGCGTCGAGAAGACGAGGAAGCCGGGGATGCCGACCGCCCACTCGATGGCGCCGATGTCGGCCGCTGCGCCGTCACAGCCGACCGCGAGCGTGACGACGAAGGCCGCCGCCGCGTCGGCCGCTGCGGTCTCGCCCGCGGCGCGCAGCGCCTGGCCGCCGACGCCGCTGCTGTTCGTGTTGGGGATGCCGAACGACGGCAGACCACCGCCGGGCTGCTGGACATCGAGAAGCCAGGTGATGGCTGCGGCGGACGAGGTCGTCTCGCCGGCGGCCAGCAGGGCCTGGACCGCGAACGCAGTGGTGTCGGGATCCTCCGCGCCGGGACCCGCGGGGCACGAGCCGTCCCACGAGTACTCGCCCGACGCGCATTGGGCACCCACCAGCCAGGTGACCGCGGTCGGCGGCACGCCGCCAGCCGTCCGCGAGAGCGCCAGGATGGCGAGCGACTCCTCGGCGATCGACGCGGCGCCGAAGCGACCGTCGTCGGCTCCGCCGATGACGAGGGTGGCGCGGAGGTCGGCCTCGAGGTCGCGGCCGCCGAACGATGTCGGATCGCCGCCCTGGACCTGCACCGCGAGCATCACCTTGGCGAGCGCCCCGGGGGCCGTGACTCCCGCGGGATAGGCGTATGCCTCGAGTCCCGCCTCGATGCCGGCGAGCGCCGTGGCAGCCGCGTCCTGCCCCGCTCCCACCGCGGCGAAGGCAAAGATCGCATCCGCGAGGCTGCCGACACCGAGCGTGGGATCGGTCTCGACCTGCTGCGCGATCCAGCCGATGGCCGCCAGTCCGGGATTGGTGGTGGTCCGGATGTCGCCTGCACGCGCAGGGGGGGCGGTGGACAAAGCGATCGCGGCAAGCGCGACGAAGGTGGCGAAGGCCCCCCGCGCAATCCGCGACGCGGGACGGGCAACCGGGCCGGACATCGGTCCTTGTTCCTTTCTGGGTCATTGTCGGGACCCGGATCGGAGAGGCGTCGGAGGCGCCGGTGCCGATGTCGACTCCCTTCGCAGACCGCGGCGAAGTGGGTGGAGCAGGATCGGGGCAGGCATTCCGGCTCGCCCAGGACGTCGGTGTCCTGCGGCCTACGGTTGCGGGTCAGCGTCGGCGTTTGACCGACTTCCCCTGCATGCGATCGCTGGCTGAGTTGTCGGCCGACTCTACCACCGCATCCGGCCTGCCGCGGGCGTCAGACGACGCGGTACTCGCTGGTGAGGCGCAGGTTCACGATCACCACGTCGAGGAGCTCCGGTTCGGCGCCGGGGGCAACCAGCGTGGCGTCGGTGATGGGCAGGAACGGGTGCGAGCTTCGCGACATCACGTCCGCCTCCGAGCCCGGCAGGAGGTGCGCCGTGCCGCTCACCTCGTAGTTGCCGGCGCGCGCGAGGACTGTGCTCTGCTGGCGCGCCACCCGTCGCTCGGGCGGGCTGACCAGCGGGGGCGGGATCACGATCTGGATCTCGGCGGGGCTGATCTCGAGCCAGTTCTCCGGGACGTTGTCGGCGCCGGCCGGGAGGATGCGGAACGGCTCCCCTCGCTGGAGGATGTCGGTGATTCGCTCGTCACCCGGGCTGACGTGACCGCGGATCTCGGCCTCCGCGGTGACGAGCCGAAGCGGGAGGAGGAGCTGGAACGCATCAGCCATCGGCCTTTGCCTCGCGCGCGGCGGTCGCGGTCGCCGCGCGGCTGGCTGCCTCCTTCTCCTGCTGCTCGCGGTGGCTGGCCATCGCGGCGCACGCCTCGTCGATGTCGCTCGTGATCGTCACGAGCTCGAGGTCCGATGCGCTGATCTTCTCCTCGAAGAGGGGCTTCTCGCGGATCCACTCCATCATCCCCTCCCAGTAGTCGGTCCCGTACAGCACCACCGGGAAGTGCTCGACCTTCCCGGTCTGGATCAGCGTGAGCGCCTCGAACAGCTCATCGAGCGTCCCGAACCCGCCGGGAAAGATCACGAACCCCGACGCGTACTTCACGAACATCACCTTGCGCACGAAGAAGTAGCGGAACTCCATGCCGAGGTCGACGTACTCGTTGAGGCCCTGTTCGAAGGGGAGCTCGATGTTGGCGCCGATCGAAAGGCCGCCGGCCTCCTGGGCGCCACGGTTCGCCGCCTCCATGATCCCGGGTCCGCCGCCCGTGATGATCGCGAAGCCCTCGCGCGACAGCGCCGCGGCCAGCCGGCGGGCGGCGCCGTAGTAGCGGTTCCGGCGCCCGACACGCGCCGATCCGAAGATGCTGACCGCCGGCCCGATGTCGGCGAGGGCGTCGAAGCCCTCGACGAACTCGCCCATGATGCGCAACGTCCGCCACGTATCGGTCTCCTGGAAGCTGACCGCCGGGCCGTCCGAGCGGAGGAGCTTGAGGTCCTCGGTGCGCTTGTCGACCGAGCCCGCGCCGCGGACCACGACCGCTCCGCGCCGGCGCTCTGGCTCATGTTTCTTCCGTGGCATTGGCACTCTCCGTGCTCGACACTGTTTGCCCGGAATGGTAGGGTGCGCCTTCGCCGGACGGGGTCTGCCACGCAGGCCGCGTGCCGGTCGGATCACGCCAGGGGACAAATTGTATTGCCGTACCTCCTGCGGCGGGTCGCTGCTCTCACCATCCTGAGCGCACTCGGTATCGCGCTGCTCGCACCATTGGCGGCGCGTTCCGCACTCGCCGATCCGCCTGAGCTCACGCAATCGCTGCTCACCGCGCCCGTTGCCGTGCCGAATGACATCGAGCGCGGCTCCCTGGCCGATCGCTCGGGCCGCCTAGCCGCCGAGGCCTTCGCAGCGTCATTCGCGACCCCCTCGACGGGCGCCGCCGAGCAGATTCACGATCCGCACCGCGTCATGCCTCCTACGGCCCCGATGGAGGCGACGCTCTTCCAGGTGCAGCGCGCCGCGACCGCCGGTCGCACCGTCGAGCCGCCCGAGGTCTCCGACGGCGCCATCACCGGTGAAGCCTCCTGGTATTGCCACGTCGTGGGGACGTGCCCGGCCGGGTTCACCCCGGCGGACGCCTTCGTGGCCCTGCCCGGGGCTCTCGGCGGCGCCGGCGGGCAGGGGATCATCGGCTACGTCACCGTCTGCGCTGATCGCTGTGTGGAGCTTCCCGTCGTGGACTACTGCGGCTGCTACTGGGGCACCTCGGATCAGCGGGTCGCAGATCTCTCAGCAGCCGCCTGGGCGCTCGTCACCGACGAGCCGCGCAGCGCGGGAGTCCTGACGGTCACGATTCATCTCGGCTCCTAGGCGCCTCTTCGCCGAGCAAGCAAGCGTTCGGCGGCTATCGCGGTGGCGGGCTGGCGGGCTGGAGTAGCATCGGTTCATGCTCGAGCCGCTGGGGGTGGGGCACGTCGTTCTCAAGGTCCGTGACCTGGACCGGTCGCTGGCGTTCTATCGCGACCTCCTCGGATTCCGCGTCTCGAGCGAGATGAGCAACGTGATGGTGTTCCTCACCGCCACCGGCGAGAACCATCACGACCTGGCCCTACTGCGGGTCGGGGACTCGGCACCGTCGCCGGTGCCGACCGCGGTCGGCCTGTACCACGTCGCCATCCAGCTCGCCGACTGGAATGCCGTGCGAGCGGCCCACGCGCTTCTCGCCGAGCGCGGCCTCCTGCGCGGCACCGTCGATCACGGCGTGAGCCGCAGCCTGTACACGGTCGATCCGGACGGCAACGAGATCGAGCTCTACTGCGACGCGCCGCGCGACGAGTGGGAGGGGCGGGTCGCCGAGGCAATGACGGTTCGACCCCTCCAGATGGACTGACGCGAGGCGCTCTCGGGCCCACGGCCTAGGATGGCGCCGATGCGATGGCGCAGGCGCCTTGGACTCGTCGGGCTCGCCCTGCTCGTGGTGGCGATCGCCTGGGAACCGACGCGCGTCGGCCTCCAGACGGCGGTCATGCTGCCGAGCATGCTGGGCAGCGGTCCGGCACCCCTCGCCTGGTTCAGCGAGCCGCCGCAACGGTCCGCGGTGGCCTATCGGCCCGGGGTCGACGGCGGCGAGCCGGAGCTGGCCGAGCTGTGGCTGCCGGCATGGGCCTCGGAGGACCAGCGCGCCGGCGCCGTCCTGCTCGTCCTCGGCGTGAACAACGTCGGCCGCAACCACCCGGTCGTCGAGCGCGTCGCCGATGCGCTGGCGCGGACCGGGGTCGCGGTCCTGGTCCCCGACTCGGCGGTCCTGCTCGAAGGGCGCCTCGACGCCGGTGAGGTCGATGGCGTCGTTCGCGCGTACGAGACCCTCGCTGCCCGGCCCGAGGTCGACCCCGATCGCGTCGGTGTCGCCGGGTTCAGCGTCGGCGGGTCGCTCGCGCTCCTTGCCGCAGCCGATCCGCGCATCGCGACCGACGTGCGCTGGGTGAACGCCTTCGGCGCCTTCGCCGATGCCGAGACCTACCTCGCCTCGGTCGCGTCCCACGCCTACGTCGACGCCGATGGCGCCGCGGTGGACTGGGAGCCGTCACCCCTGGCGAGGGAGGTGTACCTCCGCTTCGTGCTCGGACCAGGTCGACGACCCTGGCGATCGCCAGTCGCTCGAGGGGGCGCTTTCCGCGCCGATCCTTGCCGGCGATCGCGTCGCGCCGGATGGGGCGCTGCGTGACAGCCTCGCCACCGACGCCGGCCGTCGGGCGCACGACCTCCTCACCGCGCGGTCGCTCGACGACGCCCGCGCGGCGATCGCCGCGCTCCCGCCGGCGAGCCTCGAGTTCCTCGACGCGATCTCGCCGATCCGGAACCTCGAGGGGATCGATGCGGACCTGTTTCTGATGCACGAGAGCACCGACCACCACGTCCCGGTGGTCGAGTCGCGTGCCCTCGCCGAGGCTCTCGGTGCGACGGGCCAGCTGCGCGAGTTCCGCGAGTTCCGGCTGTTCGATCACGTCCAGCCCGACGACCTGGATCTCCTGGCCGCCGCACCGGAGCTCGTCCGGCTTCTCCTCCACGTCAGAACGCTGATGGAGGAGTCGCTGTAGGGGTCGCTCTCGCCCTAGCCGACGGCCACGAGCACCACGGCGACGAGGGCCAGGACCAGCCCGACCGCCTGCGCCGAGGCGATTCGCTCGCGGAGCACGAGCGCCGCAAGGAGCACGGTGAACACCGGATAGAGCGACGAGAGCACCGCGGCCACGGTCAGCATGCCCGTCTGGCTGGCCACCAGGAACATGATGGCGGCGACCGCCGCGAGCGCTCCGACGATCAGTCCCCACCACGCCTCGCGCTCGCGCGGCACCCACGAGGCTCCGAAGGCCACCGCCAGCACGGCAATGGCTGCGATCGAGCTGACCTCCGCCGCCGCCAACGGGCCCAGCCCGGCGCTGTCGGGGACCTGGCCCAGGGCCGCGAACATGAGCCCGAACCCGAGGCCTGCCAGCACACCGTCCACGACCCCGGGGTCGATCCTCCCCCGCCGCTCCGGCTGCGAAGTCGACGGATCGGGCGAGGTGGAGACGAGCCAGATCGCGGGGATGGCGCAGGCGATGCCGATCCAGGTGATGAGCGGTGGCCGGTCGCCGGTGAGCACGCCGACGGCGACGGGAACGAGCGCCGCCCCGACGGCCGAGAGGGGCGCCACCACGCTCATCCGGCCCGAGGACAGCCCGCGGTACAGGAAGGCCGTCCCGCTGCCGGTCCCGATGCCCGCGAGCGCCCCCCACAGCCACTCGGCGGTGGTCGGCGACCCACCGATGACGAGCGCGGCGGTGCCGACCAGGACGACGGCGGCGATCTGCGTCACGGTCGCCACCTGCCAGACCGAGGCTCGTCGCGAGACGAGGCCGCCGAAGAAGTCGGAGAGGCCATACATCGCCGCCGCGGCGAGGGCCAGGCTGATCGTCAGCACGCGACGCCGCGGTCCGTCAGCGCGCGCCGCCGAAGATGGCCAGCGAGCCGAAGATCAGCAGGATTGCGATGGCGAGGATCACGATCCGCGCGACCCACGGATTGCGCCGCGTGGGGAGCGGCTGGTACGGCCGGCCCTTTCGGCGCCGCTGCGACCGGCTCACGCGGCGGACCAGGTGCGCCGGAACAGGAACGGCGTCGTGAGCGCGTCGCGGCTCGACACGGAGCGCAGCTGCTTGCGCGTCCGCTTCAGCAGCTTGCCGTGATAGGTCCCGTCGCCGTAGGGCTCGAGGAGCCGAGCGACGTCCCACTCGCGAACCCCGGCGACCGCAGATTCCGGCAGCCACCGGTCCAGGATGGCCTTCCCCTCGTCGATCGCCACGAATCGGCGGGAACGAGTCGCGTTGTCGAGCGTGATCAGTGCGTTCGCGAAGCTCACGTCGACGTCCTCGACGAGCGTCGTCAGGCGCTCCATCGTTCCCGGCATCCGCTCCGGCTTGAAGAGGCCGGTCAGGAGGGCGCGCCGATCGTCGGCCCCGAGTGACTCGAGGAGCGGGCGCAGGCTCGGAATGTCCGCGGCCTCGTCGGCGGCGGGCACGTCGTAGTCGTAGAGGCGAACCATCATCGGTCCGCTGATCCTAGCCCGATGCGGGCGAGGGCTACAATTCGGGCGACGTCGCGCCGCAGGCGCGCATCGGTCCATCAGCTGCTGGAGGCACGCGTCCGCCATGCTCCTCGACGGCAAGAAGCTGCTCATCACCGGCGTCCTGACCGACGACAGCATCGCCTTCGCCGTCGCGAAGGTCGCGCAGGAGGCGGGTGCCGAGATCCTGCTGACCAACGTCGGGCGAGGCGTCCGCATCACCGAGAAGGTCGCGCGCAAGGCTGCCCACGACGCCCGACGTGCTGCAGATGGACGTCAACAACCCCGATGACGTCGCGGCGGTGGCGGCCGAGGTGACGAGCCGCTGGGGCCGCGCTCGATGGCGCCCTGCACTCGATCGGCTTCATGCCGCAGGACGCCCTCGGCGGCAACTTCCTTTCGGCACCCTGGGAGAGTGTCGCCGTCGGCATCCAGACGTCCGCCTACTCGCTCAAGGCGCTTCGCCGTCGGGTTGCTCGAGCCGCTGAAGGTCGCCGGCGCGGATGGCGGCGCCTCGATCGTGACCCTCACGTTCGACGGACGGCTACGCCTGGCCGATCTACGACTGGATGGGCGTGGCGAAGGCCGGGCTAGAGGCGACGACCCGCTACCTGGCGCGCGACCTCGGCGAGCACAACATCCGCGTCAACTCCGTCTCGGCCGGTCCGATCCGCACGATGGCCGGCAAGAGCATCCCGGGCTTCGACGCCATCACCGGCGCGTGGTCGCCACGCGCGCCGCTGGCCTGGTCGCTGCACCGATGCGACCCCGGTCGGCCAGATGTGCTGCGTTCCTGCTGAGCGACTGGGCGACGATGACGACCGGCGAGATGATCCACGTCGACGGCGGCTACCACGCCCTCGGCGCAGACTTCAAGACGTCCGGCTGACCACCGCTTCGAGGTCGAGCAGGAGCCGCTTGGCGCGGCAGACCGCCGCCGTAGCCGCCCAGCCCGCCGCCGGTCGCGATGACCCGATGGCACGGGATGATCACCGCAAGCCGATTCGATCCGTTGGCGCGACCCACGGCGCGCCAGGCCCGCGCCGCGTCGACCCGCTCCCCGAGCTCGCGATACGAGATCGTCTCGCCGTAGGGGATGCGCCGCAGCTCGGACCAGACGCGCTCCTGGAACGGGCTGCCGGGATGGTCGAGCGGCAGGTCGAAGTCGCGGCGCTCCCCGGCGAAGTACTCGTTCAGCTGTGTCTCGGCGTCGATCGAGGAGCGGCGACGTGCCGTCGGCCATCGGGCCGATCCGGCGACGCACCGTCGCGAGCTGCGCGGGCATCATCGGGCGCTCGGTGAAGTCGGCGAGCACGACCGATGCGCTCGGTGGCGCCGATCGTCATCGGCCCGATCGGCGTCTCGATGCTCGCGCACGACGACCGTGGCCGCCTCGATCCGGATGGCAGCGCAGGCAGGCGCGGTAGCCGGCGGCCCGGGCCGCCGCCGCGTCGGCCAGGAAGGTGACGTTCTTCCGCAGCGGCTTGCGGACCCGACATGACGGGCGGCAGTAGATGCCGGTGGTGCGGACGGCGGCGACGAACCGTGCCGTCGTAGGACGGCGTCTGAGGCGTAGAAGGCTCGCTCGAAGTCGGTGATCGCTCATGCCCGATGTAAACGTCCGTCTGCCGGCGTTGCGTGAGATCGTGAGGCCGAGCGCGCGTACCATGCCGGCATGATGAGCACCAACGCCGTCGTCGAGAGCCTCGATCGGTCGTTCGGTCTCTACCGCGACCTGTTCCCGCTCCTGGACGAGCGCCATCCTCTCCTCGAGGCTGGGCAGCCTGCCGTCGAACACCGTCGGAGCCCAGCTCTGGTGCGTCGTCGGCGCTCGCGAGAGCTACGCACGGGCGATCGTCGCCGGCGAGTGGGCCGGCTTCTCGTGCTCGCTCGAGCGCAACCACCGATCCCGCCAGCGTCTGCGCCGCGCTCGACCGATCGGCGGAATCGGCGTCGGAGGCGGTGAGGTCGTTGGACCGGCCAAGCCACGCGCAGGAGCGACTCGTGCTCGACCTCCTGGAGCACGAGGCTCAGCATCACGGTCAGCTGATCCGATACCTGTACGGGCTGAGGCTTGCGACTACCGGCCAGTTGGAAGGCGCGCTACGGCCTGGACTGACTCAGGCGTTGCCCGGCCGCTGGCGCAGCACGAGGTTCACGTTGAACGGGCTGCTGCCGAGCACGTCGTCGCCGGCGCGCAGCTCGATCCGATGCCGTCCGATCTCCTCCAGCCGCAGCCCCTTGAGATCCGCGACGATGTTCGCGGTCGTCGCGGTCGGCGGCACCTCGATTCGCAGGCGGGGCGCCTGCTGGAGCGTGGCCTTGCCGGACGGTGCGATCGACCTGCAGGCCGATCTCGTGGGTCCCCGGCGACGCCTCGAGGATGGCGACCACGAAGCATCGGCCATGCGCCGACGGCAGGCGCGAGATGTTGATCTGGCTGAAGACGCCGATGGCGCTGATCTTCCCGTCCTGTGCGGTGATGGCGTAGTCGCACAGCAGGAGGGTGTGGAGCATGAGATCGGCCACGCGGTCAGTCTACGGTGCGTCGAATGCCAGGCCGATGCCGACCTCGGCCAGCTCGACAAGCGGAAGCCCTCCAAGCTCGGCTCGTCGCACCCAGGCGCAGGTGTCCGATGAGCCGCCGACCTCGTCGCGCAGCTCGCCGCCGACGATCCGCACCCGGTAGATGATCCGGATGCCGTGGAAGTCGGTCAGGACCCCGTTCGCGGGGTGGACGAACCGGCCCGTCCACGAGCTGACGGACGCGAGCTCGACGATCTCGCCGACCAGGCCGGTCTCCTCCGTGAGCTCGCGCAACGCTGCGTCTGCGGGATCCTCGCCGAACTCGACGCCGCCACCGGGCAGCGTCCACTTCCCGTCCGAGGTCGCCGTGGCGCCCTGGGCGATGCGGCTGAGCAGGATGGCATCCCCGTCGACGCACAGCGCGTACGCCGCGACGCGCGTCATGCGCGCGACCGGCTCGGTCACTTCGTCGCGTACTGGTCGGCGCCCAGGAAGTGAATGCTGACGTAGGGCTCGTCACCGACCACGACCGAATCGTGGCCAGGCCCGATCTCGAACACGTCGCCGGGGCCGACCTCGATCACGCGGCCGTCGGTCATCTCGATCCGGTTGCGCCCCGAGAGCACGAGCCCGAGGTGCGACACCTCGCACAAGCGCCTGGCCCAGATCAGCGCCGACATGCTCCGACCATCGCCACCCGGGCTGGTACTCGGCGCGGCCGAGGCTCATCCCGCCAACGTTGATCAGGTCGAACCCACCGAGCGGGAAGTCGCGGTGCTCGTCGGGCTCGTCGAATCGGCGGACGCGTGCCACGGAATCGGTCATCGGGAATCGGCCTCCAGGTCAGTCGTCGGCGTAGAGATCCGGATCGAGGAGCCAGGCGATCTCCCCGCCGCCGGGCTCGGGTACGCCGTAGAACTCGACGCAGGCAAGGCTGCCCTTCCGCATCCGGACCGATGCGGCCCCGGTCAGCTCCTCGATCGTGCCCGACAGATCGGGCTCGTGGCCGACGAACATGACCCGGCGCGCGTCGGCGTGCTCCGCCATGGCCTGGGCGAGGTCGGCCCAGCGGGCGCCTGGCCGCAGCCGGTCGTCGACGATCGGGGTGCCGCCGAGCGCCTCGCACAGCAGCTCGGCCGTCTGAAGCGCTCGAGCGAGTGGCGAGCTCAGCACCACGTCGGGGCGCAGGTTCAGCCGCTGCCACAACGGTGCCGCCGCGCGAAGGGCTCGAATGCCGTTCGCCGTCAGCTCACGCAGGTCGTCGTTGGCATGCCGCGGGTCGCCGGCCTTGCCGTGCCGCAGGAAGTAGAGGATCACGCGAGCCGAGTCTCTGGCTCGTCGTCGCCGCCCCGGGTCCCGGAGTGCCCCGCCGCGACTCCCCGCGCGTGGCCGGTGCGCTGAACGAGCACCCGGCCCGGCGCCGTGGCGCCGGCCTTGGGAAAGGTGATCGAGAGGACGCCGTTGCCATAGGTGACATTGGCCCGCATGGCGTCGACGGCGCAGGGCAGCTCGATCGTCCGCTCGTACGGCCCGTACGACCACTCGCGCGTCAGGTAGTCGATGCGCTCCTGCCCCTCACCGTGCTGGGCCGCCCGCAGCGTGAGGTGGCCGTCGTCGGTGACGTCGATGCTGATGTTCTCGGGCGACACGCCCGGCATCGGCGCGACGACCATCAGCTCGCGGTCGTTCTCGAAGACATTGACGGGGATCGCGGTCGCATCGGTCATGGGTCCTCCTCCTGCAGGACCGATGCTACCGCCCGCCGCCCGCGGGCTCTAGAGTGCACCGATGGAACGCTCGAAGATCTCCCCTGACGAGTTCCTCGCATCCCTGCCCGATGACGTCCGCGATGACATGACCACCCTCGACGAGGTGATCTCCGAGGCCTTCGCCGGGGACGAGCGCGTGCTGTGGGAGGGGAAGTTCTGGGGCGGCACGCAGCAGCACATCGTCGGCTACGGCGCGTACCACTACAAGGGTCGCAGCGGCGCGGAGGGCGAGTGGTTCGTCTTCGGGCTCGCCGCGCAGAAGAACTACCTGAGCCTCTACGTCAACGCCGCCGCTGAGGGTCAGAGCATGGCCAAGGCCTATGCGCCGCGCCTCGGCAAGGTGAAGGCGAGCAGCGCCAACCTCCAGTTCAAGCGCGCCGCCGACCTGGACCTCGACGTCCTGCGCGAGCTGGCCACTGCCGCGCGCGAAGCGGCGCCGACCGCGCAGGGCTGATCGAGATGCCGTCGATGGAGGCGTTCGGCCAGCAGATCGTCGCCTGGGTCGAGGACAACGCCCTCGCGGTGCTGCTGTGGGGCATCGCCCTGTTCGCCGTCGTCCGCCTTGCGAGGCCGATCATCCACCGCGTCCTGACGCGCGTGATCAAGGTGCCGGCAGAGGCCGACGGCCCGGATCGCTCGAACGAGGTCGCGAAGCGCGTCACGACCCTGGAGGACGTGCTGCTGCGGCTCGTCAAGTACGGGGTCGCCATCGCGTTCCTGATCCTGGCGCTCACGATCTTCGACCTGTGGCCGGTCGTCGCCGGGCTGGGAATCATCATCGCGGGCCTGGCCGTTGCGGGGCAGAGCATCGTCCTCGACTACCTGACCGGGATCCTGCTCCTGTTCGAGTACCCGTTCTCCATCGGCGACGTGGTGTCGATCAACGGCGTCGAGGGGACCGTCGAGGAGATCGGCCTGCGGCGCGTCACCGTGCGCGACGTGAGCGGCACCGTCCACACCATCGCCAACGGCGAGATCCGCATCACCGCCAACCTGACGCGCTACTACGCCAACGCGGTGGTGGACGTCGTCGGGGTGCCCGTGGCCGACGTGGACCGCGCGATCGAGGTCATGAGCGCCGTGGGTGCCCAGTTCGCCGAGGACGAGGAGTGGTCCCCGCAGCTGCTCGAGACGCCGGAGTATCGCGCGACCACGGCGTTCACCGACCTGGGCGTCACACTGCGGATGTCCGGCCGGGTGCTGCCCGGGGCGCGCTGGCGCGTGGCTTCCGAGCTCCGGCGCCGCCTCTCTCTGGCACTGGCAGATGCGGGAATCGCGCCCAACCATCGGCTCATCTCGCCCTCGCCGCCCGCCCCTCCGGCCGGACCCGTGGTTCCGCCAAAGGCCTGAGCCTCCGGCATCGGCGTGACTGGCGTCAGTCCGGGAAGGCCTCCGGGCCGCGCTCCGAGAGCTCGCGCGCGTGCTCGTGCGAGTCGTCGGGCGGGATCCACGAGTACGGGTAGCGGTCGTCGTCGAGCTCCGAGGCCTGCCGCGTGAGGTGCAGCGGGTGGAACGTGTCGATCATGACCGCCAGCTCCTCGGTCGCCTCCTTGCCGATCGATGCCTCGACCGACCCCGGATGCGGCCCGTGCGGGATGCCCGCCGGATGGATCGTGAAGGAGCTGATGTCCACGCCGCGACGCGACATGAAGTTGCCGGCGACGTAGTAGATGACCTCGTCGCGAGTTGATGTTCGCAGTGGTTGTACGGCGCGGGGATGGCGAGCGGGTGGTAGTCGAACTTGCGCGGCACGAAGCTGCAGATCACGTAGTTGCGCGGCTGGAAGGTGAGGTGGACCGGCGGCGGCTGGTGGACGCGCCCGGTGATCGGCTCGAAGTCGCCGATGTTGAAGGCGAACGGCCACAGATGCCCGTCCCAGCCCACGAGGTCGAACGGGTGATGGCGGTAGTGGTAGGCGGTGACGCGGCCGCGGGTCTTGACCTCGATGACGAAGTCGCCCTCGTCGAGGACGGGGATCATCTCGGCCGGCGGGCGGATGTCGCGCTCGCAGTACGGGAGAGTGCTCGAGCAGCTGGCCGAAGTCGTTGCGGTAGCGCTTGGGCGGCACGATCGCCGACGGCGACTCGACCCACAGCATGCGCTGGTCATCGGATGACGGCCGCAGCCGGTACGTCGTGCCGATCGGGATGACGAGGTAGTCGCCGGGGCCGTAGTCGATCGGCCCGAAGATCGTCTCCAGCGTGCCGCTGCCGGTGTGGACGAAGTACATCTCGTCCGCCTCGCCGTTGCGGTAGAAGTGCTCCATCGGCTCGGCGGGAAGGACGACGCCGAAGGTGACATCGGCGTTGTAGAACAGCGGCACGCGACCGGTGATTCCGTCACCCGTCGGCATCAGCGCCCCGGTGTTGACCAGCCGATGCCGATGCGCCCCGCTGGCCTCGTCCTCGGACTGCTCGATGCACCACGTCGCGCACCTTCGCGATCTCGTGCGTCTGGGTCGGCGGCGTGTGGTGGTAGAGCAGGCTGGCGCGGCCGCTGAAGCCCTCGACGCCGAACAGCTCCTCGGCGTAGAGGCTGCCGTCGTTCTTGCGGAACTGGGTGTGGCGCTTGTGGGGAATCTCGCCGTGCTGCACGTAGAACATCGGTGTCATTATCGCGGCGTGGTGATCGATCCGACGACCGAGAAGGGCGCGCGCGCCGACGAGCGCCTCCGTTCCGACAGCGTGGCGTGGCTCGATCACGGTGGCTGCCCGACGGGACCCCGGTTCCCACGCCGGTGTGGTTCTGGTGGGACGGCTCGTCGATCATCGTCTACTCGCAGCGCGACAAGCCGAAGCTGCGCCACATCGCCGCCAACCCGAACGTGTCGCTGGCCATGCGGACGGACGAGCTCGGCGACGAGATCACCGTCATCACCGGCAAGGCCGTCGAGGACCCGAGCCTGCCGTCAGCCGACCAGGTGCCGGCCTACCTCGCGAAGTACGACGAGCTCATCGCGCGCCTCGGTGCCGATCCTGCCTCGTTCGCCGGCGAGTACTCGGTCCCGATCCGGATCACGCCGACGAAGCTGCGCCAGTGGCGTTCGGCGTCGACTGACTAGTTCCCCGGTGCTCGAACGATCGACGCTCGCAGGCCCGCTGATCGGGTCACGACCGAACGGAGGCCCGGGTAGGACTATCGACCCGTATCAGATGCGAGGGGTGCGACGTACGGTTGCGCCACGGCCGCACCCCATCGTGCCTGCGCGGCCCAGACAGGGGAGACACACGTGACGTTCTGGAACTGGCGTCGCGGTCCTGGGCCGTCAGCCACTCAGGGATCCGCGGCTCTTGCGTCGTCCCCCGAGCTCGCCCCGATCGAGATCTACACCGCCGACTCACGCATCGTCGGCTGGATCGCGCCCGACGGACACCGGGTGACCGACCTGCTCAACTCGCGTGACGAGCTGCGTCTCTGGCGCCCCAGCCCGGACCGAACCGACGAGGTCGGGATGCCCGCGCCGGGCGAGGAAGTCGGCGGAGAGTCCGGCGCATGGGAGGGCCTGGCCACCGCCCGAGTCGTCCTGGCCATGCCGCCCGAATGGCGCGCCAGCCGGCAGCTGCGGCTGCATCGGCGCCTGCGACGCGCGGCCCTCGTGGCGGGTCCCTTCAGCATCACGGGCAACGTTCACGTGGCCAACGGCGTGCAGGTCGGACCGCACCTGCTTCGCGGACAGGGCTTTCTCCCCCTCACCGATGCGTACTTCCTCCGCAACGGGGAGCCTTCGTTCGAGCACGTCGTGAGCGTCGTCATCGTCAACTCGGTTCACGTCAGCCAGATCGTCCCGCTCGTCACCCTCGCCTGAGTCGCGCGCCGCACGCGCGCGATAATCGGCCGCGATGGCCGTCCTCCGTTCCTCCCTCGTCCCGGATGACCCCGCCACGCGCGCCAACGCCGAGGCCATGCGCGCTCTCGTCGACGACCTCCACCGACGCACCGACGAGCTGACACGGGACGGAGCCGGCGGCGACGAACGCTCCATCGCACGGCACCGCGAGCGCGGGAAGCTGCCGGTGCGCGAGCGGATCGATCGGCTCGTCGATCCGGGCAGTGCGTTCCTCGAGCTCAACGCGCTGGCCGCGAACGGCCTCTACGACGACGAGGCGCCCGGGGCCGGGATCGTGTCCGGCATCGGCCAGGTCGAGGGCACGACGGTCGTCGTCGTCGCCAACGACGCGACCGTCAAGGGCGGAACCTATTACCCGGTGACCGTGAAGAAGCATCTCCGCGCCCAGGAGGTTGCCCTCGAGAACAACCTGCCCTGCATCTACCTCGTCGACAGCGGTGGCGCGTTCCTGCCACTCCAAGCCGAGGTCTTCCCCGATCGCGACCACTTCGGTCGCATCTTCTTCAACCAGGCGCAGCTGTCCGCGCGAGGCATCCCGCAGGTCGCCCTGGTGATGGGCTCCTGCACCGCCGGCGGCGCCTACGTTCCCGCCATGAGCGACGAAACCGTCATCGTGAAGGGAACCGGCACGATCTTCCTGGGCGGCCCGCCACTCGTGCAGGCCGCCACCGGCGAGATCGTCACCGCGGAAGAGCTCGGCGGCGCGGAGGTTCATACGGTCCGCTCAGGCGTCGCCGATCACTACGCCCTCGACGATGAGCACGCACTGGCGCTCGGTCGCGAGATCGTGCGCAACCTTCACCGCAAGGCCCCCGAGTCGCCGTGGGACATCGGCGAGCCGTGTGAGCCGGCGGTCGCACCCGACGACTTGTACGGGGTCATTCCTTCCGACGCGCGCCAGTCCTACGACGTCCGCGAGGTCATCGCGCGCCTGGTGGACGCGAGCGACTTCCACGAGTTCAAGGCGCGCTACGGCGAGACGCTGGTGACCGGCTTCGCCCGCATCGGCGGCTTTCCCGTGGGGATCGTGGCGAACAATGGAATCCTGTTCAGCGAGTCGTCGCTCAAGGGAGCGCATTTCGTCGAGCTCTGCTCGCAGCGCCGCGTCCCGCTCGTGTTCCTCCAGAACATCACCGGGTTCATGGTCGGACGCGAGTACGAGGCAGGCGGGATCGCACGCGACGGCGCCAAGCTGGTGACCGCGGTGAGCACCACGAACGTTCCGAAGTTCACCGTCATCATCGGCGGCAGCTTCGGGGCGGGGAACTACGGCATGGCCGGGCGCGCGTACGGGCCGCGCCAGCTGTGGATGTGGCCGAACGCCAGGATCAGCGTCATGGGCGGCGCACAGGCCGCCCGGGTCCTCTCGACCGTGCGTGGCGGATTCGAGACCGATGTCGACCGCGACGCCTACGAGGCGCCCATCCTCGAGACGTACGAGCGCGAGGGCTCGCCCTACTTCTCGACCGCGAGGCTCTGGGACGACGGCGTGATCGACCCGCTCGACACGAGGCGCGTGCTCACCCTCGGCATCAGCGCCGCGCTCAACGCGCCCATCCCCGAGCCGGGGTTCAGCCTGTACCGGATGTGACCTCGATGCTGTGGCTGCCGCGGCCCTCGTGGCGGCCCCCGCCGGTGGCCGTGATGCCGATCTCGGCCTCCAGATCGTCTGCGGCGCGACCCGGGTCCGGGCAGGCGATGACGAGGTGGTCGATGCCCCGGAACATGGGCTCCGATCCTATCGCATCGGGTAGGCTCACCCGACCGATGCAGCAGCCCAGCGATCAGCCGGCACCCGGCTCCCACGATCGATCCCAGCCGTCGGGCGCGCTCGAGCAGAGCGCCGCGGACCTGTTCGACGCGATGCTCGCGGCACGCGAGGCCGAGGAGCACGGCGAGACCGGGCCGCTCCACGAGTTCTATCGCATCCTCATGAGCGGAACGCTGCTGCTGCCGGTTCCGCCCGAGCACGGCGACGAGGCGCGCGAGGCGCTGGCCTCGGCGGTCAACGACGACGAGCAGGTCGAGATCAGCGTGATGCTCGCACGGGAGCGCGACGGCGAGCCGGTGAGCGTGGTGTTCGGCTCCGTCGGCGCCCTGGCGGCGTGGGCGCCGCTGCGAACCGGGAACCTGCCCCTCCCCGGACGCGTCGCCATCGCCAACCTCGCCGCGACGGGCATGCCGGCGATCATGGATCCGGCCGGGCCGGTGCCGTACCGCTTCGAGATCGACGAGCTCGCCGCCCTGGCGGAGGGACGGATCCCGGGCACCGACCGACCGCTGTTCGAGCCGACGGCCCGTCGCTCGATCCTCGTTCGCCTGCCGCGGGACGACACGAGCGACCTCGAGCGCTCCCTGGCCGATGCGCTCCGCGCCACCGACGTCGAGGCGGCATTCCTCGTCGAGACCGATGACGGTGGGCAGCCGCACCTGCTGCTGGGGCTCCTCGGCAGCGATGGCGCCTCGGCAACGGTCGATGTCCCCGACGGAACCGACGTCGTCTGGCTCGAGGAGCCGCTCCTCGCACAGGTTCGCGCCGTGGCGGAGCCGTTCCACCGGCGAGGGCGAGGCTGATGGCCGGCTTGCGCGTCGAGCGCGAGGGGAAGGTTGCTCGCGTCAGCCTCGCGCGACCCGAGTCGCGCAACGCGTTCGATGCGGAGCTCATCGCGCAGCTCCGAACGACCTTCGAGGGCTTCGCCCGCGACACGCCCGACACGCTGCGGGCCGTCGTCATCTCCGGCGACGGCCCGACATTCTGTGCCGGCGCGGACATCGAGTGGATGCGCTCTGCGGTCGGGATGTCTCGCGACGACAACGAGCGCGACGCCGCCGCGATGCAGTCGATGTTCACCGCCATCGACCTCTGCCCGGTGCCGACGATCGCGCGCGTCCACGGCGCGGCCCTGGGCGGCGGGATGGGCCTGTGCGCGGTCGCGGACATCGTCGTCGCCTCGGCCGACACGACGTTCGGGTTCACCGAGACGCGGCTCGGCATCCTCCCCGCGGTGATCAGCACGTTCGTGCTGCCGAAGATCGGCGAGTCGAACGCGCGGGCCCTCTACCTCACCGGGGAGCGCTTCGACGCCGACCGGGCGCAGCGCATCGGCCTCGTCCACGAGGTCGTCCCGGATGAGGCGGCGCTCGACGTGCGCGTGGCTGCGCTGCTCGCGGCGCTCGGGCAGGTCGGACCGACCGCCGCCCGCGGGGCCAAGGCGCTGATCCGCGAGCTCCGCACGTTGCCGCCGGAGGAGGCGCGCCGGCACGCGGTCCGGCACATCGCGCAGCAGCGGACCTCGGCCGAGGGCCAGGAGGGGCTCGCCGCGTTCCTCGACAAGCGCCCGCCGAGCTGGAGCGACCCCGAGCCGTAGCTCACTCGGCGCCGCTGCCTGCGACAATCGCGACATGCACGACGAGCTGACGCCGCGCCAGGTCGCCGAAGAGCTCGGCGTCACCGTCCGAACCGTGCAGCGCTGGATCGCCGACGGGCGCCTTCCATCAACCCGGGTCGGCGCCCGAACCCGCGTGTCGCGCTCGTCGCTGGCAGCTGTGGCTGGTGGTCCGTCGTCCGCGCAGCCGATCCGCAGCCTCCTGGTCGCGAACCGAGGCGAGATCGCGGTCCGCATCGCGCGGACCGCCCGTGCCATGGGCATCCGCGTGGTGGGCATCCATGCGGCGGACGAGCGACCCCCACGCGGCATGGACGAGACCCACGAGGTCGGTTCGTACCTCGATGGTGACGAGCTGATCGCCGTCGCCCGTCGCGCGGGCATCGACGCGGTGCATCCAGGGTACGGGTTCCTGGCCGAGCATCCAGGCTTCGCGCGTGCCGTGACTGCGTCGGGGCTGATCTGGATCGGGCCACCGCCCGCCGCCATCACCGCGATGGGGGACAAGGCCGCGGCCCGACGGCGGGCCAGCCGAGCTGGGCGTGCCGACCGTCCCCGGCTACGACGGCGATGCCAACGACGACGCGACGCTGGTCCGCGAGGCAGAGCGGATCGGGTACCCGCTGCTGGTGAAGCCATCGGCCGGCGGCGGCGGCAAGGGCATGCGCGTGGTGCGCGACCCGCGGGAGCTGCCGGAGGCCCTGGCGGCCGCCCGCCGCGAGGCGCATCGGTCCTTCGCGCGACGATCGGCTCATCCTCGAGCGCTACCTCGTCGGTTCGCGGCACGTCGAGATCCAGGTGCTGTGCGACGGGGACGGCGCGCGGCATCCATCTCGGGGAGCGCGACTGCTCATCGCAGCGCCGCAACCAGAAGATCGTCGAGGAGGCGCCGGGCCCTTCGATGACGCCGGACCTCCGCGCGAGCATGGGCGAGTCCGCGCTCGCGATCGCCGCGCGCGGCAGGCTACGTCGGCGCCGGCACCGTCGAGATGCTCGTGACCGATGCGGGCGAGCACTTCTTCCTCGAGATGAACACGCGCCTCCAGGTCGAGCACCCGGTCACCGAGGCGGTCACGCGGCGCGACCTTGTTGCCGACCAGCTGCGGATCGCCGGTGGCGCGACCCTCGCCGAGATCGGGCTACGCACGGCGCCGTCACTGGAAGGGCACGCCATCGAGGCCCGTCTCTACGCCGAGGACCCCGAGGCCGGGTTCCTCCCCGCCACCGGGACGGTGGCCCTGCTCCGCTGGCCGGACCGCGCCCGCGTCGACACCGGCATCGAGGAGGGCGACACCGTGTCGGACCGCTACGACCCGATGCTCGCCAAGCTCATCGTCCACGGCCCGAGCCGCTCGGATGCGCTGGCCCGACTCCAGGATGCGCTCGACGGGACGACGATCCTCGGCGTGCGGACCAACCTGCGCTTCCTGCGCTGGCTCGCCGCCCAGCCGGTCCTGCGCGACGGCGAGATGCGCACCGACACGATCGCGGCCCTCGAGCTGCCCGGGCCCGCTACCCCCGACGACCGCCATTGGCGCGCGGCCGCTCTGGCTCTCGAGTCGACGGAGGACGGCGCGTGGGCCGGGGGATGGCGCCTGAACGCGCCGCCCACATGGAGGATCCGCCACGACGAGGCGGATCGCAGCGTGGCGCTCCTCGACGGTGACAAGTCAGGCGACGCGCCGAAGGCCATTCGCGACGGCGATGTCGCTCATGTCGACGTCGATGGCCAATCGCTCGACTTCTCGGTCGCGCCACCGCCTTCGGTGGAGGAGTCGGCCCGCCATGCGGCGGCCGCCGCCGGCGAGGGCGCATCGGTCCTCGCTGGCTCCCATGCCGGGACGGGTGATCGCCGTGCGCGTTGCCGAGGGCGCATCGGTCAAGGCTCACCAGGCGGTCGTGGTGATCGAGGCCATGAAGATGGAGCACGCCGTCCTCGCGCCGTCGGACGGGGTGCTTGCCTCGCTGCCACGTCCGCGAGGGGCAGCAGGTGCAGCGCGGGGACCTCATCGGCGAGGTCGCGCCGTCACAATCGGCCGATGGCTGACCGCGACGTTCGCATCTACGAGGTCGGTCCGCGCGACGGGCTCCAGAACGAGAGCGCCCCGATCGGCACGGACGCCAAGCTGCGCTTCATCGAGCTCCTGGCCGACGCGGGCCTGCGCGAGATCGAGGCGACCAGCTTCGTCTCACCGAAGGCCATCCCCCAGCTGGCCGATGCGGATGAGCTCATGGGCCGCCTCGAGCGGCGGCCGGGCGTGCGCTACCCCGTCCTGGTGCCCAACGCCCGCGGCCTCGAGCGTGCCGTCGCCGCCGGGGTGGATGCGGTCTGCGTCTTCACCGCCGCCAGCGAGCCGTTCACGCGGGCGAACATCAACATGACCATCGCGGAGTCGATCGACGCGTTCCGTCCGGTGATCGATGCGGCCCGCGAGCGCGGCTGGTGGAGCCGGGGCTACGTGAGCACCGCGTTCGGATGCCCGTACCAGGGCAGAGGTCGGCGAGGCGGCGGTGGTCGGCGTGGCGCGCGAGCTCCTGGAGCTCGGCGTGGACGAGATCTCGATCGGCGACACGATCGGCGTCGCCGGGCCGGCCGACGTGCGTCGCGTCGTGGGCGCGCTCCTCGCGGCCGGCATCGGTCCCGATCGGCTGGCGATGCACTTCCACGACACCCGTGGCACGGCGCTGGCGAACGTGTCCGCCGCGCTCGAGCTCGGCATCCGATGCTTCGACGCCTCGACCGGCGGCACCGGCGGCTGCCCCTACGCGCCCGGCGCGGCCGGCAACCTCGCCACCGAGGACCTGGTCTACCTGCTCGACCGCGAGGGGATGGCGCACGGCGTCGATCTCGACGGCGTGCTCGTCGCGGCCCGCCACATCAGCGAGATCCTGGGACAGGACGCTCTCCACGAAGGTCGGCCAGGCGGGTGCCTGGCGGGTACCATAGGTCGCCGATGGAGGCCGAGGAGCACGAGCCGATCGCCGCACGACCGCTGATCCTCGACGTCGACACCGGGATCGACGACATGATCGCGCTGCTGATCGCTGCCACGAGCCCCGAGCTGAACCTGCGCGGCGTGACGTGCGTGGCCGGCAACGTCGAGATCCACCACGTGGCCCGCAACACCGGCAAGATCCTGCGTCTGTGCGGGCGTGGCGACGTCCCGGTCAGCATCGGGGCCGCGCGACCGCTGCTGCGGCGTCTCCGAACGGCCGCCGACACGCACGGCCCGACCGGCACCGGGTACGTCGAGCTGACCGGCGAGGACCGCGCCCTCGGAACGACCGAGTACACCGCCATTCCGGCCAGCCGCTACATCGGTGCGCACGTCGCGCGCCATCCCGGGAGACATCACGATCGTGGCGCTCGGCCCGCTGACCAACCTCGCTGCGGCAACGCAGCAGGGCGTCGATCTCGCCCGAGCCACCCGCGAGGTCGTCTGGATGGGAGGGACGCTGGAGGAGCGGGGCAACACCACCGAGACCGGCGAGTGGAACGCCTGCGTGGATCCCGAGGCCGTCGAGATCTGCCTCCGCGCCGGGTCGATCCATCGCGTCATGCCGCTCGATGCGACGCAGGACATCATCTTCACGATGTCCGACCTGGACGCCCTGCCCGATACGCCGCTGGCCGGCATCGTGCGCGACGCAATGCGCTTCTACGTCGAATTCCACCGCAAGGCCGACGGCATCGATGGGGCCTACCTGCACGATCCGGTGGCGCTCATCGCCTCGCTCCTGCAGCCGCGCCTGGTGACCGAGAGCGTCACCGAGATCCTCGCCTGCGACACGAGCACCGATCCGTACCTCGCCGGCAGTCTCTATCGCTCCGACGGAGATGACCGCCCGGCCGTCTCCATCGCGACCGAGATCGATCCCGAGCCGATGCGCGCGGCGCTCCTCGAGCGCCTCGTCCGCGCCGTCAGCGTCCCGTACAGCTAGCACCGTTCAGACCGGAGGAGGGTCAGCACCAACCATGGTCATCCGTTGGGTCGCCGCACTGCTCGCGTTCGTCGTGGTCGCCGCTGCCGGCATCGCCCTCGCCGGTGGCTTCCCGGAGCCCGGCGAGCCCGATCCGATCACCTTCGCCTTCCAGGCCGTCGCCGACGTGCTCGCACTGATTCTCGGGGTGGCGATGCTCGTGGCGGTCGTCGTGTGGCTCGTCGTCGAACGCATTCAGACCGGCGCGAACGCGTCGATCACCGGCCAGTTCACGACGCGCGTCCTGATCCTCATGCCGATCGCGATCGCGATGAACATCATTCTCGGCCAGACCGTGGCGGCGGCCCTGAAGATCCCGATCTACCTCGACTCGATCGGGACGATTCTCGTCGGCGTCCTGGCCGGGCCGCTCGCCGGCGCTGCCACCGGGTTCCTCGCGAACCTGCTCTGGGCCTACGTGATCCCGCCGCCATTCCAGTACCCGCCTGCGGCGGCATTCGCGGTGGTGGCGGCGGTCATCGGGATCATGGCCGGGCTGGCCGGGTCGTCGGGCGTGCTGCGTCCGCGCATCAATCGGCCGGTCGGGCAGCTCGTGCTCGGTGGCGTGATCACCGCGGTCGTCATCGGCGGCCTCGCTTACCTCGCCTACCTCGGCTACACCGCCATCGTGGGTGACGTCAGCATCGCCCCCAGCTCCGACAACACGATCTTCGTCGTTCTCGGCTGGGTGGCACTCGCCCTCGTCGCGGCGACCGTGATCGGCCTGTTCGCCCTCCTCGCCATCCGGCGCGACCTGACTGCCGCGTACGTCGTGGTGACCGGCATGCTCACCGGCATCGTCGCCGCCCTCATCAGCGCCCCGATCGCGGCTGGAGTCTTCGGCGGGGTGACCGGCTCGGGGACCGACTTCCTCGTCGCCGCGTTCCGCCAGGCCGGCGCCGACATCAACGCCGCCACGCTTGGGCAAGGGCTCATCAGCGACCCGATCGACAAGATCACCGCGTTCTTCGTCGTCTACCTGATCCTCACCGCCATGGCGCGCCGAACGAAGGCTCGGTTCCCGCAGGGCGAGAGCCTGCTCGACGAGGAGGAGGACGTGGCACCCGACGACGCCGGCGAGTGGCGGGGGGCCCCGGCCTGACCGACGCGACGAGCCCGGCCCGGGGCGTGCCCGACTTCCTGGGCGCTCCCGGGCCGACCGCGGTTCATCGGCTCAACCCGCTGACCAAGGCCGTCCTGGCCACCACGACCGCGATCGCCGCGGTCGTCCTGGGCGGCCTGATCGGGCCGATGGTGCTCGTCGGCGCTCGCCGTGCTGCTGCCCGCGGCGGTGGCGGGTGTCCTCGGGCCGCTGGCCCGGACGACGCTCGTCCTGTCGCTCCCGATCGCGCTGTCGGCCTTCCTCGTCAACCTGTTCTTCTTCCCCGGCGGCACGCAGGTGCTGTTCCAGATCGGCCCGATCACGGCCACCGGCGAGGGGCTCGCCTTCGCGCTCGAGATCGGCCTCCGCATCCTGGCCATCAGCGGGGCCGTGACGCTGTTCTACCTGACCACGCGTCCTGCCGACCTTGTCATCGACCTCGAGCGCAGGGGCGTCAGCCCGCGCATCGGGTTCGTGGCGAACGCATCGGTGCAGACCGTGCCCGCCATGGTCGAGCGCGCCGGCCAGATCACCGCGGCGCAGCGTGCCCGTGGGCTCGACACGGAGGGCTCGGTCTGGCGACGGGTTCGGGGCATCCTGCCGATCGTCGGACCGGTGATTCTCGGCTCGATCGCCGAGGTCGAGGAGCGGACGATGGCCCTCGAGGCACGCGGCTTCGCGCGGCCCGGGCGGCGGACGCTGCTGTGGGCGCCCTCCGACAGTGGGGCCCAGGCGCTCGCGCGCTGGCTCCTTGTCGCCGCTCTGGTGGGGCTCCTTGTCGCCCGGATCGCCGGGGTGCTTCCGTGAGCCTCGCGTTCGTCGACGTCGGCTACCGGTACGCCGGAGCGGCACGGCCGGCGCTCCTCGGCGTGAGCTTCGAGCTGCGGGACGGCACCGTGACCGGGCTCGCCGGCGCGTCGGAGTCGGGAAAGACGACCCTGTGCCTCGTCGCCAGCGGGCTGGCCCCGCGGACCATCGGCGGCCAGGTGCGAGGGCGGATCCTGCTCGACGGGGCAGACGTCGAGTCGCTTGGCCAGGGCGAGCACTCCCTGCGCGTCGGGATCGGCTTCCAGAACCCGGTGACCCAGCTCACCCAGGTGGCCGCGACCGTCTTCGAGGAGGTCGCCTTCGGACCGATGAACCTCGGCCTGGAGCGCGACGATGTCACCGCGCGGACCTGGGAGGCCCTCGCGCTCCTACGGATCGACGATCTCGCCGCGCGCGACCCGCGACGGCTGTCCGGCGGGCAGCAGCAGCTCGTCGCCATGGCAGGCCTCCTCGCCCTTCGACCGGCGCACCTCGTGCTCGACGAGCCGACCGCGCAGCTCGACCCCGCCGGGACGCGCCTTGTCGCCGATGCGATTCGTGGCCTCGCCACGACGGGGACCACGATCCTCGTCGCCGAGCAGAAGACAGACGTTCTGGCCGAGATCTGCACCGAGGTCATCGTGCTCGACGGCGGGCGCGTCGCGATGGCAGGCCCGGCGGCCGATGTCCTCGCCGATGTCCAGCTTGCGAAGCGGGGGGTCGCGGCTCCCGATGCCATCGATCTGCGCCGTGCGCTGCTGGCGGCCGGGGTCGACGCACCGCGCGTGGAGGCGGCGCTCCGTGCCTGACCTCCGGCTCGAGGGCCTGGTCCACGTCTACCCCGACGGCGAGGTCCGCGCGCTCGACGGGGTGGACCTGCGGATCGCGCCGGGCGAGCGCGTCGCGATCATCGGTCAGAACGGAAGCGGCAAGACGACGCTGGTGCGGCACCTCAACGGCCTGCTGCGCCCGACCGCGGGACGCGTCCTGGTCGACGGCACCGATGCGGCCCAGCTCACGGTCGCGCAGCTGGCCGCCCGGGTCGGCCTCGTGTTCCAGGACCCCGATCGCCAGATCTTCGCGGGATCGGTCCGGGCCGAAGTCGAGTTCGGCCCGCGCAACCTCGGGCGCTCGCGATCGGAGGTGGCCGCGGCCACGGACGAAGCCCTCGAGGCCACAGGCCTGGCCGCTGAGGCGCGGACGAACCCCTACGACCTCGGCGGCTCGCGGCGCAAGCTCCTCGCCCTGGCCTCGGTGCTCGCCATGCGGACCCCGGTCCTCGTCCTGGACGAGCCGACCACGGGCCAGGACGCGCGTGGCGTCGAGCGCGTGCGCGCGCTGCTCGACACGGTCGCCGGCGAGGGGCGGACCGTCATCGCCATCAGCCACGACATGCGGTTCGTGGCCGAGTCGTTCGAGCGCGTCGTGGTCATGCGCGCGGGGCGGGTCATCCTCGACGCGACCCCGGGCGAGGCCTTCGGGTCAGGCTCCTGGGAGGCGCTGCGGTCGAGCTTCCTCGAGCCGCCGCTGGCGGCGGTCGTCGGGGACCGGCTGGGCCTGGGAGCCACGCCGAACCGGGCGAGCCTGATCGCGGCGCTGCCAGGCTCGGCCGAGGCGTAGCCGGGCTCAGTAGCCCTCGTAGAACCCCGGTGGTGAGGGGAGAGGATGCCCGTCGGCGTCGAGACGTTCCTCGGCCGGCAGGTCGTCGCGGTGCGCGCGCCCATCGATCGGGCCGGGAATGGGCAGCGCCATGACCGACGAGGGCACCTCCGAGAGCCGGTCGCCGATGCCCCGAAGGCCGAGGTGGCGAAGTGCGGGCGCGAACCGCTCGCTGAAGTCCACGTCGCGCAGGAGCCCGAACAGCAACGAGGAGTGCGCGCGATTGAGCAGCTCGATCGCCCGCGCCGCCTGCGACGCATTCACCTGGTTGAGGCCCAGCTGTCGCTCGAGGTCGTCGAGCGCGCGATTTGCCTCCTTCCGCGTCGCCTTGCTGAAATGCGGCGTACGGTTGACGAAGAGGCGCGTCCGATACAGCGCCTCGCGCACGCGGACGTCCCGGTTGAGGTGAGCCTGGGTCATGCCCCGAATACTACGCGCTGACGATGGATGGGAGGACGCGCTGGCCGATGCGCTGGCGCGCGTCCGGCGACCCATTCCGATCGACCTGCGCCTCCTGCCGCGTGCGAGCGACGGCCTGACGACCCGCGACCGCGTCGACCGCTCCACATTCCCGGAGCCGCGACCGGCGGCCACCCTGCTGGCGGTCTATCCCGACGCCGACGGCGACCTGGTCGTGCCGCTGACCGTCCGCCACGAGACGATGCGAGCCCACGCCGGCGAGGTGTCGCTGCCCGGGGGAGCGCTCGACCCCGATGAGACGCACGAGGCGGCCGCGCTGCGCGAGGCGTGGGAGGAGGTCGGCCTCGAGCCTTCCACGGTGCGTGTCCTGGGCGACGCTCGACCCGGTGTGGATCCCCGTCAGCAACTACGAGCTGCGCCCATACGTGGGGGCCGTCGCGGCGCGGCCCGTCCTCGTGCCCCACGACGCGGAGGTGGCGTCGATCGTCGAGCTGCCGCTGCGGGCGCTGTGGGACCCCGAGGTCGCCGGCGTCGAGGACTTCGAGGTTGGCGGGTTCAGCCTGCGCGCCGGGGTCTACCGGTTCGGCGGCGTCCGAGTATGGGGAGCGACCGCGATCACGCTGGGCATGCTGGCGCGCGTCCTCGACGATGCCGAGGCACCGCTCGCCTAGGTCCTGCCCTGCACCGTCATCCGTTCCCTGGCCAGCATCTCGAGGATGGCCGCGTGCTGGGCCGGCGGCGCCGCGACGACGCTGTTGCGCGGGCCGCGTGTCTTCGGTTGCCACCACGCCCCGCCGTCCAGGCTCGTGACGACGGCCCCGGACGCGCTCGGCGATGAGGCCGGCGGCGGCGACGTCCCACAGCGATAGGCCGCCGTTCTGCACGAACGCATCGAAGCGTCCGCCCGCGACGTAGGCGAGGGCGAGAGCGGCGCTGCCCATGCGCCGATGGATGCGGATGCTGCGCGCGATGCGGCGCTCTCGGGCGAGCCCTCCACGACCGATGACCGCCAGGCTCACCACGTAGTCCGACAGCGCCTCCTTCGTCGAGGCGCGTGATCGGCTTGCCGTTGTGCCGCGCGCGGTCGGTCGCGGTGGCGGTGTAGAGGTCGTCCCGGGCAGGGTCGAACACCACGCCGACGGCCGGCTGACCGTCCACAACCAGCCCGATGCTGACGCAGTAGTACGGGATGCCGTTCGCGTAGTTGACCGTGCCGTCCAACGGGTCGATGACCCAGGTTCGTCCGTTGTGCGAGCCGTCGTCGCGGAGCACTCCCGCGTGCTCGCCCGACTCTTCGGCGAGGATCGCATCGCCGGGGTGACGCCGGCGGATGGCATCGATGACGAGGCGCTCCGAGGCGTAGTCCGCATCGGTCACGACGTCGCGCTTGCTCTTGTAGTCGATCCGCTCGCAGCCGGCCGTAGCTCCTGGTCAGGACGGCGCCCGCTCGCCGGGCGAGATCGGTCGCGAAGGCGAGCTCATCGGTCCATCGGCTGCGGGTCATCGGCTCCGATGCTACAGGGCCGCGAGTCGGGTCAGGCCGCTCCTCCGTCGTCGGTTGGCGGGCTGAGCAAGCCGCCTGCCAGTGCCGGACGTCTCGAAACCGGTGGTCTCGGCTAGGCTAGCGGCATGCCACAGATCCACCTTCGCGCCGAAGAGGGCGACTACGCGCCGCTCGTCCTGCTCCCGGGCGATCCGAACCGGGCCCGGCGCATCAGCGAGCGCTTCGACGAAGGCTCGGTCCGCACCGTGAACGAGCACCGCGGGCTGTTCGGGTTCACCGGGACCTATCACGGGGTGCCTGTCAGCGTCCAGACCAGCGGGATGGGAACACCCAGCCTGAGCATCGTCGTGGAGGAGCTGCTGCGGCTCGGCGCGACGCGGCTCATCCGCGTCGGCACGTGCGGCGGAATCGGCAAGGGCCTGAAGACGGGCGACCTCGTCGTCGCCACGGCCGCCTGTCCTACCGACGGGTCGACGCGCACGTACCTCCACGGCGACGCCTACGCGCCGGCCGCCGACTTCGGCCTCACCCGCGCCCTCGTCGACGCCGCAGCGGCCGCGGGCATCGCGGCGTGGACCGGGCTCATCGCATCGGTCGACGTCTTCTACAACCCCGACGCCGACTACGCGAAGCGCTGGCGGGAGCGTGGCGTGCTGGCCCTCGAGATGGAGGCGTCGGCGCTGTTCTTCCTGGCGGCGCGGGCAGGTGTGAAGGCCGCCTGCGCGCTCACCGTCTCGGACGTCCTGTCCGAGGAGGTGAGCACCGAGGAGACGTACCTGCCCCTCGACGAGCTCGATCGTGCCATCGACCGCATGATCGACGTCGCTCTCGATGCCGGGACGGCCGAGGGGTAGACTCGACCGCATGACCGATACGCTCTCGCGCGGAGCCGCCAACCAGGCCGGCGCGATCGTCAACCCCAACGCCGCCGATGAGGCGCAGGACTTCCTGCCGCTCAAGGGCATCGATCACGTCGAGTTCTGGGTGGGCAACGCGAAGCAGGCCGCGCACTACTACCGCGCGCTGTGGGGCTTCACCCCCGTCGCCTATGCCGGCCTCGAGACCGGTGTGCGCGATCGGTCGAGCTTCGTGATGGTGCAGAACGACATCCGCTTCGTCTTCACCGCCCCGCTCGGGCCGGACGGCGAGATCGCGGAGCACGTGGCCAGGCATGGCGACGGCGTGAAGGACATCGCCTTCGCGGTCGACGACGTCTCGTCGGCCTGGCGCGAGACGACCTCGCGTGGCGCCATCTCCGCGCTCGACCCGACCGAAATCGAGGGCAAGAAGGGCACGCTGCGGCGGAGCAGCATCCACGCCTACGGCGAGGTCGTGCACTCGTTCGTCGACCGCTCCGACTACCACGGCGCGTTCGCGCCCGGCTACCACCGCATCACCAATCCGGCTCCGGCGGCCACCGGCCAGAGCCTGCTCGAGGTCGACCACTGCGTCGGCAACGTCGAGCTCGGGGACATGAATCGCTTCGTGGACTACTACCGCGACGTCCTCGGCTTCGCCCAGCTCATCCACTACGACGACAAGGTCATCCACACCGACTACTCGGCGCTGATGAGCAAGGTGATGACGAACGGGAACGGGCGGATCAAGTTCCCCATCAACGAGCCGGCCGCCGGCAAGAAGAAGAGCCAGATCCAGGAGTTCCTCGACTACTACCTCGACGCAGGGACCCAGCACATCGCGCTGCGCACCGAGGACATCGTCGGCACCGTCCGCGCCCTGCGGGGACGGGGCGTCGAGTTCCTGGGCATGCCGCACGCCTACTACGAGTCGCTGCCCGACCGGGTCGGCGACGTCGGGGTTCCGATCGAGCTGCTCGAGGAACTCGGCATCGAGGCCGATCGCGACGAAGAGGGCTACCTCCTCCAGATCTTCACTCGCCCGGTGCAGGATCGTCCGACGTTCTTCTTCGAGATCATCGAGCGTCACGGATCTCGCGGCTTCGGCGTCGGCAACTTCAAGGCGCTCTTCGAGGCGATCGAGATTGAGCAGGCCCGGCGGGGCAACCTCTAGCCGCCGCCGGCGCCCCCTACTCGAAACCACCAGCCTCAACGGGTCCGATCTGACCTGATCCCCACCTCGCGCCGGAACTCGAGTCCCGCCCGAGTACTGCCCCAGACCACACTCCGCCCGATTGCCCGCCAGCCCGCGATACGTCGCGTCGCGGTGGGGCGTACCCCCATGACGATCACGCCCCTCGTTGACATGCCGATCAGGCGGGATTCTCGCACCAGCCATGGAACGCTGGTCCGCCGACTATTGCGCGGAAACCGAGCCCTCGATGCGGCCGTCGCACCGTGGGGCAGCTCGCCGTGCGCTCGGGATCGTGGCGTCGCTGTCGCTCGTCGGCTCGCTCCTCCTGGCTGCGGCCCCGCCGCTGCTCGCGGATCCTGGAACGCTCGTCGACGTCGACCCGGATGTCGCGAATGTCGTGACCGGAAGCGACGTGACGCTGACGGCTCACGTCCGTGACTCGGAAGGCAACCCAGCGACTGGCCCGGGCAGCGACACGCACGTGCGCTGGTATTTCTGGTTCAGCGAGAACGACCCGCCCGGCTCCGCCTCCAGCCCCGACTACCACTGCTGGACCGGCTCGGCCGGCGAATGCTCGATCACGTATCACGCCGGCTCCCCCGGGATGGACTTCATCTGCGCCCTCGCCAGCGGCTCGACGCTCAACTGCCTCGAGCTGCCGAGTGCCGCGGATTGGGATGACGGGGCCGATACCGTCCTCCGCATCGTCCAGGGCTCGCCCACGCCCACGCCGACCCCCACGCCGACGCCGACCCCGACCCCGACACCGACGCCAACGCCGACCCCGACACCGACTCCGACACCCACGCCGACCCCCACGCCGACCCCGACCCCGACGCCGACCCCGACGCCGACCCCGACGCCGACCCCCACGCCAACCCCGACTCCGACACCGACCCCGACGCCGACCCCAACCCCCACGCCGACGCCCACGCCGACCCCGACACCGACCCCGACCCCGACCCCGACTCCGACCCCCACGCCGACGCCGACTCCCGACCCCGACTCCGACGCCGACGCCGACCCCGACTCCCACGCCCACCCCGACGTCGATCGTGACGCCGACGAACGTCGTGCCGCCGCAGCGCGAGGTCCCCCCGCCGCCGCCGGCGGGCGGTGAGGACTCGGTGTCCGAGCCTGTCGCGCCTGCCGCGCCCGTGGCCGGACCTTCTCCCGAGGCCGATCTCGAGCCCGATGCCGCCCCGCCCGCGCCGGATCCACGGCCGCATGTGGACGGGAGCGAGAGCGTCGCCGGTCCAGTCGCAGCCGTGCCTCCGGCGCCGAATCCGGGCCCCGCTCCGGCTGCGGCCCCGCCGGCGCCGCCACCGGTGGCCCCGGCCGGTCCGGCCACCGTGGTGGGCCAGGTCTTCAGCGACGTGGTCGGTGCTGCCGTCGATCAGGTCAGCCGCGTCGTACAGCCCGAGGCCGTCGTTGCGGTGGCCGCCGAGTTCACCTTCCCGATCAGCCTCGCGGTCGCCGTGCTCGCGTTCCTGATGGCTCACGGACAGGTCGATCGCCGTGATCCGAAGCTGCGCAATGCGCCGCGAGACGGAGTCGAGACCCTCGTTCAGTTCCAGGGAGAGGACCAGCTGTGATCGCTCAGCATTCGCGCGCCGACGAGTACACCGCCCTGAGCGACCGCATGGGATACCTGATGCTGCTGCGCATCGGAATGGCCGCGGTCATCGGGATCTGGGCGTCCATCCGCCCCGAATCGATGGGTGCTCCGTTCGCCCAGCTCCTGGGCGTCAGCGCCGCGTTCGTGGCCTGCGCGCTGATCGCCGAGGTCCTGCGACGGCGGGCCGGTCCGCACGGTTTCGCGGTGATGAGCACGATGCTCATCCTCGACGGCCTCTACCTCGCCTATGCGATGTACGTCACCGGAGCGACGCAGAGCCCGATCCGATTCCTCATCTACCTCCACCTCGTCGCCGTGTCGCTGCTCGCGTCGTATCGGACCGGGCTGAAGATCGCGCTGTGGCACTCGCTGCTGCTGTTCGTCGTCCTCTACGCCCAGGCCGCCGCGCTGCTTCCGCCCGTCGATGTCATTCCCGGCGGTGCCCTCGACTTCGACCGCATGCCGGTCCTCAACGTCACCTCGTTCTGGCTCTTCGCCCTGGCGACGTCCGTCTTCTCGGCCATGAACGAGCGAGAGCTGCGCCAGCGCCGCGCCGATCTCCAGGCGCTCGTCGACGTCGGCGCGCGCCTTGACGACGTCGCGGACCCGGTTCTCCAGGCGCGCGTGGTGCTCGACGGCCTCACCGACCGGTTCGGGTTCGAGCGCGGCCTCGTCCTCGGTACCGCCGAGGGCAATCTCTGGGTGCTCGCCTCGCGTGGGGCGGAGGAGTGGACCGGCACCGCCGAGCCGGACGCGATCATCCGAAAGGCGTGGGATCGGCGCGAGCTGCTCCCCGTTCGCCGCGTGAGCCCCGAGGCCAATCCGCTGCTGGCCGCGACCCTTCCGGACGCCCGCAATCTCCTGATCTCCCCGATGTTCGCCGACGGCCGTCCGGTGGGGGCCATCGTCGTTGAGCATCGATCACGCACGGTGTTCGGGATCGAGCGCCGGATCGCATCGGTCCTTGGTCAGTTCTCGGCGGTGGCCGCCCTCAACCTGCGCAACGCGGTCCTCCTGCGACATGTCCAGGACCTGGCCGAGCGTGACTCCCTCACCGGTGCGGCCAACCGGCGGATGTTCCAGCTCACCCTGGAGCACACCCTTGCGACCCATGAGCAGGGCGCCGCCGATGGCCGGACCAGCGCCGTGCTCTTCATCGACCTCGACGACTTCAAGGTCATCAACGACACGCTCGGACATGCCGCCGGCGACGCACTCCTCATCGCGGTGACCGATCGGATCACCGGCCTCGTCCGCAAGGGCGACCTGGTCGCGAGGCTGGGCGGGGACGAGTTCGCGATCCTGACCGATGACGAGCCCAACCTCGCCAAGGCCAGAGCGATGGCCGAACGCCTCGTCCGCGACCTGCGCGTGCCCTACGTGATCGGCAAGCACGCGATCACGGTGTCGGCCAGCATCGGCATCGCAGGAGCCGAGGATGCCGGAGCCGATGCGGGCGAGATCGTCCGCAACGCCGACGTCGCCATGTACATGGCCAAGGCGAACGGCAAGTCGGGCTTCGCGGTCTTCGATCCGGGGATGCACGCGTCGATTCGTGCCCGCCACGAGCTGGGCGCCCAGCTCCAGAACGCCGTCGACCTGGGCCAGCTCCGGCTCGTTTTCCAGCCCATCGTCGCCCTCGACTCGGGGCGCATCTCGGGCCTCGAGGCGCTCGTTCGCTGGGAGCATCCGGACCGCGGTCTGGTGAGCCCCGGGGAGTTCATCGAGATGGCCGAGGAGAACGGGGCGATCCTGCCCATCGGCCGCTGGGTTCTGCGCGAGGCCTGTGAGCGCGCGGTCACCTGGCAGAAGGACGGGGTCATTCCGCCCGGTCTGTTCATGTGCGTCAACGTCTCGGCGCGCGAGATCCAGCAGCCGGGCTTTGTCGGCGCCGTCGAGGAGGCGCTTCTGTGGGCCGGGTTCGAGGCGTCTCGCCTCATTCTCGAGATCACCGAGACCGCGCTCATCAAGGCGACCTCGACGACGGTGACGACCCTCGAGGCCCTTCGCTCGCTCGGGGTCCGCGTGGTCATCGACGACTTCGGGACCGGCTACTTCTCGTTGAGCCACCTGCGCCAGTTCCCCGTCGACGCCCTGAAGATCGCGAGCGAGTTCGTCCAGGTTTCCGAGGGCGACGAGCGCTCCGCGGCGCTTGCCGGCGCGATCGTGGCTCTCGGCGAGTCACTCGACATCTCGACCGTCGCCGAGGGGATCGAGACCAAGGAGCACGCCGAGCGGATGCGAACCCTCGGGTGCACCTACGGCCAGGGCTACTTCTTCGCCAGGCCGATGACCGGGCTCGAGATCGAGTCCGGTGTCGAGGGCCTCGCGTCGCCGCGACGCTGGGAGGCCAAGAGCGTTCGGGCCCCCCGCCGCCGCCGCGCTCCGCGCCGTATCGCCCCGGAGGGGACGGCCGCCTGATTCGGGCGGGGGTAGCATCGGCCGATGCGCTTGTCGTCGGCACCGCTGCCCGTCCTGCTCGTCGTGCTCGTGCTGGCCGGCTGTGGCTTCTTCGCGGTTCCGGCCCCTGATTGGGTGGTGAATCGGCAGCCGCTGGAATCGTGCGGCGAAGAGAACTACGGCCGCGGCGAGGGCGTCGACGTCGAGGCTCGCCAGTGTCTCCTGGCAGCCTTCGAAGACGGGCGCGGAGCCGAGCTCATCACGACGAGACGAGCGTCGAGGGGGACCCGATCACGCGATACATCCGCGTGCACGAAAACGGCACGGTCGAGATCTTCCACGACGCCAGCCAGGATCAGTACGGATCCGGCGGCTGGGAGCGCCTGCGCTGCGAGCGGCTCGTCTCGGTCGAAGAGGCGAACGATCCACCTGATCTCTCCTTTCCGGAGCACGACGTTTTCGTCGAGGAGGATTGCGAGAGCCTGCCGGTTCCGTGAGCGCAGGCGTTAGCATCGGCTCATGAGCACCTCGGTCGAGCCGCACATCGTCTCCATCGACGAGATCCGAGAGGCCGCCGAGCGGATCCGGGGAGTGGCGACGCGCACGCCGCTCCTTCGCTGGGACGACGTGACGTGGCTGAAGCCGGAATCGCTCCAGCCAGTCGGCGCGTTCAAGATGCGCGGCGCGTACAACAAGATCGCCTCGCTTACCGATGCCGAACGCGCCCGAGGCGTCGTGACCTACTCGTCCGGCAACCACGCGCAGGCGGTGGCGCGTGCCGCGCGCCTTCTCGGGGCTCGTGCGGTGATCTGCATGCCGCGCGACGCGCCGAAGGTGAAGATCGCGGGCGTCGAGCGCGACGGTGCCGAGATCCGGCTCACCGGCCTGGACTCCGAGGAGCGGCACGTCCTGGCGTTGCGTCTCGCGCAGGAGCAGGGGCTCGTGATGGTGGAGCCGTACGACGACCCGGCGATCATCGCCGGGCAGGGGACGATCGGGCTCGAGATCGTCCAGGATCTGCCGGGAGTAACGAGCGTCGTCGTGCCGGTCTCCGGTGGCGGGCTGTCGAGCGGCGTCGCGACGGCGGTGAAGTCGCTTGCGCCCTCGGCCCGGGTCATCGGCGTGGAGCCCGAGCTGGCGGCCGATGCCAAGGAGTCGCTCGAGCGCGGCGAGCTCGTCACATGGACCGCCGAGCAGACCGGCCGCACCATGGCCGACGGCCTGCGCACGAACTCGCTTGGCCCGCTGCCGTTCGAGCACCTGCGCCGCTTCATGGACGAGATCGTCACCGTCACAGAGGACCAGATGGCCGATGCGGTGCGCGAGCTCGCGCACCGAGCGCGCCTGGTGGTCGAGCCGTCGGGAGCCGCCAGCATGGCGGCCGAGCAGTCCGGCGCCGCCGCCCGCGCGGAGGGTGATGACCAGCGGGTCGTCGTCATCAGCGGCGGCAACCTCGACCCGGAGCTGTTCCTCCGTCTCCTGGCGGGCTGAGTGCCGACGCCCCTCATCCTGCGCGCCGCGGACCTCCTGGCCGAGCGACCCGAGGGGACGGCCGACGACATCCACTTCACCGAAGCGCTGGCGGCGTCCGTCATCGGCCATGCCAGCAAGCCGGGAGAGCTCGTCCTCGACCCGTTCGCCGGGTACGGCACGACCGTGCTTGTGGCAGAGCGGCTGGGGCGGCGAGCGATCGGCATCGAGCTCGTCCCCGAGCACCTCGAGATCGCTCGCCACCGGACGGTTGGCCGGGTACGCCTCATTGAGGGAGACGCTCGGGAGCTGTCACGGTTCGTCGACGAGCCTGTCGACCTCGTCTTCACGTCGCCGCCGTACATGGTCAGCACGGACCATTCGCAGAACCCGCTCACCGGCTACGCGACCGACGATGGCGACTATCTGGTCTACCTCGCCGAGCTCGGCTTGATCTTCGCCCAGGTGGCGATCCTGCTGCGGCCGGGTGGCCAGCTCGTGCTCAACGTCGCGAACGTCATCGGCACCGACGGCAGCGTGACACCGCTCGCGAGCGACGTGGCCGCGATCGTCGACCGCCACGTGCCGCTGTTGGGCGTGACGACCCTGGAGTGGGACGAGCCGCCGGCCGGCCTCGACGGCGACTACCTGCTCTGGTGCGCGCGCCCTACGCCCGGCTAGCCCTCCGCGAGAATCTCGAGCGCCCGATCGAGCTGCGGGTCCTCGCCGCTCTGCGGATCATCGGGCGACGCGACGACCACGTCGGGCTGGACGCCGTCGGGTGCGACCGAGTTGTGGTCCGGAGTGAACCATCGGTCGGTCGTGAGCCGCAGGCCGCCGCCGTTGGGCAGGTCGCGCCAGACCTGGACCGTGTTCTTGCCGAAGGTCGGCTCGCCCGACGATCTGCGCGCGCTCGTGCTCCTGGAGCGCGGCCGCCACGATCTCCGACGCCGACGCCGACCCCGCGTTCACGAGCACCACGACCGGGACGGCCGGATCCTGGACCTGGCCGTCCTCGGCGCGCCATTCCTGGACGTCCTCGCCGGACTCGACCGTGAACAGCAGCTCTCCCGATGCGACGAACTCCGAGGCGATCTGCTGCGCCGCAACGATGTAGCCGCCGGGGTTCCCGCGCATGTCGAACACGAACGCATCGGCTCCCTGGCTCGAGCAGGTCGGCGATCGCGTCGGCGATCATGTCCGGCGCGCGATCGGTGAACGAGGTCAGCCGGACGTAGCCGGTGCTGTCCTCGAGGAGCTCGTAGGTGACCTCGTTGAGGTCGATGACCGCGCGCGTGACGGTGATGTCACTGGTCTCGCCGTCGCGCTGAATCGTGAGGGTCACATCGGTGCCGGCCTCGCCGCGGACGACGTAGACGAGCGAGCTCACCGACTCGCCGGTGGTCGGGGCGCCGTCGATAGCGAGCACCTGGTCGCCGGGTCGGAGGCCGGCCTCCTCGGCCGGGGAGCCCTCCAGCGGCGACACGATGACCATCGCGCACGTCGCGCTCACCACCGTGCAGGCCTCGAGGTCGTCGGGATCCTCGAGGTTCTCCATCCCGACCTCGGCGCCGATGCCGCTGAACTCGCCGGACAGGTCGTCCTGCGCCGACTCGTACTGGTCGGGGGTCAGGTAGCCGGAGTAGGGGTCGGTGAGGCCGTACTCGACCATGCCGCGCACGGCGGCGTCGACCAGGGCCTCGTCGGTGATCTCGTCGACGTACTGGCTCTTGATCTCGGCGTACGTCTCGCACAGCACCGCGAACGCCTCACTCGGCTCGGCGCAGGTGATCGTCTGGAGGATCGGGGTCGGGCCGGGTGTCAGGTCCGGCCCTTCAGAAGCCGATGCGGATTGGTCCGCCAGACCGATGCCGCTGCCGCCGCCGCCAATGGCCAGCCCGGCCACGAACGTGGCGGCACCGAACAGCAGGAGGACAGCGACGAGGATGAGGGCGCTCGCGACCGATGATCGGCGGGCGGGCTCGGAAGTGGTCATGGGATCCCTGTGTGTGAGGTCCGGCTGAGCGGGAGCGCATTCTCCCCCGAAATCGCTTCGCCTGCTGGTAGAGGATCAGCCGCGGACGGCGCGCAGCCCCAGGAAGATCGGGATCTCGGTGGCGGCCCGCGCGTCGCCTCGCATGGCGCGGCCGGGCCGGACGTCGGGCGGGAGATCGGGCAGCTCGAGCATGGCATCGGTGAAGAAGCCGGCTTCGGCGAGGGCGTTGACGTAGGCGCTGATCGGCCGATGGAAGCTCCGGGTCGGCAGGCCGCCGCCGAGCGACTTCATCGGCACCGCCATCTCGCCCAGGTACGCGTCGATGCGCCGATACGTGAGCTTCCGGCCCTCGTCGAAGCCCCAGCCCGAGTGCCGCGGCTGACGGAAGGCCGGGTGCGTCATCAGCAGCACGACCCGCGAGCGATCGGCGAGGGCCCAGTCGACTCCCGCGACCACGTCGTCGAGCCGGTCCATGTCCTGGATGCTGAGCAGGAATGCGGCCGCGTCGAAGCTGCCCGCCACCAGGTCCGCGACCGCCGGGAGACGACGGGCGTCACCCACGAAGAAGCGGGCGCCGCGCACGGACCGATGCCGCCGCTTCGCGGCGGAGATCAGCTTCGCCGATGCGTCCACGACCGTGACCGATGCGCCGGCATCGGCCAGGTAGGTCGCGAGGACGCCCTGGCCGCCGCCGACGTCGAGGATCTCCTCGCCAACCTGGGGCTGCAGCAGGTCGAGTACCGCCGGGATGGCGAGCTGGCGGTGGTACGCCGAGCCGCGGTCACCGACCCAGCCGTCGTACCAGGTCGCGACCCGTTCCCAGCTCGTCTCACCGGCCGGCGCGGAGCGCCTGCCACGGTTGGTCATCGCTCGGAGTATGGCGCTCGCCCGCCCGCGCGCGTCAGCCGGCAGCCGGCAGCCGCTTCTCCAGGACGATCTGCAGGTCCTGGGTGACGCCGGTGGCGAACCCGGCCTCACTGAGCGCGAGGTAGTACTCCCACGTGCGGACAAAGCGCTCGTCGAAGCCCATCGCCAGCACCTCCTCCTGGCGTTCGAGGAACACGGTCCGCCATGCGCGCAACGTCGCCACATAGTGCTCGGCGATGTCGCGGACGCCGACGACAACGAAGCCGGTTGCATGCAGCGCGCGCTCGACCGTCGCCAGGGACGGGAGAAGGCCGCCCGGGAAAATGTAGGTCTGGATCCAGTTGGCACCGCCGACCTGGCGCCGATAGCCGGAGTCCGGGACGGTGATGGTCTGGAGGCTCATCCGACCGCCCGGCCTGAGGGCCGCGCTGCACGTCCGGAAGAACGTCTCGAGGTACTCCGCCCCGACCGCTTCGAGCATCTCGATCGAGACGACCGCGTCGTACGTGCCGGTGATGTCGCGATAGTCGCGCAGCTGAACGTCGACGCGGTCCTCGAGGCCCGCGGCGCGGACCCGCTCGCGGGCGAGGTCGTGCTGTTCGCGAGAGATCGTGATGGAGGTCACGCGGCAGCCGAGCTCACGCGCGGCATAGATCGCGAAGCCGCCCCATCCCGTCCCGATCTCGAGCACGTGCTCGCCCGCACCGAGCGCGGCTCCCTCGGCGACGAGGCGGTACTTGTTGCGCTGCGCATCGGCCAGGGATTGGCCAGGGGTGGCGAAGACGGCACTCGAGTAGGTGAGCGACTCGTCCAGCCAGAGCCGGAAGAAGTCGTTGCCGAGGTCGTAGTGCGCGCTGATGTTCCGTCGCGCGTTGCCGCGCGTGTTGCGTCGAAGCCGATGCCCGATCGTGCGCCGCAGCTGGTCGGGAGCGCGCACCCAGCCGGTCGACAGCCGCAGGGCATCGCGGTTCCGCGCGGCCACCCGGATCACCGCGGTCACGTCAGGCGATGACCAGAGCCCGTCGACATAGGCCTCGCCGGCACCGGTCTCACCGCCGATGAGCATTCGCACCAGGGCGGCTGGGTCGTGCACGACGATCTCGGCTCGGTCGGCGGAATCCGGGTCGCCGAAGGCGCGGTGGGTGCCGTCGGGCAGGGTCACGTCCAGACGGCCGACGCGCATGCGGGAGGCGGCCTCCGTAAGCACGCGCGTCGCGGCCCGGCTCAGGATGGGCTCGGCGACACCGCGAACCCGTGCCAGCGGCTGCGCTGTCATGAGGGAGCCGCGCCGTGGCGATGGAAGCGAGCACCGCGGCGCCAGAGGCGCAGCGCGTGGAGATGGATCATGCCGATCGTCTTGTGCGTCACGAGCGGATAGCGCAGCAGCATCCTCGCTACTGATCGTGAGGTCAGACGGCGGCGGGCGAGGTCCATGCTGGCGTGGAGCTGGAGCTGCCCATCCTTCGACTCATTGATCGTGATACGCAGGCGCCCGGCCTCGTCCCGAACGCGGACGGTGTACGAGCCGACCGGATCGATGAAGGGTGAGACGTAGAACGCCTTCTCCATCGAGGACACGAAAGTCTCTGCGCCCGCCGTCTCCGGCCTCAGCGTGTAGAGGTGTCGCTCACCGTGGGTGTTGTGCACCTCGACAATGACGACGCGGAGCACGCCCTCAGCGTCCCGGCACAGGAAGAAGCTGGCCGGGTTGAAGACATACCCGAGAACGCGAAGGTTCGTGACGAGCGTGATCTGCCAGCCGGCCGGATCCGTTCCCGAGGCCCGGAGATGCTCGAGCACCGACGCGCGGAGGTCATCGGACGGTGGCTCGAGGTGGTCGCCATCACGGAAGCTGAGCAGGTTCGGCCGGTTGCGTCCGATCAGGCGCACCCGACGTGGCACCTCGTCGAGCTCGTCCAGGTCGAGTGCGACGTAGAAGACGCCGTGCTCCAGCTCGTAGGCGAACGGATGGGCGCGCCGATGACGAACGATGCCCTCGAGCAGATGCGACCTCATGCTGCCCTCTCCTCCGTGCGCGACGCGATCATCTCGGCGACCGCGAAGCCCGACCTGCAGCCGTCCTCGTGGAACCCATAGCCAAGGTGCGCGCCGGCATACCACGTGCCCCGCCATCCCTGGAGGGCGCCGAGAGCGGCCTGGGCGTGGAGGGTCCGGAACGTATAGAGCGGGTGCCGCATGGCGCGCTCGGCGAGGATCGTCGTCGGATCCAGCAGCTCGCGATCCGGGTTCACCGAGGTGCAGTACTCAACAGGGCCATTGAGCCCCTGGAGGCGGTTCATGTGGTACGTCATCGTGAGCCGCTCGGTGGGCGCTCGGCAGTCCGCCTGGTCCACGTTCCACGATGCCCGCGCCGCGTGACGCCGAGGCAGCAGCCGTTGGTCAGTGTGAAGGACCACCTCGTTGGTCGTGTAGTCGAAGCCATCAAGCGCCGCGCGCTCCCGATCATCGGCGTCAGGGAGCAGCGACAGCGCGTCGTCGGCGTGTGTCGCGAGCACGACGGCGTCGAATCGCTGCGTCCGCCCCGAGGCGGTGCGCACGGTCGCGATCGCGGGGCCACGGTCCACCTCGACCACCGGGTCGCCCGTCTGCACGCTGCCCGGAGGAAGGCGCGGGAGGAGGCGCTCGACGTACCGCATCGAGCCACCCGTCACCGTGCGCCATTGGAGTGCGTTGCCGTACCCGATGAGGCCGTGATGGTCGAGGAATCGGAGCAGGTAGTCGACGGGGAAGTCGAGGATCCGGTCGGCCGCGGTCGACCACACCGCCGACGTGAGCGGCACGATGAAGTGCTGCCGGAAGGCAGTTCCATAGCCGCGTTCATCGAGGAAGCCGCCGAGTGACGTCGACGGCAGCGCCGGCTCCGGGGCCTCGAGCCGATCGCGAGCATCGCGATAGAAGCGCCGCAGGTCGTTGAGCATTCCCCAGTGGGCTGGCCGCACGACGGACGCGGGAGGAGCGAAGTAGCCGCGCAGGCCGCGGGTGCTCCACTCGAGGTCGCACGATCGACACGAGGCGCCCAGCGACATGTCGCTTGGCTGCGTCTCGACTCCGAGATCGGCAAGCAGGCCGACGAAGCGCGGATAGGTCCGCTCGTTGTAGACGATGAACCCGGTGTCGACCCCGATCGTCCCGCCGGGAGTCTCAAGGTCGACCGTCTTCACATGCCCGCCCACCGCCGGCTCGCCCTCGAAGAGGCGGACCTGGTGCCCATCCCGATGCAGGGCGAGTGCCGCGGTGAGTCCGCTGATGCCAGCCCCGACGATGGCGATCCTCATGACGATCGCCCCTGGGCCGATGCGGCTCGCGCCGCGAGTGTGCGCGAGATTCCGTCCGATGCGTCCTCGGCGATCCTGCGGAACGTCCCCCCCATGAATGGCTGTGCCAGACGGAGGATGCCGGTGAGGTTGATGTCCGCGATGTACTCGACGACCGTCCCTGCGGCGTTGGCCTCGAACCTGATGTCGTCGGTCGCCTCGACGCGCGATCCGCTCCCGACCAGGACGACCCGCCGCGGCGGCTCGAAGATCGTGATGCGGTACTCCATCGGCGTTACGCGATCGCCCTGTCGGACGCCGAGGCGGAACCGCGTTCCGACACCGACCTCGCCGGCGCCGATGCGTTCCGCGGTGGCGACGCCCGGGTCCCACTCCTCGGAGTTGGCGAAGTCCGCGAGGTACGCGAACGCGTCCTCGATGGGCAATGGCGTCTGGATGCGCTCCCTCAGGCGGGTCACATGTGCCTCCCGTCGATTGCCGTCAAGATGGTTGCGTGCGGGACCTGATCGATGACGTGCTCGAGGTGACGGTGATCGGGAGCTTCTCGAACATCGGGATCCGGACGCGTCGCGCGCTCTACGGCTGGCCGCCGCCGACCCCCGGCGCGCTCGTCGGGAAGACCGTGGTGATCACTGGGCCGACGTCGGGACTGGGTCGCGAGGCGACCGAGGAGCTGGCGGAGCTCGGAGCGCGAGTTGTGCTCGTGGGCCGCAGCCAGGAGCGCCTCACCGAGGTGCGCGACGGCCTGCTGGCCCGCCACGGCGAGGATCGATTCCCGACTGTCGTGGCCGACATGGCCTCTCTGCAGTCCGTAAGGTCCGCGGCGGAGACGATCGCCAGCACGGAGGAGCGCATCGACGTCCTCGTCGATAACGCCGGCGCGATCTTTCCGGAGCGAACGGTCACCGCAGACGGGATCGAATCGACGCTCGCGGTCCTGGTGGTCGGGCCATTCGCCTTCCTGGCCTCGCTGCTCCCGCAGCTGAGCGCGTTGCCGGCCGCGCGCGTCATCGCGGTCAGCTCGGGCGGCATGTACACCCAGCCCCTGGCGCTGGACGATCTCGCCTGGGAGTCCCGGGAGTTCTCCGGTCCACGGGCCTACGCGAGGGGCAAGCGCGCGCAGGTGATGCTGATTCGCGAGTGGGCCCGACGCCTGCGCGGCAGCGGCATCACCTTCACCTCGATGCACCCCGGCTGGGCGGACACGCCGGGGCTGTCGGCATCCCTCCCGGGATTTCGCGATGTGATGGCTCCGATTCTGAGAACGCCGTCGGAAGGGGTGGACACACTCGTATGGCTCGCCACGACCGAGAGCGTCGAGTCGATGGCTGGCCGGTTCGTCCACGACCGCCGCGCGCGTCCGTTCGACCGCGTCCCGATGACGCGGGTCGGCGCTGCCGAGCGGCGCCGGTTGTGGCGAGCGATCGTCGAGATTGCGGTAATCGCCGATCCGGCTCCGGATCGCTGAGAAATGCATCGAGTCGAGCACGGCCGTGACGGTCCTCTGTAGAAGGTATGTAGTAGGTCACGCGCCAACTCTAGCACAGACCGTACAGTGTTTGTCAACTGTGCCGCGGGTCCCCGACCTATCCGTCGTACCAGGTTGCGACGCGCTCCCAGCTCGTCTCGGACGATGCGCTCCGAGGGCGCTGCGTGCTCACGGGCTGAGTAGGCACCCCGTGCCAGAATGGCAGGGAGATGACCGATCAACCGTTGGCCGATGCGGCGACGGCCGCACTCGATCGGCACGACTGGCGAGCGGCCTACGACGCGCTGGCGGACGCGGACGGGCGTGGCGAGCTCACGCCGCATGAGCTCGAGCTGTTCGCACAGTCGGCGTGGTGGCTCGGCATGCTGCCCGTGGCGATCGACGCGCGCGAACGTGCGTACGCCGCGGCCACCAAGGCCGGCGACGTCGTGGCAGCCGTCACCGCCGCCATCAACCTGGCCCGCGACAACCTCTTTCGAAATGGGCTGACGGTGGCGAGTGCTTGGCTCAGCCGCGCGGCCAGGCTGCTCGAAGGAACCGATGAGAACATCGGCCATGGCTGGCTGGCTGTGACTCGAGCGTTTCACGCGGCGCTCAGCGGGGACCCGCAGCGCATGCTGACCGAGGCCCGCACCGCAGAGGCAATCGGCAAACGCTTCGGTGACCGCGACCTCGAGATCATGGCCATCAGCGAGCAGGGTGCCGCCCTGGTTGCCCTGGGCGACGTCGACGCAGGCCTCGCGCTCGTGGACGAGGCCACGGCCGCCGCCGTTGGCGGAGAGCTTCAACCCGCCACTGCGGGCGGGGTCTGCTGCACCACGATCGAGTCGTGCGCCGCGCTCGGCGACTGGCGTAGGGCCGCCGAGTGGACGGAGGCCCAGGATCGCTGGTGCAAGCGCGAGGGAATCAGCGGCTTTCCTGGCATGTGCCGTCTGTTCCGCTCGGAGATCAAGCGGCTCCGGGGCGACTGGCCAGAGGCGGAGGCTGAGGCTCGCCGCGCTTCCGACGAGCTGAAGGGATTCCAGCCGGCAGCAGCCGGTGGCGCGCTCTACCAGGTCGCCGAGATCCGGCTCATGCGGGGCGACCTCGCCGTCGCGGAGGAGGTGCTCGAGCGCGTGCTCGCGGTGGGCTATGACCCCGAGCCCGCCCTCTCGCTGCTTCGCCTCGCGCAAGGGCGCGGGTCAGAGGCCTCGGCGTCGATCCGGCATGCGGTCGCGGACCCGACGAAGACGCCAGCCTGGCGGGGTCCACCGGGCAGCGACCTGTACCGGATCCCCCTCCTCGTGGCCCAGGTCGAGATCGAGCTGGCCGGCGGGGATGCCGCGACCGCGCGTCGGGCCGCCGACGAGATCGCTTCGCTGGCCCTCACCTACGCAACACTGCCGATCCGCGCCGCGGCCGCCTTCGCGGTCGGGAACGCGCAGGCGGCCGAGGGAGATGCGGAGACTGCTGCGGTCGAGCTGCGTCGGGCGCTCGAGGCATGGCTGGAGTTCGACGCGCCGTACGAGGCTGCGCGCACGCGGGTTCGCCTGGCCGAGGCCTACGCGACTACCGGCGATGTCGGGCGCGCCGCGATGGAGCTGCGCAGCGCGCGCGCAGTCCTCGAACGCCTCGGCGCGGAACCCGAGCTGGGGCGAGCGACGGCCCTCGAGGCGCGGCTCGGTGGGCCCGGGGCCTCGCGTTTGACAGCAGCAGACCGTGAGCGTCGGACGTTCGTGTTCACCGACATCGTCGACTCCACGAAGCTCGCCGAGCTACTGGGCGACGAGGCGTGGAATGGTCTCCTGCGTTGGCATGACGACGCGTTGCGATCCATCGTGGCGGAGCACGCGGGGACCGAGGTCAAGCGCACCGGGGACGGCTTCTTCCTGGCGTTTCCCACTTCTGTCAGCGCCATCGAGGCGGTCAGCGCGATGCAGCGCCGACTCGCGGAGCACCGCCGCGAGCACGGATTTGCGCCCGAGGTCCGCATCGGCGTGCACGCCGCCGAGGCGACCCGCAGCGGCGCCGACTTCATTGGGATCGGCGTGAACGAGGCCGCACGGATCGGCGCGGCTGCCACGGCTGGGGAAGTGCTTGTCAGCGAGGAGACGTTGGCCTCGGCCGGGCGCGCGTTCCCCGAGGCCGGCCGACGGACCGTCGAGCTCAAGGGCATGGCGGAGCCGGTGGAGGTCGTCTCGATCGCCTGGCGCTGATCTCAGCGCCAGCCGAGCTCCGGGGCCACGTACTTCAGGATGCTCTCGATGGCGTGGGCGTTGTAGTCGACGCCGAGCTGGTTGGGGACGGTCAGCAGCAGCGTGTCGGCGGCGGCGACCGCGGTGTCCTCGGCGAGCTCACGGACGAGGACCTCGGGCTCAGCCGCGTACGAGCGGCCGAAGATCGCCCGCGTGGTCTCGTCGAGGTAGCCGATCTGGTCGTGCTCCTGCTGGCCGCGGCCGAAGTACGCGCGATCGCGGTCGTCGACGATGGCGAAGATGCTCCGGCTGACCGAAATGCGCGGCTCACGCGCGTGACCGGCCTGCCTCCACGCCTCGCGATAGGCATCGATTTGCCTGCGCTGCTGGACGTGCAGCGGCTCGCCGCTCTCGTCGAACACCAGCGTCGAGCTCTGGAGGTTCGTTCCCAGCCTGGCCGCCCACTCGGCCGTGGCGATCGACGCCGCTCCCCACCAGATGCGGTCACGCAGGCCCGGCGAGTGAGGCTCCAGCCGAAGGAGGCCTGGCGGGTTGGGGAACATCGGCCGCGGATTCGGCTCGGCGAAGCCCTCGCCCCCGAGCAGCTCCAGGAAGACTTCGGCGTGGCGGCGCGCCATGTCCGCATCGGTCTCGCCCTCGCGCGGGACGTAGCCGAAGTGGCGGAACCCGTCGATGACCTGCTCGGGAGACCCGCGGCTGATGCCGAGCTGGAGCCGGCCGCCGGCGATGACGTCGGCCGCGCCCGCATCCTCGGCCATGTACAGCGGGTTCTCGTAACGCATGTCGATCACCGCCGTGCCGATCTCGATCTTGCTTGTCCGAGCGCCCACCGCAGCGAGCAGCGGGAACGGCGAGGCGAGCTGGCGCGCGAAGTGATGGACGCGGAAGTAGGCGCCGTCCGCCCCGAGCTCCTCGGCCGCCACCGCCAGCTCGATCGACTGGATCAGCGCATCGGCCGCCGACCGAACCTGCGAGTACGCCGAGTCCGACCAGTGGCCGAATGACAGGAAGCCGATCCGCTTCATGCGCCCTCCGCTAAGGCGCCGAGAAACGCCACCGCGTTGGCGCCGAGCGCTTCGACCGCATAGCCGCCCTCCTGGATGACCACGCTTGCCATTCCGAGCTCCGCGATGGCCGAACCGATGCGGGCGTAGTCGTTGGTCACCAGGGCGAGGTTACAGATCGGGTCGGCGTGATAGGTATCGAAGCCGAGGCTCACGACGAGGGGCGCATCGGCGTCGAAGCTGCCGATGGCGTCGAGGCCTTCGGCAAGGGTGGCCAGGTAGGCGTCGCCGTCGGTGCCGGGCGCCAGCGGCAGGTTCAGGGTGAAGCCCTCGCCAGCGTCCGCGCCCCCTTCGATGGCGTACCCCGAGTGGTACGGGTAGATCCCGGCAGGATCGCCGTGGAGGCTGACGTACAGCACGTCGTCGCGCTCCCAGAAGATCTGCTGCGTCCCGTTGCCATGGTGGAAGTCGACGTCCAGGATCGCGACCCGCTCGGCGCCTCGCGCCCGGAGCGCCTCGGCCACGATGGCAGCGTTGTTGAAATAGCAGTAGCCGCCGATGAGGTTTCGGCCGGCATGGTGCCCGGGCGGCCGGCACAGGCCGTAGGCCAGCGGTGCGCCCCCGAGGACGCGGTCCAGTGCCGTGAGCCCGATGTCAACCGCGGCCCGCGCGGCCGCGGCGGTCCCGGCCACGATCGGCGTGGCGGTGTCGAAGCAGTACGCCCCGAGGCGGTCGCGACGGTTCGTCGCACGGCGTTCCAGTGGCATCGAGCCGGCGTACTCGCGTAGCAGGAAGGTGTCGGGGATGAGCGGCCGCGACGGGTCGTGGCCGGCGGCGATCGCATCGGTCCAGACGTGCTCGACGAGGTCGATGAGCTCCAGGTCGTGGACCGCGGAGATCGGATCCGGCCCGTGGTCGGTAGGCGCCACGAGCTCGTAGGCGCCGGTCGCCTGGAGCGCCTCGCGGATGACCGTGGCCCGTTCGGGCGTCTCGAAACATGGCACCGGCTTGCCGCCCATGAGCTCGACGAGGCCGTCGTGGGCGAGGTGGTCGTCGGAGGCGACGAGGGGGATCGGCACGGTCTGCGCACGATACCCCGTAGACTCGTGACCGATGAAGATCGCCCACGTCCGTGCCCGATCCGCCCCCGCCGGCAGCCCCTGGCGCCTCGCCGCGGCGCTCGACGCAGACGCCACCAGCTGGCTGGACCTCGAGGAAGCGCGACGCTCGGTCGTCGCGGCGCAGCCCGATCGCGCCCACAACTCCGCGCTGTTCCGTCGGCCGGTGACAACGCTCGACGACCATCTTGCGGCTGGAATGCGTGTCGACGCACTGGGTGACCTGCTCGAAGCTCAACCGGACGAGCCGCTGGAGTCCGCCGACCTCGACTTCGGCCCGCCGATCCTGCTGCCGCCGAGCTTCCGCGACTTCTACGCCTTCGAGCGCCACGTCGGCACGATGTGGAAGCGCCGCGACATGGAGATTCCCGAGGCCTGGTACCGCCTCGCGATCTTCTACTTCAGCAACGTCTCCGAGATCCGTGGGCCGGGCGACCCGGTATGGGCGCCGCGGGGAAGCAGCGAGCTCGACTACGAGCTCGAGGTCGGCGCGCTCGTGGACACGCCGGTCCGCGACCTCGACGCCGCGCGCGGCGAGGAGGCAATCGGCGGCTACCTCATCATCAACGACTGGAGCGCGCGTGACCTGCAGCGCGACGAGTCGACCGTCCGCCTCGGGCCGGCCAAGGGAAAGGACTTCGCGACCTCGATCGGACCGTGGCTGGTGACGCCCGACGAGCTCGCCGACGTCCGCAACGGCAGCGGGTACGATCTGGCGATGACCGCCACCGTCAACGGCACGGAAACCTCCCGCGGGACGTGGTCGAGCGCGCACTACAGCTTCGGCCAGATGGTCGAGCGGGCCAGCGCCGACGTGCGACTGCGGCCCGGCGACCTCATCGGCTCGGGGACGGTCGGAACGGGGTGCCTCCTCGAGGTCCGCGACGAGACGCTGGGCCGCTACCTCGAGCCCGGCGATGACGTGACGCTTGCCATCGAGCGCCTCGGGTCCCTCACCGCACCGGTCGTGGAGCGCCCGGCATGACGGCCGAGGTCGACGAGCTCATCGAGCGCATGACGCTCGTCGAGCGCCGCTACACCGACCACGCCGCCCGGCCGCTGCCAGCCGGCCTCTCGGATCCCGACCCGGGCGAGGCCGAGCGGTGGGAGGCGGGCCAGGTCTGGGCGCACGTGGCCGAGTTCCCCGACTACTGGCTCGCGCAGGCCGCGCGGATCGTCACGGCCGAGACGCCCGACGACCCCGTTCCCTTCGGACGGACCAAGACCGATCCGGACCGCCTCGCGGCGATCGAGCGCGACCGGCACACCGATCCCAGAGCGCTCCTGGCGCGCGTCCGCGACTCCCTCGTCGAGGTCAGCGACACCCTGCGGTCCTGGCCCGACGACGCGTGGACTCGCCGGGGCCTGCATCCCATCCGCGGCCCGATGACGCTCGACGACATCATCGAGCGCTTCATCGTGGCCCACCTCGAGGAGCACGCCGACCAGCTCGACGCCATCCCGGACGCATGATCGAGCTCGCCGACTTCGAGCGCGTGGAGATGCGGGTGGGACGCGTCCTCTCGGCCGAACCGTTCCCGGAGGCACGCAAACCGTCTTATCGGCTCCGCGTCGACTTCGGTCCCGAGATCGGGGAGCGTGTCAGCTCAGCCCAGTTGACGGTGACCTATCCGGATCCCGCCGCGCTCGTCGGGCGACAGGTCGTGGCCGTCCTCAACTTCCCGCCCCGGCGGATCGCCGGCTTCGCGAGCGAGGTCCTCGTGCTCGGAGCCATGGGCGGCGATGGGGAGGTCCACCTGCTCGCGCCGGATCCGGCCTGCGCGGAAGGGCTCCGCATCGGCTGATGGATGAGAGCTCCCTCGTCGGTCCGGCCCCGGACGGGATGCCCGACCCGAACCTCGTGCCGCCGCAGATCGCCCGCAGCGGCGATCCGTTCTCCGCGCTGCGGATCGTCCACTTCGTGTCGCGGCTCCACCGCAACCGGACGCATCAGCTGCGCGACTTCGTTGCCGCGCTCAACGCCGCGTTCCTCGACTGGTCGTTCAGCGAGAAGGTCGTGCTCGCCGAGATTGTTCAGCTCCAGGCCAACTGGGGCATCAGCTTCCATGGCGACGACCGCATCGTGCTCGACCGCAACGAGCGCGGTCACACCCTGCTCATCACCGATTCGACGAAGATGAACTCGTTCCTGGTGTCGGAGGCGCAGCGCCTCGCGGATGCCTGCTCCGACGAGCTTCGCCGCTTCACGCTGGGCGACGGCGTCTCGGCTGACAACTAGGCGCCAGTCGTCGCCGCGTGGCCGATCCCCAGCCCGGCCAGCGCGGCCGCGTGACGCTTTTCGAGCTCTTGAACGTCGGCCTCGCTGCTGATGAGCCTGCGCCCGGTGCGCAGGACTGCCTCGACCTCATCGCGCACGATCTCGCGATCAGCGTCGCTCCGGACGTGGGGGCCGAAGGTCGCCACCGCCTCGAGGAGGCGATTGAGGACCATCGGGCTGGTGCCGCCGTAGTGGCGTATCCGGCTGAAGATCGTGTGCGCAACGCCCCCGAATGTCGGAACTTCGGCGATCACGCGGAGCGTTCCGGCATCGTCGTACCGGAAGCGCGGTGGCCACTCCCTTGCCGTGAGCCGGGCGAGCGCTGCGCCCAGCCAATCGATGGCCGCCATGGCAGTGAACGGGTCATTGATCGCGGGCGAGAGCGCCCGCACCGCGACCTCGACGAGCTGTCGCACGCTGAACTCGAGGTCGTCTTCCGCCGTCCTGGTGCGCCCGATGATCACGGTGTCGCGCAGCGACTCCGACAGGTCGGCGTCCGCGGTGGCCGTTTCGGGACGAACGGCCATGATCGGGTTCGCCGAGACGACGAAGAGGCCCGGTCTGGTCAGCATCCGCACGCACAGGTCGTGGCGCACCGCCACGGCGAAGAGCGCGGCGTCGTCAACGACCTGGACATATCCATCCGAGCTTGCCGACACGTGTCCATCGCGAATCGGGTCGGGCATGGCACCGGCTTCGGGGGCGGGCCCGGCTTGGCCGATGCCGGGCGAGACGAGGTGGTCGATGGCATTCTCGAGATCATGTGCGACCGTGGCCACCAGCCTCGGCGCCTGGATCGTCACTGCGACGTGGTGGAAGAAGTACACGAGCACCGCGATGCTGATGAGGGTGATAGCGATGGCGATCGTCATGGCCACCTGCGGCACGAACGCCCCGCCGGCCTCGTCCGGCCCGCGAATGGTGCGCAGGACGAGGACGCAGTACGTAAAGGTCCCGAGGAACATACCGAGCGTCGCCTGGCTGGTCACATCGCGCATGAACAGACCGAGGAGGCGCGGGCCGAACTGTGTGGAGGCGAGCACAAGAGCGACGATGGTGATCGAGAAGCCGACCCCGGCGACCGTCACCATGGAGCCGGCGATGGTCGACAGCAGCGCGCGCGCGCCATCGGCGCCGCCGGTATAGACCCACGGCGGAAGCGGGGCTCCTGCCAGGGTGGTGTCGACCCACAGCGCGGCCGAGGCGAGCAGCGTCGCGGCGATGACCATCAGGCTCGGAACGAACCAGAAGCTGGTCCTCAGCGTCGCCCAGCGATGCGCGAACCGCGTCCTCACCAACGATGTGCTCGCGCCATGGCGTGAGGGTAGCGCGGGTCAGACCCGGTCGGAGCCTCCGGCCTGTCCGAGCCCTGCGCCGATCGGCTCGGTCACCTGCGGACGAACCTCCCCGTCGGCAACCGGCAGGGGCACGCGCCGTGTCCGGGGACGGAAGGGGCTGGACTCTGGCACGACCGGCCCATCGGTTTCCTCAAGCGAGCCTCCGCGGTAGGCCTCCCACACGGCCATCACCGTGTCGCGGTGCGGCTTGATGCGGCAGTGCTCGTCGCGGTTGCCCATCTCGTCGCAGTAGCCGAGCGGCACGCACTTGGGCACGAGGAAGCTGCCGAAGAAGGGGCTGACGGCGAAGATCTCGTGACGGATCTGCTTGAACAGCTGGCGGATCTCCCACTGCGCCATGGTGCACAGGCGCAGGCCCGACATGTGGATCAGCTGGCGGAGGTTGACCGTCATGATCAGGTTCGTCTGCATCGCGTTCGGGAAGATGAACCGTGCGTCCTCGGCCGGCACCTCGGCCTGGAGCAGCTGGCCGTAGAGGTCGAGGTTGTCGTCGATCGCGCGCTGGAACTGGCCGGCGAGATCGTCGGGCAGGTCGCCGTTGGCGATCGAGTCGGGAACGGTGTAGTTGTCGCGCTGCTTGAAGCTGACGTAGCGCTGCGACTGCTGATCGAACGCGGTTCCCGCCCGATGACGCACCAGCTGGTGGCTGAGCGCTCGCGTCACGCCGCTGATGGCGAACGTGAAGTTGACGTGCTCGATGGTCGAGCCGTGTCCGGACTCCATCACCTTGCGGACGAGGCCCTGCTGCTTGTCATCCGCCACCTGGCGGCTCACCGCCTTGTCCCAGATCTGGTCGGGAAGCTGCTCGGAGTAGCACGTCCGGCAGGCGGTGTAGATGATCGGGAGGTAGTACTCCTCGACGATCTCCCGGGTCGGGAAGATGAGCTTGGCGGAGAGGGCGGGAGACGTCGACGGCATGTGAGCCTCACGGTGCCAGCCCCGGGCCGGCAAGGGTAGTGGGTTATCCCCGGATTCTGTCCACACGATTGTATGACATCGGTGGATAACGCGCCTGCCGCCTGCCGGCCTGAGGTCGGCCAGTTCCGTGCGTGATCGGCCCTTTCAGGCGCGTGCTGGGCCTCCGGAAGACCAGCTTCGCGTCATACGGCGTCGGCACCGTCTCCGGCGTCAGCCACCCCTCGCTCATGGGGGTCCTCGAGCCGGGCCAGGCCGTGAAGCCGGTCGAGCGCGATCCGGTTGCCCCCCGCGGCGCGCGCGCTGTCGAGAGCTTCCTGCCCGCGCGCCAGGAGTCCGTCGAGCTCGAGATCCTCGCCGCTCGGCATGGCGCTGATACCGATGCTGACCGTGACCGACAGGTGCACCTCGCCGGCCTCGACGCTTCGCATCGCCAGCCGATGGCGCAGGGCATCCGCGAACGTGGCCGCGCCGGCGGCGTCGGTGTGGGGGAGGATTGCCAGCAGCTCGTCGCCGCCGACGCGACCGAGGGCGTCGGCCTGGCGGGTTCGCAGGCGGAACCGAAGCGCGACCTCGCGGAGCACGGCGTCGCCGGCAGCGTGGCCGTGCAGGCGGTTGATCTCGGTGAAGCCGTCGATGTCGAGGAGCGCGATCGCCAGCGAGTGGCGGTAGCGTCGTGCCTGCGCGACCTCCAGCCGCAGTCGCTCGAGGATCGCTCCCCGCGTCGAGACGCCCGTCAGGGCGTCGACCGTGGCGGACCGCTCGAGCTCCCCGCGCTGGAGGTCGATCGTGCGCCGCGCGCGAAGGAGCTCCTCGATGGTGGCCCGCAGCTCCTGGCCGATGCGGTCGGCCTCCGGCCGCGCGCCGGGATCGCGGACGACCGCGGTGATGCCCCCGCCGCTGCGGTGCAGCACGATGTCCAGGCCGCCGACCGCGCCGCGCATGACGGTCGCCGTGTCGCCCACCCGCAGGTCGGCGACGCTCATCCCCAGCAGGTCCTCGGCTCGCAGCCCGACCGAGCCCGCGTCGAGCCCGAGCAGCGTGGCTGCCGCGCCGTTCCACTCGCGCAAGGCAAGGCCGCCGTCGAAGCGGAGGACGGCCTCGGGGAGCTGGGCCGCCAGGTCCGGCAGCCGCTCGTCGTCGGGTTCCTCGGTGGGCTCCGCAACGGCCGCAACGGCCGGGCGCGGGATCAGGGAGACGAGCGCCGCGAGGCCGAGCGCCCCGAGGCCGATGAGACCCTCGGCCGATCCGTTGCGGTCCGCCAGCAGCCCCGCAGCCCCGGCCCCGAGCAACGCCGCACTCGGTCCCCTGTGCGCCGGATCGGCGACGACGGTGACCGCGGTCAGAACGAGAGCGGCGACGAGCACCCAGGTCGCGTAGGGAGCGAGCCACGCGGAGGCCGCCGGGACGAGGACGATCAGGACGAGGGACTCGGCCAGCACCAGGACGGCGACGGCGGCCAGGCGGGTCGTGGCGGTATCGCGGATCACGACCGCGTCGCGGGTCAGCGCCGCGGCGGCGAGCATTCCGGCAGCACCCGCCACCGGGACCGCGATCGATGGAGCGCCCGCGAGGACGCCCACAGCCGATCCGGCGAGCGAAGCCCATGCCCCGGCCTCGAGGAGCTGACGGACGCGTCGGGTTCGCAGGCCCTCAACCAGTCGCGCGAGGGCGGCCAGCGTGGCAGCGACGAGGAGCACGGTTGCCAGGGCCGGCTCGACCCAGGCAAGACCCGCATCTGAGGCGTCAAGCGGGGTCGATGCCGCGAGGAGCGCGACCACGGCGAGAAGCACGGCGCCGGGCAGCAGCCCGACGACGCCCCACGCGAGGCGCGGCGCGCCGGCTCGTTCCATGGCGAAAGTGTGTGGCCGGAAGCGGAGCGGGCCAATGGTACGAACGACGCCGGCTGCCATACTCGGCCCATGTCGACGCGCCCCGCGCCGGTGATGACGCGAACGGCGTTCCTGGCGGTCACCGACGAGCTCATCGCCGATGGCGCCCTGCTCTCGCAGGAGCCAGACTGGGAGCGCTTCCGCGCGTGGATCCTGCGCTCGGATCAGCTGCTCGAGTCGGTGTGGGGCCGGATGGACCGATACCACCTGGCCTGGCTCAACGTGGGGCGGGACAGCGCGCCGCCGGGCTCCGAGCTCGACGCCGAGGGCACGCGTCGCTTCATCGCCGAGGTCGCCGGCGCAAAGCTGGCCGTCCTGCGTACGATGAGGACCGCCGTCGAACGCCAGGGATGGATTCGATTGGCCGACGACGACGTGACCGAGGACGCGACCCTGACCGAGGAGAACCGGTGAGTCCCACGATCGAACCGGGCGGCCTGGCCGCCGTTCTGGCACATCCCGACGACGAGAGCTTCGCCTGCGCCGGTGCGTTCGCCCTGGCGCACGACGCGGGGCGCACGACGCGACTCCTGGTCGCGACCCGAGGCGAGGCTGGCACCCCCGACGGGGTGCCGGACCCCGACTTCGGAGGGGTGCGCGAGGCGGAGCTGATCGGCGCGGCGCGAACGCTCGGCCTCGACGAGGTCTCGATCCTCGATGGCTACCCCGACGGCGGAGTCGCCGGTGAGTCGTTCTCCCGACTCGTCGACGAGATCGCCACCTGGCTGGCCGAGCGCCGTCCTCAGGCGGTCATCACCTTCGGTCCGCATGGCATCACCGGCCACCCCGATCACGTCGCGGTGGGCAGCGCCACACGCTGGGCCGTGGAGAAGCTCGCCGAGTCCGGAATCTCACCGAACGCGGTCTACGTCATCGTCCCGATCTTCAACCCCGGCAGCCCGCTGTACGACCTCTCCCCAGAGGAGCAGGCCGCCACCCACCGGGTCGACATCACCGCGGTTGCCGAGCGCAAGCTGGCCGCGCTCGAGTCGCATGCCAGCCAGGCCGACACCGTCGAGGCCATCGCCGCCCTGCGCGCGGCGATCGACGCGGGGGACCCGATCTACGAGGGCTATCAGCGGGTTCGACCACTGGTTCCGGCCCCGCATCCTGTCTTCGACTCGGCGTTGCTGTAGCGCTCCGCGTTCGGGGGTACACTTGGTTGCGATGGCAATCGATTCCAACCTCGCCAAGGTGGACGAGGTGATGACCGCGCTCTATGACATCTTCGATCCGGAGATCGGGATGAGCATCGTCGACCTCGACCTGATCAAGGCGGTCGAGATCGGTTCGGGCGAGACGCCAACCGAGATCAAGATGGTGCTGACCACGCCCTTCTGCCCGTGGGCGGGAGAGCTGATCTCGGACGTCAAGACGAAGGCCGAGGCAGTCGTCGGCCCGCCCGTCAAGGTCACCCTGCTGGCCGAGCGCTGGGAGCCGCCTCCCGGCCTCTTCTGAGCCACGGCGCGGCGCGTCGCACGGACCCAACGCGGGATACCATTGCCGGCGCATGCGCATCTACACCCGCAAGGGCGACACGGGGACGACGGGCCTCCTGTACGGCGGCGACCGCGTCAGCAAGGCCGATCCGCGGACGGAGGCCTACGGCACCACCGATGAAGCCGTGGCCGCCCTCGGGCTAGCCCGTGCCGCCATCGGCAGCCAGACCGACCGGGTCGAGGCGCGTCTCGCCACCCTGATCCTGCGCCTCCAGCGCGAGCTGTTCGTCGTGGGAGCGGAGCTCGCGACCCACGTCGAGCGCCGCGAACGGCTGGCGGTCGGCTCCACGCTCGTCACCGCCGAGATGGTGGCGGCGCTCGAGGCAGACATCGACGAGCTCGAGACTCTCGTCGAGCAGCCGAAGGAGTTCGTGATACCCGGCGAGACGCCGACGGGAGCCGCGCTCGACCTGGCTCGGACGATCATCCGTCGCGCCGAGCGCCGTGCCGTCGCACTTGCCGACGACGGCGGCTTGCCCGACTCGCAGGTCCTGGCCTACCTCAACCGGCTCGCCGATCTGCTCTTCGTCATGGCGCGCGCCGCGGACGGCGGCTTCCGACCCGTCCGCGGCTGAGCCTCGCGGATTCGGGGCACCACTCGGATCAACCGATCCGGAATCGGGACGGAGGAGGCTAGAATCGGCACCTGATCGGTGCGATGGCGCCACCAACCACCCTGCTCATCTCGAGGAGATCCACACGATGGGCTATGCCGTGACCAACCCCGCCACCGGGGAGACGGTCAAGACATTCGATACGATCACCGATGCCGAGCTCGAGGCCGCGATTGCCGCAGCCGACGAGGCGCACCGCACCTGGTCGAAGTCGACCACGGTCGAGGAGCGCGCGGCCCTCATCCGCCGCGTCGCCGAGCTCCACACCGAGCGCCGCCAGCAGCTGGCCGAGCTCATCGTGCGCGAGATGGGGAAGCCGATCGGTCAGGCGCTCTCCGAGGTTGACTTTGCCGCGGACATCTACGGGTACTACGCCGACCATTCGCCGGACTTCCTGAAGGACGAGCCGGTCGAGCTCCTCGCCGGCGATGGCTCGGCGATCATCCGCCGCTCCTCGCTCGGGGTTCTGCTGGGCGTCATGCCGTGGAACTTCCCGTACTACCAGGTCGCCCGCTTCGCCGGCCCGAATCTCATCATAGGCAACACGATCCTGCTCAAGCACGCCGGCCAGTGCCCCGAGTCCGCCGCCGCGATGGAGCAGGTCTTCCTCGACGCGGGCTTCCCGGCCGGCGCCTACGTGAACGTCTATGCCTCGCACAACCAGCTGGAGCGGGTCATCGCCGACCCGCGGGTGCAGGGCGTGTCGCTCACCGGCTCCGAGCGGGCCGGCGCCGAGGTCGCCGAAATCGCCGGTCGCCACCTGAAGAAGGTCGTGCTCGAGCTCGGCGGCTCGGACCCGTTCATCCTCCTATCGACCAACGACCTCGACGCCGCCGTGCAGAACGCGGTCGACGCCCGCCTCGACAACAGCGGCCAGTCGTGCAACGCGGCCAAGCGCTTCATCGTCGCCGACGAGCTGTACGAGCCATTCCTCGAGAAGTTCACCGCCAACATCGCCGCGATCGAAGCGACCGATCCCACGTCGGCCGACTCGGCGCTCGGTCCCCTCTCCTCGCTGCAGGCCGCCGAACGTCTCGACGAGCAGGTCAGGCGTGCGATCGAGCACGGCGCCAAGCTCGTGCACGGGGGCGCGCGCGACGGCGCGTTCTTTCAGACAACTGTGTTGACGGATGTCACCCCCGACAACCCCGCCTCCCAGGAGGAGTTCTTCGGCCCGGTCGCGCAGGTGTACCGCGCCAGGGACGAAGCCGACGCCGTGCGGATCGCCAACGACACCCCGTACGGCCTGGGCTCGTACGTCTACTCCACCGACCCGGCGCAGGCGCTTCGCGTCGCCGACGGCATCGAGGCGGGCATGGTGTTCGTGAACGTCGTGCTCGCCGACGGCGCCGAGCTGCCGTTTGGCGGGATCAAGCGCTCGGGCTCAGGCCGCGAGCTTGGTCGCTTCGGTGCCGACGAGTTCACCAACAAAAAGCTGATCCGCATCGGCTGACGCCGATCCGAACGCGGTCCGCGCCGTGAGGGAGCGGGCGTCTCGAGGTAAGCACGCGATGGCCAAGGTCGTCGACTGACGCGACATGGCGAGGACGCACCACGCGGTCATCGTCGCGCGCCCGATCGAGGAGGTCTTCGCCGTCCTCACCGACGTCACGCTGAGCGGACGCTGGTTCCCGCTCGACGTCGAGGAACATTGGACGTCCGCGCCCCCGCACGGCGTCGGTTCCACGCGCCGCGCGAGGATCCGGATGCTCGGTCGCGTCCAGGAGAACAACGCGATGGTCACCGCATACGATCCGCCGCGCCTGGCGGCGATGGCGGGGACGTCGCCGAACGCGCCGTTCGACGCGACGCTGCGGTTCGCGCCAGTGGATGCCGGCACCAGGGTGGACGCCGAGATCGAGATCCGGATGGGTGGAATCCTGACCCCCATCGGGGCTGTGTTCGCGCGCTGGTACGGAGGCAAGTGGGATGAAGGACTCATCAATCTCAAGAGGTTGATGGAAGCCGGAGAGCTTCGACCCTCGGCGTAGCGCTCGCGCGAGTCAGACGCGCGTCGACTCGACCACGAGGGCCTCGTTGGGGCGCAGCTCGGCCATGCGCTCGACCCATTCGCCGCTACGGTCGCGATGCGTCCCGATGAGCACGCGGCCGGGGCCGCCGTCCGGGATCGAGCGTGGCGCATCGGTCAGGTTCAGCAGGACGTTGAGCGAGCCAGCCGGGTCGATGCGCCTAAAGGCGAACGTGCCGTCGGGCGTCGGACCGAACCGCTCGAAGTCGCCGCGATGGAGGGTCGGATGCTCCCTGCGCAGGCGGAGCAGGTCGCGCGTGAGAACCAACAGCGAGGACGGATCGTCGCGCTGAGCCTGCACGTTCACGCTGGCGGCGTCGGGAGCCAGCGGCAGCCACGGCGTGGACCCGGGTGCGGTAAACCCGGCGTTGGGCGAGGCGTCCCACTGCATCGGTGAGCGGCAGCCATCGCGCCCGCGGCCCGGCTCGCGGTGCTCGAGCGGATCACGGGCGTCGGCGGTCGCGACGGGGACGTCGACCATGCCGATCTCCTCGCCGTAATAGATCGTCGGCGTGCCGCGGAGGGTCAGGAGCATGAGCATCCCGACCCGTGCCTGATCGCGTCCCGCGCGGCTCGGCGACGCGAAGCGGGGCTGGTCGTGGTTGCCGAGGACCCAGCTCGCCCACGCTCCCGGCGGAAGGGCGCCCTGGACTCCCTCGACCGCGTGACGCACGCCGGCGGCCGTCCATGCCGCGTTGATGACGTGGAAGTTGAACGGCACGTGGATCTCGTCCTGCCGCTCGCCGTAGTACTCGGCCCAGCGCTCGAAGTCAGGGTGATGCAGCTCTCCGATGCTGACGCGGTCGCCCGGGTAGGCGTCGAGCAGGCGCCGGAAGTCCCGATACAGCCCGTGCATGTCCGGATGGTTCAGATCGTTCACGTGTACCTGGGACAGCCACGATCCGAGGCGGAGCCGGGTCGGATCCGGGCTCGGGTCGATCGGGTTGTCGCGCAGCAGCGGATCCTTCATGACCATCGGCGCAACGTCGATCCGGAAGCCGTCCACGCCGCGGTCGAGCCAGAAGCGGGCAACGTCGAACATCGCTCGCTTGACGTCCGGGTTGCGCCAGTTCAGGTCGGGCTGCTCGGGGAGGAACGTATGCAGGTAGGACTGCTCCGTCGCCGGATCCCATTGCCACGAGGAGCCGGCGAACATGCTGATCCAGTTGTTCGGGGGCGAGCCATCCGGCTTCGGGTCGCGCCAGAAGAACCAGTCGCGCTTCGGGCTCGTCCGGCTCGAGCGCGACTCGATGAACCACGGATGCTCATCGCTGGTGTGGTTGGGCACGTAGTCGACGAGCACGCGGATGCCCCGATCGTGGGCTGCGCCAAGCAGGTCGTCGAAGTCGGCGAGCGTCCCGAACAGTGGATCGATATCGCGGTGGTCGGCGACGTCGTAGCCGAAGTCGGCCATCGGAGAGGGATAGAACGGCGAGATCCAGATCGCGTCAACGCCCAGCCACCCGAGGTGGTCCAGCCGGGCCGTGATGCCGCGAAGGTCGCCGGTCCCGTCGCCGGTGGTGTCGGCGAAGCTGCGCGGGTAGACCTGGTAGACGGCGGCCGTCTGCCACCAGGCATTGGAGGGTGGATGCATCTTGGCGCAATCTAGCGGGCTGGACGGGTCGTGCCATACTCCATCGACTGTCGAGCGAGGGGAGGAGCCCATCGGTGATCGAGCATCGCGACGCGTATGCCGTGCTCCAGGTCGATCCAGCAGCTGAGCTGATCGTGATCGAGGCATCCTACCGGGCCCTCGCGCGCCGCTCCCATCCGGACGGCGACGCCCCCGACACCGCGCTCATGGCAGAGCTGAGCACCGCCGTCGCGATCCTCCGAGATCCGGCCCGACGCGCCCAGCTCGACGCCCAGCGCGCCATGGCTCGGACCACCCCCATCGCGATCGCCAAGCCGAGGGCTGCACCGGGTACGACGTGGACTCCCCCACGGGCCGATGCGAACACCGTTCTCGACTTCGGCCGGTATACCGGCCGGTCGATCGCCGACCTCGCGCGAAGCGACCCGGACTACCTGCGCTGGCTCGCCCGCCACTCCTCGGGCATCCGCTACCGAAATGCCATCGCGGCCGCGCTGCCGAATGACGCCGAGCTGCATCGCGATCGGAGCTCCGTCCCCTGACCGGGTGCTAGGATCGGGCCGATGAGCACGAGCTCGACCTCGTCGGCGGACTCGCCCGAGCAGCCCGCTCCCGGCCGCACTCCGCCCCTGGATCCAGCCGAGGCCGAGCGCGCCTTCCGCCGCGGCATCGCCCTCTTCAACGGCGTGCGGTACTGGCATGCGCACGAGGAGTGGGAGCGCCTGTGGCGTGCCGCGCCCGACCCCGAGCGCGACTTCTACCAGGGCCTCATCCAGGTCGCCGCCGGGCTGCTGCACCTCCAGCGCAAGAACCTGCGCGGCGCTCGGACGAAGCTGGCCGAAGGCCTCGAACGGCTGAAGCCGTATCAGCCCGCTCACCAGGGCGTGTTCGTCAACGAGCTCATCGGTGAAGCCGGCAGGCTGCTCGAGGACCTGGAGGCCGGTGTCCTGCCGTACCTCATCCCGCCGGTCATCCGCTTCACCGACGCCGTCGAGCCAGACTTCAGCCGATGACCGACGACGCCGAGACCCGCGTGGAGCGGGACTCGATGGGCGAGGTCCGGGTCCCCGCCTCCGCGAAGTGGCGTGCTCAGACCCAGCGCGCGGTCGAGAACTTCCCGATCTCGGGCCGCGGGCTCGAGCGATCGCAGATCGAGGCGCTGGCCCGGATCAAGGCGGCTGTCGCATCGGTCAAGCGCTCCGACGGCACGCTTGAGCCCGACCTCGCCGATGCCATCATCGCCGCCGCCGAGGAGGTCGCCGGCGGCGCGCACGACGACCAGTTCCCGATCGACGTCTTCCAGACCGGCTCGGGGACGAGCAGCAACATGAACATGAACGAGGTGCTCGCCACGCTCGCAACGGAGCGGCTGGGGCGCCCGGTGCATCCCAACGACGACGTCAACCATCCGATGTCGTCGAACGATTTGTTCCCGGCGTCGATCCACGTCGCGGCCACGGCCGCGGTGGTTGGCGATCTCGTGCCGGCTCTCGAGCACCTCGCCACCGCCCTCGAGCGCAAGGCCACCGAGTTCGTCGATGTCGTCAAGTCCGGCCGTACCCACCTGATGGACGCGACGCCGGTTACCCTCGGCCAGGAGTTCGGTGGCTATGCCGCGCAGATGCGGCTGGGCGTCGAGCGCCTGGACGCGACCCTCCCGCGCGTCGCCGAGCTGCCGCTCGGCGGGACGGCCGTCGGTACGGGCATCAATGCGCCTCCCGGATTCGGTGGGCGCGTGATCGCGGAGCTCGCGGCGAGCACGGGGCTCCCGCTGACCGAGGCCCGCGACCACTTCGAGGCGCAGGGCGCGCGCGACGGCCTGGTCGAGCTGTCCGGACAGCTGCGGACCATCGCGGTCGGACTGACGAAGATCGCGAACGACCTACGCTGGATGGGCTCGGGCCCGCGCGCGGGACTGGGCGAGATCAACCTGCCGGACCTCCAGCCCGGGTCGTCGATCATGCCGGGGAAGGTGAACCCGGTCATCCCCGAGGCGACGCTGATGGCCTGCGCCCAGGTCATCGGCAACGACGCGGCGGTCGCATGGGGTGGCGCCGCGGGGAACTTCGAGCTCAACGTCATGCTCCCCGTGCTCGGGCGCAACCTGCTCGAGTCGATCCGGCTCCTTGCGGCGGTGACGCGGCTCCTCGCCGACCGCTGTGTCGACGGCATCACCGCCAACGTGGAGCGGCTGCGCGAGTACGCGGAGAGCTCGCCGGCGATCGTGACCCCCCTCAACGAGTACCTCGGCTACGAGGAGGCGGCGAGCATCGCGAAGCAGGCGCTCGCGGAGCGCAAGACCATCCGCCAGGTCGTCGTCGAGCGCGGGCACGTCGCCGCCGGCCGCCTCACCGCCGAGCAGCTGGACGAGGCGCTGGACGTCGCGCGCATGACGCGGCCCCTAGGGTAGGAACGCGTAGCGGATCTCCCGCAGCGACGGCTCGACCGACTCGTCGACGAACAGCCAGGCGAGCAGCCCGCCCTCGACGTGTGGGCGCTGAATCTGCGGCGCACCGCCCTCGTAGGTGACGATGTCGCGCGTCATCGCCCGTCGCGCGTCCCACACCTCGAGTCGCGATGAGTCGACGCTCCACCACGTCATGTAGCGCTCTCCTGCTGAAGGGAAGTTCGCCGAGGAGCCCGTGACCGGCAGCGTGGTCCCGCCATCGGCGTCGTACGCGGTGACCGCGCCCCAGTTGAGCATGTGGAACCCGGGCTCACCCTCCTTCCAGGCCACGCCGTACTGGTTCATGACCGGCATCGTCGCGAACCCGGTGGCGTCGAGGCGTTCCGGATCGGTCCCGTGCACGTCGGTCAGCCAGACGGTTCGCTCATCGCTCTCCCGATCCTCGGCATACGTGAGCTCGGTATAGAGCAGAGAAGCGCCGTAGACGTGCGGGAACCACAGCTCGGCCTTGGCCGCCGAGCGCTCGGCGATCACGCGCGGCTCCCAGTCCGGGGACTTGGCCACCACCAGCTGCGACACCGGGCCGTCGAGGCCGGCATCGAACGCGGTCCACGCGACGTACGGCCAGTACACGCTGAAGGACGGAACCATGGACGAGGCGTCGCCATCGCCGGCGTACTCGTCGAGAACGATCGCCTCCTCACCGACATCCGGGATGAGCCGAAGCGTCCAGTCGATGTCGCCGGACACGGGCATGTCGACGAAGGCGATGGTGTCCCCGTCTCCGGCCAGCTTCACGATCGAGCGCTGCCGCTCGGGGTTCTCCCACAGCAGGCTTGGCTCGCCGGTGCTCGGAAGGATCGAGTAGAGGTCGGGGGCCGCGTCGTCGCCCGTGCCCGCGGACGCGATGATCGCCGAACCTGTGCTGGCGAACTCGAGAACGCGTGACGAGAACGTGGCATCGGCCGCCTTGATCGTCATCAGGGAGGCGATGCTCCCCAGTTTCCCGCCCGGCGTCGATTCGAGAGACTGATCGGCGGAGGTCGACGGCCGCGGGGATGGTGCCGGCGAGCTGGTAACGTCGGGGGCGCCAGACGGCACCGAGCTCACGGTGCCGCAGGCCGCGATCACAATGGCGATCACGCCGAGTGTGAAGGCTCGCCGGCATCGCCTCACCAGACGATCCTCCGCGTGTGCTCGTCGATGAGGTTGGCGATGACCGAGGTCAGGTTCCAGTACTTGCCGGTCCCCCCGCCCTGCACGCCGGAGGAATCGGCGTAGTACGTCTTCGCCGAGTCACCGCCGGTGCCGACCCAGCCATAGGCCGAGATCCAGTGGCCGCTGGTGCGGATCGGATTCGGCCAGCTGGCCAGGTTGTAGGCGGATCCCGGATCATGCGGCTTGACCGCGAGGGCGATCGGCATCTTCACGCCCGAGATGGCGCTCATGAGGTACGCCTGGAGCTCGTCAGCGGTGCTGCCGTCACCGTCGCCGTCCCGCAGGTCGGTGATGCCCCACGTGAATCCCGGCTTGTGCCGTGGGGAGCCGGAGGTGGCACGGTTGAGCCCCGCGGCGAGCTCCGGCGCGCTGGTCTGGCCGTAGAGGTCGGTCTTCATCCAGCCCGCGATCGTCGCCTGGCCGAACTTGTTCTTGCCGGACGCCATGGCCCAGGCGTAGTTGGAGATGACCTGGCCGACCGCCGGGCCGCAGTAGTGGGACTTTGCCTGCTGACGGGCCTCCACCGAGAGGAACCCGGACGGGGGAGCGCACGATGCCTCAGCCGATGGTTTGCGCGCGGCCGGCGTCGATGGCACGGCGGTGCCGTCCGGCGGCGCGATGTTGGGGACGCAGGCGAGCGATACGAGGCCGAAGCCGCTCGAGCGCAGGCGCGCCGCGAACGCCTCGGCGGCAGCGATCTTCGCCTGCGAGAGCTTCTTCTCGGCCGCGGTCAGCGGCCTCTCACCGATGGCCATAGGTGCCTGGGAGGATGGTGTGGGGATGGGCGTTGCGCCGTGCGCCGGCGATGTGCCGACGATCACGGTCAGCGCTGCCAGCAGCAGCGCTCCGAGAGTCCGCCTCGAGTCCATGGAATGAGCCTCCAATCCGTTGGAGGCGAGCCGGCGTGTGAGCCTTTGGCGTGGATGTGCGGCCCATGATGGCGCAGAGTCTCTTCGCCGCCGCTTACCAGCGGCTTATCACCGACCCGATAGAATCGCCCGAAGACGGCGCCGTGCGCGGCCGTGCCGCCCCACTCACCCCGAGGAGCTCGACTCTCCGTGACGACGTATCAGAACCTTATCGGCGGCGACTGGAAGCCCGCCGCCGGCGGCGGGACCTTCACCAGCGTGAGCCCGGCCGATCACGACGACCTCATCGGCGAATTTGCGGCTTCCGGCCCGGCCGATGTCGACGCCGCGGTGGCTGCCGCGGTGGCGGCTTTCCCGGCATGGAGCGCCATGCCGGCGCCGAAGCGTGGCGAGATCCTCTTCAAGATCGCCCGCACGCTGACGGAGCACAAGGAGGAGCTCTCGCGGCTCATGACCCGCGAGATGGGGAAGGTCCTCCCCGAGGCCCGCGGCGACGTGCAGGAGGCAATCGACGTCGCCTACTACATGGCCGGGGAGGGGCGCCGCCTGTTCGGTCAGACGGTGCCCTCGGAGATGCCCGACAAGTTCGCCATGGCCATCCGTCGGCCCATCGGTGTCGCCGGGATCATCACGCCCTGGAACTTCCCGGTCGCCATTCCGGCCTGGAAGCTGTTCCCGGCCCTCATCAGCGGGAACACCGCCGTGGTCAAGCCCGCCTCGGACACGCCCGCCTGCCTGGTCCGATTCGTCGAGCTGCTGCTCGAAGGAGGGCTGCCGGAGGGCGTCGTCAACGTCGTCACCGGGTCCGGTGGGCAGGTCGGCAACGCCATCGTCGAGCACCCCGACGTGAGGCTCATCAGCTTCACGGGTCACACCGATACCGGCGTCGAGATCAGCACTCGCGCGGCGAAGAACCTGAAGCGCGTGAGCCTCGAGCTCGGCGGCAAGAACCCGATCGTGGTCTGGGAGGATGCCGATCTCGACCTCGCGCTCGACTCCGTGGTGTGGTCCGCCTTCGGGACGAGCGGGCAGCGCTGCACCGCCGCCTCGCGCCTCGTGGTGCATCGATCTATTCACGACGACTTCGTGCATCGGCTGCGTGAGCGCGTTGCGAAGCTCGTGCTGGGGGACGGCCTGGCGGACACGACCGATGTCGGGCCGGTCATCAACGAGGCGGCCATCGAGCGCATCAGCGGCTACACCGAGGTCGGCCGGGGGGAGGCCGAGCTCGTCATCGGCGGTGAGCCCGCTCGAGAGGGCGCGCTGGCAAAGGGGACCTTCTTCGAGCCCACGATCTTCGCCGAGGTGAAGCCCGATGCGCGCATCGCGCAGGAGGAGATCTTCGGTCCTGTGACCGCGGTCATCCCGGTCGATGATTGGGACGAGACGGTGCGCGTCGTCAACAGCGTGAAGTACGGCCTGTCGTCCTCGCTGTTCACGAACGACATCAACCTCGCCTTCCGAAGCATTCGAGACTTCGACTCGGGCCTGGGGTACGTGAACCACGGCACCATCGGCGCCGAGGCGCACCTTCCCTTCGGCGGGACGAAGGCGACGGGCAACGGCCACCGCGAGGTCGGCCAGGCGGCGCTCGACTTCTTCAGCGAGTGGAAGAGCGTCTACATCGACTACTCCGGCAAGCTCCAGCGCGCGCAGATCGACACGACCTTCGTCGACCAGGAGTAGGTCCCGGTTGCGGGCGCTCGCCGCCGGTGGGAGCATGCCCTCACGATGCGCCTGCCGTTCTTCCCGCTCCACGCTGTCGTCTTCCCGCACCTCCCGCTGCCGCTCCACGTCTTCGAGGAGCGCTATCGGCGCATGACCGAGGACCTCGTGGCCGACGGCTCACCCTGGGCCGGGCGTTTCGTGGTGAGCATGATCACCGACGGGCCCGAGGTCGGCGGCGAGGCCGCAGCGCGGCCGGTCGGCACGATCTGCGAGGTGCGAACCGCCGAGCGCCTGGCGGACGGCCGATGGGTGCTGCTCGCGGTCGGAGTGGCCCGGGCCGTCATCGGAGCGGTGGATCGTAGCGGTCCTTATGCCCTGGTGGAGGTCGCGGAGCTCGACGAGCAGGAGGGTGACGACGCGGCCGCGCTGCTGCCGTCTGTGCAGCATGCGCTGGACGCGTATCTCGCCACCGTGAAGCGCTTCGTCGTCCGTTCCGCATCGGTGAGCGAGGGGACCGAAGAGCGCCGGGAGATGACCGCGTCGCTCGACGAGGTGCTCAGGCCGATCGAGCTGCCCGAGGACCCGATCCGCGGCCAGCTACGCGGTCGCTGGCCTCCTGCAGGTCGAGCTCACGCGGAAGCAGCGCCTGCTCGAGCTGTCCGATGCAGCCGCGCGCCTCGGCGCCGAGCTCGAGCTGCTTCGGCGCGAGACGCGCCTCCTCGACGACGGCGAGCTGCCGACCGTCCCGGCCTCCGACCTCGGCTACAACCCCAACTGAGGGGTCAGCCGCCGGTCTCCGCCGTCCCCGGTACCGGCCGCTGCGCGGCGGACAGCGCCTCCGCGAAGATTGAGATCGCCGTCTCGACGTGTTCGGCGGTCACGATGAGCGGCGGGCTGAAGCGGAGCGACGACTCGCCGCACTCCAGGGTCAGGAGGCCGCGGGCGAAGGCGGCCTCCTGGACGGCCTCGGCCGCCTCGTGCGAGGCGAACTCGACGCCGATCATGAGCCCGACCCCGCGAATGTCACGGACCGCAGGCTCGTCGGCGGCGACGCGCTCGATGCCGGCAAGCAGCTGCGCCCCGCGCTCGATGGCATTGCCCATGCCCTCGGCCTCGATGACGTCGAGCGTGGCGAGTGCCGCCGCGGCGCACACAGGGTTCCCCGCGAACGTCGAGCCGTGCGCACCGGGAGGCCAGGTCCAGACCGACGAGCGGGCGATGAACGCGCCGATCGGCATGCCGGAGGCGATGCCCTTGGCAACGGTGACGATGTCGGGCTCAACGCCGGCGTGCTCGATGGCCCACCACGGGCCGGTGCGCCCCATGCCGGACTGGATCTCGTCCGCGACGAGGAGGATGCCGTACTCGTCGCACAGCTCGCGAAGGCCGCGCAAGAAGGACGCCGGCGCGGGGAAGTACCCGCCCTCGCCCTGGATCGGCTCGATGACGATGGCCGCGACGTCGGCGGGTGCGATCTGGCGGCCCAGGATCGTGCGCTTCAGATAGTCGAGCTCGCCCGACCCGTCGCCGCCGGATCCCTCGCGCCAGGCTCGGACGCGTGGGAAGGGCGCGTGGTGGACCATCGGCAGGAGCGGGCCGAAGCCGGCTCGCTGCTTGATCTTCGAGTTCGTCAGGCTCAGCGAACCGAGCGTGCGTCCGTGGAACCCGCCTTCGAAGGCGATGATGCCCGGCCGATGCGTGTGATAGCGGGCCAGCTTGATCGCGCCCTCGACCGCCTCGGTTCCCGAGTTGGTCAGGAAGACGCGCGCCTTCTCGTCGAAGGGCGCGATGGCCGCCAGGCGCTCCATGAGCTCGAGGTAGCGCGGCTCGTAGAAGTCGGTCGCCGCGATGTGGATCAGCCGCTGCGCCTGCTCGCTGATTGCGGCGACGACCTTCGGATGGCTGTGGCCCGTGGAGCACACGGCGATGCCGGCGGCGAAGTCGAGGAAGCGGTTCCCGTCGACGTCTGTGACAGTGACGCCCGACCCGGACTCGGCCACGAGAGGGTACGCCCGGGTGAGCGACGGGCTCGCCACGGCGTCATCGCGCTCGATGATCGCCCTCGCCCTCGGACCGGGCAGCTCGGTGACCAGGTAGGGCACCGGCGCCTCGGAGGCAGCCTGAACCGGGGGATCGGCTTCGATGGTGGTCATGTCGTACAGCACTCCGAACTCGGAGCGGCGCGTCCTGCCCGCGCACCTTGGCTAGACCGGTGCATCCTAGCAGCCTCCGAATCGGGTGCCATGACCCGATCGGATGTCAGCCGGCGGCTTCGATCACCTCTCCGATGAGGCCCGGACCCGCGTAGATCATCCCCGTCCACACCTGAACGAGGGCTGCGCCCGCGTCGCGGAGACGTGCCGCGTCGGGTCCCGACCCGACCCCGCCCGACGCGACGACCACGAGATCCCGCGTCGCCGCCTCCGTCACGGCCGAGATCGTTCCGGCGAGCAGGGGACGACCCGACAGACCGCCCTCCTCTGTCGCGTGCCCGGACCTCAGACCGTCGCGACGGGTCGTCGTATTCGACACGATCACGCCTGATGCGGGCGACTCGACCAGGGCGTCGAGCAGGCCCTCGAGGCCGCCGGGATCGAGATCCGGCGACAGCTTGACCAGCATCGGCAAGCCCGGCGCGGCCTCGGATACGGCGTCGAGGAGGCCCCGCAGCGCGCTCGGTTCCTGGAGGTCGCGCAGGCCCGGCGTGTTAGGCGAGCTGACGTTGATGGCCAGGTAGTCCGCGACCCCGGCGACCGCCCGAGCGGCCGATGCATAGTCGCCGGTGTCGCCGTCGCGATTGCGGCCGATGTTGACCCCCACGATGAAGCCGGCCGGTAGCCGGGGTCGCTCGGCGACGATGCGGCGCGCCAGCGCATCGGCCCCGTCGTTGTTGAAGCCCATGCGGTTGACGAGCGCCTCGTCATCGGCCAGGCGGAACAGGCGCGGTCGTCGGTTGCCGGGCTGCTGCCGCGGGGTGACCGTCCCGAGCTCGACGAAGCCCAGCCCGAGTCCCGCCCAGCCGCGGATGGCCCGGCCGTCCTTGTCGAAGCCCGCACCGAGCCCGATGCGGTTGCGGAACCGGAGGCCCATGAGCTCGACGGGGTCGTCGGGCGGAGGCGAGCCAGCTGCGAACGGCGCGAGGGCGCGACCGGGAGCACTGCCGAGCAGGCGGAGCGCCTGCTCGTGGATCCACTCGGGGTCGATGGCGAACAGGAGCGGACGCGCGGCGCGGTAGGCCGCCACGCGCCAGCCCATCGGTCAGTCGTCGTGCGCGCGGGGGAAGGCCATGGCCTCCGGGTAGACCGGCGGGAGCGGCTCGGTCTCGTCGTCCACCTGCGTGCGAGCGGGATCGGGGCTCATGAACTCGTGCCAGACCTCGGTCCCGGCGCTCGGCGGATCGTCGAGCTCCTTGATCGCGACGATGCCCTCGAAGCGGATCACGCCCGCGACGCCCTCGTCGGTCTCGTACTCGTCCTCGTACTCCGGCGCCATCTCCACGGCGCGCCCGAGCGCAGCCTCCTCGTCCGCGCCGTCGACGAGGACGACCCTGTCCTCGACGAGCGTGACGCGCTCGTCGACCCCGGCGAGGTAGGCGTAGCGCAGCTGGACGGCGAACCAGCCCGACGGCTCGACGAGGGTCGTGTCCATCGGTCAGTCGCCGACGACGGTCTGGGACTGCTCCCGCAGGAACTGCTGGACGTAGTACGGCCCGAGGCCGCCCTTGCCGGACGAACCCGAGCCCTTCCAGCCCCCGAAGCTCTGGATGCCCGGCCACGCCCCGGTCGTGGCGCCGGCCCGGCGGTTCACGTAGACGACCCCGGCCTGGATCGTGTCGAGGAACTGGCGGATCTCAGCCTCGTCGCCGCTGAAGATGCCGGCCGTGAGCCCGTACGGGGTCGCGTTGGCCTCCTCGAGCGCCTGGTCCAGCGAGTCGACCTCGCCGACCACGAGGAACGGGACGAACAGCTCGTCGTGGAAGAGCCGATGCGCGAGCGGCAGGCCGGTGACCACCGTCGGGCTCGGGAAGAAGCCGCGGCTGGTGTCGGTCGTGCCGCCGATCTCGACGGTCCCGCCGTCGGCACGGGTCTCGTCGACCGCCTTGCGAGAACGTATCGATGGCGCGCTGGTTGATGACGGGCCCCATCCAGTTCTCCCGCTGCGTCGGGTCGCCGGTCGTGATCGTCCTGGCCTTCTCGACGAGACGGTCGACGAACTCGCGGGCGACCTCGCGCTGAACGTAGACGCGCGAGTTGGCCGAGCACTTCTGGCCGTCGTATCCGAAGGCCGAGCGCATGACGCCCTCGGCGGCCTCGTCGAGGTCCGCGCTGGCGGTCACGATCGCGGGATTCTTGCCGCCCATCTCGGTGATGATCGGGCGCGGGTAGTCCCGCGTGAAGCCGCGGTACAGCTTCATGCCGACCTCGTAGCTGCCGGTGAAGACCATGCCGTCGAGCCCGGGGTTCTCCTCGAGCTCCGCGCCGACCGACTCGCCGGGTCCCGTGACGACGTTGAAGACTCCCGCCGGCAGGCCTGCATCGCGGAGGGCCTCGCCGACCTTCCAGCCCAGCAGCGGCGCGTCCGACGATGGCTTCAGGACGACGGTGTTGCCGGCAATCATCGCGCCGCCGGCCGGTCCGCCGGCGAGCGCCATCGGGAAGTTGAACGGGCTGATGACGCCGAAGACGCCGTAGGGCCGCAGCACCGACCGCGTCTTCTCGGCCTCCGACAGCGAGCCCAGGGGCTTGACGAAGCCGTCGGCCTTCTCGAACTCGTCACTGTAGTAGCGAAGGAGGTCGGCGGTCTCCTCCACGTCGCCGAGCGACTCGAGCCGGTTCTTGCCCACCTCGAGGGTCATGAGGGCGGCGTAGTCGAACTGGCGCTCGCTGATGAGCTCAGCCGCCCGTCGCAGGATCGCGAGCCTGTCCCGCCACGGCGTGTCTCGCCAGGCCGGATATGCGTCCCGCGCAGCGGCGATCGCGTCACGAACGTCCTGGCGTGTGCCAACCGGGAAACGCGCGACGACGACGTCACGGTCGATTGGCGAGCGATCCTCGAAGAGCTCGGCCGAGGTGCGCTCCTCGGCGCCGATGATCATCGGATAGGCCTTCCCGAGGTCGGCCCGGGCGCGCTCGAGGGCCTCGTCGAAGGCCGTCTGGAGATCCTCGTTGTCGGCGGACAGCGTGGCGTAGGTGATCTTCATGCGGGGGGTGGTGGCCATCGGGTAGGGCGCCTCCGAGCGGTGGGGCGGGGAGTTCACGGGGTCGCAGGCCATTATCGCACCGGCGGCGGGCAGGCCGAAGGCCAGGCTCCGGGGGGAGAAGAGCCTGGCCCTCGACGGCAAGGATGATATCCGGCGCGAAGGGGGCCGCGCAAGGATTCCGCGCACGGATCGCGCATGATCCGCCCCCGGATTCCACCGATTCCCGTTATCAGGTCTCCGGCGCGGCGCGGTGGTAGAGGCCCAGGTTGAGGCGGAGGAAGTCCCGGTGGGGCCCCATGAGGTAGGCCCGCCCGCGGTCGCCGAAGAGGCGCGGCAGGAGCTCGTGGGCCAGCGCGGCGTCGCTGAGGTCGACCCGGCTGTGGACGACCTTGATCTTGAACCCGTTGCGCAGCCACCATCCGGTCCGACGCTGGGTCGCGTCGACCACGCCCGCCACCGTCTCCGGCTCGAGGAGCGGGGCGACGTCGTCGCGGCCGTAGTAGCCGATGACGATCAGGCGGCCCCCGCGACGCAGGACGCGCATGGCCTCGGCGATCGCCGGGAAGGACGCGTCGTCGGGCACGATGTCCGACGAGAGGACGATGTCCACCGCACCGTCGCGCAGCGGGAGGTCGACCGAGCTGCCCTCCACGATCCGGATGTTCGGCTGGTGCGACTCCGCCGCCAGGCGGCGGGCCTCGGCGAGCAGCTCGGGGTCCGACTCGACGCCGTATGTGCGCCCGGTCCGACGTGCCAGCAGCATCGGGTAGTGCCCGATCCCGGTCCCGACGTCCGCGATGCGCCTCCCGCTCAGCGGCGTGATCCGCTCGAGCGCGGCCAGGACCTTGCGGTCGGGGTCGACGGCCTCGGCGACGCGTGCGTGCAGCTCGGGATCGGCATCGGCCCAGGCGGGGAGGAGAGCGGGCATCAGGGGATCTCCACGCGGACGACCGCGGGGCCGCCGTCCTCCAGCTGGAGGAGCGCATTGCCGGAGAGCAGCTGCAGGTCGAACGCGATGGGGTCCTCGTCGTGCCGCGTCACGACGATCGGGATGGCGAGGGTAGCCTCCGCAAGGAGCGGCCCGTAGCCCAGCGACGTCGTGCCGGCAGGCTCGCCGCGCTCACCCGGCCCGACCACCCACTTCGTCCAGTCCTGGACGAGGGGCGGACCACCGTCCTCGATCCGGTCGGGCGTCGGCTCGAAGGGGGCGAGAAACAGCACCTCGTCAAGGGGCGTGGCCCATCGCAGCACGATCTCGTCGATCCGCTCAGCGGCGAGGCTGGTGACGGTGACGAGCAGCTCGCCACCCTCTTCGCCCACTTCGGGCGCGATGGTGACGCTCACCTGCCGCGGATCCCGCTCTTCGGGCAGCGCGAGAGCGAACTCTGGCTCGGGCGTGCTGGTCGGGCCTGCAACCAGGCTCGGCGACGGCGTCGCTGGCTCGGGCGAGGCGGTCGGCTCGGAGGCGCGGGGCGTCGGCGTCGGGCTCGGCGCGAATACGCAGCCAGCCACGGCGAGCCCGGACAGCATCGTCGCGGCGACGATGGTCCGGGCACGGGGCGCGCTTCGGCTCGGTCGAGGTGGGGTTGTCATGGGATCTCGGGGCGAGAGCGCATCGTACGGCACGCCCGGCTCGGATGCGTGAAGGGGCTTGGTAGGATCGTGCCGATGGACGAGCCGCTGCCACCCGCGCCCCTGGGTGTCCGCGCGTGGTTCGTGTGGGCATTTGCCCTGCTCGCCATCACCGGCCTTGCGCTGCCGCGGATCGTGGCCTTCATCGACTTCAGCGAGCGCGCCCCGTTCAGCATCCTCGGCATCTTCATGATGGTCGAGCTCGCGCTCGTGCTCTTCGGGATCACGGTGGCGCTGCAGCGCAAGTCCATCGCCTACCGCTTCGCGGTGGGCATCGCGCTGCTTCCCCTTCCGATCCTCGCCGGACTGCCTCCCGTGCTGTTCGACATGCCGGAGCAGGCTGCGAACGGATGGTTCCTGCTCATGGCCCCGATCTCGCTGCTCCTGACGATCGGGCTCCTCATCGGCCTGCGCCGCCCCGCCGCGCGCGCCTACTTCTCGGAGGCCTGAGCCGATGCGTGCGCTGGCCAAGACGACCGCCGGCCCGGGCCTGGACCTGGTCGACCGTCCGGCCCCGACGCCTGGGCCGGGGGAGGTCCTGCTGCGGGTCGAGGCCGCGAGCATCTGCGGCACGGACCTGCACCTGTTCACGTGGGACGAGTGGGCGTCGGAGAACCTGGTGCCGCCGCGGATCCTCGGTCACGAGATCGCGGGAACGGTCGTCGCCACCGGCAGCGGCGTGCGGCGCGTGCGGGAGGGGGACCTCGTCGGCGTCGAGTCGCACATCGTGGACTGGACCTGCGCCCAGTGCCGCAGCGGCCAGCCCCACCTGTGCCGCAACCTGCGGGTCATCGGCGTGCACACCGATGGCGGGTTCGCCGAGCAGGTCGTCATCCCGGAGACGAACGCCATCGAGTCGAACGGCCTCGACCCGGCCGTCGTCGCGCTCCAGGAGCCGATGGGCAACGCCGTGCACGCCGCCTTCGTCGAGCCGATCGAGGGGAGATCGGTCCTGGTCACCGGCTGCGGCCCGATCGGCCTGTGCGCGGTCGGGATCGCCCGGGCCGCTGGCGCGGCGCGTGTCATCGCCACCGACACCGAGGCGTTCCGTCTCGAGCTCGCGACCCGCATGGGCGCCCATCTGACGCTCGATGCTAGCGATCCGGGCACGGTCGAGGCGATCGTCGAGGCCACGGGAGGGGAGGGCGTGGACGTCGTCCTCGAGATGAGCGGCGCCGGACCGGCGCTCGACCAGGCCCTCGCGGCCGTGACGCGGGGCGGATCGGTCAGCCTGCTCGGGATCTTCAGCGGGCCCGTGCCGGTCGAGCTGTCCGACCTCGTCATCATGAAGGGCCTCCGCCTCCACGGGATCTACGGCAGGCGCATCTACGACACGTGGGAGAGGACCCAGGCCCTCCTGCGATCGGGCGGCCTCGACGTCTCGCCGATCATCACCCATCGGCTGCCGCTGACCGAGTGGCCGGCTGCCTTTGACCTGCTCGCGTCGCGCCACGCCGGCAAGGTCGTGCTCCAGCCGTAATGCCGGGGCCTACACTCGGGACATGACCGAGACATCGGCGCGCGCCCGGAACCCGCTCGGCTTCCTCGACGCCGAGATCGCCGAGCTCAAGGCGAAGGGCCTGTATCGGCGCCTCCGGGTGGTCGAGAGCGAGCAGAAGAGCCGATGCGTCATCGATGGCCGCGAGGTCATCACGCTGAGCTCGAACAACTACCTCGGGCTCAATACGCATCCGCGCCTGAAGCGCGCGGCGCTCGACGCCGTCGAGCGATTCGGCGCCGGGTTCGGGGGCGGTGCGGACCATCGCCGGCACGATGAGCCTCCACGAGGAGCTGGAGGCCCGGCTCGCCGCCTTCAAGCACGTCGAGGCGGTGCTCACCTTCCAGTCCGGGTTCACCTGCAACACCGGGGTCATCCCCATCCTGGCGCCCGAGGGCGCGACGATCGTGTCCGATGCGCTGAACCACGCCAGCATCATCGACGGCATCCGGCTCACGAAGGCCGACGCGCAGGATCTTCCCGCACGCCGACATGGAAGCGCTGCGCGAGGCGCTGCGTGACGTGCGCCGGACCGATGCGGATCGGACCATCCTGGTCATCACCGACGGCGTCTTCAGCATGGACGGCGACATCGCGCGGCTTCCCGAGATCGTCGAGGCCGCCGAGGAGGCCGATGCCATCGTCTACGTCGACGATGCCCACGCGTCGGGCGTCCTCGGACGCAACGGACGCGGGACGGTCGACCACTTCGACCTGCATGGGCGAGTGCATGCCCAGGTCGGCACCTCTGAGCAAGGCGATCGGCGTGCTCGGCGGCTACGTGGCCGGACCCGCGTCGCTGCGGACCGTCCTGGAGCACCGCGCCCGCCCGTTCCTCTTCTCGACGTCGCACCCGCCCGCGGTGGCGGCCGCGTGCATCGCGGCGATCGACGTGCTCGAGTCCGAGCCGGAGCTCATCGAGCGGCTGTGGGAGCAACACGCGGCACTTCAAGTCCGGGCTCGAGCGCCTCGGTTTCGACACCGGCGCGTCGGAGACCCCCATCACGCCGGTCATCGTCGGTGCTGGCGCCCTGGCGCATCGGTTCAGCGACCGCCTCTTCGAGGAGGGCGTGTTCGCGATGGGCATCGGCTTCCCGACCGTTCCCGAGGAGAAGAGCCGCGTGCGGACGATCGTCACGGCCGAGCACTCCCGCGAGGACCTCGACACCTGCCTCGACGTCTTCGAGCGCGTGGGCCGCGAGCTGGCCATCGTCTGACCGGCCGAAATCAGAAGACGGGGTAGAGGCGAACCTCTACCCCGCCCACTGCCAGGGGGGCTGGATCAATCGCCCACCGCCAGTGGTGGGCGTTGGCCCGGGCAGCTCCCGATGACGGGCGCCGCCCGGACGCGAATCGGCCTAGCGCTTCTCGGAGAACCGCAGCCAGGCCAGCGTGCCGAGCGCCGCCAGGAACAGCACGCTCATCAGCGTGGCCGGGACCTGGGTCGTCGCGCCGACGGCGGTGTCAGGCACGGTGCCGCCCGGAGTCGGGTTGCCGCCAAGGGTGTCCTCGGAGGCCGAGGACGTTGTCTGAGACTGGCTCTGCGCCTGAGACTGGCTCTGCGCCTGGCGTCTGGCTCTGGGCCTGCGACTGGCTCTGGCTCTGCACCTGAGACTGGCTCTGCGCCTGCGACTGGCTCTGCGCCTGGCTCTGGCTCTGCACCTGAGACTGGCTCTGGTGCCTGCGACTGGCTCTGCGCCTGGCTCTGGCTCTGGGACCTGAGACTGGCTCTGGTTCTTCGTCTTGATGATGTCGACGTGGCTCAGTTCCTGGCAGTTCGGGCCATCCCCGTGCCGCGCGACGGCGATCGAGTTCGTCCCGACGCCGGTGACCTCGTAGCACTCGCTCTCGTACCAGCCGTTGGTGAGCACACCGGAGTGCTTGTTGCCGTCGAACATGTTCGAGCCCGACTTGATGCACACGCCGGTGATCGTGTAGTTCGACGGCGCGGTGAAGGTGATCAGGTCGCCGCTCTGGCCCGGGTCAGCCGAGTCCGGGTCGTGGTTGGTGATGCACTCGGCCGGCGAGCCGTCGCCGCTGGCCGACACCAGGGCCGGGGCGAGGAGGGCCACCGAGGCGGCCACGAGGGAGAGGATTGCCAGCAGCGCCAGCATCCGACGCATCAGGGCGCCGTCCCTCACTGCGTTCGTTGAGTTCACTGTCGATCCCGCTTTCTTGCTCGAAGATGAATTCCGGCTCGATGATCGAGTAAGCGGCGCTGGAGCAGCCCCCTGGCGCGCCCGGAGATAGATGGCGGGACTCTACAACGCGCGGTACTTTCTGCCCAGTCTCTTTTCATGGCATCGGGGGACTGAAGTGCGGTCGTGTGCGGTAAGGCGGAGTACCTGAGTCAACGAAGCGGTGCCTTCGGGCACCGAGGTACCAGTACCAATGGCGGCACCCGCGCCTGGAGGGCATGCCGCGGCGGAGCTCAGCCGGTTCGGCCGCGGGCCTCGAGCATGACCACCTGGGTCTCGTCGGGGAGCGAGCTGAGCGTCACCTGGGCCTTCGGCTGGCGAATGGGCTCGGCCGCCATCTCGTGGAGGAACTTGTCCGGCCCGCCCAGGTCGGACGATGCGCCGTCGACGCCGTAGTGCATCGGGATCACGATCTTCGGACCGATCTGCGCCACGACCTCCGCGGCCTCGGCCGGGGTCAGTGTCGTCTCGCCGCCGACCGGGACGAGCAGGACGTCGACCGGCCCGAGCTCGCTGACCTGCTCGTCGCTGAGGAGGTGGCCGAGGTCCCCGAGATGGCAGACGTGGACGCCGTCGATCTCGAAGCTGAAGACGATGTTCTCGCCGCGCGCGGCCCCCGCCTTGCCGTCGTGGTACGTCCGGATCGCGGTGATGAGCAGGTCGCTGAACTCGTACTCACCGGGTCGGGTGAGCGTCAGGCCGGCCGTGATCGACCGCGTGTAGGCGTGGTCGGGGTGATCGTGGCTCATGGTGAGCACCTCGACGTCGTGCTTGCCCGCCACGAAACCGGTCGCGGGCGGGCACGGGTCGGTGATGACGGTCGCGTCGCGGCCCTTGAGGCGGAAGCACGCGCGGCCGTACCAGGTGATCTCCATGGGTGCGGCGATGGTAGTCGATCGCCGGATAGCACGAGCCCCGGTGCCCGCCCAATGACACCGGGGCTCGAAGGAGGGAGGGTGGAGGCAGAGATCGTGAGATCTCCATCTCGCCCGCCGAAGGCTACCGACGCCTCGTGAATCGGTGGCTTGCGGGGTCTTAAGAAACCTGAACGTTCGGCGGCGGTCCCGTGGCGGGATGGCAGAATGCCCCGATGTCCTCTCGCCAACGCCTCATCGCGATCAGCGTGGCCGTGCTCGTCGTCGTCGGCATCGCCGTGGTTGCGGTGAGCCTTCCCGACGGCATCGGTGGCGGACCGGTGCCGTCCGCGAGCGTCGATCCGACGGCGTCACCCACCGCCCAGGCGCCAGGCCCGAGCGGTTCGGTCGCGGCGGACGACGAGCTGCTCGCCACGATCCGGGAGATCGAGGCCGAGGTCGTGGCGATCCGCGGCCTGCCGCCCGCCGACATCGGTGCCCCGGATCTGATCAGCCGGGACGAGCTGGTCGTTGAGCTGGAACGGATCTTCGACGAGGACTACCCGCCGGAGGAGCGCGAGCAGGACACGTTCGCGCTCAGGGCCCTCGGCCTGCTCGGCCCTGATGAGGACGCGGCCGAGCTCCAGCTCCAGCTGCTCGGCGAGCAGGTTCTCGGTTTCTATGACGACGATGATCAGCGGATGGTGGTCGTTGTCGAGGGCGAGTTCGATGCCGAGGCGCAGATGTACTACGCCCACGAATACGCCCATGCGCTCCAGGACGCCGCTTTCGATATCGACTCGCTCGAGACCGATGCTGAGGGGGAGGACGACCGTTCGCTGGCACGCACCTCGCTCCTCGAGGGTGATGCGTCTGTGACGATGTTCGCCTGGGCCTTCGCCAACCTGACGCCGGAGGAACTCATCGGCATCGCGACGCCGACCCAGGTGCCGGACATGACCGGGATCCCGAGCTGGATGGCCGCCCAGCTCCAGTACCCGTACATCGGACGGCCTCGAGTGGGCGAGCGCCCTGGTGGGAAACCCCATCGCTGCCCCGGACTTCGGACCGATCGACGCCGCCTTCGCCGCGCCGCCCGACTCGACCGAGCAGATCACCGATCTCGCCAAGTGGGATCCTCGCGAGCTGCCGGTCGAGGTCGAGGTCGTCGATCTCGCCGCGTCGCTGGGCGAGGGCTGGAGCTCGGTGGAGACCACTACGCTGGGTCAGGCGATGATCGGGTTCATGCTCGAGTACCACGGGCTCGGCATCGCCGGCGCGCGCGAGGCCGGTCGCGGATGGGGCGGTGACCGCGTGACGGTTGCCAGAGGCCCGGACGAGGAGTTCGCGGTGGCGTGGCGTCTGTCGTGGGACTCCGAGGCCGACGCCACCGAGTTCGTCACGGCATACACCGGCATCCTCGAGCAGCTTCCGTTCCCCGCCGCCGTCATGGACCTGGCCGACGGCGAGGTGCTGGTCGCGCACGCCTCGAGCGACGACCTTCTCCAGCGGACGATCGACGCGGCGGACTGACCGCCCAGGTCGCTACATGGACTCGGGTGCGGAGATCCCGAGGAGGTCGAGCGCGTTGGCGATAACGACTCGCGTGGCGTCGACCAGCGAGAGGCGCGCCGACGACAGGGCCTCGTCGTCGCTGAGCACCTTGCAGTCGCGGTAGAACGCGCTGAAGGCCGTTGCCACCTCGTACGCGTGGCGCGGGACCTCGTGCGTCTCGCGCCGGTCGGCAGCGGCCGCGACCATGTCCGGGAAGTCGAGCAGCTCGCGGATGAGCGCCTGCTCGGCCGGATGGCTGAGGAGCTCGCCGGTGCGCGCGTCATCGGCCGCGAGGCCGACATCGGCTGCGTGCTGGAGGATCGAGCACGCACGGGCATGTGCGTACTGCACGTAGTACACGGGGTTCTCGTTGCTCTGGCGCTTGGCGAGCTCGAGGTCGAAGTCGATGCCGCTGGTGAAGGCGCGGGAGCTGAAGAACCAGCGGACAGCATCGGTCCCGACCTCGCGCATGAGGTCGTCGAGCTCGATGAACTCGCCCGACCGCTTGCTCATGCTCACCGCCGTGCCATCGCGCACGAAACGGACCCACGAGTAGAGGAGGATGCGGACGGCTTTCGGGTCGTGGCCGAGCGCCTCCGAGGCGTGGCATCAGTCGTGCGATCGCCCCGTGATGGTTCTCACCCCACACGTAGATCAGCTCGTCGAAGCCCGCGGCTGAACTTCTCGCTGACGTAGCCGATGTCGGCCGGCGAAGTACGTCGGCTGGCCGTTGGACCGATAGATCACGCGGTCCTGGTCCTCGCCGAACGCCGTCGCCCGGAACCAGGTCGCGCCATCGTCCTCGTACACGTGGCCCGCGTCACGGAGCGCGGAACGCCACGCTCCACCCAGCCCTCGTCGTGGACCGACGACTCGGTCTTCCACACGTCGAACGCGACGCCCAGGGCCGCCAGGCTCGACTCGATGCCGGCCCGTTGCAGCTCCGACGCCCATCGCCCGTAGACCCAGTCCGCCTCGTCACCCTCGGCCGCCTCCGCGGCCTGGACGACCTCTGCCGGCACCGACGCGGCCATCTCCTTCACGTAGTCGCCGCGATATCCGTCCTCGGGAATCGGCCGGCCCGTCCGGAGCGCCCGGACCGATGCGCCGAGCGCCTTCACCTGGCCGCCGAAGTCGTTGAAGTAGTACTCGCGCGTGACGTCGTGGCCGGCCGCGGCCAGGACGCGGCTCAGCACGTCTCCGACGAACGCGCCGCGAGCGTTCCCGACGTGGAGCGGCCCGGTCGGGTTGGCGCTGACGAACTCGACGTTGATGCGCCGGCCACCGCCGCTGATCCGGCCGTAGCTCGGGCCGGCGGCGCGAACTGGGCCGACCTGTGCCCCGACCCACTCGGGATCGAGGCGGAAGTTGAGGAACCCCGGTGCCGCCACCGCCAGCTCGGCCACCGGGGCCGGCGGATCGAAGTGCTCGCGGATGGCCTCGGCGATGCGCATCGGAGCCGCGCGCAGCACGGGCGCGAGCTGCATGGCCGCGTTCGACGCCCAGTCGCCATGGTCGGGATTGGCCGGACGCTCGATGCCGACCGGCGGCAGGCTCGCTCCATCGGCGAGCGTCAACGTGCCATCCGCGATCGCGCGGTCCCGGGCAGCGGCGATCGAGCGGGTGATCTCGAGGCGGAGGCTCATGGGCGGTGGAGTGTAGCGGCGGAGGCTATCGGTCGCGGGCGAGGCGCAGCTCCAGGGCCTGCTCTGGCGTGAAGTGCCGCAGTCCGAGCGCGTCGGCGGCGACCTCGAGCAGCGCCCCGGCGGGCGCGAGACCGATCAGCTCGCAGTGGTCGATGTCCGTGCCGGCCTCGCGCGCCAGCCGCCGAACCTCGTGCACGACAGTCGCGATCCCGGTCCTCTCCCAGTCGACGAGGTTCATGCTCACCTGGGCCATGCTGGGCATCCCCGGGTTCTCGAGCAGGATCCCCATGGCCTGCACCGCGGGAAGGCCGCCGGACGACTCCCGGATCGTGGCCGCGATGCGTCGCGCGACGCTGAGGTCGTCGGTTGCAAGGTTGATGTTGAACGCGATCAGGGGCTTGCGGGCGCCCACCGCCACCGCGCCACCACGCGGATGGGTCCTGCTCGGCCCGAAGTCCGGTGCGCGTGACGGGTCGGATCCGATCTCGTCGCGGATCGCCTCGTACTGGCCGCGACGGACGTCCGCCAGGCGCGTGCGCTCGGGCCGCACCGCGGCCGCGCCGTAGAGGTAGACCGGCATCTCGAAGCGGGCCGCGATCTGCTCGCCGAAGCGTCGCGCGAGGTCGACGCACTCGTCGAGGGTGGCCCCGCCCAGCGGGACGAAGGGGATGACGTCGACGGCGCCGATTCGCGGATGGGCACCGTCGTGGTGCTCCATGTCGATCAGCTCCAGCGCGCGTCCCACGCCCGCGGTCGCCGCACGGACGACCGGCTCGGCGCTGCCTGCAAACGTCACGACGCTGCGGTTGTGGGTCTCGTCGCGGGAGTGGTCGAGGACCGTCACGCCGTCGATCTGGCCGATGGCGCGCACGATCTCCTCGACCACCTCGGCGCGGCGGCCCTCGCTGAAGTTCGGAACGCACTCGATCAGGCCGGGCATGGGCCCGGTGATCGTACCGCCCCGCTTGCGGTCGGTGAGCGGCCGTCTCGGTATATACGTATATACGCCGGCGCCTGCTAGGCTGCAAGCGTGACCGGCACGCTTCACCTCGTGGCCGTCCCCATCGGCAACCTCGATGACCTCGGCACGCGTGCGCGTGACACGCTCGCTGCGGCGGCGGTGGTGGCGGTCGAGGACACGCGGCACTTCGCGACCCTGTCTCGGCACCACGGGCTCCGCGTCCGCGCCGTGAGCTACCACGACCATAACGAGGGGGCACGCACCTCGGAGCTCCTCGGCCGGCTCCGGTCCGGCGACGACGTTGCGCTCGTGACCGATGCGGGCACGCCGCTCGTCTCCGACCCCGGCTTCCGGCTGGTGCGTGCCGCAATCGACGCGGGGATCGCCGTGACCGCCGTCCCCGGACCCTCGGCGGTCGTCACGGCCCTCGTCGGTTCGGGCCTGCCGCCCCACCCGTTCCACTTCATCGGGTTCCTGCCGCGGGCGGCCGGCCCGCGGCGAGCGGCGCTGGAGCAGGTCGCCGGCCTCGACGCCACGCTGGTCGCCTTCGAGGCGCCGCACCGGCTCGCCGCGGCCGTCCGCGATGCGCTGGCCGTGCTCGGCGACCGGCCGGCCTGCCTGGCGCGCAACCTGACCAAGCCCCACGAGCGGTACCAGCGCGGCAGGCTCTCCGAGCTGCTCGCGGCGCTCGAGGCCGAGGGAGAGGTTCGCGGCGAGGCCACGCTGGTCATCGGCGGATCGCCTCCGACACCGGCGATCGAAGCTGGCGGAGGCCGATGCCGGCCTCCTGCTCGAGCACGGCGCCCCGGCCCGCGCGGTGCAGGAGCTCGTCCAGCGCCGGCACGGGCTCTCGAAGCGCGACGCCTACGCCCTCGTGCTGCGCCTCCGCGACCGATGACGGCCGACATCGTCGAGCGCATCCGCCGCTCGGCGCGCTACCGCGACGTGGACGCCGCCCTCGTCGAGCGCCTTGCCACCGAGGAGCTGCCGAAGTCGCGCAACGGCGACGAGGCCGTGAAGCGGGTGAAGCGCCGGCTGCACCAGGCGGTCGGTGCCTTCCGGGGCTCCTCTCCACCGCCGGCGCTCGCCGCAGCCTGGCGTGACGATCTCGACGACCCGGACTTTCGCGCCGCCTGCCGGGACGCCATGCGCTCCCATGCCTCGACGCGAGAGCGCAGCGGGCATCTGGACCGCTTCTACTCGGGCATCTGGTCGACCACCGGTGTCCCGACCTCGGTGCTCGACCTCGGCTGTGGCCTCAACCCGCTGGCACTGCCATGGATGGCCCTCGCGCCGGACGCTGCCTACGTCGCGATCGACGCGGACGAGCGGCCGCTGGCGGCGGTGCGCGGCTTCCTCGACCTTGTCGGCCACCCGCACGAGGTCGTTGCATCGGACCTCGTGGCAGAGGCTCCGACCCACCGCGCGGATGTCGCGCTGCTCCTCAAGCTCGTCACGACCCTGGATCGCCAGGATCCCGATGCGGCCGCACGCCTCCTGCGCGGTCTCGACGTGGCCCACGCCGTCGTGAGCTTCACGACGCGATCCCTGAGCGGGCGTCGCGGTGGCATGGAGCCGACGTATCGGCGCCGGCTGGATCGGCTCGTGGCCGACGCCGCGCGCGTCAGTGACGTGGAGGAGGCCTCGGTCGCGAACGAGCTCGTCTTCGTGCTGACGCTCGATCCGTCCCATGGTTGAGCCGCTCGCCTCGCGCCGCGGGACGCTCCCGGTGCCGACGTTCCTGCCCGACGCGACGCGTGCGGGCGTCCGCGGCGTGAGCAGCGAGGACCTGCGCGGCGTCGGCGTCGAGGGAGTCGTCGTCAACGCCTTCCACCTTCTGCGCCGTCCGGGAGCCAGGGTGATCCAGTCGGCCGGCGGCGTGCATCGGTTCATGGACTGGACCGGGCCGATCCTGAGCGACTCGGGTGGCTTCCAGGTGTGGAGCCTCATCCGCCAGGATCCGGCGCGCGGCGTCATCCGCGACAACGAGGTCATCTTCCGCGAGCCGTCGACCGGCGAGAAATGGACCCTGACGCCCGAACGGGTGGTCCGCCTTCAGCTTCAGCTCGGGTCGGACATCGTGGTCTGCCTGGACGACTGCACCGATGCGGACGCGCCGGAGTCCGAGCAGGAGCGCTCGGTCGAGCGCACGGTCCGCTGGGCTCGCCGCTGCCGCGACGAGCTCGATCGTCAGATGGCCCAGCGGAAGCGCGCCGAGCCGCCGCTGATCTTTGCGGTGGTCCAGGGCGGCGGGGTGGAGGCATTGCGCAGGCAGTGCGCCGCGGCGCTGGCCGAGATCGGCTTCGATGGCTACGGGTTCGGCGGATGGCCGCTGGCCGCGGACGGCTCGCTTCTGGCCGATCCGCTGCGCTGGGTGGCGGAGTCGCTCCCGGCAGCGGTGCCGAAGCATGGGCTCGGGATCGGGCGCCCAGACCACGTCGTGGCGGCCCACGCGCTGGGGTACTCGGTCTTCGACTGCGCCCTCCCGACCCGCGACGCGCGCCACGGACGCCTGTACGCGTTCCGGGACGGGTGGGGCAATCGGCGTCCGTCGCCCGGCGACGACTTCTACCGTGCCCTGCGGCTCCACGATCCGGAGTACCGCATCGACCACGCGCCGGTCGAAGACGGCTGCGACTGCCCTACCTGCACTCGCCACACGCGGGCGTACCTGCATCACCTCTTCAAGGTCGGCGACACGTCCGCGGAGCGCCTCGCGACGCTGCACAACCTGCGCTTCTACGTGAGGCTTGCCGGCCTGCTGCGCTAGCCGCCGTTCAGCGGTGCGCGGCGGCCTGCGCCGGGTCCTCGCGGCCGAGCGTGTCGGGGTTCACCCCACGGGCACGCGCGAGCCGCTCGGTCAGCAGCTGGAGCGCGATCGCGCCGCTGAGCAGCGAGCCGGCCACTCCCGGTACGCGGCCAGTGTGGGGAAGCACGATGCGCCCGCCGGGTGTCTCCTCGGCCGGCACCTGCTGGGCGCGCTCCTCGGACAGGATCGCGGCCGCCGCCAGTCGGAGCTCCCTGGCCGCCGACAGCACGCGGCCCGCACGCTCGATGGCGATTGGGAGCATCTCGCCGGTATCGACGAGGACCAGTCCACTCCAGCGGTCGGCGGCGGCGAGATGCCCGTGGAGCAGCGTTTCGAGCTCGTGTGCGGCGGTCGGAAGTCGCGCTCCCTCCGCGACCTTGAGGGCGAGCTCCCGAGCAGTCACGACATCGATCCCGGTCCCCACGACCAGGAGGCGATCGACGCCGCCCAGCGCCGCCGCGACGTCGGCCACCGGGCGAGCGTCCTCGGTCACGTCCAGCAGGGCGCGAACCGCCGCGATGTCCGGCTTCGCGCCGCGCAGCCGTGCCGCCAGTGCGACGCCGACGAGGAGCGGCGACAGGTAGCCGATGGTGTGGCACCAGCTCTGGTCCTGCTCCCCGGTCGTCACGACCAGTTCAGCCAGGCCGGCACCGGGCGAGCCTCCGCCCACCGTCACCAGCGCGGTGCGCGCGCCGGAGGTGCGCGCGGTCGAGATCGCCTCGTTCGTCAGCTTCGTGCCGCCCTCGTGCGAGATGGCGATGAGGAGCCCGTCGGCCAACGGCCGGCGCAGCGTCTCGAGCGCCTGGCTGGTCCGCACCTCCTGCCCCGCCGTCGCCTCGAGCGCCTCGTTGAGCAGCGCGGCGACGGCCATCGCGGCGTGCTCGCTGGTTCCACAGCCGGTGACCAGGATCGGCCGGCCGGACGACCAGGCGTCGCGGACGGCATCGGACAGGCCGGTGAAGGCCTCGTCGTCGGCCAGCCGATGCAGTAGCCGCTCCGCATGCGCCGGCTCGGCGGCGATCATCTCGCTCATCAGGTACGGAGGCTTGCCTCGGAACGCGGGCATCACCGACGAGGCCCACGGCTCGGGCGGGCCGGGCAGCGGGGTGATGCGGTCCGTCGTCGGCATGAGACGCGGAGCGTAGTCCCCCTGCGCGTCCCGTGCGACCCCTGTGATCGCGCGCATTTGGGCGGCCTCAGGCCGCCGCGGCGTCGAGGGCGGTCGTGTCGGCGGCGCCGGCCGCCCGGTGCAGGCGCAGACAGTCGTCCGTCGCCATGAGCCGGAAGGCCAGCTGGTCCGAGCGCGAGAAGCGGTGAATCACGGAGCGGCTCGAGACGACTTCAGGCCGGCCCATCGGGTAGGTTCGGCCCTCGGTCACGAGGATCGCCTCGCCGCTTGCGAGGACGTTGCGCAGCCACTGCGTGCGCGGACCGTAGACAAGAGCGATGAGAAACGCGTCGCCGTCGGGTATCACTCCGACCGGGGTCTCGTACAGCCGCCCGGTGCGCCGTCCGCGATGCCGGATGATCGACGCGAACGCACCCGGCTGGCCCGCTCGTCGCAGCTGACGCGGGTTCAACACGCGCCGGCTCAGGGCCACGATCGGTCCGAGGACGAGGGGCGACTTCGCGCGCATCCCGATCACGAACGCAGTGGCAGCGATGGCCAGCGCGGCGAGGATGGCAAGCAGGGCGGTGAGCATATCGAGACCGACGCCTCCGGATTACAATGTAAGCCTATCGGACACGCAGTCTAGGTTTACTACGTAAGCCTGTCAAGAACCAGCGGAGGGTGGATGCCAGCTCGATCGCACGCTCGGAGGGGCCCGGCCCGTCGAGAGCCCATAACCCGTAACCGCATCCTCGACGCCGCCATCGAGCTGGCAGATCGCGAGGGGATCGAGGCGATCACCATGCGTCGCCTCGGCCAGCACCTGGGCGTCGAGGCGATGTCGCTGTACAAGCACATTCGGGACAAGGACGAGGTCCTTGCCGGAATCGCGGACCGGGTCGCGGGCGAGTTCGCGCTGCCGTCCCAAGGCGCAGACTGGCGCGCGGCCATTCGGGACAGCTCGATCGCCGCCCATGCGGTGCTGCTCCGTCACTCGTGGGCCGGTCCGCTCATGGAGTCGATGCTCGATCCCGGTCCGGCACGGCTCGCCTACCTCGACGCCGTCGTCGGCGTCCTCCGTGGCGCGGGGTTCTCCCTGCCGGACGTCGCACATGCCTTTGGGACGCTCGATAGCCACCTATACGGCTTCACGATGCAGGTCGTCAGTTGGCCGTTCGATGCCGAGGACATGGCGGCGGTGGCTGAGGCGATGGCCGCGGAGCTTGATGGCGAGCGCTATCCGCACATCATCGCGATGGCATCGATGGCAGCCACCCGGCGGGGGGGCATCCCCATCGACTTCACGTTCGGCCTCGACCTGATCCTCGACGGGCTGGAGCGCCGACTTCAGAGCAGCCGCTGACGATTCGGGCCAGCGCTCGAGGCTTCAGAGCGTCGGCTTCAGGACCATGAGGGCGACGATGATGGCGATTCCGACCGCCTCCACCGTCCGGGCGGCACTGACCGCGGGGTCGGCGTAGGCCGCCCGCAGCTCATCGGTGATCGCGCCGCGAGCGCGGGCGTCGGACAGCGCGGCCTCGAAGATGCGCCCGCGTGGCAGGAAGATCGTCGGGACTGTCAGTATGCCGAGAATGACGATGAGGACCGAGGCTCCCATCCAGAGTGTCGTCAGCCCGAGCCACGGGTAGCCTTGCGCCCAGGCGGTGAGCAGGCCGGCCGCGACCACCAACGTCGATGAGGTGACAACCATCCTCTCGAACGGGCCGGCCAGATCGGCAGGCGCGCCGATTCCCGACATCGTCACTGGCCGCTGCCCGGCGGAGGAGGACCCAGCGGCCGATCAAGCCGGCCACGAGGACCATGGCCAGGACGACGTGCGACAGCTTGAGGAGGAGGGCGAGCGGATCCATCGGTCAGGGCCGGCCCCGCATCGGGATCCGGACCCCTCGCTCGTGGGCGACCTCGATCGCGCGCTCATAGCCCGCATCGGCGTGGCGAAGCACGCCCATGCCCGGATCGGTGGTGAGGACGCGCTCCAGCCGTGCCGCGGCCTCCGGCGTGCCGTCGGCCACGACCACCATTCCGGCGTGCAGGCTGTAGCCGATGCCGACGCCGCCACCGTGGTGGAAGCTGACCCAGGTCGCGCCAGCGGCCGTGTTGACCAGGGCGTTGAGGATCGGCCAGTCGGCGATGGCGTCGGAGCCGTCGCGCATGGCCTCGGTCTCGCGGTTGGGGCTGGCAACCGAGCCGGCGTCGAGGTGGTCGCGACCGATGACGATCGGTGCCGCCACGTCGCCGTCCGCAACCAGCTGGTTGATTCGCAGCCCAGCCCTTGCGCGGTCTCCGTAGCCGAGCCAGCAGATCCGTGCGGGGAGCCCCTGCACAGGGACCTTCTCGGCGGCCAGGCGCAGCCAGCGTTGGAGCCCTTCGTCATTCGGGAAGAGCTCGGCCAGCGCGCGGTCGATTGCGGCGATGTCGGCGATCTCGCCGGACAGAGCCGCCACCCGGAAGGGGCCCTTGCCCTCGCTGAACAGCGGCCGGATGAAGGCGGGCACGAAGCCGGGGAAGTCGAAGGCGTTTTCGACCCCAGCCTCCTTCGCCACCTGGCGGATGTTGTTGCCGTAGTCGAAGGTCACCGCTCCGGCGGCCTGGAAGGCGAGCATGGCGCGCACGTGCTCGGCCATGGCGGCCTTGCTGCGACGGACGTAGTCGTCGGGATCGCTGGCGCGCAGCGCCAGCGCATCGGCCAGTGGCATGCCGTTGGGGACGTAGCCGTTGAGCGGGTCGTGGGCGCTCGGTCTGGTCGGTGACGAGGTCCGGGTGCCAGCCGCGACGGACCAGCTCGGGCAGGACGTCGGCGGCGTTGCCGATCAGCGCCACCGAGCGGCCGATGCGGTCGCGGCGCCAGCCGTCGACCATGGCCACCGCCTCGTCGAGCGAGTCGGTCAGCTCGTCGACGTAGGCGACGTCCAGGCGGCGGCGGGCGCGGGCCTCGTCGACCTCGACCACCAGCGCCGCTCCGCCGTTCATCGTGATCGCCAGCGGCTGGGCGCCGCCCATGCCGCCCAGGCCGGCGGTGAGCGTGGCCGTCCCGGCGAGGGTGCCGCCGAAATGCTGGCGCGCCGCCTCGGCGAAGGTCTCGTAGGTGCCCTGGATGATTCCCTGCGTGGCGATGTAGATCCACGAGCCGGCGGTCATCTGGCCGTACATCGTGAGGCCCTTGCGCTCCAGCTCGCGGAAGTGCTCCCAGGTCGCCCAGTGCGGCACGAGGTTGGCGTTGGCGATGAGGACGCGGGGCGCATCGGGCGTGGTGCGGAAGACGCCGACGGGCTTGCCGGACTGGATGAGCAGCGTCTCGTCGTTCTCGAGGCGCTGAAGCTCCGCGACGATCGCGTCGAAGGCCTCCCAGGAGCGCGCCGCCCGCCCGGTGCCGCCGTACACGACGAGGTTGTCAGGATCCTCGGCCACCTCGGGGTCGAGGTTGTTCATGAGCATCCGCAGCGCCGCCTCCTGCTGCCAGCCCTTGCAGGAGAGCGTCGTGCCGCGCGGAGCGCGCACCGTGCGCGGGCCGCTCCTCGGTTCGACGGCCGTCATGCGCGGCATTGTACGGTCGAGGTTGTCGCCTTCGGTGGAATGGTGTCCTACGCCTGGGCCAGCAGGAACGCGACCGAGAATCCGAAGACCGTCGCGAGGCCGACGGTGTCCCCGCCGTACTCGAAGGCCTCGGGCATCATCGAGTCGGCGAGCATGGTCAGGATCGCGCCCCCCGCGAATGCCTGAACTACCGCCACGACCCATGGATCGGTGTCGCCAAGCAGAAGGTTGCCGAGGCCGGCCGCGACGCCCGATGCGAGCGCGACCCCGACCCACAGCGCCAAGATGCGGCCGCGCGGGTGACCCTCGTCCTTCAGGTCGCGGGCTCCGGCGATGCCCTCGGGGACGTTGGAGATGAACGACGGCGGCGAGGAACGACACCGAGACCCCGAGGCCGGTGAGGAGCGACGCCCCGAGGACGATCGACTCGGGGATGCCGTCAAGGAAGGCGCCGAGGACGAGCGCCATGCCTCCCGTCGAGGCTACCTTGCGACGGCGCCGCGGCCCGGCGCGCTGAAGGAGCCAGTTGCCTGCGTAGAAGGTGACGGCACCGGCGGCGAGACCGACGCCGGTGGTGATCGCGCCGGCCGCCTGGAGTGCCTCGTCGGCCAGGTCGAACGACAGTGCGCTGATGAGCGCCCCGGCGCCGAACCCCATCACCAGCGCGACGAGCCTGCGGGGGATGTCGAACGTGACGCCGATGAAGGCCCCGATGACGAGAGATGATCCGGCGAGGAGGCCCCACAGGCCGGCCTGAAGGGCGTCGGGCATCGGTCAGTCCTCGCCGAACGGATTGGGACGCTTCGGGCCCTCGGGCGGAAGGCTGAACAGGTCGTCGGGATCGCGCTTCGGCGGCAGCGGCAACGGCCAGCCGTCCTCGTCATCGGCCGCCGGCGCGCTGGCGCGTAGGAGACCGGACCAGGCGTCCGCATCGGTCTCGCCGGAGAGCTCGCGCCGGTAGACCGGGTACCGATCGTCGCCGGCGGCGCGTGCGAAGTCGGCCGCCTCGTACACCGATGCGGGACCCGGCGACGGCAGCCACGGGTCGTCGACGCCCTCGGGGTATGCCTCGACCGCGGTGATGCCCGCGTCGGTCGAGCTCGTCGCACACCGCCCCCAGGAGCGCGAGCCCGATCTCGGCGCGCTCCTCGGCCGAGCCGACCGGGCCTGCCTGGAGGCACGTCACGATCCACGGGGCGGGTGACTCGGGCAGCTGCGGATAGCGGTCGCGGATGTCCTGCGCCCGCGGGTAGGCGGCCAACGGTCCGAACTGGGCGTAGCCCACCGCGATCGCGCTCGACGGCATCGGTCCGGTAGGCGAGCATGGCGTACGAGCCGGTCAGCGCGGCCGTCGCCAGCAGGCGGTTGCGCTTCAGGTTGGCCCGCGAGGTGGCGTCGGGCGCATCGGCCTCGGGAGCTCGACGGCCCGCCGTCCATCCGCTCCCAGTAGTCGCACGTCTGGCACCTGGCTCCCGGCTGGGACGGCGCGGGGATGTCGTCGAACGAGTCGGCGTCGAGGAGGGCGAACTCGAGCTCAGGCATCGGCGTGGGCGCGGCCCGTTGCCGGGTTGGCGAGCAGGTCGCCGGCGTGGACGAGATCTCGCATGGTGGCGATGTCCGGGGCCGGTGGGCGATCGGCGTCGAGGTGGGGGACCGCGGTCCGGATCGTGGCAGTGCGCCGCCGCCACACCCGCTCCGGGGCGAAGCGGAGCGCGGAAGTCGAGGGCCTGCGCGGCGCACAGCGCCTCGATGGCCAGCACGTGCTCGGCCAGGCCGACCGCCTCGCGCAGATGGAGCGCCGCAGTGCCTCCCATGGACACGTGGTCCTCCTGGTTGGCGCTGGTCGAGATCGTGTCGACCGACGACGGATGGGCCAGGGTCTGCAGCTCGTTGACGAGGGCGGCCGCGGTGTAGTGGGCGATCATCAGTCCCGAGTGGACCCCGGGCGCATCGGTCAGGAAGGCCGGCAATCCCGACAGGCTGGCGTCCACCAGGCGCGCGGTGCGGCGCTCGGAGATCGAGGCCAGCTCGGCGACCGCCATGGTGGCGTAGTCGAGGGCGAGCGCCAGCGGCTCGCCGTGGAAGTTGCCGCCCGACACGACCGCACCCGAAGGGAGGACGAGCGGGTTGTCGGTGGCGGCGTTGATCTCGACCCGCAGGACGCGCTCGAGCTCCGCCAGCGCGTCGCGCGCCGCGCCATGGACCTGCGGCATGCAGCGCAGGCTGTACGCGTCCTGGAGCCGATGATCGAGGTCGGCGCGGTGCGACTCCCAGATCTGGCTGTCGCGCAGGAGCTCGCGAAGGTGGCGTGCCGCCGCGATCTGCCCGGGGTGTGGCCGCGCGGCGATCAGCGCCTCCTCGAACGCGGCGCCGGTTCCGAGCATCGCCTCGAGGCTCATGGCGCCGATGACGTCGGCGGTCAGCGCCAGGCGCAGCGCATCGTGATGGGCCAGGCAGCCGATGCCACCCATGAGCTGGGTCCCGTTGAGGAGCGCCAGCCCTTCCTTGGCGCCGAGCTCGAGCGGTTCGAGGCCCGCGCGCGTCAGCGCCGTCGCCCCTGGCCCCGGGCCGGCACCGTCCACCGTGGCCTCGCCCTCCCCGATGACGACCAGTGCGATGTGTGCCAGCGGGGCCAGGTCGCCGGAGGCACCGAGGCTTCCGCGTGACGGCACGACCGGGTGCACGGCGGCGTTGAGCATCGCGATCAGGAGCTCGACGATCTCGACGCGGACCCCCGACATGCCGACCGCCAGGGCGTTGGCGCGCAGGAGGAGCATGGCGCGCACGACCTCGTCGGGCAGCGGGTCGCCGACGCCGGCGGCATGGGACCTCACGAGGTTCCGCTGCAGCTCGACCGTCTGCTCGGGCGGAATCCGCACGCTGGCGAGGTCGCCGAATCCGGTCGTCACGCCGTAGACGACGGCCCCTTCGGCGGTGAGCCGGTCGATCACCGCGCGCGAGGCGCGGATCCGCTCGGCCGCTCCGGGGTCGAGGGACACCGCCCGCCGGCCCCGTGACACCTCGATGACGTTGTCGATGGCGAGGTCCCGGCCGGTGAGGGGAAGCGGCGGCATCGGTCCCTATACTACGCACCGTGCGACGGCCGCCGAACCCCATGAGCCGCCTCGTTGTCACCGACGAGGCGGAGCACCAACTGGGAGGAGCGGTCCCCTCCCCCGCGGCGGCCTTCCTTATCGCCATGCTCACGCTGCCGGTGCTCTTCTGGCTGGTGATGCTCAAGCGCACGACCGTCTCCACGGCGCCCGAGGAGTGGCTGATGGGCGACGTCCTGCCGGCCATTCACACCTGGATCCAGGTGAACCTGCCGCCGGTCGAGGCGCTCATCGTGGCGATCAGCGGCCTCGGCAGCGGCTGGTTCGTGGCCCTCGCCTTCGCGATCCTCGGCCTGCTCGCCCTGTCGCGCGGCCGACGCGATCTCGCGCTGCTGCTCGCCCTCGGAACGCTCGCGTTCCCGATGGAGTGGGCGCTGAAGTACTTCGTCTCGCCGGAGGCGGTGACCATCCAGCAGCTGGTGGGCGCGATCTTCGACGTGGGGGGGATCGGGCTCGACGACATCGCGGACTTCCCGGCGGGCCACGCGCTGCGCGCGACCGTCCTGTACGGCCTCATCGCGTTCTGCATCGCGCGGCTGTCCCACGACGTGCGGCAGGGGTACACCGCCTACGTCGTCGCGGCAATCGTCGTCGGCGCCATCAGCGCGACGCGCATCTACCTGGGCGCGCACTTCCCGATCGATGTCCTGGGCGGCTGGATGGCCGGTGGCTCGCTGCTCGCGATCCTCGTGGCGATCCATGTCCTCCGCGTCGACGAAGCGGCGCGGGCAGGGCGGGTGCCCTCGCGCCGAGGTAAGCCGCGCCGCGTGGCCGTGCCGCTGACGGACCGCTCCGCGACTGGCACGGCAGCCACGGCGCCACGGTCGAGCGCGGCTGAAGAGGGCTGATCCCTGCTCGACTTCATCGACCGCGAGGTCATCCCGTTCATCCTCGAGCTGTACGACGCCGTCGGGTACGTGGGCATCGCGGTCGCGGTCGCGCTCGAGACGATCGTGGCGCCGATCCCGTCCGAGGTCATCCTTCCCATGGCGGGCTGGAAGGTCAGCCAGTCGGCCGCCGATCCGCGCGTGGTCGAGCCGCTCACCGGGCTGCCGTGGAACATGATCCTCGCCATCGCCTTCGCGACGGTCGGCAGCGTCGTGGGCGCGCTGGTCGGCTACGCCATAGGTGCCTTCGGCGGACGGCCCCTGCTGGACCGATACGGACGCTACGTCGGTATCGGGCCCGACGACCTCGAGCGCGCGGACCAGTGGTTCGAGCGCTGGGGCGCCCTCGCCGTGTTCGCGGGGCGCATGGTGCCGCTGGTTCGAACCTTCGTCTCGTATCCGGCCGGGATCGCCCGCATGCCGCTCGGGCGCTTCACACTCTTCAGCGCCCTCGGGTCGCTCCCCTGGAATGCCGCGCTCATCTACGCGGGGTTCCTCGTCGGCGAGAACTACCCGCAGATCGAGGCCGCGCTTCGCCCATGGGAGCTCGTCATCTACGCGCTCGTGGTGGGCCTGGCCGTCCTCCTCGTCGGGCGCTGGCTATGGTCTCGGCGGCAGAGGCAGACGGAGGCCGGCTGATCCTCGCTCGCCGGTTGACGCGCGCGAGGGCGCCTGCCACGATCCGGCCACAACCGACGAATCATCGTCTTCGGGGCGGGGTGCAACTCCCCACCGGCGGTCGGCTCGCCAGCGGCGGGCCAGCCCGCGAACCGCATCGGCGCTCGGCGCCGGCGCGGCCGACCTGACCCCCGCAGTGCGGGGCAGACAGGGCCGACGGTCACAGTCCGGATGGGAGAAGACGATCGCGCGTGGCGCGGCTCGGCCGTCTGTGGCCGCTGCCGCCCGCCGTTGCGTTCGCCCCGTGGTCGATGCCACGCATCACGGGGACCACGATGCCCGACACACAGCCCGGCGCGCTCGCGGTCGACCTCGAGGGGGTCGGCGTGCGGTTCCCCACGCCCGGCGCCGGCGTCGTCGCGCTCGAGGGCCTCGATCTGGGGATTCCGGCGAGCTCGTTCACGGTTGTCATCGGCCCCAACGGCAGCGGCAAGAGCACCCTCCTGCGTCTCGTCGCCGGGCTCCTGGCGCCGACGGCCGGCACGGTCAGCGTCGGCGGTTCAGCGCCGGTGGCGGGAGACGGCCGCGTCGGGATCGCGTTCCAGCAGCCTCGGCTCCTGCCGTGGCGCTCGGTCCTGGACAACGTGGCGCTGCCACTCGAGCTGGCCGGAGTCGATGCCTCCGAGCGACAGGCCCGCGGCGAGGTCGCGCTCGAGCGCGTCGGGCTCGGCGAGGCCGCGCTCCTGCGGCCGCGCGAGCTGTCGGGCGGGATGGCGCAGCGCGCCGGGCTGGCTCGGGCGCTCATCGGCGACCCGGGGGTCCTTCTCCTGGACGAGCCCTTCAGCGCCCTCGACGCCCTGACCCGAGAGGGGTTCGATCTCGAGCTCCAGCGCCTCTGGCTCGAGCGGCGTCGCACGATCGTGCTCGTGACGCACAGCGTGTCCGAGGCGGTGATGCTCGCCGACCGGGTCGTCGTGCTGACGCCGCGACCCGGGCGCGTGGCCCAGTTGGTCGAGATCGACGTACCGCGGCCGCGGCCAACCGGGCTCGACGGCGACGAACGGGCGGCCGCCGCGGCAAACGAGATCCGCTCGGCGCTTGGTGCGTCGCCGGCGGCCGGCCTGCGCCCGTGGGCCGTCGAGGACGGTGCGGCATGAGGCTCATCGTCACCGCGGTCGCGAGCCTGGTCGCATTCCTCGTGGTGTGGAAGCTCGCGACCGTCATCGGCGGATACCCGTCGTTCATCCTGCCCGCGCCCGAAGAGGTGATCGGGCGGGGGATCGAGGCGGTCGCCTCCGGGGTGCTGTGGGAGCATCTCGCCGCCACGCTGCTCGCCGCGATCCTCGGCTTCGTCGTCGGGGCGACCCTGGCGATTGCCACCGGGATCGCCTTCGGCAAGTCGCACCTCGTCGAGCGGGTGCTGTCCCCGTACCTCGTCGCGGCGCAGGCCATCCCAATCCTTGCGCTGGCTCCGCTGCTCGACATCTGGTTCGGCGGCGGCCTCGGTGCGCGGGTCGCGATCTGCGCGCTCATCGTCTTCTTCCCGATCGCGATCGCCACGATGGTCGGCATCCGCTCGACCGATCCGCTGCTGGACGAGATGTTCCGCAGCCTCGGCGCCACACCGGCGCAACGGACCCGCCTGCTGGAGATTCCGTCGGCGCTGCCGGTCATCTTCGGCGGCCTCCGGGTGGGCGTGACCCTCGCGGTCATTGGCGCCGTCGTGGCGGAGTGGGCCGGCGCCGGCGTCGGTCTCGGCGTGCTCATCAACATCGCCAACCAGGGCCTCTTCGACACGCCCCTCATGTTCGTCGCCCTCGGCGTGCTGGCGATCATCGGCCTGGTCTTCTACGGCCTGGTCGTGCTCGTCGAGCGCCGGCTCGTCCCCAGATGAAAGGAAGACCGATGCGTCCGTTGCGCTCCGCCACTCTGCTTCTCGTCCTGCTGCTGACCGCGTGTGCTCCGTCGGGTTCCGGCGGGACCGCGGGTGTGGGTGAGCCGATGCGGGCGGTCACCCTCCTCCTCGGCTATCGGCCGGATGTCCAGTTCGCGCCGTTCTACGTGGCCCAGCAGGAAGGCCACTTTGCCGCCGCGGGCCTCGAGGTCACGATCCGTCACGAGGCAGCGCCCGATGTCCAGCGCCTCGTCGCCGACGGCCAGGCCGAATTCGGCGTGGCCGATGCGACCGACGTCATGATCGCCCGCACCTCGGGCCTGCCGATCCAGTACATCAGCACGCTGTACCAGTCGTTCCCGGTGGCGATCATCGGCGAGGCGGGGAGCGTGCCGACCGACCCGGCGGACCTGGCGGGCCGGTCGATCGGGACCCCGGGCCAGTTCGGTTCGTCGTGGCACGCGCTCCTCGCGCTGCTTGATGCCGGCGGCCTGACCACCGACGACATCACGGTGCGCGAGTACCCGCAGTTCAACCAGGTCGACGGCCTCTCGAACGGCGACGTCGAGCTCATCACCGGCTTCCGCAACAACGAGCCGCTGCGCCTCGAGGACCGCGGCATGGACGTGGGGCTGCTCACCGTCGACGAGATCGCGCCGCTCCCCGGTCCGGGGATGATCGTGGGGGACGAGCTCCTCGCCGACGAACCGGACCTCGTGAGGGCCTTCGCGACCGCGGTTGCCGCGGCACAGGCCGACGTCATCGCCGATCCGGATCTCGGGTTCGCGGCCGCGGAGGCCGCGGTGCCGACGATCGCCGAGGCTCCCGACGTGGCGCGTGCCGTTCTCGATGCCACCGTCGAGCTGTGGGAGGGCGACGGGTTCGACGCAGGACGCATCGCGGTCGAGCTGTGGGAGGCTGGCTACGAGACGATGCGTCGCCTGGAGTTCATCGACGGGTCGGTGCCGCTTGACGAGATGATCGCGCCCGACGTCCTGGGCGACTGAGGGGGCGGGTGCCCGAAGCCCGGAGGCCGATGGCTCGGTCTCCGGGCCTGATGCAGCGCAGCGGTCGAGCTACTCGAGCTGCGGGTCGGACTGGCGGCCGGGCGCATCAGCGCCGGTCGGCGCGGTCTCGGACTGGCGCTCATCCTGGGTCCATGCTCCGCCATCCGAGCTCACGGCCGCGGCAGCCGCCGCGTCTGCCGGTCGCTCGTCCTGGATCCATGCGCTCCCCGCGCCCGCACCCATGGCGGTTGCCGCGAGCGGTCGCTCGTCGGAGGTCCAGGCGCTTCCGGTTGCCGCCGATCCCGCGACGGCGCGTGAGCTGCCGGCATCGGTCATGGTGGCGAGCCCGATGCCCCCCGCGGCTCCGAGCGCGATCGTGCCGGCGAGGACGCCCGTGACGAGCAGCCGCTTGCGGAACGCATCGGCATCCTGAGCCGTCGGGAAGCGCAGCGAGACGACGTGGCCCTCGGTGTCGTCGGTGTCATCGGTCTCGACGATGACCCGCAAGAGGGTTCCGCTGATGGTGTGGCCCTCGGTGTCAGACTCGTCGTACCGCACATTCAGGCGCGTCGGGCCCGGTGCGCGGCCGACGCGATCCTTGAGCCATGCGGCATCGTCGGCTTCGACGAGCACAGGCTGATCCCCCTCCAGTTCGATGAAGAATGGCGTATCGGTCATTGCGACCTCCTACCTCGGCCGGCGCTCAGGGCGAGCGTCCGGGTCTCGGCCGAGGCTGCGCCGGTCCTGCGCGTGGGGCAATTCCGCGCCGGACTATCGCCGTGTCGCGCTCACGACACCGGCTGGGGGTGAGCGCGATGCTCCGATGCCTCCACCACCTGCCGAAGCACCATCATCGGGGTGACGGGGCCGATCCCGCCGGGCACCGGCGTGATGGCGCGCACGACCGGCGACACACCGGCGAAGTCGACATCACCGGCGATTCCTTCGGGCGTGGCGGTGATGCCGCAGTCGATCACGACCGCCGAGCGATTGACCATCTCGGGTCGGATCAGGCCCGGGACCCCCGCCGCGGCGACGAGGATCTCGGCCCGTCGCGTCTCGCGGGCGAGGTTGTGCGTCGCGCGATGGCACACCATCACCGTCGCATCGCGCGCGAGCAGCAACGACGCCACCGGCCGGCCCACGACCGCGGAGCGGCCGACGATCACCGCCCGCTTGCCGCTGATGTCCACGCCGTAGGCCTCGAGGATGGCGATCACCGCCAGCGCGGTGGCCGGAACGAACGCGGGCTCCCCGCGTGCCAGCCGGCCGGCGTTCGTCGGGGTCGCCCCATCGACGTCCTTGGCCGGATCGATGCCCTCGACCAGCCGACGGCCGGCCACGGCATCCGCGAAGGGCTGGGCCACGACGATGCCGGCAACGTCCGTGTCGTCGTTCAGCTGACGGATCGCCGCCTCGGGGTCGTCCAGACCGTCGAGCATGCGCACGGGCACGCCGATCGCCCGGGCCGCGCGCTCGAGGCTCGCCGCATACAGCACCGCGGCTGGAACGGTGATGTCGGTGAGGATGGCCAGCGCGGGGAGGTCGGGCACCCAGTCCTCGGCCTCGGCCTCCTCACTGGCACCGACCAGCGCCTCGACCCTTGCCCCCAGCTCTCGTCGCAGCCTGGTTGCGAGCTCCCTGCCATCGAGGAGTCGCGCGCTCACCCGATGCGGCCCTCGACGCGCTGCCCGACGGCCTCCTCGCGTGCCTCGAGACCCGCCAGGAGCACCTCGAGCTCGCCCTCGGCGGACGTGCGCAGCGGATCGTCCGGCGGGAGGAAGGGGAGGTTGATGCGGACGTTCAGCGCCGCGCCGCGCAGGGCCGTCGAGGCGAGGAGCGCGGCGACGCCGACATCGCTCACCGCGTTCGGGTTGCCGATCGGCGCGAGGCGCTCGGCAAGGGCCAGGGTGGCGGCCGCCGCCCGAGCGATGCGCAACGGCGTCAGCGTGGCTCCCCGTGTCGCCTCGACGATGCGTGCCTCGCGCGCGGCCCGATCCTCGTCGCTGTCCCTGGGGAGGCGCCGGGCGGCGACGACTTCGCGGTATGCATCGGCGTCGAGGTCGGTCAGCTCGACCAGATCGTCGCGGAGCAGGCTGGCATCCTTGCCAATTGCGTCGATCTCGGATGTCTGTTCCGCTGCATCCGGCCGGCCCCGCGTGAGCTCGACGACCATGCCCACCAGCGCGGCGCCCATGGCGCCGGCGAAGGCGCATGCGCTCCCGCCGCCGGGGATCGGGGCACTGGTCGAGAGGCGGTCGATGAACTCTCGCGCGGAACCGTCCCCGAGCCTGGCGGATGGGGGCTGGTCGGCGGTCGGCGGCTGGTCCGTCGGCGGGTCCTCGGCTGCAGGGAGGCTGCCGGGACGCGGATCGCGCTCCGGCTGATGCCGGGGCGATTGTAGGTCAGGCGGCCTCCTCGACCGCGTCGACGAGCCACCGCCGTCCGTCATACGACAGCGACGCGCGGCCGCCGTCATCGGTCCGGACAACGAGGGTCAGGCGAGGGCCACGCTCGATCGGGTACGCGGCCCGTTCGTCACGAACGCGATCGAGGCCGACGATACGGTGCCGGTCCGCCCCCCAGCGCACCTCTCGGGGTCGGCGCCTGAGACGGTCCCAACGAATCCGCGCCGGGGTGGGTGAGACGTTGACGAGTGCCATGTCGCGAGCTCCCTGCATACACGAGGTCGGGATCTGGCCTGCTCGGGCACTCGAACAGGTGTTCGATTAGGTCGGCATCATATCGAACAGGCGTTCGAACTGTCAACCCTCGACGTCGGGATCGCTGGGCGGCGCCTCCGGACGCTCGCCGAAGTCGAATCGCCGGCGAGGGCGCTCGGTGAGCAGCCGCGCGCGTGTGATGGCACGGTCGCCGAACCGCTCGCGGACCGCGTCGATGGAGGCCGTCAGTCGCTCGGTGCGTGCCGGCTGGTCGAACAGCGTCAGCTGCTGGGCGTCGGAGAGCTGGATCGCAGTGAGGCCGACAAGCCTCACGCCGCGGCCGGGCACAAGCGTTCGTCGCAGGAGGTCCATCGCCGACTCATAGAGGAGACCCGCCTCGCGAGCCTGGCGTGGCAGCGGCGCCTGCCGGGTCAGCGTCTCGAAGCCCTCGTAGCGCAGCTTGAGCTGCACCGAACCCGCGGCGAGGTCGTGGCGCCGCAGACGGCTGGCGACCGATTCGGCGACATCCAGCAACGTGGCCTCGAGGCGGCGCATGTCGGCAGTGTCGTGGTCGAAGGTGTGCTCGTGCCCGATGCTCTTGGGGCGTGGCATCGTCGCGACCGAGCCGCTGTCGATCCCCCGGGCGCGCATGCGGAGGTCGTCGCCATGCCGGCCGAAGCGTCGATGAAGGGTGCCGGGTGCCATGGCCGCGAGCTGCCCGATGGTCGTGACGCCGTACTCGGCCAGCGCCGCCTGCGCCCGGGGGCCGACGCCCCAGAGGCGGCGGATCGGAAGCGGCGCCAGGAATTCGGCCTCGCCGCCGCGCGGGACCACGACCAGGGCGTCGGGCTTGCGCAGGTCCGATGCGACCTTGGCGCACAGCTTGTTGGCCGCCACGCCGACGCTCACGACCAGGCCCGTCTCGGTGAGGACGCGCTGCTTGATGGTGCGCCCGATGACCTCGCCGTCACCGAAGACGGCGATCGACCCGGTGACATCGAGGAAGGCCTCGTCCAGGCTGATCGGCTCGACGAGCGGCGTGTAGCTGGCGAAGATGGCCATGACCTGCTCGGAGAGGTCGCGGTAGCGTTGGGGACGCCCGGGCAGGAACGCGCCATGCGGGCATCGCCGCGCCGCGGTCCGCAGGGGCATCGCCGATTGGACGCCGTACTCGCGTGCCTCGTACGAGGCAGCGCTCACGACACCGCGGTCGTTAGGCCCGCCTCCGACGATGACTGGCCTGCCGCGCAGCGACGGATCATCGAGTACCTCGACGCTGGCGTAGAACGCATCGAGGTCGGCGTGGATGATCGTTCGTGCGGCCACCGTCGCGTCATCCGGGACCCGGCCGGGCCAAGGCTCGGCGGAGTGCGGCTACGCCAGTCGGCGGATGACGCCGACGACCTTGCCCTGGATCTGGACCTCGCTGGCGTAGATCGGCTCCATCTCCGCGTTTGCCGGCTGCAGCCGGATGCGGTCCTCCTCGCGGAAGTAGCGCTTCAGCGTGACGCCGTTGTCCTCGAGCAGGGCGACGACGATGTCGCCGTCTCGCGCGGTGGCCTGGGGCTGCACGATGACGAAGTCCCCGTCGTCGATGAGCGCGTCGATCATGCTCTTGCCGCGCACGCGCAGGACGTAGGAGTCGGCACGCGCCTCCATCGAGGCGGGGACGGCGAGCGTCTCCGATGCGTCCTCGTAGGCCTCGATCGGCTGTCCGGCGGCGATCTCGCCCATGACCGGCAGGCTCAGGGTCTCGCGCTCCATCGGCATCCGGAACGGCGTGACCTTGGGCGGATCGGCACGCCCGGTGACCCGCAGGGCCCGAGATGAGTTGGTGCCTCGCTCGAGCAGGCCGTCGCGCTCGAGCGCGATGAGGTGGTGATGCACGGCACTCGTCGAGGCCAGGCCCACGGCATCGGCGATCTCGCGAACCGACGGCGGATAGCCGCGCTCGTCGACGGTGCGCGCGATGAAGTCGAGAATACGCTGGCGGCGCTCGACGTCATGCCTGGTCACTGGCTCCTCCACTCCGGGGTCTGTGGGCGTGACCGTAGCAGAACGGATGTTCTAATGTCAAACCGGTGCCTCGCGCGCCGAGATCAGTTCGTCAGCGCCCGCCGCAGGAACGTGGCCATCTGGCCCCGGGTCACCACGCCGCTGGGGCAGTAGCGGCCAGGCCCGCAGCCGGCGGTGATGCCGGATGCCGCGAGCCGGTTGATGGCGGCCTCGTGCGAGAGGCCCTCGTCGTCGCTGAAGTGATCCGTCGCCGTCGCCGGCAGGTCGAACGCCCGAGACAGGAAGGAGGCCATCTGCGCTCGCGTAACGAGGCCGCTCGGACAGAAGCGGTTCGGCCCGCATCCGGCGGTGATCCCCGCCTCGGCGAGACGGTTGATGGCCGCCTCGTGCGAGAGGCCCTCGTCGTCTCGGAAGTGGTCGCGCGAGGTCGCCGGCAGGTTGAGCGCCCGGCTCAGGAAGGTCGCCATCTGCGCCCGCGTCACCGAGCCATTGGGGCAGAACCGCTGAGCGGCGCAGCCACTGGTGATGCCCTCCTCCGCGAGCCAGACGATGTTGTCGCGGAACTGCGACGTCCAGATGTCGACGAACCAGCCCCTGTAGGGCGGGTCGACGTCGTGGGGATTGCGCTGGAACCAGCTGCTCGAGTTGCGGTTCTGGCTGCCCACCTCGGTCCTGGCTCGGATGGTGACGCGCTCGAACGTGGTGCCCGGCGTTACGAGCCGCTTGGATGACGCGACTCCCTGCGCGTTGGTGACCGCCGTCGTCGTCACGTCGGGACCGGGGTACTCCCATGTCCAGGTGACCGGGACGCCCGGGACCGGGCGGCCTCCCGTGTCCCGCAGGGTCGAGCGAACGGTGACGTACTGCCCGTCGACCGGGCTGCGATTGTCGGCGGACGTCGCGAAGCCGGCGAGGCCCGTCGCCAGCGTCGGTGTCGTCATCCACCAGGTCGTGGCGGACTCGGCGTGGCCATCGGTCGTGGCACGCACCGTGACGTTCTGCCGGACGTAGTGCGGACTGGCGCCCGGCGGCCCGGACCAGTAGGCCAGCCCAGTCCCGTCGGTGTAGCGAAGGTCCGTCGCGCCCGAGGGAAGCGTCACCCGCACCTCGAGTCCCTCGATCGGACGGCCGCTCGAGTCGTAGGCCATCGTGTAGATGTGCTGCCAATCCTCGTTTCGCGCCGGATAGCGCCACTTCACGGTCGCCGTGAGCGAGTCGACTCGCGGAGCCTGGCCCGCCCCGCGCTTGATCGAGCGGATCACGTCTGCGAGGTCATTGACGCCTCGGCGCATGAGCGGCTCGGTGATCTGCTCGATGGCCGCGGTGAACGTCGTGCCCCCAGCGGCGATCAGCGGGTTGAGCCCCCCGAAACGTGCCCGCGAGTACGCGGCCGCGGCGATCGCCTCGGCGCGGATGCTCGAGATGGTGGCTGGGGCGTGTCCGGTCCGCCCCCAGTCCGGCCGGTCATCGGCATCGCGGGTCTGTGCCATGACCATGAGCTCGTACTCGCGGTGCTCCACCGTCTTGCCGATGCCGCTGTAGTGCGAGTGGTACGGCTGAAGGACGTCGGTGTAGTAGTGCGACAGGAGCCCGATCTCGCGGCTCGCGTCGTCGTAGCGACCGGCGGCGTACGCGTCGAGGGCGGCGTCGTAGTGATCGACGATGCGCTGGATCGCCCCGCCCCGAAGGCCCTGGTCGCGATAGACGTGATCCATCCCATGGTCGTCGGCGTTGTCGGGGTCGTCGGTGGCCTCCCGTGCGACGTCGACATCCAACCAGCTCGCATCGGTCCCGACGAGGCGGACGGCCTGGTCAATGAACCAGTCATGGGTCTGGTACCCGGTTTCGGCACCGATCCAGGCGGGTGCCGGGGAGGCGCTCGCCAGTGAGAGGCTGGCGGCCATGACGACGGCCACGGTGATTCGGGCGCCACGATCGCGGGCGCGGGCGAGGGATCGGTCGAGCATGCTCCGACAAGAATGCAAGCCGCGGACCGGACACCCAATGGGTCAATGGTCATGACGCCCGGGCAGTCCTACGGCCGATCCGGGACCACGCTGGTATCATTCCCGCCCCATGAACCTGTCGTCGTCGACGCGCTATGCGCGCACCGCACGCCTCGTCTTCCGGCTACCCACCTACGCGAGGGTGGTCTGGGGCATCGAGCGCGACCCACGCACGCCGCTCCCGCTCAAGGCGATGCTGGCGGCGGCCCTGGCGTACGTCCTGTTCCCGATCGATGTCATCCCCGACGTCATCCCGATCATCGGTCATGCCGACGATCTCACCGTCCTCCTGCTGGTGCTCGACCTGTTCCTGCAGAACGCGCCGGCCGACGTCCGCGCCGAGCACACCCTCCGCGCACGCAACGGGACCTCCGACCTCGACCAGGACCTCGCCAAGCTGCGGATCGCGCTCGGCTCGCGGTTCGACGGGATCCGCGACAACCTCCCCGCGCTGCTGGAGCGATACGGCGGGCTCAGCAACCCCGAGGCGGTGAAGCGCGCGCTGGCCAACCTGCGGGAGCGACGAACCACGCCATCCACCAAGGAGCCCACGGCATGAAGGTCATTCTCAAGCGCGACGTGAAGGGCCTCGGTCGCGAGGGCGACCTCAAGGAGGTCAAGGACGGGTACGCCCGCAACTTCCTGCTGCCATCGGGCGCGGTGATTGCCGCGGACAAGGGGGCCATTGCCAACTGGGAGCGCGGGCGCGACCAGCGCGAAGAGCGAGATCGCACCGCGCGGACCGACGCCGAGTCGACCGCCGAGAAGCTGCGCGAGCTCAAGCTGACGATCCCGGTCAAGGCCGGAGAGCGCGGGCGCCTGTTCGGGGCCGTGACCGGCCATCAGATTGCCGACCTCATCGGGCAGGAGGGCATCGAGCTCGATCGCCACGCGCTCCACCTGCGGGAGCCGATCAAGGCCCTTGGCGACTACAAGATCGACGTTCGCGTCATGGCAGGCGTCGAGGCCGTGGTCGATGTCAGCGTCGTGGCCGAGGGCAGCTGACGCCGACCGGTGATCGATCCCGCGACCGCCGTGGAGCGCTGGGCCGCATCCTGGAAGGCCGGCTGGGAGGCGCGTGATCCGGAGCCGATCCTCGCCTGCTATGCGGTCGATGCGCACCTCTCGACCGAGCCGTTCCGCGAGCCATACCGCGGGCTCGCCGGTGTCCGCGACTACGTGACGGCCGTCTTCGCCGAGGAGGACGACCCCAGGGTCTGGATGGCCGACCCGATCGTCGAGGGCGATCGTGCCGCGGTGTCGTGGTGGGCATCCCTGCGCGAGGAAGGCGCGGAGACGACGCTGGCCGGGACATCCATCCTCCGGTTCGACGCCGACGGGCTCGTCGTCGAGCAGTGGGACGCCTGGAACCGGCTCGGCGAGCGGCGAGAGCCGCCCGGCTGGAGCCCGTTCGCCGATTCCGACACCTGAGCTGTCACATCGGACAGGCTCAATCGGGGCGGCGAGCCCCGGGTCGCTGACCCTGGCAGAGCCGGTTATCCACGGTTGCGGCGGGATGATGTGGACAGGGTTGGTTGATAAGCCGATTGAGGCCCGCGAGGGGTTCGCGACAATATTGCGCTGCGCCCGGTGATCGACGATCCATCAGCCTGATCCGGACCGACCGGGCGCTTCCCCTGCGCAGTGGAGGCTTGCCTCGTCATGCCCGTGACCCGGCGATCATGACCTTCCTCCGGCGGCTCTCATGAGCATCGACAAGCTCGCGCCGCAGGCGGTCGAGGCCGAGCAGAGCGTCCTGGGCTCGATCCTCATCGATGCGGATGCCATCCTGCGCGTCGGGGACTTCCTCAAGCCCGCCGACTTCTATCGGTCCCAGCACTCCGACATCTACGAGGCCATGCTCGCGCTCCACGCCCAGCGCGAGCCGATCGATCTGGTCACGCTCGGCGAGGAGCTCGGACGTCGCGATCGGCTGGCCGAAGTGGGGGGCGCGGCGTACCTGACCGGCCTCATGAACGCGGTCCCCACCGCGGTCCATGCCGAGCACTACGGGCGCATCGTCGAGCGCAAGGCCATCCTGCGGAACCTCATCGGCGCGGCCGGACGGATCGCCGCGGTCGGGTACGAGGAGGCGAACGACGCCGAGGTCGCCATCGACCGGGCCGAGTCGATCCTGTTCGAGATCAGCCAGCGTCGCACCGAGGGCGGGTTCGACTCGCTGTCGATCCTCCTCGGCCAGGCCTACGACCGGCTGGAGTACCTCCACGAGCATCGCGGCCAGCTGCTCGGCGTGCCCACCGGCCTGTCGCAGATGGATGCGCTGCTCGGCGGCCTGCAGCCCTCGGACCTCATCATCCTCGCCGCGCGGCCATCGGTCGGAAAGACCTCGATGGCGCTCAACATCGCCCAGCACGCCGCGGTCCGAGAGGCGAAAGAAGGTGGCGGTCTTCAGCCTCGAGATGAGCAAGGAGCAGCTGGCGATCCGCCTCCTGTCGGCGGAGACGGGCATCAACCCCCGCCCGCTGCAGACCGGGTTCGTCGACGAGACCGACTGGAGCAAGATCGCGACGGTCATGAACGAGATGGCCACCGCGCCGATGTGGATCGACGACTCCCCGACGCTCTCGGTCATGGAGCTGCGCACCAAGACGCGCCGGCTCGAGGCGGAGCAGCACGGGCTCGACCTGGTGATCGTCGACTACCTGCAGCTCATGCAGAGCTCCACGCCATCGAAGGACAACAACCGGGTGCAGGAGGTCAGCGACATCAGCCGTGGCCTCAAGGCACTGGCCCGCGAGCTCAAGGTGCCGGTCATGGCCCTGAGCCAGCTCTCGCGCAACGTCGAGCAGCGCGGCAGCGCCGAGCCACGGCTCAGCGATCTTCGGGAGAGCGGCAGCCTCGAGCAGGACGCCGACGTCGTCATCTTCCTGTACCGCGACGGCGAGCAGAACCCCGAGTCCGAGGTGGAGCTCGTCCGGGCCAAGGTCGCGAAGCACCGCAACGGACCGATCGGTGACGTCCCGCTCCAGTTCCGCAAGTCGAACACTCGCTTCTACACCGTTGCGGCCCGCGAAGAGGTCGCCACCTACTGACCGGCTTGCAGGCCGAGCGAGCAAGGGCTCGAGCGCCGAAAGGGCTTGTAGCCGGGTGTACACTCGCTCGCTAGTAACGCTCGCTCACGTCCAAGTCCGAGCGGGCGTTCGTTGCAGGAGGCTGAGGGAAGGGTGTACGCCGACAAGACCATCCGTTGTCGCGACTGCGGCATGGACTTCGTCTTCTCTGGCGGCGAGCAGGAGTTCTACGCCAGCAAGGGGCTGGTGAACGAGCCCCAGCGCTGCCAGAGCTGCCGAGCCGTCGCGAAGCAGAATCGCGCGCTCGGTCTCGGGACCGGTGGCGGGAACGGTGGGCAGCGGGAGATGCACGCGGCGGTGTGCGCGGAGTGCGGCGGCCAGGCGCTGGTGCCATTCCTGCCGCGCAACGATCGACCGGTGTACTGCTCGAACTGCTTCGACAAGGTGCGCGCCAGGGCCTGATCCCGAGTCTGCATCCCCGGTCAGCATCCCGGGCGTCCACGCGTCACCGCAACCCCGTCGAACGCCGCTCGCAGGAGCGGCGTTCTCGCTACGATTGACGTCCCGCCGCCGAGAGGTCCCACGCCGTCCATGTCCGTGATCGCCGTCGTCGGTTCGCAATGGGGCGACGAGGGCAAGGGCCGCGTCGTCGACTACCTCGCCGCTGATGCCGACCTGGTGGTGAGGTACGGCGGCGGCAACAACGCCGGGCACACCGTGGTGAACCCGCACGGCCACTTCAAGCTCCACCTCATCCCCTCGGGGATCTTCCACCCGGCCACCCGGAACCTGCTCGGCACGGGGGTGGTCATCAATCCGCCGGCCCTCGTCGCCGAGCTCGACGGGCTCGCCGCGGCCGGGATCCCGGCGGACAACCTGGCGATCAGCGATCGCGCCCACCTGGTGATGCCGTACCACGTCGTGCTCGACCAGCTCGACGAGCGGGAGCGCGGCGCGGCGCGGATCGGCACGACCTCGCGAGGCATCGGTCCTGCCTACGTGGACAAGGTCGCGCGCCGCGGCATCCGCATTGCCGACCTCGTCGAGCCGGAGCAATTCCGCGAGCGGCTCGACGCGACGCTGCCGCGAATCCGCCGCCTGATCGCGGGGTACGACGACGACGAGATGGCCGACGCCATCGCCGAGGCGACCGATGCGAAGCGAATCGCCGACGCCTACCTCGCCGCCGGCGAGCGGCTGGCGGGCCACGTGGTCGACGGTGCGGTGATGGTCGGCGAGGCCCTGGAGCGCGGGGACCGCATCCTGCTCGAGGGTCAGCTCGGCACGATGCGAGACCTCGACTGGGGCACCTACCCGTATGTGACCAGCTCATCGCCGATCCCCGGGGGCGCGAGCATCGGCGCGGGGATGCCGGCCGTGGCCATCGACCAGGTCGTGGGGGTTGCGAAGGCTTACACCACCGCTGTGGGGGCCGGGCCGCTGCCCACCGAGCTCGACGACGCGGACGGTGAGCTCCTCCGCGAACGAGGCATCGAGTACGGCACCTCAACCGGCCGACCCCGGCGCTGCGGCTGGTACGACGCGGTCGCCGTGCGCTTCAGCGTGCGGCTTGCCGGCTACTCGAGCATCGCGCTCACCAAGCTCGACGTGCTCGACGGGTTCGAGACCCTGCGGCTCGGGCGCGCCTACCGGGACCCGGTCGATGGGCGCGAGTGGACGACCGTCCCGGCGTCCGCATCGGTCTATGCGCGGCTTGAGCCGATCTACGACGAGCTACCGGGCTGGGGCACCGACACGACCGCCTGTCGCTCGTGGAACGAGCTGCCGGAGGCGGCGCGCGCCTACGTCGACCGCGTCGAGGAGCTGGCGGGGGCCCCGGTGAGCCACGTCAGCGTCGGGCCCGAGCGCCACCAGATGATCGAGCGAGGGAACGACCGATGAGGATGGGCGTGATTGCCCCCCAGGGCTGGACCGGAGAGTTCGACGGCTGGGAGCCGCAGCGAGCCTGGTCTCGCACCGTCGAGGTGTCGCTGCAGGCCGAGCGTCTCGGGTTCGAGTCGGTCTGGCTGTTCGACCACTTCCACACCGTCCCGCGGCCGACCGACGAGATCACATTCGAGTCGTTCACCGCCCTTTCGGCACTCGCGGCGCTGACCGAGCGGGTTCGGCTCGGGCACATCGTGATCTGCAACGGCTTCCGCAACCCTGCGCTGACCGCGAAGATGGCCTCGACCCTGGACGCGATCAGCGGCGGGCGATTCGAGCTGGGCATCGGCGCGGGGTGGAAGCGTGACGAGTGGCTCGCCTACGGGTATGGCTTCCCGGACACGCCGGTGCGCCTCGCCATGCTCAACGACGCGCTGGAGGTGATCGGCCGCATGCTCGAGGGCGACCGGACCTCCCACGCCACGTATGAGGGGACACATCACGGGGTGGCCGATGCGCGCAACGTCCCCAAGCCGGTTCAACCAACCGGGATGCCGATCATGGTCGGTGGCAACGGGCCGAAGGTGACCTGGCGGCTGGCCGCGCGGTACGCCGACGAGCTGAACCTCGACGGGCTCTCCCCGTCGGAGGTCGCCGAGGCATTGCCGACCATCCGCGACCGATGCGTCGAGATCGGGCGCGATCCGGAGACCCTCGCTGTCTCGGTCCATGCCTGGTCGGGGACGCCGGAATGGCGCGAACCGGGTGCCGATCGGCAGAGGCTGCTATCCGACTACGCGGAGCTCGGTGTCTCGCGGGTCGATCGGCCTCCTCCAGGCTTCGGCGGACGAGGACGAGGCGCTGGACGACCTCGCGGTCGACGCGCATGCCGCCGGCGTGGAGATGGCCGCGCCGGTCTAGGCTCGGGACCGGCTCCAGGGCGTCGCGGAGCGCGGCAACGGTCTCGCCGATCGGTCCGCTCGGCAGCTCGGTCGCCCCGGTGCCGGCGGCCACTCGACGAGCTCCCGAGCCACCGGTTGCGACGAGCATGCCGGGACGTGCAGCGCGCAGCGCTTCGACGACCGCTGTGACCCGCCGCACGTCGGGATGGGCCGTGGCCCCGATGACCGCGGCGCTGGCCTCGCGGCTGGTTGCTGCCGCCACCCAGCTCTCGGCGGGGAGGTCGGGTCCGAGGTAGACGATCGGCAGGCCCGCTCGACGGGCGGCGACCGCGAAGGCGAGGGCGCCGAGCTCGTGCCGGCTCCCCGGGCCGAGGCCGACGAGGATCGGGTGCGTGGCTGGCGGGTCGCCGGCTGCCTCGAATGCCATCGACAGGCGCCTCAGGATCGCGTGGCTGGCGGCGTGCTCACCCGAGACGTCGATCCGTCCGGCTTCCCATCCGTCGCCGATTGCCCGGAGGGCCGGCATCACGATCCGATCGATGACGACCTCGAAACGGGCCGAACCGAAGGCCTCGTCGAGTGCCACGTCGAGCGAGGCGCTATCCACCGCCGACGCTGCCTTCACCATCCGGTCGACGAGGTCGGCAGCGAGATCCGGCGCGATGGATTCGCGACTGGTGGACCCGCTTCCGGTCGGTGGCGCATCGGCGAGCAGGCCATCGAGGTCGCCCACGCCAAGGGACCGAATCCGGCTGGCGGCCTGCTGCGCGGACCAACCCGAGTCGATGAGGTGCCGCATGGCCCGCAGCCGATCGATGGCCTCGGCGTCGTACAGGCGATAGCCGCCGGTGCTCCGTGTCGGCGCCACGACCCCATAGCGGCGCTCCCAGGCGCGGAGGAGCGGAATGCCGACGCCGCTGCGGACGGACGCCTCTTTGATGGTGTACATGCCTCGTACATCCTACGGCACCGAACAAACACTTGACAAGCAGGCGCGACTAGGGGTATACATACCTTAGACAAACCCGATACCCCTCTCGTACACTCCGAAGGAGACCTCTCGAAATGTCCCGTCGTCCCGGCCGCCTCGCGGCCATCAGTCTCGGCCTCGGTCTCGCGGCGCTCGTCGCAATGCCCGTTGCCGCCCAGGACAGCGCCTCGGTGCGCGTCGTCCACGCTTCGCCCGACGCTCCGAACGTCGACGTCTGGGTCGACGGCGAGATCGTCCTCACGGACGTTCCGTTCACTGCCGTCAGCGACTACCTCACGCTTCCCGCCGGGGACTACAACATCCAGGTGACCGCGACCGGAGCGACCGATCCGGTGATCGACGCCGACCTCACCTTCGAGGCCGGTACCTCGTACACCGTGGCGGCCATCGGCCTGCTGGCCGACATCTCAGCCACGGTCCTCACCGACGATCGGACTCCGGCCGAGGGCCAGGCCAAGCTGCGCGTCTTCCACGCGTCGCCGTCGGCGCCCGCATCGGTTGACGTCGCGGTCACCGACGGACCGATCCTGGTCGAGGGTCTCGCCTACCCGGAGGCCACCGCCTACCTGACCGTCGACCCGGGCACGTACCCGCTCGAGATCCGCGCGGCGGGTGAGACCGACGCGGCGCTCACCCTCGAGGCGACGCTCACCGCGGGCGAGAACTACACCGCCATCGCCATGGATGGCGGTGAGGCTGGTGTCCAGGTCATCGTCGCCACCGAGGCGGCCGAGATCCCGAACACGGCGATGTCTGCGGATGGCGCGACGCTGCCATGGCTGGCCGGCGTCGGGGTCGCCCTCCTGGGTGCGGCGATCGTCATCGCCCAGTACACGCGGCGGGCGGCGGTGAGCCGAGCTCGCTAGCACCGTCCCGTCAGGACCGCGGTCCGGCCGATCCGGGCCGCGGCCCCACGAACTATGAACTGGTGAAGGAGACCCCATGAGCCGGCAGCGGCTGAGGGCTTCGCTGCTGGTGCGGCGACCTATCGACGAGACATTCGGGTTCTTCGCAGACCCGACCAACCTCCATCGCATCACCCCACCCGGGCTCGGGTTCGAGTACACGACGCCGCCGGAGCCGATGCGCGAGGGGCTCGAGATCGGCTACCGCATCCGTCCGCTGTTCGGCGTCCCCGTGCGATGGCTGACGAGGATCGGCCGCCATGAGCCGCCGAGACAGTTCACCGACATCCAGGTGCGCGGGCCGTATCGGCGCTGGGAGCACCGTCACCGATTCGAGGAGGTCGACGGCGGGACGATGGTTCGCGACGAGATCGACTACGAGGTGCCGGGCTGGGCCGCCGGTGATGTGCTCGATCGGCTCGTGATCCGCAATGAGCTGACCTGGATCTTCCGCTACCGGGCCTGGGCCATCAGTGCCTCGCTCGCGGCCGCGGGCGCGCCGAGCGGGAGGACCGTTGCGGTGGCTGGCGGCACTGGGTTCGTCGGTGGCGCGATCGCCGCCGAGCTTCGAGGCCGAGGCGACCGCGTCATCGTCCTCTCCCACCGTGGCGAGCCGGCTCGCGGCGTGCTGCCGGACGATGTCGAGATCCGGATGGCCGATGCGCGAACCGGGCAGGGACTGAGCTCGGCCCTGCGGGGCGTGGACGCCCTCGTCATCTCGCTCGCCTTCAAGAACTCGCCGATGGAATCGCCCTCCCGCCACCAGACTTTCGAGGAGGTCGATGCGGGTGGGACCGAGCATCTCGTCGCCGCCGCGACCGAAGCAGGCGTGGGACGGGTGGTCTATCTCTCGGGTGCCGGTGCGGCCCCGGACGCCTCCCGCCACTGGTTCCGAGCCAAGTGGCGGGCGGAGACCGCCGTGCGCAGTTCGGGCCTCACGTGGACGATCGTCAGGCCGACGTGGATCTACGGGCCACGCGATGTGTCGCTCAACCGATTCCTCGGCTTCGCCCGACGGCTGCCCGTGGTCCCCATGACGAACCTTGGGAACCAGCTCCTCGCGCCGGTCTTCGTTGGCGACGTGGCGCGCCTTGCGGCCGACTCGCTCTCGTCGCAGGCGGCTGTCGACCAGGTCTTCGAGCTTGGCGGCCCGGAGGAGCTTCGGATGCGCGACATCATCGGCGCCGCCATGCGCGTCGCGGGCCTGCGCCGGCCGATTCTGCCCGGGCCGACCCCACTCCTCAAGCTCGGCGCGTGGCCCCTGAGCCTCCTGCCCGAGCCGCCCCTGACGCCGGCCGCCATCGACTTCATCAACCAGCCCGCCACGGTCGACCTCGGCCCGCTGCTCGAGCGGATGCCCCGGCGCCTGACGCCGCTGACGGAGGGCCTGGCGAGCTACCTGGGACATGGGCCGGATCGCGTGGTCGCATTCCCCGCTGGCCACCGGGTGCCGGCGGCGGGCTGAGCGTGCCGGCAGACGGCGCCGATCCGACTCGTCAGGTCCCGAGCGGGCCGGCGCGCAGGCGGCCAACCGCGACGCCGATCGCGGCGAGCGCGACCACGGCCGCCGGGATGCCGAAGTAGACCAGAACGTCCCGCAGGTTGGCGTCCCCGAAGCTGATTACGCCCACTGCGATGGCGATCCCGACGGCGATGATGCCCAGCCAGACGACAACGGCGCGCCATCGTTCCGGCGCGGTGGTCCACAGCGCGGCTCCGAGGGTCGACGCACCGAGCGCCAGGCCCCCAGGCGCGGGCGGGTCGGCAATGGCGATCCCTCCCGTCGCGAGGTTGGCGACCGCGAAGAGGAGCACGACGGCACCGACGAAACCGAGGATGCCGCGAGAGATGGTCAACAGCACAGGGGCACGCCTCCGGCTATGAGGTGGATCGCGGCACTATGAGGGACCGACCCCTCGCGTGTCGGTATACTTCGCCAAAGCCGCACTCGTCAGCACGTGAACCGCATTCGCGCCGTCATCAGCACCCGCCACGTCCCAGCCCGCGCCTTCATGCCGCGCGGGTTTCTTTGTGCCCGGTAGGAGGTCTCATTGATCGACCAGGCTGCCATCAGAGACGCGACCGACAGCAGGCTGCGGCGTGCGTACGGGTTCGAGGAGGTCGCGCTGGTCCCCGGAGCGGTGACGGCCGACCCTGCCGAGATCGACCTCGCCACCGAGATCGGCGGCTTCCGCCTCGAGATCCCGTTCATGGCGTCCGCGATGGACGCGGTGGCCGATGCCGACTTCGCCGTCCGCATGACGCGCCATGGCGGGGTTGCCTTCGTGAACCTCGAGGGCCTGTACACCCGCTATGACGACGCCGGCCCGATCATCGAGCAGGTCGTTGCCGCGGAGAGTGGAGCGGAAGCCGCGCGCGTGCTGGCCAAGGCCTACGAACAGCCGATTCGGCCCGATCTCGTCGCCGCGATCGTGGCCCGCATCAAGGCCCAGGGCGGCGTCGCCGCGGTGGCGACCACTCCAGGCTCCGCGTGGGAGCACGCCGAGCTTGCCGCCTCCGCCGGCGCGGACCTCTTCCTGGTCCAGTCACAGGTCTCCAGCGCTCGGCACATCTCGACCTCGAGCCGGGTCCTGTCCCTGTCCGACCTCACCGGCGCGCTGAAGCTGCCGGTCCTCGTCGGCAACACCGTGTCCGGCGAGGCGGCCTACCAACTCATGGAGCAGGGCGCCGCCGGCATTCTTGTGGGTGTCGGTCCGGGCGCCGCATGCACCACGCGCGAGGTCCTCGGCATCGGCGTGCCGCAGGTGAGTGCCACGCTCGAGGTCTCCGCCGCGCGCGACCGGTTCGAGCGCGACACCGGCCGCTACGTCCCGGTCGTCACCGACGGCGGCATGAAGACCGGCGGTGACATCGCCAAGGCCATCGCCTCCGGCGCCGACGCGGTCATGCTCGGATCGCCGTTCGCGGGCGCCCTCGAGGCGCCGGGTCGCGGCTACAACTGGGGCATGGCTGCACCGTCGCCGACCCTGCCGCGCGGAACCCGGATCCGGATCGGCGAACGCCTGCCGCTCGAGCAGATCCTGTTCGGCCCGGCCGAGACGAGCCACGGGACGCAGAACCTCGTCGGTGCGCTGCGCCAGTCGATGGCTGCCCTCGGGGCCCGCACGATTCGCGACATGCACTCGGTCGCGATGGTGATCGCCCCGTCGATCGCCACCGAGGGCAAGTCCTGGCAGCTCGCGGGCCGAGAGTAGAGACACGCACCCAGCCGCAAGACCCACCCGCCGAGGTGCTTCAACGCCATGACGCACGTCATCCAATCCGGCCGCGTCTTTCTGCGTCCCTACGAGAACGACGACGCCGAGATCTTCCACAAGTGGCGAACCGACGCACGGGTCGCCGCCGCCGCGAGCCTCGGGCGTCCCCTCAGCCTGACCGAGGCCACGGCGCGTATCGGTCGCCTGACCGAGGAGCAGGGTACGGACCGGTATGCCTTCGTCATCTGCCTGCTCGAGGGCGAGCGGCCCATCGGCGACATCAGCCTGTTCGAGCTTGACCTGGCGCATGGCAGCGCGGAGCTCGGGATCTACATTGGCGAACCCGACGAGTGGAGCAAGGGCTACGGCAGCGATGCGGTGAACGCGCTTGTCGACTTCGGGTTCGGCGAGCTGCGCCTCGAGCGCATCTGGCTCAACGTGTGGACCGAGAACGAACGTGCGCGGCGGTCATACGAGAAGGCCGGCTTCGTCCACGAAGGGACCCTGCGCCACGACCGTTACGAGGGCGGTCGCTTTACTAGTGGTCACATCATGTCGCTGCTCCGCGACGAATGGCTGGCGCTCCCGCGGCGTGGGTGACCAGCCGCTGACCGCGCGGCACCTCAACCGGGCGCTGCTCGCCCGGCAGCATCTGCTCGAGCGGTCGCCACTCGGCCTGACCGAGGTCATGGAAGGGATGGGCGGCATCCAGACGCAATACGCCCCCGCCGGCTATGTCGGCCTCTGGTCGCGCATGCGCGACTTCACCAGACCGATGCTGACGCAGGCCCTCACCGACCGCACGGCCATCCAGGCCACCATCATGCGCGCGACCATCCACATGGTCTCGGCCGCCGACTACTGGCCGATGACGGCGGGCATCCGTCGCATCCGGCGCGAGTGGTTCGAGCGTGTCAACCGCGAGGTTGATGGCCTCGACACCGATGCGGTCGCCGCCGCGGTCCGTGCCGAGCTGACGGCCGGCCCTCTGCCGATGAGGGAACTCACCGCGCGCCTGGTGGACCGCGGCTTTCCTGCCGCGGCCGCTCGCTGGGCCGGCCTGTGGGTCGACCTTGTCCGCGTGCCGCCTTCGGGCACTTGGGAGCGGCGACGCGCCGACATCTACGGCCTGGCCGACGCCTGGCTGCCGGAGGTGGTGATCACCGAGGCCGAGGGCATGGCGCACCTCGTCCGCCGCTACCTCGGGGCATTCGGGCCAGCGCCGCTGAAGGACGTCGCGAGCTGGATGGGGGTCAACGTGGGCCAGATGGAGACGGTTGCCGATGGCATGGGGCTGCGCGACCTTCGCGACGAGCTGGGCAAGCTTCTGCTCGACCTGCCCGACGGCCATCTGCCGGACCCCGACACGCCGGCCCCGCCGCGATTCGTCGCCGTATGGGACGCGATGCTGCTCGTCCACGCGCGGCGCACGCAGGTCCTGCCCGAAGCGTTTCGTCCACTCGTCTTCAACACGAAGACGCCGCAATCGGTCAACACCTTCCTGATCGACGGGCAGGTCGCGGGAACATGGCGCAGGGACGATGGCGAGATTCAGCTGTCTCCCCTTCGCGATCTTCGCCCCGACGAGCGCCAGGCGCTCGACGAGGAGGCGCAGCTACTCGCTGCCTTCCATGCCTGAGCGGTAGGATCGACCGCATGGAGCGACCAGACGTGCAGCGCTGGCTTGACCGCTACGTCGATGCCTGGCGCGCCAACGAACGCGGGCCTATCGAAGAGCTCTTCACCCCCGACGCAATCTACGGGTATCGGCCGTGGGACAGCCCGCAGCACACGGTGCGCGGCCGCGAGGCCGTCGTGATGAGCTGGCTCGAGGAGCCCGATGCGCCGACCGCCTGGGACGCGCACTACGAGCCGTTCGCCGTCGAAGGGGATCGCGCGGTGGCGGTGGGCTGGAGTCGCTACGCGGCGGACGGCAACGCGCCCGAGAGGACCTTCCACAACGCCTATCTCCTGCGCTTCGCGCCCGACGGCCGCTGCGCCGAGTTCCACGAGTTCTACATGCAGGAGGGAGAGTGAGCCGAGTCTGGCGCGAGGTTGGAGATCGGGCCTGGATTCGCCGCTACGAGTCGTTCGACCAGACTATTGGCGTCATCGGCGGAGCGTCCGGCCTGGTCGTGATCGACACCCGTGCCAGCCACCGGCTGGCCGACGAGCTCCGTGACGAGCTGCGGCAGCTGCCCGGAGCCGTGGTGGCCGCGGTCAATACGCATGGGCACTGGGACCACGTGTTCGGCAACGAGCGCTTCGCCACGACGCCGATCTGGGGCCACGTCCGCTGCGCGACCATGATCACCGGGCGCGGTGAGGAGATGCGCGCGAAGCTCATCGAGCGCTATGCCGCCGAGGCGGATGACTTCCGCGACGTGGCGCTGACGCCGCCGACCGACCTGTTCGAGGACGCCGCGACGCTGGATCTCGGCGACCGCAAGGTGGAGCTGCGCTACCTGGGGCTCGGCCACACCGACAACGACATCGTCGTGACGGTGCCGGATGCATCGGTCCTGTTCGCCGGCGACCTGCTTGAGAACGCGCCGGCGCCCGGCTTCGGAGACAGCTACCCGATCGCCTGGGCCGACACCGGCCGTGCCATCCTGGGCCTGGTCGACGGCATCGTGGTGCCCGGCCATGGTGATCCGTTCGACCTCCAATTTGCCGAGCAGCAGGTGGCGGAGCTCGCGCAACTGGCGCTGCTGGCCCGGGACGCGGTGAGCGGGGCCGTCGGCCGCGACGAGGCTATCCGCCGTTCCCCATTTCCCGCCGATGCGACGCAGGAGGCGCTCTGGCGCGCAGAGGGGGAGCTCAGCCAGGCAAGCGCCACGACTGAGTAGCCTCCTCAACGCGCTCCCCTGAACTCCCCGCGACGGTGGCAGGGAAGTCCACCGTCAGGTCGATTCGAGGTGCGCTGTAGTCGCCGACCCCTGGAAGGCGGCAGCGTACCCGAGCCAGATCCAGCCAAGACAGAACGCCACGCCCGCCGTAATCAGCACGATCAGGAGGGTCGGGCTCTCGCCCGGGTCGAACGCGCCCCACGCGATCGGCAAGCCGACGAGGGCGAGGACGAGCGACCCCGCCAGGAGCAGGATCGATGCGCCGCGAGACAGGACGCCGACGACCACCGTGGCGGCCGCGAACAGGATCGAGCCGACGATGGTGCCGGCAACCCCAAGGAACATCAGGCCCCACGCGCTGAGGTCGCCGACGATCAGGCGGTCTCCGAGCGCGGCGGAGGCGATGAGACCAGCCAGCGTGGCGAGCAGGCCGGCGGCCGGCAGGATGGCGGCCGCCCACGTCAGGACGGGGAGCCGACGCCCCTGGGTCGCACTCAGTCCGATAAGGGCGACGAGCAGGGCGATCGCGGCGATCGGGAAGAGGTAGGCGGCCGGGCTGCTGCCCGATCCGGGAACGAGGAACCCGATCGCCATCATGAGAAGCGCGAGGGTTCCACCGACGATCGCGGCGTATCCGGAGATGCGTGAATTCATGGCTGGTGTCCTCCGCGGCGCGAGGTCGATCGCCAACGAGCGGGGTCGGAGGCGGGCGTCGAGCGCGCCGAGTGCGATATCGACGATGTCGAATGGTGAAAGCGGGCGTTGCTCGAGCACAGCGAGGAACTCTTCCTCGTAGCGATCACGCCACGCCGCGGGGTAGAGGCGAAGCAGCAGCCTCATGCCGCGCTCGCGAGCCGGGTGAGACCGGTACGGGCGAACCGTTCCATCGCCCGCAGCTGTTCCGTCAGGGCCGCGGAGCCGATGGCGGTGAGACGGTACGGTCGCCGGCGCCGGTCCTCGGCAGGGAGCGCCTCGATGAGCTGCCGGCGCTCGAGGCGGCCGAGCGCCGCATAGAGCGTGCCCGGTCCGAGCGGCGACCCGCTGACGCCCTCGACATCGGTCATGATCGCGTACCCGTGCTTCGGCCCATCCGCCAGCGCGACCAGGATGAGCAGGGCGGGTTCGGCGAAGCGGCCGAGGTCGTTGAGTCCGGAAGACATCGGTTGCTGATCCTCGGGCGGATTTATACTACGTCCAACGATATATCGCCAGACGATATATAGACCCATCGTGAACCGATGTCAAGCACTCTGATTCGTCAGGCGATCGGCCAGCACACCTCGGTGCGGAGCTCGGACTCGGCGACCTCGGAGGGATCGTCGACGTAGGATTCCCACGGCCCGGCGCTCTCCTCCGCGCCCTGGGCATGGATCCAGTCGTGGAGCTCTTCGTACACCTTCGGGAGCCCGTCGTAAGAGCCGCGATGCACGGTGATCGCGAGCCGGCCGCCGGGAAGGCTCGAGGCCGCGAGCTCGCCCGTCGCCGCGTCGGCGATGGGAGCCAGGATGCCGGGCGGTCCGGCTGTCGGGATGCCGATCTCGACGTCGACGACGTCAGGTCCGAACTGGTGGTATCGGCCGTAGGGCGGTCCCGCGGGCTCGATCCCGAGATCGGCGAGACGGTGGGCGATGTTCGGCAGGTGCGTGTCGAACAGTGCCGCCAGGTCCATCTCCGCCATCGGCTGGCTCACCCGAACTGCGGCGCTCGGCTGGGGATCGACGTCGCGGATCTCGGCGGTGATCATCGGTTCGTGCCTCCTGTCGCACACGCGTCCGGGTAGACTGCTCGAGAGCCACCATCATCGCCGAACGGAGCGGCATTGAGCGACCCCCAGGACCCCAAACCCGCCACGCCAGACGACGATCGCACCGCCGTGGAGCGTGGCCGAACGGTCCACGGGGAGGCGGCGAACGCCGGCCATCGGGTCCTGGCGCCCGACGACGCGGAGGTCGAGGCCTATCTCGAGCAGGCGCTCAACGCGCCGCCAGCGCGACGCGTCGAGACGGAGGCTCCGGAGCACCCCGACACCGTGGCGGTGCTCGACTTCGGCAGCCAGTTCGCCCAGCTCATCGCAAGGCGCGTGCGGGAGCTGAACGTGTACTCCGAGCTTCTGCCGCACGACACGCCCATGGCCGAGCTCGAGCGTCGCGGCATCAAGGCGGTCATCCTGTCGGGCGGGCCGTCATCGGTCTACGACACCGATGCGCCCCGCGCCGACCCTGCCCTGTGGTCGGGCCGGATCCCGGTCCTCGGCATCTGCTACGGACTGCAGCTGATGGCTCACGAACTCGGCGGCGAGGTGGTGCCGTCGGAGAAGCGCGAGTACGGCCCCGCGACGGTGAGCCTGACCGATGCGCGCGACCTGTTCGTCGGCATCGATGGCGAGCAGCCGGTCTGGATGAGCCACGGCGACTCGATCATCCGTCCGCCGGAGGGCTTTCAGCCAACGGCGCAGACCGACTCCTCCCCGTACGCCGGGCTGGCCGATCCGTCGCGCAACCTGTACGGCATCCAGTTCCACCCCGAGGTCGTCCACACGCCGATCGGCCGCACCGTGCTGCGCAACTTCGTGGTCGGCATCGCGGGAGCCCGCGACAACTGGACGCCGGCGAACCTGGTCGAGACGACGGTCGCCGAGATCCGCGACCGCGTCGGGAGCGGCAGCGTCATCTGCGCCCTCTCGGGGGGCGTCGACTCCGCCGTGGCCGCGACCCTCGTACATCGGGCCATCGGAGATCAGCTGACCTGCATCTACGTCGATCACGGGCTCATGCGCAAGCGCGAGTCGGAGCTCCTGCGCGAGACCTTCGCCGAGCATCTCGGAATGCGCCTCGTCATGGTCGACGCGCGTGAGCGCTTCCTCGCCCGCCTGGCGGGAGTCGAGGACCCCGAGCAGAAGCGCCGCATCATCGGGGACGAGTTCATCCGCGTCTTCGAGGAGGAGGCCGCGAAGCTGGGGCAGATCGACTTCCTGACCCAGGGAACCCTGTATCCCGACGTGATCGAGTCGACGACCGCCGAGACGAAGACGGCGCAGAAGATCAAGACCCATCACAACGTCGGCGGGCTGCCGTCCGACCTGCGCTTCCAGCTCATCGAGCCGCTGCGCTACCTGTTCAAGGACGAGGTGCGCGCTGTCGGGATCGAGCTCGGCCTGCCCGATGCGATGGTGCAGCGCCAGCCGTTCCCCGGTCCGGGCCTCGCGATCCGCATCATCGGCGAGGTCACCTCCGAGAGGCTCGACACGCTGCGCGATGCCGACTGGATCGTGATCGACGAGATCAAGGGCGCTGGCCTGTATCGGTCCCTGTGGCAGAGCTTCGCGATCCTGACACCGGTGCGGTCAGTGGGTGTCATGGGCGACGGGCGAACCTATGCGAACGTCGTCGCCATCCGCGCCGTGACGAGCGACGACGGGATGACGGCCGACTGGGCGCGCCTGCCCTACGACCTGCTCGCGAGGATCAGCAGCCGGATCGTCAACGAGGTCTCGGGCGTCAACCGGGTGGTCTACGACATCAGCTCGAAGCCGCCCGCCACCATCGAGTGGGAGTGACCCGCTCCCTCGCGGCGCTCATCGTCGCGGCGCTCGCCCTCTCCGCCTGCGGACCACTGGCCGCCGAGTCCATCGACCCCGCAGCCATACCGAGCGGCTCGATCACCGCCGACGACGCAACCGGGCCGGTCGTGGAGCTGGGCAGCGGGGTCTCGGCCGGCGTCGGCTGGCGCTACGCGATGTACCCGGTCGGCGACGACTGGTGCACGCTGCTCGAGGCCACCAACCAGTCCGCTGGCACCTGCGGCGAGATTGCGCCGCCCGATGGCGCGTTCTTCGGGTCGGTCAGCCAGGACAGCCTCTCGGGACTCGGCGTGTCGACGGTGGACGGCGTGGTCGCGCCAGACGTGGTCAGCGTATGGGTGGTGATGGACGAGGTCGACCGCGTCCCCGCCACGATGATGCCGCTCGACGAGGCGGGGCTGTCGGGGAGCGCCTTTGTCGGCATGGTCCCCGATGGGCGGACCATCACGCACCTCCTGGCGGTCGCCGAGAACGGCGAGGTCCTCGAGACCTACGAGCTTCCCTGAGCCGTCGACGACCTCGGTTGGTCACCGGGTCAGGGGGAATCGACTGAGCGTGCGGAGCGCCGCCCGACGGTCGTGACCGGGAACCGGTAGCATCGCAGGCGTGTCCAGCTGGTTCGACAAGCTCCTCGAGGAGCTGCAGCGCCGCCAGGAAGAGGCCGACCTCGCTCGCGAGGGGCGTCCGCGCGAGCCGCGCAACGTCACCCCCATCGAGGACGCGGGCAAGTCAAAGCGTTCCAACGGTGATGGCTCCGGCGGATCTGGCGGCTCCAACGGTGGGGGAGGCGGACCGGTCTTCCAGCCCGGTGGCGACGTCCCGTGGCGCCGCTGGGCGTTCATAGCGGCGGCCTTCGTCGGCCTCTTCGTCGTCCTCGGCATCCTCGGCGGGGCGGTGAACCTCATCACCGACGTGATGTGGTACGACGCCCTCGACCGCCGCGACGTGCTCGGGACGCGGCTCTGGTCACAGGTGGGCCTGTTCGTCGCCGGATTCCTGGCGCTTCTCCTCCCCACGCTGGGGAGCATCTGGCTCGCGCGCCGCATCGCGCCGCAGGCCCCAGTCCGCCGCCTCGGCCAGTTCGAGCTGCCCGACGCCTCGCGCGCCATCGGCATCGGTCTCGCGGCCGTGGCCGTCCTGCTGGCTCTCGGCAGCGGGGCGGCGTGGAGCGGCAACTGGGAGACGGTGCTCCTCTTCTTCAACGGCGGGTCGTTCGGGGTCGAGGACCCGACGCTCGGCCGCGACATCGGCTTCTACGTCTTCGGCCTGCCGTTCTGGCGGTTCCTCCTCGGCTGGGCAGGCACGACGCTGATCGTCATCGGCATCCTGACCGTGGTGACCTACGCGGCGCGCGCGCTGCGCTGGCAGTTCCACCTCTCGGCGCCCGTGCGGGCGCATGTGTCGGTCATCGGCGCGCTGCTGCTGCTCGTCATCGCCGCCGGCTACCAGTTCGACATCGCCGAGCTGGCGTACTCGACGCGCGGCATGGACGGCCGGATCCAGACCCCGCTGTACACCGACATGAATGCGCAGCAGATCGCGTACGTGATCCTCACCGTCGTCGCCATCGTGTCGGCTGCGCTGCTGTTCCTGAACACCTGGTTCAAGACCCTGTGGCTGGTGGTCCTCGCGGCCGGCGCGTGGCTGGTCCTCTCGATCGTCGTCGGCGGGCTGTACCCGACCTTCGTACAGGCGGTGCAGGTCGAGCCGAACGAGCTCGAGCGGGAGCGGCCGTACCTGACCAGCCACCTCGAAGCCACTCGCGCCGCGTTCGACCTCGACGCCATCGACGTTCGACGGTTCACCGGCGAGCAGGAGCTGACTCGCGAGGTCTTTGCGGGCGAAGAGGGCACCGTCGACAACCTGCGGCTGTGGGACTACCGGCCGCTGCTGACGACCTTCGGCCAGCAGCAGATCCTGCGGCGCTACTACACGTTCACGGACGTCGACATCGACCGCTACGACATCAACGACGAGCCGCGCCAGATCATGCTCAGCGCGCGGGAGCTCGACGTGGCGCTCTTCGGCGACAACCGGACCTGGACCAACGAGACGCTGGTCTACACCCACGGCTTCGGCATCACCGCCGTGCCGGTCGACGCGGTCACGCCGCAGGGCACGCCGGACTACCTCGTCAGCGGCATCGACACCGAGTCGCAGGTGCCGATCGGGGAGCCGCGGATCTACTTCGGGGAGGCGACAGACACGTACGTGGTCACCGGTACCACGACCGCCGAGTTCGACCATCCCCTCGACACCGACGTGTCGGGCGAGGCCGGCACCACCACCGTCTGGGGTGGCGATAGCGGCGTCGGCATCGACAACATCCTGACCCGGGCGCTCTTCGCGCTTCGATTCGGCGACTTCAACCTGCTCATCAGCGGCCAGCTGACCGACGACTCCCAGATCCTCTTCCGGCGCGACATCGAAGAGCGGGTGCACGAGATCGCGCCGTTCCTGTACTACGACGCCGATCCGTACCTCGTGTCGGCCGACGACCGCCTGCTGTGGGTCATGGACGCCTACACCCTGAGTGCGCGCTACCCGAGCGCACAGCCGCTGCCGATCGAGAGCCGATTCGCCGGCGCGAACTACATCCGCAACAGCGTCAAGGTCGTGGTCGACGCCTACACCGGGGTCCCGCGCTTCTTCCTGGCCGATCCGGACGAGCCGATCGCCTCGGCCTACGCGCGAATCTTCCCGACGCTGTTCGAGCCGATGTCGGCCATGCCGGACGGCCTCGAGGAACACCTGCGCTACCCCGAGGACCTGTTCACCGCGCAGAACCAGATGTTCCGGCTGTACCACCTCCAGGCGACCGACGCCGGCGCAACCACCTTCTACAACGAGGACGATCGCTGGGCGATTCCCTCCGAGGCCGTCGCGGCCAGCGACGAGCCGATGGAGCCGTACTACGTGATGATGCGGATCCCCGGCGAGGACGACCGCCGAGTTCGTCCTCATCCAGCCGATGGTCCCCGAGGCGCGGCCGAACATGATCGCGTGGGTCGCGGCGCGCATGGACCCCGGCGTGTATGGCGAGCGGATCGCCTTCCAGTTCCCGACTCAGACCACGACCCAGGGACCGGAGCAGATCCAGGCGCGCATCAACCAGGACGACACCATCAGCGAGCAGTTCACGCTGTGGAGCAACGCGGGCTCGCGCGTGGTGCGCGGCAACCTGCTGGTGCTGCCCTTCGGCGACGACGGCCTGCTGTACGTCGAGCCGATCTTCCTCCAGGCCGAGGGCGCGCCCTTCCCCGAGTTCGTGCGCGTGATCATGGCCGACCAGGAGCGCATCGCCTTCGCCGACACCGTGGAGGAGGGGATCGCCCAGATCCTGGGCGAGGCACCGCCGCCGGAGCCGGAGCCCGGCCCGGAGCCGCCCGGGCCCGGCGAGTCGCCGGGGCCTGAGCCGTCTGCGACCCCCGAGCCGTCACAGGGCGAGCTGCCGACCGACGTCGCCGAGCTCGTGGCCGAGGCGAACCGCCTGTACGCCGAGGCGCAGGCCGCACTCGCCCGTGGTGACCTCGGCACGTACCAGGCGCGCATCGACGAGCTCGAGGCGGTGCTCGATGCCCTTGCCGAGCTGACCGAGGAGTAGGTCGAGCCGCCGCCGATGGAGATCCTGGTCCTCGGCGCCGGTGGGCGCGAGCATGCCCTTGCCTGGCGGCTGGCGCGCGACCCTGGCGTCCGACGGGTGCGGATCGCCCCGGGGAATGGCGGGACCGCCGCGGTGGCGGAGACGGTCCCCGATCTGGACCCTACCGACCCAATTGCCGTGACCCGGCACGCCAGCCGTGAGCGCTACGACCTCGTCGTCATCGGTCCGGAGGCTCCCCTGGCCGCCGGCGTGGCCGACGAGCTCGCGGCGGCTCACATCCCGGTCTTCGGCCCGAGCCGCGCCGCCGCTCGGCTGGAGTCGAGCAAGGCCTTCGCAAAGCGGCAGATGGAGCGAGCCGGCATCGCGACCGCGGAATCACGCGCCTTCACCGACCCGGAGGCGGCCGTCGCGCACGTGCGCGCCGCCGCGCGACCGCCCGTCGTAAAGGCCGACTGGCTGGCTGCGGGCAAGGGTGTCGTGGTGCCCGAGACCGCTCAGGAGGCCGAGGCGGCGGTCCTCGAGCTGTTCGCCGGCGTGGCTCCAGGGGCGACGGTCGTGCTGGAGGAGCGGCTCATGGGCACCGAGGTCAGCGCCTTCGCCCTCATCAGCGACGAGGCCGTCGCGCCGTTGGCGGCAGCCTGCGACTACAAGCGCCTGGGTGACGGCGACACCGGGCCGAACACCGGCGGGATGGGTGCCTACGCGCCGGTGCCCTGGTTTGGCAGTGAAGCACTCGAGCGCACGGTGGCCGAGGTCTTTGAGCCCATCGCCTGGCGCATGGCGCGTGACGGCATGCCGTATCGCGGCGTGCTCTACGCGGGCCTCATGCTGACGGATGCGGGTCCCATGGTCCTCGAGTTCAACGCCCGCTTCGGCGACCCCGAGGCCCAGGTCCTGCTGCCGATGCTCGAAGGCGAGCTCGCGGCCGCGCTTCACGGCGTCGCGACTGGCGACCGCGGCGCGATGGAAGGCTCCGTGGGACTCGGGCCAGGAGCCACCGTTGGCGTCGTGCTCGCGGCGGAGGGATATCCAGATGCGCCGGCGACCGGCCGCCCGCTGAGTGGCGCCGAACCGTCAGGCGCGTCCGACGACGGGGACGTCCTGGTCTTCCATGCCGGCACGCGGCGGACCAGCGCGGGTGGGTACGAGTCGTCAGGAGGTCGCGTCGTGACGGTCGTCGGCAGGGGAGCCGATCACGCCGCCGCGCGTGATGCGGTGTATGCGGCTATGGCAGCCGTGGAGATGACGGGAGCGCAGCTTCGCACCGACATCGGCGCGCGCGAGGTGGCCGGCGAGCCGCCTCAGGGATAGACCGCCAGGAACACGAACGCGCCCAGCAGCACGAGATGCACGGCTCCCTCCTGGACGGTGGCGCGTCCGGGCAGCACGGTCAGAGACCCACCCCGGATGCCCTGCCACCCCACACGAACGTCGCTATGCTGGCGATCGATGCCCACCGTCGCCGTCATCTGCGGCTCCCGCTCCGACCTGCCGACCCTGAAAGGCTGCTTCGACGTGCTCGACAGCTACGGGATCACCTGGGAGGCATCGGTCATCAGCGCCCACCGCCAGGCCGATGCGCTCCACACCTACGTCGCCGAGGCGGAGTCCGCCGGGGTGCGCGTGTTCATCGGTGCCGCCGGCCTTGCCGCCCACCTGCCCGGCGTGCTCGCCAGCCTGACCAGCCTGCCGGTGATCGGCATCCCGCTCGACGGCGGGGCGCTGGGCGGCGCCGATGCGCTGTACTCGGTTGTCCAGATGCCGCCGGGTGTGCCGGTCGCATCGGTGGCGATCGGGAGCGCCGGTGCGAAGAACGCTGGCCACCTCGCAGCGCGCATCCTGGCGCTCTCGGATGCAGAGGTCGCCCAGCGCGTGGCTGCCTTCCGCGCCGAGCAGGCCGCCGGAGCCGAGCTGCGAGTCGACCCGCGGTCCTGACGTGATCGACCGCTACGCCCTGCCCGAGCTGCGCGAGATCTTCGGGGAGCGGCGCAAGCTGGAGCTCTGGCTGCGAATCGAGCTCCTGGCCGTCGAGGCCCTTGCCACCGAGGGGATCGTGCCCGAGGCGGATTGGCTCCGCATCCGCGACGCGGCGGCGGACGTCGACCCCGAGCGCGCGCGGGAGATCGAGCGCGAGTCGCAGCACGACGTCATCGCCTTCCTGCGCTCGGTAACCGAGCGCCTCGGACCGGAGGGCCGCTGGCTCCATCATGGCCTGACCAGCTCGGACGTCCTCGACACCGCCACCGCGGTGATCCTCCGGGACGCGACGAGCGTCGTCGAGCGCGAGCTGGCGCGGCTCGTCGAGGTGGTCCGTCGCCTGGCCCTCCAGCATCGGTCCACGCCGATGGTCGGGCGCAGCCATGGGATCCACGCCGAGCCGATCACGTTCGGATTCAAGGCCGCCGGCTGGTACGCCGAGCTCGGACGCGACGCGGTCCGCCTCGAGCGGGCGCGCGAGCAGATCAGGGTCGGCTCGATCTCGGGGGCGGTCGGGACGCACGCGAACGTCGGCGAGGCGGTCGAGCGTCACGTCCTCGACGCGCTCGGCCTTGCCGTCGATCCGGCCCCGACGCAGGTCGTGAGCCGTGACCGTCACGCCGAGCTGCTGACGACGCTCGCCATTCTCGGCGGGACGCTGGAGCGCATCGCGATCGAGATCCGGCACCTCCAGCGCACCGAGGTGGGCGAGGCGTTCGAGCCGTTCGGGTCGGGGCAGCAGGGATCGAGCGCGATGCCGCACAAGCGCAACCCGATCCTGGCCGAACGGGTGAGCGGCATGGCTCGGCTCCTGCGCGGTGACGCGCTCGTCGGGCTGGAGAGCATGGCGCTATGGCACGAGCGCGACATCAGCCACAGCTCCGCTGAGCGGTTCGTCTTCGAGCGTGCGCTCGGGGTGGCCGCCTACGCGACGCGCACGATGGCCGACCTCCTCGACGGGCTCGAGGTGGATGCCGATCGCATGCGCGAGAACCTCGATCGGAGCGGAGGCATGGTGTACTCGGAGGCGCTGCTCCTGGCGATGGTCGAGCGCGGCGCGGATCGCCAGGCGGCGTACCGGCTCGTGCAGGACGCCGCAAAGCGCGCCTGGGCGGGCGAGGCCACATTCCGCGACGCGCTCCACGCGGACCCGGGCGTGGCCGAGTGGCTGCAACCCGACGAGATCGATCGTGCCATGGATCTCGAGCATCACCTGGCGGGGATCGGCGTGACCTACCGGGCGCTCGGCCTCGACGAGTCCTAGGCGCGGTCCGGACCGATGCGTGCCTGGGGTCGCGCCGTCGGGGCCGCGGCCGGCCACGTCGCCGAACGCCCCCAGCTGTGGCTTCCCGGAAGCCTCGCCTGGCTCATCACCGTCGGCTGGATCGTGTTCATCGTGGGGGTGGCCCGCCCACCGACGATCGCGGACCTGACGTTCATCGGCTCCGGCCTGTACACCTCGGCGAGCTGGCCGTGGAATGGGATCGCGCTGGTCGCAGCCGCGGCGGCGCTGATGCTCGGCGCGGTGCTCCTCGGGGCCGCCGCCGAGGTCGTCCTCCTTCGAGGGCGGAGCGCGACGGGCACTGATGCGCTGCGAACCGCGGTGGTGACGATCGTCTGTGGAGTGCCCGCGGTCCTGGTGCTCGTCGGGCTGCTCGCCGCGGTTGCCGGGATCGCCGTGGCCGAGTTCAACGCGCCGGGAGATGGCGGCGGGCCTGTGACGCGCATCGCGTTGCGCGTCGCGCCGCTGATCGCGCTGGTCCTGCTCGCGGCGGCGGCGGGCGGGGCCGTGCATGCCGCGGCAGCGCGGCGGCTTGCGGCAGGGGCCTCGATCGGTGCCGCGCTGGGCGGGGCGCCGGGCGCGCTGGCCCGAGCGGGTTGGGCTGCAGCGTTCCAGGCGATCGGCCTCCAGGGAGCTCGCGTCCTCTACCTCGTCGTCACGGCCGTGCTGCTCCGGGTGCTGTGGGCCCCGGTCTCGGAGCGGTTGGCGGCTGCCGGGATCGAGCCCGCCACCGCGCTGCTGCTGCTAGGCTTCGTGGCGATCTGGTTGTGCGTCGTGCTCGGCGGAGGAGCACTGCACGCGACGGGATCGGCAGCGTGGACGCGAGTGCTCGGAACGGCCGTTGCCGACCCGATGCCCGGCCCACAACCGACGGAGACGAGCCCGCGCCCGTGAACCCCGAACTCTCCCTCGAGACCGAGATCAACCTTGCGCTGCGCCTCGTGGTGGGGCTCGCCCTCGGGGCGATCGTCGGCTTCGAGCGGGAGTTCCACCAGCAGCCGGCGGGCTTCCGGACGCACAGCCTTGTCGCGCTCGGGGCGGCACTGTTCACCGTGGTGGGCGCCTACGGGTTCGAGGGCGTCGGGGCCGATCCGACGCGCGTCGCGGCCCAGATCGTGACGGGCATCGGCTTCCTCGGCGCCGGAGTGATCCTCCAGTACCGAGGACAGATTCGCGGCCTCACGACCGCGGCCAGCCTCTGGTCGGTGGCCGCCATCGGCACGGCCGCCGGTGCCGGACTGCTCGTCATGGCGACGATCAGCACGGTGCTCATCCTCATCGTCCTTTCGTTGCTCGACCGCGTCGAGTCGCTGGCGCGGCGCCACCTCGACCTTCCCCCGGACCAGCACAACATCAAACAGATCGACCGCGAGGTCGACGAAGGCAAGAGCGAGGACCACACATGACCGTGACGACCACCCAGCTGACCGACCTGCCGCTGATCCACCGCGGCAAGGTGCGCGAGACCTACGAGGTCGACGATCGCCATCTCCTGCTCGTCGCCACCGATCGGCTGAGCGCGTTCGACGTCGTCTTCGACCAGCCGATTCCCGACAAGGGCGAGGTCCTGACCCGCCTGTCGGCGTGGTGGTTCAACGAGCTCGCCTCGCTGGGTCGGAGCCACTTCGTCTCCTCCGATCCGGACCGGATGCCGGAGGCCGCGGCGACGCCCGAGCTCGCCGGCCGATCGATGCTCGTTCGCCGGGCCGAACGGGTCGACGCGGAGTGCGTGGTACGCGGGTACCTCGCCGGCTCCGGTTGGGCCGAGTACCAGCGTTCCGGGGCGGTGTGCGGTCACGCGCTGCCCGAGGGGCTGCGTGATGCGGACCGCCTGCCGCAGCCGATCTTCACGCCATCGACGAAGGCCGAGGTCGGTCACGACGAGAACATCACCCGAGAGCAGCTCGCCGACCTCGTCGGCGCGGACCTGGCCCGGCAGCTCGAGGAGCGCTCGATCGCCCTCTACCTGGAGGGCGCGCGTCGGGCCGAGGCGGTCGGGATCATCCTTGCTGACACGAAGTTCGAATTCGGGTTCATCGACGGCGAGCTGGCCGTCATCGACGAGGTCCTGACGCCCGACTCCTCGCGGTTCTGGGACGGCAGCCGATACGAGCCGGGCTCGAGCCCGCCGAGCTTCGACAAGCAGTTCGTGCGCGACTTCGTCGCCGACTCCGGTTGGAACAAGGAGCCGCCGGCTCCGACGCTGCCCGACGAGGTGATCGCCGGGACCCGCGATCGGTACGTCGCCGCGTACGAGCGCATCACCGGGCTGGCCTGGAGGTGACCCTGCGCTGGACCGCGGAGGTCCACGTTGCGCTGCGTGGCGGCATCGCAGACCCCGAGGGCCAGACGATCGCCTCCGCCCTCCGCTCGCTCGGGTACGACTCGGTCGAGGCGGTTCGCAGCGGCAAGCTGCTGCGGATCGACTTCTCGGCGGCCACACGCGAGGAGGCCGAGGCGGCGGTGGCCGAGATGTGCACCCGCCTGCTGGCGAACCCGGTGATGGAGGACGCGACCTGGGACGTCGCGCCGGATCAGGCGGCCGGTATCGGTGTCGTGGGACGGTGACGGTCATCGCCTCGCGACCTCGCGTTGCCGTGCTGGTCTTTCCCGGCACGTGGAGCGAGCGCGACTTCGCGCACGTGGCGGGCGAGGTGCTCGGCTGGGAGGCCAGCCTGCTGTGGCACACCGAGACCGACCTCGGGCAACCGGATGCCGTAGTGCTTCCGGGCGGGTTTGCCCACGGCGACTACCTGCGGACGGGCGCGATCGCGCGCTTCTCGCCGGTGATGCGCGCCGTCGAAGACTTCGCGGCGGCCGGCGGGCCGGTGATCGGCTCCTGCAATGGATTCCAGATCCTCACCGAGGCCGGGCTGCTCCCGGGAGCCCTGATGCGCAACGACCATCTCGAGTTCCGCTGCGACTGGCAGGGGCTCCGCGTCGAGCATCCCGAAGCGTGCGAGGCCTGGCTGGGCGACCTTGTCGCCGGCGAGATCATCAGCCTGCCCATCAGTCATGGAGAGGGCCGATACGTCGCCGATGCCGGCACGCTCGACGAGCTCGAGGCGAACGGGCGCGTCGTCCTGCGATATGTCGATGAATCGGGCCAGGCGACGCCGGCCGGCAACCCGAACGGATCGGCGAGCTCGATCGCGGGGATCGTGAACGCCGCCGGCAACGTGCTCGGGCTCATGCCGCATCCGGAGCGCGCGGCGGAGACGGAGCTCGGCGGCAATGACGGGATGCGCCTCTTCCGCTCGCTGGAACGCTGGTTGCACGCTCGACCGGCGGCAGCGGAGCGTCGGCTATGATCGATTCCGGACCGCCCTGACCGGCCGCAGGAGGCGCAACGAGGAATGGACTACGACCAGCGGGATCGGCGCGACGCGCCGGAGCCCGGAGATGCGCCCGAGCCGGGAGGCGTTCCCGAGCCCCAGGGCGAGGGCGTTTCGCCCGAGCCGGAGGCGCCGCTGCCAGATGACGCGTCGACGGACGTGACGCCCTCGGAGATCGAGAGCTGGCCGAGCAGCGACGCCGCCCCGACGGAGAACGCCGGACCGGACGAGGCTGCCGAAGCGCCGGCTGCCGATGCGGCCGCGGTCGAGGCCTGGCCGACGGAGCCGCCCACCGCTGGCAGCGGCGGGCCTGACAGCTGGCCCACGACTCCCCCGGAGATGGGCGGCGAGCCGATCCTGGAACCGCCCGCGGACGTCGCTCCGCCCCCGAGCGAGGTCGAGGCCTACCCCGCCCCTGCCGCCGCCCTCGCGGGCGAACCGTCACCTTCCGACGCACCGCCCGCCGAGGCCTGGCCCGAGCGCGACACGACCGCCGCCGCCGCCGCGGCCACCGCAGCTGCGTACGACGCACCGCCGCCGCCGCCGAGGTGCCCGTCGAGGCGAGCGGTGAAGAGGCCGTCCCGCCTCCTTCCGAGCCCGAGCCTCCAGCCGAACCTGAGCAGCCCGCCGAGCCTGGGCAACCCGCCGCCGAGGCGGCAGCGGCCGTCCCCGGCGAAAGCACCCAGTGCCCGCGCTGCGGCACGGAGAACCAGGCCGGCCTCTCGTTCTGCCGCAGCTGCGGCCAGCGCCTCGTCGCCGCCGGAGTGGCGAGCACGGTCGAGCGGCCGGCCACGCCGGAGGGGACACAGGCCTGCCCGCGCTGCGGGACCCACAATCGGGCGGGCGTGGCGTTCTGCCAGAACTGTGGTGCCAACCTGCGCGGAACCGCGCCCGGATACGTTCCACCCGCCGTCGCCGGGGCTCCGGTTGCGGCCGCGGAGCAGGCGAGCGGCGGCGCGGTCCTGGGCCCGGTCGTGCTGCTCATCGGCCTCATCGGGCTGGTGACGGCGTACCTGCTGCCCTTCACCTATGGCACGACGTCGCTCTACGAGCGTGCCCTCGGATCGGACGGCTACGGCATCAGCTTCTGGACGGCCATGCCCGAAGGAGGGCTGGCCGACACGGCGTACTTCGCCCTGGCCGCCGCCGTGCCGATCCTCGGGTTGCTCCTGCTCTTCCTCGCCATCGCCGGGTTCGTCCGCGCCAAGCCGGGTCCGGTGGCCGTCGTCGGCCTGGTGATCGCCCTGGCGTGGAGCGTCGCCCTGGCGGTGCTGTTCGTGGTGGTCGAGGTCGGCGGCAACTGGAGCGGCGACATCGTCGGCCTGCTGCGCGTGCTGTCGCCGGCGGGGATCATCCTGTTCCTCTCGTCGCTGATCGTCATCATCGGGACCCTCACGCGCTTCGGGCGCAGCTGATCGAAGGTGATGCGCTTCTGCCCGAACTGCGGGACGGAGGTCGACGAGACCGCGCTGTTCTGCCCCACCTGCGGGCAGGCGATCGACCAGGCCGCCGAGACCGCGATGCCGCCGGCGCCGGCGTGGCCGGAGCCGCCGGCACCCGAAGAGGCTCCCGCTGCCGAGCAGCCGCCAGGCCCTGCGCCCAGCTGGCAGGCGGCGGCTCCGCCAGCCGACGCGTGGGACGCCCCGGAGCCGTGGGAGGCGACCGATGCGTCCGCGCCCGCGCCTCAACCCGCCGCCGTGCAGCCGCCCGTGGACCAGCCACCTGCCGCCGCGCAGCAGCCTGCCGTCCCGCCGGCGCCCGTGGCACCCCCACCCGCCCCGCAGCCAGCGACGGCGCCGGAGGACGGAAAGCCCGCCGGCGCGGGAGGCGCGGCCGCCAACGTTCCGCTGACCCTGCCCGTCACGCTGTCGGGCTGGCTCATCGGCGGCGGCGCCATCGTCGGGGCGCTGGGTGCGCTCATCAGCCTCATCGACGGATCGGGAAGCCTGATCGCGCTGGTGGTGCTGGTCGCACTGCTGTTCATCGCGGGCAGCGTCTTCTTCGCCGCGGCGTTGCCGGCCATCCCGCACCTGCGTCTGGTGACGTTGGCCATCGCCCTGATCGGCTTCGGTGCCGCGTTCGACCGGATCGGCTTCGCCGGTGCGGGGATCGGTGCGTTGCTCCTCTTCCTGGGCACGGCGGCCGCTGCCATCGGGGCGATCCTGCTCGAGCTGGGCAGAGACGAGCCGCTCGGTCGCGGCTGATCAGCGCCTGACGCCGTGACCGTCGCTCCCGCGCTGCCCGAGCGAGCGTCACGGGCTGTCGGACTCCGAGCTCGACCTCGTCACCGAGGCGCTCGGGCGGGCACCGAACGCGGTCGAGCTGGGCATGTTCGGGGCGATGTGGTCGGAGCACTGCGCCTACAAGCACTCGCGGAACCTGCTCGGGCGCCTCCCGCGCGACGCGCCGAGGGTGCTCGTCGGCCCTGGCGAGAATGCCGGCGCGCTCGACATCGGCGACGGGCTGGCCGTGGTCTTCAAGGTCGAGTCGCACAACCACCCGAGCGCCGTCGAGCCGTACCAGGGTGCGGCCACCGGGGTCGGCGGCATCATCCGCGACATCGTGACCATGGGTGCCCGGCCGATCGCGCTGCTGAACTCGCTGCGCTTCGGACCGCTCGACCCCGATGGCGAGACCGACGCGCTCACCGCCACCCGGAATCGCTACCTGTTCGGCGGCGTGATCGGCGGGATCGCCGGCTACGGCAACTGCGTCGGCATCCCCGACGTCGGTGGCGAGGTGGTATTCGACCCCTCGTACTCGGGCAACCCGCTCGTCAACGCGATGTGCGTCGGGATCGCGCGGCACGACGACATCACGCTGGCCCGCGCCACGGGCAGCGGCAACGTGCTCCTGCTCGTCGGGGCCGCCACCGGCCGCGATGGCATCCAGGGCGCGTCGTTCGCGTCGGCGACCCTCGGCGAGGACCGCGAGGAACGCCGGCCGGCGGTGCAGGTCGGCAATCCGTTCCTCGAGAAGCTGCTGGTCGAGGCGTGCGGTGAGCTGGCCGGCCACGACGGCGTGGTCGCGATGCAGGATCTCGGCGCCGCCGGGCTCACCTGCGCCCTGGCCGAGCTGACCGCACGCGGCGAGGTCGGTGCCGACGTCGATCTCGACGCGGTCCACCGGCGCGAGAGCGGCATGACGCCCTACGAGGTCCTGCTGTCGGAGTCGCAGGAGCGCATGCTCCTCGTGGTCGAGCCGCGCGCGCTCGCGTCGGTCCGCGCGGTGTGCGACCGATACGAGCTGCAGTCGGCCGAGATCGGCGTGCTCGTCGACGAGCCGATCGTGCGTGCCAGCGCCGGTGGCGAGCTCGTGTGCGCCGTGCCCGGTCGCGCGCTCGCGGACGACGCGCCCCGCTACGCCCTCTTCGGCAGCCCGCAGGCATCCCGACACGCCGACCTCGAGCGACTCGCGGCCGAGCCGCCCTCGACCGGCACCCTGCTCGAGCTCATCGGCTCGCCGAACCTGCGCGATCGCAAGCCGATCTGGCGCCGCTATGACCACATGAACGGCACCAACACGCTCGTCGGGCCGGGATCCGATGCGGCTCTCCTGCGCGTGAAGGGCACCTCCCGGGCGCTGGCGCTGGCCATCGACGGGCCCGGGCCGGCGCGCGTCGGGGCCCTCGATCCCTACCTTGCCGGAGCCTCGGCGGTCGTCGAGGGCGCCATGAACGTCGCCTGCGCGGGCGCGGAGCCGATCGGCGTCACGGACTGCCTCAACTTCGGATCGCCCGAGACCGAGCTCGGGGCGTGGCAGCTGGAGCGGGCGGTCGACGGCATCGCCGACGCGTGTCGCGCCCTGGAGCTGCCGGTCGTCTCCGGCAACGTCAGCCTGTACAACGAGACTCCCGCCGGGCCGATCCTTCCGACGCCGGTGATCGGGACCGTCGGCCTCCTCGAGGAGCGATCCGCTGCCCTCGGCATGACCTGGCGCCACGGCGACGAGGTCTGGCTCCTGGGCGACCCGGCCGATGACCCCGATGCGCTCGCCGGATCGGAGCTCGCCTGGTCGCGTGGCGAGCGAGGGGGATCGCCCACGCCTCGACGTCGAAGCCGCGGCCCGCGTGGTGGCGCGTGCTGCCGCGGCTCGCGCGCCATCGGCCTGGTGCGCGCAGCGCATGACGCGTCGGCCGGCGGCGTCGCTGTCGCGCTGGCGCGGATGGCCATCGCCGTCGTGCGTCGGGGCGCGCCTCGAGCTGCCGGCAGCCTGGCCGACCGCCGCGGCCTTCGGCGAGCGTGCGGGTCGCGTGCTCGTCGCGATCGACGGGACCCGCGCCGGGGAGCTGGCGGCGGCGCTCGACGCGGCGCGCGTGCCCGCGCGCAGGCTCGGGGTGGCGGGCGGCTCGGACCTCGAGCTCGACATCGGGGGCACCGTGATCGAGGCCCCCGTCTCCGAGCTCATCGACGCGTGGCGCCCGGCTTCTGACCCGGTCCTGCCGGTGCGTCAGCGGCGGTGGGGGCCCTCGGCGGAGAAGTCCATCGAGGCGATGATCGGGTCGTCGTCGAGCTCGAACGCGCGCAGCCGGCGCCGCACCTCGAGCCGCTCCCTCCAGAACGCCGCGTCGCGCCGACGCAGACGCCCGAACACCGCTGCCGTGAGCATCAGGGCCACCCCGGCCCCGACCAGGATTCCGCCGATGACGCCGAGCTCGACCGGGCTCACGACCCGGCCGCCTGGCGTGTGCGGCCCGTGGCACGCGCTCGCGACGCGCGCGTCCGGCGTGCCGGTCGCTCGGTAGCCGCCTCTCCGACGGCCTCACCGGCCGCCTCCCCGGGGCCTCCCCATTGGCCTGCCCGGCGGCCTCCTCGGCGAGCTCCGTCGGGCGATGCACATGGTCGTGCCCGTTGATATGGACGTGGGGCAGGCCGTCGAGCGTCCGCTCGTGGAGCCGGTACACCTCCTCCAGGCCATCGGGCGGGACCGCTTCGGCGTAGACGGTGCAGAAGACGTCGACCACCTTCGGATCGAACTGGGTGCCGGCGTTGTCGCGCAGCTCATGAAGGGCCTCGGCGTGGGTCAGTGCCGTGCTGTAGGGCCGGTCGTGGACCATGGCGTGGTACGCATCGGCGACCGCGACGATGCGCGCGCCGATCGGGATCTCGTTGCCCTGCAGGCCGTGCGGGTAGCCGCCTCCGTTGAAGCGCTCGTGGTGGTGGAGCACCACCGGGATGGCCTCGCGCAGGCTCGACGCCTGCTCCAGGATGACCTGGCCGATGCGGGGATGCTGGCCGATCGCCTGCCACTCCTCGTCGCTGAGCGAGGCGGGCTTGTCGAGGATCTCGTCGGGGATGGCGATCTTGCCGAGATCGTGGAGGAGCGACGCGACGCGGATGCGCTCGATCTCCTCGCGGGCGAGGCCCATCTCGAGGGCGATGCCTGTCGCCAGCGACGCGATCATGTCGGACGGGCGGCCGCGGTGGTGCGGCTGCGGCGCCAGGACCGATGCGAGCGCCTGCGTCGCCGTGTCGCTCGCCCAACGCCCGAGGGCAGTGGCCTGGGCCCGGTGAGCGGAGGAGATCGGGGCACGCCGCACCGGCGCCCCTTCGTCGAGCTCGCGGAACATGTAGACGCGGTTGCGACCGAGCGACTTGGCGGCGTACATCGCCGCATCGGCGCGGTCGACGATCATGTCCAGCTGCAGCTGCGACCCGGTGCCTCCGGCAATGCCGATGCTGATGGTGGCCCGGACCTCCTGGTCGCCGGGGATGCGCAGCGGCTCGCTCATGACCAGGTTGCGCAGCTCCTCGGCGATGCCGACGGCGTCCTCCGCGGTCGTCTCCGGCAGGATGAGCATGAACTCCTCGCCGCCGTAGCGTCCGAAGGCGTCACTGGCCCGCACGGAGCGGCTGATGAGGCTCGCCACCTGGCGCAGCACGGCGTCGCCGGCGTTGTGCCCGTGGACGTCGTTGATCGGCTTGAAGCGGTCGATGTCGATGAACGCGACGCTGAGCGGCTGGTAGTGGCGCGTCGCGCGCTCGATCTCCGCATGCAGCGTGGTGAGCAGGGTCTCGCGGTTCGCGACGCCGGTGAGGCGGTCGTGGGTCGCGCGCTGCTCGGTCAGCAGGTAGGCGCCTGCGGCCGCGTTGAAGGCGCGGGCCAGGCGGCGCTCGGCGGGGATCCCGCCCTCGCGCAGGTTTACCGGCTCCTCGGTCTCCAGGGTCCGCTCCAGCGCCCGGGCGATGCGGCTCAGGCGCCAGCCGAAGTAGCTCCATGCCAGCAGCGCCATCGTGGTCATCCCGGCCACGACCGCGACAGCCGCGGCTCCGGCAAGTACGAGGCGGTCCTCCGGCGAGGCCTGGGCGGACACGGCGAGCCAGGCGATGAAGGCGGCCGTGACGGCGAGGGGTGCCAGAAAGCCGAGGGCACGGACCAAGGTGAGCACGTGATCGAGGATGGGGCCGGAGTACCCCGTCCACCATGGGTCGATCGTCACGCGGTGCGCGTCGGCACTCCCGGTTTGCACCGTCCCGGGGTCGAAGTGCGGTCCGGTGCAGTACTCGACCCGTACCATTCGACGAGGGGTCGCGGAGCGCCGTGAATCGGCCGGTCAATGGTTGGCGCCCGGCTATGATGGCCTCGTGCCCGGCCCGCACCGACCCACCTGATCACGCCCATCGTGCGCGTCCCGATCAGGCTGCACCCCCCGTACCGTCGACCCCTTCCCCACCTACCACCCGAACGGCCCGCGCGAGGAGTGCGGCGTCGTCGGGCATCTGGGCGCCTGACGGCGACGTCGCCCGCCTGGCCTACGTCGGGCTTCACGCCCTCCAGCATCGTGGGCAGGAGTCGGCCGGCATCGCGGTCAGTGACGGAGAGCGGCTCGCACTGCACAAGCGTCTCGGGCTGGTCAGCGCGGTGTTCGACGAGGAGGCGCTGGCGCGCCTGGCGCAGGACGACGGCGGCAAGGCGCCGCGGGCCGCCATCGGCCACACGCGGTACAGCACGACGGGCTCGAACACGCTGCCCAACGTCCAGCCGGTCTACGCGCGCACGGAGCGCGGCGAGCTGATGCTCGGCCACAACGGCAACCTCACCAACGCGCGCTGGCTCCGCGACGAGCTCACCGAGCAGGGCGTCGAGTTCATCACGGCCTCCGACACCGAGGTCCTCGCCAAGCTGATTGCCCACGCTCCCGGCCGCACGTGGGCGCAACGCGTCGACCACGCGTTCCACCGGATCACCGGGGCCTTCACCTTCACGATGCTCACCGCCGAGGCGCTGGTTGCCGCCCGCGACCCGGTCGGCTTCCGGCCGCTGGCGCTCGGGCGGCTGCCCGGCGGCGGCTGGGTCGTTGCGTCGGAGAGCGCCGCCCTCGACGCGATGGGCGCGCGGTTCGTTCGCGACGTCGAGCCCGGCGAGGTGATCACCATCACGGAGTCCGGGCTCGACTCCTTCCGCTCCCCGCGCGCCACGCCCGAGCGGGAGAAGCTGTGCGTCTTCGAGTACGTCTACCTCGCCCGGCCCGACAGCGTCATCGGTGGCCGGCTCCTGTACGAGGCTCGCCTCGAGATGGGCCGCCGCCTGGCACGCGAGCACCCAGCCGATGCGGACCTGGTCATCGCCGTTCCCGACTCGGCCATCCCCGCTGCCATCGGCTACGCGGAGGAAGCCGGGCTGCCCTACCGCGAGGGGCTCATCAAGAGCCGATACATCGGGCGCACCTTCATCCAGCCGCTCCAGGCGAGCCGGGAGGAGGCGGTGCGCCTGAAGTTCAACCCGCTGCCGGAGCTGCTGTCCGGCAAGCGCGTGGTCGTCGTGGACGACTCGATCGTGCGCGGCACGACGACCGGGCCGATCGTGGCCATGCTGCGACGCGCCGGCGCGGCCGAGGTTCACGTCCGGATCCACTCGCCGGAGATGCGCCACCCGTGCTACATGGGCGTCGACACCGGGCGCCGGGACGAGCTCATCGCGGCCACGCACTCGACCGACGAGATTCGACGCGCCATCGGCGCCGACTACGCTCGGCTACCTCTCCAGGGAGGGCCTTCTCGCAGCGGTCGGTGGCCGAGCCGGGTCGCACTGCACCGCCTGCTTCGACGGCAACTACCCGACCGACGTCCCGCTCGAGCTCGACAAGCTCGCGCTCGAACGCCGCTGAGGCGGCGAGCGGTCCGATGGCGCGCACCTACCGTGAGGCCGGTGTCGATGTCGCCGAGGCGGAGCGCGCCGTCGAGCGCATCGGGCGTGCGGCGGCGTCCACGCTGACGCCGGCGGTCCTCGGGGGCGTCGGGGGATTCGCCGGCCTGTTCCGATTCGACCCGTCCACCCATCCTGACCCCGTGCTCGTGAGCAGCACCGACGGCGTCGGCACGAAGCTCAAGGTGGCGCTCGCGCTCGGCCGCCACGACACCGTCGGGATCGACCTCGTGCACGCATGCTTGAACGACATCGCCGTGACCGGCGCCGATCCGCTCTTCTTTCTCGACTACCTCGGCATCGGCGACCTTCGCGCCGACGTCGTCGAGGAGATCGTCGGCGGGGTCGCGGCGGGGTGCGCGGCCGCGGGCATCCCGCTCGTCGGCGGAGAGACGGCACAGATGCCCGACCTGTACCGCGGCGGCGACTACGACCTCGTCGGATTCGCCGTCGGCGTCGTGGCGCGTGCCGACCTGATCGACGGGGCGGGCGTCGGTGCGGGCGACGTGCTCATCGGCCTGGCCTCGACCGGGCTCCATACGAACGGCTACACCCTCGCCCGTCGGATCCTGCCCGAGTCGACCTGGTCGCAGCCGATGCCCGGCGGCGCGGCGAGCGTTGGCGACGCGCTGCTCGAGACGCATCGGTCGTACCTCGACGACGTGCGCCTCCTGCGGCGAACGCTGCGTGCCGACGGCGGCGACATCGGCGCGCTGGCCCACGTCACCGGCGGCGGCTGGGAGGGCAACGTGCCGCGCACGCTGCCGCCCGGCCTGGGCGTCGACGTCGACACCGGCTCGTGGCCGGTGCCGATGATCTTCTCCCTGATCCAGCAGCGCGGCGACATCGCCGACGAGGAGATGACCCGCACCTTCAACCTCGGCATCGGCATGACCGCGGTCGTCCCGGCCGCCCACGCCGAGGCGGCGCTCACCGCGGTCCCCGACGCGTACCGCATCGGCCGGGTGGTGGAGGTGCCGGAGGGGCAGGCGCGCGTCCGCTTCGCATGAGGCTTGGTGTCCTCGTCTCGGGCCGTGGCTCGAACCTCGAGGCGGTGCTCCAGGCCGGCCTGGACGTCGCCCTGGTCATCTCGAACCGGCCGGACGTGCGCGCCATCGAGGTCGCATCGGCGCACGGAGTACAGAACCTCGTCCTGGCGCGGGCCGCCTTTGCCGACGCCGATGCCCGGGATGCCGCGATCGGCAGCGCCCTGACCGATGCCGGCGTGACGCTGGCCCTCCTGGCCGGCTACGACCAGGTGCTGCGGCCCTCGTTCTTCGCCGCCTACGGCGGTCGAGCGATCAACATCCATCCGTCGCTGCTGCCGGCGCACGGTGGACGCGGGATGGTGGGCCTGGCCGTGCATCGGTCGGTCCTGGCCGCAGGTGATTCCGAGACCGGTGCGACGATCCACGAGGTGACCGGCGACCTCGATGGCGGGCCGATCCTGGCCAGCGTCCGGGTCCCGGTGCTGCCCGGTGACGACGCCGAGACGCTCGCCGCGCGGGTGCTCGCCGAGGAGCATCGGCTGCTGGTGGCGACGTTGCGAGGGCTCGTGACCGGCTGACGGCAACAGGCTGCGGGAGCGCTGCGTCAGGGGTGCCGGATCGGCTCAGGACCCGTCCCGTGCTACGATGCCGCGTGCGCCGCAGCGCGCGAAACCCCGCAGCAGAGGCCAGTACAGAGGTCAATGGACGCGATTCTCGAACCGATCGCGGAGTTCTGGGAACGGGTTCCTGAACAACCCGATCGTTCAGCTGGCGAGCCAGCTGATCGTGATCTACGTCGTGCTGCTGTGGCTCGGCACCGCCTACTGGGCCTTCCGCGACATGCAGGCCCGGACGGAGAACCCGATCCTGCCGTACTTCGCCGCGGCGCTGATCATCTTCTTCACCCCGCTGCTGTTCCTGTTCGCGGTGATCCTGTACCTCATCGTCCGGCCGCGCGAGACGCTGGCCGAGGTGTACGAGCGCTCCCTCGCCGAGGAGAGCCTGCTGGCCGAGGTCGAGAAGAACGAGCTGTGCCCGGTGTGCCGCGACCGCGTCGACGCCGACTGGATCGTCTGCCCGAACTGCCGCACCCGGCTGCATCGGGTCTGCCCGTCGTGCAACCGGCTGGCGGAGCCGCACTGGCCGCTGTGCGCCTACTGCGGTCGTGAGCTCGAGCGGCCCCAGCGCGCCGCCGCGCGCGCAGAAGGCTCCCGAGGCCGCCGCCACCGAGGCGACCGTCGATCCGGTCCCGGCCGATACGGCCGAGCGCGCTCGGCTGAGCGAGGCGCCGAACACCTGAACGGCACGCCGACCGACCCGGTCGAGCCCTCCCAGTTCCCTCCCGCGCCACTGATTGAGCCCGCGCCCTCGATCGAGCCTGCCAGCGGAGCTCTCCCTTCCGGCCCGCATCCCACGCTCGGGCCGGGAACCCCGCTGCCGCCCCGCTGGCCCGGGCCGCTGATGATCATCGGCGGGGCGCTGCTCGCCTTCGGCGGCGTCGGCAGCGCCTCGCTGATCGTCGCCGGCCAGCTCGACGCCGACGCCGGCACGGTCCTCGCCGTGACCCTCGTCGGGCTCGCCCTCTTCACGGCGGGCCTCGTCTACGTCGCAATCCGCCAGATCCTCCAGCGGCGGGTGCTCCCACCGGAGCGCTACCGCGGGCCGTCGGTCGTCCTCCTGGTGGTGATGGTGGTCGTCTTCGGCAGCCTCCTCGTCGCACCGTTCACGGGCGATGCCGAGGCGCTGCTCGGCGGCGGCAGCGAGCCGACGCTGTTCGGCGGCTTCGTGATCCTCGTTTCGACCTCGGTGGCGCTGCTGGTGGTGACGGGCCTCTTCGTGGCGCTGCCGGATGCCCTTGCCAACCTGCCGTCCTTCCCGGGGCCCGCGCCCGTCCGCGCGCTCGCCATGGGGGTCGGCTGGGGCGTGCTCGCCTGGCTCGGCTCGTCGCTGCTTCTGGCCCTCGCGACGTTCGTGCTCACGCAGCTCGGCTTCCCGCCCGATCCGGGCGCCGCGGAGCTCGCGGTCCAATCCTTCGAGCCGTGGCTCATCGTGTTCGGCGTCGTCCTCGTCGCGCCCATCGCCGAGGAGATCTTCTTCCGGGGCGTCGCGTTCAACGCGTGGCTCCGCGAGGGCGGGCGACGGTACGCCTACATCGGCTCGGCCGCGCTCTTCGCGGTCATCCACGTGTCCCTGGTCTCGCTCGTGCCGATCTTCGCGCTCGGTCTCGCGCTGGCGTGGGTCTACGAGCGCAGCGGGCACACCCTCCTTGCGCCGATGGCGATGCACGCCACCGTCAACGGCATCTCCGTCGGCCTCGCCCTGCTCGTGCGGTTCGAGATCATCCCGATTCCGGTCTGATAAGCGCCCGGTAAGCCGCCGATGAACGGCTCCGCGATACCGTCGCCGACATGGCAACGCGACCGACTCCCATCGGCATCGATCGACACCGCCCGGCGGCCGAAGGCGCCCTCCTGGAACGTCATGGCTCCGACGCGTGCAGCGACGAGGAGCTGCTCGCCATCGTCCTCGGGGCCGGCGCCACGGCCCGCCGCCTGTCCAGGCGGCTGATCGATCGGTTCGGCTCGCTAGCCGGGGTGGCACGAGCACACCCGGCCGAGCTGCGGCTTGCCGGCGTGGCATCAGGTGCCGCGCCGCGCCTGTCCGCGGCCGTCGAGCTCGGGCAGCGCCTGGCGCGAAGCTGGCCGGTCGACCCGTGGACGATCCGCACGCCGACCGACGTCGCCGAGCCGCTCATCGATGCCATGGGCGCCCTCGAGCGCGAGGAGCTTCGCGTCCTCCTGCTCGACACCCGCAACACCGTCACCGGGGAGCGGACGGTGTACATGGGCAACCTGGCCGGCTCGTCGGTCCGCATCGGCGAGGTCTATCGCGACGCCGTCCGGGCATGCGCCGCGGCGATCATCGTGGCCCACAACCATCCCAGCGGCGACACGACGCCGTCCGGCGAGGACCTGCGGATCACCTCCGAGCTCGCGGAGGCGGGGCGCATGCTCGACATCGAGCTTCTCGACCACCTCGTCATCGGCCGGGGCCGCTGGGTGAGCCTCCGGGCCCTCGGCGCCCTCGGTGCTCAGCCTGGGCCGATGCGGAAGACGCCCCCCGAGTCCAGGTCGGCAACGTAGAGCTCGCCATCGCCGCCCTCGCCGAAGGCGCTGACCGCCAAGCCCAGTCTGGAGCAGGATGCGCGGCGTCGTGACCTCGGTCACATCCGACCGGACGGCGAAGAGGATGCCCGAGCAGTAGTCGCTGAACAGGTACCAGCCGCCCAGCCCGTCAATGGCGGAGCCGCGGTAGACGTACCCGCCGGTGATCGAGCAGCCGCTTCCGTGGTCGTACTCTGCCACCGGCAGCAGCAGGCCCTCGGTCGAGCAGACCAGGAGGAAGCAGTGCGATGCCTCCATCTGGTTCCAGCCCAGGTTCGCGCCCGCGTCGGTGTCGGGATCGATGCGGTTCACCTCCTCGTACCCGTTCTGCCCGACGTCGGCGATCCACAGCTCCCCGGTCAGGCGGTCGAAGCTGAAGCGCCACGGGTTGCGCAGGCCGACGAGGTACACCTCCGGCGCGCCGCCCTCGCCGTCGGCGAAGGGGTTGTCGGCAGGAATCCCATACGGATCGCCCTCGACGTCGAGCCGGAGGATCGAACCGAGCAGCGTCGACGCATCCTGCCCGTGCCCGTGCGGGTCCCCTTGGGAACCGCCGTCACCGAGTCCGAAGTAGAGGTACCCGTCCGGCCCGAAGGCGAGCTGGCCGCCGTTGTGGTTGTCGTAGGGCTGGTCGACGCGGAGCATGACCCGCTGCGAGGACGCGTCGAACGTCGGGGGCCCGCCCTTGGGCTGCACGCCCGCGAGCTCGGCGAGGACCGTGTCACCCGCCTCGTCGGTGTAGTGGACGAAGGCACGCGGCACGTCAGGCCAGAGTGGATGAAGCACCAGGCCGAGCAGGCCCTGCTCTCCGCCGACGCGGACGCGGTCGGTGAGGTCCACCGCGACGGAGGTCTCACCGGAGCCAGGGTGCAGTGCCATCACCCGTCCGGGCCGCTCGTTGACCAGGAGCCAGCCCTCCGGCGCCGTGGCGATCCCGATCGGCTCGTTGAAGGCGCCGACCTGGGTGAGGTCGAGCGGCGGCGGCTCGTCGCTGATGGGCGGAAGGCTGGCCGGGACGCTGGCCGCGGCGCTCGCGCCACGGCTGGGGCCGGGCGGCTCCGCCGGGCGGCTCGGTGGCGCGTCCGAGCTCGGGCCCGGGGTGGTCGGAATCGCCGTTGCGCTCGACGCGGCCCCGGTGCATGCGGTGAGCAGGGCCGCGATGGCGAGGGCCGCGAAACGGCGGCCGGGCTGCTTCATCGGGCTCATTGTGAGCGAATCGGTGTAGGGTTGCCCCCAGCCATGACCACCACCAGGGAGAGCGTGCGTCGGGCGGCGGCCGCCGCCCTGGCGGCCAGGGAGCCCGATCGCGACGCCGTCGGAACGCGCCGCACGATCGTCATCGAGCGCATCGAGCCGCTGCTCGACGGCGGGATCCATCCGGTCAAGCGCGTCGTCGGCGACCAGCTGCTCGTCACCGCCGACGTCTTCGCCGATGGGCACGACCTCCTTGACGCCTCACTGCTCGTCCGCGCCGACGACGAGCGCGAGTGGCGCGAGGCGCCGATGCGCCCCATCGACAACGACCGCTGGTCAGGGCACATCGAGCTGCTCCGCAACCGCTGGCACGCGTACGCCGTGGAGGCCTGGCGCGACGTCTTCGGGTCGTGGCGTCAGGGGCTGCAGCGCAAGCGCGAGGCGGGCGTGGCCGTGCCGGTCGAGATCGAGGAGGGCCGCCTTCTCGTCGAAGCTGCGCTGGCCCGCGCCGAGCGAGCCGAGGCGGCCGAGGACGTGATCCTGCTGCGCGGCGGGCTGGCGTCTCTGAAGCGTGCGCGCTCAGAGGCGACGCGGGTCGCGGCGCTCGAGGGCGACGCCCTGCTGGCTGCCGCGCGGCGACACGCGGACCGAAGCTTCGCGACGCGTTCGGCCGAGCTGCCGCTCGTCGTCGACCGCGAGCGAGCGCGATTCGGAGCGTGGTACGAGCTCTTCCCGCGCTCCCAGGGCCCGGACCCCGCGCGCCCGACCGCCACGACCCTGGCCGAGGCCGCGTGGCGGCTTCCCGACATCGCGGCCATGGGCTTCGACGTCGTCTACCTGCCGCCGATCCACCCCATCGGGCGCGCGTTCCGCAAGGGCCGCAACAACACGCTCGATGCCGGGCCCGACGACCCGGGATCGCCCTACGCCATCGGCTCCGAGGCGGGCGGCCATGACGCGGTAGCGCCCGAGCTCGGCGGGCTGGACGCCCTCATCGGCTTCCGGAAAGCGGTCGAGGCGGCCGGCATGGAGCTGGCAATCGACCTCGCCATCCAGGCCTCGCCGGATCACCCGTACGTGACGAGCCACCCGGAGTGGTTCCGCCACGCGCCGGACGGCTCGATCAAGTACGCCGAGAACCCGCCGAAGAAGTACCAGGACATCTACCCGATCGACTTCGCCGGCGACGACCCGGCCGCGCGCGAGGAGCTGTGGCGGGAGTGGCTGCGGATCGTCGAGCTGTGGATCGAACGCGGGATTCGCGTCTTCCGGGTCGACAACCCCCACACCAAGCCGATCCCGTTCTGGGCATGGCTCATCCGCGAGGTGCAGCGCCATCACCCCGAGGTGATCTTCCTGTCGGAGGCGTTCACGAAGCCGAAGATGATGCGTCAGCTCGCGAAGGTCGGCTTCACCCAGTCGTACACCTACTTCACCTGGCGCGACAGACCGGGGGAGCTCCGCGACTACCTCACCGAGCTGACCCAGGGCGAGATGCGGGACTACTTCCGCGGCAACCTGTTCACCAACACTCCGGACATCAACCCGCACCACCTCGACCATGGGCGCCCGGCGTTCGTCGTTCGCAGCGTCTTGGCGGCCACGCTGTCGAGCTCCTACGGCATCTACTCCGGCTGGGAGCTGTGCGAGGCCGCGCGGCTGACCGAGCGGGAGGAGTACCTCGACAGCGAGAAGTACGAGATCCGGGCGCGTGACTGGAACGCGCCGGGGAACATCAAGCTCCTCATCGGCGAGTTGAACCGCCTGCGCCGCGAGCGGCCCGCGCTGCAGCGCTACGACAACCTGCGCTTCCAGGACGTCACCGGCGAGCGGACCCTCTTCTATCGAAAGGCGATGGCCCACGGCAAGGTCGACCCGCTGACCGGCCACCCCAATCGCTGGCGCGACCCGGTGTTCGTCGCGGTCAACACCGACCCCACCGTCGCGGAGCATGCGATCCTGCATCCCGACCTGCCGGCGGTCGGCATCGGCTGGGACGAGCCATACCGGCTCACCGACCTCATGACCGGACGCGTCACGCGCGAGCGTGGCGCCGACGTGTCGGTCGACCTCGACCCCGCCGGCAGTCCGTTTCGCATCTTCACCGTCGGTCCGGCAGAGGCCCGACCACTCGAACCGGAGGTAGACCAGACCCGTTGACCACGCCAGCGCCGACCGAGGCACCACCCGATTGGTACCGCGACGCGGTCATCTACCAGCTCCACGTCAAGGCCTTCACCGATTCGTCCGGCGACGGCATCGGCGACTTCGCCGGGCTCACTGCACGCCTCGACTACCTCGCCGAGCTGGGCGTCACGGCCATCTGGCTGCTGCCGTTCTATCCGAGCCCGCTGCGTGACGACGGGTACGACATCGCGGCCTACGGCACGGTCCACCCCGACTACGGCACGCTGCGCGATGCGCGCGCCTTCATCCGCGAGGCGCATCGGCGCGGCCTGCGCGTCATCACCGAGCTCGTCATCAACCACACCAGCGACCAGCACCCGTGGTTCATCGAGTCGCGCTCCAGCCGCCGCAACGCGAAGCGCGACTGGTACGTGTGGAGCGACACCGACCAGCGCTACGCCGACGCGCGGATCATCTTCACCGACACCGAGACGAGCAACTGGACCTGGGACGCGGAGACGGGCCAGTACTACTGGCATCGGTTCTTCCACCACCAGCCCGACCTGAACTTCGACAACCCGCAGGTCGTCAAGGCCGTCATGCGGGTCATGCGCTTCTGGCTGGATCTCGGGGTCGACGGGCTGCGCCTCGACGCGGTGCCCTACCTCGTCGAGCGCGACGGAACCAACGGCGAGAACCTGCCGGAGACCCACGCCGTGCTGCGGCAGCTTCGTGCCGACATGGACGAACGCTATCCCGGACGCATGCTGCTGGCCGAGGCCAACCAGTGGCCGCCCGACGTCCTGCCCTACTTCGGCAGCGTCGACGAGCCGGAGTGCCACATGGCCTTTCACTTCCCGCTCATGCCGCGCATCTGGATCGCGCTCCGCCGCGAGGATCGCTACCCGATCATCGAGATCATGGACCAGACGCCGGAGATCCCCGACGGAGCGCAGTGGGCGCTCTTCCTGCGCAACCACGACGAGCTGACGCTCGAAATGGTGACCGACGAGGAGCGCGACTTCATGTACACCGAGTACGCGCGAGACGCCCGGATGCGCATCAACCTCGGCATCCGGCGCCGGCTCGCGCCGCTCGTCGACAACAGCCGCCGCCGCCTCGAGCTGCTGAACTCGCTCCTGTTCAGCATGCGCGGCACGCCGGTCATCTACTACGGCGACGAGATCGGGATGGGGGACAACGTCTACCTCGGCGATCGCAACGGGGTGCGCACGCCGATGCAGTGGACCGGCGATCGCAACGCCGGCTTCAGCACGGCAGACACGCACGCGCTGTACGCGCCTCTCGTCTCGGACCCGGTCTACGGCTACCAGGCCGTCAACGTCGAGGCCCAGCAGCGCATCCCGGGGTCGCTGCTCAACTGGATGAAGCGGATGATCGGCGTCCGCAAGCAGTACCCGGTGTTCGGCCGCGGGAGCCTCGAGTTCCTTCACCCGGAGAACCGCCGCGTCCTCGCCTACCTGCGCGAGCACGACGGTGTGACGGTGCTGTGCGTGGCCAACCTGTCGCGCTTCGCCCAGTACGTCGAGCTCGACCTGTCTCCCTACTCGGGTCGCGTGCCCGTCGAGCTCATCGGCCGCGTGAGCTTCCCGCCGATCGGCGAGCTGACCTATCTGCTCACCATGGGTCCTCACGGCTTCTACTGGTTCGAGTTGACCGAGGACCGATGAGCGTCACGACCGTCCGGCTCGCCACGATCGACGATGCCGAGGCCATGGGCGGCGTCGCCGCACGGGCGTACGAGGCCACGTACCGGGGGATCGTGCCCGATCCGGTCCTCGACGAGTGGATCGCCGAGGCACCGTCGACCTGGCGCTCCGCCTTCGAGAATCGGGCGCCCGACAGCCCGGGCCGCGCATGGGTCGCTTTCCGGGACGGGTCGATCGTCGGCTATGCCACGACCTCGCCGGCGAAGGACACCTGGCTGCCGCCGCCCGCGGGCGCGGGCGAGCTGACGAACCTGTATCTCGATCCCGACGTCATCGGCAGCGGGGTCGGCCGCATGCTGTACGAGCACGCCGTCGGAGACCTGCGCGAGCGTGGCTTCGATCCGCTCGTGGTGTGGGCCTTCCGCGACAATCCGCGGGCCGCGGCGTTCTATCCGCGCATGGGACTGGCCATCGACATCGCCGACCAGCACTGGGTGCTCGCCGACGTCCCTTGCCCGATCGTGCGCTTCCGTGGCGACCGGGGCGACGACGGGTCGGGATGACGCCCGAGGAGATCGTCGCCGCCCGCTGGTTCCGCTCGAAGCATCTCCCGGTCGCCGCTGTCGTCGAGACCCACCGCGTCACGATCGCCCCCGACGCTTCCCTCGCCGTCCTCGAGGTGGGCTTCGCCTCCGACGCGGCGCCGGAGCGGTACCTCGTCCCGGAAGGTCAGGCATGGGCAACCCGCCTTGCCGAGGCGATGCTGGCCGGTGCGACGATCGCCGCCGGCAACCTCGAGCTCGTCTGCAAAGCGGCACCCACCGGCGCGTCCCCCGGCGCGCTGGAGGGCCTGGCCCCTCGGGCCCTCGGCGTCGAGCAGTCGAACACCTCCGTCGCGCTGGGCGAGCGACTCATCCTCAAGCTCTTCCGGCTCCTCGAGCCGGGTGACAACCCCGACCTCGAGGTGAGCGCCTTCCTCGCCGATGCGGGCTTCGCCGGCACGCCGGCTCTCCATGGCACCGCAGTCATGCGGGAAGCGTCCGGCGACTCGGCCGTGGCAATGCTCCAGTCCTTCGTCATGTCCACTGGGGACGGGTGGACGGCGCTGCTCGCGGCCCTCGCTGCCGACCGCGATGCCCTCGAGCTGGTCACGACGATCGGTGCGCTCACCGCCGACCTCCACTCCGTCCTGGCCTCCCGACCGGACCACCCGCAGTTCCCGGTTCGTGCCGCCACCGTCGCCGAGACGGCCGAGTGGCGGGCCTCGGCGGAACGCCAGCTGGCCGGGGCGGTGGCCGCCCTCGGCGGCGAGGCCCACCAGCGGCTCGTGGCCGCCGCGCCGGCGGTGCGGGCGCGGCTCGCCGACAGCTTCGGCCGGTCCACGGGCACCGCGACCGTCCAGCGCGTCCACGGCGACTACCACCTCGGCCAGCTCCTCGCACGCGAGGAGGGCGGGTTCGCCGTCATCGACTTCGAGGGTGAGCCGGCGCGTCCGCTCGCCGAGCGCAGCATGCCCGGATCACCGCTGCGCGACGTGGCCGGCATGCTGCGCAGCCTTGACTACGCGGCCCGCACCGCCGCGACGACAAGCTCGAGCCTCGACCCGACCTGGCTCGTCGCGGCGCGCTCGGCGTTCCTGGGTGCCTACGCGCGCGGCGGGCGCATCGGTCCATCGGAGCTGGCGCTCATCGACGCCTTCGAGCTCGAAAAGGCGTGCTACGAGGTTCGCTACGAGGCCGCCAACCGCCCGGATTGGCTGTGGCTGCCCCTCGCCGCCGTGGAGCGCCTCGTCGCCGCTGCATGACCCGATCCGCGCCGCCACCGAAGCCGCCGCTGGCCGTGATCCGGCCATTCACGACGCACGTCTTCAACCCGATCAGCCGTCGCTTCGCGCGCTGGCTTCCGGGATTCGGCATCCTGCGCTACCGCGGGCGGACGTCGGGAAAGACGTACCGCACGCCTCTGAATGTGTTCCGCTCCGGCAATGACCGGGTCTTCGCCCTGACGTACTCGTCGGACGTGCAGTGGGTCAAGAACGTGATGGCCAGCGGTGAGGCGGCCGGGGCCTGATGCCTCAGCCCGTCCGCTTCTTCCTGGGGCTGATGGGCGTCAGCGAGTTCCTGAGGATGCGCCCGGCCGACGCCGCCGATGCGCTCGGCCCCGCGTCGGGCGGGGACGGTACCCTCTCTCCGTGAGCCCCACCGCCTGCATCCCGAGCGCCGACTCCCCGACGTGGCCGTGAGGGTCTGGCGAGGCGCGCCGTATCCGCTCGGCGCGACCTGGGACGGCTCGGGGGTGAACTTCGCGATCTTCAGCGAGCACGCCACGGCGGTCGACCTGTGCCTTTTCGACGACGCAGGGGACGAGGAGCGCGTGCGCCTCACCGAGCGCAGCGAGCTCATCTGGCACTGCTACCTGCCCGATGCGCGCCCGGGCCAGCGCTACGGCTACCGCGTCCACGGACCCTATGCGCCGCATGACGGGCACCGCTTCAACCCGGCGAAGCTGCTCATCGATCCGTATGCCAAGCGATTGGACGGAGCCGTGCGCTGGGACGACGCGCTCTTCGGCTACCGCATCGGCGACAAGGACGGGGCGGCCGACGAGCGCGACTCGCGCGCCGTTCGTGCCCAAGGCGGTCGTGGTCGACGGTTCCTTCAGCTGGGGCGACGATGCCCCGCCGCGGACGGCGTTCGAGTCGACCCTCATCTACGAGGTCCACGTCGGCGGCTTCACCCGTCGCCATCCCGACGTCGCGCCGGAGCTGCGCGGCACGTATGCCGGGATGAGCTCGGCCCCGGCCGTCGAGCACCTCGTCCAGCTCGGCGTCACGGCGGTCGAGCTGCTGCCGGTGCATCAGCACGTGGACGAGCGCCACCTCGTCGATCGAGGGCTCGTCAACTACTGGGGCTACAACACCATCGCCTTCCTCGCTCCGGACGTCCGCTACGCCGCCACCGACGACCCGGTCGGCGAGTTCAAGTCGATGGTGCGCCGGCTGCACGACGCGGGCATCGAGGTGATCCTCGACGTCGTCTACAACCACACCGGCGAGAGCAACCATCTCGGCCCGACGCTCAGCTTCCGGGGCATCGACAACTTCGACTACTACCGCCTCAGCCCCGACGACCGGGCGCACTACATCGACTACACCGGCACCGGCAACACGCTCGACGCGACCTCGCCCCGCGTCCTGCGCCTGATCATGGACTCGCTGCGCTACTGGATCACCGAGATGCACGTCGACGGCTTCCGCTTCGACCTCGCATCGGCCCTGGCGCGCGAGCTCCACGACGTGGACAAGCTCGGCAGCTTCTTCGACATCATTCACCAGGACCCGATCATCAGCCAGGTCAAGCTCATTGCCGAGCCGTGGGACGTCGGTCCCGGCGGCTACCAGGTCGGGAACTTCCCGGTGGGCTGGGCGGAGTGGAACGGGAAGTACCGCGACACGGTCAGGCGCTTCTGGAAGGGCGTCGGAGGGCAGACCGCGGAGCTCGCGTATCGGCTGAGCGGGTCGTCCGACCTGTATGCGAGCTCCGGCCGGCAGCCTCACGCATCGATCAACTTCGTGACCGCTCACGACGGCTTCACGCTCGACGACCTCGTCAGCTACGAGACCAAGCACAACGAGGCCAATGGCGAGAGCAACCGCGATGGCGACGACGACAACAACAGCCTCAACTTCGGGGTCGAGGGCGAGACCGATGACGAGGCCGTCCTCGCCGCACGAGATCGCCAGAAGCGCAACCTGCTGGCCACGCTCCTCCTGTCGCAGGGGGTGCCGATGCTGCTCGGCGGCGACGAGATGGGCCGCACCCAGGGCGGCAACAACAACGGCTACGCCCAGGACAACGAGATCAGCTGGTTCGACTGGTCCCTCGACCGGCGCGAGCGCCAGCTGCTCGCCTTCACTCGGTCCCTCGTCACGCTCTTCAAGCGCCACCCCGTGCTCCGTCGGCGCCACTTCTTCCAGGGTCGCCAGATCCGCGGATCGCGCGTAAAGGACCTCACCTGGTTCGGCCCCGACGGCTCCGAAATGACCGACGAGCAATGGTCCGCGCCGGGTGTCCGCATCCTGGCCGTGCAATACGCCGGTGACGCCATCGACGAGCGGGGCCCGCACGGCGAGCGGATCAGCGACGACACCTTCCTCATCATCCTCAACGCGGACGAACGGCCGGTGGCGTTCACCCTGCCGAACCACGGCACGGCGCGGCGTTGGGAGGTCGTGTTCGACACCGTCCACCCGACGTTCACCGCAGCGCACGCCGACCACGATGGCGGCGCCGTCTACCGCGTTGCCGAGCGCTCCGTGGTCTGCCTCCGCCGCCTGCCGCGCCATCGACGTGCCCGTCGCGACTGATCCCATCGAGCTCGTCCCGCGGACCTACCGCGACGCCAGCCGTCGGTGGGTCACGGTCTCGCCAGCCGCTCGGTCCGCGGCGCTGGCGGCAATCGGGGCTCCCGCGGCGGTCGACCCGGTGGCGATCGTGCGTCCCGGCGCGCGGCTGCCGGTCCGCGGGGAGGTGAGTCTGGAGGACGGGACCGACCTCGGGCGCCTCGAGGCGCTGCCACGGGACGTCCCGCACGGCTATCACCGGCTCGCGGGCGACGACGGCGTGGTGCGAGCTCTGCTCAGCGGCCCGGGTGCCTGCCATCTGCCTCCGGACCTGCACGCCTGGGGCTGGGTCGTTCAGCTTCCGACGACGCGCTCCCGGTCCTCGTGGGGGAGCGGTGACCTGCGCGACCTGCGTCAGCTCGGGGAGTGGGCGGCGTCGATCGGTGCGGGGTTCGTGGTCACCGGGCCGCTCGTCGCGCCACAGCCCGGGCCGGACCCGGACCCGAGCCCGTACTTCCCGAGCACGCGCCGCTGGCTCGACCCGATCCACCTGTGCATCCCCGAGGTGCCCGGCGCCGACCCGTCCGATCCGGCCGTTCGGGAGGCGCTGGCCCTCGACGACGACCCCATCGTCGACCGGCGCCGGGTGCTGGCCCTCAAGGCCGAGGCGCTGGACCGAGCATGGCGCCGTGGCGCCTTCGATCGCCCCGCATTCGATGCCTGGCGGGCTGCGCAGGGCGACGACCTGGAGCGCTGGGCCGCGTACTGCCTCGCGGCCGCGAGCCACGGGGCGGACTGGCGCCGCTGGCCCGAGCCGATGCGCTCGCCGCGCGGGACCGCCCTGCGCCCGTTCATGCACGGCGATCCGGAGCGTGCCGCGTTCCACGGCTGGGTGCAGTGGTGCCTGGCCGGCCAGCTCGAGCGCGCCGCGGCGCCGGTCGGGCGCGTCGCGGACATGCCCGTCGGGTTCGACCCCGGCGGGTTCGATGCGTGGGACTGGCAGGAGCACCTGGCGCCGGGGATGTCCATCGGCGTGCCGCCCGATCGGTTCAACGCCGCCGGGCAGGATTGGGGCATGCCGGCCTTCGGCCCGAACCGGCTGCGCGCCGTCGGGTTCGCTCCGTTCATCGAGACGATCCGCGCGCAGCTGCGATCCGCGTCAGGGCTGCGCATCGATCACGTCCTGGGCCTCTTCCGCCAGTGGTGGGTGCCCGGCTCCGGCGACCCGCGCGGAGGCGCGTACGTCCGCCAGCCGACCGCGGAGCTGCTCGAGATCGTGGCGATCGAGTCCGTCCGCGCGGGTGCGATCGTGATCGGTGAGGACCTGGGGACGGTTCCGACGGGAGTCAGGCCAGAGCTGCGTCGCCGTCGGATCCTCTCGACGCGCCTCGCCTACTTTGAGCGCGTGCCGCCCGCCCGCTATCCACGCCTGAGCGTGGCGGGCGTCACGACCCACGACCTGCCGACGCTCGGGGGAACGTGGACGGGGGCGGATCTCATCGATCAGCGCGCGGCGGGCGTCTCGGAGGACTCGCTCGGCCTCGGACTCCTGCGCGCGCGGCTGGCGGCGGCCGCCGGGGTGGGAAAGGATGCGTCGCTCGAGGAGGTGACCCTCGGAATCCACCGCGCGCTGGGGAGGTCGCCCGCCGCACTCGTGACGGTGAACCTCACCGACGCGCTCGGGGTCATGCGAAGGCCGAACATCCCCGGCACGGCCCTGGCGCAGCGGCCGAACTGGTCGATGGCCCTGCCGGTTCCCGTCGAGGAGCTCGCCGAGGACCCGGGCGTCGAGTCGACGGTGACGGCGGTGGATCGCCGATGACGACGAACGAGCCCCGCTCCCTCGAGCCACCGACCGTCGAGCCGGAGACGGTCGAAGGTGCGGCGAAGGGCCGCCTGATCCGTCAGCTCGAGAGCGAGACGGCTCAGGAGGCGGTCACGATGGCCCTCTACGTGGGCATCTCGCTGCTGGCGGTGCTCGTCGGGATCCCGTCGTCCTCCCTGACCGAGCCCGTTCGGATCGTCTTGCTCACTTCGATCGGCTTGCTGCTGGCCCACCTCATCGCTTTCCGCCTGTCGGCCCGGCTCACCCATCGGGGCCGGCTCGTCGGCGAGCACGTGCGCCTCGTTGGCGCGCAGCTGGCGGGAGGCCTGGCGGTGACCTCCATCGCCCTTGCCCCGGTGCTGCTCCTGCCGGACGAGATCGGCCTCGAGGTGGCGGAGCTCCTCCTGCTCGGGCTGGTTGCGGGAACGGGCTATATTGCCGCACGCATGATCCCGCTCAGCCGCATGCGGGCGGTGCTCTCGGTGCTCGGCCTCGTGGCCGCGACCCTCGCGGCGCTCTGGATCAAGGGCCTCGTCGGGCACTGACCCGCGGAGTGCGGCCTCAGCTGCCGATCACCTCGGGCTCCGCGGCCGGTCGCAGGATCAGGCCCGCCAGCGGAGGCAGGCTCAGGTCCGCGGAGAACGGCTGCCCGTGCCACGACTCGTCGGTCGCCTCGATGCCTCCGAGGTTGCCGAGGTTCGAGCCGCCGTAGTGCTCGGAGTCGGAGTTGAGGGCCTCCTCCCATCGTCCTCCGGCCGGGAGGCCGAGCCGATAGTCCGTGACGCGGCACCGGCGTCAGGTTGAGCACCACGACGCAGACCTCGTCGCCGGCGCGCCGGATCCACGAGTACACCGAGGACTCGACGTCGGAGGCGTCGATCCAGGCGAAGCCATCGGGCTCGTGGTCGCCGGCCCAGAGAGCCGGGGGTCTCACCGTAGACGCGGCCGAGGTCCTCGACGAAGCGGGCCGACGCCGCCGTGCATCGGCGCCTCGAGCAGCTCCCACGGCAGCGCGCGCGTCGTGGGACCACTCGTCGGGCATCGCCAGCTCGGCGCCCATGAACAGCAGCTTCTTGCCGGGCTGCGCCCACATGTCGACGAGCAGGGCGCGCAGGTTCGCGAAGCGCTGCCACTCGTCGCCGGGCATCTTGCGCAGCAGCGACCCCTTGCCGTGCACGACCTCGTCGTGCGACAGCGGCAGGACGAACGTGCTCGGTCTGACGTACAGGCCGCGGAACGTGAGCCGGTCGTGGTGGAAGCGGCGGTGGACCGGGTCCTCGGCGAAGTAGGCGAGCGTGTCGTGCATCCAGCCCATGTCCCACTTGAAGCCGAAGCCGATGCCGCCGAGGTAGGTCGGGCGGGTGATGCCGGGGAAGGCGGTCGACTCCTCGGCGATCGTCACGACGCCCGGGTGAGTGACGGTAGACGCGCTCGTTCACCTCGCGCAGGAAGGCGATGGCCTCGAGGTTCTCGTTGCCGCCGTACCGGTTCGGCGTCCACTCGCCGGCCTTGCGCGAGTAGTCGAGGTAGAGCATCGAGGCCACCGCATCGACCCGCAGCCCGTCGATGTGATACCGGTCGCACCAGAAGAGCGCGTTGGCGACGAGGAAGTTGCGCACCTCGGGACGGCCGAAGTCGAAGATGAGGGTGCCCCAGTCCGGGTGCTCGCCGCGCTGCGGATCGGCGTGCTCGTAGAGCGGCGTGCCGTCGAACTTGCGCAGCGCGAAGTCGTCGTTCGGGAAGTGGGCCGGCACCCAGTCCACGATCACCCCGATCCCGGCGTTGTGGAGCGTGTCGACCATGGCGGCGAAGTCGTCGGGGTTGCCGAAGCGCGCGGTGGGCGCGTAGTAGCCGGTGACCTGGTAGCCCCACGAGCCGTCGAACGGATGCTCGGCGACCGGCAGCAGCTCGACGTGCGTGAAGCCGAACGCGCGGCAGTGCACCGCGAGCTCGCTCGGCCGCCTGGCGGTATCCGAGCCACGAGCCGTCGTCGTTGCGCATCCACGAGCCGAGGTGGACCTCGTAGACCGACATCGGTGACCGATACGGGTCGCGGCTGCGCCCGCTGCGGCCATCCAGTCCGCATCGGTCCAGGGGTACGTCTGAGCGGATCCCAGACGCGCGACGCGGTCTCGGGCCGGACCTGCATTGCGAAGGCGAAGGGATCGGCCTTGAGGCGCAGCGTGCCGTCGCTGCCCGAGCACCTCGAACTTGTAGAGCTCGCCGACGCCGATGCCCGGCACGAAGAGCTCCCACACGCCCGAGGCGCCCATCGACCGCATCGGCAGGAGGCGGCCGTCCCAGCGGTCGAAGTCGCCGACGATCCGGACGCTGCGCGCGTTCGGCGCCCAGACCGCGAAGCTGACGCCGCTGGTGCCCTCGTGCGTGCGCGGATGAGCGCCGAGCACGTCGTACAGGCGCTCGTGGGTGCCCTCGCGCGACGAGGTGCAGGTCGATCTCGCCGACGGTCGGCCCGAAGCGGATACGGATCGTCACGCTCCCAGGTGTTGCCGTCGGCGAACGAGAAGCGGATCCGGTAGCGGAACGCGCTCGGTGCGAGGCTCGGCGACGATCCCGGCCCACAGGCCCTCGCCGAGCGGCTCCATCGCCTGCGTCCCGCCGTTGGGCGGCGACCAGGTCGACGCCGGTGGCGTCCGGATGGAAGGCGCGGATGACCGTCCCATCGCCGACCGGGTGCGCCCCGAGGATGGCGTGGGGGTCGTGATGCTCGCCACGAGCGAGCCGCAGCAGCTCGTCGCGCGCGGGGCCCAGGCCGGCCGTTCCGGGTGTCATGGACCAACGATAGCGAGGACGGGCCGCACCTACAGGATGTAGTTGGCCTTGGCGAAGGCGCGGTTCCGCGCGCGCTGGAGCCGCCCGTTCGCTGGCTGGCCGGGCACGCACGTTGGCGATGTCGGGCTCGAACAGCACCGACACCACCTGCTCGGCGACGGTCGCGTCGTCGAAGCGCAGGCCCATCTCGGGATTGCGGTACATCGCCCACGCGTCGAGGTTGAGCGTGCCGATGAGCACCCGATCGTCGGAGACGATCACCTTGGCGTGGACGACCGCGGGGTACTCCCAGATCTCGACGCCGGCGGCGAGCATCTCGTCGTACATGTGAAGGAAGGCCCGATACGTGACCGCGTTCCCATGCGCCGCGTCGGCGATCACCAGCCTGACGTGGACGCCGCGGCGAGCGGCGGCAAGGATCTCGCGGATGACGATCGCGATCGCCGATGTAGTAGTTCATGATGTCGAGCCGCCGCGTCGAGGTGCGGATCATCTCGATCGCGGCATCGGTCAGCGGCAGCCATCCACGGGGCCAGTTCATGAGGACCGTGACCGGGTGCGGCCCCTCCTCCGTCACCGACGGGAAGTAGCTCTCGAGATCCTCTCCCTCGGCCAGCGAGCCGCCGTGATAGGCGAAGGTCGCCAGGAAGATGGCCTGGAGCTGGCGGGTGACCGGTCCGGTGAATCGGATGTAGACGTCGTGGAACTTGCCGTTGAAGAAGTGATCCTCGAGCCCGGCCCCGCCGATGTAGGCGACCGTGCCATCGACGAGGACCAGCTTGCGATGCTCGACCCGGCCCGTCTGCCAGAGGCGCGGCACGAGCCGTCGGGAGCCAACGGGTCCCTGGCGATCCGGCGGCACCAGGTCGTGGAGCATCACCTCGACGCCCGCGGCGGCGAGGGAGTTGAACATCTGGCTCGACCCGGTGTACGCGTGGCTGCCGAGCGCGTCCACGACGAGTGCGCACCTTGACCCCCTCCGGCGACCTTGGCCTTGAACAGCGGCGCGAACTGGTCGCCGATGATCCCGGGCTGGAAGCCGTACTCCATGATGTGCACCGAGTGCCGGGCGCCGGCGATGTCCTCGAGCATCCGCGGGAAGAAGGTCCGTCCCTCGGGAAGCACCTCGAGACCGGCAGCCGTCGAAGGGCTCCACAGCCGCGCCAGGTCCTCATGCCGAGGCCCGGGCTTCTCCAGGGAGCGGCGCGCGTACTCCATGGCCTCGTCGACCTCGATCGGGCCGGAGTTCGGACCGGGCATGAGGCGGGGCCCGGTGCGCAGGATGAACCACCACACTGCGCCCGCAATCAGGGCCAGCGGCAGGAGAAGCGATCGCAAGCTCATCCGCGCACCTTACCCGGCCTTGAGCGCTGCGTCTTGGGCTCGGAACACGGTCAGGCGGACGGACAGGATGAGCTCGGCGCCGGGCGGCAGCAGGACCGGAGCGTCGGGCTCGCCCCGCTCGAGTCGCCGGATCGGATCCGGTCCATGGGTCTGCGGCTCTACCGCCACCGCCTCGAGGGACGAGAAGCTGGCCAGCGCCACGAGCGGCGAGGGACCGTTCGTGGCGGCCCCGAGGGTCGCGCCGATGCCGAGGTCGCGCCACGCGAGCTCGATCGTGCTCGAATCGAGCGCGGTCCACGTGGCGTCAAGCCCGTCGGATGGCTCGCCCAGGCGCCGCAGGTCGTGGGCTCCGTCGACGGGGCTCGCCTCGGACGGCGATCCGAGGTTCGAGGCGTACGTCTTCGAAGAGCCGATCCTCACCGCGAGCGGTTTGAGGAACCACGGATGCAGGCCGATCCCCGCCGGCATCGAGACGTCAGACCGATTGCGGAGCGCGAGCCGCAGGTCGAGCCGTCTGCCTTCGAGCGCCGGGTCCAGCCGGACCTCGTACTCCCACGGCCAAGGTTGCCCCGGCCCGCCGCCGGTGATCGAGATCGAGCCGTCCGCAGCGAGATCCCAGGCACGCTCGAAGACGAGGCCGTGGATCGCGGAACCGTCCTCGAAGTTCGGGCGCAGGTCGAGCGTCCTCCCCGCCACGACGCGCCGCCCCACGGGCGCCCGGTTGCACCACGGCGCCATGGGATAGGCGCCCCACGACACCGGCTCCGTCGCGTGGATCGCCGGGTCGGACGGCGTGCGGAGCAGGTCGACGCCAAAGGCGCGGATCCGATGCAGGCGCCCACCGAGGTCCGGCAGGATCGTGACCTCGAGGTCATCGCTGCTCAGGCTGAGCTCGCGGCCGCCGCTCACCGCTCGATCCGCATCGCCCGGTCGGGCCGCAGCACGAACGGCGAAAGGACCGCAGGGATGTTCGAGAAGGGCAGCACGTCGGGATGCAGCTCGATGCCGAGGACGTTGGCCATGAACGAACGGCGGGCCTCGATCCGCGCCCACATGCCCGGGAAGCGTGCGGCGAGGGCATCGCGCAGCGCGGTATCGGCCAGGGCGATGCCGTCCTCGATGTTCGTCGTGAACCACTCGGTTCCGGTTGCCGGGATGACGTCGACCTGGAATGCCATTCCCGAGCGCAGCTCGATCGTCGAGCCGCGCCAGATGGGCGAGGCGACCCACTCGTCGAGGTGGATCTGATGACCCGGGTTGAGGAAGATGCCGAAGAACGGATCGCCGAGGTGCTCGTCGATGATGGCCTGCAGCGCACCGCCGGTCTGGCCGACGTGGAGCGCCTCGTACCACGCGGCCACGGCAGTGAAATACGGCCCGACCAGCGTGTCGACGTAGTCGCCGATGCCGCTCGGTAGCTGGGTCGCGTCCTCGACGACGAACCCTGCGCGACAGGTGAGGGCGCCCCAGATCCCGTAGGCCGTAGTGAACGGGTCGCTGTGCTGGATCGGTCGATCGCCGGGGCTCAGGAGGCCGAACCGTGCGCGGTCGCCGGCGGTCAGCATGAGGTGGCATGAGAGCGGCCAGCCGTTCCAGCCGAGGAGGGCGACCGCCTCGCGCTCGGTCATCCCGGGGCGCAGACCCGACAACAACGACCGGACCCCGTTCGAGGTGTGGCAGCTGGCCCACTCGAGGGCGGCCAGCTCCTCGACCTCGTTGATGACGCGCAATCCCGTTGCGGGATCGATGAAGAGGTCCGTCGCGTTCTCCACCGACCCGTCGCTGCCGACAATGGATCGCAGCTCGTCGACCAGGTACGCGGGCACGTCGCTCATGTGCGGCCGCACGTAGCCCTTCCAGCCGACGACGCCGACGCGGCTGCCAGGCCCGATGCCCTCCTCGCGCAGGATCTCGTCGAGCGGCCTCGATCGGTCTCGCGGCTGGTTCGGGAGGCTGAAGTCCTGGAACAGATGGCGGCGCATCGGGAGGGGCGCGGCACCGGCGATGCCCCAGCATTCGTTCCCGACCAGGATCGCGGGGTCTCCAGCGTCGCCGATCACGAGCAGCGCCTCCTCGAAACGCGGGTCGAAGCCCGTGAGGTACGCGAGATTCGCGCTGTGCTCGCGGTCGGCGTAGACGACGACCCGGTCGAGCTCGCGTCGTTCTGCGCGCTCGCGCAGCTCTGCGACGCGAGCGGCGTGGATCTCGGGACCCAGGTCGGGGCGCTCCCCGCCAGGGCCGAAGTCGGGCAGCTCGAACTCGACGAGACGCGCGCTTGTCATGTCGTCCGCATTCTCACTCGTCGGGCGGCGTCCAGGGTTCGGGTGCCTCGGCGTCGCGCTCGATGATGACGAAGCCATCCGCATCGACCCGCTGCCAGGGACCGACCGCCCCGTCCGGCCAGGTCACCCTTACCTCGGCGTCGCGCGCCGCGCCGAGTCCGAAGTGGATCCAGCCCGCCTGCCCGCTGATGTGGCCTCCGCCGACTGTCGATTCGCGCTGCAGCGTCCGCTGCCCGACGCGGACCTCGATCCAGGATCCAGTGCCCTCCCGGTTCGGCGCGTCCTGGGCGAGGCGGATCCCCAGCCAGTGGCCCATCGGCCCGGGTTCCTCGGCGCTGCCGGTCCCGACGTTGCGCCACGCCTCCACCGGGGCGCCGAGGTTCACCTCCACCAGGTCGAGCAACCCGTCGAGGTTGAGGTCGACCAGCGCCGCGCCGCGACCGCGTGCGAAGTCGACGATGCCGGCTTCCTCGGTGGCCTGCTCGAACGTCCCGTCCTCCTTGCCCATCAACAGCTCGCTCGGGTCGCGCGTCGCGAAGCCGACCTGCTCGCTGACGTTTCCCTTGCTCACGAAGAGGTCCGCGAGGCCGTCGTTGTTGACGTCGGCGAACTCCGGGTGCCACGCGGTCGACGGGAGATCCTCGCCGCCGGCCACCGGCTGCGGGGCGTTCACCCCAGCGGCGAGGGCGATATTGCGATAGGCAGGCTGGGACGAGCCGTCATCCAGGGTCTGGAGCTTGTTGTCGCCCTGGCTGGTGAGATACACCTCGGGGTATCCGTCTCCGGAGATGTCCCGGCTGGCGATGCCCATGCCCCAGATCTGCATGCGAACCCATCCATCTGCATCGGAATAGAGGCTCGGAGGCTGACCCGGCTCGATCCGCCACAGCTGCTCCTGGCCGACATCCTGGGGGTAGTACTGGCGGTCGTTCGAGATGCGGAGATCGCGGCGGCCGGACCGGTCCCAATCGCTGAAGAGCATCGACTGCGCGCAGAAGCCTGGCGAGAGGGCAATCGGAGGCGCGTACCGCTGTCCGCCCGCGTCAGGGCGGAAGAGCTGGTTGTCGGGGCAGGGGGGAACCGGGGCCCCGAGCTCGTCGAGGGCAATGAAGTCACCGAAGGCGAGCGTCGGGAAGTTGGCCCCTTCCTCCCACGTGGCGGCGAACGCGGTCGTCCGTGACTCGCCCCCGTCGATGCCCCACGCCTCGTTGGCGCGCTCGAAGCGGCAGGCTCCCAGGCCGCGCAGCAGGACGTTCTCGCCGGCGCGGAGGACGACGAGGTCGATGATGCCGTCGCCGTCGAGCTCCAGCGGGTACGCGCCGGTCACGTCGGCGAGGTCGGTTGCCGCGTCGGGCAGTGACGCGAATTCCAGGCGGCCTCCGATCGCACTCTCGTTGTGGAACAGGGCCGCCGGCTCGCTTCCGCCTGCCAGGTACAGCTCGGGCTTGCCGTCGTCATCGCAGTCAAACGCCGCGAGGCCGCCGGCCACGTAGAACCTCGAGTCGCCGTCGAACGTGTGGACCAGGCCGCTCGAAGTCGCCTCGTTCACGAAGAGGGGAACGGAGGAGCGCGACCACGGACCGATCAGCCATGCCGCGACGACCACGGTCGCGATGGCGACGACGAGGCCGGCGGCGAGCGCCAGTCGGCCCATGGGACTCCTCAGCGGCTGTCGGCGGATTGGAAGATTGTCTCGATCACGCGCAGATTCGCAACCGCATCGGCTGGGGGCACCGGCGCGGTGCTCCGTCGAGTACGGCTGCCACGAAGGCCTCGGCCTCTGACGCGTACGGATCGGTGACGGGAAACGTCGTGACCTCGATCAGCGGCGTAACCGGCGGGTCACCACCTGCGGCCACCGAGATCCGCGTCGGGCGATCGGGCGGGATGTTGAACGGGATCTCGATCGAGATCCGCCCGGAGGTGCCGTAGATGTCGACGCGCTGGTCGTCCTCGGTGCGGGTCGAGCACATGAAGCTGGCCAGGCCGTCGGCGAATTCGAGGATGCCGGCGGTCAGGATGTCGGTCCCGGTCGCGGCATCGCGGCGCAGCGACCCCAGGACCCGGGTCGGCTCGCCGCCGAAGAGCATGCGCGACAGGTTGACGCAGTAGCACCCGACGTCGTAGAGCGCCCCGCCGCCGACGTCGGCGATGTTGCGGATGTTCGCGGGGTCGTCGTTGTAGTACCCGAAGAAGCTCTGGACCGCCAGGAGCTGGCCGATACGTCCGCCGGCGACGAGCTCACGCGCCGCCACCCACGTCGGATGGTGGCGGTACATGAAGGCCTCCATGAGGATGACGCCCGCGCTATCGGCAGCGTCGATCATCCGCTCGGCATCGGCGACGGTGAGGGCCAGCGGCTTCTCGCACAGCACATGCTTGCCGGCCTCGGCGGCGCGGATCGTCCATTCGGCGTGCAGGTGGTTCGGCAGCGGGATGTAGACCGCGTCGACTTCCGGGTCACCGAGCAGCTCCTCGTACGACCCATGGGCGTTCGGGATCCCCAGCTCTGCGGCCACGGCTTCCGCCCGCGATGGATCGCGGGATGCGATGGCAACGACCTCGCTGCGCTCGGCGCGTCGCAGCCCAGCGATGACCTTGCGCCGTGCGATGTCGGCGGTCGAGAGAACGCCCCAGCGAAGGCGTCCTGCGCTCAGCCCCACGAGCTCTCGGTCACCGGGCGCAGCGCCACCTCCAGGATCCGATGCGTCCGTGGACGGGTGACCACGAACAGGACCGCCTCGGCAACCTCCTCCGGCCGCATCATCCCCGCGAGCTGCGGCATGTCGGGCGTTCGGCCGCGACCCATCGCGAAATCGGTCGCGACGCCTCCGGGGCAGACGTTGGTGCAGCGAATGTCGTGCTCGCGGAGCTCGTGGTCCAGCGCGCGCGTGAGGCCGACCTGGGCGAACTTCGACGCGCAATAGACCGCCTCGTTGGGGAGGCCGCGCCGGCCAGCCTCGCTGGCCAGGGTCACCACGTCGGCGGCCGAGCTGCGCATGAGGTGGGGGAGCGCGGCCCGCACCGTGTAGATCGCTCCCTTCACGTTCACGTCGATCATCTCCTCGAGATGGTCGGGATCCAACTCGGTGATGGGTCCGTAGGCGCCGACCCCGGCGTTGATGACGAGAATGTCGAGCCCACCGAGCCTGTCGACTGTCTCTCCGATGGCCCGCTCGACCGAGGCCGAGTCGCGCACGTCGCAGGTGACGGCGACCGATCCCTCGAGGTCGAGGCCGTCGCCGCTGCGCGACGCGATGCCGACCTTCGCCCCTGCCTCGTGAAGCGCGCGTGCCGTCGCGGCGCCGATGCCGCGGCTCGCTCCGGTGACGAATGCCACCCGACCCGCAATGCTGGCCATCGATCCTCCTCGTTCCGCCTGCGGCCCATAGCGCGGCCGATTCGATGTGATCCGCCCTGGGCGTCACGGCGACCGTATTGACACGCGCCGATGCGATGTACGAGTCTACGGCAACATTTGGTGGAGAGGAACACATATTCGTGTTGACCCCGGGTGAGGCTCCCGGCCATCGGAGCGAGACGGTTCGACGCGCGAACCTGTCCGCCATCGTTCGGGAGCTGCATCTTCGCGGCCCACGCTCCCGCTCGGAGCTCGGGATCCTCACCGGCCTCACGCGGAGCGCGATCCGCGGGCTGATCGGCGAGCTGGTCGATGCCGGCCTCGTCGACGAGATTCCCAGCGCGAGCTCGGGGCTTCCGGGCCGACCGTCGCCGCTGGTACGCCCCGACCCGAATGGCGCAGCAGTGCTCGCCCTCGAGATCAACGTTGACTCCCTGGCCGCCGCGTCCGTCGGGCTGGGTGGCACGGTCCGTGACCTGGTACGGGTCGACCGCCCACGCGGCCACCTCTCGGTCGACGCCACGATCGAGGACCTGGCCGCGCTGGCCCGTCCTCTCGCCGCGCCGCTGCGGCACAGTCCGGCGTTCGTTGGCCTTGGGGTCGGGGTGGCAGGGATCGTCCGACAACCGGACGGACAGGTGCGGCACGCGCCCAACCTCGGGTGGCGCGACGTGGACATCGCCGATCGCCTTGCCGACGCGCTCGACCTGACCGCACCGATCGCCGTCGCCAACGAGGCCGATCTCGGCGGGCTCGCCGAGCATCGCCGCGGGTCCGCGGCGCACGCCGACACGCTTCTCTACATCACCGGGCGAGGTCGGCGTCGGAGGCAACGTCGTGATCGACGGCCGCACGCTCGAGGGCGCTGCCGGCTACGCGGGCGAGGTTGGGCACATTCCCGTCAACCCGACCGGCGTCCCCTGCGCCTGCGGATCGATCGGCTGCTGGGAGACCGAGGTTGGCGAGCGCGCGCTGCTGCTCCGGGCCGGACGAGATCCGGACGGCGGGCGCGCGGCCGTCAGCGCGGTCATCGGCGCCGCCCGCGCCGGGGAGCCGCAGGCGCTCGACGCGATGGAGCACGTCGGAACGTGGCTCGGCACCGGCCTCGCGGGCCTGGTGAACATCTTCAACCCGTCGGTCGTCGTGCTCGGAGGGCTCTTCGAGCGCATCCACCCGCTCGTGTCCGGGCACGTGGAGCGCGCGTTGGCGACGAGGGCGTTGCCCGCCTCCCGAGAGCACGTGACCGTGTTTCCGGCGTACCTCGGGATCGATGCTCCGGTCCTCGGCGCCGCGGAGCTTGCCTTCGAGCCGCTGCTCGCCGATCCCGCCACGAGGCTGCGTCAGCGACAGCCAGAGGCGGTGAGTGCATGAGGATTCAGCCTGCCGAACGGCGGCCGCTCGTCGACGAGCGGCCAACCGTCCCGCATCCAGACGAGGAGGGGCTTGACAGAGGAGTAGCCTACTGCGGAACAGTCACCCAGATTGACGATCACATTCGGAGGAGATCCAGCTGATGATGATTCGGAGGGTAGCGGCCCTGCTCGGCATTCTCGCCCTGCTCATGGCCGCATGCTCGGGCGGTGGCGGCGAATCCGCTGCCGCATCCGGCGGCGGAGCGGCCGATTGCACGGTCGCCGTCTCATGGAACAACTACCAGGAAGAGCGCTGGGCGCTTCGCGACGAGCCAGCCATCCAGGCGGCCCTTGAAGAGGCCGGCGCGTCGTACGACTCGGCAGACGCCGGGTCGTCCGAGGAGCAGCAGGCGACCGACATCGACAACCTGCTTGCCGATGGGGCCGACGTCCTGATCATCCTCGCCCAGAACACCGAGACGATCCTGCCGTCCGTGGAGGCCGCGATCGACCAGGGCGTGCCGGTCATCGCCTATGACCGCCTCATCGAGAGCGCGGATGCGCTGTACGTCAGCTTCGACAATGTCGCCGTGGGTCGCATGCAGGCCGAAGCGGTGCTCGCGGAGTGTCGACTCCGGCAACTTCGTGATCATCAAGGGCAACGGCGCCGATGCGAACTCCGACTTCCTGCGCGCCGGCATGGTCGAAGCGGGTATTCCCGAGGTCGGTGAGAACAGCGACACGATCACGATCGTGGGCGAGAGCTACACCGACAACTGGGATCCTGCGATCGCCCAGACGAGCATGGAGCAGTTCCTGACCGACAACAACAACGAGATCGACGCGGTGCTGGCCGAGAACGACGGCATGGCGGGCGGCGTGGTCGCTGCGCTCGAGGCGCAGGGACTTGCCGGCACAGATCCCGGTCTCTGGCCAGGACGGTGACCTCGCGGCCCTGCAACCGGGTCGCGCTCGGGACCCAGACCGTGGACGTCTGGAAGGACGCACGCGAGCTGGGCCGCGCAGCCGGCGAGGCTGCCGTTGCTCTGTGCAACGACCCTGACCTTGCCGCCGTTCCCGACACCGATCGAGTTCGAGAGTCCCGGTGGCAACACCCTCACCTCGATCCTGCTCGAGCCGATCGCGATCACCCAGGACAACCTGGACGTCGTGCTCGACGCCGAGTGGATCAGCGAAGGACGACCTGTGCCAGGGCGTCGAGGCCGGCTCCCTGGAAGTCTGCCCCTGAGACAACGAGCTAGGTAACTCCGTGCCCTGCGCCCGCCGACCATCGGCGGGCGCAGGGACATCTCCCACCATCGGCACGCCGTCCCAGGAGCCGATAATGTCCGAGGTCTCGACCCCACCAGCCGGGACCATGGGCGATCGCCTTCGCGGCGCCCGATCGTCGCGCGCGCGGCCTGCTTCGCGACCGCCGACGTCGACACGCGCCTCTTCGGGCTGATCCTGACGATGGCGCTCATGTGGATCGGCTTCAACATCGTGTCGGAGGGCACGTTCCTCACCGCCCGCAACCTCTGGAACCTGTCGGTCCAGAGCGCATCGATCGCCATCATGGCAACGGGCATGGTGCTGGTCATCGTGTCGCGCAACATCGACCTGTCGGTGGGCGCCATGCTCGGCTTCGTCGGCGTACACCATGGCCATGGCCCAGACGGTCTGGCTTCCCGAGACCCTCGGCCTCGGTCTCGAGCACCCTGCGATCTGGATCATCAGCGTCGTCCTCGGGCTCGTGCTGGGCTTCGTCATCGGCGGCATCCAGGGCTTCGTCATTGCCTACGGGGTCATCCCGTCCTTCATCGTCACGCTCGGCGGCCTGCTCGCCTGGCGCGGCCTCATCTTCCAGTACGCGCAGGGCCAGACGATCGCGCCGATGGACCCCACCTTCCGGCTGCTCGGCGGCGGGCCCCAGGGCTCGCTGGGACAGTGGGGCTCGTGGGCCGTCGGCATCATCGCCGTCATACTGGTGATCGTCGGCCTCGTCCTGGCCCGGCGGCGCCAGGCCAGGTACGGGTTCCAGGTGCGGCCGGTATGGGCCACCGTCGCCATCGGCGTCGTGCTGACCGCGGCCATCCTCGGCGCCGTGGCGATCGTCAATGCCTACCCATGGCCGCCCGCCCTCGCAGAGCAGTACGCGGAGGCGAATGGCATCGAGGTTCCGCCCGGCGGCCTGATCATCCCCGTGGGGATTGCGTATCCGGTGCTCATCATGATCGCCGCCGGAATCGTCATGACCCACATCGCCGAGCGACGTCGCTTCGGACGCAACGTGTACGCCATCGGCGGCAACCCGCAGGCCGCCGAGTTGAGCGGAATCAACACCAAGCGCACGGTCATGTTCGTCTTCGCGCTGATGGGCCTCCTGGCGGGCGTCAGCGCCGTCGTCCAGACGGCCCGTCTCAACGCCGCGGTCACCGGCCTCGGCGTGACGAACGAGCTGGACGTCATCAGCGCCGCCGTGATCGGCGGCACGTCGTTCGCCGGAGGCATCGGGACGATCCCCGGCGCGATTCTTGGCGCCGTCGTGATGCAGTCTCTGCGGTCCGGCATGGTCCTGCTCGACATCGACTCACCGACGCAGGACATTGTCGTCGGCGTGGTGCTCGTCGCGGCGGTCGGGCTCGACTCCTACCTGCGGAGGCGAAGCACATGACGTTGTACGAGCAGCCGACTTCAGGGGCGACCCCGGTGCCGCCGGGCGCCCCGTCGGATGGGCCGGCGAATGGCCACCTCGTCGAGATGGAGGACATCAGCGTTTCGTTCGGTGGCGTCCACGCCGTGAACAGCGTGTCGATCGACCTGCGAGCCGGCGAGGTCGTCGGCATCGTCGGCGGTAATGGCGCCGGGAAGTCGACCCTCATGAAGGTCCTCTCCGGGGCCCAGGTGCCCGATTCGGGCGAGATCCGCGTCGGCGGGGAGCCGGCCACGATCCACAACCCGCGGGACGCGCGCCACTACGGCATCGAGACGATCTACCAGACGCTCGCGCTGGCCGACAACCTCCACGCGCCGGCGAACGTCTTCCTCGGTCGCGAGCTGGTGAGCCGATTCCGCACGCTCGACGAGCCGGCCATGGAGTCGGCCACGCGCAAGCTCATGCAGCGCCTCAATCCCCGCTTCCTGAACTTCAAGACCCCCGTCGTGTCGCTGTCAGGCGGCCAGCGGCAGTCGGTCGCCATCGCGCGCGCCATCCAGTTCAACGCGACGATCCTCATCATGGACGAGCCGACGGCCGCCCTCGGCCCGGCTGAGACGGCACAGGTGCGGGACCTCATCCGCCAGCTCAGGAACGAGGGTCTCGGCATCTTCCTCATCAGCCACGACATCCACGACGTGTTCGACCTGTCCGATCGCATCAGCGTCATGTACCACGGCAAGATCGTGGACACCGTCAGGCGCGACGACGTCACGACGGACCAGGTGCTGGCCATGATCATCCTGGGCAAGAAGCCCGAGGAGGTCACGGAAGAGGAGCTCGAAGCGCTCCACAGCGGCTGAGCGCTCCGCCAGCCCGGGCTCAGAGGCGGGGGAAGATCCCCTGGAGCGCGGGATACAGCTCGCGGTAGACCGCATGGCGCTCCCGGTACGCGTCGACAGCAGGCCCAGGAGCCGCCGCGGGCGTGGCATGCACGCTGGCCGACACCGCGTCGGCCACGGTCGGATGGAGGCCTCCGGCGACGGAGGCCAGCAGCGCGGCCCCGTACGCGGCCCCCTCGTTGGTCGCCACGGTTGCGATCTCGACCTCGAGGACATCGGCGAGGATCTGCCGCCACAGGTTGCTGGCCAGCCCTCCACCTGAGGCTCTCACCTGGGTGGGGCGAGCGACGCCGGCCATGAGCATCAGCTCCAGCCCGTCACGGAGGCCGAAGGCGACTCCCTCGAGCACCGAGCGGGCCAGGTGCCGTCGCTCGTGGCCGACTGTCAGCCCGACGAAGGCTCCCCGCGCCAGGGGATCGGGATGCGGGCTGCGCTCGCCGGTGAGGTACGGCAGGAAGAGGAGCCCGTCGCTGCCGACCGCGACCGTGGCCGCCTCGGCGTCGATGGCTGCGAAGTCGATCCCCGGCGCGAGCGCGTCGCGGAACCAGCGCAGGCTCCCGGCCGCCGAGAGCATCACCGACATGAGGTGCCATCGGTCCGGCACGGCGTGGCAGAAGGCGTGGACCCGGCCGGCCGGCTCGACGATTGGCTCCGCCGCCGCGGCGAAGACCACGCCCGAGGTTCCGAGGGACAGCGCCACGATGCCCGGGTCGATTGCGCCGACGCCGACCGCGTTCGCGGCCTGGTCGCCGCCGCCGGCGACGACCGGCGTGCCCGGTCGCAGTCCGGTGAGCCGCGCCGCCTCGGCGGTCACCTCGCCGGAGATCTCAGGTCCCTCGAGGGTCCGCGGCAGGATGGCCGGATCGAGGTCGAGGGCATCGAGGATCTCGTCCGACCAATCGCGCGCGGCGAGGTCCAGCAGCAGGGTGCCCGCCGCGTCCGCACGATCGATGGCACGTTCCCCCGTCAGCCGCAGGCGCACGTAGTCCTTCGGCAGAAGAAGGTGCACCACCCGCGACCACGCGTCGGGCTCGTGCCGCCGCACCCACAAGAGCTTCGGGGCGGTGAACCCGGTCAGCGCGTCGTTGCCGGTGACCTCGACCAGGCGCGGCATGCCCACGCGCCGCCGGATCTCGTCGCATTCGGCCGCGGTGCGCTGGTCGTTCCACAGGATCGCTGGTCGTACCGGCTCGTCCGAGGCATCCAGCAGCACCGCACCGTGCATCTGGCCGGCGAGCCCGACGGCGGCGACCTGGCCACCGTCGACCCCGGCCGCGGCGAGCGCCTCGGGGATCGCGGTGACGGCGGCGTCCCACCACAGCCGGGGATCCTGCTCGCTCCACTGCGGCCGCGGCGTCTCGTACGGGTACGAGGCCGTGCCGATGCCGCGCACCGTGCCCGACTCGTCGACGAGGATGGCCTTGGTGGCGGTCGTCGAGACGTCAATGCCGAGGACGAGGGCCACGACGCGTCAGTCCCTGCCGGCTGACCAGATCCGCTGGTTGACGAGGTTCTCCAGGCGCTCCTGCCCGCCCGAGCGCGGCGGGGGATCGATGTTGTCGCGCACGGCGCGCTCCCCGAGGTCGGCCAGGGAGAGCCCGCCGTCGAGAATCGCGCTTCCGAGCTCGCCGTCCCATCCGCCATAGCGCTCGTCGCGAAGCCGCGCCAGCTCCCCGTCCTCGACGAGGTCGGCCGCGACGAGGAGTGCTCGAGCGAGGGCGTCGATGCCTCCGATATGCGCGTGGAACAGGTCGTTGCGGTCGAGGCTCTGCCTGCGCAGCTTCGCGTCGAAGTTGAAGCCACCGGTCGTGAAGCCGCCAGCGGACACGATCTCGTACAGCGCGAGTGCCAGCTCGTCGACGGAGTTCGGGAACTGGTCGGTGTCCCAGCCGTTCTGGTAGTCGCCGCGGTTCATGTCGATGCTGCCGAACAGCCCGCGCGAGATCGCGACGGAGATTTCGTGGTGGAAGCTGTGCCCTGCGAGCGTGGCGTGGTTCGCCTCGATGTTGACGCGGTACTCGTCGGTCAGCCCGTGACGGCCGAGGAACGCGTCGACGGTCGCGACGTCGTAGTCGTACTGGTGCTTCGTGGGCTCCTGCGGCTTGGGCTCCAGGAGCAGCATCCCGCCGAAGCCGATGCGGTGCTTGTGCTCCGCGACGAGGTGCAGGAATCGGGCGAGCTGCGCTTCCTCGCGCCTCAGGTCGGTGTTGAGGAGCGTCTCGTACCCTTCACGGCCGCCCCACAGCACGTAGTTGGCGCCGCCGAGCCGATGGGTGGTGTCGAGCATCGCGGATACCTGGGCCGCGGCGTGGGCGAACACCTCCGGATCGGGGTTCGTCGCGGCGCCCGCCGCATAGCGGGGATGGCTGAAGAGGTTGGCGGTGCCCCACAGGAGGCGCGTCCCCGTGCGCTCCATGTGCCGCTCGATGTCTTCGACGATCGCGTCGAGGTTGGCCCGGGTCTCGGCGAGGTCGTGACCCTCGGGCGCAACGTCGCGGTCGTGGAACGTGAAGTAGGGCACGCCGAGGTGGCCGAGGAACTCGAACGCAGCCTCGAGCTTGTCGCGGGCCGCCGCCATCGGCTCGGCCGTCCCGGCCAGCCACGGCCGGTCGAAGGTGCCCGATCCGAAGACGTCGGATCCCGGCCAGTTGAACGAGTGCCAGAAGCAGACCGCGATCCGCAGGTGCTCCTCCATTCGCCTCCCGAGGACGAGCCGGTCGGGTTCGTAGACCTTGTAGGCGTACGGATCGGTGGAGTCGAGTCCGCCGTATGCGATCCGCTCAGGGACGTCGGGAAAGAAGCCCGTCAATCAGCACCTCCAGCACGCACTCACGAGAACTCGATCGACGGTACCAGAACGCTTTGCAGGCGAGAAGGACAAGCGCCTCGCGCGGTTCGCGCATCGGTCGTCGGCCGTCGGCCGCCGCGCCCGTAGTATGGAACCGGAGTGAGCGCAGACGGCCCGAGCCCCGACCCGAGCGACGCGACCGGCGACAGCGGCTCGGCGCCGGCATCGGGCGGCCTCGTCTCGTACTACGGTCATGCGACCGTCGGGATCGAGCTGGCGGGCGTCCAGGTGCTGACCGATCCGATGCTTACCCAGGGAGTCGCGATCATTCGTCGGGTCGGAGCGCGGCCCGAGGTCGCGCGTGACGTCACGAGGCTGGTCCTCATCTCCCACGCCCACCACGACCACCTCCATCGGGAGTCCCTGCGCCGGGCGGGGTCGAACATCCGCCTCGTGGTGCCGGTAGGCCTGGGCGCCTTCGTATCGGGCTGGGGCTTCGGTGACGTGACCGAGCTGCCGGTCGGCGCCTCGTTCCGCCACGGCGAGGTCGCGATCACCGCCGTCCGCGCCGTCCACTCGGGTCATCGCGTGCCGTTCGGGCCGAGCGCCGAGGCCATCGGCTACGTGATCACCGGTGGTGGCCGAACGATCTACTTCGCGGGCGACACCGACCTGTTCGACGAGATGGCCGATATCGGGAGTCTCGGGCTCGACCTCGCCCTGCTGCCGGTGTGGGGCTGGGGCCCGCGGCTCGGCCCGGGCCACCTCAACCCGGCACGCGCTGCCGAAGCCGTCGAGATCCTGCGTCCCACGCTCGCAGTTCCGATCCATTGGGGAACGCTGTGGCCGATCGCCATGCGCTGGCGCCGACATGCCCTCACCGAGCCGCCGCTGGAGTTCGTCGCGGAGGTCGAGCGCCGAACGCTGGACTCGAGAGTTGCCATCCTCGCCCCGGGAGAGACCCTCGATCTCGCAACCGTGACCGGGCGCGCGGCCTGAGCCCGGCGCGCAGGGCTCAGAACCCGGTGAGCCCGAGGAAGATGAAGAAGATCCCCACCGCGGCGACGATGATCGCACCGAAGATGCCACCCTCGATCCGATCGAGCGCGGGCCTGGCGCGCTCGGCCAGCGCGTCGAAGCGATCCCGCTTGAAGACGTACAGCGCCATGGGGGCCCACACCGGCACCTGCCAGATGAAGAGCATCAGGGCGATCGTGCCTATCGCCTCCGTCGGGGTCCTGGCCAGCGTGCCGATCCGGTAGCCGGCGCCGGCGAGGATCAGCAGCCGGCCGACGGATTGAAGGGCAACGCCGGCCCCCAAACCCGCGCTCTCCAGCGTCGGATGGCGCGACGGGCCCGCAGGCTTGTCGGCCGGGCGGCGGTGGCGCATGACGAGCATGGCGCCCGCGGCGATGACCATGGTGATGCCCAGGACGAGATTGATCGTCGGATTCGGGCTGCCGGCTCCGGGAATTTCGACACCCAGGAGGCCGAGGAGCGTGGCGATGGCGAACACGAGCGTCGTGCCCACCGCGAAGCCGAGTGCCCGAGCCCAGGCCGCTTCCTTGTCGGTGAGCATGAGCGCCGAGAGGGCGAACCTGGAGGCCGACACCATCCCGATCGCGCCGAAGACGACCGCCGTCAGGAAGAGCGCCGTGAGGTCGGACATCACCCCTCGCCGGCCTCTGGCGCCGATCCCGAGCGGCTCTGCGCCAGGTGGGCGGCAACGGCGGCGCCGAAGCCGCCTATTGCGAGCAGGATGACGAGCGGCTGGAGGTTGGTCACCAGCGACGACGTCACCGCCTCGACCGTGGCGGCGGCGGTCCCGCCCTGCACGGCGTCGGTGAGCCATCCGGCGAGCGCCTGAATCCCCAGGAGCCCCAGTACGAGCCCGATCGCGCCACCGGCGCTGACCCGGACGAACCCCCGGCCGATCGAGGGCGCGGTTGCGATCGCCGCGATCGCGAGGCCGATCGCGACGAGGACGATCGCCCACACGAGCCGGTCCAATGTCCGCAGCAGATCCTGGAGCTGCTCGAGCCGATCGGTCGACATGATCGGCACCTGCGCGAAGTCCGCCGGGAGCCTCGCCTCGAGGGCCTCACCCAGCCGGGTCACAGCCGCCCCCGGCTCCTCGTCAGCCGAGACCTCCGGGACATCGCCGTCGATGCCGACATCGTCGCCCCCGTCGATGAGGCTGCGAATGGCCGACGCCACGATCGGAACGAGGTTCAGGCGCACCTCGCCCTCGCTGATCACGATATTCGGGAGCTGGTCCAGCTCATCGCGCAGGAGGGCAACGGTCCGCTCGTGAGCCACCGTGACGACCTCGAGCAGGATATCGGTGAATTCAGGGTTGCTGACGAAGGCGTGTATGCGCTCGGTGATCCGCGACTCGAGGCCCGCGGCGATCGGCGCTCCCAGGTCCCCGAGGCCGAGGTCGACGCGATTCAGCAGGGCACGCTGGGCGGTGGTCAGCCCGAGAGCGTCGGCGAGAGCGTCGGCGAGGGCGTCGCCGGCGCCGGTGACGATAGCATCGACGCGGTTCTCCACGTCGAGCGCGGTCATGACCTGGTCGGCGAGATACGCACTCATCGCGTCCTGCACGGCCGCGCTCTCCAGGGCCGGCTCGACCGCGGAGACGAACCTCTCGGTATCGAGGACCGTCTCGTGGACCCACACCGTCAGGACCGCCGCCGCGATCGCCACGGACGCGAGCACCGCGAGGATCCACGAGGCGACCGGCCTCACCCAGCTCGAGCCGCCACCATCCGATGCGTCCTGCGCGGCCGGCGCCTCGCCTGTCTCGGGGCCTGACATCAACCGTGACGGTACATCGCCGGGCGGGGCTAGGGAAGGGCATCGGCGCGCAGCGACAGTCACGAGCCGTGGCCCGCCGGGCGGCATGGTACGGGCAATCTCATGATCCGACGCGACGGTCCGGATCACCCGCGCAGCGCGAGTGCCCGCCCGGCTCGTCGGGCCTACGGCGAGGCCGCGCCCTCGAACAGCGCAGCGGCCCGGGTCCAAGCGGCCTGGCCGCAGGCGGCGCCGGTGTGCCGCCCGTTGTAGTCGTCGGCGACGATGTGAATCCCGCCCCACAGCCGGGACTGGCCGGCCTGGTCGGATGCATCGTAGTAGGTCGCCCACGTCAGCTCGATTGGAGTGGACGGGCCGGACTCGAACTTCAGCCATCCCGGCTCGATCGTGAACCCACTCTCGCCGCCGGGGAAGAACGCGCTGCCGGTCATCCGGGTCAGCACCTCGGCCGCCGCTCGGCTGAACGTGCTGTGGCCCGAGACGTAGCCGGGGAACGCCGGCGTCACGAACGAGGGCAGCTGGTACGGGATCCACTCGGCGGCGCGGATCCAGGTGACTCCGCCGACGTCGTTCCTCGGGTCGGCCGGACCGCCCGCCCAGGCGCGTATGGCGATCTCGCCCTCGTGGCCGGCCAGGTCCTCGTGGCGAGCCCCTGCCGCCGTCGTCGCGGGCGTGACGATCTCGATCAATCCCTCGACGAGTGGCAGGCCATCGGCGTTGTACGACGGTGCCTCCGGATCGGAAGACTGGCCGAGGCTGCCCATGTACCGGATCATCGAGATCGGTCGCACCGAATCGTAGTGGCCCTTCTGGCCCCAGGCGGCGATGGCCGCGTCGTGGACCGCCCCGTTGAGGGCGAGGTAGAGCTTGATGTCCCACTCGAGGCGCTCGACGGCGGGTCCGTTCCCGCCGATGCGCAGGTCCTGCCCGAGCTCATCACCCACCCGGTTCGCGATAACGTTCCAGTGCCCTGGCGGCGTCTCGGAGTTCGGCCCGTCGGCCCAGAACTCGGCCATCACCCGGCCAAAGTCGCCTAGGGGGACGACGATGGGCTCGTAGGCGTCGCCAGTCGCCGGGTTCACTCCATGGCCGTCGCCATCGTCGCTGCCGAGCGCGCTGTCGCCGATGGCCGCAGGTGAGATGTCGATCGTCGCAGGATCGGCCGGGTCGAGCTGGCTGCTGAGACGGATGAGCTGCACTGCCTGCTCTCGGTACTCGTCGGAACCAAAGAGCGGCGGCGGCCCGAGATCGATTGGCAGTCCATCGACTTCCCCCGCAGAGATGGCGAACGGGGTGACGTGACCCCAATGGGGACCGACCACTTCCTGCGGTCCCTCGGCCCCATCGATCAGGAGCGGTTGCCAGTGGTCCGGATCGATCATCGTGATCTCGGAAGAGCTCACGATCAGCGGATCGTTGACCGGTTGATAGTCGACGGGCGCGTACCCGTTCGCCTCGTTCGAGCCATCGTCGACCGTTGTGGCGAGGATCGTCTCCGCGATCCGGTTGCCCAGGGCCGCCGGGGCGGCGCCACGTGTCGTCGTCTCGTCGATCGAATAGCAGAGCGTGTCCATGACGGCGGCGAAGGCGGCGAGCGACTCTTCGCCGCCCACGGCATCCCCGTAACGCGCCACGAGCACCCGGTACGCCGCGTAGCTCATGGCCTCTCCACGCGCCTCGCCCAGGTCCGGCGCGGGATGCTTCTCCGTGACGAAGACTCCCGCGGCCGTGGGGTCGTAAGCCGCCCACGCGTCCCACATGGCGGCCGACACGTGATAGAGATTCCGAGCGTGCACCGTCGGCTTGGGCACCGTGCGGCGGATTGCGCCGAGCATCGCCTCGTCCCATCGACGCGCCACGCTCCACTCGGGGTGCTCCGCCGCCGGCGGGCACGACTGAGCCGGCCAGAGCCGGGCCGCTGCCACGGCGACGCCGACGCCGAGGACGAGCGCGACCATGAAGAGCCCGACGATTGCTCGCCAGGACACCCTCGCCATTACTCGCTGGGGGCCACGCGGGGCACGACGGGTGGCAACACGATCGATCACGTTAGCATTCCCGGTGCCGAACCGGGAGTCGGCTTGTCCGGACGCGGCCGTGGAAGCCGGGGGCAGGTCGCCCCCGCGAGGCAGCGTGGTAGGGTAGCGCCGCGTTCGGATGTGCCCGGACGCACGGCGCAGTGTCCATCGACGGCATTCGCCTCCAATCGTGCCCGGGCCGGCGATCAGAGCGACACCACGAGAGGGACCTTGGGACTCTTCGACGGCCTGCTCGGCCTCCTCAGTCACGACGTCGGCATCGATCTCGGCACCGCCAACACGCTCGTCACCGTGCGCAACCGCGGCATCGTCATCAGCGAACCGAGCGTCGTCGCCATGGAGACTCGCTCGAAGCGCGTGCTCGCCATCGGCGCCGAGGCGAAGCGGATGGTCGGGCGCACCCCCGCGAACATCGTCGCCATCCGACCTCTCCGTGACGGGGTCATCAGCGACTTCGACGTGACCGAGCAGATGATCCGGTACTTCATCGCCAAGGTCCACGACCGGTTCGCCCAGGTGCGCCGGCCGCGCGTCCTGGTGGGCATCCCATCGGGGGTGACCGAGGTCGAGAAGCGCGCCGTCCGCGACGCGACGGTGAACGCCGGGGCGCGCTGGGCCCGCCTCATCGAGGAGCCGATGGCGGCCGCGATCGGCGCCGGGCTGCCGGTGAGCGAGCCGTCCGGGAGCCTCATCGTCGACATCGGCGGCGGGACGACCGAGGTGGCGGTCGTGAGCCTCGGCGGCATCGTGGTCAGCCGCTCGGTACGCATCGGCGGCGACGAGATGGATGCCGACATCGTCAGCTTCGCGCGCCGCGAGTACAACCTGCTCATGGGAGAGCGCACGGCCGAGGAGATCAAGATCGCCGTCGGCTCGGCGTATCCGGAGGAGCGTGCCGACCGCACCGTCACCTTTCGCGGCCGGGACCTTCTGACCGGCCTCCCGCGCAGCGTCGAGGTCGGGGGGGACCAGATCCGCGAGGCGCTCGAGCCTTCCATCGTCCAGATCATCGACGCCATCAAGGAGACGATCGAGGAGACGCCGCCCGAGCTCGTGGCGGACATCATGGACCAGGGAATCGTCATCGCCGGTGGCGGCGCGCTCCTCGCGGGTCTCGATCGTCGCGTCGCCGAGGCGACCCAGATGCCGGTCCACATCGCCGACGACCCGCTGACCTGCGTCGTGCGCGGCACCGGCCGCGTGCTGGAGGACCTCGACACGCTCGAGCGGGTCCTCGTCAGCGAGCAGTACACCCGCCCGCCCCGCTGATGGCGTCGCTGGGAAGACCGATCGTATATACGTATATACGATCGCGCCGATAGGCGCCGCCGAATGTACGGCCCGCCCGGCCCGCATCGCCGCAACCGCGCGGGCCTCTGGTTCGCCGGGTTCACGATCGCCAGCCTCCTCATGCTGCTCGCCAGCTCCACGGATCCGGCGATCACCATCCAGCGGATCACGACCCGCGCACTCGACCCGGTGCGCGTGGTCCTGACCGGCATCGGCACGGGGGTCGCCGGGGTCTTCGGCACGATCGGAGAGATCGACCGGCTCCGGAGCGAGAACGCCGAGCTGCGGGTCGCGCTGGCGGGAGCCGAGCAGCGTATCGCGGAGCTCGCCGAGGCCGCGCGCGAGAACGAGGAGCTCCGCGAGCTCCTGGGCATCACCCGCGCCCTCGACATGACGACCCTTCCGGTCCGCGTCATCAGCCGGGACCCGTCGAACTTCGCGTGGGAGGTGGGCATCGACGCCGGGGCCGACGACGGGGTGCGAGAGGGCATGCCGGTCGTGGCGAACGCCGACGGGGCGGGTGCGCTCGCCGGCACCGTGATCGACGTCACAGGGGACACGGCCCGGGTCCGGTTTATCATCGACACGCGTTCGGTGGTCATCGGCCTCGTCCAGTCGAGTCGGGCCCTCGGCGAGGTCAGGGGCCAGGCCGGCGGCCAGCTGGTCATGGGCAGCATCCCGGTCACCGACGCGGTCGCCGAGGGCGACACGGTCGTCAGCGCCGGCATCGGACTCGGCGACGAGCCCGCGCGCTACCCCGGAGGCCTGCTGATCGGTACCGTGCAGGCGGTGGAGGACGACGCCAACGCATTGACGCGCACTGCCTTTGTGCGACCGGCGTTCGACCCGGACGCCGAGCGCCTCCTCATCGTGCTCGAGTTCACCCAGGGCTGATACGCGGTGCCGGGCGGCACATGGCCGCATCGGTCCGGCGAGCAGGCGGACCATCGCGCCATGGCCGTGAACGGCCCACCCGCCTACGGTGGAGGCAGCCACAGTCCCGTCCTGAGGAGCCCGCATTGCCGTTTCGCCCCCGCACCGCCGTCTCGACCATCTCCCTCGTCGCCGCGCTGGTCCTCGGATTGGCTCCGGTCTCCCCCGCGTCGCCGGCAGCGGCAGCCGGCCAGAAGGTGGTCATCATCGTCGGGCCGGTCGGCGCGCAGACGGACAACTACCGGGAGAAGGGCGATCGCATCGCGGAGACCGCTGAGGCAGCCGGCGCCGAGGTCGTGAAGGTGTACTCGCCGAACGCGACCTGGGACAACGTCAAGGAGGCGGTCGACGGGGCCAACGTCATCGTCTATGTCGGACACGGCAACGGCTACCCGAACCCGTACAGCACCGGCTTCGAGTACACGGACCGCGTCAATGGCTGGGGCCTCAACATGCGCGAGGACGACGGCGACGGGGACACCATCAACGAGGACATGGTGTATTGCGGGGAGAAGGCGCTCCGCGGCCAGCTCACCTCGGCAGATGACACCTGGCGCAAGACCTACTGCGGCGGCACCGCCAATGACGGCATCTCGCCGGCCCCCGGCTTCATCATGGTCTACTCGAATGCCTGCTATACCCCGGGTGCCAGCGAGGGCTTCGACGAACCGGCGACGGAGGCTCAGGCGCTGACCCGGGTCGCAAGCTACTCGCGCCCGGTGTTCGCATTGGGCGGCCGCGCCTACTTCGCATCCGATCTGGGCTCGTGGAAGCTGGTCGATCTTCTCCTGCGCAATCCCGGGACTGCATTCGGGCAGCTGTTCGAGATGAGCAATGGGTACGATCCGGCCGCGCTGCGGGTCCACCTCCATCCCCACTTCGGCGGCGGCCGCCAGATCTGGATCCAGAAGACCGATGGCCCCGGCGACCGGCCCGACTACTTCCACGCATTTGCCGGCAACCCGTCCATGACGCCCAGCGGGGCCATGACGTCGTACACGCCGCCGGACCCGCCGCCCTTCAGCGACCTCGTCGGCTCGAAGTTCTTCGCCGACATCGTCTGGCTGGAGGAGCAGGGCATCACGGCGGGCTGCGGCGGCACGAAGTTCTGCCCGAACGGCACCGTGACGCGTGGGCAGATGGCCACGTTCCTGGTGCGCGCGTTCGATCTGCCCGCCACGGGGACGGACTACTTCGGCGACGACAACGCGAACAAGCACGAGGCCAACATCAACGCGCTGGCTCGGGCCGGGATCACGTCGGGCTGCGATGACGGCCGCTTCTGCCCGGACGGGCTCGTCACGCGAGCGCAGATGGCGACCTTCCTCACCAAGGCGCTGGACCTCGGCTGGACCAGCACCGACCACTTCTCCGATGACGACGGCAACACCCACGAGCCCAACATCAACCGCTTCGCGGAGGCCGAGATCACCTCGGGCTGCGGCTCGAACCGATACTGCCCCGACGGCCTCGTGACGCGCGGCCAGATGGCCGCCTTCCTGCACCGGGCCCTCGACTGAAGGCGGGCGCGATCCCGCCTCGGCCCGTGACCGGGTACCCTAGGACCGTCCTCATGCACCATCCCTTCCGGCGCGCGGGCACGGCGCTGCTGGCGCTCGCTCTGCTGCGCTCGCTCGTGCTCCCCACCGTCCCGGTGACCGCCGCCGATCCGGTGGCTGCCCCCGAGGAGCGGACGCGGCCGATGCGGTCGTGAGCCCGCCGACGATCCATGCCGAGATGCTCGCGGAGGCCGAGGCCGGCATCGTCGCGTCGCCCCGGAGCTTCCGCGCCGGCGTGATGCCGGCTCCTCTCGAGCGGGTCGCTCCCGACGCGGCGGGCGGCGCCGTTGCCGCGACCGGCGGGCTTCCGAACGGGCTCGGGGGCGAGGTGATGGGCTACCTGCCGTACTGGGCGCTCACGACGGAGCTGCTGCCGTCGCTCCGCTACGACCTGGTCTCGACGATCGCCTACTTCGGCGTGCCGGCACTCTCGAGCGGCGCGCTGCAGAAGAGCGGCACCTACTGGAACGGCTGGACCTCGACGCACATGACGGACGTCATCAATGCCGCGCACGCGGAGGGCGTCAAGGTCGTCCTTGCCGTCACGATGATGGCCTGGGATGGCGACTACGCGCCGATGACGGCGCTCCTGACGAATGCCTCCCGGCGCACCCAGCTTGCGGCGGACATCGCCGCGACCATCACCGCGCGCAACGCCGATGGCGTGAACCTGGACTTCGAGCCGATGCCCAACTCGCTCCAGTCGGCCTACACGGCGTTCGTGCGTGACGTGAGGACCGCCCTCGGCAGCCGGCAGCTCACGGTGGCCACCACTGGCGGCGCCGCGACCTGGGACGAGGGGTACGACCTCGCCGGTCTGGTGGCTCCTGGTGCCGCGGACGCGATCATGGCCATGGGCTACGACTACAACTGGGGTGGCTCATCGCGGGCGGGAGGGGTGGCTCCGGTCGTGAGCCCGTACGCGCTCGACGTCGACACGGCCATGGCCGACTACCTCGAGGTCGTCCCGGCGAGCAAGCTCATCTGGGGCGTTCCCTACTACGGTCGCGCCTGGACGACCCAGTCCTCGGCGATGAACTCGTTGACCTGCAAGTCCGCATCGGTCTGCCCGGACGGGGACGCGGCGGCGGGGGCCTTCGGGCGCAGCTGGGCACAGCGCTATCTCGACGCCCGATCGTCGGCGGCGACGCACGGCCGCCGGTGGGACGCCACCGGGCAGGTCGCGTGGTATCGCTACCAGAGCACCACCTACGACACCTGGGTGCAGGGCTACTACGAGGACGCCCAGTCTCTCGACGTGAAGTTCGACCTCGTCAACACCGAAGGGCTGCGTGGCGTCGGCATCTGGCACCTGCTCATGGACGCCGGGCGCACCGAGCTGTGGGACACGCTTGGTCGCAACATGCTGGCGCTGCCGTTCACCGACATCGACGACTCGATCCACTGGAAGTCGATCGTGTGGATCGCCGAGCAGGGCATCACCAGCGGCTGCGGCAGCTTCCACTACTGCCCCGACGGCCAGGTCACCCGAGGCCAGATGGCGACCTTCCTGGTTCGGGCGCTGAACCTGCCCTCGACCGGCACCGACTACTTCACCGATGACGAGGGCAGCACCCACGAGCCAAACATCAACCGGCTTCGCGCTGCCGGCATCACCGTCGGGTGCTCGGCAACGCGTTACTGCCCCAACGGCCTCGTGACGCGCGCGCAGATGGCGACGTTCCTGTCCCGCGCATTCCATCTGCCCTACAGCTCGACCGATCACTTCACCGATGACGAGGGCAGCACCCACGAGGCTGCGATCAATCGGATCGCCGCCGCCGGGATCACCGCCGGCTGCTCGGCGACGCGCTACTGCCCCGACGGCATCGTGACGCGCGCGCAGATGGCGACGTTCCTCACCCGCGCCCTCACCGACTGAGCCCCGCGCGCGGGACTGGCCACCGAAAGGCCCACCACCCGCCGCACCATCGGCCCATCGTTCGACGCGTCGCGCTTCCCTAGGCTCGGGGGCACCAATCCTGCATCCCTGGAGCCGATCATCGACGCATCAACGACGCACGCCCGTCGCCCCCTGGCCGCCCTCGTGGCGGGCCTGACCCTCGCCGCTGCGACCCTGGGTCTCACCGCCGCTCCCGTTGCCGCGGAGGGCGGCACCGGACTCCTCGACATGGCCAACGACTACCGCACCGAGTCCGCGCGAGCGCCGGTCCGCATGGACGCCCGCATCGACGCGATCGCCGAGGAGCGTGCGGAGGAGATGGTCGCCGACGGTGAGCTCGGCCATGACTTCACCGATCTGCGGCGCAAGTTCGACCGCGATGGCGTGTGCTGGCAGGGGTTCGGCGAGATCGTCGCGTACAACCGCAGCGGCGACTTCGCGGACTTCGGCGACCAGTGGTGGAACTCACCGGGCCACAAGTCGGTGATGCTCGGCGACTACACCCACGCCAGCGGCGCACGGCTGTACAGCGAAGAGGACGAGCGCTGGTACGGCGTGATGATCTTCGTGAAGCTGTGCAACGCCGACCCGTCCGGCTTCTCCGACATCGGCAGCTCGAAGTTCTACGAGGACATCGTGTGGCTCGTCGACGAACGCATCACCGCAGGATGCTCGTCGACCCGCTTCTGCCCGACCGGCCTGGTCACGCGCGGCCAGATGGCGACCTTCGTGAGCCGCGCCATGAACCTGCCATCGACGAGCCGCGACTTCTTCGTCGACGACGACGGCAACAAGCACGAGACCAACATCAACCGCTTCGCGCGCGAGGAGATCACCTCGGGCTGCTCGGCGTCGCGCTTCTGTCCCGACGGCCTCGTCAGTCGCGCCCAGATGGCGACGTTCCTGGCGCGGGCGCTCGACCTGCCGGCAGCGACCCACGACTGGTTCGACGACGACGACGGGAGCACCCACGAGTCCGCCATCAACCGAATCGCCGAGGCGGGAATCACCGGCGGCTGCGGGCCCAGGTCGTACTGCCCGAGCGGCGCCGTCACCCGCGGGCAGATGGCCGCGTTCATCCACCGCGCGTTCGACTGACCGCTCCGCGCGGCGCGCGGGTAGAATCGGCGGCCTGATGAGCACCCCCGTCGCGACGGGCCGGCGGACCGACGGCCGGGTCCCGAACCAGCTGCGCCCGGTGAAGATCGTCCCCGACTACATCAAGTTCGCCGAGGGGTCGGTCCTCATCCGCGTCGGCGACACGCGCGTCATCTGCGCGGCGACGATCGAGGACCGGGTGCCCGGATGGATGCGCGGCAAGGGCCGCGGCTGGGTCACCGCCGAGTACAGCATGCTCCCCCGAGCCGGCACCGAACGCAGCCAGCGCGAGGCGGCCCGCGGCTCCATCGGCGGGCGGACGCACGAGATCCAGCGCCTCATCGGACGCTCGCTACGGGGCGTCGTGGACATGGGGAAGCTCGGCGAGCGGTCGATCACCCTCGACTGCGACGTGATCCAGGCCGATGGCGGCACGCGGACGGCGAGCATCACCGGCGCGTACGTGGCGCTGGCGCGGGCCCTCAACAAGTACGGGATGGGGCACCTCATCACCGGACAGGTCGCGGCGATCAGCGTGGGCCTCGTCAATGCCCAACCGTATCTCGACCTCGACTACAGCGAGGACTCGACCGCCGAGGTCGACTTCAACGTGGTCATGGTCGACGACGACCGGCTCCTCGAGGTGCAGGGAACCGCGGAGCACGGGGCGTTCACCCGGCAGCAGATGGACCAGATGATCGACCTCGCGGCGGCTGGCATCCGCCAGCTGTTCACGCTCCAGCGCGCGGCGATCGAGGCCCCGCCCGGCGCGTGAGGCCGCTCCTGGTCGCGACCACGAACCAGGGCAAGCAGGCCGAGCTGCGTCGCCTCCTCGCTCCGCTCGGAGCCGAGATCGTCGTCCCCGATGCGATCGGGCTCGACCTCGACGTCCCCGAGCCGCACGACACGTACGCCGAGAACGCCGTCGCCAAGGCGATCGCCTACGCCGATGCGTCCGGGCTGCCGAGCATCGCCGACGACTCCGGCATCGAGGTCGCCGCCCTCGGCTGGGGACCGGGCGTGCGGAGCGCCCGCTGGGGCGGCGCGGACAAGGTGACGAGCCTGCTCGAGGCGCTGCCCGCCGGCTCCGATCGGCGTGCGCGGATGGTGTGCGTGCTCGCCGTGGCCATCCCGACCGCGGCCGGCGCCGACGGTGGAGACCTTCACCGGCACCGTCGAGGGGACGGTCGCCGATGCGCGGCGTGGGAGCGGCGGATTCGGCTACGACCCGATCTTCCTGCTGCCGCAGGGGGTGACCACCGCGGAGCTGTCGGAGGCCGAGAAGGACGCGATCAGCCATCGCGGTCGAGCCGTCGCCGCCGCCCTGCCACGACTGCGCGAGGTCCTTTCGGGCGGCTAGCCCATCGGTCCCTTTTCGGGCCGGGTACAAGGTCAGGTCGCGCGGCCGTCGCGGGGCGGCGTAGGGTGGTCCCGCACATCGCTCCCTCTGCCGGTGGCGATGCGGACCTCAGCGAACCGCACCGGAGCCCACGCGTCGTGTCTCGAGCCTACCGCACCGTTCTCGCCGTCATGCTCCTCCTCGGAGCGGCCCTGCCGGTGGCAGCCGCCGAGCCAGCGCCCGCACCCGTACCCGCGACCGACGCCGACTGGGTCATCCCCGGGGAGGTCGTGGTCCAGCTCCGCAGCTCGAGCGGCATCGGTCGTCTCGAGCAGCGCGGGATGCGCGTCATGGATGCCCCCGATGGCTCCGCCGACGTCGGCGTCCCGATCGTCGTATCGACCGGCGGCCGCTCCGTGGATCAGGCCGTCGCCGACCTGCGCGCCGATCCCGCGGTCGCCGTCGTCGAGCCGAACTACCGCGTCGAACTGACCGATGAGAGCGGGGAGCTCGGCATCGTCGTAAACGACCCAGAGACCGGCGACCAGTACTCCCTCGACCGCATGCGCGTCCGCGACGCGTGGACGCGAACCACCGGTGCGGCGAACGTCATCGCGGTCCTCGACACCGGCGCCCAGCTCAACCATCCCGACCTGGCGGGACGCCTGGTGGCCGGGATCGACCTTGTCAACGACGACTCCAACCCCACCGACGACAACGGCCACGGAACGTGGGTCAGCGGCATCATCGCGGCCAACGCCAACGACGGATACGGGATCGCCGGGATCAGCTGGACCGACAGGGTGATGCCCGTGAAGATCATGGACGGCACCGGCACCGGAACCACGGCCGACCTGATGGAGGGCATCCGCTGGGCGGCGGACCACGGCGCCGACGTCATCAACATGAGCGTCGGCGGCTTCCCGTACTCGCAGCTCGTGCAGGACGCGGTGAACTACGCCTGGAGCGAGGGGGCCGTCCTCGTCGGCGCTGCGGGCAACAACCGGCGATCGGAGACGTACTACCCGGCCAGCTACGACAACGTCGTGAGCGTGAGCGCCACGCAGACGGAAGACGAGTTCAGCAACTGGTCGAGCTGGGGCCCGAAGGTGGACGTCGTCCGCGCCGGGCTCGTCCGTGCTGACCACGAACTGCTACGCCTGCACCTACGCCGATCACGACTCGTGGGGAACGCACACCTACATCAGCGGCACGAGCTTCGCGACGCCGAACACGGCCGGCGTGATCGCGCTCATCCGAGCGCGCTGGCCGGACGCCCCGCCAGGCGATGTCGTGGCGCGCCTGAACGAGCACGGTCGATGACCTCGGCTACGGAGGCTGGGACGCCCACTACGGTGCCGGCCGCGTCAACGCCTTCCGTGCCGTCGGCGGCAGCGTCGCCGCTCCATCGCTGCCCGCGCGGGACGGCCTCGAGGGCAACAACTCGCTTGCGGCCGCAAAGCGCATCACGCTCGCCGCGACCACGCGCCCATCCCTCTACCCGGCCGGGGACGTCGACTGGTTCGCGGTCGACGTGCCGCGGGCCGGCCGCCTCGACGTCCGGGTCACGGGCGTCGTCGACAGCCGTGCCTACCCGTGGAACAGGAGCCCGATCCCGGTCGATCCCGTCGTCGAGCTGTACTCGACGTCGGGGACCCTGCTGCGTCACACCGACGCGGTCAGCGAGTCCGGGACCGAGCTGGCACAGACCACCGTCAGCGGGCCGGCCCGGATCCTCGTGAAGGTCTGGAACTGGTACGCCAACGGCAATCCGGCCAGGTACACCGTCGTTCCGACGTACGTCGACACCGCCCGGCCGAAGGCGACGGTCAGCTACCCGTCCTCCGGCGCCAGCGGGGTGAGCCGCATCGCGCGGCCGCGAGTGACCTTCGACGAGCCCGTCGCCAACGTCACAAGCGCCACAGTGCGCCTGCGCGACGTCGCCGCCAACACGATCGTGCCCGGCACCGTCACCTACGACAGCGCGTCGCGAACGGCGACGATCACCACCGGCCGGCTCGGTCGGGAGCGCCAATATCGCGTCGAGGCCACCACCGGCGTCACCGACATCGCCGGAAACGCGCTGGCAGCGACGGTGAGCCTCACGTTCACGACCGGACCGGGCACGTTCCCCGATGCCGACGGCAACGTGCACGAGGCCTCCATCGAGTGGATCTATGCCAACGGCATCACCAGCCGGCTGCGCCGCCGGAGCGCTTCTGCCCGAACGGCCTGGTGACCCGAGGCCAGATGGCGACCTTCCTGGCCCGTGCCCTCGACCTGCCGGCGTCGACCGTCGACCACTTCGCCGATGACGACGGCAACACGCACGAGTCGGCAACATCAACCGGATCGCCGATGCGGGCATCACCGCGGGCTGCGACGGATCGCGGTTCTGCCCTGACGGCGTCGTCACGCGCGCCCAGATGGCGACGTTCCTGGTGCGCGCTCTGGACCTTGCCGCGGTCGGCACCGACTACTTCGTCGACGACAACTCGTCCACGCACGAGGCACGGATCAATGCCATCGCCGCAGCCGGGCTCACGGCTGGCTGCTCGGCGACGCGCTACTGCCCCGATGGAGCGGTGACGCGCGCGCAGATGGCGACGTTCCTGACGCGCGCCTTCCGCTGACCCGCTCCGACGCGATGGCATCCCGCCCACCGGCGCACCGGTCGGGGCGGATAGAATGCGCACCGCCGCACTGGGAGAGCCGATGGCCACCGATACGCCCGTGCCCGGCGAGGCGCTGACGCCGGCCGTCGGGCTGGCAGCCGGCCGGGGTGTCTGGGTGGTGCTGCCCACGTACAACGAGCGCGAGAACATCGGGCCCATCTCGACCGCGATCCTCGCCGCCCTCCCGGAGGCATCGCTGCTCATCGTCGACGACAGCTCCCCCGATGGCACGGGCGCCCTTGCCGACACCCTCGCCGCCCGCGAGAGCCGCGTGTCCGTCCTGCATCGGCCGGGCAAGCAGGGGCTCGGGGCCGCCTATCGCGACGGGTTCCGCTGGGTGCTGGAGCGCCCCGAGGTGAAGGCGGTCGTCCAGATGGACGCGGACTTCAGCCATGATCCCGCGGACCTCCCGCGGCTCCTGACACCCCTCATGCGCGACGCCGATCTCGTCCTCGGGACTCGCTGGATCCGAGGTGGTGCGACGGTCGGCTGGCCCTGGTACCGGCGGCTGATCAGCCGCGGGGGCACCCTGTTCGCGCGCACCGTGCTGCTGCTGCCGTACCGCGATCTGACGGGGGGCTTCAAGGCCTGGCGCCGCGAGGTGCTCGAGGCGATTCGCTTGCGCGAGACGTCGGGCTCGGGATACGGGTTCCAGATCGAGACGACCTGGTGGGCGCACCGGCGCGGGGCTCATATCACGCAGGTGCCGATCGTGTTCCGCGAGCGGGTCGTCGGCACGTCCAAGATGAGAGGCGGAATCGTCGTCGAGGCCATGGGGCTCGTGCTGCGCCTGCGCTGGAACGCGGTCCGTGACGCGATCGCGCGCCGATGAGATCGGGCTCCCTGCGCGGCATCGGGTCTTCGGCTAGCATGGCGCCTCGCCCGCCCGGCGGCCGACACGGCCGCAGCCACTCAGCCGCTGCATGACCGAGGCACGATGAGCTTCCGAACCCGACCGGTCCTTGACCGAAAGCACCGTCCGCGCTGGCAGGATGAGCTGCGCACCCAGCAGCTGACCATCGTCGGGTTCGCGGTCGCCATCGGCGTGGCGATCGGAATCTTCGGGGCCGCCGCATGGTACGGATACTGGGACGCCCACCTGCGCCCGATCGCGTCGGTGGAGGGCGAGACCTTCCTCCGCTCGGACCTCACGACGCGCGAGCAGATTCTGGCCGCCGAGGGGATCGCCACGATCGCCGAGCTCCAGGGCCAGCTCGCCGGCAGCGCGCGCGACCAGTTCATCCAGCAGCAGGTCCAGGCGCTCTCCGAGCAGCTCAACAACGTGACGAGCGACGCCGTCACGTCCCTCGTCGATGGCGCCGTGCTGGCCTCGCGTACCGAGGATCTTGGGATCAGCGTCACCGAGGCCGAGGTCGACGAGGCAGAGGCCTCGCGCAAGTCCCTCCCCGAGCGGCTGTGGATCAACCTCATCCTGATCGACCCACTGCCAGAGGATGCGGATCCCGAGGCTGAGCCAACCGAGGAGCAGATTGCCGCCGCCACCGAGGAGGCCGAGGCGGCGCTCGCGCGGGTCGAGGGCGGCGAGGACTTCGGGGCCGTCGCGCTGGACGTCAGCGACGATCCGAGCGCCGAGTTCGCGGGCAGCATCGGCTGGATCGCTGCCGACGATCCGGCCTACGCCGAGTACTTCGAGCTCCTCGACGACGCGGACCCCGGGGACATCGTCGGTCCGGTCGAGGTCGAGGGCGGCGTGGCGCTGCTCCACCTCGCCCAGCGGCGCGAGGCCCAGGACGACGCACTGTCCGAGCTCCTGCACTCCCAGGGCGTGACCGACGAGGACTACCGCGAGTACGCGCGCGAGTTCGCCGTGGCCGAGGCGTACCAGGAGGAGTTCGACACCGAGGTGCTCGTCAGCCCGGCCGAGCAGAGGCGTGTCGCGCAGATCGTGATTGCGCCGGTGAGCGGAACCGCCGTGCCCCAGGAGCGTGCGCGCCACGTCCTCGTCCAGCCGGATCCCGAGCTGGAGGACCAGGCGGAGGCAACCGAGGAGCAGTGGGCGGCGGCCCTCGCCGAGGCCACCGAGGTCGCCGAGCTCGTGGCCGATCCCGACGCCGACTGGGCCGAGATCGCCGAGGAGCACAGCGACGACCCAGGCTCGGCGACGCGCGGCGGGGACCTCGGCTGGTACGACCCCGAGGAGCCCCCATTCGTCGAGCCGTTCTCCCTCGCGCTGGCGGACCTCGAGATCGGCGACATCAGCGAGCCGGTGCGCACCGACTTCGGCTACCACGTCATCCAGAAGACGGCGGAGCGCGAGAGCCCCGAAGCGCAGATCACCGACATCCTCGAGCGGCTCGAGGCGGACCCGGACAGCTTCGCCGAGATCGCCGAGCTCGAGAGCGACGACCGGGCGACGGCCGTCGAGGGCGGCGAGCTGGGCTGGGTGGCGCGCTGGCAGCTGAGCCGAGCGCTCGAGGAGGCGGTCTTCGCGATCGAGGCCGTGGGCGACATCAGCGACCCGGTCGACGGGGGCACGTCGGGAACGACGATCTACCAGCTGCTCGAGGAGAGCGAGAGCCGCGAGATCGAGGAGGAGCGCCTCACCGAGATCCAGGCCACCGGGTTCCAGCGCTGGCTCGACGAGGTCGTGCGCGACCCCGTCGACACGTGGATCGACCCACAGTTCGCGCCTCCGACCACGGGAGTCTGAGCCGATGGGCGAGGCTCGCCCGCGATCCGTCGACGCCCTGATCGAGGCGGCCGGCCTGGTGCCGCAGGACGGGCTCCAGGTGGTCGGCATCGGGCGGCTCGCAGCGGTCGCGGTCGATCCGTCGCTTCCCCTCGTGCTCCTCGCGGGCGACGTCGCGGGCGAGCCCGCACCGAACCTGCCCGGGCGCCACGCGCGACACGGGCCACGCGCGGCCCTGGCGGCCCTCTACCCGCCGCGCCACGGGCTGCGCCGGCTTGCCGACGCCCAGGAGGTCGCACTCGAGTCGCTCGACGAGCCATCACTCGCCGCGTCGGACTGGCTCGTCCCGGCGCTGGATCCCATCGACAACCTGGCCAGCCCGCACGGCATCGCCGCCATCAGCGCGCGGCTCCGCGCACCGGACGGCTGCCCGTGGGACCGCCGCCAGACGCACCTGACCCTGCGTCCCTACCTGCTCGAGGAGGCCTACGAGACGGTCGACGCCATCGAGCAAGGTTCGCCCGAGGACCTCGCGGAGGAGCTCGGCGACCTCTTCCTCCAGGTCATCCTCCACGCCCAGTTCGCGGCCGAGGAGGGCGACTTCGACCTGACCGACGTGTACCGCGCCATCGCCTCCAAGATCGTGCGCCGGCACCCGCACGTCTTCGGCAGCGTCGAGGTGGACGGCGTCGCGCAAGTCATGACCAACTGGGAGGCGATCAAGGCCGACGAGCGCGCGGAGCGCGGGAAGGACCCCGAGGCCGGCACGTTCGTTGGCGTCGCTCGAGCCCTGCCCGCCCTTCCGGCGAGCCGTGAGATCCAGGAGCGAGCCGCTACCCTCGGCTGGGACTGGGAGGCGATCGCCGGAGTGTGGGAGAAGGTCGGAGAGGAGCTCGACGAGCTCCGCGAAGCCTCAGACGACGCGTCGCGGCTGCACGAGGTCGGCGACGTCCTCTTCGCCACGGTGAATCTCGCGCGGTGGATGCACATCGATCCCGAAGAGGCGCTGCGCGTGGCCAACCGCCGCTGGATCGAGCGCTACGAGCGCGTCGAACGCCTCGCCGCTGAGCGGGGCATCGACCTGGGGTCGCTCTCGCTCGCGGAGAAGGACCTTCTCTGGGACGAGGTCAAGCGCCCGTGACCGATGCGCTACCCTCGCCGATGCACCCGGCGCCATGCGGGGCGTAGATCAGTCTGGTAGATCGCCTGCTTTGGGAGCAGGAGGTCGCCGGTTCGAATCCGGCCGCCCCGACCATCGCTCGACAGCGAGCCATCGCTCAGCAGCGAGCCATCGCTCGCCACCCGACCGAGCGTCCAGCCGCTACGATCCGCGCCGATGCTGATCGCCATCACCTTCGCGGTCGCCTGCGTCGTGGCGCTGGTCGTCACGCCGCTGGTCCGCGGCGTCGCCTATCGGTACGGCTGGCTCGACCAGCCCGACGAGCGCAAGGTCCACCAGGTTCCGATACCGCGCCTCGGGGGTGTGGCCATGGCCGTCGGCTTCGCTGCCGCCATCGCGTTCGTCGTCGTGGCCTCGCCCACCCTCGACTCACCGGCCGAGCTGGGACGCTCGTACGTTCCGGCCATCTTCGCGGCGGTGCTGCTCCTCGTCGGGGTGGGCGTCGTTGACGACATCCGCGGCATGCGGGCCATGGTCAAGCTCGTCTTCCAGGTGGCGGCCGCGGCCCTGGCGTGGCAGCTCGGCCTGCGCATCGAGCAGCTTCCGATCGGGGCGGACTCGATCGAGCTGGGCGTCCTGTCGCTCCCGATCACGCTCATCTGGATCGTGGGAGTCATCAACGCCATCAACCTCATCGACGGCCTCGACGGGCTCGCGGCGGGGATCGCGCTCACCGTCCTCGGCGCGTTCGGCCTCGTCGCTGCCGCCGACCGGATGGACCCGATCCTGCCGATCATCGCCGCCACCGGCGGCGCGGCGGCCGGCTTTCTCGCCTACAACCTCCATCCGGCGTCGATCATCATGGGCGACACCGGCGCGATGTTCCTCGGCTTCATCGTGGCCGCCGTGGGCATCTCGCTCACGCAGGAGCCCGTCGACCCGGCGCCAATTTGGGTGCCTATCGTGGCGCTCGCGCTCCCGCTGGCCGACATGCTGTGGGCGATCGTGCGTCGCACCGCGCGCGGTGAGCCGTTCTTCGTCGCCGATCGCGGGCACATCCACCATCAGCTCCTGCGCCTCGGCCTCAGCCAACGCGACGCGATGCTGCTCCTGACCGCCGTGTCCGCCGCGCTCGGGTTGCTGGCCGTGCTGATCGGGCGTCTGCGCTAGGCCCCGTCGTCCTCCGACTCGGTGCCCGGCCGCTCGGCGTCACTCCCCAGGTACCAGCCGCGCAGCTCATCGGCGCCGAAGATCTCGGCCATCTTGGCGCGGATGACGTCGCGCCGCGGTAGGAGCAGGTAGTTCGTCCCGGGGCTTTCGGGCAGCTCGACGTAGGTCGGGTAATCGAGCACGACACGCTCGATGTCCGTCCCGGTCACCAGCGGCAGGAGGCTGGCCAGCTCTGCCGCAGCGCCGCGCTCCACATCGGTGCTGATCGTCCGAGCCACGGCGGCGAGGATCCCGGGAAGCTCGAGGATGGTATCGGCCTGGCCGAGCTCGTTGCGCATGGCGAGAAGAAGGAGCTGCTGGCGCTCGGCCCGATCGAAGTCGGACTGACCCTCGATCGAGCCGTCGGGCATCTCGATCCACCCCTTTCGGCTTCGCGCATACGCCAGCGCGTCCAGCCCGTCGTAGTCGCGGCACCCTTCGGGCAGGAACAGGCCATCGGTATAGCGGTCGGTGATCGTGCCGTCGAACTGCGGGTCGACGAGATCGCCGGGGAGGCACAGCTCCACCCCACCGATGGCGTCAACGATCCCGGCGAACCCGGCCATGTCGACGAGGGCGTGATGCTCGATCTCGATCCCGAGATAGAGACCCACCGACTCGCGCACGGCCCGAAGGCCGCACTCATCGGCCTCATCCGGGTCGAGGTCGGGGCACCACGTCTCGGCGTCGCGCTCAGCGCGCGCCATGAGCGTGTTGACCTTGTCCGGGAAGACGCCATCGGCGTACACGGTCGTGTCGGGCAGCGGCAGGAAGCCGGTGTCGCGTGGGATCGAGATCATGACGGCCGTCTCCGCGACCGGGTCGACGCTGACGACGAGAACCACGTCGGTGAGCTCGTCGTCGCGTCCCGGACCGGCGTCGGTGCCGAGCAGAAGGATGTCTACGCGATCGGTCCCGTTCCATGCCGGTGCGGGCGTCGGTGCCGGACTGGCCGACGGGTCGACCGATCCAACGGGCTCGACGACCGGTGTCGCGTCGGGGACGAACACCTGCTCGAGCGTCGCCTGGAACTGGAGGATCACGATCGCCACCCAGGAGTGCATTGCCACCGCCGCGACCAGCAGGCCGGCGACGGCCAACATCGTCGTCCGCCGCTGCCGTGGCTCCTGACGTCCCCAGCCGTGCAGGCCGGCCTCGACGATCGCCACGCCCCGCCACGCCAGAAGTGCCCCGTTGACGATAAGCAGGGCGGCGAGGGTCCCGCTGTCGAAGATCGCCGTCCGGTTGGTTGTCCACCCCACGGCGAGGATGACGACGAGCGTGATCGCGGGAAGGGCGAGGACCACCGCGGGCAGCCAGCGCCCGGCGTAGGCCTGCCCGGCTCCGGGAAACACGAACGAGAGCAGCGCGGCCAGCCAGGGCCGATGCGGTGCGTCGCGCGCGAGGTCCTGCTCGGGTGCGTTGCTCATCGGAGCGGGCGAGTGTAACAAGAAGACCGTTTGGTCACCGCGGTGGACACTGGTGGTGCGTCCTGTCCACGACGGGGCAGTACGGGTGGGTTAGTACGTTTGCGCCATGCGTCGCGCCGCCCCCATACTGGCCGGGCCGCCGCGAGGCGGCGCTTCATCACCTCCGCGGACCAGGGGGACGACTGGACCAGTGCCGACCGAGCTGATCATCATCGCCGTGACGGCGCTCCTTGCGGGTCTGCTGTTCATGGGAATCATGCTCGCTGGCAGGGGCCCCGAGATCTCGGAGCCAATCGCCGCGCATGCCTCGCCGGTCGTCAGACGACGCGACGACGCGGCCACATCCCCGACGGCCGACAGCACACTGCGCGTGGTGTGGTGGCTGACGATCGCCATCGTGCTGCTCGGCGTCGGCATCAGCGGCTCGTTCGCCGCGGAGCAGGGGCCGATCTTCGCGCTCGGCGCGCTGGCGGTCCTCGCGGTGATCGTGTTCCACGAGACGAACGGCCTCGTGCGCAAGAGCCGAATAGCGCGTGCCGCTGAGCTCGTCGTCGCGATCGGCCTTATCGCCGCGCTCCTGTCGCTGTCGGGCTATGCGGCGTCACCGTTCGCGATGCTCTTCGCGCTCGTGGCGGTGGCGGCCGCGCTGGCGTACGGCCCGCGGGCAGGGCTCGCCGCCGCGGCACTGGCGACCATCGCCTTCGGCGTCGTCCTCGCGGTGGACCCCTCCCTCGGAACCTACGGGCCCGAGGACGTCCTGCGCCTGTCGGTCGGGCTCGTGGCCACGTGGCTCCTGGCCTTCGTGGCGATCGCCTATAGCAGCCACCAGCGGCGCGCGCTGCAGGGAGTCATCGACCTGTGGCGCACGGATCCCCTGACGGGCCTCTTCAACCGGTCGCAGCTGTTCGTCACCCTCGAGCAGGAGGTCAGCCGGACGCGGCGCAGCGATCGCGGCTTCTGCGTGCTCATGATCGATCTCGACGGCCTCAAACGCATCAACGACGAGGCCGGCCACCTCCGCGGCGACGAGGTCCTGCGCGCCCTGGGGGCGATCATCGCCGGCTCCATCCGCACCGTCGACTCGGCCTATCGCTACGGCGGCGACGAGTTCGTCGTGCTCCTCCCCGAGACGGATATCGTCGGCGCCTTCTTCGTGGCCGAGAAGATTCGCATCGGCGCGGAGGAGGTCGGCAGCACGCAGGGCAGCGGCGAGTCGGTCACCAGCGTCAGCATCGGTCTCGTCTCGCATCCGGAGGACGGAAGCTCCGCCGAGCAGCTCATCGCTGCCGCCGACCGGGCGATGTACGAGGCCAAGAAGCTCGGCAAGAACCAGATCAGCGGCAATCCGCGTCCTCGGCCACCGTTGCTGGCACGCCGCTCGATCGTGCCGGTCGAGGAGCCGACCTCCACCGCGATCCCGGTCGGGCCGGCACCCGAGCAGGAGCCGATCGCCGTCGAGCCGCCACCTGCGGCGGCGGAAGCTTCGTCGGAGGTTCCCGAGCAGCCGATGCCGGCCGCCTTCGCGCCGCCAACGCCGCTCAATGGCGGAGCCGTAGAGCGCAGTGCGCCGGTCGCTGCCGAGTCAGTCGCGGTTGCCGATGGCGAGATCGACGACGGTGAGGCCGACCCCAGTGACGTCCGGCGAAACATCGCCAATGCCAGCCAGTCGTTCGACCCCGACCATCAGATTCGTCGCGCGATGGATGCCTTCCTGTCGCCGCTCGGGCCGGAGCGTGAGCGACCGACCGCACGACCGCACAAGCCGTGAGTAGCCCGTGTGCCGGTCAGCGCTCGACGATTCCGGAGCCGACCGGGATGATCTCCCACCACACCTTGCCGGGCGGGAGCACGACCGGGTCGCCGCCCTCGGCGTAGGTCCAGGTCGTCAGGTCCTCGGCCTCGATGCGTGACCAGCGCAGGTCGTGGACCTGCCCGTTGATGTAGAGGAGGCCCTCACCCTCGTCGACCAGGTGCTGGTAGCGCCGCGGATGGCCGCCCGGGTCGTTCTCGCCGATGAGGACGTCCTGGCGCACGATCTGGACCACGACCGCGTCGGCAAAGAGACGCTCGCCGGTCAGGGCCTCGAAGTTCGCCGCTCCTCCGTCGCTGCGCAGCCAGGTGCCCGAATCGGCGTCCCAGTCCCAGCCGTAGTGCCAGAACGAGGAGGTCCAGATCTCGACGCCGCCCACCGCGCGGCCCTCAGGGCACATCGGCGTCCGGATCGAAGGTGAACGGTCCGCGGGGCTCGCCGGCGGCCACGGCGGCTCCGGCCAGTCCGGCGAGGTCGCCGTCCTCCATGGCGTCGCGCGCCGCGTCGAGGTCGAGGTAGACGTTGTGCGGGGCGGCCCAGGGCCCGGCGCGGAAGAAGTAGGGCCAGATCCCGCTGATGCCGTTCACGTACGGCATGTTCGCGGCGCGGAACGTGTCGATCACCTTGGAGGCGCCGCCGAAGTGGAACGTGAGCCCGCGCATCTGCTGCCACAGGTCGAGGTTGAAGTAGCGGGCCGACCGGATCGGTCCGACCGCCTCCCCGACGCGGTCGGCGCACGCGAAGGTGGCGTTGAAGCGCGTCGTGTCGCCCTCGACCGGCGCCTCGATGACGAGGTCGGCCAGCCCGAGCCCGGACGGCGGGCGCGCGGTCGGGTTGTTCTCGATCTGGACCATCATCGGGACCCGCGTGGCGAGCGACGGGTCATCGAGCTCGCTGCCGTTGAAGGGGCAGCGCGCCACGGGCGTCGGCGACGGGCTCGGCGTGGGAGACGGCGATGGGGTCGGTGACGGGGACGGGGACGCCGTCGGGCTGGGTGACGGGCTGGGAGTCGGCGAGGGCTGCGCGAAGACGCCGGACCCCACCAGTGCCGCGACGACGATCGCCACGGCCAGCAACCCGCCCACGCCGAACAGCACGGCGCGGGAACGGAGGAGGTGCATGAAGGGGGCATCCTAGCGGGTGATCGCGGGTCCGCGCCAATCCGCTGCTAGACTCACCTGCCATGCCGGGCTTCTCGACGCGCGCGATCCGCGCCGCCAGCCGCGTGCCCGACGCGCCGCAGCCGCCGGTGACCGTGCCGATCTACGCCACGAGCACGTTCGCGGTGTCCGACGCGACCGAGCTCGCCGAGCTCCTCGAGTTCGCCCGCCCGGGCCACTCCTACACGCGCTACTCCAACCCGACCCACGAGGCGCTCGAGCTCGCCGTCGCCGAGCTGGAGTCCGGCGAGGCGGCCCTCGCCACCGCGTCGGGCATGGCGGCCATCCATGCCGCCGCGCTCTCGCACCTGCGCACCGGTGACGAGCTGCTGCTGCCGAACGCGCTGTACGGCGGCACGCTGGCCATGGCGCGCACCGTCCTTGCGCGCAGCGGCATCACGCACCGGGCGGTCGACACCACCGATGCCGATGCGGTCGCCGCCGCGATCACGCCGCGCACCCGCGTCCTCTGGCTCGAGACGATCAGCAATCCGACCACGGCCATGGCCGACATCGCCGCCCTGTCCGAGCTCGCCCACGAGCGGGGCGTCGCAGTCGTCGTGGACAGCACCTTTGCCTCCCCGGCGCTGGCGAACCCGCTCGCCCTGGGCGCCGACCTCGTGGTGCATTCGACGACGAAGTACATCGGTGGCCATTCGGATCTCATCGGCGGCATCCTCGTCGGCAGCTCCGACCGGGTGGCGGCGGCGCGCGAGATCGTCATCAACGCCGGCGGCAGCGCGTCGCCGTGGGAGGCCTTCCTCGCGCTGCGCGGCCTGAAGACGCTCGGCCTGAGGATGGAGCGCCATTCGGCCAACGCGCTGGCCGTCGCCGGCGCGCTCGAGGGTGCTCCCGGCGTGGCCGCGGTCCGCTACCCCGGGCTCTCCAGCCATCCGCAGCACGAGCTGGCGCTGCGCACGCTGCGCGACGGGGCGGCGGGCGGCATGCTTGCCCTCGACCTCGCCGGTGGTCGCGACCACGGCGAGCGGTTCCTGGGCCGGGTCGAGGTGGCCGTCCACGCCACCAGCCTCGGCAGCGTCGAGACGCTCGTCAGCCATCCCGCCTCGTCGAGCCACCGACAGCTCGATGATGCCGAGCTCGCCGCCGCCGGCATGGGGCCGGGCACCATCCGCGTCTCGGTGGGCCTGGAGGACGCCGAGGACCTCATCGCCGACCTGCTCGCCGCCGCCCACCCGGGCTGATGGCCGCCACCTCGGCCGGCGTCGAGCCAATTCCCGCGGCGGAGCGGGCTGCGAGGCTCGCGGAGCGCGTGATCCGCGTCCTCGGCGACGGTCGCACCGGCCTGCTGCTGCTCGCGGCGGCCGGCATCGCGAATCTCGTCGCGGCGCTCGCGCCCGGCGGCGCGGAGCTCCTTGCCGGGCCGGCGTACGCCCTCCTCCTCGGCGCGGTGGCGCTGAGCGGGGTCGCGGCGGTGGCAACGCGCGCACCCGCGGCCTGGCGCGAGTGGCGCCATCCCGGCTCCGGTGCCACCGGGAACCGGTGCGCTGGTGATGAGCGTCGACAACGACGCCCTCGCATCGGCCGATGCCGACGCGGTGGAGGCGCAGCTGCGAGGCGCGGGCTACCGAACCCGGCAGGCGCGTGAGCGCTCGCGCTGGGCGGTGCATGGCGTCCGCCGCGGCTGGTCGCGCTTCGCCGGCATGCTGAGCCACCTCGCCCTGCTCGGGATCGTCATCGGCGTGGCGACGGGCGCGGCCTTCGGGAGCGAGACGACGTTCTCGCTGCTGACCGGCGACCAGGCGCTCCTCGACGATCCGCGGCCGGGGTTCAGCGCCGCCGTGCGCCTCGACGCGCTGGATGCCGAGTTCGGTCCGGATGGCCGTCCGCTGCGGCTGGACACTCGCGTCACCTTCCTGCGGGACGGCGAGACCGTCTCCGAGGAGGTCCTGCGCGTCAACGAGCCGGGATCGTTCGACGGCTACCTGGTTCACCCCTGGACGTACGGCCCGGCCGCGCGCCTGCGGGTGACGACGCTCGGCGGCGGCGCGCTGCTCGACGCCCCCGTCCCGCTCGACGGGGAGCGCGACGGCGTTCCGGTCGGCGCCGCGATCCTGCCGAGCGTCGGGCAGACGGTCGGCCTGGCCATCACCGATGCGGCCGCCAACGAGCTGGGCGTGACCGTCATCGACGCGGAGGGGCCGGTCGACACGGTCCGCCTCCGCCCCGGCGAGGAGGCCCGCATCGGCGACCTCGTCGTCACCTTCGGCGGCTTCGACGCGTGGGTCACCTTCATGTCACGCAGCGACCCGGGCCTGCCGATCCTCGCGGTCTCCGGCGCGGCGCTGTGCGGCTCGCTCGCCGTCGCCTTCTGGCTCCCGCGGCGCCGGGTGTCGGTCCGGCCGCGCCCGCTGCGCCTGGAGCTCGTCCTGCGCGGCGAGCGCTTCGATCGTCCCGTCGACGAGCTCGATCGGCTCGTCGCACGGATGCGCGGATCGCGATGACCAGCCTGCTCGACGCGTGGCGCGCGGTGGACCCCGAGGCGCGGCTCGTCTCGGGATCGGAGAACCTGCTCGCTCGACCGGTTCGTGGCGTGGCGCGCACGCGGGCCATGCCGCCGCATCTCCCGCAGCTCAGCCCGGGCCAGCTGCTGGTGGTTGACTCGGAGGTCGTGCCTCTCGGCGGCCTCGATGCCCTGCTGGGCGCCATCGGTGAGCCGGTCGCCGACCTCGCCGGCATCTGGATCGTGCGGAGCGCCGCGGGATCGTACGAGCCGGCCGGGGATGCCGTCCCCGTGCTCTCCGGTTCCGGTGCCGTCGGCAGCCGCTCCGAGTCCGTGACGGCCTACCTCGACGCCGAGCCGGCACGCCTTGCGACGATCGCCTCCGACGTCCGCCTCTCGGCTGCCGAGGCCGCGCTGGCCGACCCGCGGCCGGCCGCCCCGGCCGGCGTCGTCGCCACGCGGCTGCGCCGGGGCGTCGCCGTGGCCATCGACGGTTCGCTCGTCTCGCTCACGCCTCGGCCGGCGGGACGGGCGCTCGCGACCCGGTTCGCGGCGGCCCACACGCGCCTCCTCGCGGATCGCACCGCGGGCAGTGGCCCGGCCCGCCGAACCCGCGATGGGCTCTGGGTCCTTGCCCGAAGCGCGACGGCCGGCGCGACCGCCTGGCTCTTCGACGACCTGCCGTTCGCCCGGGTCGACGAGGCGGTCCTCGAGGCGCTGGCCGTGACCCTGCGGGCCCTCCTTCGCCGTCCGGCCGCCAGCCCCGGGCGCGCCGCCAAGCCGTCGCGGCTTCCGCCCTCGACGGGGGATGCCCTGCGCGACACGCTGCTGGCGGTCGCCCGCGCCAACGGTCGGGTGGCTCCGGCGGCACGGTCGCTCGGGGTCCATCGCAACACGGTCCTGTACCGGCTGCGGCGCGCATCGGTCGAGCTCGGGATCGACCCGCGGCGGCCGGAGGACGCGCTGCGCCTCCTGGAGTCGACTCGGCACGAATAGGTCCGGCATTGTGCAGAGTGCACATCGATCCGGGGCGCCGCACTCGCCTTGCCGGACCCCTGCCGGGCACTGACCCCGATATCGTTCGAGGCCAATCCCACCCCTTTCGTCACGGAGGTCCCCGCGTGGCCACGACCAAGCTTGCCGACGCCCTGAAGCTCGCCGATGAGCGCAACCTGCGCTTCGTCAGTCTCCAGTTCACCGACATCGTCGGACAGGTGAAGTCGGTCCAGGTCCCGATGCATCAGCTCGAGGAGGCGGTCGAGCGCGGCAAGTGGTTCGACGGCTCGAGCATCGAGGGCTTCGCGCGGATCGCCGAGTCGGACATGTTCCTCGTGCCCGACCTCGACACCTTCGCCGCCATTCCGTGGGAGCCGGGCACCGGCGCCGACGACGAGAAGCTGCACACCGGCAGCGCGCGGGTGATCTGCGACGTGTTCACCCCCAACGGCGACCCGTTCCCCGGGGATCCACGCGGCGTGCTGAAGCGCCAGCTCGAGAAGGCCCGCAAGGCCGGCTACATCCTCAACACCGGCCCCGAGCTCGAGTTCTTCCTCCTCAAGCGCGACAACGGCGTGGTGGAGCCGCTGCCGCACGACGCGGCCGGGTACTTCGACCTGTCCGAGGACCTCGGCACCGAGGTGCGCAAGGAGATGATGAACTCGCTCGAGGAGTTCGGCATCAAGGTCGAGACCGCGCATCACGAGGTCGCGACGGGACAGCACGAGATCGACTTCGAATACGCCGATGCGCTCCGCACCGCCGACAACGCGGTGACGTTCAAGACGACCCTGAAGGCCGTCGCCGCGTCCAAGGGCCTCTACGCGACGTTCATGCCGAAGCCGTTCTTCGGCATCAACGGCTCCGGGATGCACACCCACCAGAGCCTGTGGGACATCAAGAAGGGGAAGAACTCGTTCAGCGACCCGAAGGATCCGTACGGCCTCTCGACGACCGCCCGGTCCTACATCGCCGGAACGCTCGAGCACGCGCGGGGCATGATCGCGGTCCTCGCTCCGCTGGTGAACTCGTACAAGCGGCTCGTTCCCGGCTACGAGGCCCCGGTCTACATCGGATGGGCGCGGATCAACCGCTCGGCGCTGATCCGCATCCCGCAGATCTCAAAGGGCTCGCTCAACTCGGTCCGCATCGAGCTGCGCTGCCCGGACCCCTCCTCGAATCCGTACCTCGCGTTCGCGGCCATGCTGGCGGCGGGCATGGACGGCATCGACCGCAAGCTCACGCCTCCGGATCCGGTGGAGGAGAACCTCTACCACTTCGACAGCGCCAAGCTCGCCTCGCGCAAGATCAAGCAGCTGCCTGGCACGCTGCGCGAGGCCCTGGACGAGCTCTCGCGCGACGAGGTCATCCGCGACGCGCTCGGTGATCACGTGCTCGAGCGGTTCGTCGAGGCCAAGACCGAGGAGTGGGACGAGTACCGGATGCAGGTCAGCGGCTGGGAAGTCGAGCGCTACCTCGAAGCCTTCTGATCGCCGGCCGGTACGCATCGTCCTGAGGGCCGCCGGGTCGAAGGGACCAGCGACCGGCACGGCGGCTGCAGGTCAGAATGGGCCAAACACCCATCGAGGCTCCCCCCCTTCTCATGCGCCGTTGCCTTCCGCTGCTCGTCGTCGTCGTCATCCTCCTCGGCCTGTCGGCCCCCGCCGCGCTCGCCGCGCCGGCGCGTCCGGCCCCGGCCGAACCCCAAGCCGCCGCGGCGCTGTCGAGCGGCCAGCTCAACATCACCCAGGTCGTCTCGGGCCTCGCGAGCCCGGTCGGGCGTCGTCAACGCCGGCGACGGGACGAATCGGCTGTTCGTCGTCGAGCGGCGCGGCACGGTTCGCGTGGTCGTCGGGCGGCACGCTGCTGCCGGGCTTCTTCCTCGACATCCAGAGCGCGGTCAACGACGACTCGAGCGAGCGCGGGCTGCTGGGGCTCGCGTTCCACCCATCATTCGAGTCGAACCGCAAGCTCTTCGTCTACTACACCAGGGGCGACGGGGACCTCGTCATCTCCGAGATGACCGCGAACTCGGCCCGGACGTCTGCGCCGGCCTCGAGCCTCGATCCGCTGCTCGTCATCGATCACCCGGCGACGAACCACAATGGCGGACAGCTCCAATTCGGCCCCGACGGCAACCTGTACATCTTCACCGGCGACGGCGGCGGATCGGGCGACCCCGGCGAGAACGCCCAGAACAGCAGCAGCCGCCTCGGAAAGGTCCTCCGCATCGATCCCAACCTGAGCGGCGAGTACGACATCCCTTCGGGCAACCCGTACGCCGGGCGGATCGGCGGCAACGACGAGCTGTGGGCGCTGGGCCTGCGGAACCCGTGGCGCGCCTCCTTCGACCGCGACACCGACCAGCTCTGGATCGCCGATGTCGGCCAGGGCTCCTGGGAGGAGGTCAACCGCTACGGGAACACGTCGAATCGCAACTTCGGCTGGGACCGATGCGAGGGCACGCACCTCTTCGAGGGTCCGGGCCCTGCACCTCCGGCGGCCTGACGGGGCCGATAGCCGAGTACTCGAGCGGCGGCTCGAGCCCCACTGCTCGGTGACCGGCGGCTACGTCTACCGCGGCGACGTCTTCCCGGATCTCGCCGGCCAGTACGTGCTCGGCGACTACTGCAGCGGCCAGATCTGGACCATCGGCGCCACGTCGACGACGCTCGTCGCGCGGCGCAACACGTCGGCGGCGATCAGCTCGTTCGGCGAAGCCGAGAACGGTGAGATCTACATGACCGATCTGGGCGGCGGCCGCCTCTATCGGGTCGTCGCGCCGCCGTTCACCGACGTCGTCAACTCGCAGTTCATCGACCACATCACCTGGCTCGAGGGCGAGGGCATCACCAGCGGCTGCTCGGCGACGCTCTACTGCCCCAACGGCCTCGTCACGCGCGGCCAGATGGCGACGTTCCTGGTGCGGGCGCTGAACCTGCCGGCGACCGGGACCGACTTCTTCACCGACGACGAGGGCAGCGTCCACGAGGCCAACATCAACCGCCTTCGCGCGGCGGGCATCACCGCCGGCTGCGGCGGCTCACGCTTCTGCCCCGACGGCCTCGTGACGCGCGCTCAGATGGCGACCTTCCTCGTCCGTGGCTTCGACCTGCCGGCCACCTCGACCGACTACTTCACCGACGACACCGGGCTCATCCACGAGGCCAACATCAACGCCTGCGTCGCGTCGGGCATCACCGCGGGATGCGGTGGCACCAACTACTGCCCGAGCGGGATCGTGACCCGCGGGCAGATGGCTGCCTTCCTCTACCGCGCAGAGCACTGAGAGCCCTCGATGATCCGACCGATGACGAGCGCCCTCCTCCGCGGGGGCATCGGCCTGGTCCTGGTGGCGACCTTCGTCTCCGTCCTCCCGGCGCGCCAGGCGCAGGTCCAGGCCGGGTCCGAAGCGGTGCCCGACCTGGCCATGCGTCAGCTCTCCGACTTCCAGATCCAGATGGTCAATGGGCGCCGGATGCTGCGGTTCACGGCGATGATGGTCAACGTCGGCGACGGGCACTTCGAGGTGCGCGGCAGCCGGAGCAACACCGGGCAGCCGATGCAGGTGCGCCAGGTCATCTACGAGACCAGCTCGCGCACCTCCCCGATCTCACGCCAGATCGTGAGCGGGGCCGAGGGCAAGTGGTCCGGCGACGGCCACAACCACTGGCACGTGCAGGAAATGATGCGCTACGACATGTGGGGCAGCTCCGGCAACCAGCGCGGAGCCAAGGTCGGCTTCTGCTTCCTGGACAGCGACCCCTACAACCTCGGTCTTCCGGGTGCCGGCCAGTCGTCGTACTACCGCGGCTCGTGGTGCCAGACCACGCCCAGTGCGCTGAGCAACCGCATGGGGATCAGCATCGGCTGGGGCGACGAATACGAGTGGTACCTCGCCTGGCAGTGGGTCGACATCACCGGCGTTCCGGGCGGGACCTACACGATCCGCTCCAAGGTCGACCCCTACTCGTTCTTCCTCGAGGAGAACGAGGGCAACAACTGCACGTGGGCACGGGTCAGCTTCGGCTCGACCGGGAGCGCCGTCACGCTCCACGAGCGGCAGAGCACCTGTGTCAACGACTGGAGCACCTCCCAGTTCGCCCCGGACATCGCGTGGGTCTACGACGAGGGCATCACCGCGGGCTGCGTGATCGACCTGTACTGCCCGAACAACGTCGTGAACCGGGGTGCCATGGCGACCTTCCTGGCCAGGGCGCTCAACCTGCCGTCGACGTCAACCGACTTCTTCACCGATGACGAGGGCAACGTCCACGAGGCGAACATCAACCGCATTGCTGCGGCCGGGATCACGTCGGGCTGCTCGGCGACGCGGTACTGCCCCGGCGGCACCGTGACCCGCGGCCAGATGGCGACGTTCCTGTCGCGCGCGTTCGACCTCGGCTCGACGTCGACCGACTACTTCACCGATGACGAGGGCAACAAGCACGAAGGGTCGATCAACCGGCTGCGGGCTGCCCAGATCACGTGGGGCTGCGGCGGATCGAGCTTCTGTCCGAACGGAGCGGTCACTCGTGGCCAGATGGCGGCGTTCCTCCATCGGGCGATGGAGTAGACCGGGCTAGCGCCAGGTTCCGGGCCGCTCGTCGTCGCCGGGGCTTGCTCCGGCAGCCATGGCGCCATCGATGATGCGCCACGCATCGTCGACGCCCAGCCACCCGTTGACCGTCGTGGGACGGTTCTCGAGCGTCTTGTAGGTCTCGAAGAAGTTCTCGATCTCCTTCAGCCGGTGCGGCGAGAGGTCCTCGAGCGAGTCGGTGGACTCCCAGCGGGGATCGTCGTGGGCGACGGCGAGGATCTTGTAGTCGTGGCCCTTCTCGTCGGCCATGTCGAGGACGCCCACCGGTCGCGCCCGTACAACGCAGCCGGGAAACGTCGGCTCGGCGATCACCACGAGGACGTCGAGCGGGTCGCCGTCATCGGCCAGGCTGCCCTCGATGAAGCCGTAGTCGCACGGGTAGTGCACGCTCGAGTACAGCGTGCGGTCGAGGACGAAGCGGCGACGAGCGTGGTCGAACTCGTACTTGTTGCGGCTGCCCGACGGGATCTCGACGGTCACCTCGACCGGGGCCCGACGGCCCGGCGCTTCCATGGCCGAAGTATGCGCCTCGTGTCACCGACGGCGTGGGCGCCTTGACCCGGTAACTCCGGGCCAGCGACCAAGCGTCTATACTTCGCTGACCCGCCCTTGACGTGCCCGAAAGGCAGTTTTTTGTTGCGCCCTGCGCGTCGCACCGATCCGCGCTCCGCCGCCGCCGCGCTCCTGTCGTTCCTGTTTCCGGGACTCGGGCAGGGGTACAACGGCCAGTGGCTGCTCGCCGCTGCCCTGGCCGCGCCGATGGTCCTCGTCGTGGGGCTCGGCGTCGCGGTCGTCCTCACCGGTGGCGGCTCGACCCTCACTCGCCTGCTCGACGCGAGGATCCTGGTCGCGATCATCGCCCTCAATGTGGCGCTCGTCGGCTGGCGGATCGTAGCGATCATTCAGGCGCACGCCCGGCGCGGCCGCCTGTCCTGGCGGGCCTGGACGACATGGGTGACCGTCGGGTTGGTGGTCATCACCCTCGCCATGCACGCCCTGCCGAGCTACTACGCGGCCAAGGCCATCGACACCCTCGGTTCCGTCGCGCTCGAGGGCGGCGCACGCCTCTTCGACGCTCGAGCGGGCAATGACACGGACATCGGGATCCCATCGGTGCAGCCCGAGGTCGCGAGCGGCGAGCGGCTGACGATCCTCCTGGTCGGCGTCGACTTCGCGCCGGGGCGGACGGCGAACCTGACCGACACCATGCTCGTGGCCACCGTCGACCCCGACACGGGACGAGCTGCCCTGGTCTCCGTGCCGCGCGACCTGTACGGCGTGCCCATCGGCGACGGTCGGATCTACAACGCGAAGCTCAACTCGCTGCTCTCGGCCGCGGAGGCCGACCGATCCACCTACCCGCTCGGAGGCCCGGCGACGCTCAAGGCGGCCATCAGCGAGCTGCTCGACACCCGGATCCACTACTTCGCGGCGATCGACATGGAGGGCCTGCGCGAGGCCGTCGACACCCTCGGCGGCATCGACGTCGTGGTTGACCACCCGCTCGTCGACCCCGCCTACCGCGACACGCTGACCGGGGCGCGCGGCTTCTCCATCGGCGCCGGGCCACAGCACCTCGACGGCACGACCGCCCTGGCCTATGCCCGGTCGCGGAAGAGCGCGGGCGAGACCGACTTCACCCGCGCCGAACGGCAGCAGCAGATCCTCACCGCCATGGCCGCCGAGCTGACAGCCGGGAACCTCCTGACGGCCCTGCCCGGCCTCCTGGACGCGGTACGTGACAACGTCGCCACCGACATTCCGTCTTCGCGCCTCTCAAGCATCGCGTCCGCGCTGCAGGCGGCCAACCTCGATGACGTCGACCGGGTGGTGCTCACGCCGGATGGCGGCTACGCCACCGTCGAGATCGCCAGCGCCGCGGGCTACATCCTGCACCCCGACCTCGACGCCATCCACGCGCTGGGCCGGCGGTTGTTCGGAGAGGCGATCGGCGCCGATCGCTAGACTCCTGCCACCGATGGCTCGCATTCTGGTGGTCGAGCCCGTGGCCGAGCCCGGGCTGGAGCTTCTCGCGGCGACCGACGAGACGACCGTTCGTCTCGGTCTGTCACGCGCCGATCTCCTGGCGGCTCTCGGCGCCGACGGCGGCTGGGACGCGCTCGTCGTGCGATCGCAGACGCGCGTGGACGCCGAGCTGCTCGATGCCGCCGCTCCCCGCCTCAGCGTCGTCGGGGTGGCGAGCGTCGGCACCGACCGGATCGATATCCAGGCGGCGACCCGCGCAGGCGTGATGGTCGTCAACGCCCCAACGGGAAACACGATCGCCGCCGCCGAGCACACCATGGCGCTCATGCTCGGGCTGCTGCGCCACGTGGGTCCCGCCAGCGCCTCGCTCGCCGCGGGGGAGTGGGAACGGGGTCGCTTCACGGGCCACGAGCTGCGCGGGCGAACCCTCGGCATCATCGGCCTCGGGAAGATCGGGCGAGCGGTCGCGCGCCGCGCCGGTTCGTTCGAGATGCGCGTCGTGGCCCACGATCCGTACCTCACCGAGGAGCAGGCCGCCGAGCACGGCGCACGGCTGGTGGGCCTCCCGGAGCTCCTCACCCGCGCCGATGTCATCACCGTCCACACGCCACTCACCGCGCAGACGCGCGGCCTGCTCGGGCGCGCCCAGCTCGAGGCAACCCGTCCGGGGGCATTCGTGCTGAACGTCGCTCGCGGCGGGATCGTCGACGAGGCCGCGCTGGCCGAGGCCCTCCGGTCGGGGCACCTGGCCGGCGCCGCGGTGGACGTCTTCTCGGCTGAGCCGATGGCGGCGGACAACCCGCTGCGCGGCGCGCCCAACCTGCTGCTCACCCCGCACCTCGGCGCGTCGACGAGCGAGGCGCAGGACCGGGTCGGGCTCGAGATGGCCGAGCAGGTCGTGATGGCGCTCGCCGGCGTGACGCCGCCCTACGCGATCAACGCCCCGGCGGTTGGCGCCGACACGGCCCCGCGCCTGCGGCCGTACGTCGAGCTCGGTCGGCGCCTGGCACTGCTGGCGCGCCAGCTGACTCCCGCCGCATTCGACGCGATCGCGCTCACCTACGCCGGAGAGATCGCCGCCGGCGAGTGCGCGCCGATCCGTACCGCTGCGGTCGCCGGCATCCTCGAGGCTGTCACCGACCAGCGCGTCAACGCGGTGAACGCGGACCTCGTGGCGCGCGAGCGCGGGCTCACCGTGCGCGAGGAGCGGACCGGCGCGTCGGAGCCGTGGGCGTCACTCGTCGAGCTTGCCGTCGGCCCGGTGGGTGACAGGCCGTCGCTCGTGCTCGCCGGCTCGACCGCGCACGGGCGGCCGCACCTGGCTCGCGTCGACGACTTCGAGATCGATGCCGAGCTGGCAGGGACGATGCTCGTGACCCGCCATCTCGATCAGCCGGGAATCGTCGGGGCGATCGGCACGATCCTCGCCGAGGCCGGCATCAACATCTCTTCGCTCGAGCTCTCCCGCCTCTCGGAGCACGGGGAGGCGCGCATGTTCGTTTCGGTCGACGGGTCGGTCGCGGCCGACGTCATCGAGCGGGTCCGGGCCGTCCCGGGCATCCTCGAGGCCCTCGTGGTGGAGCTGCCTCCGAGGTAGGCGTCGCACACGTCGGAGATCGGCTCCCTCGCAGCATCAACAGGTCTACGTGCACTCGTGCACTCGTGCAGTCCCGTAGCACAGCAACACGCGCGGCCATCGACAGGCGCGCCGATCGACCTCCGATCACCCAGCCTCACCAGCCGCCTATCATCACAACCGATGCCGAAGCCGTTCGCCTCGTCGGCGGACCTCGACCCCAAGCAGGCCACCCTCGAGCAGCTGGCCGACGGGGTCTTCGCCTTCACCGCGGAGGGCGACCCGAACGTCGGATGCGTCGTGGGGACCGATGCGATCCTCGCCATCGAGGCGCGCGCCACCCCGGTGATGGCGCAGCGATGGATCGACGTCGTGCGCGAGCGGGTCAGCGACCTGCCCTTCGGCGACCTGGTCCTGACCCACTACCACGCCGTGCGGACGCTCGGGGCATCCGCCTTCGGGGCGCGCCGCATCGTGGCCCACGCGAGGACGGCGGCGCTCATCGAGGAGCGGGGGATGGCCGACTGGGCCAGCGAGCAGGGCCGCATGCCGCGCCTGTTCGCCGGTGCCGAGACCATTCCGGGCCTCACGCGGCCGACCGTCACCTTCGACGACGCGCTGACGCATCGATCTCGGCAACCGCGTCGTCGAGCTGCGCCACCTCGGACGCGGCCACACCGCCGGCGACCTCGTCGTCTGGCTGCCCGACGAGGGGATCTGCTTCGCCGGCGACCTGGTCGAGTCGCGGGCGGCGCCGTACATGGGCGACTCGTACCCGACCGAGTGGTCGACGACCACGCTGGATCGCGTCGCGCGAGCTCGGAGCGAGGCAGCTCGTCGGCGGCCGCGGGCCGGTGGTGCGCGACGGGGAGGTGGCCACGGCCATCGAGGACACGCGCGCGTTCGTGCGCACGACGCTCGACGAGACCCGTGCCGCCCAGCAATCGGGCGGCTCGCTGAAGGACGCGTTCGAGAGCGTGCACGCGCGCCTGGCGCCCCGCTACGCCGGCATCCCGATCTTCGACCACACCATGCCGTTCAACGTTCAGCGCACCTGGGACGAGCTCGCCGGCATCACCGACCCGCGCGTCTGGACCGCGGAACGCGACCGCGAGGTCTGGGACGCGCTCGCCGGCTGAGCCCGGTCGCGTGCGCATGAGCAGCGTCATCGGTCGTCGGCGCGGGGGCGGTCGGGCTCACCCTCGCCGGCCGGCTGGCCCAGCACGGCGTGTCGGTCGCCATCCTCGAGGCGAGGCTCGGACGCCGCGAACGGATCGGCTCCCGAGCGATCTGCATGCAGCGCGAGACGCTCGAGATCTGGCAGCGCCTGGGCATCGGGGAAGCGGTGGCGGAGCGGGGCGTCCAGTGGCGCATCGGTCGCACCTACCATCGTGGGCGGCTCCTGTTCGAGATTCGCTCCTGCCCGATAAGCCCGACGAGCACTTTCCGCCGTTCGTGAACATCAGCCAGTCGCGAGGTCGAGGAGCTGCTCGCCGCGCGCCTCGGCCAGCTCGGCGTCGAGATCCGGCACGGGCATCGGCTCGCGGGCCTCGACCCAGGATGCGGGCCGGCGTCGAGGCGACCTTCGAGACCGATGCGGGCCGTGAGGCGCATCGGTTCAGCCCCTGGTCGGGACCGATGGCGCCCACTCGACGGTTCGCCACGCGGTCGGGATCGGCTTCGACGGGCTACACGTTCGACGACCGCTTCCTGATCGCCGACGTGCGCGCCGAGCTGCCGTTCACGAACCAGCGCCACTTCCACTTCGATCCGCCATGGAACCCGGGCCGCCAGGTGCTGATCCATCCCGCAGCCGGACGGCGTCTGGCGCATCGACTGGCAGGTGCCCCGCCGAAACCGATGCGGACGAGGAGCGACGCAGCGGCGGCCTCGATCGAGCGCATCGCGCCATCGTCGGCTCGAGCGGACGCCCTACGAGCTGGTCTGGATGACCGGGTATCGGTTCAGCCAGCGCCTGGCCGGACCGGTTCCGCCTCGGTCGGGTCTTCCTGGCCGGTGACGCGGCGCACGTCATGAGCCCGTTCGGCGCGCGTGGCCTGAACTCCGGCGTCGCCGATGCCGAGAACCTCGCCTGGAGGCTCGCCGCTGGACGCGGGGAGCCGTCGCACTCGACGTACGAGGCCGAGCGGCGGGCGGCCGCGACCGAGCAACCTCGCCGCCACCGACGCCACGATGCGCTTCATGGCGCCGCACGGGCCGCTCGAGCGCGGATCCGGCGCGGCCGTGACGCTCGCGCCTGGCGCCGCACAGCCGCTGGTTCCGCGCCCGCGTGAACTCCGGCCGCCTGGCCGAGCCGGCGCGCTACGTCCCACGCCGAGCCGGGTCCCGACGATCCGGCTCTGCCGCGACACGGTTCGGTCGCGCCGGACGTGGCGCTCGCCGACGGATCGCGGCTGCGTGACCGTCTCGGGCGCGGGCTGGGTGCGCCTCGTCCCGATCGAGCGGCCTCGGAGCCCCCGACGGACGGCGTGACCGATGTCGACATCGGCCGCGGCACGGTCTACGGCGACATGCGCGCCTGGCTCGTTCGGCCGGACGGATACCTCGAGTCGAGCCGGCCCCTCTGACCTAGCCTCGCCTGACCCTCACCCACGCCACGCGGAGTGCGATCCCGGCGGCAGCCAGGGTCGCGATCATCCCGAGGGCTACGAGGAGCGGCGTGCTGCCCGGCGCATCGGGCATGGCGACGTTGGGGAGCTCGCCGCCCGACGGGGCCGGTGTGGCGGCGGCCGCGACGACGATGATCCGGCCGGTCATCGTCGGGTGCGGCGTGCACAGGTAGTCGTAGGTGCCCGGCGCGGTGAAGGTCAGGCTGTACGACTCGCCCTGGGCGAGATCACCGGAGTCGAACGCGCCGTTCACGCTGGTCGCGGTGTGGACCATCGCGTCCTCGTTCGTCCAGGTCACCGTGTCGCCGACCGTGATCGTGAGCTCGGCCGGCGCGAATGCGAAGTCGGCGATGGTCGACCGCGTGCGTCGCCGCGCGGGAGCCGATCGGCGCGCTCGCCAGCAGAATGCGGCCGCGGCGACCGACGAGGAGGACGCGCGCAGGCGGGCGGCGATGTCATGGGTCGTCGAGAGTCCTCGTCGTGGCTGATTGGCTGTGGATAACTCGGTCGATCGTATCGGACTTCGTGGACAACCGGGCTTGATTCGCGGCGTCGGCGGCGCTGGCATGATCGTCTGGTCCCGAAGGGGCAGTTGGCCGATCCGAGATCACCTCAACGGTCGCCGCGGTTCCTTCGGGACATTTCGTTGTCCGCGGATCAGAACGCCCACAGCCCGGTCGCGAAGCGCCAGGTGAAGTAGCGCCATCGACGCGGCCGACGCGACGCCCAGCACCCATCCGGCCCACCCGCCAGCGATCGGCGATGAGCGCGGCCCAGGCAAGATGCCGAACAGGACCAGGCTGTAGCGCGGCACGCTCATCACGAAGCCGGTGCTCACGATGAGCAGCCAGTTGCCCGATCATCCACGACGCCCCAGGTCGGCCGCAGCCAGAGCGCGGTGGCGATCGCTGGCGACGAGCCCGAGCGCGGTGAACAGCGAGCTCCATCCAGCCGAGCATGAATGCGGTGTCCGGCTGGCTCGTCGTCCAGCCGATGATGCCGGCGATGCCCTCCCACGGCGGCGACAGGTCCTTGAACCAGTGCGAGCGCTGGATCTCGCTGAACATGAACGGGTCGCCGTACACGCTCCAGTTGAGCCACAGGTAGATCGCCGAAGCCGATGCCGGCGCCGGCGATCGCCAGCCATTCAGACCTTCAGCTGCCGATCTGGCGCCACTGCAGCCAGGCCTCGACGGCCAGGGTCGGCACGAGGATCAGCCCGTTGACGCGGGTCAGCGCCGCGAGCGCCGCGACGAGCCCGGCCGCCCACCATCGGTTCGTCCGCGCCAGCCACATCGAGCCGAAGGCGAGCGGCCAGGAACAGCGACTCGGTGTAGCCGATGTGGAGGAAGTACGCGGTCGGGAAGACGAGGAGGAACGCCGCCGCCCGAGGCCGATGCGCTTGGCCCGAGGTCGGCGGCGACGAGGCGGTAGAGCAGCGGCGCCACGAACAGCGAGGCGACGGTCGCAGACGATGAAGGCCGCCACGACCGGGTCGCGGAGCACGACGGTGACGAGACCGAGTGAGCCACGGGAAGAGCGGGAAGAAGACGATGTACAGGTCGAGGTCGCCGGGGAAGTCCTGCGCGTAGCCGGGGTAGCGCGAGGTTGCCCGGATCGTTGGCGCCATGTAGCCCCAGACCGCGATGTCGGTGTAGTGCGGCGCGTCCCAGCGGTGCCACGGCTCGAGGAGGTCGGGGATGGCCCCGTTCACGACCCACAGCGCAAGCACGCCGATCGCCAGGACGGCGACCTTCGCGGCCAGCGTCCAGGCGACGAGGAGGCTCGGTGCGGTCGAGGAGGCGGGCGCGCATCGGCGCGAGTGTACGGGCGGCGGCGCGTCCGTCGTGTCAGACCGGTCCATGTTGGACCCGTCATTCCCGCTCGCTGCTACGATGGCCGTCCTCCGGTCGGGGCGTGGCGCAGTAGGTAGCGCGCGTCGTTCGGGACGACGAGGTCGGAGGTTCGAGTCCTCTCGCCCCGACCAGATCGACCAATCGAATTGATCTGGTCCTCAGCCCCGAAGGCTGCATCCCATCCGTGGGTCTTCGCGTGGGCGGTCAGGGTGAACGAGAAGTCGTTCGCCCCAAGTACGTCAATCCTCTCGAACACGGCTTCCGCGATCGCGTGTCGCCCGGCGTCCGAGGTCTTCCCCGACAGCTCCGGCAGCGACTCGAGGTAGAAGCGCGCCTCGGCGGCTGTCGGGATCCGTGACGGCCGGACCACGGCCGCATTGGGCCATGGCTTCGCGTGGCCGGCGAGGTGGGTACCTGCGCGGCCATGTCGCTTAGGCGCCCAGACCAACCCGAGCCTGCGTCTACCATACCCACCGATGGAGCCGACCCCCGCGCCGATGAGGATGTGACCGGCCCGACCGCCCGACGACCGGTCATGGTGGCCGCCGTGAGACCCGAGCCGCCGACGTCCTGCCGCTCGACCGGTTCAACGCGTTCACCGACGGCGTCTTCGCGATCGCGATCACGCTGCTCGTCCTTGAGCTCACCGTTCCGGCTGTGGACGCTCGCCTCTTGCCCGCCCTCGCGGAGCAGTGGCAGGAGTTCCTCGGCTACCTGATCAGCTTCGTGTTCATCGGGGGGATCTGGGTCAGCCACGCCGGAATGACGAAGCTGATGCGGCACGCCGACACGCTTGGCGTACGGGATCGATCTCCTGCTGCTGCTCTTCGTGGGCGTCCTGCCGTTCTCGACCAACATGATGGTCACCCACCTGTCCGGTCCGACGTCGAAGCCGCGGTCATCATCTACGGGGTCAACGTGCTCCTGGCGTCCCTGTGCCTGAGCCTGTTGATGTTCTACATCGCGAGCGAGCGGTCGCTGGTGCTCGACGAGGTCGCTGATGAGACGTTGGAGGCCAAGGTCCGGCAGCGCTGGATCCTGATCGCCCTGAATGTCGCGGCCATCGTCCTCGCGATCGTGTCCCCGCTCGCAGCCGTCGGGTTGTACCTGGTCATGACGTTCCTCGCGCTCGCCCTGCCGCTGATCCACCTTCGCCGGCGCCGACAGTAGGACTCCGCGGGTCGGTGCTGAACCGCCCGCCCGGCACGATGTCGGCCCATGGCTGCGTGGCTCGGGCAGACGCGGCGCCGGATCCACACGAGCTGCGCCGTCGTCGTCGCCCCGACCTTCGTCCGCGCCTTCGCCAGGCGGTGCTTCACGGTCGAGTGCGACAGGCCGAGCCGGTGGCAGTCGCTTTCTCCGACCCGGCGGCGAGGACCGCGGCGACAACGCCGACCTCACGGTCGGTGGCACGTCCGCAGCGTGGCGACGCCCTGCCGTCATGCGCTCTTGAGCCAGTCGACGGGCTCCGGAAGCTCCGCGAGCGCATCGTGATCGGAAGGTCGTTGGTGGCGGGGCTATCCCTCTCGCCCCGACCAGACTGACCATCTTTCACGGGGACGACGCCGGCCCCGAAGGCCGCGTCCCATCCTCGCGCCTTGGCGTGAGCGGTCAGCGTGAACGTGTAGTCGGTCGATCTTGCGTCCTCCGATGCGCGGACGAATTGCGGTCGGGCATCAACGTCGTGCCAGTGACCCCGACACCATCAATGGAGCGCGCGATGACCTCCAAGTCCAAGAGCGGGCGGGCCGCTCACGTGCCGTCGACTGCGGTCAGTTCTACCGCGATGGAGGCGGCGTCGGAGCCTGGCGCCCCGGCCGGCGACGCGTGGACCGCGCGACCGTGGGTCCACCCGACCGAGCGGGCCACGGCTGGCAGGGCTGCCCGGCAGCGCGTACCGCGGGTCAGCCACGCTGCCTTCGAGCCGGCTTCGGACCGCGATCCCATCGCGATCCTCGAGGCGCAGGAGGTAGACCGGCTGCCGAACCTCGTCCCGCTCCGCCATGAGCGGATGGCGGAGACCGCGTTCGCCTACTACCGGGGTACGCCCGCCGTCATGGCCTTCGACCTCGCCCAGACACCGCGCTCGGCATCGTCGTCCAGGCGAGCGGCGACGCCCACCTGTCGAACTTCGGGCTGTTCGGCTCGCCAGAACGGACTCTTGTCTTCGACGCCAACGACTTCGACGATTTACCAGTCCTGGGAGTGGGACATCGAGAGCGCCTGGCCGCCAGCGTTATCATCGCGGGCCGCGCCAACGGCTTCGGCGCTGGCAGGAACCGCGCCGCGACCATGAGTGCGGTCGGGGGGATTGCCAATGGATGGCGCGATACGCCGGTATGCGTCTGATCGACGTGTGGTATGCCTCGATCACCGATAACGACATCCATGAGGCCGCGCGGGCCGGCCTGCTCGCAGGCCGGAAGGGAGCCAGTCGACGAAAGGTGCTCGAAGCGATCCTCAGCAAGGCCCGCGCCAAGGACGGCCTCAAGGCTTCTGAATCCCTCACCGGGGTCGTCACCGGCCGCCGAGTCATCCTCGACGATCCGCCCACGGTCGAGCACGTACCCGTCGACCTCGGGCAGGGCGCGATCCAGAAGTTCTTCACCGACTACCGTGCGTCGCTGTCCGACAACCGGCGCAAGTTCCTCGAGCGATACCGCTTCGTCGACGCCGCCCTCAAGGTCGTGGGCGTCGGCAGCGTCGGGACGCGCTGCTGGATCGTCGTGCTCGAGGGCCGCGACGAGAACGATCCCCTCATCCTCCAGCTCAAGGAGGCGACCACATCGGCGTCGACTACGTCCCGCCAGTGGGCATGCCAACCACGGCGAGCGAGTCGTGGTGGGCCAGCGGCTGATGCAGGCGACCCCGGACATCCTGCTCGGCTGGACGCGCGACCCGGGTGGTCGTGACTTCTACTTTCGCCAGCTGTGGGACATGAAGGGTTCGGTCGACACGACGAGACTCCAGCCGCGGGGCCTCGCCTTCTACGGCTCGGTCTGCGGGTGGGCGCTGGCCCGAGCCCACGCCCGGG